>NZ_BMEO01000043.1 GCF_014636635.1 Marinicella pacifica | reverse complement strand
TTTTGACCTTCAGGACATTCATAATAATCACCTTGATGATGGTAAGTGTATTGCCGTTTATAAAAGTAACCTTTCTTGTGATTGGGTCTTCGATAACTTATGACGCCATATAATTTCCTGTCTTCTATGCCCTTACAGATACTGGCAGTAAAGTAGCCGGCATCCAATCCCACCGCTGTTGGTTTTAGGGAAAATCGTTCAACCTGTCTGTCTATGCGAGATAGGTAAGGTATCGAGTCGTGAACATTGCCGGCTGTGACATGAACATCGGTGATGAAGTTACAGTAACCATCAACTGTACGATGATCAAGGTAGAAAAAACCTTTGGGCTTTCCGTCTCTGACCATATAGCCGCTGTCCGGGTCTGTGGTGCTTTGTTTGATTATTTTTGTTTCAGGCTTTTGTTCTTTAGCCTTAAGAGGCTTTTTTCCATGACTTTTACGATCCTCCGTTACCGACTGTTCAAGTGCTTGAATATAGTCTTTGCTATTGACCCGGCCTTGT
>NZ_BMEO01000042.1 GCF_014636635.1 Marinicella pacifica | reverse complement strand
ATGAAACGAAAAAGATATACAGAAGAACAAATCGTTCGAATTTTGAAAGAAGCTGAAACCCAAGGTAATGCAGCAAATATTATTCGGCGTGAGAACATAGCCCAGTCCACCTTTTATAAATGGAAGCAAAAGTATTCAGGTATGGCTGTTTCAGATGTCCGCAAAATGAAACAACTTGCCGAAGAAAACCGCCGTCTTAAAACCATCATTGCCAATCAAGCCTTAGATATTGAGATGCTCAAGGAGGTTAACTCAAAAAAGTGGTAGGCTCTCGCCAAAAGAGGATGGCTGCTGAGCATTTAGAAAATAAATTCAACGTCAGTGAACGTAAAGCCTGCAAGATTATGGATTTGGCACGATCAACAAAACGCCGAGTATACAAAAAAGATGATAGAGAAATGATTGATAAATTACACTTTTTATCACATAAGCATGAGACCTTTGGCTACCGTAAGATTCACGTTAAGCTTCAGGAAAATAATTTTCCAGTAGGTCGTGAGAAAGTACGTATTTT
>NZ_BMEO01000041.1 GCF_014636635.1 Marinicella pacifica | reverse complement strand
GCTTTGCCTATATCAGCTATCTGGTTGAACAAGATTGGTCACCTGAACAAATCAATGGTCGGCTTAAGGTCATGGGTTGGATTGATGTACCAAGCGTTGAACGTATTTACTTGTTTATCTATGCTGACAAAAAAGATGGTGGCGAGCTTTATACTCATCTTCGTTGTCAAAAGAAACGTCGTAAACGGTATGCATCAGGCCAACAAAGACGTGGGCAGATCGTTGATAGACGTGATATTGATGAACGTCCTGCTGTTGTTGATGAGCGCAGCAGGTTCGGTGACTTTGAGGGAGACACCGTAGTGGGTAACAAACACAAAGGCGTGCTACTTACCTTTGCTGATCGTAAAACCCGTTTATGCGTTATTAGAGCCCACAAAAACCGACGTGCAGGACTGATAGCCAGCAGTAGTATTAAAGCTCTTAAATCTTTTAATGTTCACACTGTTACTTACGATAACGGTAAAGAGTTTGCTAGACACAATGAGGTGGCAGAAGCTTTGAATATTGATGTTTACTTTGCTAAACCCTATGCTTCATGGCAACGGGGAACCAATGAAAATATGAAC
>NZ_BMEO01000040.1 GCF_014636635.1 Marinicella pacifica | reverse complement strand
GCCAAAGGGTTGAAAAAGTTATCTCGCACATAACGAACCATTCTTTCAACTTTACCCTTGGTTTGTGGCCGGTAGGGTTGGCACAGCTTGGGAATAAAATTCATTTCTTTAGCGAACTGATAAAAGCTTTTGTTAAATCGATGCTGGCCTTCACCATAAGCATCTCGTTGCAGTACAACCGTTTTCATGTTGTCATACCAGACTTGTTCCGGAACACCCTGGAAATATTCAAAAGCAGCACGGTGACAGGCCTCTAAGGTCTCATAGCGCATATTATCTGTTAGAACAACAAACAAGGCGCGACAAAACCCTAAGACGCATACAAAGGCATGGATTGGGTCTTTACCGCCCCGCATTTTTCCCCAGTCAACCTGCATTTGTTTACCCGGTTCGGTTTCAAAACGAATCACTTCTACTGGTTCAACACAATCACGCAATTGGCGTAGATAATCCCGAACCAACGTAATTCCACCTTGGTAACCAATGTCTCTAAGTTCTCGATGAATCACTGTTCCTGACAGACGAATTGGATTGGCATGAGCTATCCGTTCATTGATGAAATTTTTAAATGGATCAAGTTTTGAAACTCCTTTAACCCTTGGCTTATAGGTAGGTTCACAATCTTTACTGTTGATATATTTTCTGACGGTGTTT
>NZ_BMEO01000039.1 GCF_014636635.1 Marinicella pacifica | reverse complement strand
GCCAAAGGGTTGAAAAAGTTATCTCGCACATAACGAACCATTCTTTCAACTTTACCCTTGGTTTGTGGGCGGTAGGGTTGGCATACCTTGGGAATGAAATTCATTTCTTTAGCGAACTGATAAAAGCTTTTGTTAAATCGATGCTGGCCTTCACCATAAGCATCTCGTTGCAGTACAACCGTTTTCATGTTGTCATACCAGACTTGTTCCGGAACACCCTGGAAATAGTCAAAAGCAGCACGGTGACAAGCCTCTAAGGTCTCATAGCGCATATTGTCTGTTAGAACAACAAACAAGGCGCGACAAAACCCTAAGACGCATACAAAGGCATGGATTGGGTCTTTACCGCCCCGCATTTTTCCCCAGTCAACCTGCATTTGTTTACCCGGTTCTGTTTCAAAACGAATCACTTCTACCGGTTCAACACAATCACGCAATTGGTGTAGATAATCCCGAACCAACGTAATTCCACCTTGGTAACCGATGTCTTTGAGTTCTCGATGAATGACTGTGCCAGATAAACGAATTGGATTGGCATGAGCTATCCGTTCATTGATGAAATTTTTAAATGGATCAAGTTTTGAAGCTCCTTTAACCCTTGGCTTATAGGTAGGTTCACAATCTTTACTGTTGATATATTTTCTGACGGTGTTT
>NZ_BMEO01000038.1 GCF_014636635.1 Marinicella pacifica | reverse complement strand
TGAATCAAATCAGGACTCCAAAACTATCAGACATTGAGGTGATAGCGCTGATATTGACTGCGGAATATCTGAATATCGATTCTGAAAGGGAGCTGTTTCGGCGTTTACCAAAACGATTAAGCGAGTGCATTGAGCGGTCAGTTTATCACCGTAGAAAGAAACGATTATTCTTTTACATTGAATCACTTAGGGAACAAATGGCAGAGCAAATGACCCAGGGAGAAAACCACTATATCATCGATTCTATGCCCCTTGAAGTTTGCAAAATGAGTCGCTCAAACAGGTCAACTATTTGTCGTGAAGATATCAAAACATCTCCCAACCACGGTTATTGTGCCTCACAGCAAATGCACTTTTATGGTTACAAATTACATGCGGTCTGTTCTTCAGCAGGCGTCTTCAAACACTTTGATTTAACCCCTGCATCGGTACATGACATCCACTATTTGAATGATCTTAAACATTTGATGAGTGATTGCGAACTAAATGGTGATAAGGGTTACTTGAGTCACGATGTACAAATCGATTTGTTTGAATCATGCAATATCAAGTTACATGTGCCTATGAGAAAAAACCAAAACAATTACAAGGAGTTACCTTGGATTATGCGGAAAACCAGAAAGCGTATTGAAACCTTATTTTCTCAGCTTTGTGATCAATTTATGATTCGCAGAAACTATGCAAAATCATTCAAAGGCTTTGCCACCAGAGTTCTTGCAAAGCTCACTGCACTAACCACAATTCAGTGG
>NZ_BMEO01000037.1 GCF_014636635.1 Marinicella pacifica | reverse complement strand
TACTGTCAATCAGCGCAGAGGACAGCTTAATCAATCAACCACATGATCTGGTTATTGATAGTTTAATACTGACTAATGACAGCCATTGGGTGCAAGGTGGTGAGCTAACTGTTAACAACACCTATGATATCCAGAATTCCAGTGTGGATCACCAGGCGAGTTTTACCATTCCTGAAGTCACGCCTTATGTGATATCAAATGGTGCAAGAGAAGTCCTCAATGCGGTGCATCCTGCCTGGACTGAGATAAGTGTCGAAAGTGGTGCCCACTTACAGATTAATGTGAACCACCCGCAACTCACTGATTTAAGTATTGATTCAGCTGAAGTTGAGATTAATGTGCCACAAACCTTAACGAATTTGGACTTAAACAATGGTGCCATATTAACGCATGGGCAAGGCGTATCAGGCGTTCACCTAACAGTCACGGATGTGACAGTAAGTGCCGATTCATCAATTGATGTCAGTGGTAAAGGGGCTGCTTATGATTCAAATTCCATGAGTTGGGGTTCAGGAGGCAGTCATGGTGGATTAGGTGGATTATACAATTCAGGTGACTCTACTAATTCAACTTATGGTGATTTAAGAGAGCCGTTGGATTTAGGTGCCAGTGGTAATTACAGCCGAGGCGGTGGTTCATTACGCTTAACAGTAAGCAATGTACTAAATTTAGCTGGAAGTATTAAATCTAACGGGCTTCAGGAAAATAACAACTATGGTGGAGGCAGTGGTGGATCTTTATGGATAGAAGTTAACGAACTTAATGGTTTGGGCCAAATTAGTGCCAATGGAACTAATGTATACAATGGTTCAGGTGCTGGCGGACGAGTTGCCGTTTATTACGACACACTGAACGGTTTTGATTTAAGTTCACAGGTTCAAGCCTTTGGAGGCTATGTTCGAGTACCACCTAACAAAGATTACCATAACGGCGGAGCCGGAACGATTTATCTTAAAGAC
>NZ_BMEO01000036.1 GCF_014636635.1 Marinicella pacifica | reverse complement strand
TTAATCAAACCGGCTTGTTTTTTCTCTTTTAATCGATAGGATTCTCCTTTAATTTGCACAATATGTGAGTGATGTAATATTCGGTCAAGCATGGCCGAGGTTAAAGCGATGTCATTAGCAAAGGTTTGCCCCCATTGGCCAAAGGGCAAGTTACTGGTGAGTATCATTGAGCCTTTCTCATAACGTTTGGCCACCACATCAAAAAGTATTTTTGATTCATTGGCACTAAATGGTAAGTAACCTATTTCATCAATGATTAATACTTTTGGAGCGATGACGCTGCGCTGCATTACAGATTTATATTTATCTTGTTTTTGAGCCGTTGTTAATTGCAAGATAAGATCAGATGCGCTGATAAAGCGAACTTTTAATCCTGATTGAACACACTGGTAGCCCAAAGCACAGGCCAGATGTGTTTTGCCGACACCGGATGGACCAAGCAATATCACATTTTCAGCCCGTTCAACAAAGGTCAAAGTTGCCAGTTGGTTAATCAAGGTTTTAGGAACACCTGATGCAAATTTATAATCAAATTCATCCAGTGTTTTAATACTTGGAAAGCCTGCCATCCGTGTGTACATGCTTTGTCGTCTGACAGCACGAGTATCAAGTTCGGCAGTCAGTACTTTTTCTAAAAACGAAAGGTAATCCCATTCTTCTTTGGCCGCCTGTTGTGTGAGCTCAGTGGCATTATCATCAATACTCACGAGTTTCAGTTGATTGGCTATTTCAGTTATACGCTCAAGCTGTAGGTTCATAGCCACCTCCAATTTGATCGTATATGCTCAAGTCATGGTGCAAAGGATTGCTGGTATAGTGTGTGTCCACAACTGGCTTGTGGCTTGTTTTCTTTGCAGGTAAAGCCACTATGGCTTGTGAGTGGATGGTTTGTAAAAAGGGCTGTTCTATTTTTAATTGATCTGCCGGCTTTTTACCTGTTGTGTTGTGGATTCTTTGGTTGGCAATTTGATCAAGCCAATGAATAACTGATTGGTTTGCAGCCTCACAATCAAGCACCAGACCCACTGAACTGAATTTGGTT
>NZ_BMEO01000035.1 GCF_014636635.1 Marinicella pacifica | reverse complement strand
CCGGAGACATTCATCATGAAACATTGTAAATTATTATCTATCGACCTGGCAAAAACTGTTTTTCAATTATGTGGCATGGATTTGAACAACCATGTCATATTAAACAAAAAAGTTACCCGAAGAAAGTTGGTTGAATCAGTCCTTCAAGTTAAACCAGATGCCATCGTTATGGAGTCATGCTATTCTGCCAATCATTGGGGCAGACAATTCCAGGCATTGGGATTCAAAGTGAAACTGATTCCACCGCAGCATGTAAAACCGTTCGTTAAAGGCAACAAGAATGATCACCATGATGCGGTGGCTATCTGTGAAGCAAGTTTGCGTCCAAATATTCATTTTGTACCAGTAAAAACCTTTGAACAACAAGACTTACAAGCCATGCACCGCATCAGACAGCGGTTAATTCGTGACAGAACCTCATTGGTAAACCAAACCAGAGGCCTACTATCGGAATATGGCATCATCATGACCCGTTCCTACCATGTTATGAAAACTCAGCTACCATTGATTATTGAAGACATGAGCAATCAATTATCATTCCTAATGCGCGAAATGCTTAATGACATGCTGGATGAATTACGAATATCCAACCACAAAATTGAAGTCATAGAACAAAAAATAGAACAAACCGCTGCCGCACATCCACAATACCAACCAATTATGCAAATCCCAGGTATCGGCTTAATCACGGCATCAGCCATATTGGCTCAGGTGGGTGATGCCAAACAGTTCAAAAGTGCCAGAGGCTTTGCTGCATGGCTGGGACTAACACCAAAGCATCAGGCCAGTGGTACCAAAATCGTTAACCAGGGCATGTCCAAACGGGGTGACAGGTACTTGCGGACACTGCTGATACACGGTGGCAGAATTGTTTTGAGCACCTTTAAACAAGACTGTACGCTCAAAAGGTTTGCCAAACAAGTCGAACAAAGGCGAGGTAAACACAAAGCTGTCGTAGCCACAGCCCATAAAATGGCCAGAATCATTTGGGCGGTATTGAACAAAGGTCAAGCCTATAACCCAGAGTACACATTAACCCAAAAGTAAAAACTAACCAACCAAGTCAGCAAGCATGATGAACAACAGGTAACCCGACCTGACTTTAAACTGATCTAGGACAAGGCCATCAAGGCCGAGTGCATGATAAGAAAGTCAGGTTCGGATCTCATCAAGGCCAGAGGCTACAAAATGACCTCACAAACAGGCCGGATATATGTCCGAAACCATTGTTTATAATCAAAACTGATAAGGTTATAAATGGGGCGCTGCCCCAAACCCCGCTGCTCGGCGCAGCGCCGTGGGTAAGTGTATGAGGTGATATTATGAATAATT
>NZ_BMEO01000034.1 GCF_014636635.1 Marinicella pacifica | reverse complement strand
TGATCAATTTCAAGTCGATTAACCCAGCTTCTCAGGGTCTCAGGTGTACAACCAATCTTGGCAGCAATGGACTTGATCGTTGACCACCTGGATTGATGTTCATGTTCGGTTTGTAAAACCAACCGAACGGCTCGCTCTTTCACCTTGGGGGCATATCGGATTTGTGTATTCATAGACTTATTCTCTCAAACTATTGAGTCTCCGACAAACCCGGGGCGGTTCATATTATCTAGATGTTAGCCCGTTGCACTTGCAACTGGAATCCACCACCTTAAATATGGATTCAAGTATGTTGCATGCGGCAGATACAGCTTCTCTTGGTTCGGAGTTTACATTCTCTAACGACCGATTAAATTCAGACTCAATTGAAGGGATATCTCGACTTTTGATTAATTCCGCTAAAGATTTACTCGTTGCAGAACTCCCATCAGAAACAATGCCTCCATCGATATAGCACAGATTGCACCTATTCAAAATCGACTGAAGCTTAATTTTCAATTCTTTTCTCGGGTTGGGCATGGAATATCCAAATAAAGACTTATCTTCCTCGTCTTGCTTTGGGATTTCCATATAGCATTCAATAAGTTTACCCAAAATTTTAAGTGGTGCTTCTGCATCCCTGTTTATTTTTCTCAGCCAAGACTGAATCTTTAAAGTTTTAGAACCTTCCGGCGGATTACCAGGGGCATCAGCATGAAAGAATAAGTTATCAAGACTTGCATGCGTCTCTATAGATGGTAAATGCTCAGCTAGAACTGCTATGACAGGAGCTGGTATCTCTTTACTCATTTAAACCCACTATCTATAGGGTGCGCTAACAATCGGATTGTAAAACTCATAAATAATATTATTCAAAGGTGTCATTAAAGCGACTTGTCAGATAAGGCTCCATAGCATCGATACTGCCATGACGTGTTGACTGCCTTGCTACCGATTCTACTCTTGGTATGTTGTTTCTATCTAAACCTATAAGCAAATTAGTTACGAAATTATGGCGTAACCCATGTGCCCAAACGCGTTCATCTTTTGTAAGATCTCCTGCTTCCACTGCACTTGTGTAAGCTTGTCTTATTGAGTTGGAGAACGATGTACTTAGTATTGCTCTCCCGGTTTTTTCAGACAAAAAAATAAGCCTATCATCTTTATATTTTTCATATTTTTGATTAGCTCGTTTTATTAAGTTTTCAACCAGTTCATGTCTACTCAATTCAATATAATCCCATGTTTTCTTTATAAGTAATGGGTTTATTGGTATTTCTTTTGATTTACCGCCTTTAGTTACATTTAGTGTCATGTATACATTTTTTTTATTCTCAATAGCTTTAATTACTGTTGCTCTAGTAGGTAATTGATCAATTGATAAAGCACAAACCTCAAAAGTGCGGAGACCCGCTGATTTACACCAATCAATCATGAGCTCAAATCTAAATCTAACTCTGCGACATGATGGGCCATATTTTTTAATTACATCAATCCATTCAGATCGAGGTGCAATACTAATGTTTTTATTTTTAGATTCTTTTTTTATTAGATGGTGTCTAATTCCATTTTTAACCAGCCGTATCCTAATTCTGTATTTTGCCGAATCACCTATTAAATTCTTAACATAATTATTATCTTCAAGCCATTTAAGATATTTTAAAACCGATCTCATTATTTGCGATACATAATTCTCAGTATTTTCATAATCAATCCTGCTAAGAAGAGACTGTTTATAAGCAGCTAAATATTCATCGTCAATCATATCAATTGATTCATATTCTGTTTCTAATTCAAATTGAGAGTAAAAATCTAGCAAATGCTTAGCATAGGTTTTTAAAGAGCTGATACTTGAATATTGAACCAAATCAAGAAAATAGTTTAAACACAATAAATTAACTTGTGATTCAGAATTAAAAAGAACAGGGAATGATTTGGTTTTCAACCCAGATATTTTGGCATTTTGAGTATATCGAAGATAAGCCATTAAAATATAAAAATAAGAATAACTTAATTATACCGAACAATCGCTAACACTTAAGCAAAAAAACTAAAACATAATCTTAATTGATTCAGAATTAATCTATATAATAATTTAACATCTTTAATGGTTTAAACACACTTCATTATAAACCCCAGATGTTTTCATCTTTGCTGAATAATGAGCATTTGTACTACTTAACGATTTAATAAAAAAAGGGAGGATGGTAAGGGAGAAAATCAGTAAAACCGGTTTTTCAAATATTGAAATATATAAAAAAATTTAAT
>NZ_BMEO01000033.1 GCF_014636635.1 Marinicella pacifica | reverse complement strand
CATTGGCCAAAAGGCTAAAGTTAACTAAAAACCATTGAAATAAATGGGGCGTTCATATATGTCCTGGATTACTGTCCATGACATTCATTACCTCAACGACGTAAAACACTTGATGAGCAACTGTGAACTGAATGCTGATAAAGGCTACCTGAGTCACGAGGTCCAAGTTGATTTATTCCAGTCCAGCAATATCAAACTCTATGTGCCCATGAGAAAAAATCAAAGCAATTACAAGATGTTACCTTGGGTCGTGCGGAAAACAAGAAAGCGAATAGAAACGTTATTTTCTCAATTGTGTGACCAATTCATGATACGCAGAAACTATGCCAAATCATTCAAAGGCTTTGCTGCAAGAGTACTGGCAAAACTCACCGCATTGACGACAATACAGTGGATAAATTACCTCGAAAACAGAAATATCAACAACCTAAAAATCAAAATCGCCTAAATGCACCACGGGTTATCTTTAATTTGATAATTGGGTGCAATGGGCAATGTATTTCAACTTGTAAAACAAATCACGTATATAGCTAATGAAATTTTTATGACACAAATGTCAATTTGTTGGATAGAAATGTCAATGTTTGCTGCTCTCTTAAAATTTTACAAAAATTTTCAAATTTTAAAATTATCATTATCCTCTTGGATATCATAGGGTTAAGGTTTGAATCTGTGACGAACATCGTGTTTTTGAAGGGGTTCAGTTGTAGTTTAAGTAAAAAATCGTGTAGAATCTTATTTTTTTTATAAGGCAGGGTATGACGGTGAAACTTAAAAAACTTATTCTTCTTTTTTTACTATTGGTGAATGTCAATGCATTTGCTCAAATTGACAGGGCATATACGCCAAGGTTCAGTACCAATGATTTTGGAAACATCGCCTTAGTAGGTAATGGTTTGCTAACTTGTGATGCAGGAAATGCAAACTGTGGCGATATCCAAAGCGGTACTGTAAGTGGTGGTAATAACCAGCAAATGGCATACGTCAATGTTGATGTAGGTGCCGGATTCAGTAACTCGTCTAGTGCTGATTTGAATTTGCCAGCAGGGTCAACTGTATTATTTGCTGGTTTATATTGGGGCGGACGTGATGATGAAAATGAAGCCAATCGTGGCACCATTCAAATGCGTGAGCCGGGTGCAGGCAGTTATTCGGCTGTCAATGCCACAGTAATTGATACATTTGCTACTCAAGGTGCTGTGGGTTCTAGGCCATATCAGGCTTTTGCTGATGTGACATCACGGGTGCAAGCTGCCGGTAATGGAACATACTTTGTTGGTAATTTGAGTGCTGAGACCGGAAATGATGGTCTTGGTTTTTATGGAGGATGGTCGTTGACTGTGATATATCAAGACATCAATCAGCCATACCGTCGATTGATGATCTATGATGGTGCCGCGCGAGTCAGTGGAAGCACCACTGTAACAGTAAATGTGACAGGACTTTTAACACCAGCATCAGGGAGTTTTGATACATTCCTGGGTGCTTTGGTTTGGGAGGGTGATCAAAATATCGTTGGTGATCGTTTTGTTTTTGAAGGTAATACCATCAATGATTCATTGAACCCTAACAATAACTTTTGGAACAGTTCGAATACGCGTTTAGACAGCACATATGTTGATCGTTCGCCTTCTTATGTCAATCAACTGGCAATGGACTTGGACTATATTGACGTCTCAGGCTTGTTAGCCAATAGTGTTACTGGAGCTCAAATAGATTTTGTAACATCTGGAGACACTTATTTTCCTAATGTTTTGGCTTTTGCCACAGATTTATTCGTTCCAGACTTGGTTTCTTCTTTGTCAAAAACTGCTGTTGACTTGAATGGTGGTGATGTTGAGCCAGGTGATGTGATTGAATATACAATTACATTTGAAAATACAGGAGCGGATGGTGCGACAAATACAGTTTTAAGTGACGTTATCCCGGTAAACACCACTTATGTTCCGAATTCTATAAACGTGACATCAGCAGATGTAGGGTCTTCAGGACCACAAAACGATACCGTTGGAAATGGTGAATGTGGTTTTGATGGGACAACCGTGATCTGCGGATTAGGTGCAGGTGCCAGCAATGGAAACGGCGGAACTTTCTTGCAGAATGAAGGTGCGACTTTTGTTTTCCGAGTAACCGTTGACGCCAACGCACCTGCGGGTGACATCACCAATACGGTAGACGTATTGCACAATTCACAAACATTTCCTGCTGATGAATTTACGGGTTCGACAGATGCCACAATTACTGTATCTTCAAACCCTTCATTGATCATTGATAAAGTTTTGGACACATACGTTGATAACGACACCTCAGGTGACATC
>NZ_BMEO01000032.1 GCF_014636635.1 Marinicella pacifica | reverse complement strand
GAGCATTGGCCAAAAGGCTAAAGTTAACTAAAAACCATTGAAATAAATGGGGCGTTCATATATGTCCTTGTTTAATGACCGTGACATTGAAGATTTGTTCGAAGAAGATTGAATTGTTCGCAAAAGATAAGTTTCGCCAAAAGCTAAAGCAATAAGTCATTTAATCCTATAACCACAGCATCAAACGATAATTTACCATCAGACGTTATCAGCCAATACAAAACAACACAATTAATCAAAACCGTTAGCCAGAGAACGATTTTAAAAGACAGTTTTTTACTTTTATGCCGAATAAACGCCTGCGCCAGTAAAGCCCCGGGCCAGCCGCCCAATATAGAAAACAGGTGTAAAGTACTTTCCTGTGTACGCCAAGCATCCCGCCCCGCTGCTTTTTTATCGTGCGCATACAATAAAAAAGTTAAAAAACTCATCACCACATAGATACCCACAATATGAATTGGAATAATCTTTGAAAAATAAATTACGGCCAAAAACAAAGAAAAGACAACCGCCAATATAGCGGCAAAATTCTTTTGTTTTGTATGAATCCCACTTTTTTTATGGCCTTTAATCGGTATCACATTGACCGCACAAGCCCGGCCTTTTGAATCTTCGGACAGGGCATAATTAACAGCCAGGCCTTTAACCGGTGGTTTATGTCTTTGACTGTAATCATTGATATGCGCAAAAACATGCTTGCCACCGGCATCGGGCTGGATAAAACCAAAGCCTTTTTCTGTATTCCAGTTGAGGATTTGACCTGATTGGGTCTTCATTATTTTTTATTTATTTTACAATTATTAAATTCCAAAAAATAATCATATTTATAGACAGAAAAAATAACTTAATTTACAAACCAAGACGTGTTGTGCATCTCAGCATGCTTTGCATTATTTATTCCTCACTAAAGTATGACACTAACTTATACTTTAAATATTCCAAATGCTTAGGATCAATTTTATTAATTAAATTTATTTGTTCTTTAGGGTCATTATAAATATCAAACAGACGAAATTTGCTAAAGTCACTGCCAGAATAATTTGCCATAAGCTTATATAAATGATTTTTTGACTCTTCTATTACCATGACAACTTTATCTATCCTAACTGTCTGATGATAAGTAAGCCTTTTGTTTTGTGGTTTAGATATTAATGAATTTCCCTTCCATGTCATTGGAATAGGTAAATTTAAACAATCTAAAATAGTTGGAGCAATATCAATATGAGTTCCATAATCTAAAGTTTTTAAGTTACAACCCTCACTATGCCATAAAAATGGGACATTAATATCTTCCTGATATAAATTAAAAGTATGTGAAAAATTACCTCGTTCACCCAAACCTTCTCCATGATCTCCAGTAATAACCACCAAGCTATTAGCGAGGTATCCTTTGTCTTTAAGTATATCTAATGATTTTTTTATATAGTAGTCAGCTTGCAAAACTCCATTGTTATATCCGTTAGATATTTTCTCTAAGTAATGATTATAGTCAACATTATTTAGGCTGCTTAATAAAGCAGGTGTTTGTTTAGAATAAGGCTTATAAATAGCAAACTCTTCTTTAATCTTGCCAAGCAAGTGCGCCGACATAAAATGCAAATAGAAAAACCGTGGTTGTTCTGTGTATGAATCTATTGTTTCTAACTTTTGTATTACCCCATAATCGTCGTTAATTGAAACAGAATCCTTAAAACTAATGCCATCGTGAAACACATCAATGGATTCTCCGTATAATTGCTTTAGGGACATATAACTATGATTTGAACTTAAAATAAAAAAAACTTCATATCCTATTGTTTTTAATACTTCTGTAAGATCCAACAAACCAAAGCCAAATTCATCATATCTTCTTGAGCTTAAAATTGAATATATTCCACATACTGAATCTGAACACGTTGACGTAAAGATTTTTATATACTGAAAGAAATTATTGCTTATAAGTTCATTTAAGTTTGGCGTCGTATATTTTTCATAACCGTATAAACTCATTCTATCGGCTCTTAAGCCATCAACTATAATTAAAATAATATTTCTTTGTGGCTTGTTAGTTTTTATTTTGTTTTCTAATGAGGAAAAATAATACTGCCTCTCTTTCTTGTCCAATAAAATTTCTCTTCTATTTTTAACTTTTATAAACTCACTGTTATTCTCAGCTAAAGCACTTAAAAAAGGCTCATTAATCCACTTTTTTGGGTTAGTTCTCTCATATGATACAAAAATGGAAAATATAAATATTGCTATAAATACTGATATATAAATAAGCGCTTTAAATTTAACTATTTTTGATAAAGCAATCTGTTTGGTAAACTTTAATTTTGAAATAAAAAAATATATCAAAATACCCGTGGTGCATTTAGAAAATAGTTGAAAAACAAGAAGTTACTCATAGCAAAATGCGGTATATTAAT
>NZ_BMEO01000031.1:374-2857 GCF_014636635.1 Marinicella pacifica | reverse complement strand
GAAGTCGTAACAAGGTAGCCGTTGGGGAACCAGTGGCTGGATCACCTCCTAAAAGAATACCTTGAGACATTATTCTCGGGTGTCCACACAAGTTATCTATAAAATATAAAGTAAAAACAGACGGGGCTATAGCTCAGCTGGGAGAGCACTTGATTTGCATTCAAGAGGTCTGCGGTTCGATCCCGCATAGCTCCACCAGTATCGGAAGACAGAAGACTGAGGTCAGATGACAGAAGTTATGTGTTTTCTACCATTTGCGATGTAGATTCTTTAGAGAGGCAAGCGCAGCGTCGCCAAGACCTCAAACAAAGGAGCATTTACGCCGGTATTTTGGCTGTTAATAAAGCGTAAGCCTAATTAACTGAATTAAAATACGGAAAATGGTTTATACCGCGCGATTTTAAAAAGAAATCGATTGTGACGGTTATTTTGCTGAAATCAAGGCACGCGCCGGAATGAGTGAGGGAATGTACATCGGTACATGACCGAGCGAATGACAAGCGTAACGCCGAGTTCAGGAAAATAAGCAAGCAAGCGGGTCTGTAGCTCAGTTGGTTAGAGCGCACCCCTGATAAGGGTGAGGTCGCTGGTTCAACTCCAGCCAGACCCACCAGTTTTCTGAATCTTGACTTTATGCACTGTCTCACCTATTGTTAATAGGCTACGACAGCACATAAAGCCAACCTTCAAAAAACACATTTTGTTTTACTCTGCGTTAGAATCAAGTTCACCTATTGGTAATAGGCTTCACTTGCTTCTGCCTTGATTAAAACAAAATCACACTGGATGTTTACAAAGAATCTTTTTCAAACGTGTTAACGTTTGACAAGGATTTTTCAGGCGAAAGTCTGAAGGCAAGTACGCTTTATATTGAGTAAATTAACAATTTGGAATATGAGTCTGATGATAATCATGATGAGTGATTATTATCTACAAATCAATTTGATTTGAGTCAATGGCGTCTAAAATAGAATTTATTAAAGTTAATAAAATCGTTATTAGAGAAACCGGCATGATGTATAGGCATTTTATGTTTATATGTTTTGTTATGATCCATATTTGTTTGATTGATAACCGTGAGATTGTTTGGGGTTATATGATCAAGTGAATAAGCGTATGTGGTGGATGCCTTGGCGGTAGGAGGCGATGAAGGACGTGTAAGTCTGCGATAAGCTGTGGTTAGTTGACACAAAAGCGTATAACCCACAGATTTCCGAATGGGGCAACCCGATCTTATAAGATCATCTTATGGCTGTAAGGTTATAAGAAGCGAACCCGGAGAACTGAAATATCTAAGTACCCGGAGGAAAAGAAATCAACCGAGATTCCGCAAGTAGCGACGAGCGAACGCGGATTAGCCCAAAAGTCTCATAGTTTTTAACAGAATGGTGTGGAAAAGCCAGCCGAAGAAGGTGATAGCCCTGTATGTGAAAGAGATTATGAGATGAATGTGAGTAGGGCGGGGCACGAGAAACCCTGTCTGAATATAGGTGGACCATCATCTAAGGCTAAATACTCCCTACCGACCGATAGTGAACCAGTACCGTGAGGGAAAGGCGAAAAGAACCCCTGTGAGGGGAGTGAAATAGACCCTGAAACCGCATACGTACAAGCAGTCGGAGTCCCTCACCTAGAATTTTTTATTAAAATGTGAATCACATTTGTAGAAAAGAAATTCTAGGTGAGGGATGACGGCGTACCTTTTGTATAATGGGTCAGCGACTTAATTTCAGTAGCAAGCTTAAGCGAATAGTGTAGGCGAAGGGAAACCGAGTCTTAATAGGGCGCATAGTTGCTGGAATTAGACCCGAACCCGGGCGATCTATCCATGGCCAGGTTGAAGGTCGGGTAAAACCGACTGGAGGACCGAACCCACGTATGTTGAAAAATGCGGGGATGAGCTGTGGATTGGAGTGAAAGGCTAAACAAGCCCGGAGATAGCTGGTTCTCCCCGAAAACTATTTAGGTAGTGCCTTATGTATCACTCACGGGGGTAGAGCACTGTTATGGCTAGGGGGTCACACCGACCTACCGTCCCATGGCAAACTCCGAATACCGTGAAGTGCAATCATAGGAGACAGACTACGGGTGCTAACGTCCGTAGTCGAAAGGGCAACAACCCAGACCGCCAGCTAAGGTCCCAAAATCACCACTCAGTGGGAAACGAAGTGGGAAGGCATAGACAGCTAGGAGGTTGGCTTAGAAGCAGCCACCCTTTAAAGAAAGCGTAATAGCTCACTAGTCGAGTCGGCCTGCGCGGAAGATTTACCGGGGCTAAGTGGTGTACCGAAGCTGCGGATGCATGTTTACATGCATGGTAGGGGAGCGTTCTGTAAGCCTGTGAAGGTGTGTTGTAAAGCATGCTGGAGGTATCAGAAGTGCGAATGCTGACATGAGTAACGATAAAGGGGGTGAAAAACCCCCTCGCCGAAAGTCCAAGGTTTCCTCGTGCAACGTTAATCGGCACAGGGTGAGTCGGCCCC
>NZ_BMEO01000030.1 GCF_014636635.1 Marinicella pacifica | reverse complement strand
GAAGTCGTAACAAGGTAGCCGTTGGGGAACCAGTGGCTGGATCACCTCCTAAAAGAATACCTTGAGACGTTATTCTCGGGTGTCCACACAAGTTATCTAGAAATATAAAGTAAAAACAGACGGGGCTATAGCTCAGCTGGGAGAGCACTTGATTTGCATTCAAGAGGTCTGCGGTTCGATCCCGCATAGCTCCACCAGTTCAAAAAAAACAGATGGCGTTTGCTATGTGTTTTACCATTTGCGTGTAAATGTTAGGCAAGCGAAAGCGAAGCCAAGACGATAAACGAAAGAGCATTTACGCCGGTATTTTGGCTGTTAACAAGGCGCGCGCCGGAGAGAGGGCGGGAGCATACGACTGTATGTGACCAACCGAACGACAAGCGCAACGCAGTGAACAGGCAAAAGACCAAGTAAATGGGTCTGTAGCTCAGTTGGTTAGAGCGCACCCCTGATAAGGGTGAGGTCGCTGGTTCAACTCCAGCCAGACCCACCAATTTTCCGAATCTTGACTCTTTGCACTGTCTCACCTATTGTTAATAGGCTACGACAGCACAAATAGCCAATCTTCGAAAAATTAAAACTGGATGCTTTACAAAGAATCTTTTTCAAACGTTGTGACGTTTGACAAGGATTTTTCAGGCGAAAGTTTGAAGGCAAGTATGCTTTATATTGAGTAAATTAACAATTTGGAATATGAGTCTGATGATAATCATGATGAGTGATTATTATCTACAAATCAATTTGATTTGAGTCAATGGCGTCTAAAATAGAATTTATTAAAGTTAATAAAATCGTTATTAGAGAGAAACCAGCGAAATGCGTATATGTGTAAGCATATATGTATTTTGTTACGATCCATATTTGTTTGAGAGTTAACCTTGAGATTGTTTGGGGTTATATGATCAAGTGAATAAGCGTATGTGGTGGATGCCTTGGCGGTAGGAGGCGATGAAGGACGTGTAAGTCTGCGATAAGCTGTGGTTAGCTGACACAAAAGCGTATAACCCACAGATTTCCGAATGGGGCAACCCGATCTTAAAAGATCACTTTATAGCTGTAAGGTTATAAAGAGCGAACCCGGAGAACTGAAATATCTAAGTACCCGGAGGAAAAGAAATCAACCGAGATTCCGCAAGTAGCGACGAGCGAACGCGGACTAGCCCAAAAGTCTCATAGTTTTTAACAGAATGGTGTGGAAAAGCCAGCCGAAGAAGGTGATAGCCCTGTATGTGAAAGAGATTATGAGATGAATGTGAGTAGGGCGGGGCACGAGAAACCCTGTCTGAATATAGGTGGACCATCATCTAAGGCTAAATACTCCCTACCGACCGATAGTGAACCAGTACCGTGAGGGAAAGGCGAAAAGAACCCCTGTGAGGGGAGTGAAATAGACCCTGAAACCGCATACGTACAAGCAGTCAGAGTCCCTCACCTAGAATTTTTTATAAAAATGTGAGTCACATTTTCAAAAGAAATTCTAGGTGAGGGATGATGGCGTACCTTTTGTATAATGGGTCAGCGACTTAATTTCAGTAGCAAGCTTAAGCGAATAGTGTAGGCGAAGGGAAACCGAGTCTTAATAGGGCGCATAGTTGCTGGAATTAGACCCGAACCCGGGCGATCTATCCATGGCCAGGTTGAAGGTCGGGTAAAACCGACTGGAGGACCGAACCCACGTATGTTGAAAAATGCGGGGATGAGCTGTGGATTGGAGTGAAAGGCTAAACAAGCCCGGAGATAGCTGGTTCTCCCCGAAAACTATTTAGGTAGTGCCTTATGTATCACTCACGGGGGTAGAGCACTGTTATGGCTAGGGGGTCACACCGACCTACCGTCCCATGGCAAACTCCGAATACCGTGAAGTGCAATCATAGGAGACAGACTACGGGTGCTAACGTCCGTAGTCGAGAGGGCAACAACCCAGACCGCCAGCTAAGGTCCCAAAATCACCACTAAGTGGGAAACGAAGTGGGAAGGCATAGACAGCTAGGAGGTTGGCTTAGAAGCAGCCACCCTTTAAAGAAAGCGTAATAGCTCACTAGTCGAGTCGGCCCGCGCGGAAGATTTACCGGGGCTAAGTGGTGTACCGAAGCTGCGGATGCATGTTTACATGCATGGTAGGGGAGCGTTCTGTAAGCCTGTGAAGGTGTGTTGAGAAGCATGCTGGAGGTATCAGAAGTGCGAATGCTGACATGAGTAACGATAAAGGGGGTGAAAAACCCCCTCGCCGAAAGTCCAAGGTTTCCTCGTGCAACGTTAATCGGCACAGGGTGAGTCGGCCCCTAAGGCGAGGCAGAAATGCGTAGTCGATGGGAAACAGGTTAACATTCCTGTACTTTAATATGCTGCGATGGAGTGACGGAGAAGGCTAGGTCATCCGGGTGTTGGTTATCCCGGTCCAAGCGTTTAGGCAGTGTTCTTAGGAAAATCCGGGAACATAATGCTGAGGCGTGATGGGGAGTTCATTAAGAACGAAGTGATTGATGCCCTGCTTCCAGGAAAACCTTCTAAGCATAGGTATATTAAAACCGTACTGTAAACCAACACAGGTGGACGAGATGAGAATTCTAAGGCGCTTGAGAGAACTCGGGTGAAGGAACTAGGCAAAATGGTACCGTAACTTCGGGAGAAGGTACGCCTCCGACGGTTCACGCTGTTGGAGGCCGCAGAGACCAGGTGGCTGCGACTGTTTATCAAAAACACAGCACTGTGCAAACACGAAAGTGGACGTATACGGTGTGACGCCTGCCCGGTGCCGGAAGGTTAATTGATGGGGTTATCCCTCACCTAGACTATTTAGAGAAGATATGTATTACGAAGCTTATGTGAATAAACGTACTGCAATGAAACGAGAAAGGTCTTTAAAGCGTAGCGGAAAAGCTTACCATAGCTTAAAGTTACGAATATTAGATGGTCTAGGTGAGGGAGAAGCTCTTGATTGAAGCCCCGGTAAACGGCGGCCGTAACTATAACGGTCCTAAGGTAGCGAAATTCC
>NZ_BMEO01000029.1 GCF_014636635.1 Marinicella pacifica | reverse complement strand
GGGGGGGTGATCTTTTAGCATACTGCTATTATAAAAAATCCCCACTCAAAAGTGGGGACTTTGTCAGCAGTCTGAAAACCCTCACCGGAGTGAGGGTTTCAAAGGTTAATACAATGCTAAACAGTTTTACATATCAAAGCCGTCTTCAAAAATTAAGTCCAACCCGGTGATGTCACAGGTGGCACCATATTGGCCATAACCCATTAAAACAGCTTTACGGATTTGTGGTAAGCCCCAGCCGGTATAAGGATCCCAGCCGGCACCATATGGGGTGTTGGTCGGATCATAAACACCGGATAAATCTTTGGCTGAATCCCGTGCCAGTTGACGGACCTGTTTGTTGGTTAATTGAGTCGGACCGCCACAGGCATTCCAAATCAGTGAAAGGGCGCCGGACACACCCGGTGTGGCCATTGAAGTTCCACTGAAGTAATCATAACCGCCGACACAACCGACACAGCCACTGCCGTCATCAGAAAGAACCCGAGTTGAAGTACCCAAGGCATTATTTCTAAGAAACAAACCTTCACTTTGTAGAATAGTGACACTCGGAATGGTCGCACCGCTGGTACAGCCACCAAAACAGGTTCCGCTTATTGAACCCGGCTCATTATTAAACAACACCACCGCCAGGCCACCATTATCAGCAACATTGTTCATTTTTTCAGCAAAACTATGCGTACCCCGTTCACATAAAACCACACTACCGTTCCAAGAAGCATTAATGTCAGTAACCCCACATAATCCGCCTTCCACTAAAATTTGAGTGACATCACCATTGGCGGTTTCGGCAATTTTAACGCCTGAATAGGTCTGTCCATTATTGGTGACTTCGAAAATAGGCACACCACCATTCAGATTCGACACGGTACTCAAGACCTGTTCACCGCCACCGGCTAATTCAACCACATCCCATTCCACATTGGCCGGTGGGTTATTGGGATCATAACCGGTGGGTGGATGTTGACTGCTGTTATACATGCCTTCAGTGGAATTCAAACCACCCACAGCTATCACAGAATCATAATTGGCCGGATAACTGTTGGCGGTATTACCGTCATTACCGGCCGCTGCGACACTGATAATATTGTAATTATCATATAAGTCCTGAAAAGTATTATCCTCAAACGAACTGTAACCACCGCCTAAGCTCATATTAATCACATGGGCACCTTCATCACGACATTCTTCAGCGGCCGCCGCTAAACTTGCGGTTGACCCCCATGTGCCGGAATTGTTGAAAACTTTCACAATATGATAATCTGCAGCACCCGGCATGACACCCACCACGCCTTCGGTGTTATTCACAGCATTAATGGTGCCGGCCACATGGGTACCGTGTGAACCACCATCTTCCGTATACGCTTCACCCGGGACATAGGATATACCGGTAACATTAATGTCCTTCAAGTCATCATGGACTGCATAAAAGCCACTGTCGATAATACAAACTTTAAATCCTGATCCATCTGCTGCACCGGGGTCCACCAAACCATCGCGGTTTTTGTCCCAAATGTCTCTGGCCTGAAACTGATCCACATTCCATGGCGTTACCTGCGCCATCATTTGATGTTGCGGTACCGCTTCCACCAGAGTAACATTGGATTGCGCACTGATTGTTGCTATTTCACTTTTGGGCAACATCACGACCACCGTATTCAATCGGTCTAAGTCGTGCGCAATTTCAATAGATTGCGCGCGTGAAGACGCTTGTTGAATGGCAGCCTGAAGTTGTGATTTGGTTCCGGGCTTATATTGAACATAATAGGCCTGAACGGAATTGTGTGTTTGACTGCTGTCGGCTTTAATCTGGCCACTTTTCAAATCAGACGTTTCAGCAAAACTGGCTCCACTCAAAGCCAGAGCAATGCTGCCGGCCAATAATAATTTCTTTGGTTTCATTGTTATTCCTCAATAATATTGTTCAATTAGAACCAGGCTAATTGAAGGGGTAAAAAATCAGTATTGTTATTAACAGATACAATCAATCGCGCTTTATTGTTGTTATTGGTGCTTGAACCGCAAAGATTCTATCACAGAAGATTTACAAAAATACAGAACATCAACAACAATTCACCATCAGTGGCCGCAAACACTGGGGTTTTCTATTTTTTAGATGGTTTAGCTGTTGACAGATAAGCATTGTGCGGCTTCCGGCGGGATCTGCTCTGCCGATTGAATTTACAATCTCCACCTGGTGATTGCCCCCTGCGGACGTCTAAAAAATGTTGGATTACCGTGATAACTGGGGGCAATGTTGCTAAAAGTGAGCCGTAAAAAAAGCCGCACTACGGCGGCTTTTTTAGTTTTAAACAATTGTTATTTACTGACGGATATATTTTCTACCGAAGAAGACCAGCAATAACATTAAACCCATCACACCCAAGATGGTCATGGTGGGTACGGGTGCCGCTTCAGGTTGTGGGCCATAAATAATAAACGGAAAGCCTTGTTGCGTTAGTGTGCCGCCATCATCAGCATTAGCGTAAGTCACCCCACCGTCGGTTGACTGCAAACCATTGCCCGTCGTGGTAGATCCGGTGATGGTGATGGGTGGTGCCCAGGGACCTGATCCACCGGAACCGTCACTTTGCCAGTCTAACCAATAGGTACCGGCAGGTAATGTGGTGTACACATCGACCACACTCACCGCAATTTGACGGTCGGTATTACCACCTGTTGTGGAGTCAGTCACGCGTAAAATATTCGCTGGGGCTGTTTGACTCATGCGATTGGTGCTGGTGTCACCAAAAACCACATTACTACCGGTCTGGCCGGGAGGACCATCCCAAATTTGCAAATTGACAGCGGTGATGGTAGAGGCAGTTTCAAATGATTGATAGGCAAAAAACTCAATCTGATTAATCGTCCAGCCACCGGCCGGTACGGTAAAATCATCCGCAATCCGATTACTGTTTGCGAATTGATGACCAAAGCCCAAAGTGGTCATACCCAAATTACCCTGAAGTACACTTTCATCCAAACCACCGACACCGGTGCCCGGGCTATTGACCAATGGCCCGTTATCATACAATACCGCACCGGAGGCCAATTGAAGGCTGTTGCCACCACTTGGCAAAGCGGTGTTTTGATTATCGGTAACGGCATTGGTTGTGGTTTCTGCTGACTGTGCCAGCGTTAAACCGGACACCAACAATAAAGTTAAAAAAATACTTAATTTACCCGTGGTGCATTTAGGCAATTTTGATTTTTAGGTTGTTAATATTTCTGTTTTCGAGGTAGTTAATC
>NZ_BMEO01000028.1 GCF_014636635.1 Marinicella pacifica | reverse complement strand
CATTGGCCAAAAGGCTAAAGTTAACTAAAAACCATTGAAATAAATGGGGCGTTCATATATGTCCTGGATTATTAATTTCTCGGCTTTCACCTGTTGCTTGGCAACACATTAATCTAAATGGGGAATATGCCTTTAATAAAGACCGCAAAGAAATCGACTTAGCTGGTTTACTTAGTGATGTAGAATCAATAAGTTAAAGAATGCCATCTGTTTGTATTTCTAATTCAAAAGGTACTGCGCATCAAAGTGCCATTAAAAATTGGAGGTGTTGATATTCTATATGCTTGATATATACAAGCTAACATTGATAGAAAACAGATAAGCTAACAAGTTTTTAGTCGAGCCATGAACTGTTCTATAATTGTTCTAATTGCAAAACTCTTCAATTTGGTTTGTTACTAGATTTAAAAATACTTTTCTATGCTCGATTTTAGTAAGTAGCAGCTTTTGGATGTCTTCAGGAACTTTTCTTTCTCCTGCATCTATTGCCATTAGTAATGGCTTGATATCAACTACAAGAAGACCTGCCGCCCTTGCTGCTCGAATGAACTTTAATCTCTTTAATGCACATAAGCCGTAAAGTGAATGGCCTGACTTAGTTTTTTCTTCGCAGTGTACTAAGTTCTCAAGAACATAATTTCTTACCGTATGGACAGATGTTTGTGCAGCTAGTGCCAGTTGAGAAATACTCAAAGGAAAATCCAACGCATCATCATCACTACTAATGAACTTATTGATGTCAGGTATCTCTGTCAAAAAACTGACTTCACCAACAGGAATGTTTTCAACCTTAGATTTAATCATGATTTAGCATGCTTCCAATTTGTGTTGTTAATGGAATGCCTTAAGATATCTTGATTACATTCAATCAATTGGCACTCCATTAACATTTCTGTAAGTACATTACCGTTAAATGATTACCCTGCGCAGCAAGATAGCTCTTTAACGTCTTTGCTAAAGGTTTGAGCGCATAACTTCAATCCTTCAACCATCGTCAAATACGGAAATAGTTGACCTGCCAATTCTTCGACTGTCATTTTATTATGAATAGCAAGAGCCGCACTTTGAATCAGTTCTCCGCCTTCATGGGCTAAAATTTGTGCGCCTATCAGTTTTCCCGTGGATTCTTCAGCTACCAACTTGATAAAACCATCCGTTTCAAAATTTGCTAAAGCTCTTGGTACGTTTTCCATATCAAGTACACGACTTATCGTATTTATTCCTACCGCTGAAGCTTGTACTTCGGTTAGACCTACCGTAGCAACTTGTGGGTCGGTGAATATAACAGCAGGCATGGTAGATAAGTCGAGTTGCGCATTTCCACCTGTCATATTAATTCCAGCCCTACTTCCGGCAGCAGCAGCAACATAAACAAATTGTGGCATATTGGAGCAATCTCCAGCGGCATAAATGTTAGCTGTTGATGTTTCCATCATACTATTAACAACAATGGCACCACTTTTATCTGTTTCAACACCAACATTTTCTAAACCAAGCTTTCCAGTATTTGCATGGCGACCCGTAGAGATAAGCAATTTTTCAGCGATTAATGTTCCTTCGTTAGTTTCCAATGAAAAACCATTGCTATCATAAGAAACATGACTTGCTTGCGTATTATTAAGTACCCTAATACCTTCTTTTTCAAAGCACTCTGCCAGTTTTTCACCTAATAACGGATCTTCAGCATATAAAAGGGTATGTCTGGCTAGAATTGTCACACGGCTACCTAAACGGGCATAAGCTTGCGCAATTTCCAGAGCAACAACGGAGGAGCCGATGACAACTAGACTACTCGGTAACTCTTCTGCAAATAAGGCTTCTGTTGATGTCCAATAAGGTGTATCAACTAAACCCTTAATTGGCGGAATGCTTGGTGTAGAGCCTGTTGCAATTAAAATGCGATCTGCAACCAGTTCTTCTTCACTACCATCAGACTTGTGAACTAGCAAGGTATTTTGATTTTTAAAACGTGCATAACCTTTAAGTAAAGATAGCGCGGGATTACTCTCTAAAATACGTTGATATTTAGCATCGCGTAGTTCTTCGACGCGAGCGTTTTGCTGATGTGCTAATAAGGAGCGGCTAAGTTGTGGCTGAATATTTTCTAAACCATCAAACGGGTTAGTACGTTGCTGATGCGCTAATTGCGCAGCACGGATCAATATTTTTGAAGGAACACAGCCGACATTTACACAGCAACCTCCGATTACATCGGCTCCTTCAATGATAGTAACTCTTGCTCCGCCTTCTGCTGCTTTAATCGCACTGGCAAAGGCCCCTGAACCACTACCAATAATGGCTACATGTAATTGTTCTGGCTGGATGTCATTTGACGAGCAACAACTATTCGTTGACATATTTTATTCCTCTTAAAAAGTTAAGCGGTACAAGTTTCATCATCACAGCGTTTATTCGCTGGAGAAACCATGTCCCAAATTGATACAGCAACCATTAGTCCTAGCCCCGTATAAGTAACGTATGAACTCCACCCGTACTGGAACCAAGGGTATAAAGAGAGTAAAACCAAAATGGGGCCAATTGAACCGATAAAACTACGGTGCCATTGACGATGGCTAAACTAGCCTAAGATATTCATTGCCAGCGCTAATACTGCAAACAGTGGTAACAACGTATTGATAAATACCCCTTCCCACTGACTAAGAAATCCCATCCCAATTGCCGCACCAAGACTAGCTATCGCGGGAAAACACATGGCGCATCCCATTGCCGAAACAAGTGCACCTATAGAGCCTGCTTTATCTCCGATACGCGTAACTAGTTCTAAGGGGCTAAACATTACTTATTTTCACTTTTTAAATTTGAAGGGTAGCCAGCGTTGGTAGTCGCTGCAATTAATGCATTGATGTTGGTTTTAGTGTCATCAAAAGAAACAACAGCTAGCTTAGGCTTGTAGGTAACTTTCGCATTTTCAACGCCATCAACATTTTCTAATGACTTTTTAACTGTGATTGGACATGTCGCACAGTTCATCGTTGGCACTTCCAGTGTAACTGTTTTTACTTCAGCAAAAGCACCAAAACTAGAAAGTGAAAGCAGTGCGGTTAATATTAATTTTTTCATAATTAGCTCCAAATTTTAAAATGTTATAAATTTCTTGATCTGTATATTAAGCAAACAAAAGTATCCAATAATTACTGGTCACTAAAATTGTCGCAACTATAGCGCTCAGCCAGAAAATGACTTTTCGTTATTGCTGTTTCTTAGGAATTGCACAGGCCGTTCCCGGCTCACACTCTTCTACAGGACGGTAAATTTTCCAACCTGAGTAACCAAACAACAACACTACAAATGCGATAAATAATGGCCTATAGGGTTCAAATGCAGTTAAATTACCAATCCATGAGCCACTTACCCCAAGTAATAACAGGAGCAAAGGACCTACACAGCATACGCCTGCGCCTAATGCTGCTATGATGCCTCCTATCATTGGAAGGTTTGATTCTTTTTGATTCATATAGATACCTCATTAAGTGATAATGCAAGTGTATTGCATGTACCTAAGTACGGAGTCAAGGGTGATTTATAAAAAATTTATCTTTGATAATCTGCTACGACAGATACGGGGAATAAGCTAACTTGAATTAAGGCGCAGAAGTAAAATTGGATATGCTGTTTTAGTGGGAAATGGTAGTTAAGTGAATCATTTACTTCGGTTGCAACGAATCAATTATTGGGCAGTGGCTATCGTCATCATTATTTTGGCATTGTCCTAAATGTTCTTCCAAAGCGTGTTCTAACAACAACAAGTCAGCCATCTTTTTTTGTACTGCGATCAGTTTTTTATTAACTAATTCTTGTACTTTACTACATGGACTATCGTTTAACGCAAGTAACCCTTCAATCTCATTTAGCGTAAAACCTAATTCTTGAGAACGCTTGATAAAATGTATTCTATTTACCGTTTCTTTCGGGTAATGTCTATAGCCCTGCATAGGCTTTGGTGGTTGTTTAATTAAGCCTTTGCGTTCATAAAAGCGAATTGTTTCGACATTTACACTCAGTTCTTTAGCCAACATACTTATGGTTCGTTTAGACACGTTATCAATTACCTTACTGACTTTTTGTTTACTTACTTTATATCTAATTAAAGTGACCATCAATGAATACCAGTTTAAACATCGCTAATTGATTTTGTTTTTTCTTCTATTAAATAAGTAAAGTTACCGTTGTTACAACAATATTAAACCACAACAATGTATGGTTTATCCTTTTTCATTATCAAAGTCCAAATTAGTGTTATTACATGCAGTTCTACATGAGTACACCCTAAAGATACTGTTAATATATCACAGGCAATTACGTAATGACACCACTTAAATAAACCTATATAATATGACACCATCTAAATAGACCTAATTAGGCAAAAATGTTCATAAGAGCATATTTACGAGCATCAACTTCTGAGCAAGATGCAAATAGAGCAAAAAGCTCATTAAAAAAATTCGTTTCTGGCTTCAGCAAACGAATTGCTTCTTTTTATATAGAAAATAAATCTGGTAATTCTTTAGATAGACCAGAGCTAATTCGTTTATTGTCAACACCAACTTAAAACTGAGCCACTCCACCGGTTGAAAATTGAGCCACTATTTGTTGGTTTGA
>NZ_BMEO01000027.1 GCF_014636635.1 Marinicella pacifica | reverse complement strand
ATCTATATCTCCTATTTTATTTAGTTTCAGTTATTTCTGGCTTAAAAAGCGAAATAGGTTTATCGTTTGCATTTTTTATCAATTTATTAATCTGAATCTTAGCTTCCGAAAGAATTGTATCACCTGAATATTTTTGTTCAAACTTGTTAATAAATTTAGTTGAAAACTCATAAATATCAGAATTATTTGTAGTAAGTCGCTTTAATAAACTGTAAAGAATATACATTTCAAATTCTTGAGAAGCGATTGTAGCATTATCTGAACTCTTAACAGAGGACAATTGCCTTAATTTACTTTCTTGAGTGACAATCTGATCAGTTAGAGATTGAACCTCACCATTCAAACTTTTAATTTTTGACCTTAACTCGTTTAATGTGCTAGATTTCGTTTTTTTGCCATTTTTTTTACTCTGTTTATCTTTTGACTTATTAATTAGCTTTAACAAATCTTTATGTATAAATTCATTTTTTTTATTTTTTTTATATAAGGTTGATTTACCAACATGATTGTTATTTTCATATCTTGCATTTTTGATTACAGCTGAAATAGTTATTTTTTCACCCTGTGACTCTATATTTTTCAATGACTCTTTAATAGCATGCACAAATTTTTCATTACGTGAAATCATTTAAACCTCAACTAATAATATTTAACTTTAATTTTTTAATAGCTTTAATCGCTTTATCTGAAGCTTTTTTTAATTTCTCAGATTTTGTAGTTTTCGACACTAAATAGTGAGCATTTAATCGTGACTCCCATTCTTTCTTACTTCGAATTGAAACCCCAAAATTAGGGCATGACGTACATGTACTTTCACTTCTATTAGAATAGTCTGGCGACAATCCATTAGTCGAACACTTTGATCTTCTCCCTCGAGATTTACTCATAAAGCAGTATCCATCAATTGCAGGAATGATAGAATAATTATTCCTATCTATTACTCTTTCGACAAAATCATGGACCGATTCAGGCGAGATTACAGTTACTTTTGCTTCTAAAATATTTTTATAGCTTTCAACTGTTTTATGAAAGCCACCAATAATATGCAATTCACCTTTAAACATTTTTTCAAAAATGTCATAAGTCATTCTCTTTGTCTCTTCATCCATGAACTCCCATACTCTCTCATCCTCTATATAAGCATTTGTAAATTCGCCTTTATTATGATACAGGAGCCTTGACAAATACTCTAAATCACCTAACTCAAACCTCCAAGTCCACATCATAGCAAAAAAGCGACGAAACATATGGGGTCTTAATGTTCCCGAAACATATCCTGCATCTAAAGCAAATTTATCTAATATCTTGTATAAGGACTGATACCCAAGCTCCTCGATGGCTTTTCCTTTAGAATTGGCTGAATTATATATAGGTAATTTAAGTAACAGCAAAGTGTTCTTATTTTTTTTTCGAACATGACTTGTAAGCCTTAAAATTATTTCTAGCGCCTGTTTGATTTCATTTATAACATGCCTTTCAGTTGTTTTCCCCGTTATAGTGTTAGCGGTTTTATGTACTTTACCTGTTAAGCAGTTTGTCTTACCTTCAACAATTAAAACAGCATCCTCATATTTTAATCCTGAAAGCTCATGACTTCTCATTGCCGACAAACCCAGAACCAAGACAATTGAGGCACCATATATCAAATCCGTTTTTTTAAAAAGTTCAGTGGCAGAATATCCATGCTTTCTTTTGAAAACCCTACTTCTGTGCCTTTTTTTAAGATTCAGATAATCACCTAAATCCTCAATGGTTTTAGTGGAATTTTTGATTAGTTTTAGGGCGTGATCTATAAGAGCAAGTCCTGTTTCAGGTAGTAATGTTGTAGTATGGCAATTTGGTTGGCCAATTTTCTTTGATACTAACTTAACAGAGCTTCCCACCGGATATGGGTCAAAGGACAAACCTTCTAAATCAGCGAACAACGGTTTAATCCATAAAAATTGGACAGCAGTTAATAAAGCTTCGGTATAGCCAACTGAAATCTTTTTTTCTTTGAGATGTCTTTCGAAATGCAAAATATCTTCTTTAGTAACCTGCTGAATGTTGAGACGGTTTTTTTCAAAACAAAAATACTGGCATATTAATTTAATATTTTGAGCATAAATCTTATTAGTAATTGGTTTAATATGACTATGACTTTCATCAAAAATAATCACACACAAATTTTTAGCAAAATTCTTCCATGTATCCCATTTTAATTGATCCTGTAAAGTTGCGAGTTCATATGTCGGCCTCCAATTAAAGCTTAACCTGGAATGATATTGACCTTCTAAATACTCTTCAAATTGCCAATCATCACTTATTGGCAACCCAACCAGCCAATTTTTATGAGTGCTTAGAATATCTACATTACTAAGTTTTTCATTTTCAGCAACCTCAATTGATTTAGTTGATACTTTTGATTTCATATTTAATTTAAAATTGGCAAATCGATTTTTTTTGCGTTCTGTTTTGCAACCTGAAGACTTTTAGAGTCTAACTGGCTAATTAACACCTGATACTCTGCCAATCTCAAAGCCCAATAATTATTCCATCTATATGGATTTTCAAACATTAGTCTATTTTTATCTTTTAAAATACTATCGTGATAAGCAATCCATTCTGCTTCTAACTCAGGTGTTTTTAAAGCTAATCTTTGCTCGTAGTCTATTTGAAGCAATTTGTCCTTAGGTTTGCTTGTCGAACCAATTTTATTTGCCCTAGTGTTGACTGCAATTTCATTTAGCAACAACTTTTGAAATTCGATATTTTTTTTATTGAGCAAGCCTAATGTTTCTGAGCGCTCAACATAATTCTTGGTCGTTGAAGTCTTAGAATGACCTAATAGCTTTTTAATTTTTGCAAATTCGCCCCCTTTGAGCTTCGTTAACAGAGCATGAGTTGGCCTGAAATTTTCTCCAGAAACCAGACTTGTTACTAATGGCTTTAATAATGGCTCTTCATTCGAATAATTTGATAAACTTCTTCGTACCCAATCACTTGCTGTACCCGGGTCATAAAGTCTCAAATCATTCTCTTGCTTTATATATTTTTTTATTCTCATCAAGTTAAGGAATATTGAATTGTTATTTTTCTTCAATAAATCACGACCTACATCACACCCCATTAGCCGCTCTTGATATATTTTGATAAGTTTCAGGGTACTTGCTATTAATGGATCACTTAATTTAATAGGTATTCCCACACTATTACCCCTCATTTTATTCATATTTAATAAACAATAGCCTCGTTCAGAATCCTTTTGAATTGAGTTAAAATATGTGTGGTAAAAAATAGAATCAACATTCGGCGCTATTTCTTTATGTGATAAAAATGCAATAAGTAATGGCATATGTATGCGTTTATCTGGGAAAAAAGCAGAATAAACTCTTGTACAATTCCATCCTCTACTCTTTAGGTAGTCTGCTAATCCAAAAGGCCACTTAGATGCCAAAGGCAAAAAATATCCATATTTCGAATATAAAATTTTAAAACAATCTTCAACAGATTTTTTTTTAAAACTTTTTATCCGCCAGTCTTTTATTTTTTTATATGTTTCTATTTCTCGATCACTAAGGTTTTTTATAATCGTGTAAAATTCACCCTTTTTAGTTTTTGCATCTTTTAATTCCTTCTTAATTTTATCTGACTTCCATCCTCGTGATTTTAATGCGTCATAAACTCCAGGAATCCAGTCATCAACTCTAGGAAGACTATAACCATAATGAGAATATAAAATTGCCACTGCCTCCTCTACTGTACGCTTAAATGAATAGATTTCTGAAAAATTACTAATTTTTTTAAACTTTTCAATCTCTGACATAGAGGTGCCTGATATGATATTATCCACAAACTCCACATCATTAAGGCCACTTTTAATATCAGCTATAGATTTCTTATGGATAATATCTAAACAACGATCAGAATAAAAGCAATTGGCAGCCTCAATTAAATCAAGACCATATTTTTTTGACAAACTCGAAATGTCCTCACCAAAAGGAGCAAGAACCTCTTTCAACTCATTTTCATTTTTACAACATAAGGAATAAAATGATTCTTTATGTTTTTTTGCGGTGTATTTAAAATTTTCGGGAAGCCTATCTCGTAATATGACTTCTACGGACATTAGCTGTTTTAAAAAGCTAATGCAAATTGAGAACTCTTGAGCTTTTGAGTTTGCCTCTTTTGATGTGACATGATCTAGTTCGGCCTTATAAAGCTTAAGCGTCGTTGCATTAACTTTTTTATTTATTGAGATTACGAACCTTAGGTACCGCAATATACAATATAAATATACCCTCTTTTTTCTTTGAGCCTTAAGGAAGAATAGAAGTTCATTAAAAATATTTTCTCCATCATGTAACTTTTTAAGGTCAGATACATCAACTTTCCCGCCATTTTCAACAACTACCATCCATTCAAAAACTCGGTTTGCTGATTTAGTTTTATCTGTTTTTTTAATTTTAAGAGGACTACGTGCCAGTTTTTTTAGTTTAGTCATAAAGCCATAAATATTATTGAGTCAATTCTATTGCGTTTATGCCGAACCTTAAAATTTAAACATCTTCCTCCATTTTAAAGCTCAGACACAGCGCAGAAAATCATGTATACCCAGCATTATAGTGAATGAATTTAATATTTTTTAGCAATAATTAATTAATAATATCGACAGCCCGTTGCTGTTACTTGTTGGTGCTTTTTTCACTCCAAGTCTCAAGTATGAATACAGCTAGTGTGTGTGCTGAATGTATTGCAAGTCTTGCATGACGGGGTTGGAGGTTATAACGTTTTCTACCTTCACCATGTGCCGAGCTAGCGTGAGTTCTAAATGCTCCAATACCATCCACTACAGATAGTAACCCAGAAAGTATTTTCTTTAGATCATCATCCTGTACTTTAGAAGGATCAAAACCTAAGTCATTTCTAACCACTTTCCATACACTCTTTAAATCTTGCTTCTGAGGCACGGTAAGTTTTTCATCTGCAATATAAACCTCTGAATTCCATTTGTAAGTGCAACGATATTTTAGTTGCATAAAAAAAGTAAGGTGCGTACCGTTGCACTTGCTTAATAATACAAAGGAGAATTCAGGTTATGAATCGCTCATATACGCACCTTAGCAGTGAAGAACGATACCACATTTCAGTTTTACGCAAAACTAAAATCTCACTGTCTGAGATTGCCCGCATATTGGGTCGTAATAAATC
>NZ_BMEO01000026.1 GCF_014636635.1 Marinicella pacifica | reverse complement strand
ACCGCTTAAGCCAAATGTTCAAGCGCCTGGACATCTCAATCAGCCGCACTAACATGGCTGATTGGATGATTAAGTGTGGCGCATTGATACAGCCGTTAATCAACTTGCTTGAAGACAAGCTGCTTGATCAACCTGTGATGCACATTGATGAGACGACTGTGCAAGTTCTTAAAGAGCCGGGTAAAAAAGCCTCATCTAAAAGCTATTTCTGGGTGCGCCGAAGCAACAATACTATCCTGTTCGATTACTCACCCTCACGCTCAAGCCAAGTGGCCAATCAATTAGCTGATGACTTTAAAGGCACCATTATGTGTGATGGCTATGGTGGTTATGATCAATTGCAACAAAACATGCTTGGCTGTTGGGCCCATGCCAGACGATACTTCATCAAAGTTCTTGATAATACTGAACATGCCGGTGCCAGAGAAATGGTTCAACTGATTGCAGAACTTTACCAAGTTGAGAATCAAACCAAAGACGATCCGCCTGATAAAAGGCAACTGGCCAGACAGGATAAAAGTACAGCGATACTTGAGAAAATAAAGACGCTCAAAGACGAAAACTTGCTTAGCTGCACACCCACCAGCACCTTCGGCAAAGCATTGGGCTACCTGCACAACCAGTGGCCCAAGCTCATCGCCTACATTGAAGATGGTCGCTACCCGATTGATAATAACCCGGCAGAAAATGCCATCAGGCCGTTCGTTATTGGCCGCAAGAACTGGCTGTTTGCCAACTCACAAAACGGTGCCAAAGCCTCAGCCAACCTCTATGGCCTGATTGAAACCGCCAAAGCCCATGGCTTGAACCCTGAAAAATACCTCACCGAAATCTACCGTCAACTTCCAAACTGTGAAACAGCAGAGCAGTTTGAACAGCTGCTGCCTGGAAACATCCAGGTAGATTAAAAACCAATCAACAGCTAAACTAAACTGTCAAGTATGGGGTTGGCTTGGCGCTTACCGAAAGTCAGGTTCGGATCTCATCAAGGCCAGAGGCTACAAAATGACCTCACAAACAGGCCGGATATATGTCCGAAACCATTGTTTATACGCAAAGCTGACAAGGTTATGAATGGGGCGCTGCCCCAAACCCCGCTGCTCGGCACAGGGCCGTGGGTAAGTGTATGAGGTAATATTATGAATAATTGAGCATTGGCCAGAAGGCTAAAGTAAACTAAAAACCATTGAAATAAATGGGGCGTTCATATATGTCCTCGATTACACTCTTGTAAAGAGTTAACGATTGATGATACAATATTTGTCATTGTTTCATAAGGTTAAATAATTCATGCCCAACAGGCGAAATGTAAAAAGTGAGTTGAATTTGGCAACAGATTCACATGAGCGATCAAAAGACTTTTTATCAGATTCTGAAATCGAATGCTTATTGGCTGCCGCCAAAAAGGGACGGCATGGTATTCGTGATCATTTGATTTTATTGATGATGTTTCGTCATGGATTAAGAGTTAGTGAAACAATTAACATTAGAATAGCTGATATTAATTTGAAAGAATCCAGAATCTGGGTGAATCGATTAAAAAATGGTTTGTCTGTCGAACAACCAATTGATGGTATTGAGCTTAGAGCCATTAAAAGATATTTGAACAAAAGGAATGACCAATTGCCCTGGTTGTTTATCAATGAAAGAAATCAGCCTATGACTAGGCAGTCGATTAATTACATTATTAAAAGATCAGCAAAGAAAGCAAAATCATCACATGTTCACCCACATATGCTCAGACATTCATGTGGTTATTATTTGGCAAATAAAGGATACGATCTTAGATTAATTTAAGATTATCTTGGGCATAGAGACCCTAAGCATACCGTTCACTACACAAGAGTGGCTGGCGCAAGGTTTGAGGGGTTATGGGGTAACTAAAAAGAGTAATAGACAATGAATAAAATAATTTATACTTTGATACTAATTTTCACGGCGTTGGGAATTAATGCTTCACCTTTAATATTTTCAAATGATTTTGAAACTCCTGCAGGTTCTATTGAGTTTGTTTCTGATGAATCTGTATTGTTTACCCAAACAGGAGATTCAGCGAACTTTGAGGTGGTTGTAAGAGATTATCTTGGCAATGTTGTGACTACTGGAGATGTTCAGTGGAGTTTATCCTCTTCTACTAATTTATCATCATCAAATGAACAAAGTAGGACAGTAGCAATCAATGCAGACAGTTTTACAGTAGAAACTGTTGTTTTAACAGCTTACCACCAAGAAGCTAATGCCACAGGTGAGGCCAGTATTATCCTTGCAGAAGTGACTAATAATACCAAAGTAATACCAGATGAAGATGTTATCAGTGGAAGCACTCCTGCAAGTGGAGTTCAAAGTGAAATCATTTTGAATAAGAACGCACTTACAGAAACCATTCAAGTTGGTGACTATGTGGTTTCAGGACAAAACACTGGATTATTGGTCTTGGCTGACCAAGTCACAGTCAATACCAATAATGTGACCTTGTTGGCATCAAGAGCATCATTTACTCAGGCATTCCGAACACTGAATTATTCAGGTGTTAGTCAAAAGTCCAGCTACCATGCAAAAATCTACGGTGCGGACAACACTATTGAAGTTCGTGATAAAAAAAATGGCAAGCTGATCTATCAAAAGACTTTATTCAATTCCTTTAGTTGCGAACTTTCAGGAGGTGGTCCAGCTGGTATCAACTTGACAGGTGCCAGTATAGATTTTGATTACAACGTTACGATTACACCTGTATTAAATTTGTCATCTTCTACAATCAATGAAATGTCATTAACAACCACAGCCAATACGGCTTTTGCCTTTACAACTGGTAGCTTGGCTTTTGATTCCAGTATTTCTGGAGAAGTTGATTGTCAGGTCCAGTCCTTACCTGACTTCGAATCGCCACCTGCAATAATATATGGTTTATGGGTGAATTTGGCAGTGACACCCTCTTTGGGAGTCAAATTACAGGCCAATATCAATGGACCCAATGCAACATTATCAGGGCCAACAGGCATCGCATCCGTACAAACTGAAGCTGGTGTCCGATACACTAACTCAAATGGGTGGGAATACATTGATTCGAATCAATTAAATTACCAATTTGATTTGATTGATGGTGAGTTCAGTACTGATGTGGAATTTTCTTTTAGTGCACAAGCCTATGCCAACGCCAATATGAATGTAGAAGTATCATTAGGGAAACCCCCATTGGGTTTGGAGTTGGGTCAGTTTGATTTCATGCAAGCAGAATTTTCTGAAACTCTGGGTTTTGCCATTACAACTCCGCTGGACCCCAATGATTTGGCCTACAGTGGCCCCGAGGCAAGTTTGGAAGGTCGGTTTATTCTCACCCCCAAAGCTGGATTGTCAGGAGCGGTTTTTGATGCTTTGAATGATGTGTTGGGAATTGATTTAAGCTTTAACCAATCCTTTTCTCCGTTAATTGATACGTCTTTGCCTCATTGGGTTTCGCCAAAGCCTGTTTTGATTACTCCTGCAAGCACACCTCCTAACACTGAAACAACGATAGGAGTACAATTACAAGAACCAGACAACAATGTCTACGGATCTTTTCAGTTATTAACTGATTTTGTTCCTACAGATACTTCAGGATTTTTTGGTAATATAAGTTCTGGTATAGGTAGTATTAACTGGATTCCACACCCTAATGATGAAGGAATGATATTTAAATTCTATCCCAGGATTTCTGTTGATGGTTTAAGCCGAATAATGCCATATGCAAATAACCAGCCTGCAATTATGGAAGTTGGAGACATGTTGATTTCTGATGTGGTTTTTGCAGATTCCAACATGGAAAATTGTGTATTAAATCAGGCTCTATCTCAGGGATGGGTTTATGTATCTGAGTTTGTGTGGGCATTCTGTGCTAATTCAAATATTAATGATATTTCAGGAATAGAAAATCTTTCAAGTTTAGATAGAATATTTTTATCTGGAAATCAAATCAGTGATGTTTTTTCGTTGGCGTCTTTAACTCATCTGACTTATTTGGATCTAGAATACAATCAAATAAATAATGTTTCTGCTCTTAGGAATTTTACTCAGTTGAGAACATTGAAACTTAGTAACAATCAAATCAGTGATGTTTCTGCGCTAGAGGAATTAGCTTTGACTGAATTGACCGAGTTGAGTTTATCTTACAATCAAATCAGTAATGTTACAGCTTTGGGATCTTTAACCCAATTGACTAGATTGGGACTTAGTAACAATCAAATCAGTAATGTTACAGCTTTGGGATCTTTGACCCAATTGACTGTTTTGAGCCTTTCTTCAAATCAAATCAGCGATGTATCAGCACTGGGTTCTTTGACCCAATTGACTTCTTTGGCACTTAGCAACAATCAAATCAGCGATGTATCAGCACTGGGTTCTTTGACCCAATTGACCTATTTGAGCCTTTTTTCAAATCAAATCAGTGATGTTTCAGCACTTGATTCTTTGACTCAATTAATTACTTTATATCTTCACAGTAACAATTATCTAATACCCTGTTCACAACTAGAACAATTTTTCTATGTTCTAAATTTCGAATATGATGATTACTATGATGTGGATGGTGATGGAATGATTATTCTACCAACAAATAATCCACCAGGTGTAGATGAAGCGTGTGGCACGTTCTAAGATATTAAGTGGCGAATATTGTAGCTATGCGGTCACAGGGCCTAAAAATAGAGGGTGAGCGTATCCAGTTGGAGGCTTGCATGCTTAAAAACAAGCTTCAAATAGAGGGTGAGAGGTGACAGTAATGTTTTAAACCTAAAAAATGTGCCCACTAACCGTGGCCAGTGGGCGCCACCAGGCTTTGCCAGGTGGGAGGAATTATGCTCAATTGTGAGCGTAGTACTGACTCATTCAGGGTGGTATTTATAAATCTCAGAAGGTATACATTTTATCAGGTACTTATCAAAAAACTCTAGCTCTCTAGAGAGATAATCTTCTGTCAGTTCATTGAATGAGCCACTATCAAGTTGTGATAGTAAATATTCTTCAGTAAGTGCTTTTTTCTCAATCATAAAACATTCCAAGGTGGACTCACAGTATAAACTAAAACAACATGTAGCCATTAAAAACTTTAACGAGTAACCACGGGTTATAGATTGAGTTATTTTTAATGGGTCTGAGCAAATGACTTACCATAGAAGTTCAGCTTTAGTATGATAACCTAATTTTGAATAATCATATGTACTTACCCTTATTTTTAGGATACAGATATACTAAATCTAAAAGAAAAGATCGCTTTATATCTTTTATTTCATTTGCTTCTATGGGGGGTATTGCTATAGGAGTAATGACTTTAATTGTGACTATTTCTGCAATGAATGGTTTTGAAAAACAATTAAAGGTAAAAACTGGGACACACACCCCAATCAATAATTTCTTACAAGTCTATCAGAAAACTGCCACAGAAAATTTGCTGCTTTACCCTGAAAATTGAATTTTTACATGGAGTTTATTAGTAAGCGCCAAGCTAACCCCATACTTGACAGTTTAGTTTAACTGTTGGTAACTGATTAATCGAGTCTGATGTTCCAAGGTAGGAGTTGTTCTATCTGCTCCACTGTTTTGGCGTTGGGTAATTGGCGGTAGATTTCGGTAAGGTATTTTTCGGGGTTGAGTCCGTGGGCTTTGGCGGTTTCGATTAAGCCGTAGAGATTAGCTGAGGCTTTGGCACCATTTTGGGAGTTGGCAAACAGCCAGTTCTTGCGGCCAATAACGAACGGCCTGATGGCATTTTCTGCCGGGTTATTATCAATGGGATAACGACCATCTTCAATGTAGGCGATGAGCTTAGGCCATTGATTATGCAGATAGCCCAATGCTTTGCCGAAGGTGCTGGTGGGTGTGCAGCTAAGCAAGCTTTCGTCTTTGAGCGTCTTTATTTTCTCAAGTATCGCTGCACTTTTATCCTGTCTGGCCAGTTGCCTTTTATCAGGCGGATCATCTTTGGTTTGTTTCTCAACCTGATGAAGTTCAGCAATCAGTTGAACCATTTTCCGGGCACCTTGGTGTTCTGACTGATCGAGGACTTTAATAAAATACCGTCTGGCATGGGTCCAACAGCCGAGCTTGTTTTGTGGTAGTTGATCATAACCACCATAACCGTCACACATGAGGGTGCCTTGATAACCTTGAGTAAGCTTTTTGGCCACCGTTGCTGATCTTGATGGTGAATAGTCGAACAAGATAATGTTTGCTGCAGAACGCACCCAGAAATAGCTTTTAGATGAGGCTTTTTTACCTGGTTCTTTAAGTACTTGGACTGTGGTCTCATCAATGTGCATCACAGGTTGATCAAGCAGCTTGTCTTCAAGCAAGTTGATTAACGGCTGTATCAATGCACCACACTTAATCATCCAATCAGCCATGTTAGTGCGGCTGATTGAGATGTCCAGGCGCTTGAACATTTGGCTTAAGCGGT
>NZ_BMEO01000025.1 GCF_014636635.1 Marinicella pacifica | reverse complement strand
CACATTCAACGGGTGCTGCAGGAACACAACGGCAACATCAGCCAAACCGCCAAAGCCCTGAATATGCATCGTCGTACGTTGCAAAGGAAGTTAAAAAAGAAACCGGTTCAAGAGTAATACCATAGGCTCACAGTTACTTTAGATACTGAGTTGTAACAGTCGTGTGTTTGTAAATAGTCTGAGGGCTAATAAATGTTTATGCGTGTCATGTTAAAAAGGCTCTTTGCGAGCCTTTTTATTGGTCTTAATGATTGATTAGACGATTAAATTTTCTTCGATGTTTTGCACTTTTCTTCGCGCTAATGCCAAATTAGATTTTGCTTTGTCTAAAACCAGATAAATAAACAACCCTTTTTGTGACGCCATTGGGCGGATAATGTGGTATTGGTCGTCTAGGGTAATTAAAATGTCTTCAATATCGCCCTCTAAACCTAAGTGTTTCATGGTTTGAAGCTTGGCTTTGACAACTTCTGAGTTACCTGCAGCTGCCAATTCCATATCAATACCGGAGCCGGCTTCACCAAGAACCATGCCTGATGAACTATCGACCAGAGAGGTGCATTTCGCGCCGTCGATTGATAATAAACTTTCTAAACTTTCATTAATACCTGCCATAATTTTTTCCTATTTTAAAGTGAGTAGACTGTCATTTGTCAGCAGACAGAGTAGCTGTTTCAATATATTTTGCGAGCTTGTTCATAAAGTACCTAATTTGAGCAAGGTTGGGTTTATCGCCACTGAGCATACTTAAAATGCATTGTTTATCCTGATAGTTTGTTTGGATCATATACAAAAGCCCCTTATCAGTTTCGATGCATGTAGATTCAAATTGAGAAGTCAATAGTTGTTTTGCCGCGGCTTTACTTAAAGCAGTCAGGGAGCTAGTTACAGCTGATAATTTATCGGTTTCTATATCAAAACCATCAATACATTGAGTAAATAGTGGAAAGCCATCGGCTGTGGTTAGATTTAAAACTTTCACATGCTTTAGCTTAGATTCAATGTCACTAAATACCTGATTAAATGATTCGGTCATTTATTTACTCTCGTCAATTGCAATTAAGGTTCTCATGATTAAATGAGCGCTAGAATGAAGTCTGGCATCGACGGTATAGACAGGAGGTGATATACCTTGTTCGAGAAAAAGTTTCTTTATGGCTTTCATGGTTGATCTGCCACCACCTGATTCAACATGAGTAATACCAACAATGCATAATGTGTTTTCATTAATCTCAAAGTAATCAATGAGGTGCTTCAGTTCATTTAAAGAATCCTGGTCCTTATTCTTGACTAATATAACTGTTGCCCATAGGCCTTCTTTTACGAAATCCCAAATCAGAGAAAATTTTCTTTGGCCGGGCACACCATACAGGCCTAAGGTGGTTTCTTGATCAATGACAATATGTCCGTAATCGATGCCGACAGTTGTCATCTCTTTGCCAATATCAACACTTGATTTAACATCTGTGTTGAGGGCGTTGATACTACTTAGGTTATTAATGATGGTTGTTTTACCAGAACCGACTGATCCAATGAAGGCCACTTTTTTGTGCATGATATTTGTCCAAGAATATTAAATTACAGTTTTTTTAAGTTGTATTGTCCTTTTTTGAGTCTGAAAATAATGTCAATACACAATCGAAAAATTTAAGTTTATTTAAGAAAAATTAAAAATCGTTTTTAATTTTTCAGAAAACCTTGAAACCTGGGATCGCAAAGGTTTAGGGTCAGTTTCTACCGGATCCTTAGTTTCTAAAATCTGTAATAGACTGGCTGCATTCAGAAAATGATTAATGGTGCTATCATCAATTTTTAATACCTTAGATATTTCGTTTTTACTCATAAATTTCTGAGTTAAATGAGCACTTAAAACGATATAGTCCGGATTGTAGTTTGAGAAACCAAAATTGGGTCATTCACTTAGTTTATGAGATTTACCGACTAGATTGGTTTTAAGGGGCCTCTTAGAGACATTTTCCCACAGTGTTTCTTGTAATGAATGCATGAAATATTCCAGGTTAAATATTAATAATCAAAGCCATTGAGCTCAAATTTTGGCAACCCGAAAATTTATAATGTAATTTTTATGCCCATGAAACAGACAAGCATGATGACATGCACTGTCATCGGTTAAAGCACTAAGATTTGTTATTCAATAGCCCAATAAATTGAGTTGGGTCAGTTAAACAATAAAGTCTTTGCAAATCTTCAATGAAAAAAGGTGGGGTAATCCTCCTTCTTCCTTAAAGCGTCAACCAAATGAGGTACTCTCGGGTATACCTCAATTAGTTAAACAGTTGTCTAATTTTTTTAGACAAGCACATTATAACAGACAATGCTTAATTGCGCGTTAATTAACAAAGACCCGATAAGGCTTTTCATTACTTCAAATAAGCCCGTTACAAAGCAATAGCTTTCTAAGTATTTGATATGGCTGATTATTTTGTCGCATTAAGAATGAAGGCAGAGTAACACACGTCCCATATGCGTTTAAAGATTCATTGTTGTTGCCCCCCTCAAACCGCCAATTTGATGACAATAATTGTCACATTTCATTGGGAAACGTAAAGCTTTACTGAGGGTCTATATTTAATGTTGAAATGTATCAGTAAAATCCATTTGTTATGTTCTTTATTCTAACCAACTCCCTCAATCATGAACTGTGTCACAAAAATAAATGTGAATGTTCAAGGATGTGATAATGGCTTGGGTTTGCAGAAACCATCATAGCATCGTGAGCTCATAGGCTCATTACTTCTTTAAACTGCTGGGTTTGACGGCGCGACAGTTCAATGGTTTCACCACCGCTCAAATGCACGCGGATGCCCTGAATCCAGGGTTCAACTTTTTGTATGTGGTTAAGGTTGATCAGCTGATTCCGGTTGGCGCGGAAAAACCGGTTGTCATCAAGGCGTTCGGCCAGTTGGTTCAGGGTTTTATTCAGCATCGGGCTGTTATCGTCAAAATACAAAGTGGTGTAATTGCCACTGACTTCAAACAGGCGAATATCGCCGAGCGTGACGAACCAGCATTGTTCGCCGTCCTTGACAAAAACCTGGTCGTGAACACCCAGTGTTTCGCGGTTTTTTTCTGACGGTTGCTGGGCTTTTAATAAGTGGTGTTGTTGTACAATTTTAGACACTGCACGATCCAGGGCTTCCGGTTCAATGGGTTTTTGTAAATAATCCAGGGCGTTGTGCTGAAACGCCTTGATGGCGTATTCATCGTAGGCGGTGACAAAAACTACCTGAGGTACCTGGTCGAGTTGTTGCAGCAATTCAAAACCATCCTTGCCAGGCATTTGAATGTCCAGAAATAACACATCTACGTTATGGTTTTTCATGAAGGCCAAAGCCTGTTCAGCATCACTCGCTTCGGCTTCAATCTGAATTTCAGGGTGTTTATTCAACAGGTGTTTGAGTTCCTGCCGGGCCAGGCGTGAATCGTCGATTATTAAAGCGCTTATGTGGTTTTTAGTGTTCATTGTTTAGTCATTGTCAGGGTACGCAAGGGGCACAGTAAGATTGGCGCAGACTTGTGATGTTCCTTGATTTACGAGCGTAAACTCGGCCTGTTCACCGTAGAGTAAATGGAGTCTTTGACGAAGATTGTCCAGACCAATGCCGGCTTCTTGGGTGTTGTCTGAAAGTTGGCCGTCATTAAGCACAGCAATCTTGAGGTGCTGATAATCGGTGTCGATGTTAATTTCAATGTGGCCACCTTGCGGTCGCTTAGCAATCCCGTGTTTTATGGCGTTTTCGACCAACAGCTGAATACTCATGGGCGGAATTTGTGCGGTTTCTGCGCCGTCAGCAACCGATATTTTGTACTGTAATCGTTGTTCAAAATGAATGTCTTCTAAAGCCAGATAATTTCGCACATGCGTGAGTTCTTCCTGCACAGTAACCTGCGCCTGTTCACTGAAGCGAAAGGAATATTTCAGGATTTCAGATAAATGCGTAATCATTTTACGCGTGGTTTCAGCACTTTCTAAGGTCATGGCACGCATATTATTCAGACAATTAAAAATAAAATGCGGATTGAGCTGGGCTTTCAGCGCCAGCAATTCACTTTTGTGCAAAGCTGAAGTGAGTTCGATTTCACGCAGTTGTTGATGTCGATTGGCGCGGTAGTGACCAATCACCAGATACAATAAGGTCCACAAGGAAAGAACAATCCAGTTTTGCGCCACGGTGAGAAACAACACGGCCATTGAATACGTTTGCCAGGTCATGATATTCAGGCCATACATCATAAATAATGAGACCAGAAATTGTCCCAGTAAAGCCAATAAAAAGGTGGTGGCGATTAATTGAATGATTAATCGACTGTGGTGTTTTCGCCGGAACCAATCCCAACGATGAATCAGATGACGAACCAGGCCGGAAGCCGGTACGTAGTAACACCAGGCAAACAACTGAATCACCAGACTGTTCAAGGTCAGCTGTCCACTTAAACTGCTAAAAAACAAACCGCTGAGCAGCAGGAAGGCGAACCAACCTGCTGCATTAACAACCCAGAACAAGGGTGAAGCTTTCATAAGGATTTATTCTGTGCTTAAAAAAGCATTCATTTTAGCAAAATAAAATTCAGGATCGTCCCACATAATGAAATGCTTACCCTTATCAGTGATGACCAGTTTATGGTTGTCCATATTTTTGTATTGGGCGCCATAACTCATTTTAAGCCGTTCATGACTCATGCCGTAATCTTTATAGGCAACCCACGACCCCATCACCAGTGTCGGGGTTTTTATGGTGGCGATCTCATCGCGCAAATCAGTGGTCATCATTTCGTACATGGCCTGGTTAACGCTTTCAGGATCACTGTCCATGCCCCATTTCTTGGCGAGTTTAATGCGCTCAGGGTCAGTAATCATGGTGCTGAGGATTTGATCCAGAGAGGCAGAGCGAAGTTCTTCACTCTGGCCGTCCATTTGCGACCGCATGGCTGCTGCCATGGCTTTAGAGTTTTCTTCAGTGGCACCGGGCATGGTGAGGGCCGGCATAAAGGGCACTGAATCGACAATCACAATTTTTTTAAACAAATCATTGTTTTCAATAGCCATCATCATCGCCATATAACCGCCTAAACTATGGCCGACGACCACTGGATTGCGTAGTTTGTTTTCATTTACGTAGGCCAACAATTGATCGCGAACCTGACTTAAATAAGGCTCTGTTTCCGCCATCGGCGCTTGACCGGCAAAACCCGGTAAAGTCACGACATGCATCTCATATTCATTTTTATAGCGGGCCACGGTTTCATCCCAGACATCACCGGAATTACTTAACCCCGGGATTAATAACATGGGCTCGCCCTCGCCATGAACGTCCACAGCAAAATCATAGTCGCCCGCATTTACAGGTGCAGAAAGGAATAAACTTAAAAGAATAACTAATTTCATACTAACTCCATTGATTAACAATGGTGTCGAGTATAGATGTGAAGAGTAAATTTCTGTGAAAAATTACATAAGCGGTTAATGCGCTTGATAAAAGGTTTCAGTGTTTCATTTTCTAAGCACTTGGACGAAGTACGCGAAGGGTGAAGATTCCAGTTAACAGTAACAAAAAACCAAAAAGTAAAAGGCTGATGGTTGAATTAAGAGGGACTTGTTGTGATGGCAAAACACCGAAAGTGATGGTTTCTTGGTATTGAAGTGGTGGTGAGCCGGTGTTAATGTTTAAGTTAAGTTGGTAATCGCCGGCTGGTAACACCCCCAGGTCAAGGTACATAAAACCTTCAGGTGGAGGAACGCCTATAACACAGGGATGATAAGTTACTTGATAATCGATAATAAAACCGTTCACACTAAAATTGTGATCAGTCCAATTTCGGCAACCAGTAATAAACCCAATGGTGACCATTTGGCCTTCCATGGCTGGATTGGGTTGGATTTCAATCAGACCTGAAAAGTTAGGTTGTGCATAAGCCTGGTTGTGAAATAACCCGACAAACGCAATCACATAAAATAGTTTTTTCACTCTTTTTTCTCCATCTCAAAACTTCGGCCTATTTGGGTGAATGTCATGGTTTGCTTGTCTGCATTAAAGACCATGCTAATATCAGCTGCTGAGAAGGTAAATTCAGTTTCGCTTTTAGCGCTTAGTGGGAAAGCGCCTTGTCCTGTCGCCTGGGCCATTAATTGACCGTCTTTTAAAGTCACCGAAATATCCAATGGAAAGGAATCTGAAGCATAAACGCCGGTATAACTTTGTAAAACCGTTTCATCAACAGCAACTGCTTTGGGTTTGGCGTCATCGTTACGTTGATAAACGTTGTGGTTGGCAGATTGAGCGATGCCAAGCATCAATCAGAGAAATGGTTGATTTGGCGAATAATCCGGAATATTTAAATTCTCGAATAACAAATTTAATGGTTTTGTTAAAAGAACTAAAAGTTCGCTTTTGTCATAACCATCCGCAGGTCAAAATGACCATCAATGGAGATGACGGGCAGCAAATAATGACGGATGCTTTATTAGAATTGGCGCTATTGAATGTTTTTAATAATTCAGCCGCTGCTGAAGCAAAGACCATTACTCTTAATGTAGCGATTAAGCAGAATAAAATACAACTTCAGGTCCA
>NZ_BMEO01000024.1 GCF_014636635.1 Marinicella pacifica | reverse complement strand
GCCACATTAAAGCCACGCAATAACCAATCAAGTTGCTCAACATCCCAGTGTATAATGTCATTGATATCTTTTTTAGGCCAGATAAACTTATCCTGCTCAAGACGCTTTTGCCACAAGCAAAACCCGGTTTGATCCCAGTACAACACTTTGAGCTTATCACGGCCTTTATTACAAAACACAAACAGACCCGGGCTAAACACATCCATGCCCATGTTATCTTGAACGATTTGGCTCAAGCCATTTATCTGTTTGCGAAAGTCCACATAATCACGGTGCAGATAAACCGGCACATCGGCAAAGTGAATCATCGCAATGCCTTGAGCAGTTGATGAACGTAATCAGGATCAGGCCAGGTATTAAATTCTATTTGGCCACGCCCCGTGTTCAATGACATCACCTTCCGATACACCGGTTTATCGAACTTAACCTGAATAAACTCATTCTTGGTGGATGGCCTAAACCCAAAATCCTTTTGTCGCTTGGAAAAATACTTGGCATTAATGCCTTGTTGCCGGCAGAATGCAGCGGCTGTTAAACCGGATTTTTTATGGGCGTGAATAAGCGCAATCCATTGCTCTTTGCTTCGGTAAGTTTTGCTCATGTAAATCACTGTGTTAAAAAAAACACAGTGTGCATCAGCTTTTAGCTAAATGATAGAATGGGGTTCGCTTGACGCTTACAGTCAATGTAAGCGTATAGCCAATTTTCCTAAACTATTTCCGTAGTTTTTTCATATTAACTCAATATACTTAAATTTTACTGCCAAACACATTTCTGTAAAAACTTAATCATTCATTAATGCTGATCAAAGTCTTTAAAATTGCACTTTTACCCAGAGATATCTGTAAATTAAAGCATTCGTGCACATATATCCGCAGATAACCGGATAAACGTGCATCCAGAAAATCCCCACTTTGTCAAAAATCAATCACTTATGCTAATATCAACTTATTTAAAGGCATGAAAATATATAAAAATGACGATATATAGCATTAATGCACATATAATAAATTGTTAGCTTTCACTTGGTATAAAGCACTTGTATAAGATTATAAATTTCTTAGCCTTTATCGGTTGTATTGTTTGGCTATATATAGATCAAAGCCCAGAGCCTGTTGTTGTTCTACTGTTAAGTGTCGCTGGTTTTTTTCGTGACGATATTCACGGAATGATTGGTAGAAATGTTTTTACGTTAACACCAAAGACGGGCGTGATTCGCGACCTCGAATCTGCAAAGTACTCATTTGTTGATTCAGAGTTTATAAACCCGAGAATTTTAGATGATTTATGTGGATGGCTTAGCGATTCAGGCGATCAAATTGTTTCTATAAATATCACTGACTCAAACAAGAGCAATCGATACTTTGGCGATATTGACGTAAAGAAATCCGATTCAGGATTCCCCATTGTTACATGTACAAGTGAAGAGGGTTGGGTTTCACACAAGTACATCGGTCGATCGTTTAGTGGCCTTCATATCGTTGAAGCGTGGTCAAATGGTGGTGGATCTGGAATTTTCTGCAATGTGCTACTTGTAACCCTAAGCTTGGATTCTGCCTTGGAGTACGACGTTACTAGGTATGAAAAGAAATCTCGGTACGTTATTAAACTCATAGGCTCGCTTCCTTTGGGGGATCGCTATGATGGAGAAATTGGCTACAAGTTCGGTATTCTTACCATACCTGCTTGTAAGGGGCGCAAGTCATTGAGAGACAAAAAGTCTCGTGTGCTGGTGCTATAAAGCTAACAATGCCATGCCAGCGACGTTTTTTTCGTTGCGGCTTCGTCTCAACTACAAAGCCGCGCGTTTTGGCGACGGTTAAGTTTTATTACCCAAGTGGCTACGTAATTAAATGACTGAGTATATTGATATAGATGTTGATGAAGATGAGTTTCGGTTATTCAACCGATTACTTCTTTCTTACAACGATTTTAAACAAGCACATGAGATTGCGTCTGTGTTACTTGAAAGTGGTTACTACGATAACGTGCCTGAAAATCGCACTTTAATTCTTGCGCTCAACCTTACAGTGATCATTGCTTATTCAAGGCCGTTTAAAACTAGTAGGGGTAAATTGGTTTTGAAAACGTTGCCTAAAGAAATCCTTTCAGCGTTCGACAGTGAGCAGATGGAAGTTCACCAACAAATTCTATACGACCGAGATACTATGATGGCGCACTCGGATGCGGGCGCAAATGATGTTGTTCCAAAAGTTCTCGAACTTGGTAATCGAAAAATATTGGTTCCAATGAACGCGAGCCCTTATGCAACACCCCTTTTGCGTGATGTTATGGAAAAAGTTGCGACTATGGCGTATGAACTTCAAGAGCGGACATTTGAAATGCGAATGGAAATTGAACCTAGAATAATTGATAAATTGCCAGTGGAACGGGTACATGGTGAAACTTAACAAGGCAATCTTGCGGAACTCCGTGGGCTGTCACGTTTTATGCGGAGCACAAAAAGCGCCATTCTACTCCGTCCGTAAATTGCTGCGCTGGGCGACTTAGAACATGAACGAACAGATTCAAAAGTCTCATGAATCCGTGCGGAACGAGGTGTATCAGCTGCTGGTGAGCGCTTATTGCTACAACCGCAAGTTTGGAAGTCTTGCTGAACGTATCAAGAAAGAGTCCCGGGCGTTTCTGCTTGAGGAGGTTACGGCGCTGCGACATCTATCGAACGGCATTGTGTTGCACTTATGCAACTTGGACGACGACGATGGGTGGTCACTTCGCACGCTTAGAAAGGCTGTTGCGAAAGAACCCTTCGATGATTCGGCCAAACGGGCCATCAAGAAATATCTCAAGAAGCTTCGAAGTAACCTGAATAACCTGAAAACCAAGCATCGGAACCAATTTATCGCTCACCGCTTAGCGGACGAATATCCGGATCCATTTGAGCTCTTGGATTTTCGGACCGAGTTCAAAGCTCTGGTTCAACAGGCAGTGTCGGTATTCGAAAAGCTGTGGGGTAAGCCGGTAGATTTCGGGTTTTATCCGGGCAGCCAGGACAGATTCATCAACTTCAAGGAGGAACTTGACTTATCGTGAGGGAGTCGGCCCAACAAATCGCTGGAATAATGTTTCATTATATGGCATAAAAACAGCCCATTCGATGTGTATTTATGGACAATCAGTTGGTATATGAAACAGTATATAAATTAGCTGCTAAGAGGATCAAGGTCGACCAAAACCAAATCCAATGTTTCTTTAGCTAGTGACTTTTCAGCCTGAATCTTTGACATTGCTTTTTCTCTTAAAAGTTTTTCCATTGTTATTTTGGTTACTGGATCATTGGTTGACACTTCTACTGTTGTGAATTTTTCTAAGGCATTCAACATGTAAGAAAAGTGTCCTTGTGCTCGATTCATCAATTCATATTCATTCAGTAACCTATAAACACTGGCTTTACTTAAATTGTACTTAGTCATGAGTTCATTGATTAATAGTCCATCGTTTCTGTCGTTTATCATTTGTATAATTTGTTGCTCATTAAGTTTGGGTTTTGCGCCAAATTTGACGCCTTTTTGTTTTGCTTTTTCAATACCTTCTAATTGACGCTCTTTGCGAAGTTCCGTTTCAAATTCAGCTATAGATGCTAGTATTGAAAACATCAATCGGCCCTCTTTATTAGTTGTATCAATAGATTGATCCAAGACTTTGAATCCAACGTTTTTCTGATTGAGATTATGGACAATTTTATGAAGATCTAATGTAGATCGAGCAAGTCTGTCTAGCTTTGTGATGACTAAAACATCACCGTCACGGACATAATCTAAACACTTGTTTAATTCAGGACGCTGAGCAGTAATTCCGGATAGTTTTTCCTGGTATATAGGGTCACATCCAAATTGCTTTAATTTATCCACTTGAACATCAAGGGATTGTCCGGTTGATGAAACTCGACCATAGCCAACTTTTTTCATATTCTTATAAACTCTTAGTTAATTAATAATCGAATTATAAGACATAAAATAAGACCAGTAAAGAGATATTCTTAAAATGTATAGATTATAATAAGTTCTGTGTATCCTTAAGTGCAACCAAGAGGTTGGACATAGTAATAACACAATACCATTAACAATATAAAGTGGCGATTCATGAGTGTTTAGTGTTGTATTTTAATAATCTAGAGTAACTCAATTAATGTTGCGAATTTTCAATATATGTTATAAATCACTTGTATAATCAGAGAGACATGAATCTTTTTAGTATTCTAAAACCAACAGAGTAAACTACATGAATTTTGAATTTTTTTTCGGCTGGTATTTTTCACAGTTTAATAAAGATAATATTTCTGTAAGTAAGCAAATATTGAAAAAATTATTAAATCAAACAACTTTAGAATCTCATGAACGAATAAAACTTGAATATAAGTTAAGTAGACGAAGAGTTTCAAATATTATCTTAGAATACATTAATTCTGGAAGGGCAATGCAAACCGATGAACTTGATAGGGCTTTAGCTAAAGGTGGAGATGCTCATAGTATTTACACAAGGCTTAAAGACAAACCATATATATATGCCTCAGAGTTAGAATATTACCTAAGAAGAACTAAAAATGTTAAATATATATGCATGCGAATTAGGGAAGGATGTCAACACGCTAGCATGATGCAGGAATCATTACTTGAGGTCTTTTGTGGTGTTAATAATACTAAGCCGATTTATTGTAGCAAACCTGACTCATATAATTTATTCCAAATGTTAACAAGTGGAAAATCGGTTGGTTACAGAGATGAATTTATAGGCATTTTAAAGTCAGCTAATAAAGACCTATATCACTTATATTGTTTTGTTTATATGAGAGGCGGTGATAAATATTGCCCACGCTTGAAAGACCCTATGTTCGAACTGAATAGAAATCAATCATATGCATTACTAAGAATTACACATTTTGACATTAAAGAAAAATATCACGACAATTTAGCATTCAAGATGGTTTCAAGTAATGTTGATAAAAAAATTACTTCTTGGCTACTCAGCAATAAAGACTTACTTAATCCAGAAGAAGTAAGAATTATACAAGAAAAACTACTTAAGTAGTTTATCCAACTTGGTATTAACATGAATTGTAATGCGTACAATGTGAGAATGACAAGTGAGGCTGGATCTTGAGAATGTTTAATTCAATAAATTGCTGATGTGTAATAACATTACATATGGCAATGAAGAAGATGGAAAAGAATCTAAGGTATAATATCTAAAAGTCGAATTGAGAAATTATGAAATGAGCCAAACAGATCCCAGAACAGAATTACAGTCTCGAAAATGATTTTTTACCATTTGATAAACCAATAACTCCTATCTCTGCAATCAAAAAAGGTGATACTAAATCTGTCTTAAGCTTAATTGAAAGTCGTCATGACCAGTCTGGTCATTAAAGTGGCATTTTGTAATTTTTAGCATCCCGTTCACACATATACTTATTGATACTATCTTTTATTTGTATTTGATCTTGTAAATTTAGACACAAAATCTTCTGGTTTTATATTACATGCATTGCACACATTTATAACTTCAATAAAATCAAGATTGCGGTCACCAATTTCATATTTAGACACGTAGCTCTGTGGTTTCCCCAAAGCTTCTGAGAGTTGAATTTGAGTTAAGTCAGCACGAAGCCTGATGTCTTTTAACGCCTCTCTCAGCTTAATGTATGACTCATCCCAGATACTTTTTTTCATAATCAGGGACTTTAGTCTATAATCTGAAATATCCCGATTCAGGATATTACTGGATTCTATACAACTATATAACTGTGGGGACTAGACATGGCTAAGCAAAAAACTCAAAAACTTTCAGCAGATGAAAAGACAAAATTAATTGAGGCTAAATATAATATCGAAAACAAAAAGTCCGTTGATATTGAAGAATTGGGTTATACGCACAAGCTTTATCTTTTAGCGATTTGTAGAGTTCTCACAGATGAATCATTTGATAGTATATTGCCGCTAACTGAAATTCCTTCTGACAAGTTTTTATCACCTAGTAGATATATGGATAGGAATATAATGGATTGCCTTAATTCAAAAAATATTATTCTGGTAGATCCTAACTCAAATACTGATGCGTTTGAATTTGAGGATAACAAATGTGTTGGTTTTGATATTGCTGCTGTTAACTGGTTCGTTAACATTTCTGAGAAAGATGAAGAAAGGTTAAGTGTGGCCAGCTGTTATACGTTGATTTTTAAAGACTTAATAAATTACTTTCCAACATCTAGCGAGGAGAGAAGGAAAGTTATTTCGTTTACAATGAATCTTGCGTTCAATGAAGCATTGAGTTATTTGATACATAAGTGTTCTAAGTTGAACTATGAATTTAAATTCGGTAAAAAAACACATCTTTTTCTTAGTCAATTGATTGCCAGTTTAGCTGTATCAGATATTTGCAGCATTATCGATAGAGCTGTCGATGAGGATTATTTGTTTATCACTCGTTCTAACTCAGGTAATAATTATGGAAGCACGGTTTCGGATAGATTGCTCAATTTGGGAGAGCTTGCAATCAGAGACAATTCCCAAATTAGACATTCAAAAAGAAATGAATGTTTGCCAAGGTCCGAATTAAGTAAGATCTTTTATGAATTAATCCACGACGGTAATGATGAAGGATTTACTGAGTGCCCAGCTGAGTTTTGGAAAAATAAACTCTCGTCGTGCTATTCTGCTGAGCAATAAATTTTTTAGTTGTATAAAAATCTATTAATTTTAATCAATATAGAATCTCTTAGAAGTGTTGTATATTTTCCAGCTTAGATTTCTAAGTTTTTAAAATTATAATTTAAAAATTTTTCAAGCCTATTATTCTCAATATACACCTTTAATTTACTGAATTTTTAACAAATAAATGCAAAGTATAGTGATAATTTTGC
>NZ_BMEO01000023.1 GCF_014636635.1 Marinicella pacifica | reverse complement strand
GCCACATTAAAGCCACGCAATAACCAATCAAGTTGCTCAACATCCCAGTGTATAATGTCATTGATATCCTTTTTAGGCCAGATAAACTTAACCTGCTCAAGACGCTTTTGCCATAAGCAAAACCCGGTTTGATCCCAGTACAGGACTTTGAGCTTATCACGGCCTTTATTACAAAACACAAACAAGTCAGGACTAAATACATCCATGCCCATGTTATCTTGAACGATTTGGCTCAAGCCGTTAATGGCTTTGCGGAAATCCACATAATCACGGTGCAGATAAACAGGCACATCGGCGAAATGTATCATTGCAATACCTGAAGCAACTGTTGAACGTAATCAGGATCAGGCCAGGTATTAAATTCTATTTGGCCACGCCCCGTGTTCAATGACATCACCGTCCGATACACCGGTTTATCGACCTTAACCTGAATAAACTCATTCTTGGTGGATGGCCTAAACCCAAAATCCTTTTGTCGCTTGGAAAAATACTTGGCATTAATGCCCTGTTGCCGGCAGAATGCAGCAGCTGTTAATCCGGATTCTTTATGGGCCTGAATAAGCGCAATCCATTGTTCTTTGCTTCGGTAAGTTTTGCTCATGAAACTTCACCATGCTAAAAATGCACAGTGTGCATCAAGCAACAGCAAAATGATAGAATGGGGTTTGGTTGGCGCTTACCATTGACTTTGATAAACGAATTTTATGTTTTGAAGTAAATTCAACTTTCATCTTTTCTTTGAGTTGAAAGTTATTCAAGGTCCAGTGGGCAAACTCTTTACCAATTCTAATTCTTGGGGCTCTGCTTTTGGCGGCTGTTCTGTCACAAACTGCAAGGATTTTAGAAGAGTTATCGCCCAACCTTACTTCAATGGCGAACTTATCTTCTGGACCAAGGTACTCTGAATGGCTCTTAGGTATGTTAAAGAATGATTTCCCGTAATATGACTTATGGAGGGTGACTTCACAAACAGGTGTATCTGAATTACAGGGCTTTTTAATTTTATTTAATGACTTATCTGGTATTGGCAATTTGGGTTTAATTTCCCGCTTGGCTTGTTTTTTATTTGATTGGATATTCCACTCCGGGGAAAATTCTTCAATCAAAACTGCTTCTAATCCGGCCGCGAGGTTCACAGTATAGCCTTTATACTTTAGGCTCTCATCATTGATAAAAACATAGATTTCAACTTGTTCACCATCGATGATTTTATTTTTAATTAACTCATTTAACCTGATGTTAGTACTTTGTGTGGGACCTGGCTTTTTATATCCATAAAGCCTTTGTTTTAATTCCATCACTGTTTGACCAATATATTTAATCTGACGATCTATCACGTAAGCGTACAACAGATTCTTTTCATTGGCGTATTCGCAAAAATCGCAATGTAAATTTCCATCAATTAGTTCCCAATTTGACAGTTTTAAAAAGCCAAGGTCAATTAATTCGCTAATCATATATCGAGCTTTGGTAGCGAATTAACAATCTTATTGGTTTCCAGACTTACTGTTATGATTCTTTGGAGTAGTTCAAGTGGATATTTTGGGTTGCCCATTGTTTCTATGGCCCAGTCATTGGCATCGTTGGTTATTCCTGACTTTTTATCCGTTTTAACACCTTGCCTTTCCATAACCCATTCGATGGCTGATTTCCCGTTAACTACATAGTCATAAGCTTCTAAAGGGATGTTTTTAAGGGTGATATGAGGGTTGTAAACAATGGAGCTTTTATCCGGCACAGATTTGCCCTCAGAGTTTCTAGTTCGCGCAAATTTCATTTTTTTGACGTAGTAATCTTTTGCGGTTAGGTCAGTAACCTTTTTGCCTTTCTTGAGTTCGATATCACATTTATAAATGGGCGCTTCCTCATAGTCTAAATGCCATTTGGCTAAGTCTCGACCGGCTTGGCTAAAGGCCCAAAAGTCCTTGGCTTTTTTAACCCGTGGGATTCGTGGAAGCTCTTTGGATAGGTTCATTTCAAAGCGGCTGCGATAATCAGGTGAATGTAACAAGCCATAAACATAATAGAAAATATCTTCTTTGCAGATATTTTCGTCTGGGTAGGCTTTTAGGAAGTGCTTATGGCCATCGTTTGTTATTCCATCATGCCTATTTAATTTATTACTCCTGTTTTCTTGATTTTGACCAATTAAAATTTCAGAATCAGAGCGGACTTCATCATAAAAATATAATGGGAAGCTTTGAGCCCCAGCATTAAGCATATTTAAGTCCGGCAATGCATCAAACATTAAAGATGTGAAGTTTTTAGCGCCTTTGCCATTAACACATATAACGTAGTTTTCACTTTCATTCGATGGAAATATTTTATTCATTTGGTAAACCATCGCGTTCATCGAACGATCAAAATACAAATATTGCTTCTGGTAGGGTCTATAAACACTTTTAATGATTTTGTTGGAATCAAAGCTATGAACTTTATTTTTTCCTATATCCTGAGTAAAATTTCTATTCCAACTGATTTTTTTCGGATCAACATTAATTTCTTCTACAACTTTTTTCTCTCTTAGTTTTCGATCCTTGGTTGAGTTACTACCATTAAACTTAGTCAGTTCATCATTATAAAATGCAATCATTCCGGAAAGGTTTTTTGCTAACTTATCCTTTGAGCTGTTGTAACACCAAAAATCACGACCAGTTGCGACACCTAAAGAAAAACCCTTAAAAAGTGATTTTTCGGTAGATTTCTTATCTCCCATGATTATGTGATCATAAAAACTATCATCCCTTTGATCAACCCAGTCACCGTATTTATCCGGAGTTATTGGCTGCCATTTATTAGCTTTTGAAATTCCATCAATACTTGCAAACTCCTCAACAATAGCAAGCTTTTCAGCCTGGTTTAAGTAGTCTCCAATATCATGCCAAAATATTTGGCCATGTTGCTTGGCATTTGGATTTTTAACTAAAAGCGTAATTGCAATAGGTGCACGACTTCCTGACCCAAAAATTTTGCCACCTTCTTTTCTTGATGTTTCACCTGACGTCCTTTGATTTCCTCTCAAATGAAATACATAAATCGAACTGAACTCATCAGCTAAGCATTTACGCATACCATCTGCTGAATTAGATTCAAGAAAACCGGCATTTGTAACAAAACCTACCACACCACTAGCACCTATTCGATCAGACGCCCATCGAATTGAACGAATATAAGAGTCCATTAAATTCTTAGTCGAAGTGGCTGTAGATCTTTGGCCATAACTATTACTTATGCTTTCATCAAGTTCCGGATAACCAACATTGGCATTATTATCATTAGCTGACCTTTGGCCCGCAGAATAGGGCGGATTCCCCATAATAACGCGGATATCTAACTTCTTTTGTCGCTTTCTGCGGTCACTGTTATCAGTAAGTAGGTCACTGATCATGTCATCCTGTTCATACATCTGAAAAGTATCTGTTAGACAGATACCTTCAAATGGCTTGTAATCACCACCCATAATGCCGTGATAAACAGCCTCGATATTAATGGCGGCTATGTAATAGGCAAGGAGGACAATTTCATTGGCGTGGATTTCATTTTTGTATTTATGCTCAAGTTGCTCTTTGGTAATTAAACCGCTTTGTAATAGCCTGGTAATGAACGTGCCGGTTCCAGTAAATGGGTCAATGATATGAACATCCTTATCACCAAGAGATAAATCAAACTCCTGTTTAAGCAGATCGTTTATGCTATGGATAATAAAATCAACAACCTCAACCGGGGTATAAACAATCCCCAGTCTTTCTGTCATGCGTGGGAATGCGTTTCTAAAGAACTTGTCATAAAGCTCAACAACAATCTTTTGTTTACCGGCAGCGTTGTCGATACCTTCGGCTCGCATTTGGACGCTGTAGTAGAACTTATTAAGCGTATCGGCTTCTTTATCAAGATGATGCTCGTTAAGTCGGTCAAGCACATTCTGCATGGCTTTTGAAACCGGGTTATTACTGGCAAAACTGTAGTCTTCAAATAAAGCATCGAATACCGGTTTGGTGATTAAATGCTGTGCCAACATTTCTATAATTTCATCATCGGTGATACTGTCGTTTAAATCATCTCGCAGTTCATCGGCAAAATTATTAAAGGCTTTTGCATCTTGAGGGTTTCGTTCAGCGTCCTTGACGATTGTTTCTATGCGGGTGATGTGAGTCTTTGCGATTTTAGCAATGTCATTGGCCCAGTCTTCCCAGTGCATCCGATTGCCACATTTTTTAACCACTTTGGCGTAAAGGGCTCTTTCGATTTCCCCGACGCTAAATTCCATTTTTTGTTGGTCTTCTTTAGTGAAGTGTTTTCTATCTTGTTCTTCGCCTATATTGTATTGGCCTTTGGACTTAGGTTTGGAAGGTGATTTGCTAGGCTTTGTGACTTTATCGGTAATGGCCACGACTTCCATTTTAGATGGTCGCTGTTCCATTAAGTCCATTTTATTGATCATGGCATCAAATTGGTCGTCATGCGACCGTAGAGCCTGCAAAACGTCCCAGACGACCTTGTAGACCTTATTGTCGTTTAAAGCCTCTGACGGGCTCATGCCGGCCGGTATGACCACAGGCAAGATGACATATCCCATGTTTTTGCCGGGCGCATTACGCATTACACGTCCAACTGATTGCACAACATCGACTTGAGAGTTGCGTGGTGTTAAAAATAAAACAGCATCTAAGGCAGGTACATCAACACCTTCTGACAAGCAACGGACATTGCTTAAAATACGACAGGTGTTTTCAGGTGGTTCAGCTTTAAGCCAGTTTAATTTACTTTCCTTAACGCTGGCATTCATACTGCCATCGACATGTTCTGTTTCACAAGCAAGATCAATATCGTTATCATCTTGTTCTTGGTAGGCATCAATGACTTCTTGGAACATGCCGGCGATTTGCTTTGAGCTGACTTTATGTGTTTTAGCGTTCTGGTTCGGTTCGATCACCTGGCAAAAAGCCACCGCTCTTTTCATGGGCTCTTCGTTGTGAGCAAAGTCATCACCTGCGCTTTGCTTACTTAGCGCTTTCCAGCAACCAATGATTTTAGCGGCATCATCCACTTTTAGGCTGTTGTTTTCATCCGAAAGCAAGCCCTGTATTCGACGGCTAACATGAGCTTCATCAATGGTCAGAACGACCACTTTATAATCGGTTAAAAGATTAAGTCTAACTGCCTCAGAGAAATTAATAACATGGAAATTACGACCGTATAAAGTCTCATCGTCCATTGAGCACAGCTCAGTGTTCTCTGTCTCAGCTGTGGCTTTCGCGATATCGGCATAAATTCGTGGCGTAGCCGTCATGTATAAACGCTTATCACTACGAATGAAGTCATTATTGTGAACTTTAACAAAATTGCTTTCACTTTCAGCTTCAAAAGTAGCGCCAGTTGTTCGGTGTGCTTCATCGCAGATGATTAATGAGAAATCATCCAGCCCATAATCCAATTGAGCTTTACTGATGACATCAATGGAATGATAAGTAGAAAAGATAACAGTCATGGTATCTTTAGTCGCCGCGTTAGATTTGGTTTGTCTTACGGCTTCACCCAGCTTGCTTGCTTCTGTGGTCGATGGGTATTCAAGCTCATGGATGAGCATATTTCGATCATCGCCTTTTTGTTTCTTACCCACATCACTGTCTGAGCAAACTGCAAAGCTGGTGATGGGCGTTTCACTGAATTGAGTCCATTCAGTCAATGTTTGAGAAAGCAAATTAAGACTAGGGACTAAAAACAATACATTTTTACCGGGACCTGCTAAATGTTCAGCAAGTTTAAGGCTTGTATAGGTTTTACCAGTGCCACACGCCATAATCATCTTACCGCGATCAGCTTTTTCAAAACCTTTTACGACGTCATTAAATGCACGCTGTTGGTGCTTTCTAAGGCTTCGTTCACTTCGCTCGGTAAGTAGTACCGGCGCTTGATCAGGTTTATATTTTGACCAGTCAATTTGGCTTTCTTCAAGTGCTTTAAGGTCAATCTTAGAAACCGGTGGCCGCTGATCTTCCAGCGCATCTAAGGCATTGTCTGACCAATTGTTTGTGGTAGTAACAATAAGCCGATTTGAAAATGGCTTCTTGCCGGAGGCGGTAAAAAAGCTGTCTATATGCTTTTTATAAATCGTGGCACCTTCATCATACAATTTACATTGAATGGCATGATACTCATCAGTCCCTTTGGTTTTAGCGACTAAATCTATACCAGTGTCTTTACCTGAAATTCCTTGTTGTTTAGCCCAATCAGAGTATGTCCAGACATCACTGTAAAGCCCTTTATACCGCGCTTCGTATTTAAAGAATGTGATTATGAGCTTTTCAAAATACGTTCCTTTTTCACGCTCGGTTTTGCTTGATGAGCGGTATGTATTGAGAATCTGATGGAGTGGAGTTTGTTCGTCCTTTTTCATGAGCTCTTATTTAGTGTCTTTTAGATGACATCTTAATATAATTAAAAATATTTCACGAATTTGAAAAATTTTATTTAAAAATTATTATTAATTCAAAACCTATAAAACCCCATATATTGGGGTTTTATAGGTAATTCTTTACAATCTGATAAAATCATTTGTCAAAACGGTATTTCATCATCAAAATCATCGTAGCTTGGACCGTCGTCATTGTTTTTATTGTTGTTTGACTGGTTATTGTTGCTTTTTGGAGCTGAAGGCATGTTGCCACCGCCACCCATACCACCACCGGAGCCCGGTCGGCCGCCGAGCATTTGCATTTCATTGGCCATGATTTCAGTGGTATAACGATCATTACCTGATTTATCTTGCCATTTATTAGTACGGAGTTTACCTTCCACATAAACCTGAGAACCCTTTTTTAAGTACTCACCCGCAATTTCAGCTAATCGACCAAAAAACACTATTCGATGCCACTCCGTACGCTCTTGTTTATTACCTTCTTTGTCGTTCCAGACTTCAGTGGTAGCCACTGAA
>NZ_BMEO01000022.1 GCF_014636635.1 Marinicella pacifica | reverse complement strand
GATTAACTACCTCGAAAACAGAAATATTAACAACCTAAAAATCAAAATTGCCTAAATGCACCACGGGTTTTATTAAGTTATTTATTCGTCAGCGGGTTTTTAAAGAAGGATTTACAAAGCATGGGCATCTCTTTAATTATTGCGTTTTTATACGGCTCTATGATTTGGGGTATTTTGCCGATTGAAGTCGGGGTTTCCTGGGAATCGCATTTGTTTGGTTTATTGACCGGCATTTTCCTGGCCTGGAACACCCGGCACATCGACCGACCGAAGCTTAAAGACTGGCGGCTGGATGATAATTTAGACGATTACTTTCCAGAAGATGATGGTGGTTATTAGGGACTCACGCAACTGCGACAAAAAGGTGTATGAGGATAGGCCTCTAAACGCATGCCATCAATCATTTCACCACAAACCACACATTGGCCATAGGTTCCGGCCTCAATACGCGCCAACGCTTTTTTAATTTGCGAATATTCTAATTGCGCTTGTTGGTCCACGGATTTTGTTTTTTTACCGTGAATGTGTAACGCCTTGGGTTGAATCAAACCCGCCAGTTGTTGTCGGCGTACCAAAAGCTGCTGTTTAAAAACAGTCAAATCGGGTTCCTTGACCATGGTATAGAATGACCCTAATTTAATCTAACACCGACCAGTTTAGCCTCAATTCATCTGCAATGAGTTGATTAAAGTCAAGTTTTAGGAAATCGGTTTCAGTCATTAAAAAGCCTGCAGGCCGGGTGAGACCAGCAGGCTTTATGTGGTCAATTATTGTAATTGTTGTTCCAGCTTTTTGATGGTATTGAGGATGCGATCTTGTGCTTGACTGTCCAAAACTGAATCGGCATGGGTAGTCTGAGCCGATTTTTCGTGACCGCCTAAACGTGCCGGTAAATAACGGGCCAAACCGGCAAGATTCTGTCCATCCAGTGTTTTATCATATCCACTCATATCGTTTGCAGTGGACGGCCCGACACCGTTATCGACAAAGGTTTTACTGGCGGTTCTGAATCCCCGCACCGTAAATCCGTCGATACTTAAATCCGGTACACTGCCCACGCGATAGGAATAGGCCAAACCGTCAAACTGATCGGTACCTGTTTTTAAATAATAGGCCAGATAATAATCTGCATCGTCCCGCATAACGGCCACCAGTTCATCATATTCGTCATCATAAATGGCCGCTAAATCATTGTTTTGCAGGGCTCGTGTGGTGCAATAATGGTAATAAACAGTGCTTTCTGAACGACAACCGGTCACCATTTCGTCACCCGCATATACTTCGACCTGTTCAAACAACATGACATCAGAAAAATAGGGGTAGGTGTTGGTATCTGTATATTGTGAGGCGTCAATCACCACCTGCCACTCACCGCGCATTTTCTGCAGCTCATCGCCCAGGAAAAAGTTAAAACGCTCGATGGTTTTGGTGACACCCAGGATGGTGAGTTCAGCGGTGGTTTCAGTTAAGAATTCAATTTCAACATAACCGTATCCCGAATCTTCACCGCTGCTTTCTTGCCAGTAACAACCAAGACATTGACCGTTTTCAAAATAAGCCAATAGCCCTTCATAACTTGAATTGCCATCTAAAAAGCCACCCGAAGCATACCAAACTGGAAAGCCCTGTTCATCAAAGACATAAAAGGTCATGTATAAATAATTATCCTGAATCTCAATGGCATAACCGGTACCCGGTTCCTCAGGATCCCAGTACTGGCCGGATTCAGGGGTGAAGGCGAAGGCCTGGAAGGCCAACAGCAAGAAAAATAAAATCGACGTTGTGGTTTTCATGGGTTGCACATATATTTTGATAAGTGAGTCCATTATACTAAGTGATTTTGACTGAATTAACTCTGAACCATGATTGATATAGGCGCCAATTTAACCCACGACAGCTTTGATAAAGACCGCGATACAGTGATTGCTGAAGCGCAAGCGGTCGGTGTCAGTCATTTTATTATCACCGGTTCAGATCTGCATTGTTCAGCCAAAGCCATTAATCTGGCGCATCAATACCCCGATTGTTGTTTTGCCACCGCCGGGATTCACCCGCACCATGCCGCTGATTATAGTTCGTCGGTGTTGGCTGAATTAAAACAACTATTGTGCGAAGATAAAGTGGTGGCTGTGGGTGAAACAGGTTTGGATTATTTTCGTGATTTTTCACCAAGACCTCAGCAGATGAAGTCTTTTGAAGCGCATATTGAACTGGCCGTCGAAACCAGTTTACCGATGTTTTTACATCAACGGGATGCGCATAAGGATTTTTTGCCTGTATTGAAACAACACCGCGATCACATCAGTGATGTGGTGGTGCATTGTTTTACCGACACCAAAGAAGCCTTGTATGATTATCTGGATTTAGACTGTTACATCGGTATCACCGGCTGGATTTGTGATGAGCGTCGGGGCCGGCATTTAATTCCGCTGGTGCATGACATTCCTTTAAACCGTTTTTTAATTGAGACTGATTCACCCTATCTAATGCCCAGAAATTTAAAACCGAAACCCAAAAGCCGCCGCAACGAGCCCAAATATTTACCCCATATTGCTGAATTTATTGCCCAACAACTGAACTGCGATACACAAACCTTTATTCAACACACCGTCACCAACAGTCAGCGCTTTTTTTCGATTGACTGACTCAACCAGGAGACCCTAATGAATGATTACAAACAACATCTTGAAACCATCCAAAAAGCCACGGAAGACGCCTTACAAGCCACCGGCTTTAACGGCTTATGGATTTACTCAGGCCACAGCGAAAATTATTTTTTGGATGACCATGCGCCACCCTATCAGGTGAACCCGCATTTTAACTGGTGGGTGCCTGATACCGATGTCAGTCACAGTTTGCTGCACATTGTGCCGGGCCAAAAACCCACCCTGTATTTATCCCAGCCGGCTGATTTTTGGCACAAAATTGAAGATCGCAGCGGTGCCGACTGGGCCCGTAATTTTGCGGTTAAAGTGGTGCATCACCAATCCGAGATGCCCGTCATCAATGACCAGCTCAACCATGCCTGGATTGGTGATCGCAGTTGGCAACCGATGGCCGCTGAATACACCAATTCGGACAAATTACTGGCCCACTTACATTTTTCCCGGGTACAAAAAACACCCTACGAAATCCACTGTATTGAACAAGCCAACCGGTTGGCCCTTAAAGGTCATCAAGCGGCCGCTGAAGTTTTTTATTCAGGCGCCAGTGAATATGACATCAATGCCGCTTATTTACAGGCCTGTCAGCAATCCCAGAACCAGATGCCCTACGGCAATATTGTGGCCCTCAATGAACATGCCGCGGTGCTGCATTACCAATACCAGACCACTAAAAAACCGGATCATCACCGCACTTTTTTGATTGACGCCGGTGCTGCTTATAACGGCTATGCTGCGGACATCACCCGCACCTATGCGTATGATAAGCACAGTGAATTTAATGACATGATTGCGGCCATGGATACTTTGCAGGTGGATTTATGCGATGCCTGTATTGCAGGTCAGGATTATGTTGACTTGCACGTACAGGCGCATTTAAAAATTGCCGGTGTTCTACATCAGTTTAACATCATTAACTGTGACCCCGAAACCGCCGTGGAAACCGGGCTTAGCAACACGTTTTTCCCCCATGGCTTGGGCCATTATTTGGGGCTGCAAGTGCACGATGTCGCCGGTCACCAAAGTGATGCGGCGGGTACAGCCATTAAACAGCCTGATAATCATCCGTTTTTGCGCCTCACGGATGTGTTGCGGGAGCATGCAGTTGTCACCATAGAGCCGGGTCTTTATTTTATCCCGATGCTGTTACAGTCGCAGCGAAATAACAAGCACATCAACTGGGACAAGGTTGAGAAATTCTTGCCATACGGCGGCATTCGTATTGAAGACAATGTGGTGGTGGGTAAAACCCGGAGTCGTAATTTAACCCGAAGTTAATCTAAAACAAACATCAGGTATAAAAAAAGCCCTGAATTTGCAGGGCTTTTTAAAGTAAGAGACTTATGCAGTGGTCTCAAAGTAAATTAATTGTCAGTGTTTAGTTTGGCTTTGTCATTTTTGGCCACTAACTGACGCTGGTTAAAATCAATCAGGTCACTTAAAATGCGAGCGCTTTCATGCAACCGGAAGTCAACAAATATGTCATCGTCTTCCTCATCCGTTTCTGGCGTTTCGTCCGGGTCTTGACCGGCGATATCTGATGACATATCACTGTCTTGTTCTTTGTCTTCAACGACCAGGGCTTCGGTCGAATCAACCAACACCGTAATTTCGCCGAGTAAAGGGTCGGGTTCCGTGGCGGTCAACAAGGCTTTGCGTTTGGCTTTGCGTTGCTGTTTTCTGTGTTCACGTTCCTTGGTTTTTTGTTGCCGCGTTTCAGCCGACAATGAGACGGTGACATCGTCTTTTTCAGCCGCATACAACTGGTTTTCCTTGTTAAGATAATCGAACTCAAAGTTTACTTTAGAGCGTTCATTAAAGCGTTTTTTCAGGTAAACAATTTCATCGGTCAAATCGGCATAGACGTTGTAATCACTTGGCGCAATACTGCTCCAGGGTAAGGCATTGTCGTATTCAGATTCACCATATTTATCCGCACCGGGCGAGTCGGGAAACTCAATATCCGGAATCACACCGCGATTCTGGGTGCTGCCGCCATTGATGCGGAAAAACTGTCCCATGGTCATTTTCAGCTGACCGAGTTCTTGTTCATTGTTTTCGATGTAATCCGACAACCGCATGACATTTTGCACGGTGCCTTTACCGTAGGTCTGGTTCCCGACCACCACAGCCCGGCCATAATCCTGCATGGCAGCGGCAAATATCTCTGAGGCCGATGCGGAAAAATGATTGACCATCACCAACATCGGTCCCTCCCATTCGATTCTGGGGTCAACATCTTTTTTCACATCTTTTTTACCGGTTGATACCTTGGTTTGTACCACCGGGCCGCGTTTGATAAACAGGCCGGATAAATTAATCGCCTCGATCAGTGAACCACCCCCATTGTTGCGCAAATCCACCACAACACCTTCAACCCCTTCCTGTTTAAAGGTTTGTAATATCTTTTTGACATCTTTTGTGGTGCTGCGGTAATCGGCTTCGCCGGACCGCAAAGCGGCAAAATCCAAATAAAAGGTGGGTAAATCAATCACCCCGATTTTATGCTCAGCGCCACCTTCTTTCACATCCATAATTTTATACTGGGCCGCCTGTTGTTCCAGTTTGACTTTATCACGGACAATTTTGACGATTTTGGGAATGGTTTCAGGACCGTCATCTTCACCAATGATGCGTAACCGTACAGTGCTGCCTTTCTCACCGCGTATCAGTTGCACCACATCCTCAATGCCCCAGCCGATGACATCATCAAAACTGCCCTCACTGCCTTGCCCGACAGCCAGAATCTTATCGCCCTTTTGCAAGCTGCCTTCAAGATCTGCCGGCCCGCCTTTGACGATGGTGTTGATTTGGGTGTATTCACCGTCATTCATCAGTACCGCACCAATGCCTTCCAAAGACAGGCTCATATTTAATTCAAAATTTTCTGAGGTGATGGGTGACATGTAACCGGTGTGCGGCTCCACCGAACTTAAGTAAGCATTAATAAAGTACTGAAAAACATCATCACTTTTTAGATTGTTGATGCGCTTGGCCATAACCTGATAGCGTTTTGTCAGGGTTTCTTTGATGTCATCGGGCTCTTTGTCCAGCAGTTTTAATGACAGGTAGTCATTTTTGACTTTCTTGCGCCAGATTTCATCCAGCTCTTTATCAGTCATGGCCCATTCGGATTTCTTGCGATCCCAGCGGTAGGTTTCCTCTTGGCTAAAATCAAACGTTTTATCCAGTAACCGGTGGGCATGTTCGGTGCGTTGGGTGACCCGTTGTTTAAATACGTTAAAAACCTGGAAAGCTGCTTTTAAATCACCGGCCCGGATGAAATCATCCATCTGGGTGCGCCAGCGTTCAAAATCAGCGATGTCCGTGCTTAAAAAGTACATTTTGTTGGGATCTAAAACACGGATGTATTCATCTAAAATGGTCGCGGATAAGGTGTCATCCAGGGGTTTGTTTTTGTAATGCAGCTCTTCCATTAACCGCACCAGCATTTTGCTTTCCTGTTGATGTTTGGGGGCCGGATTTACTTCATGTTCCACCAGCAGAGCGCTGGCAGAAGACATCCACAATAGTGTCAGGTACAACAGGTTTCTCAAAATTTTATCAATCGGTGTTTTCATTTATTACTCTCTCATCAACGTGGGTCACAATGACAGTTGAACTTTTTGGTCAAATGACTGCCAGATAGTGTGTAAATCATATAGACCAATGAATCGCAATACAAGTTTCACGTTATTCAGAATCATTCTTTATCATCGCAAAAACATGCGCTTGTCACTGTGATTGAGAAAATATTTTTGTATAATGCCTGACTGAATATTGTCCCGAGCCCTATCCGGTTCGGGGTTGAGTCGGACAACCTCTTTTAACATATGGAGAAACGAATGAATAAAATCGCCCTCACTTTCGCCCTGACCGGTGCCTTAATCAGCACCTCCGGTGTGGCACAATTAGACACTGAAAACAGCCAGATTAATTACAAAATCGGTTCTGACGTCGGCCAGTACATGAGCAAATCCGAAATGGAATTTGATAAAGACGCCTTTATTACCGGATTAGAAGACGGATTGGCCGGTCGTGATTTGCGACTCAGTGACGAAGAGTTGAATCAGGTACAAACCATTATCCGTGAAAAACAACAAAAGCTGGCTCAGGAACGACAAAAAGAAATGATGGCGCAATTGGAAGAACAAAAGGTCACCAATAAAAAAGAAGGTGATGAATTCCGTGCTAAAAAAGCCAAAGAAGACGGCGTCAAAACCACTGACTCAGGTCTCATGTATGAGGTGATTGAAGCCGGCAGCGGTGAAAAACCCGCTTCTGAAAATGCCACAGTGGTGGTTCATTACACCGGCACCTTATTAGATGGTACAAAATTTGACAGCTCTGTGGATCGCGGCCAACCCGCCACCTTTGCTTTAAATCAGGTAATACCCGGTTGGACAGAAGGATTGCAACTGATGAAAAAAGGTGCCAAATACCGTTTTTATATTCCACCAGAATTAGCCTATGGTTCGGATGCCCGCCCCGGCAGTCCGATTGGCCCTAACAGCACCTTGATATTTGATGTTGAATTAATTGACATTAATCCCAATGCTGAAAAACCCAAAGCTGAATAATCAGTCGCTTTTAAAGCCCCGCGATGTCGGGGCTTTTTTGCGTCCGGAAAAAGCATAATCAGGACTTTTGGCACTGTGAAATTCCTGTTCGATTCCTGACACTAACCCCACTTGATTCAAAGAAGATATCCGCATGATTAAATTAACTAAATTCAACTTATTGCTGTTACTGACGGCACTGAGTTTTGGACTTAACGCCAAAACAACCCCGGACAATGACACCACTACCAACAACACATTGTTGGCAGAATGGACCGGTCCTTATGGTGGTGTGCCGGCATTCGATAAAATAAAACTGTCGGATGTGAAACCCGCTTTTGAGGTGGCCATGGCAGAAAATCTGGCCGATTATGAGAAAATAGCCAATAACAAAGAACCGGCCAGTTTTGAAAACACCATCGTGGCCATGGAAAAAGCCGGTGAAAAACTGCAACGTGCGAGTGTTTATTTTCGCTTATGGAGTGCCAACTTATCCAGCCCTGAAGTGCGTCAATTACAAATGGAACTGGCACCTCAATTATCTGAGATGCAATCTGCCATCTCACAGAACAAAACGCTGTTTGCACGCATTAAAAAGGTCTATCAGGACAGTCTTGAAAATCCGCTGGACCCAGACCGGCAACGGTTGGTAAAAACCACGTATGAATCTTTTGCCATGAATGGTGCAGACTTATCTGCGGATAAACAAAAACGCTATGCCGAAATCAACAAAGAACTGTCTGGTCTTTACACCCAATTTGCCAACAATGTTTTGCATGACGAAGAAGGTTATATCACCTATTTAAACAAAGACCAGCTCAGTGGATTGCCCGATTCCTTTGTGACTGCCGCCGCCAAAGTCGCGCAAACCAATGGTCATGAAGGTCAATATGCCGTTACCAACACCCGCTCGTCGATGGATCCGTTTCTCACCTATTCGGATGAGCGCGAACTGCGCAAGCAGGTTTGGAGCAATTATTACTCGCGCGGTGACAATGGCGATGAATATGATAACAACGCCATCATCAAACAAATATTAAAACTGCGCCGAGAACGCGTTGAGTTGCTGGGTTACAACAATTACGCCGAATGGCGGTTACAAAACCGTATGGCCAAAACCCCTGAAAACGCCATGAATCTGATGGAAGCGGTGTGGCCGGCAGCCATCGCCCGGGTCAAAGAAGAAGTGGCCGATATGCAGGCAGTGGCCGATGAATTGGGCCATGACATCACCATTCAGCCCTGGGATTATCGCTACTACGCGGAAAAAGTCCGCAAGAAAAAATATGATTTAGATTCCAATGAAGTCAAACAATACCTGCAGTTAGATAATTTAAGACAAGCCATGTTTTATGTGGCCGGTGAACTGTTTAATTTTGATTTCAAACCCGTTAAAGGCGGTTCTGTTCCGGTATTTCATGAAGACGTTAAAGTCTGGGAAGTGACCGACAAAACCAGTGGTGATCTGGTGGGCTTGTGGTATTTAGACCCCTTCGCCCGTCCCGGCAAACGCTCCGGTGCCTGGGCCACCTCGTACCGTTCGCATTCAACTTTTGACGGCAAAGAAACCGTCTTGTCCTCGAATAACTCGAATTTTATTAAACCGGCACCCGGTGAAGCAGTTTTGGTGTCATGGGATGATGCGGAAACCTTTTTCCATGAGTTTGGTCATGCGCTGCACGCGCTGTCTTCAAATGTACGCTACCCAAGCTTAAATGGTGGCGTACGTGATTACACCGAATTCCAGTCGCAACTATTAGAGCGCTGGCTGTCCACCGATCAGGTTATTAATAAGTATTTAAAACACCACAAAACCGGTGAAGTGATTCCAAAAGAACTCATCGCCAAAATTGAAAAAGCCAGCACCTTTAACCAGGGCTTTAGCACCACCGAATATCTGGCCTCTGCTTTGATGGATATGAAACTGCATCTGGCTGATCCTGAAAAAATTGACGTGGATAAATTCGAGAAAGAAACCCTGGCTGCTTTAGGCATGCCTGATGAGCTGGTGATGCGCCACCGCACACCACATTTCGGTCATGTGTTTTCAGGTGAGGGCTACGCCACCGCCTATTACGGCTATATGTGGGCGGATGTGTTGACTTCAGATGCTGCGGAGGCTTTTGAAGAAGCCCCGGGTGGTTATTATGACAAAGCCATGGCCGCTAAACTGGTGAAATACCTGTTTGCGCCGCGCAACGCCATGGATCCGGCCGACGCCTACCGCAAATTCCGCGGTCGTGATGCCAAAATTGATGCTTTAATGCGAGATCGCGGCTTTGCTGAGCCTAAGGGAAAAAAAGGGCAAGAAGACAACAAGCAAGAGAAGAAAGCGGCTTGATAACAGTCGCCTGATTTTAAAAGCCCCGGACTTTTCCGGGGCTTTTTTTGTGGTTACTCTACCATCAATGGTACGGACGCTTTAATGACCCGTTTTTGATTGCCTTGCAAAATATACCGCACCTGGTATTCACCGGCTTGATCTGGCATTCTTAACACGCCTTGTTCAGGGTTACTTTGGGTGTAAAAATAACTTAATTCACCGTAGGTTGCCGTATAATCCGCGGGCACCAAATCAATGTAATCACCTTTTTTACCCGGTCCCTGCCAGTGAACAATCAACTCACTGCCTGATGCTGCAGTGTTCTTATCCAGGTGAATGGATGTTGGAACGTCAACCACTGTTAATGGGCTGCTGACAATCACTTTTCGGCCCTTAGGGGCAGACATCACGTAACGAATTTTGTATTGACCGGGCTCAATGGGCATGGTCAGGTCTGCCTCCGGTGCGTTGTTTTCGGTGTAAAAATAACTGATTTCACCGGCTGTCATGTCATGGTTTTCAGGCACCACATCGATATAGTCACCTTGACTGTCGGGGCCTGTCCATTGTACCTTAAGTTGTTGGCCTATACCGGCCTGAGGGTCATGTGATAAGCTTGATTCCACGGCTTTGACTTGAATCGGAATGCTGTATAGAACCTGACGGTCTTTGCTGCCTTGTAAAACATAGCGGATTTTATAGTCACCCGCGTCAGCCGGGGCGGTTAAAGTACCTGTATTTTCTGATTCTTTAGTCTTGTCGGCATAAAAATAACTGAGCTCACCGGCTGTCATGGTGTAATCTGCCGGTACCAAATCCACGTAGTCGCGTTCACCGCCGGGGCCCTGCCAACTCACCTCAAATGACGCGCCTACATTGACCGAATCGGGCGCCGATAAACGCACATCAGTGTCCACAACTTCAAATTCGACCTGCGCAATAACATGTCTTTTTGATGGCCCTTGCCAGACATAACGTAACGCATAATTACCCGGTTTTGTGGGTGCTTTTATCATGGACGGTGATTGATCTTTCGCCCAAATATAGGCCAGTTCACCATAAGTCCTTGTCTCACCCTGTTCCACAATATCAATGTAATCATGTTCGTTATTTGGGCCTTGCCAGTTGACTTCAAATTGCGCGCCAATAACCGGCGGTTGCCTCGGTGCTTGAACGGTTGCTGAGGGCAGTTCAACCGTCGGCTCTGAGCTGGTCTCTTCAATCATAACCTGTTGTAAGGCTTTATCTAACTCTCCGGCATTCTGCGCGGACACGTACAAACCGCCGGTTGATTCAGCCAGACAAGCCACTTGCTTGCCTTCATTGGCATCCAATCCAAAACCAATGACGTGGGCTTTAAAATCAATACCCATAGCCGCCAGTTCTTCACCGGTGGCACAAGGATCTAAATCACAGGTTTCCAAACCATCTGTAATGAGTACGATTTCAGCCGCATTTTCCGTTATTTTAAGGATGTCTGCCGCCTGTTTAACCGCCGCACTTAAAGGCGTTTTGCCTTTTGGCATCAAGCCATTCACCGTTGTAATGATTTTATCGGCTTGATTGGTCGCCGGCGATAATAACAATTCAATGTCACCACAATCACCTTTACGGCGATGACCGTACGCCATCAAACCCACCTGCTGGTCTTCTGAAAAATTGGTGCTGACCTGTTTAAGCGCACCACGCGCAATGTCAATTTTACTGATACCGTCAATTTGTCCCCACATCGATCCTGACGCATCTAAAACAATCATGGTATCGGGTTTGGCATGAACCCCATAAGACATCATGATAAATAAAATTGTTGTTATTTTCATATAAACACCCTCATTGAAATAAACGATTGTCAACTTAAAGCAGCCATCTGACAAGGGTTTTTTTACATGATGTGAACCAGCCCACAGCTTAATTGATACGCCGTTTTGTTTTCATTCAGGATGTTTGACAATTGTCAAAATCAAGCATATTGAATATTTCTAAAATGTGCTTTTAACCATGAGAAACGCAATGAAAAAACTGTTAACGATTGTATTAGTATTGGCTGCCGGACAAGCTCTGGCGGTGGAAAAAGGTGACTGGCTGTTGCATATGCGCGCCATAAATATCAACCCCAATGATGACAGCAGTGCGCTGCGGGTCGAAGGGGCCGCGGTACCGGGTACTTCAGTGTCTGTGGATGATAACTATTCTTTGGATATCTCCATCGGCTACATGATCAGCGATCACTGGGCGATTGAATTGCTGGCGGATTTAAGCTCAAAACACACCGTTTCAGCCCACGGTTTGAGCGCCTTGGGTGTACCTGACGGGACCGATGTGGTGGACACCAATGTGTTACCACCCACGGTGTTTTTACAGTATCAGTTCCGACCCACTGCGTCTGTCAGACCTTATTTCGGTGTGGGTGCCAACTACACCCACTTTTTTAATGAAGAACTCAGTGGCCCTGCGCAAGAAGTACTGGGGGCTGAAAATCTGGACTTAGACAGCTCTTTTGGCTGGGCGGCTCAATTTGGCATTGACTGGGAATTAAGTAATAACTGGTCTTTTAATATGGATGTTAAATACATTGATATTAACACCGAAGCAACTTTTAACACCGCTTTAGGTTCGGCCGCGGTTGATGTGGACATTAACCCCACCGTTATCGGTATTGGTTTTGGTAAAACATTCTAAACTATTTACCGTATGCCCAAAAAAGCCGGCATATTGCCGGCTCAGACTGCTGACAAAGTCCCCACTTTTGAGTGGGGATTTTTTATAATAGCAGTATGCTAAAAGATCACCCCCC
>NZ_BMEO01000021.1 GCF_014636635.1 Marinicella pacifica | reverse complement strand
GGGGGGGTGATCTTTTAGCATACTGCTATTATAAAAAATCCCCACTCAAAAGTGGGGACTTTGTCAGCAGTCTGACACCATTAAAATGGTCTGTTTCTAAACAAGTGAAGCATACTAAATTACTATCTAAATCAGTCGTTTAATCTATAACCTTGCCGGAATTTAAAATCCCTTTCGAATCAAAGCTGTTTTTAATGGCTTTGAGTAATTTAATTTCTGCCGCGGATTTGGAATAACTCAGGTAGGGTTTTTTGAGTAAACCGACACCATGTTCGGCAGAAATGCTACCACCGAGATCCCGGATTAAGCCGTAAACATGGTCATTAACGGTTTCACACTGCTGTTTAAAATCAGCCACCGGCAGCTTGTCGGGTTTTAATATATTCAAATGCAGATTACCATCACCGATATGGCCAAACCAAATGGTTTCAAAATCAGGATATTCTTTTACTAACAATGTGTCCAAACGTTGCATAAAATCAGTGACTTGATCAATGGTCACTGAAATATCATTTTTATACGGTGTGAATTCAGCAATGGATTCTGAAATGCCTTCTCGGTATTGCCATAATTGTTCGGCCTGATCGAGACTTTGGGCAATAATGCCATCGGTAATCTCACCGGCTTCTAATCCATCCTCAAAAACCGCCATGGCGGCATCTTCATCCTCATCAAACTCCAGCAACACATAAAACGGATGCACGTCATCAAATGGGTTATCAAGTGACCGGTGTGCCATGACCCGCTTTAAGGCCCGGTCTGAGAAAAACTCAAAAGACGATAACGTTAATCTGCGTTGGGCATTTTCAAAGGTTTGCATCACCGCTGCTAAACTGCCCAGCGATAACAGCATCACCATCTGCGCAGGCGGCGGTTTAATTAATTTCATCTCGGCCGCCACGATAATCCCTAAAATGCCTTCTGAACCAATCATCAGATGTCGCAAATCCGGACCGGTGGCATTTTTTACCAGGCCTTTGTTCAGATGCAATAATTCACCGTCGGCCATTACCACGGTTAAACCCATCACATAGTCCCGGGTCAGGCCATAACGCAATACCTTAATTCCGCCGGCATTGGTGGCGATGTTGCCGCCGATATGACTGGAACCGGCTGAGGCAAAATCCACCGGGTACATTAATCCCTGTTCCTCGGCAAAGATTTGTAACTGCTCGGTAATCACCCCTGCACCCACTTGCACTGTCTGGTTAACCGCATTAAAGTCACCGATTTGATTTAACCGTACCAGAGAAATCACCCATTCACCATCTGTTGCCACCGCACCGGCACTGTAACCGGTGCGGCCACCTGAGGGCACCACAGCTTGGTCGTTTTCATAGGCCACACGCATAATATGCTGGACTTGTTCAGTGTTATCCGGATAGAAAATCACCGATGGGTTGGGCGTGTAAAAACGCGTCCAGTCCTGACCAAAATGCACTAAATCAGCCGGTCTGGTTGAATGGGCAATGTCTTTTAATTCATGTTTTAATAATTTCGTCAGTTTATCCGCTAACATTTTGTTAGAATTCTCACAATAATTAATGATTGTCAGAATATGACCAAACTCTCACTAAGTAAAGAAAAAATAAAAGTGGTTTTACTCGAAGGCGTTCACCCCGAAGCCGAACAGCTTTTCAGACGTGATGGATACAGTCAGATTGTCACGGTGGACAGCACCCCGGCGGACGATGAATTGCATCAGCTCATCGGCGATGCCCATATCCTCGGCATCCGCTCACGCACTCAGTTAATTGGTGTTAATCTGGATGCCTGCGATAAACTCATGGCGGTGGGCACTTTTTGTATCGGCACCAACCAGGTGGATTTGGACACCTGTAAAAGTCGTGGCATTCCGGTGTTTAATGCGCCCTTTTCCAACACCCGCAGTGTCGCTGAACTGGTGATGGGCGAAATTATCCTGTTACTGCGCGGCATCCCTGAAAAAAATGCCAAAGCCCACCGCGGTGAATGGCAAAAATCCGCGGTTCGGTCCCATGAAACCCGCGGCAAAACCCTGGGCATTGTCGGCTATGGCCACATTGGGTCACAACTCGGTGTATTGGCCGAAGCACTGGGTATGCATGTACTGTTTTATGACATTGAGAATAAACTGCCCCTCGGTAATTGTCAGGCGGTGGCCAGCTTAGAAGAACTTCTACCGCAAGTCGATGTATTGTCACTGCATGTGCCGGCCACTGAACTGACGAAAAACATGATCACCACCAAAGAACTGGCCTTATTACCGGCCGGTGCCCATGTGGTGAATGCCGCCCGTGGCAATATCATCGTGATTGATGATCTGGTGGATGCGTTGCGTTCTGATCATATTGCCGGTGCCGCCATCGATGTTTTTCCCGAAGAGCCGGCCAGCAACAACGAAACGTTTAACTCACCACTGACCGGGTTTGATCAGGTTATTCTAACCCCGCATATTGGCGGTTCAACCCAGGAAGCCCAATTGAATATTGCCAATGAAGTGGCCGACAAACTGATTAAATATTCCAATAACGGTTCCACCACTTCGGCGGTTAATTTCCCGGAAGTCTCGCTGCCCAGTCTTCATCCCGACTTAACCCGGGTGATGCATATCCATGAAAACAAACCCGGTATGCTGGAACAAATCAACCAGGCCTTTGCCCGTGAAAACATGAACGTGGCGGCCATGTATTTACAAACCGCCGGTGAGGTCGGTTATGTGATTATGGATGTACAATGCGATTCTTCTGAAGGCATTGTGCAACAACTCAAAGACATCTCCGGCACCATTCGGGTGCGGGTTTTACATTAAAAGAGAACAAAATGAATAAAGTATTGATTCTGATTATCACCATGGTAATGAGTAGCGGCGTCCGATCCGATGCTTCGGCTGGACTGACGCAGGTTTTAGATAAGATTCAACAAACCCACATAAAACATTCACCCCAAACCGCTGCTTATTATGGCGATAAGGACAAAGCCGGTGAACTCAATGATGTCTCAGAAGCCCATTACCAGAAAGTGCGTGCTGATCTGACGCAACTCAGGCAAGAATTGGCGGCCATCAATCCTGATGGGTTGAGCTTTCAGGAACAAATTTCCCGGCAAATGCAGCTGGATAATTTACAACAACAAATCGCCGATATTGATGCCAAAGAATACCAGATACCGATTAACTCAGAAAGTTCATTCCATGTGGGTCTGGCCACCATGCACCGTTATTTAAGCTTTAAAACCACAGAAGATTTTGACAACTACATCAGTCGTTTAAAGCAGGTTCCTCGTGTGGTTAATCAGCATATCACTAACCTAACAAACGGATTAAAACGTGGCTACACTCAGCCGAAAGTTATCCTTGAACACTACCCTGAATTTATTAACAGTTACATCGAAGAAGACGTCAGTCAGTCGAGTTTCTATCAACCTTTTTTACAAAAACCGGCACAACTCACGGATAAGCAATTTAATTACTATCAACAACAAGCGCAGAAACTGATTAAAGAAGGAATTAATCCAAGCTTTAAAAAATTTAAAGACTTTATGGTGAATACCTATTTACCAATAACCCGTACCAGTATTGGTGCTTATGACTTACCGGATGGCAAAGCGTATTACCAACAACAAATTAAGGAGTACACCACCCTGGACTTAAGCCCGGAAGAAATCCATCAAATTGGCCTGAAAGAAGTTAAAAGGATTCGTGCTGAGATGGAAGCCATTATTGAATCACTGATTGAACAAGGTGAATTCATGCCAAAAACCGATGACAGCTTTGCTGAATTTATTCAGTTTTTACGCACCGATGAGCGTTTTTACCCGAAAACCGCCGAAGAACTGCTGAAAGAAGCGGCCTATATCGCCAAGCAAATGGACGGTAAACTACCGCAATTGTTTACGAAACTACCGCGCCAGCCCTACACCGTTAAACCGGTTCCGGCGGCTTTCGCGCCGAACTACACCACCGGTCGTTATTCCGGTGCGCCGATTGACTCCACCCGTGCGGGTGAATACTGGGTTAACACCTATGCCCTGGATAAACGGCCTTTGTATAACTTGGAGGCACTGACCTTTCACGAAGCCGTGCCGGGGCACCATTTACAAAACGCCCTGACCCAAGAACTGGATGATTTACCGGAATTTCGCCGCCGTGGTTATATTTCAGCCTTTGGCGAAGGCTGGGGCTTGTATTGTGAAAAGCTGGCCAAAGAAGTCGGCTTTTACCAGGATCCCTACTCTGATTTTGGTCGCCTGACCTATGAAATGTGGCGTGCCATGCGCCTGGTGGTGGACACCGGCATGCACGCCATGGGCATGAGCCGTGAAGAAGCGATTAACTTAATGCGCGATAACACCGCTCTGTCCGAGCACAACGTGCGCACAGAAATAGACCGCTATATCGGCTGGCCCGCTCAGGCGCTGTCTTATAAACTCGGCGAAATTAAAATCTGGGAACTGCGGCGTAAAGCCGAACAAGCCCTCGGCAATGATTTTGACTTACGCACATTCCACGACACCATCCTCTCCGGCGGCGCCGTACCATTAGACGTGTTAGAACAAATGATTGATCGCTATATCGAAGAATCAAAAAATTAATCCATTTCGTTATCACCGTAATTTTAAATAAATAACCACAGAGATCACATAGTTTTTCACAAAGGCCACGAAGTCAATCTTATAATATGTTTATCTTTGTGAACGCTGTGTGTTCTTTGTGATCTTTGTGGTTGATCTTTTTAAATGTTCACTTCCAAGTTTAAGTTAAAGCAATTAAAACAGACTCACGAGGGTGACATAATAACGAATATATTCTAATTACATGGTTCGTCATTCTAGTGCTTGACACGAGAATCTCATTAATCATTAGTATTATTGGAATAATCCTACTTGATTACTCTTTAACCCCAACCGCTTTTAAAATTTTAGCCAGTGGACAAAAGCCGGTAAAACTGGACTGGAACAGATTAAAGCCGACAAAAACAGCAACCCAAAGCCAGGTGGGCTTCAATAAATTTACATCACCTGTGATGTGCGCTAACAATAAACTCAATAAAACAAACAAACCGGCTAAACGCTGAATCCAACGATTAATATTCATAATAAACCTCGATTAAGAAATACCTGATATTATAATTAAGATATACATTATATGCAATATATTTAAAATATGATTTATCAATAAGCCTGTTACAATACAGTCAATCCCATTTAAACAATCAAAATGAGCCCAATCAAAAATCGTTTTCGTGGTTTCTTGCCGGTGGTGGTGGATGTCGAAACCGGCGGATTTAACAACCAAACCGATGCTTTACTGGAAATTGCTGCGGTGATTTTAGACATGGGTGAAGACGGTTTGATTAAACCGGTTGAGACCATTAATGCCTATGTGGAGCCTTTTGAGGGATCGCATATTGATCCCAAAGCACTGGAAGTCACAGGCATCGATCTGAATCACCCCTTACGCATGGCTTTAGACGAGAAAGCTGCTATGGGGAAAATATTTTCGCCGGTTCGTAAGAAAATTAAAGAAACCGGCTGCAGCCGTGCGGTTCTGGTTGGGCATAATGCCCATTTTGATTTGGGCTTTGTCCATGCCGCTGCCGAACGTTCCGGCATAAAACGCAATCCGTTCCATCCGTTTAGCTGTTTTGATACCGTGACTTTAGGCGCCCTTGCCTACGGCCAGACGGTATTGGCCCGTGCGGTCAAAGCCGCTGGCATTAATTGGGACACCGAACAAGCCCACTCGGCCCTCTATGACACCGAAAAAACCGCTGAGTTATTTTGTAAAATCATTAACGGTTCACACAGCAGTGGTTTGTATCAGGCCACTTTTGGCAAAGACAAAGTCGATTAATTTCGCTCAGTGGATTTGTTATTTATCGCTTTCAAAATTTCAGCCTGTGTCATGGCCATCTGCTGTTGCGAGCGCGCAATAGAACGCAGTGATGTCACCACACTGTAAAAGGCCCAAAAGAATAAAACCACAATCCCTAAATACATGATAGTGGTGAAAAATAATAACACCGGTTCAGTTAACGACATAATGGTTCTCCTCGGAAATAAAATTAACTATGATGCATCTTGCATCGCTTCAATAAACACATTCGCTTCATCAATCGAGCGTTCCATTTCAGCCACCAGCGCAGCGACATCAGTTTTAATGCTGATGTACTCATCCTGTAAAGCTGAAATGGCTCTTGCGTTTAGGTTATGTTTTAAATAGAGAACCTGATCCTGAAACACCGCCAAAACCGGTGGAATTTTATCCTCGGCTCGGCGCATGGCTCTGATAAGTTGATTGCATTCATGGCGTGTCTGCCGTAATTGCTCGGCACTGTCACGGCGCATTTGGGCGTTACTGTAATCATTCAGTTCTGCCTGCCATTCTTCGAATAAATCCTCGGCCACTTTTTCAATGTCATCAATGCGTTCATTCAAATCCTCGGCCGCCGCCACACTGTCGTCATATTCAGATTGCAAGCGTTTGTAGATTTTTTCCAGCGAACCGCCGTCATAATTAACCACCGAACCAAACTGCTCAAGGGCTGAATTAAACTGTTCTTTGGTATCTTCCTGCGCATCGCGGGCTTCTTCCACCCGATCAACCAAAATATCACGCTTATAGACGCCAAATTTTTCCATGGAGTTATAGTAAGCTGTCGAACAAGCCGACAAACATGCCATAACCAATACAATCATAACTGTCTTTTTCATTTGTAACTAAATTGTGAGGAATTGCTTAGTATATCGAAAATTCATGGAAAACGTAAATTGAGATCAATTTCTGACCACTTTACATTTGCGCAGTCAACGCTTAAATCTAAAATTTCCGGAAAAAATAATCCTTAAAAATCATACGTTTGTTTGATTTAATTTAAGGACAATTTATAACTTATCGCTTGAATCCGAGCCGATAAATCCCCATAATCCATGCCTCTTTAACACGAACATAAAACATGAGCTTTAGCGCAGTGGTGTTCCCTGGACAGGGTGCACAAAAAAAAGGCATGGCCAGGGATTTTATCGAAGAGTACAACGAAGCAGCGGATGTATTTAAAACCGCCGATCAGATTCTGGATTTTGATGTGTATGAAATTTGCCATGGAGACGGTGACTTATTAAATCAGACCAATTACACCCAACCTTGTATTCTCACCGCTGAAATCGCCATGTTTCGCGCGCTTCAGGCCCACCAAAATTTAAACGCCGATTATTTCGCCGGTCATTCTCTGGGTGAATATGCAGCGCTGGTGGCCGCCGATGTCATGTCTTTTGAAACGGCGCTGAACATTGTCGCACGCCGCGGTGAACTGATGAACCAAACCGACGAGGATGGTGCCATGGCGGCGGTGATTATGGACACCATTGATTTAAAAAGCATTGGTGAAATCGCAGATCAGCATAACATCGATATCGCCAATGATAACTCCGCACAACAGGTGGTCTTAAGTGGTCGTCAGGATGATTTAGACAAAACCATAAAAGCCTTAACTGATAAGTTCGAAGGCCAATCCTTTCGGGCTGTGCCACTGACTGTGAGCGCGGCGTTTCATTCGCGTTATATGGCGCCGGTGGAAGCCCAATTTCATGAATTCTTATTGGATTTCGCTGATGACATAAACGAGCAAAATTTGCCTAAAGTGGCGTCCAATTTCCTCGGTGACTTTTATGTCGCGGATAAGTTACAGCTGATTGAATCATTGTCGAGACAAATCAGTGGCACCGTTAAATGGCGGGATAACATGAATTTGCTCAAAGATCAGCAGATTTTAGAGCTCGGCCCCAATCGGCCGCTGCGCGGATTCTTTAAAAGCATTGGGGTTGATATTACATCAGTGATTAACCTGAAGAGTGCACACAAAGCCTTTAAATCATAAACAAATTAATTTGTCGGGGACAACACATGACGATTTTTAATAGCAAGCATTGGGCACTGATTTTAGGCGGATCCAGCGGTTTTGGTTTAGCCAGTGCCAAAAAACTCAGTCGCCAGGGTATGAACATTTGTATTGTTCATCGAGATCGCCGCGGTGCCATGGAACAAATCAACAAGGACTTTGATGAGATTAAAAACACCGGTGTTGACTTTATCAGTTTTAATGTCGATGCCCTGAGTGAGCGTGGCATTGAAAAGGTACTGGCCGGTCTTAAAGAAGCCCTGGGCGAGAACGGCAAAGTACGCGTATTACTTCACTCCATTGCCTTTGGAAATTTAAAACTCATTGCGCCACAGAAACGCCAGAAGGACAACCCCGCTGTTGAACAACTGGCACAAAAACTCGGTCTGGACAGCGAACAGGTGAACAGCGCCGTGGACGAACTGCTGGCGGACGGTGTCGGTGAAGTTTTTCCGCTGGATAACCCTGAATACAGCGACATGCTGATTGAAGATGAAGACATGGCGCGCACCATTTACAGCATGGGCACCAGTCTGCTGACCTGGACCCAAAAACTCTCACAACAAAAATTATTCGCCGATGATGCCCGTGTTTTGGGGCTCACCAGTGAAGGTAACACCATCGCCTGGCGTGGTTACGCCGCGGTATCAGCCGCTAAAGTTGCCTTGGAATCCGTGTCACGATCCATAGCCGTTGAGTTTGCCTCGCAAGGCATTCGCTCCAATATTATTCAGGCCGGTGTCACCGACACCAAAGCCCTGCAGGCGATTCCCGGCAGTGACCGGATGAAATCCGTGGCGCGACTGAAAAACCCCTTTAAACGCCTGACCACACCTGAAGATGTGGCAGATGTGGTGTCTTTACTGGCCCGTGATGAAGCGCAGTGGATTAATGGTGCGCTGATTCGTGCCGATGGCGGTGAACAAATCGCCTCTTTTTAAAGGACGACTATGCTGTATATTCATGGCGCCGGCCATTACCATCCTGACAATATTATCGACAATGCCTTTTTAGAATCCTTGGGCATTGAAACCAGTAACGAATGGATTATCGAGCGTGTGGGCATAAAAGAGCGCCGCACAGTCATGGATTTGGACGAATTAAAACAAAGCCATAACCGTGATGTGGGTCAGGTTCGAACCCTGGAAAGCAGCGCCGAAATGGGCGCCAAAGCCATCGACATGGCCTTAAATCGCGCCGGGATTCAAAAACAAGATGTCGGCATGGTGATTTCAGCCACCTGTGCCCCGGCCTATTCATTACCGGCAAATGCCAGTGTGATTGCCGCTGAAGCCGGTATCGATGCCTTTACCGTGGACATCACGTCGGCCTGTTCCAGTTTTGCCAGTCATGTACATTTTCTTAATCACATGGACGAAGCGGCGATGCCTGATTATGTACTGTGTGTGATTCCCGAAAGCTGGACCACCACCACTGATTTCAGTGACCGCCGCACCGCCGTATTAATCGGTGATGGCGCGGCCGCGGTGATTTTTTCCAAAAAACATCCGGCTGCTATGCACATTAAAAACACTTTTATGGCTTCTGACCCCGGCGGCTGGGATAAGGTCCAAACCAAAACCGGTGCACATTTTTATCAGGATGGACTATCTGTTCAAAAATTCGCCATCAAAAAAACCGTGGCCACTTTTAAGCACCTGCAAAAACTAACCGCAGAACCCCTGAAAAATCACTATTTTATCAGCCATCAGGCTAACCTGACCATGTTGCAATCCGTCTGTAACAAGCTCGGTATTCAGAAAAACAAACATTTATACAACGTTGATGAGTATGGCAACTGCGGCGCGGCAGGGGCACCGTCAGTGTTATCACAAAACTGGGATTTGTTTAAAAAAGACGACTGGATCAGCCTGATTGTGGTGGGCGCCGGTTTAACCTGGGGTGGTATGACCCTCGCCGTTGGAGAAACAGTATGAGATTGAAGTATCAGGATTTTTTACAACGGACGTCTTTTAGCAAAGATGAACTACTGGCCTATTCCTGGGGGGATTTGATTGAAGACCCGCCGATCGAAGGCTGTGGCTTACTGCCCTCACCACCAATGCTGATGTTCGACCGCATTACTGAAATTTCACACAAAGGTAAACGTGGTCGGATTGTCGCTGAACAGGATATTTCCCTGGATGACTGGTTCTTTCAATGTCATTTCCGCCAGGATCCGGTACAACCCGGTTGTCTCGGTGTTGACGCGGTGTGGCAACTGATTGGCTTTTACGCCATTATCCGTGGCGGCAAAGGTGCCGGACGGGCCTTGGGCGCCGGTGCCATTGAGTTTTTTGGCCAAATCAGACCGCACAATAAGATTGTTAGGTATGAGATTGATATTAAACGCTTTTCCAATATGGCCGCTCAGGATGCGGCGATTGCCATCGGTTCGGCCAAAGTGTTTGTCGATGACCAGGAAATCTACACCATCAATGATGCCAAAGCCGGCATCTTTAAAAACATCCAATACCGGGATTATCCGCATCAAAGCGCGCAATCACTCGGAGGTCAATTAACATGACACAGGCCTTAAGCCATCAGCAGATTCTGGATTTGGTGCCGCAACAAGCGCCGTTTCGGTTTATCGATAACATTGTCTCAGTGAATGAGGATGGTATTGTCGGCCAATACACCTTTAAGGAAGACGAATCCTTTTATGCCGGCCATTTTCCGGGACAACCGGTCACACCGGGTGTTATCCTACTCGAAACCATGGCCCAAACCGGTGTGGTTGCCTACGGTTTATATTTATTGTCCTTACAATTAGATCAATCCGAACTCGACCAGTGGCTGACTTTATTCAGTGATGCCGAGGTCGAATTCAGTCGTCCGGTTTATCCCGGTGAACAAGTCACCATCCGCGCTGAAAAAATATTCTGGCGTCGGATGAAATTAAAAGCCCGCGTCAATATGCACAATGCCGACAATGAATTGGTCGCCAGTTGTGTTATTTCGGGCATGGGAGTGCGTAAATAATGAGTCATCAACAACACCGTGTGGTCATCACCGGCATGGGCGTGGTCGCCCCCAATGGCCATGGTTTAGACAACTATGAACAGGCCTTGAGAAACGGCGTGTCCGGTATTCAACACCATGAACATCTGGCCGAAGCCAATTTCGCCTGTCAGGTCGGTGGTATTCCGCAAGGTATTGACGCCATTAAAACAGATTACCTCAGTGAAGAATCCTTACTGGCCATGAATGAGGCGATGATTTTTGGCGCCATTGCCGCCATTGATTGCTGGCGTGATGCCGATTTGCCTGAGCCAGGCGATGAACCCGATTGGGACACCGGTGCCATTATCGGAACCGGCATCAGTGGCCTCGACACCATCGGTAATAAACTGATCCCATTAGTGGATAAAGGCCGGGTTAAACGCCTCGGCTCCACCATGGTTGAACAAGTCATGGCCAGCTCCAGCAGTGCCAACATTGGTGGCTTACTGGGCTTAGGCGGACAAGTGACCACCAATTCAAGCGCTTGCACCACCGGTACCGAAGCGGTTGTCGAGGGTTTCCATAAAATCCAGTCAGGTCAGCTTAAACGGATGTTGGTGGGTGGTACCGAAGGTGCCTCAAAATACAGCTGGGCCGGTTTTGATGCCATGCGGGTTTTGGCCCGTGGTTATAACGACAAGCCCACAGAAGCCTCACGGCCTATGAGCGCATCGGCAGTGGGCTTTGTGCCCGGCTCCGGCGCCGGTATGTTGATGCTGGAATCTCTGGACAGTGCATTGGCACGGGGGGGTGATATTTATGCCGAAGTCATCGGTGTGGCAGTTAATTGCGGTGGCCAACGCAATGGCGGCAGCATCACCTTCCCGAATCCAATCGGTGTGCAACGCTGTATTCAAAGTGCTTTAAACATGGCCGGCATTCAGGGACATGAAGTGGATTTGATTAACGGCCATTTAACCGCCACCATGGCCGATCCGTATGAAATTAAAAACTGGCAACAAGCCCTTGGTCTTGAACCGCAACAAATGCCTAAAGTAAATGCCACTAAGTCGCTTATCGGACATGCCCTGGGCGCTGCTGGTGGTCTTGAATGTGTGGCTTCCGTGTTACAATTAAGCCGTGGTTTTGTGCATGGCTCTTTAAACTGTGAAGATTTGCACCCGGACTTAGAACCCTATGCCGATCGCATTGTCCACACAACCGAAGACAGCGACGCCCGGATTTTGGCTAAAGCCAGTTTTGGCTTTGGTGATGTGAATGCCTGTACCCTATTTAAAACATTTAATCCTTGAGGAATTATTATGAGTAACGACGTATTTGAACAAGTGAAAGAAATTGTTTCGCCCTATTGTAAAAATAAAGCGGCCTTAGAAAACGCCACTGCAGAAACCAGTTTTTTAGAAGATCTGCAAATAAACTCGGCCCGCTTAGTGGACATCGTCATTGATTTTGAAGATGAATTTGACATTGAAGTGAGTGACGAAGAAGCCGATAAAATCCGCACCATGGGCGATGCCGTCACCGTCATTAAAGCCAAAACTTAAATCAATCCTTAAAAGGCACCTTACTACCACATCAAGGTGCCTTTTCGTTCCAACATGAAACTGCCCCATCGACAGGTATGGCCGCTGGCCTTACAAAAAGTGATTGCTTTCCTTTGCATGCCACTGCTTTATTTCTTGGTGGTGCTGTGGATGAAGTACATTAAAAATTACCGCATCCGTGATTTGCAATCAATCAGACAGCAGTTTAAACAGATTCGTCGACAAAACCCGTCGGGGCTACTCATTTGTCCCAACCACCTGACCTACATTGATTCTCTGTTACTGGCCTGGGCGTTTTCTTCCATGGGTTCTTATTTGTTGCACTTTCGAACCTTTTGTTGGAACCTGCCCAATGCCCGCAATGTACAAGAAAGTCTCTTGTACCGTGTTATATGCTATTTGGGGAAATGTATTTTGATTGACGAAGACCCGGAAAAAGCCAAACAAACCATGAATAAGGCGGCTTATTTACTGCACCATGGCCATTATGTCATGATTTTCCCCGAAGGTCGTCGCAGCCAAAGCGGTCGGGTGGACAACGAAAATTATATTTATGGTGTCGGCAAATTGCATATGGACAGTCATCTCAATCAGGTACTGTGTGTTTATTTACGCGGCGACAAGCAGCAAACAGCCAGTAAAATGCCCGACAATGGTGAGCGATTTAACATTAAAATGAAGCTGCAAACCATTGATAGTGAACATCAAGGTCGCCGCGCGATGCGGGCAGCCGCCGGCCAGATTATCAACAACTTGGAAAACATGGAAAAGGCCCACTTTGAGCAATTCCCGCTTTCAAAACAAACACCATGATTGGCAACGATATTGTTGATTATCAATTTGATAAAAAAAAATACCTGAACCATCGGTGGCTGCAGCGCATCCTAACGCCATTGGAACAGCAACATGTCCTGACAGCCACCCGACCCAACCGCTATTTGTGGAGTCTGTGGGCTGCTAAAGAAGCCTCCTATAAGGCACTACAAAGAATCAATCCATCGTTAACCTTTTCGCCATCGGCCTATGCCTTGTCCGTTTCTTCATTAAATAATTTACACCATAATGAGCAAAAACTGTCTGCGGCCATTGACTTTGAAAATCATCGCCTATCGCTTCGGTTTTATTGGCCTAAAGAAACCGTGGTTCATTGTCTGGCCTGTCACAATCCGGAAAACTGGATACACTTACACAGCCTGTTTGAACATAGACCCCACTTGTCAGGTTATCAGCAACAGTCTTTAGCGGTTCGTGAACTGGCTCAAACATTACTTAAAAAGCATCATATCCATGCTGATATCATCAGACCCAACCAGTCTATGCCGGGTTATTCGAAACCGGGTGCACCGATACTGGTTGACCCCCAAACCGGCCACACATGGCCTCACATAATCAGTTTATCCCATGACCATGAATACATCGGCGTGGCTTTATATTGCCTTTGATTTGTATTAAAATAATGGTTCCTATGAAACGCCCGAACCCCATGAGATTGTTACTGTTTTTCTGCTTAACCTCATTAATCAATTCAGGTTACGCTGAATATGGTTTGCATTTCGATGACAGCGGACAAATCATAAAACCGGATCAATATCATCTGGCCAAAGGTCTTAAAGATGACAAAGACGGTTTTCGGGATTCTGCCCTCAAACACTTCACCCAGGCCGCTGAATTTGGCAATCAGTACGCCATGTCTCTGATTGCTTTATACCATATGCAGGACAAAGACTATGTCACTGCCCTGGCCTGGTTTAAATTGCTGGATTTAAAACAAATTCCCAACAGCGATTTTCTCAAAGCAATTATGAGTAATCTCATTAAAATCAGCCAACCTGAAGAAATTAAAGCCGCTGAAAAACTCAAAACCCAGCTGAGTGAAACGTACGGACATTACCCAACTTTGTTGCGACGCGAGGCCTGGAAAAACAGTCTGAAATTCACCGGCACCCATATCAAAGGTTATATCCCGCCATTCCTCACCATTCAGCTTAATTCAGACATGACCGTCACCGGCCATGAAGTTCGCCGTCAGGTGGATAATTTTGTCTACGACTATGATTTCTCCTTCGGTCAGGGCCATGTTACTCTAGACGACATTGAAATCATTGATTCCGAAGAAAACCAAAAAAAACCTGACTAATTATTTTCACTCACACACAAACGCAAAATGAATCCACACATCTCTGCGTGGTGTAAAAAACCTTCGTGACTTTCGGCAGATTCAATTATTTGGGCCTTGGGCTATAATAATTATTTTTGAACGGAACCACTTATGCACAGAATCACCATCGAAATCAGTGAGTCGCTTAAAAATCATTTTAGTCAACTTACGCACAATAGCAACGAAACATTAGATCATCACATCCTGCAAAGATCGTTATTAAAAATCAAATCACTCAGTGGAAACAGTCATGATGACATACTGTTAAGTCATTTAAAAGACCTCGAAACCATGATTCACATGTTAATGGAGCCCCAGTGGCAGGTTTCTGCAGGAAAAGCACAACGTATCAACGCAACGATGACTTATTTTTTAAATGAAAATGACATAATTCCCGACAGCACACCCGGTTTGGGATTCTTAGATGACTGCATCGTGATCAGCAACACCAAAGAGGAACTGAGTCGCGAATTAAATGATTATCTGGATTTTCAGGGGACACAACGTGTTTACGGCCAGCACAAATGTATTAACCGCGAAGCCTGGCAAAAGATAAAAAAACAAGAATCCGCCAGCCGTTTGAGGCATCGACGCACGCGTTTTGCCATGAAAAATCGTCGCGTGTAAAAATAAGCTATAATATTTAGTTCTTCGACAAATGACTTTTAATTTAGGGGAAACCATGAAATCCATATCAATCAACATCGACGAGCAAGTTAAAGACCATTTTGAACAATTTATTCAAAAACATGGCACACATATTGACGCCAATGATATACACAAGGCACAAGAAAAAATTAAAACAATACATGGTGACAGTAAAGACACTTATGTCCTTCATCAAATCACCAGTCTTGAATCCATGATCAACATGATTGAAGATGATTCATGGCAAACAGATGACGATACCAAACAACAGATTAACGCCACCATCCGTTACTTTGTTGATGACAGCGATGTTATTCCCGATCACATTCCGGGAATTGGTTATGTGGATGATTGTATTGTCATTGATAATACCATGGATGCTATTGAAAACACGCTACTGGAGTACATGGATTTTTGTCGAACCCGCATGGTGTATGCTAATAATGAAAAATTCACCATGGACGACTGGAATAAAATTAAAGACCAGGAAGCCACCAGCCGTGCCCGTAACAGACGCTACCGCAAGGCCAGAAAATCTCGTGGCTGGTGACACTGTTTTTCAATGCATTTAAGAGGGGTCAACAGACCCCTCAGGCTAATGACAAACCCCTGTTTTTTTCAGGGGTTTGTTGTATTTAGGGCTTTTAATTAATTATTGATGATTCATCAA
>NZ_BMEO01000020.1 GCF_014636635.1 Marinicella pacifica | reverse complement strand
TTCGGACGGGATAACCGCTGAAAGCATCTAAGCGGGAAGCCTCTTCCAAGATGAGATCTCACTGACTCCTTGAGAGTCCTAAAGGGCCCTTGTAGACTACAAGGTTGATAGGCTGGGTGTGGAAGTGCAGTAATGTATGAAGCTAACCAGTACTAATTGCCCGTGAGGCTTGATCATATAACCCGAAGCGATTTTCAGGTTAAACAAATAGATCAATCTCTGATTATTTTAGAAGGCCAAGATGAAAATCGAGATTTGAAAGCGCATGCTTTGATTCATATTCCAAACATTAGTCTTAAGAAGAACATCTCTTAAGCATCCAGTTTTCTGGTGAACATAGAGCCATAGCACCACCTGATTCCATCCCGAACTCAGAAGTGAAATGTGGCATCGCCGATGGTAGTGTGGGAGTTCCCATGTGAGAGTAGGACATCGCCAGAATCTAACAAAAGAGAAAGCCTCAACACACGTTGGGGCTTTTTTTTGCATATAAAAACTGACTAAACTCAGGCGCTGGTCAATAAAACACGTTGCGCGCCTTCGCGCTCACGTGGTTACGCTGACAAGTCAGCTCACAGATAGAAAACAGCTGCGCTGTTTAAATTAAATAGCCCGGTAACGATACCGGCGAATCGGGACATCGCCAGGATCTAATAAAAGAAAAGCCTCAACATACGTTGGGGCTTTTTTTTTGCATATAAAAACTGACTAAACTCAGGCGCTGGTCAATAAAACACGTTGCGCGCCTGCGCGCTCACGTGGTTACGCCTACACGGATGTAGGTGTGCCGAGCAAGCAGGGAGCGGAATCGGCCGCCTACACGGATGTAGGTGTGCCGAGCAAGCAGGAGCGGAAACGGCCGCCTACACGGATGTAGGTGTGCCGAGCAAGCAGGAGCGGAAACGGCCGCCTACTGGCAGATAGTGTTCTCGACAATCTCTGCATTCCTTACATCCTTAAAATCGTCACGAAAAAACCGCTTACATGTAAACATATATAGGCTAATTAGCTGAGTTATTTAGTTTTAAAGCTCGCTAACGATTAGATAAATTAAGTGACATTTTATGTTTTTTTAGATCAGAAAATGAAAAAGCATTTAACAATTTATTGAATAGTCTGTTTCAAAGACTTAAAAAACCCTATGGACTTAAAATTTTAATAACAAATTATAGATTGTGGTTTAATATTAATATTATTATTAATAATGGAAGGAGGGATATTGAACATATTCCAACGCTTATGGTTAACATTTGTTTTATGTTGTTTAGTCATCGACTTAAGTCTGGCTGATAAAGATTATGATCAGTATTTAAATGAATGTCAGTCACTTGAAGATGATCAGGCGAGACAAGCACTAAACTTGGCTGAGAAGAAGTTATCTCAACTTTCAAAGCAGCAAAGTCCGCTTATTGTAAGTGGATTTTTGGGTTGTGCTGCCTGGGCTGCTGTTAACTTGAATGAAACTGAACTCGCATTGAATTATGCTTCTGATTTAGAGCTGATGATAAATGACATAAATGATTCAGAGGCAAAGATTAATTTATTGCGAAGAGTTGGTGGTGTTTTTCACCAATTGGGTCAACGTGTGGCTGCGGTGGATAATTATCAAAAGGCCATGGAATTGGCAGAATCCTTGAATATTCAAAAAGCACAAATTCCGATATTAGTTAATTTGGGTGTATTGCATTCCCAAATCAGAGAAGAGGATCAGGCCATTAAAATATATCGACAGGCCCTGGCCTTGATGTCTGAACATAATGATTTTACCTATCAGGCACCGGTGCTGTTTAATTTAGCCCTGACGCTTAACGGGCAGCATCGTTATAACGAAAGTTTGACTGTATTTCATGAAATTGAAAAAATGTTGACGCCGCAATGGCCAGATAGTCGAAAGGCACAGGTTTATGGTGGGTTAGCCAGCGTTTATATCAGCTTAAAAAACCATGTCAAAGCGCAGGAATATAATCAAAAAGCACTGGCCATATTGTCTGAAAAAGAAGACAAGTCAATACTCTATTATCTGAGTTTAACTAACCGTGCCGACATTCTGATTGCGAATAATCAGCCGCAACAAGCCTTAGCAATTGCTGATGAGGTTTGGCAATATTACCAGGCACAGGAAAACCGAGAACAGCTTTTGGGTGTCAATAATCCTTTGTATGCGTTGTCTAATGTCTATGAGTCTGTGAATAAACCAATAAAAGCACTGGCAATTCGTAAATTAGCCACTGAAATAGATGAAGATTTTCAGGATACCTTTAATAAGGAAGCCATGGCACAGATGCAAGCCCGGCTCAGCGACAGTCAGCAGCGTAAACAACTGGCCGAACTCAAGACACAACAAATAAAAGACCAAATCGAACTGAATGCCATACAGCATAATCGACAATTGATTTTATTGTTGGTGGCTTTTGGTTCCATGTTAGTGTTTATTTATTTCTACTGGCAACGCCAGACCAACAAGCGTTTACATGCCATATCGATTCGTGATTCTTTGACACAGCTGGGTAATCGGCGTGCGATTGATGAATGGCTGAGCGCACGAAATATGCCGAATCCACCCAATCAACGTCTGATGTGGCTAATTGATTTGGACTTATTTAAGGATGTGAATGACCAATATGGCCATGAAGCCGGTGATGAAGTTTTGAAAGCGCTGGCCAAAACATTGACTGGTTTTGTCAATTCTGAACGCATGGTGGCACGTTGGGGTGGTGAGGAATTTATGATTATTTCAGATGATCTCACCGAAAGCGAAATGGAAAAATTTTGTGATAATTTAATGAAATCCATTGCCACAACCAATATTTATTATGAAAACCAACAGATTTCTGTCACTGCCTCCATCGGTGTTTGTGAAATTAAAGCCCAAGGCGACAAGGCCTGGCATCAGGCGTTATCAGCAGCGGATAAGGCACTTTATCAAGCCAAAGATAAGGGGCGAAATTGTATGGTGTGCGGTGATATTAAAGCATCCTATTAAATCGATGTGATTCATGCCCTGTGCCACCTGTACAGCCACTTTAGAAATGTGCGTTCACCAGAAATCAAAGCCAGGATGCTTGAACCCACGCGCATAAAACAGCCGGGTGAAGCCGAATACATTGCCGGCACATGCTTTACTTTGTCGCGCCGGTGTCCGAATGGGCCAGCGGCCAGACTTTGTTTGAGAATGGCGGTGGGGTGCAGACCTTGAATTGAAGTTTTTTTAAATGTTCTTATATTGTGGTTGAGTGATTTTTGTGAGAGTAGATGATGGATGATGAGTTTGAAATTGAAATGAGCCCGCTGTGTCAAACCATGCGGGTCGATGATAAAACCGTGCAGGTGGATATTTATCGTGGTGAGACAGAGTCTTGGGTGCTTGAAGTGGTTGATGAATACGGCACATCGACAATTTGGAACGATCAATTTTCGACTGATCTTGACGCTTTGGCAGTAGTTAAGAAAATCATCAGGGAAGAGGGTATTGATGCATTAATTAATGAAACTTCTTAACGCTTTGAAATTCGTTACTCTTTCATAGTTTCAGCAGCAAAGGGAATGAGCTGAATCAAAAACGAAATCAGTTGAGGGTTTAGTGGTTAATTGTTTTCATACAAACCCAGCCGATTTTGCGAGGCGGTGAGTTGTTGTTCCAGGTCGTCGATTCTGTCTAACAGGTTTATAATAACATCGATGCCTTCGGGGTTGATGTTGAGTTCGCGGTGAAGGCGGATGATTTTGTCAATCAGCCTGATGTCGGTTTCATCCACGTATAAGCTATCCTGGATGGTGATGGTTTCAATCAAGCCAATGTCGCTGAGGAGACTGAAAAATGTCCGCTCCACCTGGTAATGACGGCAGAGGGTGGTGATTTCTATTCGGTGTTGTTGCTTAGTCATGATTGAAGGTCTTTTAATTCAGTGAATAATTGACGTTCTTTTTCGGACAACGATGTCGGTATCTTGATTTGATAGGTGACAATCAAATCACCTTTATCGTTGTCTTTTTTGTATTTGGGAAAGCCTTTGCCTTTGAGTCTGACCTGACTATTGCCCTGGGTGCCGGCTTTAATTTTCAGTTTAACCTGGCCGTCTAAGGTATCCACCAGCACCTCGCCGCCGAGTACAGCGATGTATAAATCTAAATCGATGGTTTTATACAAATTGGCTTTTTCACGGCGGAATTTCGTGTTGTTTTGAATGTTAAAACGAATGTACAAATCACCGTCAGGACCACCATTGACGCCTTTTCCGCCGTGGCCTTTGAGGCGAATGCGTTGACCGTTTTCGACCCCCGCAGGTACCGTGATACGGATATTTTTACCGTTTAAAGTCAAAGTGCGTTTTTGGGTGGTGAGGACGTCAGTTAATTGCAGGGTTAATTCGGCTTGCATATCTTCGCCTTTAAAATGGGTTTGTCGGCCACCAAAACCACCAAAGCCGGCACCACCACCTCGTGATTGTGCGCCAAAAATAGATTCAAAGAAATCTGCAAAATCCTGTTCACCGCCGGGATTGCCGGTGTATTGGTATTGCTGATAGCCCTGGCCGCCTGCATGGCTACGAGCCCGGTTGATCTCATCGGCGTGTTTCCAGTCTTGGCCGAATTGATCGTATTTTTTACGGTTTTCTTCTTTGCCGATAACCTGATAGGCTTCGTTGATTTCTTTAAAGCGGGTTTCCGCATCTTTGTTATTGGGATTGACATCGGGGTGGTATTTACGGGCCAGTTTTTTGTAGGCTTTTTTGATTTCAGCCTGACTGGATTCTTTGGAAACACCAAGAACTTTATAATAATCTTTGTACTGCATAACGGTCGTTGCGACTTGGACTGACAATAACCTTATATATCGGGATTATATATATTGTTTTCAATGCCTTGATACAAAGGGTAAATAATTTACCTTGGATATATCTTAAACCGTTCTTGTTCAGGCTTGTCGTAAATCTCATCCACAATTTCATCAATATCCAGTTCGGTATCACAACCGTCGCAAATAAAATGATGGGTGTTCTCCAGCCATTTAAATGATTTTCTGTGGAGGTGTTTGCAGTCTGCACATTCAAGGATAAATTTCTGATTTTTTTTCATGGTCAGGTTGTTGAAAAAACCATCATTGATTTTATTTAAAAAACCCGGATAAAGGCAATGTCTTTTTGGTATTTCGTTGCAAATGAAGATATGAGAGGTAAAAAATAAATGGTGGATTCCAGTTGCAAGTGCAACGGGCTAACATCTAGATAATACTTCAAGGGGTGTTTGGTAGCCAAGGACTTTTCTCGGTCTGTTATTCAAACGCTCCTCAATAAACTGCGTTTGCTCGATAGTAACGTCATCCAAACGAGCAGATTTTGGCAGGTATTGTCTGATGAGTCCGTTCATATTTTCATTGGTTCCACGTTGCCATGAAGCATAGGGTTTGGCAAAGTAAACATCAATATTCAAAGCTTCTGCCACCTCATTGTGTCTAGCAAACTCTTTACCGTTGTCGTAAGTAACAGTGTGAACATTAAAAGATTTAAGAGCTTTAATACTACTGCTGGCTATCAGTCCTGCACGGCGGTTTTTGTGGGCCCTAATAACGCATAAGCGGGTTTTGCGATCAGCAAAAGTAAGTAGCACGCCTTTGTGTTTGTTACCCACTACGGTGTCTCCCTCAAAGTCACCGAACCTGCTGCGCTCATCAACAACAGCAGGACGTTCATCAATATCACGTCTATCAACGATCTGGCCACGTCTTTGTTGGCCTGACGCATAACGTTTGCGACGTTTCTTTTGGCAACGAAGGTGAGTGTAAAGCTCACCACCATCTTTTTTGTCATCGTAGATAAACAAGTAAATACGTTCAACGCTTGGCACATCAATCCAGCCCATGACTTTAAGGCGACCATTGATTTGTTCAGGTGACCAATCTTGTTCAATTAGATGTCTGATATAGGCAAAGCCGAAAGGGGTAATCTGCTTGTTGCCTTTGCGTTTGCGAGACTGAGCAAGTTTACCAGCTTGTTTGTGTCGATAACCACGTTTACCTGTATTGCGCTCTAACTCGCGACTGATGGTGGATTTATTACGACCCAATATGCGGGCAATCTCAGACAGTGAGATTTTAGTTTTGCGTAAAACTGAAATATGGTATCGTTCTTCACTGGTAAGGTGCGTATATGAGTGATTCATAACCTGAATTCTCCTTTGTAATATTAAGCAAGTGCAACGGTACGCACCTTACTTTTTTTATGCAACTAAAATATCGTTGCACTTACAAATGGAATTCAGAAATAAAACTTGTTTTTAAACCGGGAATTTGTGTAGGATATGGGCAGACACAGTTAAAATTTAACTGTGTTGACAAAATGTTATCAAGAAAGGCCGAGGGATTAGACCCGACGACGCCTTAGCAACCCTTTCACCATAAATATAAATGAAAGAAGGTGCTAAATTCTACTTCCTGTCATCTAACAGTGAAGATAGATAACTGAACAAAACCACTGTCCGGTGGTTTTTCAGAGTTTCTTCATAACATTTTTCATCCGACATAACGCATGGCGTTGTGCGAAATTTTTTGATTAACCAAAGGTATGAAAAATGACACAATCTTTACAACAGCAAACCCAGGCCCTGCATGCAGGTCATGATGTCACCCAACACGCCGGCACCCGCTCGGTACCGATTTATCAAACATCGAGTTATGTTTTTAAGGATGTCGATCATGCGGCCAATTTATTTAATCTATCTGAGCCTGGGTTTATCTACACCCGGCTAAATAATCCCACCAACGATATTCTGGAACAACGACTGGCGGCGCTGGAGGGCGGTGTCGGGTCGGTGGTAACGGCTTCAGGTACTGCAGCCATCAGCACGGCGTTATTAACTTTGTTAAAGGCCGGTGATCATGTGGTTGCTTCTGAGAGCCTCTACGGTGGGACTTTTAATTTATTGAACGTCACGCTGCCGCGACTTGGAATAACCACCACTTTTGTCAATGCCGACAATCCACAAGAACTGTGTGAGGCAGTTAAAGACAACACCCGTGCCATTTTTGTGGAATCGCTTGGCAATCCTAAATTAGATGTGCTGGACATCGAAACCCTTGCCAAAGTGGCGCATAAACATGGTATTCCGTTGATTGTGGATAACACCATCGCCACCCCGGCCTTGTTAAATCCAATCAAATATGGCGCCGATATTGTGATTCATTCACTGACCAAATACATCACCGGTAACGGCACTGGTATGGGTGGCGTCATCATCGATGCGGGACGTTTTAACTGGGCCAATGGTAAATTTCCGGAGTTTACCGAGCCGGCACCGGGTTATCATGGCTTGATTTATCATGAGGCGTTGGATAATCTGGCGTATGTGGCGCGGTTACGGATTGAAGGTTTACGTGATCTGGGGGCGGCTTTAAGTCCTTTTAACGCCTTTGGCACGTTGCAAGGCTTAGAAACCCTATCCTTAAGGATTAAAAAACACAGTGAAAATGCTTTACAACTCGCCAAATGGTTGCAAGATCAGCCACAGGTGGCCTGGGTGAATTACCCGGGTTTAAAAGACAACCCGTATTTTGAGTTGGCACAAAAATATTTACCACACGGGCAAAGCGGCATTCTGACCTTTGGTTTAACAGGCGGTTATGAAGCGGCCAAAACTGTGGCCAATGAAACTCAATTGTTTTCTTTGCTGGCCAATATTGGAGACACCAAATCACTGATAATTCACCCTGCCAGCACCACACACCAACAACTCAGCGAACAGGATCAACGCGCGGCCGGTGTGTCACAAGATTTAATTCGACTGTCGGTGGGTTTAGAGGCGCTGGAAGATTTGCAGGCTGATCTTGAGCAGGCTTTTGCGCAGTTAAGCCAGTGAGGTTGGTGATGTCTCAAACGATTGTTATTGATCAGTTTACCACGACTTCGGGTACCGACTACCAACACATACCGGTGAGTTATCGGCTGTTTGGGCCTGAATTGCATCAGGCCCCGATTATCTGCATCAATCATGCACTCACCGGTAACTCACGGGTCAGTGGTGAGAACGGCTGGTGGCGTGATTTGGTCGGGCCCGGTCAGGCCATTGATACCGATTATTTCACTGTGCTGGCTTTTGACCTGCCCGGTAATGGCAGTCATGACTTTGTGATTGACAATCACCGTGATTTTATCGCTAAAGACATGGCACGGATTATATTGATGGCCTTATCCAAATTAAACGTCCGTGAACTGCATGGGTTAATCGGGGCTTCATTGGGCGGTGGGATTGCCTGGGAAATGTTGGCTTTGGCACCAAAAATTTGCCGCCATTTTATTCCGGTGGCAACAGATTGTGTGTCTTCTGACTGGCTGATTGCCAATTGTCATTTACAGGAGCAGATTCTGTTAAATTCCAAACAGCCGGTTGCCGATGCCCGTAAGCATGCCATGATGTGTTATCGCACACCCGAATCATTCAGTCAGCGGTTTCAACGCCAAAAACAAGGCAATCAACCGCTGTTTCAGGTGGAAAGCTGGCTGAATTACCACGGTGACAGTTTAGACAAGCGATTTTCTTTACGGTCTTATCTGCTGATGAACCAGCTGTTAAAAACAGTGGACTCAGGTATCCATAATAACCCCAAACGGGTAGCGCAGATAAGCGCGCAGATCCATCTGGTGGCGATTGATTCAGATTTGTTTTATCCGGCAGCGGACACCCGAAACTTACAGCAATTTTTAACACGGCATTTAACACCGGGGCAGGTTAATTATCATGAGATTAACTCACCTCACGGGCACGATGCTTTTTTGATTGAAAATCAACAAACCGCAGAGATTATGAGTTTAATTTTAAATGAACAACAAAGACTTAAAAAAAGTCGTGTGCTTAAATTTGGCGGTCAGTCCCTGGCTGATGACAACGGTGGTTTTGAACGGGTATTGAACATTATCCAAAACCACCTGACAGGACTTCGTCGAACAGTGGTGGTGTTATCAGCCAGAGGTGACACCACCCGTCGTTTACATAATCTGGTGAATAAAGCGGTGACGGGTGAAGATTATCATGCGGATTTAAAGCAGCTAATCAGTGACCAAACGCCACCTGGCTTAAGCATGGATTGGCAGGAAAATAGTGCGCTCATAAATCGGATATTAAAAGGTATTGCTATGGTCGGTGATTACAGTTTAAAGACTATGGACCAGGTTCTGGCCCAGGGCGAATTGATGGCGGTGAAAGCGGTGGCGGCCGGTTTACAGACCCGGGGCATTCGCGCAGGCGTGTTAGACACCCGTTCACTGCTTAAAAGTGATGATAATTTCAGCCGTGCCACGCCGTTGGCGGATTTGTCGCAATCAGCGGTTTGTCAGTCGGTGGCTGCCCTGGGGGATTATGATGTGATTCTGGCGGCCGGTTTTGTGGCCTCCACAGAGCAAGGTGAAACCACCACATTGGGTTTAAACGGCAGTAATTACACTGCAGCTTTACTGGCCAATTTTTTAGACGCCGATGAGGTCGCCAATTACACCCATGTGGATGGTATTTTTACCGCCAACCCCAACTGGGTGAATTATGCCGATAAAATAGAGCACTTAAGTTTTGACGAGGCCAATGAGCTGGCGCAACTGGGCACTTCGGTTTTGCATGCCAAAACCATGCTGCCACTGATAGAAAAGAACATCCCGTTGCGTTTGCTCAACACGTTTAATGCAGGCGATACGGGTACCTTAATATCCGGCCAATCAAGCCAGGCTGGGATTAAATGTATCAGCGCTGAGTCTGACCGGGCGTTGATAAACTTAAGCGGCCGTGGTTTGTTGGGGCGCGTTGGTATTGATGGCCGAATTTTTAACACCTTGGCGCGACATAATATCAGCGTTAATATCATTGCCCAAAGTGGTGCCGAACGCGGTATCGGTCTGGTGGTGAACCCGGATGATGCCCAATTGGCCTGGCGTGTGTTGCGGGATGAATTTAAGGATGATCTGAAGCGTCAGGATGTCAGCGACATTTGCTTAGATGATCAGGTGTCGGTGATTACCGCTGTGGGTTTATCACTGACCGATTTCAGCCAGCCGTTAAATGCGCTGGTAAATAATCGCATCACACCACTGATTATGAATAACGCTTTAAGTGGTCACAGTGTTAGTTTAGTGGTGAAAAAAGGTGATTTAATTAAAGCCGTGAATGTTATTCACAGCGCCATTTTTGGTGCACTGAAACGGGTTCATCTGGTGTTGTTTGGTCACGGTGTGGTGGGTGGTGCGTTAATCGAGCAGATTTTAAAAGCCCGCGACTCAATACGGTCAAATAAAAATATTGATTTGAAAATTATTGCCATCGCTAATTCCAGACAGGCGCTTTTGGACAAAGACGGTATCGGCGTTGATTGGCAATCACGCTTAGAAACCAGTCAGCAATCTTCACAAGTCCAAAGCATTGTTGATTATGTGGAACGCCATCATTTAGAGAATATCATCGCTGTGGATAACACCGCCAGCCGGTCGTTATGTGGCCATTACAGTGATTTAATCACAGCCGGTTATGATCTGGTGTCTTCCAATAAAATTGCCAATACCCTGGATTATGACAGCTACCGACGCTTGCACAGTTTATTAAAACAGCACAATAAACGCTACCTGTATGAGACTAATGTCGGTGCCGGTTTGCCGCTGATTGATACCATCAGAACTTTACATCAATCCGGTGAAAATATCACCGCCATTCGGGGGATTTTCTCAGGTTCCTTAAGTTATATTTTTAATCGCTTCGGGGTCGAAGACGTGGCGTTTAGCGATGTGGTGAAAGCCGCTGTTGAGCAGGGCTTCACCGAACCCGATCCACGGGCTGATTTAAGCGGTCTGGATGTGGCGAGAAAACTGTTAATTCTGGCGCGCGAACTGGATTTAGCGGTGTCTTTAAACGATGTCCGCATTGAAAATCTGGTACCGGATAATCTGGTGGAACCTGAATTGGCTGAATTTAAACAGCGATTAACTGAGTTAGATGCGGTATTTGCCGCTAAAAAAGCCGCTTTAAAGCCCGGTCAGGTGCTGCGTTATATCGGTGATTTAAGCGGTGATTTAATGCACACGGAGACTGCACAATTAACGGTTTCGCTTGAAGCGGTGGAGGGTAACGGACCATTGGGCCGGGTACAGGGCAGTGATTCCTTGTTTGAAATATACACTGAATCCTACGGTGAACAGCCAATGATTATCCAGGGCGCCGGTGCCGGCGCACAGGTCACTGCACGTGGGGTGTTCGGTGATATATTGCGCATTGCGTCCCAGCGAACGGCTTAAACATTTTGTTTTTGAGGTGATGGCATTTGTTACATCGATTCAGCCATCACCTCAAACTTTTCAACCAGAATATCGACGTCTTTTTGCATGCCGGGCAGGATGTTTTGTTGGTAATAGCTTGAAAAATCAAGGCCACAGGCCGCAGGATCCTGGGCACACAGTATCAACATGGCCATGCCGCCGGGCTGACAAGCGGCGCCACCCTGGTATTGGCAGGCCAATCGGGTGAGTGATAATGTAAACAGTTGTTCGATGTATCGGTAATTTCGACTGTTTATCCATTGCGAGATAGGTGCAGGCTCCCCCGGGTTAAAGTACATAAAAGGCATACCGGCTTGTTCGGCCAGTAAGGGGCCGTTTTGACTTTTTAATAAAGCGCGCAGGGTTTGTTCATTATGTGACTGCATGACACTTCTGGATTCATTGCCGCGTTTAATCATGGCTTGTAATAATTGTCCGGTCTTGCTGGTTGGTTTTAAATTCAGATAAATCTCTTCAAAGGTGGATTGAAGTGTGGGGTAAGCCGTTAGAATGCCTCGGCAGTGTTGTTGTAATTGTTTATATTCATTTAATCGGTTTGCTTTTTTAAAAGCCTGGTGCATATGACTGGAAAAACCATCTGCATCATCGGCAAAACAAAAAGCATTTTCAGACAAAATGGAACGGGCTTCAAGGTAAGGGTCGGTCGAATATGTATGCGGTTGAAGCTCTTCAAGCAGACTGTTTAGGGTTTTCTGCGGAATCACTGTTTCAGTATCAGCGTTTATGTCAGTTTTCGGTGTTTCTGTTTGTGATGGCTGTTGAGATTCCCGACTGATGTGTTCTGTCTGAACCGCCGTGTCTGTTTCGGGTTGTGATAGTCGATGCAGTGCCTCCCGTGTTCTCGGCGTGACCACCACATAGATAAGGATTAACACCGCAATAATCAGTGCAATCACGATTAAAAACATCTTATGAAATCCACGCTTATCCATTAAAAATCTCCCGGTAGCTGTTCTTAAGGCTTTGTACATCGGTCCATTGGTTCGGACTGATGAGTTGTTGGCGCAAAAACTCAGGCACAGTTAAGCCACAACCCGTTGGATAACTGGGATAGCCGGTGAGACAAAAATCAATCATCAGACGACTAGTGGCACTGCAGTCCATGCCCAACTCACACAAATACAGTAAGGTGGCACTGTTAATTGTTTCCCGATGCCATGGATTGGTGCGCAAATTATTCGCTTCCAGCACCATATTAACCGGTGTTATGCGTTGATGATCGGCTTCTCCGCCGGTATTTAAGCCACTGCCTAAATAACGCAGATTGTCATGGCCCACCATGGTTGTCAGGGCTTCATAAAAGACTTCGCCATAAGCCGTATAGAAGTGCTTAAATAATTGCTGATCGATGGCTTCAAATGCCGCTTTGGCTTGTTGAATGGTATCGGGATTTTTGACTTTTTGTTGCTTCAGGACATCATTTAGTTCGCTGATTTCCTGATTTATTTGGTTGATTTGACGGGAAGAATCTGAATTCAATTCTCTCGTTGGTAAATCATCAACAATTTGAATTTGTTGGTCTCTGAGTTGCTGAATTTGGTTATTGATATTTGTCAGTTCTGCATCCGTAAGGCTGTTATCTCCGGTCAATGCCTGCTTTAACTCGGTGAATCGATGCTGCCATTGCAGGCTGAGATTTAAAACTTGTTTTATGTCTTTTTCACGCGGTGTTTTTGCCGGTGTTTTGTTCAGCCGGAGCTCTATATTCTCCAAGATAGCGGTGGTTAAAAATTGTTCATTTTGTAGGTTTGGGTTGTCATCACCGTACAAGTACCATAAACCGAAACACCCTTCTTTTAATTGTTGCAACAATTCTTTTTGCTTTGTGGTGCCGGGTGGTTTTTGATCCAATTTATAGATTGGGTCGCCGTAATAAACATATGGTGTGCTTATTATCTGTGTTAAGTCCGTTTTTGAACCTTCACTTTGCCATTTTAAGAAGATGCTCTGACAGGTTTTGGCTTGATTGCGATGGTGGTATATATCTAAATAACTGAGCTTATCGGTTTGCTCAATTATAGGTCCTGCCTCTACATGCTGTGCAGTTTCGTTGGTTGCTGCTGTCTCTTCAGTAGTTGTCTGCTTGTTGTCAGTGCTGTCTGACGACTGTGTCCGTGAGTCGTTATGAGTCACCACATTGGCACGGTTGTCAATTTGCTGCTGTTTGATGTCTTTATGATCGAGCTGATATTTCAGCAGAATCAAAGCGGCAATCACCATCAGAATTAAAAAGCCGTAAAACAGATAAGCCAGAATTTTTTGACCCATAGTGATCTTGATTTAAAAAACGCTTATTTTAACAGGCTTGCTTGAATAAGGCAGTTTTTCAAGACAATACCTGCTCTGCAGAAATGTTTGGGCTGTGATAAAATTATTTTTATGGAAATTAATTGTGATTTAGGTGAATACGAGCGACTGAGTAATGCGCATAAAGATGCTGAAATTATGCCCTATATCCATGCCTGTAATATCGCTTGTGGTGGTCATGCGGGCAATCAGTTGACGATGCAACACAGTGTGGAATTGGCTTTGAAGAATGCGGTGGCCATCGGTGCACACCCAAGTTATCCGGACGCGGCTAATTTTGGGCGTCGCAGCATGCATTTGTCTGAGGTGCAGTTGTATCAAACTTTGGTGGAGCAGATTAAAATGCTCAAATCAGTGGTTGAAGCGAAGGGGGGGCGCTTACACCATGTTAAACCACACGGTGCTTTGTATAATGATGCCAGCGATGATTTTTCTGTGGCCAAAGTGGTGGTGGCTGCAGTGAAGGCCATCGGCTGTGAGGTCAAGATATATGGTCAGGCCCATTCGGCGCTGGCTGAAGTCGCCCGGTCTGCCAAATGGCCTTTTGTACCGGAAGGATTTGTGGATCGGCGCTATTTAAGTCGGCATCGATTGGTGCCGCGGGCGCACCGGGATGCCCTGATCGAAGGTGTTTCTGAGCAAATGCAACAAGCCCGTTCTCTGATTGTTGATAAAGGTTTGGCGGGGAATGACGGGCAGTGGCTTACAATTGAATGCGAAACCTTGTGTTTACATGGTGATCATCCCGATGCAGTTAAAACAGCCAAAGCCTTGTTTAAGCTGATTCAGAACCATCAACCGGATACCCTGTCGTCTTTATGACGCCGTTGAAAGTCAGTTATGTGCAAGCCAATGGAGATTGTGCGGTGCTGATTTTTTTTAAACCACACCCACAACAAACATACAGGCTCCAGACACTGGCGCATTATATTCGACAGCAGCGTGTTGAGGGCATTGTGGACGTGGTGCCGGCGTTGGACAGTCTTATGTTGATGTTTGATCAGCCAATCCGTATTGACGACCGCATAATGTCAGCCATTGAAGAGGCTTGTGAAGAGAGTGCAGGACTGATATTTGAACCGCAGATTCATGAGATTCCCGTCTGTTACCATCCGCAGGTGGCATCGGATCTGGATGCGGTTTTGAAACAAACGGGTTTGGGCTTAAAAGAATTGATTGCCAGCCACAGCCAAGCGCGCTATACCGTCAGTTTTTTGGGTTTTTTACCGGGTTTTGCGTATTTGTCAGGGTTGCCCAAATCGCTACACTTGAATAGAAAGCCGGTACCCGGCAGACAAACACCGGCCGGCAGTGTGGCCATTGCCAACCGTCAGACGGGGTTGTATGCGCTGAACAGCCCCGCCGGTTGGTATGTAATCGGGTGTACGCCGGTTACTTTGTTTGACAGGGAAAGTCCACATGTTTTGCCTTATCAGCCGCTTGATATCATTAAATTTAAGCCGATAAATCTGGATCAGTTTGAACAGGAACGTCGTAATGATTGAGGTTTACAAAGCCGGGTTTATGACCACCATTCAGGACATCGGCCGTCCCGGTTATGCACATCTGGGCATACCGGCATCGGGTTTTATGGATCAGACTTCAGCGCGTGAGGCCAACAGCATGCTTGGAAATGAAGTAAGGGCGCCTTTGTTGGAAGTGGATGTGGTCGGTATTGGGTTGCGATTTAATGTGGATTGTACGGTGGCCGTGGCCGGTGCCCGGGCCCGTGTTAACATCAATCAACAGCCTCAGAATACTTCTAATTGTATCGACGTGTACCGGGGCGATCAGCTTGAGATTGCGCCTTTGACCGCCGGTATGTGGACTTATTTGGCCTTTGCCGGCGGTTTGGTCGCTGAGAAGTTTTTGGGCAGTTGTGCCACCTTGTCGGTGGCACAGCTGGGTGGCTTTCAAGGCCGACGGTTACAGAAAAATGATGTGCTGTCACTCAAGCAGCCATCCCTGGTTAAAGGCAAACCTAAGTTACCACTTACTCGACGACCCCATAACACCCTCCATAGCTTAGCGGTTACGCGTGGACCTGAATTTGATTTGTTTAGCCCCAATGCCCGTCAATCACTAACCCGCCAAGCCTTTACCATGACCGAGCACATCAGTCGGCAGGGCATGAAAATGACCGGCCCGAAATTAAAACTCAACAAGCAAGTGGATATCAACAGTTCCGGTCTGGTGCCGGGTAGTTTACAAGTCACGCCGGGCGGCGAATACATCATCACCCACCGCGACAGCCAAACCACCGGCGGCTATCCTCGTATGGCTGTTTTGTGTCAGGACAATTTGGACTTTCTGGCACAAGTGCGGCCGGGGGAGAACATATATTTTTATGTTCGTTCAGCTTAGCGATGCCTTTGAATATACAATAACAATTCGTCTATGTCTTATTGAAATGGTCAAAATCAAAGCTTATTTTGATTGTGGTTTAACGCATTTTTAATTAAAATCATTGCCATATTCTACTTAGGAGAGCCTTGTGAAAATTAAATTAAACCCGTGGTGCATTTAGAAAATAGTTGAAAAACAAGAAGTTACTCATAGCAAAATGCGGTATATTAAT
>NZ_BMEO01000019.1 GCF_014636635.1 Marinicella pacifica | reverse complement strand
TTGGCCAAAAGGCTAAAGTTAACTAAAAACCATTGAAATAAATGGGGCGTTCATATATGTCCTAGATTATTTTGGAGAGGCTTCACAGCGTCCTTCAATATCTGTATGGCTGCGTCTTGAACGTTCATCGAGTACCTCTACCTATCCACAGCCGTTTTTGTGCTTCCACCGTGTTGAGTTACGCGGGGACGGCATTTCACCTTAACCGCACTTCTCGTAAATGAATCATCTGAAGCTTTGCTTGACCAAACATAAGCCTCTCCGGTTCCGAGGTGACTCATTTTGTCTGAGGTCAGATCACTTAATGCTGCATTGGCTTTTTGGATATGCTTTAACCATGCTGGTGAGTTGAATTTGTGCATTATGATCTGTGAGGACAGTTCAATAAGCGATACTGGGACAGACGGTGGATCTTGAGACGCCACCATGATACTCGTACCTTTATGGCGCATCTCTCTCACAACTTCGACTAATCCAGAAACGAGGTCATCGTTCTCGATATATTTATGCGCTTCGTCAAAGACGACGAGCTTGTTGAATGCATTGCCTTTATAAGTGGCCTCAGAGAATATCTGAAGCATTACAACAAACAATCCAAGGGCCTCATCTTTCTCGATGTATTCATCTCGGAGGTCCACGATGATCAAGCGGCCGGGCCAAATCAGATCTTGCAACTTCTGAGAATCATCAATGTATTCACTGGCGAACTGCAAACGGGTTTGAGCCAATTCTTTCAGGTGGTCTGAAAGACCTGAGCTGTCAATTCCATTCCTGATCGCATCCAGAGTGAGGTTGTTGCGCAGACCTCTCATGATGAGATTGATCTGCCTCATATACATACTCTGGCTACCAATAGCTCCCATCAAAAATTTCCAGTGGGCTGCTTTGAGTTCTGCAGCAGAGAAGGCAATCGGTTGCACTTCAATATCCGGGTACTCCTGCCGACGCTGCTCAACTTTGTCAGATGGAGTCAGGATCAGAATATCCTTTAGCGCTTCCGGTTCGGCTTTGTAACGTTCCCGCAGAATATTAATTTCAGCCTCAACAGTATTTGCCCCAACCATGGATGTGAACTCCGGAGCATAATCCTGTGTCGGGCTGTAATGGAAAATGACCGTGGACAATGGACTCGGGAGAACATTGATATTAGGAATCGGCATGCTGGCCATTTCAATCGCAGTTCCGAGCGTGTAGCTTTTACCTCCGCCCTGTACTCCAAACAGACTGATTGTATGCGTGTGGTTTAGGTCAAGAGCTACTTTGCGACCTGAGACTTCGCCAAGTAGGCCGTACTGGGGTGAATCCGATGTAACGCCAAGCATCACATCATATTTAACCTTTGAGGACGGTTCTTTTTCTGTCGGTGGTACCGGGTCAGGCATATCAACCAGCACATCTTCAGGTTCGGCCGCTACAATGTTTTCTGGCTCTGGCTCTGGCTCTTCAGCCTCCGGTGTATCGTTTGTCTGCTCAGAAATCGAATCCTTCGGAGTGTTACCTGTTTCATCTGCAGGTTCGGGCTCTACCGGATTCTCTGGCTCCACAGGCTGGTTCTCAAACTTCGGTTGGGAATCGTCCGCGTCTTCGGCTTCATCTTCAACGTCGACGACCAGCTCATCGATGGTTGTAGTTCTTTCTCTTTTGGGTGTGAGAAAGGCTGCAGTCTCAAGACGTGGGACTTCCGGAATCGCCAGCTCAGCTAATGTTGCGCTACTTTCATCGGCTAAATCCTCAAATGCTTCGGATAAACTCAAAGAACAATTATCCAACAAAGCTTGAACCAGATTCTTTCCTATCCGATGGAATTCAATGCCCACTTCATTGTCAGGTGCATCGGTTCCGTCTTTCTCGAAATCAAAGATGATGGCACTTCGCCTGAATTGGAGGGAGTATCCTTTTTCAATGGTATCCAAGAACAGCCGCGCCTCATCAGCAGCATCATTCTCAAATATTTTATATCTAAGCGCTCGCTCCAGATAGAATCTCAACAGGAGTGCCAATTCGCGGCTTTTCAATAATCTGTCAGGGCGGTCATTCTTCTTGAGTGCAGGGTCGAAGTGGCGCTGAATAATTCGTTCGCTCTGATTAATCTGACCGCTGATGCGCTCCTTCAGCTGATTAAAGGCTGAAAAATCTCCAACATCGGAATAACATTTAACCTCAACCAGATTGCAGGTGATTGTTCTTGAGGTCAGGTCCAGATCGAACAGCGCAAGATCGGTTCTTTGTAAGCTGACTGAATCTTCAACCTCATCTCCGCTGGATGACTTGTACAAATCGGTATGAGCATCGAGAGGGATGATTATCTGATTTGCAAGGGCTCCCTGATACTCCAGATACAACCGGGCCAGTGCAAGTCCGAGAGCTTCCTTCTGCTGTGTATCCGCAGAAATCAGTTTCAAAGCCAGTTGGCCGGATAGCGACCTTAAATGAGCAAGGATTGCCACCGTTTGATTCTGATCAGCAGTGAGCCCGTGAATTTCCAGTACAGGGCGTAGCATCGCTTCAAGCTCATCGGTAGAGCGGGAGGAAATAATCAGATTGTGTGTTGTATGAGCGCTGGTGCCCGGGACAAAATCAATCAGGTAGTCGGGGCGATTCTTCCTGCCTCCGTGATCAAAGAACTCAATCCCCATATTGCGATCAATTGTGAATACCCAATCGCTCACCTGATGGATCTGGTAAATGAGCTCTCTTTCCTTTGAATCAAGACCGAGTGTAATAACAGGAACTCCCGCAAAATTAGCCCCGGTTGTGGCAACGGCAGAAATAGCCGAGCAGATCTTCGCCGTTAGGTTGGTTAGCAAGTCATAGCAGCTCGAATTACCCGGCTGCAAATTTGTACCTATACGCGGGCTTTTCTGCCAGAAGGTTCCGCTTTCATCATCAATGAAATTATCGTCATAGTCCTGGATAAGGCCGTAAAGTGGAGGGAATCCTTTCTTGACCGGGCTGACTGAAATTTCCTCTGCCGGAAATACATCCAGCAAAATACTCAGATGAGCAGCGAACTTATCCGCATCCGCATGGAACTCGGCATTGTGATGCTTTGCGAGGCTCATCTTTGAAAAAAGATGGTTGCCTGTGGATATTGAGAATGCATCAGAAGAATCGTACTTTCCTGCGGTCCCGGGCTTTAATAATTGCTCAAGAGTGTCTCCGAGAGTTGGCGACTCAGGATCTGAAGAAAAGAGATTCAGGTTATATCTCAGACTCTTGAATTCGTTCTTATGCTGAAGAGCCATCAAAGCCTCGGCAATAACGCTTCCTGAGCCGGGGTTAAAAACATTGATAGATAGTTCACGGACATAAGGGTGCTGTGAGAGATAGCGTTCAATTTTTTCAGCGATCACTGTGCCGTTGACGTCGGTCCCGACTGTGGCTGGTTCTGGCAGTCCAAGAGCCGCGCAAAGCTCAGCGATCAGTCCACGAGTGTTATCTTCAGTTGCAGGAGCGCAAACACACCAGAACGGATTTAGGTTGTCTACCGCTGTAAAAACACGTCCATCTTCAACGGGTATACCCACGGGGAAATTGACAGCCTGCAGTCCTTCAAGGAGGGCCGTTCTAACTGCAGGAAGATAGTCCTTGCCATCGGTCAATATTTGTTGAATCCATTCTTGAGCAAGCGTTGACCAGCTGAGCAGCCACAACACTCTCAAAGGATGCGTAGGAGCAACAAAAAGAGCTTCTCGGTGCTTGCCTCTGAAATCAGTCAAAACGACGTGCACCGAATCAACCGCAAGAATGTTCTTAAGCTCTATTAAAGCAGACTGTCTGTCGGCTCCGGCGTTGTGTTCTGCATTGCGCATAATGCTTTTAATCAGATCGAAATATGATTCAGCGTAAGCGAGGCAGAGCTCCTTATTTTCCTCGAAGGAAAACCCCTGACAGATCAATTCCGAACTACCGTTTCTTATAGCATCAAACAAAAGTTCACGAGCTGAAAGGAAGGACTGCATCGCAGCAGAAGAAGGTAGTTTCAGACCAATCTCACTCGGTAGCTCCGGCGTACTCAGATTGATCTGCATTCTCCAGCCGGAAGGGTGTTTAGGTTCGGCAAGAATCCGTTGTTCGATTGATTTCAGAATCCGGGAAATCGGAATCCGCATGGCACCCTCGCGCCCAAATTTAACAACAAGCAACTCTTGTTTTGAATTACGTTTCGTCTTGCCACCTTCGGACCAGTTTATGTCCGATATACAAACATCAGCCGGATCTCTATCATCCCCCAAAGCTGTCAGCTGGAGTTTGATTTTGGCATGCTCAAGACTCTTCTCAAACGGGATTGCCCTTTGCGGAGGCTCTTCCTCGAGACTGCCGCCGGGCAAAACATAAAAGGGTTCACTTTGGAACGGCCGTATGGAATCTTCACCATCCCCCGAATCATTCATGGGGACTGGATCTCCCTCAGCCGTCCAAGGCAATACTCGTATGTAGTGCCAGCCTTCTTCAAAGTCGATTTTGTTCAGTTTGGTGAGACTCACAGTACAATTTGTGCGCTTGGGATTCCACGCCTTTACCTTTTTCGATTTTCCGACTGGGCCTCCGGCTTGTGACATGATTTGAACAGTAAAGTGATCCAGCCCGTTAATCATTTTGGGATGCGGATTTACATCGAAGACCACATTCATTTTTCTGCGGTCATTAGGCACCAATACCTGCTGACCAATCAGTCCGCTCAGGGTGTCGTCACTTTCATCGGCCGCAATTGCAGGCAAGTCTGTCGAGTCAACATTGAGATCAATTTTGTCCAGAGCAATTTCTTCAGCAAACGCCCATTTGTCGAAAGAAACATCCCACCAGTTTTTCTCCAAAGCGATTCGCCTTGTCCAGTTTTCCGGCTCGTGGACATCATGCTTGTCGAAAAAGTTAATGAGTGAAGCAGCCAATTTTTTATCTTGGAGCCCGAGCTCAGCCACTCTGCCGCGAATGGACTTGTGGGAATTTGCTAAAATACGGACAGAATCAATGTTCCTATGGATTTTTCCAGATACGTGCGCAGGGTCTTCAAACAATTTGAAGTCAGGGATTAAAGCGAGCTCGTAAAGACTTGCGCCTATCGTCTCACCATCAATACCGTTCTCGAGTGCGGTCAGTAAAAAGCGAACCATGCTGACTTCATCCGCCAAGAACCATTGCTCCTCCAGAAGGATGGAAAAGATGTCTTTTACGGATGCAATTAATGAAACGGGAACGCGCTGCAAAAGCTGTTCGGTCAGCTCCCGGTAAATATCAACAAAAGTTAGCTCTTCAAAAGTGGCCACACCGAAAGAGTCTTCAGCACTGGTTCTAAGAGAGGTAGGTATGAAGACCAGCAGCGGGCTTCTTAACTCACCATCCTCCTGAGGATTTCGCAGCTCCACCAGCTTGGTTGAGGTGATCAGGTGCTTCTTCTCTGCTGAGTGCGTATGACTCAAGATAAAGATATTGCCGTTCGGGAACTGTTTTCTGAGCTCCAGACAGAGGGTTTCCATAATATCATCATCAAGGTCAGTGACCCGCATACAATGACCCGGGGCTCTCTCCTGAAGGATTTGGCTTATTTTCGGACACAGGAGGGCTGTAACAGCATTGTTTATTTTTTCCTGTGTTAACTCTATAAATGCGTTACTCATGCCTGTCTCTCATTCGAATTATTCTGACCTCCTCGGGTAATCTGATACCTGGGTGTAACCTTTTGGGTTATGTAGGCATCAGACAGGTCTTCATAGAATCCAATCTCTCGCAGGCGTCGTTTAAACGCCTCTAAATTCAATCTCAATGCTCGTTTGTCGAGGATACTGGAGCCCTGTGAAGATGGTGGAACCCGGTCGATGCAGATTCCATATCGCTCAAACAGAAACACCAAGAGCTCTTCAATTTGAAGCTCTCTGGTTACAAAGGCATTGTCCTTTTGGGTTAACACTGCCAACTGCAACAACACTTCAAGCAGCTTGCTACCAAGAACAAACCGGCGTGGGCTTCCTTTGGTGCGGGCCTGAGCGAGCAAGCCTGTGTCTTTATTTTTCAAAAGTAAAGAATCCAGACACTCGGTGATGTACTGTTTGTGGTATTTGCCACGATAGGCCATCAGGATTTCGATAAAGGAATCAAAATCACTTAGTCCCATGGCTGTTACGTCACGGATCTCCGGATCAACATCATCCGAGCCGCTGGATGATTCTTCAATCAAACTAGCTAAGCGAAATTTAAAGTACGCCTCCCGGTCTGTGGCATATTTAGGGCCGAGCAGCTCAACAAGGTCTCCGACACTGAAAGACCCGCTTGCCGGAGCGGTGAGTTTCCCGGTCTTTTTGCTGAGATACTCCGCCATTTCATCCAGCTTCTTGACGGTATAGTTGGCCTGCACAAAAGCTGGGATTTGCCGGTAGAAACGATCCGCTGATTTTCGAGCCATTTCGGCCATGTGCGGATTATTGGCATCCCCCATATCCACTAACATCGCAATCTTGTAAGGGCATCCCTCAAGAGCCTTTGTTTGATCCGTTTTTACCGGACACTCACCGGTTGTGCATAATGGGTTCCCGGACTGTTGCTTCACTACCTTTGGCAATATGTTCAATAGCTTCAACTGATAAATCGAGAGGTGGAAGGCTATCAGGGTTTTGATGTAGTCAACCAGAACCGATCTTGGGATGTAGGGTTCATAGGCCAGAATTCTCAAAATATCATCCGCAAGAATATCGGCTTGTCCGATACACATGGGGCTCACGCGATTAGGCTCTTTTGAGTCCTTCATGTCCTGCGTGACCTGATGATCCAGACGGAGGAGCGCCTGCGTCTCTACATCAACAGAAACATTGGGATCGTACTTGTCGGTAACCAGATCGATACCCGGGAAAAAGAAGCGTTTCAGTGCATCTCTGGCGGCCTGACCTTTCCCTTTTCTTGCATAAAACAGCATCCAGTAGATCTGTTCGGAAGCACCATAATCTCTGGTGTGTTTTGAATTCCGGAACTTGTAGGTGTTTCCATGAAGCGGTCTTGGGGCTGCAACGGCCTGATTCGCTTTCCCTCGGTTTACAACGTCCATCAAATCGGTTTCGATCCATTTTCGTACTATTTCAGGATATCGATCAAAACCAGAAAACCACTCTGGATGCTCAAGAAAATCATCCAAAAACTCTTCTATGGTTAAATCCCCTCCGCGTGGTGGCCGACGACTGCCATATCCATCATACTTAAGACGAGGGAATAATAGGGTCAATACACGATCCATTTCGGTATGATTAAACTCAAGGAATGTTACTTTGGGTGTTCTAAACTCTTTATCTCTGCCTTTTATTGGCATGGTATTCCTCCACTTTTTCTGAGACAGTAAGATTAAGAACCCCACTGTGCTTACGCTCTATCTCATAAAAACGATGTCCAGTTTCCGTAAGAAGGACTTCCTGATAGGGAGCTGATGAAAGTACGTTTTTAAACACAGATAAACTCATATAAAAACCTTCTTCTTCCTCTACTCTTGGTCGATAACCATCATTCAGCCGCATAAGCATTTCATACACATCAAGGTGTATAGTCAGGTTGGCCGTGTGCCCATCACCCGAGTCATAATGCAGGGTGATATTTTGCGGGAAGGTCTCAAGGAACGGGTGAGCGATGACCCCGGCCTGTGACTGGAATGAGAATCGGCTTCCGTCAAACAGACGGTAGCTTCGTATGGTTCCTTTTTCGACTTTTCGAACCCGCAGCGCCAGTTGCAGACCAAGCCTGTCCGGGTTGCTTAATCCTTCACCGCGATTGATGGCCATGAGTATCCGCTTGATGGACTCATCGCTGCTGTCATCGCTATGTATGGTGTCGATAAACTGATCGAGCGTTTTATACGGCAGCATCGCTTTCCATTGTTCTTCATCGCGGCATTCGAAGAAATGCTTCCGGCGCATGTGGCTCAGGTAATTCTGGTGCTTAGATATGTGATGATTCCGCCTCTTAATTGAGAAATCCCGTGGGAGATTATTAAACAGCAGCCCGATAAGCTCCTCATCATATGTCGGCCTCACTCCAAAATTGAATCGGGACATCTTCTTGTGATCCGGACTTAAAAAGCCCAGCTCCCGATCCAGAGCCGGATTGCTGACCTGCGCCACATCGATTTCCTGCAACAGTTTAATCAAACGGTCGGCGTTATCTTTGTAGCCCGCTATCCATGAATTAAAGTAATAGCCCTCTAAAATCCGGTTCCAGCTCGCTTCGCCACCATTTTGATACAGCTGATGGATACCATCGCAGTCTTCAGTGCCAACCAGCATGTATGCCAAGGCTGACCGAAGATCACGCATGGTGATGTGCAGTCTCCCGCGAAGGTGCGTAATCGTGTAGAGTTTTTCCAGCCGCTCTGTAATTTTCGGACCAGCAGTCGGGTCTTGGAAGGTGGATGCATTATGGTAGGCGTAACATTTGCCTTTCAGATCACACTCTTCACAGGCAGACCAATATTCCGGCTGCGTCATTCTATTGATTAGGCGCTTCAGGATTGAGCCATTGCCATCGCCAGCATCAGAAACGACGGAACGTAGGTTCAGGTTGATGACCGACACACCAGATTCCGGTTGTTTGCCTGCCAGTCCCTGCTGAACCATTGCGGCCAGCTCCGGGAAGTCTTTTTCATGTTCCAAAAAGAAGTCCACGAGGCGACCTTCATTGATCGCAATAATTCGTGTCTGGTTGGTGGGCCATGAATCTGGACTTTTGCCTTTGAATGGGCTGAAAAACTTCAGCAACACATCATCGTTTTGCTCGTCGCCTTCGTCCTGACTGCCGTCATAGTTGCTCTGGAAGGTATGACCTTTTAATTGAAAAACAGCGCCATTCGCGCCACGCTGGAATTGCGCACCAACACGTTCGGCTTCACTTTCAAATTGCTGAATGAAGGCCGTCTTACCGTCACCGGCGTTACCACTAATAACCACCAGTCTGAAATCCCCCCGAAGCAATGCGGGCTTCAGTTTTTCATCCAGATAGGTTGAGACATACGTTGCCTTGCCGATATCATCAAGCCCCCGCGTACCAGCATTGGATATCTGGCTCTGACTGTAGAGTGTCAGCAGATGGCTGACATAAGGATTGAAATTAGGTCGATCAGCCTTGAAGCCCAGCTTGGATACCGCCTTCGGCGTTGCGGTTAGTTCGCCAGTTGTCATCAGAGAACGGTATTTCCCATTCAACGCTTCCAGCTCGGCCAGCATCTCAAGCGGTTTCTGGTAACGATCCTTTCTTTCTGGAGCGATCAACTTGTGAAGCACCTTAACGAGCCCGGAGCTCAAGTCTGAACAGCCTTTGAACTGTTTAATCTCTCTCGGCTGCTTTTTCGGTGGAGGCGTCATCTCCTCAAACGGGTATGCGCCACCGGTTAAGCATTCATAAAAGGTGACCCCAAGGGCATACAGATCCCGGTCGATTCGATCTTCAGCCGAAGGCTCCCCGGAAAGGTCATAGTCCGGAGGCAGGTATCTTCGTGTGCCACCACCGCCTTGAACGTCATCGTTTTCGGACACGGCCACATTGAAATCAATGATTCGAACGCCCTTATCGGTCCATAGCAGGTTCGATGGCTTCATGTCCTGATGGTAGACGCCATTTTTATGCAGGTGATCCAAGCCTTTTGCCGACTGCATGATAATCTGAACCGCATCGTTGAGAGATAATGCTTCAGCATCAATCAGGTCGGACACATCAAGCCCTTCAACGTATTCAAAAACGATGTAGGGAGTCTGCTTCTTGTCACTGAAACGGTCAGCCCAGACAACCTTTACCACATGCGGATGTTCCGGAAGCTGCGTCAGGGTCTTATATTCTCGGCGCAGTCGCTCATACACGCTGCGTCGGTCTCGGGTGATCATCTTAATGACCCGGACCACGTCACCAAAGGAATCAAACACTTTGTAGACAACGCCAAATCCGCCACTGCCCAGTTTTTCCTGTACGCGGAAACGGTCTGCCAGCACATCATCTCTTTGCAGAGATGTCAGGTCTTCAGGAACAACTGGCAGTGCATCGCTGGAAACATCCTCGGCCGATTCGTCTTTGGCTTCAGGAAGGATAATGGCATCCAACCCTTTGCGGGCCACGGCCGCACTGGAATGCCGGTCTTCAGGGTCAAATTCACAAAATTTCTGCAGCCAGGCATCGAAGCCTTTCGGCAGGTCGGTTTTCACTTCCGACGGCGGAATGGGAAACTTGCCGTCGGCTTCCATCATCTGATCGATGTTTTCAAAAGCCTGTTCGCCAGTGATCAGTTCGTAAAAAATCAGGCCCACGGAGTAGAGGTCTGAAGCGATGCTGGCCTCGGTGGGCTGGCGGTAACACTCCGGTGACTGATAGGCACTATCCAAATCTTCAACAATCTGATCGGCGATGGTGCTGGTTCTGTTTTTGCCAACCCGGGCAAAATCAAATCCTGTCACCCGGGCCTGTCCGCCTTTGGTCACCACAATGGCATCCGGCGTCAGGTTGCGGTGAATCACCTCATGCTTATGGGCGTGGTCCAGAGCGGAGAGAACATTCCGCATGATCTCCAGCTTCTGGTCAAAAGTCAGTGCCAGCGTGCTTTTTTTGATATGCTGCCGAAGCGCCTGTCCGGGCAAATCTTCGGTCACCAGAACAACCCGGTCTTCCTCATCCAATACAAAGAGGTCCTTGACCGCAAGGATGTTGGCGTGGGTCGGCATATGCGCTACCGCACGGTAAGCATTGCTGATTTTTTTGAATTCCTCTTTCCGGTCTGCTTCATCCTGATACGGATCGGCCTGATACACCCTTAAACGGGCCATGCCGCCGGTTTTACCCAACAGGCTGTGCTTGGCCCGGTATTCGGTATAGTGGTCATCACCGCCGAGTTTTTCTTCAACCTGCCAATCCCGGAAAACCAGAGCCGAGCTCTTGGGTTTCGCCTTGCCGGTGATCGCCTTGAAAATCTGGGCATGATGACGCTGAATGTTATCGAGCCGGTGATCGGGTATCCGCTTTTTGTCGGAGAGATAATTGATGCAGTGCTTCAGATCGGTTACGTCCGGTGAATCAATCCCAGCCGGATCGTTCAGTTTGGCATCATCAGCCGTCAACAGCACCACCGCTTGAACATGCGCCTTGCGTAGCTCGGTTAAACCGGGATTGCTGTCCTTGATGATAGAAGCCAAAATTTTTGCATGATTACGGAGTTTGGCCAACGGAGAGTGGAAGGGCTGCCTGCCTTCGGGATACCACTTGGAACCGTAGACATCGATGAGTCCGTGGGTTCCCTTGACATCCACCAGATATACGGCGTGAGGTGACATCACAGCCAGATCAATTTCAAACACCTCCTCTCCCTGACGGAGCTCAAAGTTGTGAAACAGCATCCAACTGTCGGGGAGGTTGTCGCGCAGCAAGCCAATAGCTTTACGTTCGGCATCATTCGCCGGGATTCCGCTGATCTCCGTAATCACCTTAGCCATTAGCGTCCTCCCTCTTTGATGGTTCGTTCAACCAGAATACGAGCTTCATCTTCAAGTTGCTGAGCTTCAGCTCTATCTCTTCCAGCTTTCCAAACCATATCGTTGACCTCTTCTTCAAACTCAGATTCACCCCGAGGAATAAGGAGCTTTTGGACATCAGAAACAGATAGGTGTGGAATAGAACTTCCGGCAGCTGTTCGAATGAGCTGACGGTAACCCACATCGGTCAGGAACAGGTAGGCATACAGATACCCCGGAAGGATGGAGGCGTTCTGCGCACTTATTCTGATAACATCAACCGATACACAGGCGCTATTGAATCGACTGTCAGCCCAGACACCTCGACCGATAATCCCACCCACTTGGCCACTTCGAGCCAAAAGGAGATCACCTTCTTGGGTAGCCCAGCTATTATCGTCTGGTAGCAGCCTCCTCGAAAGAAACCTTGATGGCGCATATATTTGTCTAAATATCTCACCACTGGTCAAAAATGGTTCGCCAAATTCTTGCTCGACAAATACCTGTTTGAGTCGGCCTGTCTCACCAAAGGAGACTCCAAGATCAATGAGATAATCCTTGGCAGGAATAGCATCTATGAGACGATCGCTTTCTTGTGCAATTCCGTCATGAAAAGTGGCTTCCATCCTCGCCATAACATTGTTGGAAGATGCGACTGCGCATGAAAAATTCCGATGAGAAAGAGCCAACTTTTCAGGCAAACCAAAGGTTTCATTAACCTTGATTCCAGCCTGTTTTAGAAGAGCGGTTGCCTCAACACGTAAATCTGCAGCCCTTTGAACTAATTCATGTGCTTGGTTTTCGATATCACCCAGACGAGGAACTGGCAGATCTGAAATGTGGTGAGGTTCGATACTTTGGATGATTGAGCCATAGGTCCCTGATATCACCAAAGGCACACCAAACATGCTTGAAAGGTAGGCATAAATAAAGCCAGGCTTTACCTTGTCTTCGTCCGGCACGACTCGCATCACATGTTCTGAACAGGCAAGCCCGTCCATTCCAGAATGAGCATAAGCCATTCTTCCTATGGTTCCAGACCTCGTTATGAGAGTCCAACCCTCACCAATCTTAAAGTTAGGGTTTGCTTCAACCTGCTTTTTTGAAATCAGATTAATATGGGAAAGATCCGCAGCTAAAATATCCGTACTTCCCATGAAAGGTACCCCATGCTCTGGAGATTCAACCCATGTACGACTTTCTCGCCCGGCGTGGTAAATTCCAGAGACCAAATCATTCAAAGCTTCCTTTGCTGAGGGTAGACTATTTAATAACTCTCTTGCCTCAACGGCTCCAGACATATAAGGACCACAGTCAAGGCGTCGTCCATCTGTTTCCAACCATCTGCTGGGAATTGTCTTTACTTGAAATTTTCTACTCATACTGACACCTCGCCGGTTTCCATGAATTCTTTAAATTTGTCTGCCACAAGAGGAAGTTCATCGTGAATTTTGCGGTCCCTTCGGGTAGTCCGGCGAATTTGCACCTCACCGCCCACACGGACACGTTCGACCACCTCTTCTTCAAAAATGAGCTCTTCACCATCTGGCGCTCGCTCAAAGAGCTGGTTCCCTCGGGAATCCACACCGGCCCGATCCACAACGGCCATGAAGACCTTGTACTCGGGGTGTTCCGTATTGATAAGCTCTTCAGTGCTCCGGCGGCGCAATACCAAAAGGCTCGGCAAGGCAGGTGTCAGGCCGTATTCCTTCACAGTCACCTTGAACGGCTCTACGGGCAGATCGACACTGGCCAGCACTTCACAGTGCCGCAGTATCCACCAGCGTACATATTCATCCCCGGGATTCCCCAGCACACCATCGGGCAGCAAAATGGCAACACGACCGGTTCCGGGTCTTACCCATTTCAGCGCTCGTTCAATAAACAGGATTTCTGGAGGGACACCGGCGGAGTTGATATCACCGGAATTGACGTATCCGGTGCCGCCTTCTTCCTTGTTCCAGACTTTGCCCAGTTCATAGGAACTCAGGATCGATTCATCGGTAACGGTGTCTTTGGTTGAAAACCATGGATTCAGCAGAACCATGTCCATGCTCTCGAGCGGAATAGCTGTCCGGGCTGCTTCAACGCCATCGAGATCGCCCTCCGGAAATGTCCGGGCATCCAATCTGAAAACGCGGCCGGGACTTCCCACAGTAAAGAGCAAGTTCATACGGCTGGTGACCGTAAGATACGGGTCAATTTCACATCCAAGCGCTTTGGTACCGACCCATTCGGCAGTCTGATTCTGCGCTTCAACAATCTGTTCGGCGGTCGCTTCTTCAGGCGTGGTTCCAGCATCGGCAAGATATTGGTTGAAGACATGCGTTGCAGCCATGGCCAAAAAGGTACCCGTTCCGCTGGAGCAGTCCATCACTCGGTCTGTTGCTTTCGGATCAAGCATTCTGACCGCCATCTCGGCCACATTTAGCGGAGTGGGATAGCGACCTTCGCGGCCGTCCATTACATTACGGGCCATTGCCCTGAACGCATCGGTACGGTATCGAGGCAATGTTTCGCTCAAATTGTATCTGGCAAGCTCCATCACCACCCGGGCCGTTTCGTTGGCCTCGAGAGTCAGATCCCATCCACGGGCAAGGAGGTTGGGCTGCCATGCTTTTGCATCCGTTATGCAGCCAGAGATCCGTTCCTGAATCGCTTGCTGACCCTCTTCGGTGAACGGCTCGTCACCTTTGATCCAGAAGCGTCTGTCAGTTGGGCGCTGGGTCTCGTCAAAGATTTTTGCCAACACCAGAACGGCCAGTTGTTTGAAGGCGTCCTTATGGTCCAGACCGAGGTTTCGGTTCAGATATTGTTTGCAGCGGAGCAGTGCATCCTCTAGATCTTCTGCATCGGCACTGACCTGAATCACACCACCAGTCTGGTCAAGATCAGTGGTGTTTTCTCCGGGAACCGGCCAAACACCGAGGGGCTTAGTGCGGACTTCAAAACGGGTTCGCTCCACCTGAAACAGAAATTCCTCCTGTCCGTTGGTCCACATGCCCAAGGAGACGGAGGTTAACAGTTCGATTAATTCTTTGAGCTGACGGAGATCAGCATCGGCCTCGGTGTGCGATCTGAGCTTGTCTCTCTTCTTTTGCGTTGTGCAGACAATGATTCGCTGGAGGTTGTCGTTGGTATGTTCTCTACCATTGCGGAACAACGCGATATCAATAGTCTTGCGGCCGTGCCCTTGAATTCGCGGGTTGTAACCGACCTCAATGTCAGATCGGTCAAAACCGTAGCTCTCAATCAGCTGCCTTAGGACGCGCTGGACAAGCAACTTTTTAGGAGAAGGCGTCTGTGCCTCACCCGACAATATATCAATAAAGAAATTATCGGGAGCATCCTCTTCGGTTGCTTCAGGCGCTACATCAATGAGTTCTTCATTTTGTTCGCTCATCAGTCATGCTCCCTTAAAAATTCACGATACATTTCCGCAATCACCGGCAGGTCGTTGTCTTCAACCTTTTCATTCCGCGTGAGATTACGTTCAACAATGCGGCCACCGATGCGAAGTTTTTCGATGTATTCTTTGGCCTCAATAATCTCTTCGCCGTCAGGGGTACGTTTGTAGAGTTTGTTACCACGGCGGTCAAAACCAACCTTATCCGCTACAGCCATAAAGACAGGGTATTCTTCCATACCGCCCATTGCTTCGGCATGCTTTTCCTGTTCGCTCTTTCTGCGAAGGAAAAGAAGGCTGGTAAGGATGTTTACATTGGCTTCAGCAATAAAAGCTTCTACCGGAAGGTCTACAGATGCCATGACCTGTGACTCCCGCATGATCCACCAGCGGATGTATTCAGCCGCCGGATTTCCCAATACACCATCAGGCAGAACGATTCCCATCCGTCCGGTGCCGGGCTTCAGCCATTTCAGACAGCGTTCAATAAACAGGATTTCCGGAGCCACGCTGTTTTTAAGTACACCGGTGTTTCTGAAGCCACCATCACCATCCGACTCCCAGTTATGGGCGAGCTCATAGTGTTTAAGGATATTCTTATCCGTGATTGGGATATCAGAGCCGAACGGCGGATTGGTCATCACGACATCAATACTGCCGAATGGAATGTCGTTGGCAGCAGCCTTGTCCTGCAGGTGGCCGTTGGGAAATTCCAGCGAGTTCATGTGATACAGGTGACCGCGACCGTCCCCGGCCATTACCATGTTCATTTGGGATGCTCTTACAAGGAACTGGTCAAAGTCGGAGCCGAAGACCATTTCCCCGGCGTATTCTTTCAGGCGGTCATATACATTCAGGAATTCAGTGGTGTTTTCCGTTCCGGCAGTGGTGCCTTCTTCATCTCTAAATTTTTTCAACATGTGACCGAGGTTGGCCACAAGGAATCCTCCGGTACCACAGGCGGGGTCCAGAACCCGTTCGTTCTCTTTCGGGTCAAGCATCTCTACAACGAGCTTCACAACGCCTCTTGGTGTGAAGTATTGGCCTCTGTCGCCACGCAGGTTGGTGCCTACAATCTCCTGATAGGCGACGCCCTTGGCATCAACATCGGTCCGGGTAAAATCATACTTGGCAAGCTCGGACACCATAAAGGCCAGAGCGCGGTCTGAGAGTGAGATCTCTTCATTGCCCCTGAAGATATTGGGGAACTTGGCTTTCACCTCATTGAAGAGCGGTTCGATTCGTTTGCGGATCTCTTTGCGACCGGCATTATCAAACTGTTCTTTAGGGCCTGCCCAGAAACGACGCTCACCCCGCTTAAAGGTCTCGTCGTGCATTTTGCAGAAGATCAGATAAAGGAACTGCCAGAAGGCAGCATCTTTGGGCATACCCTCATTACCATGAACAAAGTTGTGACAACGACGGAAGGTGACTTTCAGCATGTCGTTGTCGGCAACGCGGGTGCGGGCATCGGAAACGACATCCTTGGTTCCCATGGACTCTTCTGCCATGGGCCAATCCCCGATCGGGTTGCATTTGGTTTCAAATCGTTTCTGTTCTTTTTCTAAAAAGAAGAATTCAAGGCCATTGGTCCAGAGCCCGTATTGGCAGGACTCAACACTTTGTAAAAGCTCTTCAAGGGCTTCCAAATCCGCAGCGGCCTGTTCGAAATAACGAATACGGACGGCTGTTTTTCCTACCTTTGACTCCTGTCGACAGAGGACGATACGGCTGATATTCTCGATTTCATGATCCTTGCCATGATGGAATATGGCAACGTCCGCCTTTTTACGGCCATCAACTTTGAAGTCCCGCGCCATGTCATCCGGGGAAATCCCATACTCATGAATCAAGGCCCGAACGATGCGTTGGCGCACCTCTTCCTTCTTTGTCTCCTTGATTTGTTTCCCGGATATATAATCCAGCAGATACCCTGCTGCGATAGTCTTCTCTGACTGTTTGTTTTTCTTACTCATTATCAAGCCTCCACTGGCAGGGGTTTGTAAATCTTTTCATTCATCGCCTCCCAGATCCTGAGAGCTTGTTTTCTGTTGTTCGATCCACTCGTCAATGTCCTTCTTAGAGAACCTCCATTGACCGCGAACCTTAAAAGCAGGCAATTCCCCAGACTGAGCCATCGAGTAAACGGTCTTCTCTCCAACCTTGAGCAATGCTGCTACATCTTTGATTTTAAATACTTCTTCGTTTTGCATATCACCTCTCCGTAAGGTGTTGATTTGCTCGGGGCACAATTGCCGCAATCTGTGTAATATAGAAAGAACCCATACCAAAAACAACCGCAATATACCATAAGATTCCAAATTTTACCAGATAAATTTCGTGTTGCAAAACACTAAACATTGATGTATATTACAGAGACGAATGAAAAACTGGCAAAATCAGGAGTGCTTGAGTGAAAAATTTCGGTGACACAATCAGGGAGCTGCGGACAGCCCAGGATCTCGGCTTGCGGGAAACTGCAGGTAAGATCGGCATTTCTCCCGCATATCTCAGCCGGATAGAACGTGGCAAGGAGAAGCCACCGAAGCCGGAGGTAATAAAAGCCCTTGCAAAAGAGCTGGCGGCTGACCCGGATGTTCTATTCCGTTTATCGTCTTCCACAGACCCGGAAGTTTCAGATTTTCTAAACGACCAGCCTGAAGTTATGGAGCTTCTAAGATTCATTAAGGATTCCGACTTCACCTCAAAACAGATTGAAAAGCTGCTTGAGGCGGCTAAATCGATTCAGACCGACTCAAAATAACCCTGCCAGTTCCCATTCGTCCGCTCCCCATTGTTCGTAGCTTCGTATTTGTAAGTCCACCCAAGCGTCACCTCACCATAAACATCAATCGCCACCAGAACCCGCGCATAAACACAACGGCCATTCGGGTCGAATGCCTCCAGCCGATCGATGGGCGGCAGATCGAAACCGGGATTAGCGAAGGTCATCAGCTCCCCGTGGACCAGATCCCAATCGCCTTCCGGTTGTGTCATGGCATTTTCGGGGAGCTCGATGGTGTTCTGGGTTTGGGTATCGGCCAGCGGATCAGCGGTGCCGGTGGCCAGTATTGAGCTCTCCGGGACTTCCAAGGCCGGGAATCCCGCTGGCAGTTGGTTAAGCCTGCCCCAAGTGGTGGCGGCTTCGATACTGATGGCCCGGGTGCAGAACCGGTCAAAGGTCCAGAATCCCTTTTTCAGGGTTCCGTAGACAAAAAGCCGGAGATGGTTGTCGTTATTCTTCATGCTTTCACTCCTTCGATAATAATTGAGTAATAATTGAGCAGGTAATAATTGAGGAGGAATAATTGAGAAATAATTGAGGACAGGCATGAAAATCGACAATTTCTTACAAGTCCAATCGATAATCACTACAGATTTT
>NZ_BMEO01000018.1 GCF_014636635.1 Marinicella pacifica | reverse complement strand
TGGTTTGCTCCAAAGTTAAAGTTATTATACTCTCTTTAGCTTTGGCAGTGTTTATGGGGGGCTAGTCACTGTCACGATAAAAGGGAATAGGTAGTGACCGGTGTCCGAGAATGACGGGATATTTTTGGTGGTGCGAGCATGACGGTGATTTTTTAAATCAAATCACCTCAGTAATAATCGATTGTCCTTTATCAACTTTTCCGTCTCCAACCGTCACTGCTTTCAATAACTGTGCTTTGGCTTGTTCAAAATCTTCTTTGTTTTTTGCGTGAACCAGGCACAGGGGTGTTTGGCTGTCTAAATGGGTGCCGAGGGGGGCGAGTTGGGTGAGGCCTACGCTGTGGTCAATGGGGTCGGTGGATTTTCGGCGGCCGCCGCCGAGTTCGACGACGATCAGGCCGATGTCGCGGCAGGCGGTGGCGGTGAGGGTGCCGGCTTCGGGGACGAACACCGGTTCGATAATTGGGGCGCGTTCGAGGTAGTCTTCGGGGTTATCGAGTAAGTCCGCAGGACCACCGTGAACCGAGGTCATAAAACTGAATTTTTCGGCGGCCTGGCCGTTGTCGAGTACGCTTTGGACTTTATTCAGGGCGCTGTTGAGGTCGGTTTCGATGTTGCCCATGATGAGTAATTCTGCAGCCAGGCGTTTGACCAGTTCGTGTAAGCGGGTATCGACATGATCGCCGGTGAGGTAATCGATGGTTTCGCGGATTTCCACGGCATTGCCGGCGCTGTGGCCGAGCACCTGATTCATATCGGTAATCAATGCGCGGGTTGGAATCGGTGAGACTTTGACGATGTTTTTCGCCAGGGCACGGGCCATGTCTGGGTTATTGGCAAAGGCGCCGTTACCGCATTTCACATCCATAATCAGGGCGTCGAGTCCGGCGGCAAGTTTCTTTGAAAGAATAGACGCGGTGATTAATGGAATGCAATCGACCGTGGCGGTGATATCACGAGTTGCATAGATGCGCTTATCCGCCGGCGCCAATTCAGCGGTTTGGCCGATAATGGAACAGCCGACTTTTCGGGTGATGCGTTTAAATTCAGCGACATCTATGTGGGTATTATAACCGGGTATAGCTTCGAGTTTGTCTAAGGTGCCACCGGTATGGCCCAAACCACGGCCGGAAATCATCGGCACATGGGCGCCACAGGCGGCCAGTATCGGTGCCAGCATGAGAGAGACTTTATCGCCCACACCACCGGTGGAGTGCTTATCTATAACCGGTCCCCGTAAATCACAATCCGACCAGTCCAGGGTATCGCCGGAATGCTGCATGGCAAAGGTGAAATCCCGACACTCATCAAAGGTCATGTCCTGAAAATACACCGCCATGGCAAAAGCGGCAATCTGCGCTTCGCTGACCGATTCATCGGTCACACCACGCACGAATTCATTCAGCTCTTCCGTGGTCAGGGTCAGTCCATCGCGTTTTTTCTTAATGATTTCCTGGGGTAACATGTATTTATCCGGGCTGGTTAAACAGGTATTTTAGCGGATTGACAATATTTGTGCGAGGACGGCATTGTGCCGCTATGAATGTCATCGGTCAGATGTTGTCTATGACGTGATGTTGGGTGGTTTTTTGAGGCGGCGGTATAGAAATCGATTTGGGTGTAGCCGTTCCGTCAGTTCATATTCCAGAGGTAAAGGCCGGTTCATTATCATGGCGATGAGGTGCTCGGCGAGCAGCGGTGCTGAGGTATAGCCGCGTGAGCCTAAGCCGGTGAGCACGTACAGATTTTGTCGGGTTTTGGCGGCCGGATAATGCTGCCAGTGCCGTCCGTGGTGCAAGTCGGCGTAATCCTGTGTGAATTGGGCTTCATCAACCAGCGGGCCGCACAGCGGTAGATGATCCAGCGTATGGCAGCGAATACCCGACCGGGTGGTCAGGTGTTGTGTCCGGTAAATTGTTGCGCAAAGCTGTTCACTTTTGAGGGTATTTAGATTAAGTTGAAGTTTATCCGGATCAGGCACGCAGTCTCTGAACCAGTCCTTTTTAGGAACATGTTGATGGTCACCGCCCACCAGGATTTGTTGCTGGTCTTGAAGCGGAATCAGGTAACCATGATTGAGTTGAATCTGCTTAAGATGTTCCGGCCAGATGGATAATTGGTACAACTCAGTCTGACCTCGGCGGGCTTGGGTAAAAGGTGTCAGATCCGGTAACAACTGCAGACTCCGGATGCCGGCTGCCACCACTAACAGATCACAATGATGAATGGCGATGTGTTGATTGTTTATTATCGACCAGCTGCCCTGTGCAGTCTGTTCTATGCCGGCCGCTTCAGCCGTTAATCGTGTGTCTATGGCGGCCAACAGTTGTTTAGTCAGTTTGGCGGTGTCAATATATCCTGAACCTGGATAGTAAAAACCCTGATCGCTGTGCTGAATTAAATGATTGGGTAGCTGAAGGCGTTGATCGTCGGCAGGTGATTTGTTGGTTGTTTCATTAACCCCGATGGAACTGAAAACAGAATCAGGATAAAACCGCACAGCCGATTCAAAAGCCCGCCAGTAAAACAGGGCTTCGGGGGAGCTCTTGGCAGTTAAATAAGGCATAAACAGCGCATAGGGGTTGCCCGAAGCGCCGGCCAGCGGCTTGTCTGAGCGGTCAATCAGGGTCACGTGTAAGCCGTTCTGTTTGGCTGAATGCGCCAGGCATAAACCTGCAATACCGCTTCCGATAATGGTGATTTTTTTAGGTGAGGGTGTCGCTGCTGGCGTTGGTGCCCAGCTTTGTTGGGGTTGGTCGGTTTTAAGTGGTGCTTTAAATTGTCCCGTCAGGCGTTCTCTTTTACCCTTAAAACCCGGTGATTTACTCACCTCAAAACCCACCGATTGTAAATTTCGACGAACCTGCGAAGCTGCGGTAAAGGTGGCAAAAGTGCTGCCCGGTTTTGACAACCTGCCCACCTGAGAAAATAAAGCCTCAGACCACATATCCGGATTTTTAGCCGGCGTAAAGCCGTCTAAAAACCAGGCATCTATTTGGGCTGTTAATTGTTTCAGGCAGGCGGTGGCATCGCCCAGTAATAGGGTTAAGGTGATGTCATGATCAATGCGGTGGTTATGAAAGCCCGCCCGGTTGTGCGCAAACACCTCGTTTAATATTTCCAGATCGGCATGCAAATCAGGCCATGGTTTGTAAAAGGCATTTAATTGTGCGGGTGTCAGCAGCCATTGCTCTGTGCTGATGTAATGCAATTGCCGGGGTTTACGGGAACAATTTTGCCATAGTTGTCGGGTGGTTAAAAAGTTTAGACCACTGCCGAACCCGGTTTCTGCGATAACAAAAACAGCCTGATCTGACTGCGCCTGCCACTGCTGTTGTAACTGATTGCCCTGATGAAAAACATAGTGTGATTCTTCGATGGCAGACCGGTGGTGGTATATGTCCTGAAATTGCTTGTTATACAGTTGGGTTTGTTGCCGGCAGATGTCGGCCGATTTCACGGTTCCGTAACTAAGCGGTCTCATTCAGTGGTCGGGCATGCTGTGCGGCACGATAAGGTGGTTCTGATTTTGTTAACTGACATTGGCTACAGATGATGCGTTGTGAATTGTATGGGCGCGTGTTGTGCGCGGCATTCATTATTTTCAAATAAATGGTTTGCCGGTGACAATCACCGCATTTAACAATAATAATTTGATCTTCCTGATTTATACCGTTTGTATTCATCATATCACACTCCCGAAACCCTGATACTTAGCATATCACAACACGTTAAATTTACATTGCTCCGGCGTCAAAACAGGGTGTAAATGAACTGAAATATGGTTTTAAAGCGCTCAACTGGCATCAGAATTGTATTTTGTGACAAAAGCTGTCACCTTTTTTGAACATCGCAAAAGCCGGTGTTCATTTGTGAAATGATTGCGCTACAATAGTGCCATGAACGCATCATCTCAAGATATTCAGATACCGGGATACCGCATTATCCGCCAGATAGGAGAAGGCGGTATGAGTGTGGTTTATCTTGCTTATCAGGAGTCCTTAAAACGCGAAGTGGCGTTAAAAGTTATGCGTCCGGTGATTGCTGATGAAAGCAATGTGGTTAAACGTTTTAAACAGGAAGCGGAAATCATTGCCAAACTCTACCACCCGAACATCGTCAGTATTTATGACGTGGGTGCGGTGGATAATCACATCTTGTTTTATGCCATGCCCTATTTACAGCATGGTGATTTGACCGGTTTTGCTTATCATAACGATGAAGAGCTGATAAAAGTGATGTCGGGTTTGTGTCAGGGCTTTGCCTATGCCCATGCGCAAGGTGTGGTGCACCGGGATATCAAGCCCGAAAACATACTGTTTGATCAGTTTGGCAATGTCAAAATTGCAGATTTCGGGATTGCGCTGAGCAGCGGTAAACGCCGTTTCACCAAGGATCAGCGGATTGTCGGCAGTATTCATTACCTCAGCCCTGAGCAGGCCCGTTCCAAACATGTGGATGCCCGTTCAGATATTTACGGTCTGGGTGCCATTTTGTACGAAGTGTTAACCGGTAAGCCGGTGTTCGATGCGCCTGATGATCTGGGTATTATGATGGCGCATGTGGAAAATCCGGTGCCACGGTTACCCAAAAAAGTGGCGCACTGGCAACCGATTATTGACCGTTGTCTGGCCAAATCCCCCAACCAGCGTTTTCAGTCCATGCCGGAACTGCAAAAAGCCATCGAACAACTCACACCACAATTAAAACAAGGCCCGGTCAGACGCCTAAATGCCTGGCCGTATCTGCTGGTTTCCGTGTTGCTGGTGGCGGTTATGACCGGCGGCTGGTTGTGGTCGAAGCGGGATAAGCTGGTGTCTGAACCGGTTCTGCGCTCATCTGATCAGAACCCTGAATCAAAAAATCAGCCGCCATTTATCCGTGCGCATCAAAGCCCGCCCAAAGATACAGAAACTCAGGCCGACACAGTGGCGCGTGAGCCCTTGTTATCAGAACAAGCAACCCATGATTTGTTGAGCCGCGCCAGAGAGAACATCCAAAATAAACAATTAACCACCCCGGATGACAACAATGCGCTGGATAAATTGCTGCAGGTGTTGGCCGATCAGCCCCGTCATGAGGAAGCGCGGGCTTTATTGTCTGAAATCAATGACGGTTATTTTGAACTGGCTTATCAGGCGGTTTTAAACCGCAATTATGCGCTGGCAGAACAATTTGCCGAGTCTTTGACCACCGTTCGTCACAAAGTGGCTTTGGTGAATGAATCTTTGCTTCAATACCTCGCCGGCCGCAGTGAAATGACCGTGAGTTTATTGCTGGGCAGCCTGTCTGAACAGGTCAACAGTGCCGTCAAAAACAATAACCGGGCTCTGGCGACCCGCCTGGTGGCTTTGACTGATGTGTTTGTTCCCGGCCACCGGCTGGTTGATGAGTTGAATGAACTGGTGGCCAAAATACCCGAAAGTGGTCAAGTGATAAAAGATCAGCGCGGAATCAAGGCTGTTTTGGTGACACCGTCATCCGGCGGAGCTGTGAGCTATGGATTTTATGCGACGGCCACAGAAATCACCCAACATCAATACCGTCAATTTGTCCAGGCCACCCATCGGCCCTTGCAAAAATGCAAAAGTGTATTGAAGTCCAATCTGATTTTTTCGAGCCGGAATCTGGACAATGTGGGATTTCCATACGCAGGTGATATGCCGGCAGTGTGTGTTAGCTGGCAGGATGCCCGTGATTATGCGCAATGGCTCAGTAAGGAAACCGGACACAATTATCGCCTGCCCACCCGGGATGAATGGCAGGTGTTGGCAGCGCAAAGTGGTGGCGTAAAACGATGTGGTCATAACAACCTCGCGGGAACGGATTTTCCCGATAAAAATGACGGGGTGTCTTACTACGATTGCGATGACGGTTTTCCGCATCTGGCGCCGGTGCGCGCTCTGGGCGGATCCGATACGGGTTTGTTCGGTATCCATGGCAATGCTGCAGAATGGCTTGATGGTTGTGAAGCGCCGGGGAAAATAAAATCATTTTTTGCACCTGAAAAACCCTGTGGCAAAAACCCGGTGGCGGGTTTGTCCTGGTTGTCTGATCAGCGGGCTGACGGTGACATCCAAATGATTGATTACGGTGATGCCTACACCCACATAGGCTTTCGGCTTGTGCGAGAATAAACCATGGAAGACTGATCATCAACCCACCGGGGTTTAACGATAAAAGCGGCGGGTGGTGATGGTTTTGTGGTCTTTATGGATTTGTAATTGTATATTCTGATGAGATTTGAGTGAATAACTCAAGCGTTGATAGCGTTCAGGATCCAGATCACGGAACAAAACATTATTACCCAATGACAGCGCCCGGGTTTTGATAGGTTTTGATAGGCCCGTTTGCGATATATCGTTAATCTGAGTCTGTGCATTTTTTTCTGCCACCACCCAGCCACGGTGCTCACCATCGGCAAAATCATGATAAACAATCGGCGGTAATTCACAATAACCGCTGTTGCTGACAAAGAAATAATACAATTTACTGCCACTGGCGATACTTAAATCATCCACCAGCTGCAAACCATCAAGCTGTTCACAGCTTTGTTGATAAAAGCCAATCTGCTGACTGAGTTTTAAGGCGCTGTGCTCAACCACCAGCAAAACCGGTTGTTGCGGACTGTCTTGATAAAACAAACCCATCAATGCCAATTGCTTTTGGCGACCATGCTTGACATTCATGGGGTGCGGCAGGGCTGCCACCGGCCGGGTATTGTCGCGGTAATAACTTAACGCCGCCGCAGTCATAAAATAATCGGCAATCACGGCTTGGCCCGGCTGTTGTAACTGCTCGGTTTTGGCGGCCAATTGTTGCCAGCCGATGGCGTTATTAATCAGTTGTTTATGTGTGTTTGAGTCAACCGGCCATAGGTGCAGCAAACCATAAAAAACCATTAACAAACCAACATGTGCCAGGCCACCTGTGATAACAGCCCATCTTTTTAATTGTAGGCGATGTGAAACATCAGCGGCCGCCACCAACAGAAGCAATAAATATGCCGGTAATGGCCAGTGGATATTGGTGCGCAAATTATCAGAAAAGAACCCCAAAAGGGCGTACAACAGCCAATATAAAACGGCCAGTAATTGGATAAATCGCCTGGCTTGCAAGTTCGGCCGGTTGGGCTGTGGTTTCTTTAAACTCAACAGGCACAGGTAAAAAACCAGCGGTGTGGTGATGATGATTTGGCCAATAAAAAACCATCCATGGTTTAACTGAAACTGCCAGGGGTTACGCTCACCCAATTGGAATTCAAGCAAAGGGAAGCCTTGCTGGATATTAAAAATAACAATGGGCACAAAACCCAATAGGGTCAAAGGTAGGGTGATTTGCCACAAAGGTTTTAGTTTGAACAGTTTTTGTTTATATACCACGGCGGCTGCCAGCAAAGCGATAAACAAAACAAACCAAAACCGGATATGCACATTCACCGCCAGCATCAGGGTTAAACCCAGCAATAAAGCGGGCCGGGCTGACTGGGTTTGAAGTAATCGCAACCACAAAAACACCGCCAGTAAGGTAAAAAACACCAGCCAGATATCGGCAATGGCCAGCACACCGGTTAAACCCAATAAAGGCAAAATCAAAGTGAATAAAGCCCCGTGTCGGGCAGCTTGTGTGGATTGTGACAAGCCAAAGGACAAGGCATAACCCAGCCACGGCAGACACCAGCAGGCCAGCAAAAACGGCAGACGCAGGAAAAACGGATGCTGCGGTAAAACAGCTGTGGTGAGGACGTTAAGCCACGGCACAAAACCCGGAATCTCACTGTAAGACCAATCGGGAAAGCGACTTTCCAGCCAGTAAAAGGCCTCGTCCCCGAATAGTTCAGTCTGCGTTGCCAGCAACAACTGTAGGGTCACTAAAGTGGCAACAAGACCCCAGAATAATCGGCGACCGGCAATGCCATCTAACATTGGGGTACTTTTAAGCGCTTACCGGCATTAATCAGATAGCGTGGAGGCTTAATGTTATTCAGGCGTGCGATTTCGGTTTTAGAGGTGCAACTGAAACGGCGGCTGATGGTGCTTAATGAATCACCCTTGCGAATACGGTAATAGGTAAAAGCCGGCCGCTCGGGAAAATCCGCATCATGGATTTTTTTGGCCAGGGTCATCAGTGCATTGTCCTGACATTGGCTGTCATAGATTGGTTTTAACAATTCCGGCACCACAATCGGCGAACCCTGCTTGATCACGCGTTTGGCTTTTACCGTGGGATTGAGGTTGCGCAATGTGCGGTACCAGCCCATTTCATGGTTATATTGACCAAAACACACCGCAAGTTCACTTAAGGACACATCGCTTTGGGCCTCTATCACGGCGGTGCGGCCATCGATGGGTGTCAGGGTCACATTAAAATCGTCCGGATTGTTAAAAATCAGCATCGCCGATAAAACACTGGCAATATAACTGCGGGTTTCACGCGGCAGGTCTGCATAAAATTCAGTCTGCCACAGCGACTGATTATTATGCCGAGCGTTGAGGCGCTTAAAGCGGTTTTCACCGGCGTTATAGGCAGCCAGAATTTTGGCGAAATCATCGCCGTATAACTGGCGTTGTTCCTGAATATAGTCTGCCGCGCCCTGAGCCGCGGATTTGGGGTGGTAACGGGCGTCGTAATCACCCAATGTGCCGACCACCCCGAATCTTTCGGCTGTGGCCGGCATAAACTGAAACAAACCACTGGCACCGGCGGAAGACATGGAATGCACCCGACCGCCGCTTTCCTGGGCAATAATGGCCAGCATAAAATGCTCGGGAATATTTTTTTCGGTAAATGGCGGCAAGATATAACGTTTTAAAAACTGATAATTATTCCAGGTTTCAATCAAAATAGGCCTTTTCCAGGTCAACCATTCATTCAAAGCTGCCTGAATACGCTGGTTAGCCAGTAACGGCTGGTTTAAGGTGGCCGCGTCAGAAATCCGGGTGAGGTTTACTTCGGTTTCTGCCTGATCGGCAATCATTTCCTCGGTTTGGGTGGTTTCTTCGAACTGCTTAAAGTAGGCATTCAGGGCTTCTTCACAAGTGGGGCTCTTCTGACATTGCTCAATCGCTGTAATCAAAGTGGTCACTGATTGTTCAGCGGCGACCGGTTGAACCTGTTTTTTAATGGGTGGCTGCTGGCAGCCGTTAAACACGAATAAAGTCACAAAGAAGAAAATAAGACGCATAAATCTGTTTGCAGTTAAGTGAGTATTGTGTATTATCAGTATTTTGTCGTCCGCATCAACCATTCTATGGTCAATATTTTGAATTCAATCCGGTCATTTTTCTCTTCTGACAGTGCCCCTGCGAGGTTGGATGATGAAGATAAAGACCAGTTGAACCAGGCCATTATCTGCTTACTCACCGAAATGGTGAAAGCCGATTATGTGGAACTGTACATCGAAAAACTGGTGCTCAATGAACACCTGACCAAGCGCCTGAACCTCAGTCGTGCTAAGGCCAACAAGTATCTGGCGCATGCCAACATCAGTGCCCAGGTGTCGGTGTCTCTAAAACCGCAAACCCAAATAATTAACCGTTTTCTGAATCGCCGGGATAAACACGCGTTGATGGTACAACTGTGGCAAATAGCCTCAGCGGATGGTGAAATACACCTGTTGGAAACCCAGACTTTTTATCAGGCCGGCGAACAACTGGGCTTTAACAAAAGCCAACTGGACAGAATTTGTCACCCTGAGAATGTCATAAATTAATGTGATGAATTAAAAGAGGATATTATGGATCTTACACATTTTCTTAAAACCATGCGCGAACGCAACGGTTCAGATTTATACCTGACCACCGGCGCGCCGATTAACGTCAAAATTGAAGGCGTCCTGGAAGCCATGAGCAGCACCGGACTGCCGCCGGGGATTGTCGAAAAAATTGCCTATTCCCTGATGAATGAACGTCAGCAAAAACAATTTGAAGACACCTTAGAATGCAACCTCGCGGTCTCCATTAAAGGTGTCGGCCGTTACCGTGTTAACGTCTTCAGACAACGCGGTGAAGTGAGCATGGTGATCAGAACCATTAAAAGTGAAATTCCACCCTTAGAAGACCTGCACATGCCGACGCATTTGTATGATTTAATTATGGAAAAGCGCGGTTTGATTCTGGTTGTCGGCGCCACCGGTTCCGGCAAATCCACCACCATGGCCTCCATGATTGATTACCGCAACACCCACACCACCGGTCATATCCTCACCGTAGAAGATCCGATTGAATATGTCCACCGCCACAAAAAATCCATCATTAACCAACGTGAAATCGGCATCGACACCCTGGGTTACGAACCGGCCTTAAGAAATGCGCTGCGTGAAGCCCCGGATTTGATCCTTATCGGCGAAATCAACAGCGCCGAAACCATGGAAGCCGCCATTTCATTCGCCGAAACCGGTCATTTGTGCATGGCCACCTTACACTCCAATAACTCCGACCAGGCCATGGAACGTATCCTCAATTTCTTCCCCAGCGAAATGCACAATAATGTATTAATGAACCTGGCCTTAAACCTCAAAGCCGTGATTTCACAGCGACTGGTGATTGACATCAACAAAAAACGCCGCCCCGCCTGCGAAGTCCTTTACAATACACCGCAAATCCGCGAAATCATCCGCCGCGGCGAAATCAACGAACTCAAAATCGCCATGGACAAATCCCTCGAAGAAGGCATGCAAACCTTCGACCAAGCCCTCTACGACATGTACAAAGAAGGCATCATCACCTTAGAGGAAGCCCTCGGCAACGCCGACAGCCGCCAGGGCCTCGAAGTCCGCATCAACCTCTCCAGCGAAGACGACTCAGGCTCGGATGATTATTTTTGATGATGTTCTGATTTAAACTTCTAAATTGAGATTATTTTGAAGCTAACAACTCGACTATGGAATCTACTCACAATGAATGATAATAAAGATTTAATTGGCTTATTTAAATTTCAAAAGCTGGCAAACCCTGATAACCGACAAAGTAATATTCGCACCATCTCGGAGTTATGTCACAATGCTTATTTAGGTAATAATACCACCATATGTAGAATACTCGGTCGATTTAACCTCTTTGTCGATACCCGTGACCGGGGCATTGGCATGCACCTACTGATGCGTGGCTTGTGGGAAATGTATATTACAGAATACATTGCGCAATTTGTAAAAAAGGACATGGTGGTATTGGATGTAGGTGCAAACTATGGTTATTATTCATTGCTTATGGCTCAATTGGTTGGGCCTGACCAAGGTCGGGTTATTTCTTTTGAAGCCAATCCTTTTATATGTGGTTTATTTGATGATAGTGTCAGTATAAACGGCTTTAAAAGTCGTGTTTCTGTTAATAATGTGGCATTAAGTGATGAGCAATCAGAAGATGCAGCCTTTTTTGTTCCACCCAATGCACCTATGAATGGGCATTTAATTTCGAGCAGAGAAAAAAGATATAAAAATTCTATTCCTGAGGGCAGTATTTATATTAAAACCACAACCTTAGATGCTTTTATTAAGCCCAATACCCGCATTGATTTTGCTAAAGTCGATATAGAGGGTGCTGAATATCAGTTTTGGTTAGGATCGAAAAGGGTTAGACAGGATAATCCACATATGGTGTTCTTATTAGAATTTAATGCGGCACGTTATGAAAACCCGGGTGATTTCCTCGATTTAATTATTTCAGAAGGATATATTTTGCAGCGATTAAACAAAGATGCCAAAATAAATAATATAACGAAATATGAAGCACTTGAGCAAGCCAAACACCAGGATATTATGTTGCTATTGTTCCCTCAATCAAGCTAAGTTTTATTGTATTGTAATGTGACTTCAGAGATATCTTTATTTAAAGTTATGTGCATTTCTTCAGGGGTTTTATGAATGATTTCTCCATTTGAGACTGATACATCCGAAGAGTCCGAAATTAAGATAATTCCACCATCCGCACTTGAGGTGATATCACTGACAATAATTGAGTCTGATTTATAGATGATTTTACAAGAGGTGATATTTTTTAACCGGTTAATAAAGGTTGATTTCTGTGTTGTCGGCGTCAAGATAATTTCAGGATTGTTTTGAAAATCATGGCGCATTGAATGAATGTGTATCTCATCGTCAAATAATTCAGCACAAGCGTTTCTTATTTGCCATTGAACATCTGGCGTGACTACTAATAAGGTATGTGAAGTATTGTTATCTTGAACATTAATAATTCCGGTGGGTGACATCAAAGATTTTGACTTTGTAATCGTTTGTTTTTCAGTTATAGGAAATGTTGAATTATTAATTTCAAATAATTTAGGCTTGACTTTGTCAGGGTCAATAATTTGATTCAAATTAATATATTGTACAAATATATTATCTGGTGGATTAGTGACTTCTATTGTAATAAAAAGATAGAGGTGGTTATCTGCAGGTTCTTGCGTCATTTTATCCGGAATTTTAAAGGTTGTTTGTAACCGATTGTCTATCAATTGAAAAGATTTAAATTTATCTTGCTTAAAACATACATTGTGTTCGATATCCAATACTTTAAATGAGTATTTAATACGTGTGTCGTCATTTAAATTGGAAAACTTTGCGACTAATTCATAAGTACAATTTTGACTGCATCGATAGTAACCGCTTCTACTTAAATATGTGTCATACAGATAATTTTCTTCTGGAAAATGAATTTGAAATTTCTTTTGAGCAAGTGTGTTAATCATTAAGCCGTCTTTTGTGTCTATAGATTTAAGCGCTCCAGGTTTGATCACAAATCCAACCACTTTGTTTATGTCAGATCCGGCAAAGAAAAATTCAGTTTCATAAGTCAAATCATTATTTTCATTAATTACGGTATTGGGATTAGGTGTAATGATTGCATAAGGTGTCGTATGGCCTAAATAATGATTATGGAAATGGTGTTTGGTATCATTTAATAATTTGCCATGGCCCCAATAATAATTAGTTTTGCCATCTGGCTGATAAGAGGTGATTGATGGAAGATGGTTTGAAAGATGTGTCAAGCCTAAATCTTCCAAGAAACAATTTTCTGTGGCGCTGAAACATTTAACATTCAAGCCGATGTGATTGATTTCAAAGTAAATACCACCTAAATGTCCCTGTCCAAAATCACCCCAGTGTTTAGGGGGATTAAATCCACCGATGCGTCCATTTGAAACATAGAGTCTTTCATGTTTTTTTACAATTTCATATTGATGATTATGGCCATGAAACCAACCGATAACATTATTGTATTCATTGATAATTTTATAAACTTCATCACTGTTAACAATCTCTCGGTATCCGGTTTCATCATTGGTAAAAGTGGTTTCTTTTAGACAATTGTGAGAAAAAATCAAAGTGGTTTTTTCTCGGTTAATTAATAAATCCTGTTTTAACCAATTAAGACTTTCTCGACTGATAAGTATGGTGCTAAGCAGTTGTGGCAAAGAAATAAAATGAATGCCTTTATAGTCAAAACTATAATAAGGTCTTAGATTCATACTACCCAATTCACTGGCTGTTATTTCGGCATCCTTCAATCCCACACCCAGCTCGTGATTACCCGGAATGTAATGAACTAAACTTGTGGGAAATTCACCAGCCATCTTCGATAACCAAAAATCACGTGCAATTTTTCGTCCCGGTTCCTTGATGTGTGCATGATAAACATCACCCGTATCAAAAACCAAATCCAAATGCGGAAAGAATTCTTTTATTCTTTTTATCATTTCAGCTTGTGTTTCTAAAGAAGGTTGCATTTCATGTTCCCAACCGATATGAGCATCTGAAAAAATAAAGCCGGATATAGAATTGGCATCTTTAGAATGACTAATGTTTTGATCAGTACACGCTGATAGAATTAAGGGTGCAGAGCCGGCAGCAACTGTGGCTTTTAAAAACGCTCTTCTTTTCATATTCATGGTTCAATTCATGGAACAAATGTAAATATTACGTTAATTGCTGTATTTTTAACAAGCTATTTTAAGAAGGGCTTACTGATCGTGTTTGTTTTCTGTAAAAAAGCTATTAATTTATTCATTAATTGGGTATGCTGATTTTTTTGTTTAATTGTTAACTTCTATGCTCGCACCCAATGGATTATTTGTTATTAATCGATTAAAAAATGAAACTTTTCGGAATGAAAATTTATCCGTTATCCGGTCTTTAGCTTTATCACAATATCAAGGTAATCAGCAGGCAGTTTGTAGAGTGCTTGGTAAGTACTTAATGTTTGTCAGTACATTGGATGAGCGGTTGGGAGTTCAGCTGCAAATGAATGGTTTTTGGGAAATGAATATCACCGAATTTATTGCCAGAAACGTATCTGACGGAATGACAGTGGTAGATGTTGGTGCAAATTATGGCTATTTTTCAATGCTCATGGCTGAACTAACTGGCAGCGCTGGCCGCGTTCATGCTTTGGAAGCCAATCCATTTTTAAGCCGTCTTATTTTAAAAAGTAGTCGGGTAAATGGTTTTGATCGCAAAATAAATATCATCAACCAGGCCATTTCAGATCATTCGGGTGAAGAGTTAGAATTTGTTTACAGTGATGAAAGCCCTATGAATGGTTTGTTGGCTGAAAATGTGTCAGAACAAGCCAGGGAAAATCATTATCCAAATACCCATAAGGTTATGATTAGTTCTATTGACGATTTATTTAAAAATGAAAAATCAATAGACTTTATGAAAGTTGATATAGAAGGTTCAGAAGATAAGTTTTGGTATGGCAGTCAAATTATCAGAAAACAAAATCCCAAAATGATTATATTGATGGAATTTAACCGTGCGCGTTATCATAATGTTGAGCAGTTTATCAGCCAAATTTATGATGAAGGATACGGTGTTACTCAATTAAGTTTTCGCAAATCCCAATATAAACAATTAAGCCAAAAGGATATGCTTCAATCTGACACCAGCCACCACATAATGTTAGCAATTACAAAAGGTAAAATTTACTGATTAAAATCACATTGACAACCCCCAACTTTGCCGTCATTTAAAGTACAATGTTGCGCTTTAAAATCCGGCAATACTCAACAATTAACACATGCAGCCATTGCTGTACTTTGTTTTAATATAACACCATCACCACATGGTCATTCAATCTTTTGTTATCATTTTATGAATTTTTTTCAGGACATTAAAAAAGGGTATGAACGCAAAAGACTCTGGAAAAGGCTGGCGGTCTTAGAACTTAAGTCCCGTTATCAGGGCGCTGTCATCGGATCCTTTTGGATTGTGCTAACCTTGATACTTAAAGTTTTCATGTTGTCTCTTGTTTATACCATGGTTTTGGACAAGGATTTTAAAAATTATGTCATGTTTCTGGCCATAGGCATCTTAACCTGGAACTTTATATCGGCTGTTATTGTGTCCAGTGGCATGGTGTTTAAAAAAGCCACCAACTTTATGCTGGAAATGCGTTTGCCCCAATCAACTTTTGTTTTTCAGAACTTATACAGAGAAGTGATTTCTCTGATAATGTACCAACTCTTTGCCATTCCGCTCGTCATATTTTTAAAGGGTTGGTCTTTTGTGAGCGTCGTTTGGTTATGGGCATTGTTGGGCTATGTTTTGATTGTTCTGAATGCCTTTTTTGTTAATTTCTGGCTGGGCTGGTTGGCCACCAGATTCAGAGATATTCAGCCGATGCTTATCAGTGTCATTATGGTCATTTTTTTGGTGACTCCTATTCTTTGGCCACCACCACCGGAATATGCCAACAGTCTATATTTTCAACTAAATCCCATTTACCATTTATTAGAACTTATTCGTGCACCCATTTTACATAATCAAGTGCCCGTAATGTCCCTACAGGTGGGCGTTGGTTTATTGGCTTTTAATTTTTTAATATGTGTTATTTTTTACCCAAAAGTAGAAAACAAACTGGTTTACTGGCTCTAAGATGACACGTATAAGACTTAAAAATGTTAATTTTTCTTATCGTTATTTTCCCTCTATCAGTGGTGGGTTGCTGAGAAGTAACGCCGGCCTGAGAAGTCATCTAGTCTTTGAGAATTTCAATTTAGACATTCATGATGGTGATCGGGTGGCTTTATTAGGTGTGAACGGAGCCGGCAAATCAACTTTATTAAAAATTATGGCGGGGGTCTATACGCCAGAGCGCGGTGAAGTTATATCGAAAGGCAAAATTTATTCATTTTTTGGCCGCAGTATTGGTGTTATGCCACAACTATCCGGATTAGAAAACTTAGAAATTCGTGGCTTGTTATTAAATTTACCTGATGAAATTATCCAAAATAAAATTAAACAGATTATTGACTTCAGTGAGTTAGGTGAGGCAATTTACAGACCGGTTTCGACCTACTCTGTGGGTATGAGAACGCGACTAACTTTTGGTATGTTGATGTTTGTTGAAGCTGACATCATGCTCATTGATGAAGGTTTAGGGGCTGGGGATAAGTTTTTTCTTAAAAAAGCACAAAAATTCATCGAAAGTTTGCTTGATAGTTCAAAAATACTGGTTTTTGCTAACCATTCAATGGAGTTATTGAAAAAGTTTTGCAACAAAGCTGTTTTAATAGATGCGGGAGAAATTATTCAATTTGGCGAACTGGATAAAGTGATTCATCTTTATAATCACTTGAGACATCTGGAACTTAAAACTAATAATGCCAAGTGATTGTTGATTATTTATATCCTGTGGAGATAGTCATTTTACACCACCCAATGTCACATGAATTATGAATAAATTAATCAGCAAAATACGGTCATTTTTTCAGAAAACAAAATTTTCAGATCATCATGCCACACATATAAAAGCCAATCGCTCCGCCATTCAGAAGACTTATTTTTTTACTCATGTTCCAAAAACAGGCGGCACCACTTTAATTGCCACATTGGATCGCTTTTTTCCACAGGAAAGGATATTTCCTCATCAACTTTGGTGGGAAGTAGGGGATATCGAACAGGTCCGAAAAGATAACTTTGAATTTTTCAGAGGTCACTTTGGTGGTGGCGCTGCGAATTTATTAACTGATAAAGAAGTTGAATTCTTTACTGTATTGAGAAATCCGATAAAGTTGGCGTATTCGACTTATCAGCATGTTTTAAGAGATAAACACACTCAAGTTCATAATCTTGTCGTCAAAGAAAAAATGAATTTCGAGTCATTTTTGTCCCATCCAAAAACATCTCATTTAGCTTCCAACCGTATTGTTCACAACTTTTGTTATGGTGAAAACAATCAAATTGATAAACAAAACACCATAATTAACGACAAGAGTTTTAAGTTCATTCGTAAACAATTGAACCCTCTTCACAATGGATTAACCGAAGACGCTTGCTTTCAAAAAGCTTTGAATTTTTTAGAAGCGTCGAAATGGTTTGGAATTTTAGAATATTTTAATGAATCTTTAGATTTGTTGTGTTACACCATGGTGTGGCCGCCTGTAGGACAAACTGTCAAATTAAACCAGAATAAAAATCCACAAAACATAACGGATGAAGCCATAAAGAAAGCCACTGAAATTAATGTTTATGATTTTCAGTTGTATGAATATGCCTTAAAAGTTTTTAAAGAAAAATACCATTCCATGTTGAAATCATTGGGTGCGAATAATGACCACCACAATATTTCTGAACTGATTGACCAATACTATCAGAATAACTACTTAACAGCCCATCAAATTGATTTACATAATGAGATTGAATACACTGTGGCTGATGTTATATTGGGTAGTCAATGGCACCGAAGAGAATGGTCAGCCGATCATCATTGTTACTTTTGTTGGTCAGGACCGGAAAGCAAATCATTTTTAGATTTTTGGTTAAAGCCCAATCACTATGTAATCCGAATAACCCTTATTAACACCGTCAGTAAAAATTTTATGGATTCTTTAAAAATAAAAATCAATGATCAATTTATTCATTGGCATCACCATAAAATAGCTGATTGTGATGAAATCACGATAAATTGCGATGAAAGTTTGGTCAAAACCAACGGCTTGGTGCGAATTCAATTTGAAGGTCCGACCCATAAATTGACCACCGGACTTTTGCGGTCAGAAGATGACAGGTTGGTAGGTTTTGCGCTTAGTCGGGTCACCATAAAACCAGTGAATGATTAAAGCCGACGCCCCCTATTATTTTGCGCATATACCTAAAACAGGCGGCACCAGTTTTATCGCGTTTTTGGATCGTTATTTTGATTCAGATGACATATGCCCACATCAGTTATGGTGGAATGTTGGTAATTTAGAAGCTGTCAAAAATAGGAATTATCAATTATTCAGAGGCCATTTTGGTGGTGCTGCTCAGATACTATCAAAACAGACATTAAATTACTTAACCATATTGCGCGATCCGGTTTCAATGGCGGCTTCTACATATCAGCACTCAAAAAGAGATCAAAACACAAAAATACATCAATTTATTCATAACAGCGGTTTAAGTTTTGAACAATTTATAAACCACAAAAGAACCCAACATTTGGTACAAAACAGAATTTCAAGGTCATTAACCTTTGGGCTAGATAATCACTTTAACTTTGAAGATTTGGTTTTATCAAGAGATTCCTTCAAAAAGTTTAAGAAAACAATCAATAAAAACAGACTGTACAAAACAGCTGAACAAAGATTAGAACGCTTAAAAAAATTTTTAATGGATTGTCGATGGTTTGGCATCCTTGAGCATTATGATCAATCCATTGATTTGCTCTGTTTTATCATGGGATGGCCGCCGGTCACACAATCCCAAAAACTAAATGTGCACCCAGAACCTCAAATAATTTCACCGGACATAAAACAAACACTCATGTCCTTAAATCAATGTGATAGTGTTTTATATGAATTTGCTGAAAAGCAATTTAAAAAAAACCACAGGCAGATGCTGGCAGATTTGTCTCTTGAACAGGATGCTGATTCGAAACGAATTAAACAAGCCATTAATGAGCGATATCAGTCAAATCGCACCCTTAAAAAAACAACCAGTTCCCAATCGAAATTTTATTACACACCCAAAGAGCCAATCATTGGCGATCAATGGCATCGTAGAGAATGGAACCCCGGCTTAAAAAAATATTTTTGCTGGTCCGGTCCCGGAAAAGATAGTTTTATTGATATATGGACACAACCTCAAAACTACACGTTAAAAATAAAAATCATTAACACCATCAGCCAAAGCCATATCAAAAAGTTAAAAGTTTTTATTAATGATAAACAACCCAAATGGACTATCGAGACGAACGGATCCGTTCATTATCTTATCGTTCAATGTGACAAGGAGATGATTTCTGCTGAAGGAATGCTTCGTATCCACTTTATGAATCAGGATATCAAATCACATAAAGAAGTTTTCGGTGGAAACGACCACCGATTGGTTGGTCTGGCTTTAGAAAGCATTCGGCTTGAAGTTGCGGAGTGATTTTGAATTCGCAGGTGTGCTCAACTGCGTTCTTGTGACAAAACCGTATGGCTGTTTTAACATCTGCTGACCGGCATAGTGAATCAAGCCGCCACTCAGCAGCAATCCATATAGAATACAAATTCAAACAAAACATCCAATTACAACCATCTACAACAACCATCCGGAAATATATGTTGCGGATGATTGTTGCGGCGGCCAGGGGTGATTTTTTATGAGTGGTTAGTTTCCAGGGTGAGGTTTTATTTTGTGGGTATGGTGGCAGGTTTGTTGGTGGATTGTTGTGTTTTTTGTTATGTTTACGGTTTTTATTTCTGTTGTCTAAAGTGCCGTGTAGGGTGTTTAAACTGTTAAATTGTGGGATTTATGGCTTGTGGGGTCGGTATTTGGGTGAAAATCAGCTTATGAGTGACAATTTACGTCAATTTTCAGGTATTTAGTCGGTTGATAATGCGAAAAGGGCGAAAAGTGTGAACCAGTCGACGCTGAAACGCCTTGAATGTTAAAAAAATCATATTGGACTTGCGAAAAAAAACAAAAGTGAATAATCTACACACCATGGACGATTTTTTAATTAATCACATTTGAGGTAAATAACATGAAAAAGAATCAAGGTTTTACATTAATCGAACTGATGATCGTCATCGCGATTATCGCCATCTTAATGGCTTACGCCATCCCAGCATACCGTGACTATACTGTACGTGCGAAAGTTGGTGAAGGTATTCAATTGGCTTCAGCCGCTAAACAAGCAGTGTCTGAGACTTTCCAAAGTGAAGGTGCATTGCCAACTAATAATGCTGGTGCAGGTTTAGCAGCAAGTACATCTATTGTGGGAACTAATGTCGCAAAAATTGCTGTTAATGGAAGTGGTGCAATTGTAATTACTTATAACAATGAGCCTGCGATTAATAACGCAACTGTTACTCTAACACCAGACGTAACTACTAATGTTGGTAGTATTGTTTGGGTATGCTCATCTGGTATCAGTGACAAATATCTGCCATCACAATGCAGATAATTTAAATTAACCATCTGTTTAAAAGCGCGAGTTATATCGCGCTTTTTTTATGCTTTTAACAATCTATGATGACAAAAATAAAAGTATTAATTGTTATAGTTGCATTGGTGATTACGACTTGGTTTATTTATAAACCGGGTTTTACCGGTGGCTTTATGTTTGACGATGAGAGTAATTTAAATAGTTTAAGTATAATTGCTGATGATTTATCACTGACTCGTTTACAGACCTATTTCGGCGAATCGAAGTCAGGACCTCTTAAACGTCCCATTTCTGTGTTTTCGTTTTTAATTGATGCGCAGAATTGGCCGGCTGGTGCGTATTCATTTAAACGAACCAATGTTATTCTCCATGTTTTTAATGGTTTTTTGCTTTTTACTGTTTTGTGGGTTTTATTTAGGCAAAAAGGATTTAAAGAGAATAAAGTTTTATTTATTGCCGGATTTGCCACCGGTTTCTGGCTTTTCCATCCGTTTTTAGTGTCGACAACTTTATATGTGGTGCAAAGAATGGCGATGTTGCCGCTGACCTTTATGTTGGTGGGAATATGGTTCTATTTATTGGGACGAAAAAAATATCAGATACATGAAGGAACGAAAGGCCATGTTTTGCTATTTTCTGCTGTGTACGTTATGACATTACTGGCAATGCTAAGTAAAGAAAATGGTATTGTATTTTTGTGGCTAATTTTTCTATTTGAAGTATTTATTATTCAGTGGTATCTGGATTATAAATCATTAAATCGCCATTTAAGTTTCTGGTTACTTAAACTTCCTGCTATTGCCGCCATTGTTCTTTTTTTAATGCAAGTTCCTGCTTTTATTGCGGATTACGATGTCAGACAATTTAATATGGGCCAGCGATTAATAACAGAAACCCGGGCTGTTGGAAAATACCTGTTTCATTGGTTTATACCTGATTACTTTACGGAAGGTGTCTTTACTGATGGATTTAAATTTTCAAAAAATATATTTAATCCATTAACCACAGTATTCAGCACTGTTTTTGTAATAGCTTTACTCTCATTAGCCTGGATAAAACGTAAACAATGGGTTTGGTTTAGCTTTGTGGTTTTTTTCTTTTTTGTTGCGCAAATTTTAGAATCAACTATAGTGCCATTAGAGCTGTATTTTGAGCATCGCGTTTATGTGGGTGCTATTTTTATAGGTGTGCCCATTTCATTAGGACTTTATCAGGCCGGTCAGCAGTCAAAGATTTTTTTGATTATACCTGTTCTGATATGTTTTATATTAGCCGGTATGACGTATATGCGATCAGATATATGGGGTAATAATTTACAATTACATGAATTAACCATGGAAAAATTCCCGGAATCATTACGGGCAAGAATGGGAACAGCCGGAATTTATGATTCAAAAGGATTAGTGAATGAAGCTTCGCAACTGGTCAAAGATGGTTTTAAATATCATGACAAGTTAGAATTAACATTTAATACTTTGGGAATAAACTGTGTGCAAGGAACACTTACATTGCAACAAATGGATAATGCTTATAATAAAATAAAAAAAATAAATCTTGTTAAAAATGATTACTGGTCTTTCCTTAATCTCATTAAATTAATGTTTGATCATAATTGCTTAAGTGATAATACTTACGATGCTATTTTTGAATTAGCGGATGCTTTTGAGCAAAATCCAAACCCTAAGATATATCAAAAACAAGCTACGGCTAAATTTATCAAAGGACAAGTTTATTTTAAACAGGGTAAATATGAATCATCTAAAGATATGTATATTGAATCTTTTGAAATATCACAGAATGATTACGAAGCGATGAACACGGCGATAATTCAGTTTATTAATAAAGATCAATACGATTATGCGCTTGAAATTTTAGACTTTGCTGAAAGTTTATATTTTAAAGATTTCAAATATAAAATAGATTGGCTAAAGTTAGGAGATAATTTTAAGGGGTTAAAAGATTTGATAAAACATAAAAAAAATGAAACAAAAGACTAGCATAATTATACCGGCCAAGAATGAAGGTGAAAGCTTGATAAATTTATTACCAGCTTTAAAAAAAGTAATTCCTGATGCCGAAATTATCGTCGTTAATGATGGTTCAACAGACGATACCCAGGAGATTTGTGAACAAGCTGATATTAAAGTAGTTAATCATCCTTATAGCCGAGGCAATGGTGCGGCGATAAAATCCGGCGCACGCGTTGCATGTGGTGATACCATTATCTTTATGGATGCCGATGGCCAACATCGACCTGAAGATATTCGGGGCTTACTCGAAAGATTCAATGAAGGCTTCGATATGGTTGTCGGTGCGCGTGGTGGTGAGTCGCAGGCTTCAAAAGCACGTTTGTTCGGTAACGGCCTTTATAACCGCGTTGCGAGTTATATGACCGGCCAGAAAATTGTTGATCTAACTTCGGGTTTTAGGGTGGTCAATGCCGATAAATTTAAGCAATTCTTATACTTGCTACCTAATGGATTTTCTTATCCAACGACCATAACGATGGCTTTCTTTCGTGCCGGGTATGGTGTGGCGTATGAGCCGATTATTGCACCGGAACGAATTGGTAAAAGTCATATAAATTTGTTTAAAGATGGTATGCGATTTTTCCTGATTATCTTTAAGATTGGGACTTTATACTCACCAATGAAATTGTTCTTTCCGGCGAGTTTAATGTTTTTCTTGTTAGGTCTTATTTATTATATCTATACTTTTTTCATAGATGGTCGGTTTACCAATATGGGAGTATTATTGTTCACGACTTCTGTGATGATCTTTTTGCTGGGTTTAATTTCTGAGCAGATTACGGCATTGTTTTACCAGACCAAGCCGAGAGATGGCGATATGGACGGCTGAACTTGTCAGCCATAAAGTAAATCGCCATTTCAGAGAAAATTGATATTAATCGAATTAAGGCAATAATAACTATAGCTTCGTGTTCAGCCATCTTCGGTGAACACAACAAAATAAAAGCCAATTCACGAACACCGGTACCACCCGGTGCACCGGGTATGATATAACCGGCCAGCCATGATAAAGCAAAACAGGCCGTCATAAATAAATAGGGCTGTGATTCAAAACCCAATGCGCCAATCAATATATAAGTGATTAAACCCATTCCCACAAAATAGAAGAGATAACTCGTCAACGCCGTTAGAACGCCGGTATTAATTAATAGCCGAACCATAAAAACCGCTCCGACAAATTCCATCAGAACAATAGCCCAAAAAGGCACGGGCAGCCAATCGGTGAGCCAAGTGATTTGATCAGGCCAGTAAAATAATAAATTAGCCAAGATAAAAGCAGCCATAACCAGAAGGAGAGATTCATAAAAAGCAGCCATGCCAAGTTGTTTGTGGGTGAAGCTATTATTTTTTGTTTGCTGGTGGCGGTACATAAAGTGGAAAATATTACCGGGCAGGTATTTCATAATTTGGCTTTTGAAATAGATTTTTGAACATCGCTGCGGCTCTCTGAATTTGAGTAAAACCAGCCAGGCAAATACTAATGTCATTATAAGTACAATATAAATGGCATGAGCTACAATAAAGGTGCCTGAAAAAAGAATTTTATGTTTAATTTCGAGGGCTTTTAGCGCTGTGATATTTTGCTGAATTACCTGAAATATAAAGTAACACGCTAAGATAAAAATTATTAGCCTAAAAATACCAAGTAACCATTTTTGCCAGGGTTTATGGTTCATTGAAGTTTAGGCTTGGCTAAAACCATGGTCCAAGGTAAAGGTTTATTTACAGACACGACTTCTAATTCCTGATTAACAAACTTAATAAATCCGCGGGTACTCCAATGATTACGATGATCGGGTGTATTCCCCCAATCTTTCATGTATTTACCACGCATAAAGTTAAGTATCCGCCAAAGCGGTTCTCTGGGTACACTGAACAAATAATAATCAGCGTTCAATTCAGCCATTTTTTGTAAAGCGAGTCGTGGATTCTCAAGATGCTCAAGTACTTCGCAACACACGACCAAATTGGCTTGTTCTTCTGCATCGATGTTATAGATGCTTTTTATATACAGTTGGGTGTTTTGTCTTAATTTATTGCTGTTGGCAATTTTGACATCGGGCTCGTCAATATCTAAACCTTTGACCTCGGCTTTTGGAAATAATTTTTCTAAGTGCCTATTTACATGACCCTGGCCACAACCGCATTCCGTAATACTACTTATGTCAGATGTGATTTGTTGGGTTAAATTGGTGATACTGTTCATAAAGCCATCTAGCATTTTTTGGGCAATGGGGTTGGTGGAATCGTATTTTTCGTGGTGTGGTTGTTGATTATTTTCAGTCATATTTAACGGCAAAAATTGTCAGTTAACCTTATTTTAAAGGGTTATGACCATCATTTGGTGCTGATTTGATAAGAAAGAGCTGAATTTCTTAGCTATTTATTTACAGAATAACTCTAACATCTGACAATAAAGTATATTTCATCCTATATCTGTTAGCAGGCAAAGTTATGTACACCAATAAAAACCAGGGGTTTACATTGATTGAATTGATGATTGTTATCGCCATTATTTCAATTCTGATGGCTTATGCCATACCTGCGTATCGAGATTATACCGTGCGGACCAAAGCCGGTGAAGGCATTAGCATGACCAGCGCCCTTAAATCAACCGTTTCAGAAATATGGATAAATACAAGCACATTAACAGGCGTAGATAGTGGTACCAACGGCATTGGTGCTGCAACAAATTATGTGGGTACAAATGTGAGTCAGATTGAAGTCGACGAAGGTGTGATTGAAGTGACTTTTAAAGATGATCCAACTTTAAACGGACAAACTCTGACAATGATACCTTTGCTACCGGGTTCAGCCGGCAACACAGGAAGTAGTTTAATTTGGCAGTGTTCATCTTCTTTGAGTAATAAATATTTGCCTGCGCAGTGCCGAACACCTTGAATTAAAAGTTATTTAATCAGTGCAATTTGTTATAGTCTATAAAACTTAATCTTTATTTTTGTATATTCATCAAGTTTAAGTAAAGCCTGATCCAAGTTACTATGCTTTCAAGGATTAGAATAGCTTGGTTTAAATTATGTTTTATCTTATTTATGACTAATAGATTAAAATATTATTTTCTATTTCATGGATTAATAAGCTGTCTATATTATTTGATAATGATTGGTCAGTTTTCTATACCATATGAATCATTTTTCTTTCATATTTGGGTCGTTAGTGTACTCCATCTTTTGATATCTTTGCCATCGATATTTTTGGGTTCTAAATATATGGTGGTTCTAGTTACAAATTTAGCCCTAACATTTTATTGGTTTAGCTTAATAATTTTATATTTTTTAAATTGGATCTCTTACTCTAACTGGGGTGGGAGCATAATGGTTGATTTTATTATTCATTTACCAAAACAGATCTGGTCTTTGTCAAAAGTACATGAGTTTTCATTGGTGTATGTGATTTTGATTCTTATACTATTTCTCATTTTGATACCCGTGGTGCATTTAGGCAATTTTGATTTTTAGGTTGTTAATATTTCTGTTTTCGAGGTAGTTAATC
>NZ_BMEO01000017.1 GCF_014636635.1 Marinicella pacifica | reverse complement strand
TCTAACACAGGTACAGCAGATTCTGATGAAACACCTGAAGTGACTGATACGGTTGACACACCGGTGAATCAAGATCCCGCCTTGGTGGTAACAAAGACTGCGACTTTGAGCATTGATAATGGCACGCCTAATATTGCAGATGTGGGTGATGAAATTACGTTTACTGTTTCAGTACAAAATACTGGAAATGTTACCTTAACCAATCTGGTTGTGAATGATCTGATGGCTACCGGAGGTGTTTTGAGTTGTTCACCGACAACATTGGCACCTGGTGCAACAGCTACGTGTAACTCATATACATACACAGTTACCCAGGCTGATGTCGATAACGGCGGTACGATTGACAACACGGCATCCGCCACAGCACAGGATCCATCGAACAATCCGGTCACTGATGATGACTCGACCAGTACACCAATTGTTGCGGGCGGTCCTTCTTTAACCGTGGTTAAATCAATGACCAATCATGATGATGTTGACGGTAACAGCGTGGTTTCAGTTGGGGATATTCTCACCTATACCATTGTGGCAACCAACAACGGTAACGTGACTCTGAATAATGTGGTAGTGACTGATACCCTGATCAACCCCAGTACCATAACTTGTACAACGGTCGCTCCGGGTGATAACTGTCAATTACAAGGCACTTATACCGTGACACAGGCAGATGTGGATAATGGTCAAATCATTAACACCGGTACAGGTGACTCTGATGAAACGCCGCCGGTTGATGATGATCACACCGTTGTTGTTACTTCGAATCCGGCTTTGGAAACGGTGAAATCACTGACCAACAATGCAGATGAGGATAATTCAGGTACAGTGACTGTAGGTGACACTTTGACTTTTACCATTGTTGTTACCAACACTGGTGATGTGACTTTGACTCAGGTTACGGTAACCGATAACATGATTAATCCGGGAATGACCACCTGTCCGGTGTTGTTGGTCGGTGAATCGTGTACTTTGGTTGGTACCTATGTGGTTACACCACAAGATGTCAATAATGGTCAAATTATCAACGTTGCAGAAGGTAATGCGACTGAAACAGGTCCTGATCCGGATACAGATACGGAAACTGTTATTGTGACAGGAGCACCTCCACAGGAGCCGGTTTCTGTGCCAACTTTAAGGTTTTATTCAATATTGTTATTGATGCTGACATTGGTTTGGTTTGCCAGACGCAGATTCACTTGATCAAGTGATCTGAAGTTTGAGTATCTTAAAAAGGCCTGATTTTCAGGCCTTTTTTAATGGCAAAGGGTGGCAATCAATCAGTCAGAGAAAAGCCAAAATCCTGTTCGGTGTTTGCAGCCATTGCTGTGACAACAATCCAGGCGGCCAGATTTTGCGCCAATTCATCACGGTCAATTTTATCCAAAGTGTCATTGGCGGTATGATGATAGTCAAAATACTTTGTTCCATCCTGTTTAAGGCTAAAGACCGCCATACCGGCTTTTCTCATAGGAATCAAATCGGCTCCTGAGGAACTTGTGTTGTTCTGGTATTCGATACCCAGTGGTTCGAGCATGCTGGAAATTTGTTGAATAACAGGCAAAGCATGTTCACCCACTCGTGTACCCAAGCCATATATCCTTCCGGCACCAAAATCTGACTCACCACCTAAAATATGACGATTCATTTCATGCTTGTGCGCTTCATGATAGGCAGTTGCTCCTGATAAGCCATATTCTTCGTTCGCCCAAAGTACCACTCGAATGGTTTTTTTCAATGGTCCCAGATGATCACGAATTAATTTGGCCGCAGCCATGGTCAACCCACAGCCGGAGGCATCATCAATCGCACCGGTGCCTAAATCCCATGAGTCCAAATGACAACCAATCACAATATATTGATCTTTCTGATCGGTGCCCAACATATCGCCAATGACATTTTGGGAAGTGTATTGACCATCAAAATGTGAAGTCAAGGTCAGTTTCAAACTCACAACTGAACCACCCCGGGTTTATCGGAGAGTTTTTATTTGAGTCATGCCGCATTGGCAGACTCACCCTGTGATGCATAATACATCATTTCTTTTTCAACTGGTGGTATATCGCCAATTGATGATAGTAATCGGTGATTATTAAACCAGTTGACCCATCCCAAAGTGGCTATCTCTACTTCCTCCAAAGTATTGTAAGGCCCTTCATGGTAAATCAGTTCTGTTTTGTAAAGACCATTAATGGTTTCGGCCAAAGCATTATCATATGAATCACCCACTGAGCCAACTGAGGCCTCAATACCAGCTTCAATTAAACGCTCAGTATAGGCGATTGAGAGATACTGGCTGCCACGATCAGAGTGATGAACCAAATCATCATGCCTGCCTCTGGCCCACAGCGCTTGTTCCAAAGCATCAAGCACCAGTGATGTGTCCATTGTTTTCAGCACACGCCAGCCAACAATCATACGGGCAAAGACATCAACCACAAAAGCCACAAACACATAGCCAGAGCGTGTCCATACATAGGTGATATCAGCCACCCACAGATCATTGGGCTTGCTGGCAGCAAATGATCTGTTAACCAAATCAAGTGGTTTGGCATCCAGATCAGAACTGATGGTGGTTTTACAGGCTTTTCCCCTGATGACGCCTTTGATACCAAGGACTTTCATCAATCTGGCAACTGTACAACGAGCCACTGTGATACCCTCTCTGAGCAATTGTTTCCAAACCTTACGAACACCATAAACACAGCGATTTTCTTGCCATACTCGGTTGATTTGCTCCATCAGGATATCATCTTGTTTACTTCTGGCAGAACGCAACTGAGGGTTTATAATGAGTTGCTTGTGGCGATAATAGGTTGATGGTGCAATCGGCAATACCTCGCAGATTGGCTCGACACCATACAATCCCTTTTCTTGATCAATAAAATCAACCATCACTTGCGTTTGCGGTCGAGCTCCGCCTGGGCGAAAAAAGCCGCCGCCTTACGCAAAATTTCATTGGCACGTTTTAACTCACGGTTCTCACGCTCCAAATCTTTGATTTTCATAGTTTGGGTTGTGGTGGTACCGGGCTTGTCACCCTGATCAATTTCAAGTCGATTAACCCAGCTTCTCAGGGTCTCAGGTGTACAACCAATCTTGGCAGCAATAGACTTGATGGTCGACCACCTGGAATTGTGTTCATGTTCGGTTTGTAAAACCAACCGAACGGCTCGCTCTTTCACCTCGGGGGCATATCGGATTTGTTTATTCATAGACTTATTCTCTCAAACTATTGAGTCTCCGACAAACCCGGGGCGGTTCAGAAGCCAATGCCACAGGGAAATATGGTGGAACCAAGATGACGGTGTATAAATGGCTTTCCTTTGATGACTTGGGTGGTGGTGTTTTTACCAACATAACCCATCAATATGTGGGGCAAGACACCAATGGTGGAGACAGTTTGGTTAATGTCCATTCTACCAATGGGGCTGTATATGCCATTAAGGTTGAATCAGATCGTAATGCATATGGAATTAACACAGGTTATACGCTTAAACTTCATTAATTCTAATTAATCTTGTCAAATATAAAGCCATGAAATCGTTACTTCATGGCTTTAAGCTGAAAAAAACAATAATCATTGGTATAATTTAGCGTCTGAGAACGGTGGGATTATTCTTGCCCGTTATATTGTTGTATTGTGTTTCAAAAAATTAATTTCATTAGTCTGGTCGACAATTTTAATTAATAGTTATGATATCAAAATCTCGAGATATCAGTTATTAGTTAAAGAGCAATACAAATCTTTAACCAACAATTAAAAGGTATTATCAATGACACGCAAAGTTTCCATGTTTATCGATGGTGAGGAAGTCACCAGTCAGTGCACCCAATGGATTCCGGTAACGGATCCGGCCACCCAGGAAGTTATCTGTGAGGCACCGAATGCAACTACTGAAGAGGTTAATCGGGCTGTGGCTTCCGCTAAGAAGGCTTTTGAAACTTGGAAAAATGTGCCGGTGACTAAGCGGGCACGGATGATGCTGACGTATCAGCATTTGCTCAAAAAACATCACGATGAAATTGCTGAAATCTTAGCGGAAGAAACTGGTAAGAACTTTGAAGATGCCAAAGGCGATGTCTGGCGGGGCATTGAAGTGGCGGAACATGCGGCCAATATGCCGTCACTGATGATGGGTGAAACGGTGGAGAATGTCGCCAATGGTGTTGATACCTATAGCATGATTCAGCCATTGGGCGTTTGTGCCGGCATTACACCTTTTAATTTCCCGGCGATGATTCCGTTGTGGATGTTTCCGATGGCGGTGGTCTGCGGTAATACTTTTGTATTAAAGCCTTCCGAGCAAGATCCTAATACACCGATGCGGTTGGCCGAGTTATTCTATGAAGCCGGTTTTCCGAAAGATGTTTTACAAGTGATTCATGGTGGTAAAGACCAGGTGAATCAGATATTAAACCATGAGGACATCGAAGCGATTTCATTTGTGGGTTCAGTGCCCGTGGGTGAACATATTTATAAAACCGGCACGGATAACCTGAAGCGTGTACAGGCGTTCGCCGGTGCTAAAAACCACATGGTGGTGATGCCTGATGCCAATAAAAATCAGGTGATTAATAATATTGCCGGTGCTGCTTGTGGTGCCGCCGGACAACGGTGTATGGCGATTTCTGTGGCGGTTTTAGTGGGTGAGGCGCAAAACTGGATCGATGAGATTAAAGGCAAAATGGCCGAAATGAAACCGGGTCACTGGAAAAAACCTGAATCATTTTACGGTCCTTTGATTTCACCGCAGGCGAAACAAAAAGTAGAAGCGTTAATTGCTCAGGGTGAGAAAGAGGGCGCGAACTTACTGTTAGATGGTCGTGGTTTAGAAGTGGACGGTTATCCAAACGGTAACTGGATTGGACCCACCTTATTTACTGACGTGACCACCGATATGGAGATTTATAAAACAGAGATTTTTGGACCAGTACTTTGTGTTATCTCAGCGGATACATTGGAAGAAGCCATTGAGATGATTAATGATAACCCGTATGGCAACGGTACCTCCATCTTTACCTCCTCAGGTGCTGCGGCCCGTAAATTTCAACATGAAATAAAAGTCGGTCAGGTGGGCATCAATATCCCCATTCCGGTGCCTTTGCCGTTTTTCTCATTCACCGGCTGGCGCAAATCATTTTATGGTGACCAGCATGCTTACGGTAAACAAGCCGTGCGTTTTTACACCGAAACTAAAACCGTCACGGCCCGTTGGTTCGAGGATGACATTCCTGATGATGCCGCGCCAAATGCCACCATAAACTTATAAGGACTTTGCCCATGGATTTTGAATTAAATGAAGACCAGCAAGCCTTTGTGGACGCGGTCAAAGAATTTGGGCAAAGTGAACTGGCGCCCCATGCAGCGCGCTGGGATGAAGAAGCCCATTTCCCGGTGGATGTGATTAAACAATCGGCTGAATTTGGTTTTTTGGGGATTTATTCGCCGGAAGAATTCGGTGGTTTGGGTTTAAGTCGTCTGGATGCCTCGTTGATTTTTGAGGAGATGAGTAAATACTGCACTTCAACGACGGCCTATATCACCATTCATAATATGTGTGCCTGGATGCTGACCAGCTACGGTTCAAAAACCCTGGCCGAAGAATGGGGTCAGGCCATGATGTCCGGTGAAAAGCTGGCTTCCTATTGTCTGACAGAACCGGGTCATGGCTCAGATGCCGGTAACTTAAAAACCACGGCCGTCAAGAATGGTCAGGGCTATGTGCTGAACGGCAGTAAAACCTTTATCTCCGGTGCCGGATCGACTGATGTGTTGATTGTTATGGCACGCACCGGTGAAGAAGGCCCGCGCGGTATTTCTTGCTTTATGATACCGGCAGACAGTGATGGCATTGATTACGGTAAAAAAGAAGACAAAATGGGCTGGAATTCTCAACCCACGCGTTTAATCACTTTCACCGATGTTCAGATTCCGGCCGATTATTTAATCGGTCAAGAAGGTGAAGGCTTTACGTTCGCCATGCAGGGCTTAGACGGCGGCCGCATTAATATTGCCTCGTGTTCTTTGGGCACGGCACAAATGGCGCTGGAAACGGCGCAAGCGTATATGTTTGAACGTAAACAATTTGGTCAGAATCTGGCCTCGTTTCAGGCTTTACAGTTTAAGTTCGCCGATATGCTGACCGAACTGATTGCTGCGCGCCAAATGGTGCGATTGGCCGCCTATAAACTGGATAAAAAAGATCCGCAAGCCACCGTCTATTGTGCCATGGCCAAACGCTTTGCCACCGATGTCTGCTTTCAGATTTGTGATGAAGCGCTGCAGTTGCATGGTGGTTATGGCTATATCAAGGAATACCCATTAGAACGCTTTGTGCGTGACACCCGGGTGCACCGCATTTTAGAAGGCACCAACGAAATTATGCGTTTGATTATTTCCCGCAAAGCCCTGAAAGAGGGCGCTTTAGAGGTGATAAAATAATGTCAGTACAATATCAGGATTTACAGGTTTCAGAAATCGATACAGGATTTGGAAAGATTGGTCAAATTGTGCTTGATAAACCCAAAGCCTTAAATGCCTTGTCCACGGCGATGATTGAAGGCATGCAAAGGGCCCTGGATCAATGGCGAAACGATGATGCGGTCAAAGCCGTCTGGATTGAAGGCAGTGGCGACAAAGCGTTTTGTGCCGGTGGTGATGTGGTGAGTTTATATCATTCGATGAAAGCCACACCGGCCGGTGAAATCCCCGAAAAAGCCACAGAATTCTTCGCCAAAGAGTATCGCATGGACCAAACCATTCACACCTACCCAAAACCAGTGATCGTATGGGGTGATGGGATTGTTATGGGTGGCGGTATCGGTGTAATGGCCGGGGCCTCACATCGGATAGTCACTGAACGTTCGATGCTGGCAATGCCGGAAGTGACCATTGGTTTGTACCCGGACGTGGGCGCTTCATGGTTCCTGAATCGCATGCCCGGCGCCTGTGGTGAGTTTTTGGGTATGACCGGTGCACGCATGAACGCCGCCGATGCCTTGTTTGTGAAACTGGCAGACTTCGCCGTAACTTCAGGTGATTATGAACAACTGCGCCAGGTCATCAGTGAAACAGACGGTAGTCATGAGGCCATCACAGAAGCCATTCAACGGCATCACAGCGACACGGGGCAACAGGACAGCACGCTCTACAGTCATCTCGATCGCATTAACGATTTAATGGCGCCAACAGACATGTCACAACTGGTGGCGGGTTTTGAGCAGCTGTCTGAAGAAGACGGCTGGCTATTTAAAGCAACCAAATCCTTGTTGCGCGGTTGTCCGATGACCCTGTATTTAGTGCGGGAACAAATCAAACGCGCCAAATACATGAGTTTATCAGAAGTCTTTGCCATGGAGCTGATTATGTCGACGCAATGTGTATTGCATCCTGATTTGGCAGAAGGCATCCGGGCGCTGTTGATTGAAAAGGATAATAAACCGCAATGGAGTGTCGGTTCAGTGGCTGAAATTACACCGGCCATGGTCGATGAGTTTTTCCAACAAACCCAACACTAAAGGTACCGCAATGACATCCCACATCGCATTTATTGGTCTTGGCAACATGGGTGGTCCCATGGCGCGTAATCTGCTAAAAAATAATTTCAAAGTCACGGTTTTCGATCTCAATCAGGATGCGGTGAAGGTACTGACTGATCAGGGTGCGCAGTCTGCTGAAACCGCTCAGGCCGCGGCAAAAAAGGCTGACGTGGTCATCACCATGTTACCCAGTGGTGAGATTGTTAAATCCGTGTATTTAGGTGATGATGGTTTAATTCGGTGCGTTCAAAAAGACGCATTACTGATTGATTGCTCCACCATTGCTGCCGAAGATGCCCGTGAAGTTATTACGGCAGCGCATCAACACGGTGTCGGTATGATAGATGCACCGGTGTCCGGTGGCACGGCTGCTGCTGAAGCCGGCACATTAACTTTTATTTGCGGTGGTGACGATAAAGATTATCAAGCTGCCAAACCAATTTTATCGGCCATGGGCAAAAACATTTTCCATGCCGGTGAAGCTGGCGCCGGTCAAGTCGCCAAGATTTGTAACAACATGCTGCTGGCGATACATATGATTGGTACTTCAGAGGCGCTGAATATGGGGGTTTCTCAAGGCCTGGATCCTGAAGTCATGTCCGAAATTATGAAAGCCAGTTCCGGTAATAACTGGAGTTTACAGGTCTATAATCCCTATCCCGGCGTGATGCCAAATGTTCCAGCCAGTCGAGATTATCAGGGTGGTTTTATGGTGGAATTGATGAACAAAGACTTAGGACTGGCGCAAAAACTGGCTGCGCAGTCTAAAGCAGCGACACCGTTGGGGGCATTATCAGCACAACTATACCAACTGCACCAAAACCAAGGCGGCAGTGGCCTTGACTTTTCCAGTATATTGCAGTTTTTGCAGTCTCAATCTTAAAATCCATAAAAACCGAACATTCAAAACCAAGGTCGCAATACCTTGGTTTTTTTATTTTGACTGTCAAAAATTCAATTTGTAGATATCATTCACAACAACAATGAATAGAGTCTAACTGAGTTTTATTAATACAAAAAAACTTATAAACATAATAAAATATATAAAACTGTGAACCACGTCACAAAATACATATTAAATCACAATAAAAAATAGGGTTTTTAAATAAATAGCTGTATATTAATATTCGAAAGTCAATTTTTAATGGAAATCTGTGTATAAATAAGCAAAAAAATTAGTCTATTTTGTTGTGATAAAGACTTTTACTGATTAGTTTTAAATTCGTACATGGGTCTCCCTGAGGAGGTACATTATGAATATTCAGATATGTAAAATATATAAATTAGTTTTCACTTCGGTGATTGTTTGGTCTGTTTTGTTTTCTTCTTTGTCCTTAGCGGGTGGGGATGAGTCCAGACCTCATACACCTGAGTTGGGCTACGAATTAAATATTGACATGGAATTAGAAAGCCCACCTGAATTAGGTCGCTTAACATCTGTGAATATGTCTGTCAGTAGCCGTCATGAGCGTCTCGAGCAAGTTCAAATTAAATTGAAACTTCCCGATGGCATTCAATTGGCTCAAAAATTACAGACCAGCAGCGTGTCAACTTTATATGCTAAAAGTCCCATCAGCAATCAGTTCAGTTTTATTGTACAAGAACCCGGGCAATATAAAATTACCGTTTATGTTGAAGGTGTTACGCTCAATGGTAAACCCAAAGATCGCTATGAATACCTGTTTTTCACAGTGAGTGACGATAAGCGTAAAAATCAAATGGGGTGGAGCAATTCGCTTAATATGGATGTAGATGATTCAGATCCCATGACGCCATCAGAAAGACCGGATTTGGCCATTGACGCCGAAGGTTATGTGACGGTACCAGCCGCTGATGCAGATTTAAATTATGCAGAAAAAAAAATACTTGCCAGTGAATATTTTACAGACAGTGGACAAATGGAAGGAATTCGTGGTGGATCGGTGACCATCAGTGGTCGATATCGATTCCGAAATAGAGAGGATACGGCTTATGAAGGTTTTAATCGCGCATTAATGCGTTTGGTTAATTCAACGACCGGCGACCATCTGGCTTGGACTTATGCTGATAATAATGGGTACTTTACCTTCCCTTCGGTCAGTAATCCTGGAGCAGATGGTATGCGTGTGAGGGTTTATTCAGTACGCTATGTGACTGGCGACGAGGGTTACGGCGTGTGTGATTTTGATACCTGTGTTGATAATGCAGCTGCGGATACTGGTACATACGATCAATTTTATTACCGACGCACACAAGAATTTACAACCCCAAATGGTAATCAGAATATTGGGACCTATTCTTCAGGATATAGTTTGACTAATAATTTAAGGGCTTTATGGATTTATCAAGATATGGCAGATGCTCAAACACATTTAGTTCAAAACACAACCATTAGAGGGCCGTTTACCGCAGAATGGGCTGATGACAGTACACATGGCAACCATTACCATCGTGGCGGAAATATTCACTTTAAATCAGATGTGGGTGATGGTACTAACCATACTATTCTACATGAGTTAGGCCACAATGTGATGTATAACGCGGGTACTTTTCCGGCAGGATCTGACTGTCCAAGTCCTCATTATATTAATCGAGTCAGTGGTCCTCAATGCGCCTGGACTGAAGGGTGGGCAAGTATATTTCTAACATTGGTCAATGACGACCCCAAAAAATGCTACCCACCATCAACCACAAACTGCACTTATTTTGAAACTGAGCCAAGTTATGATAATTGTGGTTCCAGTTGGGATTGTGGGACTGATTCAGATGAGGTGGAAGGGCATGTTATCGGGGCTGTTTGGGATATTTATGACAGTGCATCTGATGCTTTTGATATTGAGACATTTAATAGGGATAAAATTTATAATATCCTGGAGACTGATACCAACAATTCCTTTGTATCTTGGTGGGCCTCATGGCTGAGCGATGGTAATTCAGATTTGGCGCTCAATAGTTTATTTCAAAATGACATTGAGTATGGAGATCGTTATGATATTCAGGTCTATAATCCAAGTGTGAGTAATGCTTCGCCCTATGTCAATGAAACCATTTCAGCAGGAATAAGTCTTAGAAACTTAGGCGATGTCTCCAGCATAGCCACCAACATAACCTATTATAGGTCAACTAATTCATTCATTTCTTCATCTGATACACCACTAACAACCTATTATGGAGGTATTTTAGATAAAGGTGTAATTAGGACCGTTTATAGAAATGTTTCACTGGACTCTGCGGGTACATTTTGGGTGGGCGCCTGTTTTAGTGACACGTATGGTTTTGATGGTGGTTCAAGTAACGATTGTTCCAGCGGTGTACAGGTTACTGTGATTGATGATGTCATCTTTAAAGACGGCTTTGATAATTAGTCGAACCTGACTAAGTCCAGGACTTTTTCAGGGAAGAATGATTAAATAACCACTAAAAAACCAAGGTCGCAAAACCTTGGTTTTTTTAGTTTATGGGTTAATCAATTAGATTTGGTAATATTGATCAATGCGCTGTTGCCATTGCGTATCGGCAAAGTTCGGCCAGTTGTCTTTATCAAAACCTTCTGCATTTACTAATTTTTCTTTGTCAGCATCCAGTTTTAAGCATTCATTGTCAGTGTCAACTTTCATGGCTTCCATCGGTACGGCGAAGAGCTTATTGCCAATGCCTAAAAAGCCGCCAAAGTCCATCACAGCATAGCGAACTTTACCTGTGTTGGTGTCAATCATCAAATCTTTGACATCACCCAGACTCTGATCCTGAAAGTTTTTTACATCTGTACCTTCTAACGAAGTGGCTGATAGTAGTGTTCTGTTACTCATAATTTCCTCCTGAATTTATTGGTAAATAAAAGCGCTTACACGCCGCTCGAAATGTCATGACGTTGAATCATGATTTGTAGATTATTATAGCAAACAGGCCTTAAAAAAACGTAAATCAAATGATAAAAATATGTTTATAAACAATGACATAAGGTTCGTTTGTAAGTGCATTGTTATTTAACTCAGTCTTTTCGCGGGTGTCTGTTCAATAGGTTGTTTGTTTAAACCCGGTCCCAATTCCCAGGCGTCGGCATCGATGGTGTCTTTATAGGCATGCCAGGTGGCATGGCCAATCACCGGTAGTAGAATAATAAAGCCCAGGTAAAAAGTGGCGATGCCAATGAGCGTTAAACTAACAATCAACGCGCCCCAAACCAGCATGGTGAGCTTATTTTTTAACACCGCATTAATTGAAGTAATCACCGCGGTCACGGTATCAACATTGCGATCCATAATCATGGGAATAGAAAAAGCCCCCATACAAAAAATAACCACCGAAAAGACCGCACCCACCGCAGTGCCAATGCTTAAAAATTTAATCCAGCCCTGAATATCCAAACTGCTCATGGACGGGAAAAAGATGTGCACCATACTGGCGGCTCGTGCCCAGACTAAAAACACAATCAGGAAAATCAGTGACAGCACCATGGCATTGCTGAAGTTCTTACGGCTCTCACGAAGACATCGAAACAGCTCTGGTGGGACATTATTATTTAACTGCCGGCTGAGAGAATATAAACCAATGCCAATAATCGGACCAATAAAGAAAAACCCGGCGGTTAAGGCAATGGCCAGCACAATGGAGTGTGCCTGATAAGCGATATAGGTAATCACCACACTGATAATCATCATCACCAGACCATACAACACACTTAATAGTGGTACTTGCTTAAAGTCTGAAAACCCCAGTTTTATCCACCGAAATGGTGCATTAACCGGTATTTGACGACAAGGCGCCACCATGGGACGTTGGTCTGCGGGTAATTGATTCATAGGTACACGTTCATTGTTTTGATTAGGGTCGTTAAGTATTGTTCGATAAGTTTAAATAATTGTCAAATCTTTGCACATATGAAAAAGAGACTTCCGGCACCTGTATAAGTGGTCACATAAAATTAAAATAAATATGTAACCTTTTAAGTTTATTCGCCCTATAAGAGATCAAATCATGGATAAAGTGACGGTGCAGATAGATTATTTGCGCTTTCCTGACATGGCATTTAATTGAAAATAAATCAGGAGTTTGTAATGAAAAAATTATGTATCGTGCTGGCGTTTTTAGTGGCCAGTTCAGTCCAGGCGACGAATTTCGATCAGGCCAATTGGTATCTGAGTGCGGATATCGCGAAAATTAAAGACCGCTTTATGCCCCATTTAGTCAAAAATAAAGCCGCTAATAAGTCGTTAAAATTTTCGGCTTTGTTCCCTGATACGTTGACACAAATCACCTTATACGGACAAACCAATCAGGACGATGATGTGACCGCTGTTATTCGCGGTCAGTTTAATCACTTTTCCGTTTCAGATTATATCGCTAAGTTGAACCTTCTGGCTGATTCGGGTGATGAGTTAACGGTGGATAGTTCTCTGGATTATAAAGGCACAACAATTGAACACATTCAGTCCAATGAGGACGATGAAGTGTCCATTTATGCCAGCATCTTAAACGGTCAGATGATGGTGGTTGGTTTTGATTTGGCTGAAGTGAAAAACTGGATTAACGGGCGTTATGCTGAATCCGATGTTATTCCAACGGGTATGCTTACCTTGTTGGTGAATGTGGATGCGGCGATGGCGCATATGGGTGCTGACTTATCCAAAAATAACGGCGGATTTAAGTCCACCGTGTTTCAGAAAATCAATCACTTATCCGCCAGTATGACTGACCAGGGATCTAGTTTAGCCGTTGAGGCAGCGCTGGTGACCCGCGATGAAGCCACGGCCCAGCAAGTCCAGCAAGTCATTAATGGTCTGGTGGCCATGAATGCCCTGTCAACACAATCAGACCAGTCAGAAGCCTGGATGACCATGATGCAAACATTAAAGGTCGTTAAAAAAGGTCAAAACCTGATATTGTCAACCTCGATTCCTTTCGATGTGGCCATTGAGGCTATGGTTGATTAAGCCGTGCAGGAGGCTGAACTGATTAAACAAGCCCAAAAGGGCGTCACCAGTTGTTTCACGCAACTGGTGACGCGTTATCAGGTTCGGCTGTACAGTTATTTACTGGCGCGATGCCATCACCCTGAAGATGCGGATGATGTGTTGCAGGAGACCTTTATGAACGCTTTTCAGTATATTAAAAGTTATCAACCTAAATGGGCATTCAGTACCTGGTTGTATACCATTGCCCGGCGTTTACTGGTATCACGTCATAAACGTTATTATGTGGCCATAGAAGATGTTGAGCTGGCAAGTGATGACACAAATGAATTACATTCACTGGATCACAATAATTTTTGGCGGTTGATTAAAAAATATGTATCAGCGGATTGTTATGATGCCCTGTGGTTTCATTACAAAGAGGATAAACCCATCAAGCAAGTCGCCGATATTTTAAAAAAATCAGAATCCTGGGTGAAAACCAATCTGTATCGCAGTAAAATGAAATTAAGGCAGGTACCGGCCTTGTCCCGGCTGCTGGAGGAGCTATGACAGATAAACTGATTAATCGACTTAAGAAAGATGGTGCTGAGCTGGATAAACTGGCTGCACAGCGCCTGACCGAAGCCGAACTTATTCAACCGCTATGGGAACAAAGTGCGAAACACACAACTTCACATCGCTGGCTCTGGGGCATGGCCGCTGGCATTGTTTTAGTCACGGGTCTGGTAACCACACTTAATGACAACCAGACTATACCAGCCGCTCATACCACGGTCAGCAACCCCATTATGCTGGTTGACGAACAGCTTCAGGCGCCTTTAAAAACAGAGCAACAAGCGATTATTGACGATTTAAAGACCTTAAAAGACCGCTTCCTGTCTATTTAACTGATGGAAATCAATGACTTTTGTCGCATGCAGCTTAAACACTTTGGGTTTATAATGATTGAGTTCCATGCAGGTGATATTTTATGACTGAACACATCAAATCTGAGCAGGTCAACTCTGATCAAAGTAAACCAAAAACCGCATCCAGCCACCAACGCAATGAAGTGATTCATGACACCGTGGTGTTACAATTAAAACTCATTGTGGATGGTTTCCGTGATTTGTTACTGCTACCGGTGTGTCTGGTGGCCGGTGTCTGGGGTTTGATTCGCCATCAGAAAAATCCCGGACGCTACCTGTACCGTGTGCTGAGTTATGGCCGTTTATCTGAGAAATGGATTGGTTTGTTTGATGAAGCGGACAAGGATATTTATCCGCCACTGGAGTATCAGGACAAGAAATTCCATGATTTATTGCAAAAAACCCAGGATGCCTTTGAATCCAAGTACGTTGATCCGGCCAAAAAAGAACAGTTGATGGATAAGCTGAACGGGGCCTTAAATGAGATTAATGGTAAGCTCAAACCCAAAGTCGACAAAAAGGATACTGAGCCTGCCAAGGATTCAGGCAGCTGAATCAGCGAATATTCAGCAGATTATCCCAGCGGGTGGTAAAAGCCCTGGATTTGCGTTCTGATTTCATGGCCCATTGCTGGCCGAAGCCCTCGCGGCCGCTTCTTAAGGTACCTTTGCCAAAGCGTTCGTTGATGTCGTCCAGCGCGGCCATCAGCTGACTGTTCTTCGGGCTGCTGATGTCCGGGCAGAATAAACTGGTTTGCACTGCGCCTTTGTCTGATAAGTTGGTGAGCATAATACCGGCTTTTTTATACAGGTAGCCCGGTTTGTATATTTTTTTCAGGGCATGGGTGGCGGCAGCTAAAAAGTGGCCGGTGAAATCACTGGCCTGGGGCAGTTGAATGGTGATGGATTTTGAATATTGCCGGTCGTTTTGACAAAAGGGATTGGTTTTAATAAACACGGTTAAACATTGTGCCAGCGATTCTTGCTGCCGCAGACTGACACAGGCGCGGGTAACATGATAGGCCACGGCTTGTTTGATGAGATCGAAATCAGAAGACTTTTGACCAAAAGAGCGGGTGCAAATCAGCTGTTTTTTCTTCTCTGGATCGGCGTCAAAATCAATACAGGAAACACCACGCAGTTCTAAAATGGTGCGCTCCATCACCACCGAAAAGCGTTTGCGCATGGTTTTAATGTCCGCATTTCTGAGTTCTAAGGCGGTGTGAATACCCATCTGACGCAGTTGTTCAGACAGCCGCCGACCGATACCCCATATTTCATTGACCGGCAGGTGTTCCAGGGCTTGCTTGATGTAATACTCATGAGACAGGTTGAGGACACGGCCATCGATATTGAGTTTTTTGGCGTAATGGTTGGCCACCTTAGCCAGGGTCTTTGATGGCGCCAGGCCAACGCACACCGGTAAGCCCAGCCATTGGTGAATCTGTTTCACCATTTTTTGGCAATGCCGGGTCAGGTTAAGGTGCTCAAAACCCTGAAATTTAATAAATAATTCATCAATACTGTAAATTTCGGTTTGGTCACTGTATTGTTCCACGATATCAGCGACCCGCTGTGACATATCGCCATACAGTACATAGTTGGAGGAAAATACCGCGATATTATGTTGCTTAACCAAATCCTGAATTTGGTGCAAGGGCGCACCCATTTTAATGCCCAGGTTTTTTACTTCATTGGAGCGAGCCACAGCACAGCCGTCGTTGTTCGACAACACAATAACCGGTCGATTCTCCAGCGCCGGATTAAACACCCGTTCGCAGGAGACATAGAAATTATTAACATCACAGAGTGCAATCATGACTTTATTGTAATCACCGAATTATCAAAATTTGCGAACCACCGCGGTGACCACGCCCCAAATGCGCATATCCACTTCGCCGCTTAAGGTGATGGGCTGGTAGTCGGGATTCTCGGGCCGCAACTCAATCTTGTCTTTGAGCCATAAGCGCTTCACGGTAAAGTCATTATCAATCACCGCCACCACAATGTTATTGTGTTTGGGGGTTAATGATCGGTCAATCACAATCAAATCACCTTCAAAAATCCCTGCGCCAATCATCGAATCACCTTCCACCTTGGCAAAAAAAGTGGCGGTGTTATTGGCGATTAAATAATCATTGAGATCCAGGGTGTCACCCAGGTATTCGGTGGCCGGCGAGGCAAACCCCGCGGGGATTTTGGCCTCATAATAAGGCATTTCACGGTGGGACATGGCCGGTTTAATCAGGCTTACTTTACTCATGGCTTTGTTTTGTGTTTGTCTCGAATCAGACCGATAACAATAAAACAAAAGAGGATTGTTGTACAGGATAAAATAGTTATTAAAGTTTGCAATTTATCGCTTATCGATATATGATTAGTTGTATTATGATTAAGTCTTTTCGTTGTAAAAGAACCCAAAAACTTGCAGAAGGTCATCGGGTGGCTGATTTTGTTAACTTTGAATCAGTTGCCAGAAGAAAATTGCGGATGTTGTCTGCGGCGGTCGAGTTAAAAGATTTACGGAGTCCACCTGGTAACCGGCTGGAAAAGCTATCCGGTGATAGGGTTGGTCAATACAGTATTCGAATTAACAGACAATTTCGAATTTGTTTTGTATGGAACGATGGGGCTTGTCATGTTGAAATTACTGATTATCATTGATGAGAGATAAAATGACACAATTATTACCCCCGGTTCATCCGGGCGAAATATTACGCGAAGAGTTTATGGAGCCACTTGCTTTATCAGCCAATGCATTATCCAAATCCTTGGGTGTAACAGCAGCACGAATTAATGAAATTGTCCGTGAAAAACGAGGTATAACAGCGGATACTGCTTTGCGCTTATCCAAGTATTTTAAAACCAGTGCTGAATTTTGGATGAATTTACAGCAACAATACGAATTGGAATTAGCACGACGAGAAGTGGGCACTGAAATAGATAAGCAAATCACACCTGTTTTAGCGTAATTTGAGCAGCAAAGTTAAAACAACAGTGGCTTAATGATAATGTCCTGCCTTTTCTGCACTATTGGCCACTCCACGCGAACCATTGATGAGTTTGTGGCGTTTATAGAGAGCTCAATGGTGGTATCCAAATACTTGCTGTTGCACATTGTCGCAAGAAACCGAATGACTGGTGTAAAAGGGGGTGATTGCTTTTTTACATAAGACATCCCATGCCATAATAACTAAAATCTAATTGAACTTAAAAAATGAATCGTTTTATCGTCTTTCTTATCAGCGCATCAATTCTGTTTATCATTGTGTTTGGTTTGTTGACTGTTTACACCACGCAAAGTGTTGTTTTTATGCCTGAGATTGAATCGGAAATGATGGATCAAATGTCTCACAAAGAATTGACTGATGTCATGCAGTCTCGTGGTAAAACACTGGGCTTTATGGAAAACCTACAGTTTCAAATAGGCACATTGGAATTTTGGTCTCAGGTTTTACGGTTAACTTTCTGGGGTGTATTGGTTTCGACACTTGCCTATGGTATTGCCATGAAGTGGGGGAAATATCGTAAATAATAAATCTATACATGCAACCACGCTACTTTTGCTTTTATCTTTTGTTTTTATCAGTGCCTGTTCGCAAGAATTATCAGGTGATGGGGAAGTGATGCCCGGCAGTGATCGTGATGCACATGGCTGTATGGCTTCCGCCGGTTACAGCTGGTGTCCGCGAACGGTGCAATGTGAGCGGCCCTGGGAATTGGCTGAAGAACATGGTTTTGATATTACTGAGGAAGCCTACCAGGCGTTCTGCCAGCAAGGTGATTAAATTCGGCTTAATCGCTGTTCCAAATTAGTTACAATAGAGCATCGGATTTAATTAAATGAGTGCTATATGACAAGTAAAACAGGTAACAAAGCCGTTTATATTGCCACCACGGAAGCCAACAGCGGTAAATCCATTGCCTCTTTAGGTTTAATGCAGTTGCTATTGGCGAAGGTGGCTAAGGTGGGCTATTTTCGGCCCATTATCGATGATTTGCCGCCTGAGAAAGTGGATAACCACATCAACACGGTCATACACCATTTTAATTTAGCGCTCAAACCTGAAGAGGCGTATGCATTTCATCGCAGTGAAGTGATTCGGCAGTTGAATAACGATAACAAGGATGCGGTGATCCGGGACATTATTGAAAAATACAAAGCGCTGGAAGAACGGTTTGATTTTATTCTGGTGGAGGGCACCAGTTTTTCTGCTTCAGATTCGATTAATGAATTTGATATCAATGTCTTAATCGCAAAGAATTTAGGCGTACCGGTGATTATTATCAGCCATGGTCAGGATAAAACTGAGGCACAAATTGCTGATCATATTCACATGGCTTATGACTCTTTTCAGGAAAAAAGTGTGCCGATTTTAGCAGCGATTGTGAATAAGGTGGCGACGGAAGCGCAAACGGCGATTATCAATGCGCTTAAAGAACAATTACCCGAATCGGTGATGGTCAGTGCCATTCCATTGAATCCGGTGTTGGCCAATCCGTCCATTAAAGAAATTGTCAACCGCTTGGATGCGGATGTTTTATTTGGACACGATTATTTGAATAATCAGGCCGGTCATTTTAGTGTCGGCGCCATGCAACTGCGTAATTATTTGCCCTTGATTAAAGAGCAAGAATTGGTGATTACGCCCGGTGACCGTGCGGGCGTGATTTTAGGCGTGCTCCAGGCGAATGTATCAGCCAACTATCCACCGGTGGCGGGTATCGTGTTGACCGGCGGTTTGGTGCCGGATGAGTCCATTATTAAACTGATAGAGGGTCTTTCTGAAGTGGTGCCGATTATTTCTGTACAAACGGGTACATTTTCAACGGCCAATCGGATTGGTGCCATTAAGTCGCAAATCTACGCCGAAAATACCGATAAAATCCTTGCCTCGATTAATGATTTTGAACAGTATGTTCAGACCGATGAATTATTACATCGTTTAATTACCTTTCAGAGTAAAGGCATCACACCCAGAATGTTTCAGTATAACCTACTGAAAAAAGCCCAGAGGGTTAAAAAACACATTGTGCTGCCCGAAGGCACCGATGCACGCATTTTAATGGCGGCCAAACGGCTGATTGAACTGGATGTGGTTCAGTTAACGTTATTGGGTGATCGCGATCAGATTGAGAAACAACTGGCGATGCATGACATTGCATTGGATTTAAACACGGTGGATGTGATTAATCCCCGACAATCGGATCGGTTTGAGGATTATGCCGAAACCTTATATCAGCTCAGAAAACACAAAAACATGAACCAGGCCATCGCCAAAGATCGGATGGAAGGGGTGTCCTATTTCGGCACCATGATGGTGTATAAAGGCCATGCCGACGGCATGGTGTCCGGCGCTGCTCACACCACCCAGAACACCATTTTACCGGCCTTTCAGTTTATTAAGACCAAACCCGACACCAAGCTGGTGTCTTCAGTGTTTTTTATGCTGTTAGAAGACCGGGTATCGGTGTATGGCGATTGTGCCATTAACCCGAATCCCACAGCGGAAGAACTGGCCGAAATTGCCATGTCGTCGGCTACCACCGCCAAAGCCTTTGATATCGAGCCGAAAGTGGCCATGTTATCCTATTCTTCCGGCGCTTCAGGCGTGGGTGAGGATGTCGAGCGGGTGCGCCAGGCCACCGAAATCGTTAAACAACAACGGCCGGATTTAAAAGTGATGGGGCCGATTCAGTATGATGCGGCGGTGGATATTAAAGTCGGGAAATTAAAAATGCCTGAATCTGAGATTGCCGGGCAGGCGAATGTCTTTATTTTCCCGGATTTAAACACCGGTAATAACACCTATAAAGCGGTACAGAGGGAAACCAAAGCCCTGGCCATTGGCCCGATTTTACAGGGTTTAAAAAAACCGGTGAATGATTTAAGTCGGGGCTGTACCGTGGATGATGTGTTTAACACAGTGGTGGTCACCGCCATTCAGGCCCAGGAAGACGGCGCCCAATCATGAAAATCTTAGTCATTAATTCCGGCAGTTCGTCGATTAAATTTCAGTTACTGCAATTGCCGGAGGAAACGTTGCTCTGCAAGGGCATGGCCGATCGCATTGGTGTTAATAACAGCCAGCTTGAATATAAAACGCAGGCAGCACAGATTAAAGAAACCCTGGCACTTAACAACCATCAACAAGGCTTACAAAAGATTGCTGAATTGTTGTTGGATCCCAAAGTTGGTGTGATTCAGGATAAGTCTGAAATCGCTGTGGTGGGTCACCGGGTGGTACAAGGTGGCAGTTTATTTGCTGAAACGACTTTAATCAATGATCGGGTGAAGCAGGAAATACAGGCCTTTGCCGATTTAGCACCGCTGCACAATCTGCCCAATTATGCCGGTATTGTGGTGGCTGAGCAGTTATTTCCTGGTGCACAACAGGTGGCGGTGTTTGATACCGCTTTTCATCAGAGTATTCCGGAGGTGGCCAACCAATACGCCCTGCCCAAAAAACTCTATACAGAACACGGTATTCAGGTGTATGGTTTTCATGGTGTCAGCCATCAATACGTGTCACAACAAGCGATTCAATATTTAGGTTTAAAACAATCAAAAATCATTACTCTGCATTTAGGCAATGGTTGCAGCATGACCGCGGTGAAAGATGGGCAGAGTATCGACCACAGTATGGGATTTACCCCCAGCACCGGTCTGATTATGGGGTCGCGTAGCGGTGATTTGGATCCGGGTATTATTTTCCATCTGGTGGATAAGCTGGGTTACACACTTGATGAGGTGAACAATCTGGTTAATAAACAAAGCGGTTTGCTGGGACTGACCGGTTACCGGGATTTGCGCGATATTGAGGCACAGGTTGGGCAGGGTAACCGGGATTGTCAGCTGGCCATCGAGTTGAGCGCTTACCGCATTAAAAAATACATCGGTGCTTACACCGCCGCCATGAATGGCCTCGATGCCATTGTGTTCACCGCCGGCATCGGTGAAAACTCCCAACTGATGCGCGCTTCCGTATGTACGGATATGGATTATTACGGTATTGAATTGGATCAGGATAAAAATCAACAGAAATCCGAGGGTGTTCAGGAAATCAGTAGCGGCACTTCGGCAGTTAAAGTGTTGGTCATTCCCACCAAAGAAGAACTGGAAATTGCCAAGCAAGCGTATGCTTTAATCTATAACGACTGAACGCATTGGGCTTAGAATTGATAACCCACCCCGAGTAGCAATCTTTGTGTGGCCAATAAATAGAGGTCGATACCCCAGCGGTTCTTCTGATATCCGATACCGGGCACAATCACCGGCGCCACGCCCAGTTGTTCATTAAAATATAGATTGTCCCGATGTTCGCCTTTATAACCGTGAATCAAACCACCGGTGATTTTGCCGTGAAAGTTGGTATCCTTATACCGAAACACTTTGCCGTAAAAGAAATACTGCGAAAACTGGTCAAAAGAGTTATTAAACAGCGCCAGGCCATAGACATGGTCATTGGGTTTGACAACTTCTGCCCCAAGCAACCAGGAAGCGCCCCGGTAACTTTCGCTGTTGCTAAAATGGGTGTAGGTACCGCCCCATACATAAATATCATCTTTTTTGTTGTCATAAAATTCCCAGGCTTTGACTTGGCCGGACATCAACAGACCGTACAGTAAAAGTAGAATGGCTGGCCAATAAGCAGTTAATCTGTGATTGTTTGAAAACATGAAAATTAAAGCAATCTATTGTCTCTCATATTAGAATATGACCTGTTATTTTTCGGTAAAGTTTATGTGCGGCGCTGTCTTATTTTTACATATTCTGGCGGCCACCATCTGGACCGGTGGTCACATTATCTTGGCATTGGGTATTTTGCCCAAGGTACTTAAAGAACGTTCGCCTAGTCAATTGCTCCACTTTGAATCGATGTATGAAAAAATTGGCATGCCGGCTTTGATTGTGCAAGTCATTTCCGGTGTGTGGCTGGCGTATCGTTTATTACCTGATGTCGGACAGTGGTTTAATCTGTCCAATCCCATTGCTCATGGGATTATGGCCAAATTAACCTTATTGGTTTTAACCGTTGGTTTCGCTTTGGATGCACGATTGCGGGTTATTCCAAAACTATCAACGGATAATTTAATCGATATGGCCTGGCATATTATACCGGTGACACTGTTTTCAATTCTTTTTGTGCTGGTCGGCGTGTCGTTTCGAACCGGCTGGCTGTATTGATTTGAAAGTGACTCAGTGCCAACCCATATCTCAGGTTAATCTATAATGGATTTATTACAGCATGGCGATTAGTAAAAAAGGCAGTCGTAAGATTTTGGTTGATGACCATGAATTTCGTTGGAAAACCACCGGCAAAAAAGATTCAATCAGTGTCATTATCTGGCCGGTTGATAATGATCGTTGTCGAATTGTAGGCAAAATTGGCTATCATAATAAACCGACAGCAATAAGCGCTTCAGGTGATTCGGAAAGATCCCAAATCGTGGTCACCAACCGAATGATTCGCGCTATTATACTCCATTATGGTGTTAATGAATTATTACAACACTCAGGCCAGATTAATTTAACCGCCATTGAGGGTATTTATGATGTGAGTCAGGCGGTGCGAAGTGAATAATGTTCAAATGCCTATTGCATAAAGGCTGATGCTTTAACTCGTTCCGACGTTGGCGCATGGGAGCGAGTTAAATAATAGCAAAAATAAAAATGTTTCTTAAACAAGCAGAAAAATTCTTTAAACCCGGTCAATTGTTATTGATCATCGGGATTCTCGCTATTGCCATTAACCTGCGGCCGGCATTGGCTTCTGTGGGACCGTTGATTGAAGATATTCGCATGGCCACGGGTTTGTCTAATTTTATGCTGGGTTTATTGACCACCTTGCCCTTGTTGTGTTTTGGTGTGATATCGATTTTATCGCCTTTATTTACCCGTCGGTTTGGCATTGGCGGGACTTTACTGGGGGCCATGCTAGTGCTGACGGCCGGTATTGGCATCCGTTCGATGGACTGGATTCCGGCACTTTATATCGGGACCTTAATGTTGGGTATGGCAATTGCTTTAGGCAATGTGCTGTTACCGAGTTTAACCAAGCGGAACTTTTCTCAAAAATCGGGTCTGGTGACTAGTTTGTATTCGGCCATGATGGCGGTGGGTGCTGCTTTAGGGGCCGGAATAAGTGTGCCGCTGGCGCATGACTTTAGTTTAGGCTGGCGCGGATCACTCAGTGTCTGGGGGCTGTTGTCTTTGCTGGCTTTATTTATCTGGTTGCCACAATATTTCAGGTTAAGAAAATCAGTCACTAAACGTCGCTTTATAGCGGCCATGAAGCACATGGGTCAATCCTTAAAGGCCTGGGAAGTGGCTTTATTTATGGGACTGCAATCGTTGACTTTTTATGTCATTCTGGCCTGGTTGCCGGCCATTTTATTAAGCCGTGATTATGATCCTGAATTTTCAGGCTGGATGCTGTCTTTATCACAGGCCATGGGGATTTTCGGCTCATTATTGGTGCCATACCTGGCCGGTAAAACCCGGGATCAGCGGTTAATTATTGTTATCCTTATCACCGTAGAAAGCATTGGCATGATCGGTTTATTATTTCCGAACCTGGGTCCGGTGGCGATTTGGGTTTCTTTGATCGGAATGGTTTTGGGTGGCACCTTTGGTTTGGCTTTGTTGCTGATTGTATTACGTTCGCGAGACACGGAGCAGGCCACCGAATTATCCGGTATGGCGCAATCCATTGGCTATACCGTGGCAGCCATTGGTCCGGTTTTATTCGGTAGCTTATTTGATCTCAGCGGTGACTGGTCTGTACCGTTAATCATGTTACTTGTGGTTGGGTTCTTAAAACTGTTGGTGGGCTTAGACGCCGGTAAACCCGGCAAAGTCTAAACCCATCGCTTAACAGTGACTAGAAAGACTGCTCGACTTCATCATAGAGATCGCTGATTTCTTGATCAGGATGCCGGGTTATCAGACTCACCACCACAATGGCGACACAAGCCATCATAAACCCGGGGACAATTTCATAAATAATTGAGCTCAGACTTGAACCATTAATTGTTACAGGTGCATAAATCCAAAATAAAACCGTGGCTGCACCGACTACCATACCGGCAATGGCACCGGCCAGGTTCATGCGTTTCCAGTAAAGACTCAAAATAATCAACGGTCCAAAAGCCGCGCCAAAACCGGCCCAGGCATTGCTGACTAAATCCAAAATACTACTGTCGCGATCATAGGCCAGATAGATGGCGCATAAAGCCACCGCAATAACGCTTAAGCGACCGACAAAAACCAGTTCCTTATTTCCGGCCTCCCGACGTACAAAGGTCTTATAAAAATCTTCGGTCAGCGAACTTGAACTGACCAGAAGCTGTGATGAAATGGTGCTCATAATGGCGGCTAATATGGCGGCCAGTAAAAAGCCGGCCACTAAGGGATGAAACAGCACTTGTGAGAGGATTAAGAAGATGGTTTCAGGGTCTTCTACAGCGATACCTTTTTCATAGGCATATGCTGCACCACAGATACCTGTGGCCACCGCGCCCAAGGCTGCGACAATCATCCAGCTCATACCAATACACCGTGCCGTCGGCATGTCCTGCACACGGCGAATCGACATAAAGCGAACAATAATATGGGGTTGGCCAAAATAGCCCAAGCCCCAGGCCAGTGCTGAAATAATACCCAGTACAGAACCGGCTCCAAGCCAGCTCAACATATCCGGGCTAATTTCGGTCAGCGTGGCAGGCATTGGTTGATCCAATAACGAATAAGTCACCAAGGGCACCACAATTAATGCCAGGAACATAATACACCCCTGAACAAAGTCAGTCAGGCTGACGGCCAGAAAACCACCGAACAGGGTATATAAAACCACCACACCGGTGGTGACATACATGCCGGTTTCGTAGCTTAAGCCAAAAGAACTCTCGAATAATTTGCCGCCGGCCACCACACCTGAGGAGGTGTAAATGGTGAAAAAGATAATAATCACCACCGCGGAGATGACCCGCAGAATATTCCGGTTATCAGCAAAACGGTTGGCAAAATAATCGGGAATGGTAATGGAATCGTCGGCTTTTTCCGTATAAACACGCAATCTGGGCGCCACCAGAAAATAATTAAGCCAGGCCCCGGCCACCAGGCCCACAGCAATCCAGGTACTGCTGAAGCCACTGACAAACATGGCACCGGGCAGACCCATCATAATCCAGCCACTCATATCAGACGCGCCGGCGGATAACGCCACCACTGCCGGATGTAAGTTTCTGCCGCCGAGCATGTAACCGGACAGGTCGCTGGTGGATTTTTTAAAGGCGTAAAGTCCAATTCCCAGCATGACAATAAAGTAGCCGGCCAACGAAATCATGGTACCTGTTTCCAAAATACACTCCCGAGACAATTAAGCGTACCACTATAACATGAATAAATTATATGATTCCAATCCGTCATTAATAACATTTAAACGATTTGACAGTCTTTGGGTCATATATAAAAGATAACCACAGTGATACAGAGGGCAGAGAAGAGAAATGGAATAAATCAGACTGAGGAAATAAATCATGATCTAAAAGTTTCATGACATGATGGCTACCGGTTAAACACTGATGCGGGGCATGGCAGGGACAAGCCCTGCGGCTACAATAAATTAACAAAAGTTGAATAGTTAAGTGCTTATCTGATTTTGTAAAATTGTTTCTGCAATCAACTATTTTGCCCTGATTTTCACGGTTTTTAGAAGGTAAGACCCGTTACAATAAATCAATCAAAGCGTTAAGGTGATTTATGACAATATTTTCAAAGCAGAAACAATTTTTTGGCCTGATTGGCTGGTTACTGATCAGTTTTGCCGCGTCTGCGGTTGGTGCTGTGGCATCTATTCAGGCGCAATCGTTTTATGGTGAATTGACGCAGCCATCATGGGCTCCGCCCGGCTGGGTGTTTGGCCCGGTATGGACCACTCTATTCGCATTGATGGGCGTGGCCGCCTGGTTGGTATGGCGAGAGGGTGGTTGCCGCAAGAATAAAACATCCTTATCATTATTTTTGGTGCAACTGGTGGTCAATGCTTTATGGAGCTGGCTGTTTTTCGCTTGGCATCTCGGTGCTTACGCGTTGATCGATTTGATTGTATTATGGCTGTTGATTATTGCCACCCTGGTGGCATTCTGGCGGGTTAAAGCACTGGCAGGGGTTTTGCTGGTACCTTATTTGTTGTGGGTGAGCTTTGCGGGTATTCTTAATTACACTGTCTGGCAGCTTAATCCGCTGATACTTGGATAAAGATAAACCTTATCAAGGTTTTCGAATTTCTTTAATATCTTCAGCTAACAACACTTTAATCAAGGACTGGTAAGGCATATCACGTTTATTGGCTTCGACTTTAAGGCTGTGCAATAAACCTTCCGGTAACCTAATAGAAATGGTTTTTGTGGAAGGTTTCAAATTCGGCAGTGTGGAAGACTCCGCCTGGCTCCAATCCACATAATCACTGGAATCATGCTGTTCCCAGAAGGCACGCTCTTCAGCTTCCGTTTTAAATCGAGGTATTTTTTTAAGCTTTTTCATAAATCATTTTCTCTTTACGGTGCATATCCCGTGCTGAAATAACACGAATTAGCCGATTGTTTGAACGTAATGTAAACGTAACATGTAAATATCTAATCAGGTCGGTTTTACCCAACGCATGATATCGAGCTTCATCTTGACTGTGCTTGCTATCCGGCAGAATAAGCAAGGGCTGATTGAAAAAAACCTGCTCTGCTTCATGTTGATTGACACCATGCTTATCAATGCTTTTACGTGCATTGCCAGCATCCCATTCAAAACCAATTACTTTTGACCAATCAAGCATTATTGTATATTATCACAATATACAATATCAGTGAAGTAAAATGATGATGCAACTTTTTATAAGGTGTTCTGGCTACTTGCGAAAGACACCGAATGCCGTCCTTCGACGGCAAGGTTGTTTTGGTTTATACTGTTTTAAGTGTCATAAAAAGGTCTTAAATAAATGATTAGTATCAAAAATTTCGTTGATGGTCTTGCCCGTCGTGGTAGTCGACCACAAACATACAATCCCTACCGTAATCCTGATTTAACCAACAATCTTTATCATTACCTTGTAGAAATTAAACAGCATTGTGATCAGCCGGTTTTGTTGGTGGGTGAGGCTTTGGGCTTTAAGGGCGGTCGCTTGACCGGGATTCCGTTTAGTTGTGGTGACGTCTTTACCCGATTTAATCATCCCTTATTGGCTGAGTTAAAGTCAAAATTAATATTAAGCAGCCGGGAATCAGAAAATACCGCCACCATGGTATGGGAATATCTGACAGAAAAGCAACAAACGCCTTTATTTTGGAATGCCTTTCCGTTTCATCCCTATCAAGTTCGCCGACCTAAAACCAACCGGGCACCCACCGCAAAAGAGATTCAACAGGGCAGTCGTTATCTTCAACAATTGGCCGATATTTTTCAGCCGACAACCATTGCCGGCATTGGCCGTAAGGGCCAGTTAGCGGCGCAAAAAGCGTTTCCAAATCATGCCATTCAGCGTATTCGTCATCCGTCTTTTGGTGGCAAGCGGGAATTTATTGAGGGAATGAATGCTTTATTTAATGCAAACAGGTTAAATCATTTATAATAAATTGACTCAACAGCGTTCAACGAGGCTTTTATGAAAGATTTTCCCGGACAATATAGAGAACTGAATAACTGGATGGAAAAACTGGGCACCAAGATGCCCAAAGTGATGGCCGGCTTCGGTGCTTTGCATGAGGCCAGTATACAATCAGGTGCACTGGACTCAAAAACCAAGGAGTTGATTGCTCTGGGCATTGCCATTACGGTTCGTTGCGATGGTTGTATTGCTTTTCATGTGCATGACGCCATGCAAGCGGGTGCCAATGAGGCAGAAATTGCTGAGACCGTTTCGGTGGCAATTTTAATGGGTGGTGGACCTTCGGTGGTTTATGGAATAGAAGCCATGCAAGCGCTGGAACAATACCAAGCGCAAGGCTTGTAAGTTTTTTTTTTGATTAATTTAACGGAACAAAATCAACAAAAAAAGAAAATGACTTTGAGATTATATTGTCCAAAACAAAAAAAGGATTCAACTGATAAATTCATGTGCGGCACATCTAAATATCAATTTATCTGTTTACTCTTAATATTAATTCCCTCTGCAGTTATCGCAGAGACTTTTTATGTAAATCTGGTACAGGCAGCCATTGAGCGAACCAATCATTCGGTGCGTTATGATGGTGCTTATAGGTCGATTGATTATCCCGGTGGTGATGTACCGGCGGATATCGGGGTGTGTACCGATGTGGTGATTCGCAGTTACCGGGCTTTGGGGGTGGATTTGCAGGTTCTGGTGCATGAGGATATGAAAGCTCATTTTAGTGCCTATCCCTCGAAACATATTTGGGGTTTAACAGGTACAGATCGCAATATTGACCACCGCCGGGTGCCGAATTTGCAGACCTTTTTGACACGGCATGGCGAATCGTTGCCGATTTCTCAAACAGCAGATGATTATCTACCGGGTGATTTGGTTACTTGGATGTTGCCGGGTAACTTGCCGCATATCGGTATCGTAACGGATCAGCGGTCTGCCAGCTCAACACGGCCCTTGATTGTGCATAATATCGGTGCCGGACCGCAATTAGAAGATATTCTGTTCGCTTATCACATATCAGGACATTATCGGTTTAAACCAAAGCCTTAAACTTTTTTCATGGTCCGAGACATCACCGCCGCCAGTAAACTGATGGCGGCAAAAAACAGCAGAGCCACTGTTATTGACAGTTGCGATAGTAAGGCGCTGATAATCCCGACGACCAATAACAAAACCCCCATAATGGTGTTGCTGACCGTGACATAAGTGGTGCGTTGGTTGCCTTCGGCCAAATCCACCACATAGGTTTTACGGGCCAGGCGCACGCCTTGATGGGTGACAGACAAGGCAAAAAACAAAAATCCGTAGAGATAAGCATGGCTTGACTCGGGCAGCCAGTTAATCCCGGCGGCCGACAAGCAAATGAATGTGGTTATCACGGCGGTGTAGGTGAGTACGCCACGGCTGTTATGATCTGACTGGTTCCCCCAGAAAACACTGCTGAGGGCACTGGCCAGCCCTGAAAGCGCGAGGAAAATACCCAGACCAAACCAGCTTGAATGACTTTGTTCGGCCAGCATAACGATATAAGGCGTGGCCAGGGCGGAACTCAGCATCAGGGCGCGGGTGATGACAAAATGACGAAAAGGGGCGTCGTTTTTCATGAGATCAATGGCCTGTTTAAAGGCATACCGGCCACTGCGGGCGCCATCAGTGGCGCCTTTGTACTCATTAATCATGCCATAAAGTAGGGCGGATAGACTGAATGTGCCTGCGGCGGCCACCAATAACCATAAGATATGAACCGTGTCCATGGTCAAACCCCAGGCCAGGCTCAGACCGACAACGATGCCGGTGATACCCGCAATGGTCGCGGCATAACCACTGACCTGGCCGCGTTTTTGTTTATCCACGGTTTTACCGAGTACGTCTTTAGAAGCCACCGATGAAAAACTACGTGCCAGACTGAATAGAGAGATAATGCCGATGACTGTCCAGCCGGCGGCAGATCCCTGCATCCACAGCGCCACCGGAATGATACTCAATAAACACAGTGCCTGAGCCAGGGTGCTGGTCACCAAAAACCATTTACGCCGTGGAAATTGACGCACCCAGGCGCCAATATACAGCTGAGGTAGCATGGAGCCCGATTCGCGGATGGGCACCAATAAACCGCTGAAAAAACTCGGGATACCCGCTGTTGAAAATAACCACGGTAAAACCAGTTTGGTGCTGGCCAGTTTGTCACTGATCTGTGAGCAACCCACCGCCAGTAAGAATAGTAGATAATTCACGGGTTGCGCACGACAAGCGTTTTCAGGGATTTGCAAACAAGCCCGGGCATCGTCGTCGTTGCTGAGCATTTGGTAAATGGTTTTAAGTCGTTTGTTGCCGGTTTTTGCCATGGTTACTCTGAATTAATATCATTGAATGGGGTTAAACACTAAGATTACCACAAACAGAATTTGATATTAATAATGCTTTTGCTTGTTCCTTAAAACAGGTTTTAAACAGCGACTTCGACGGGCTCAGTCTACGGCAGATTATTTATATCTGTTCCGTATTGGGAAAACGACAAGGCATGCCTTGTCGCTACCGGGGACGACTTGTAAATATATGGCTATGTGATAATAATATAGTAATACCCGTGGTGCATTTAGAAAATAGTTGAAAAACAAGAAGTTACTCATAGCAAAATGCGGTATATTAATAAGTCTCAAAACTTTAAAATTACCAATACTATGAGTAACTTAACCCGTGGTGCATTTAGAAAATAGTTGAAAAACAAGAAGTTACTCATAGCAAAATGCGGTATATTAA
>NZ_BMEO01000016.1 GCF_014636635.1 Marinicella pacifica | reverse complement strand
AGTTTGTCCTTGTTATTTTACAAGACAGGTACTTTGATACCGTCACTGGGGGCGTTCATCTCATCATGCACTTTATTATAGTCATTTTCGTACACGCCATCAGAATATTGCTACAGATTTTTGAGTTTTAACGCTTCAAAATGGTGTTTTAACTCGGAGAATTGTATGACCGTAGCAAGAAGCCAACAAATTTGCGTTGAAGATACGCCTTATTACCATATCGTTTCTAGATGCGTAAGAAGGGCTTTTTTATGTGGTGAAGATACACTAACTGGCAGGTCATTCGAACACCGCCGACAATGGTTAATTGATCGTATCAAAAAAGTCAGTTCTGTCTTTGCTGTCTTTGCTATTGATGTATGTTCATATGCGATTATGAGCAACCATTTTCATTTAGTTTTGAAGATAGGTGCCAACGATAATTGGACTGATAAACAGGTTCTTATTACCTGGCAATCTTTATACTCTTTGCCCGTGATGTGCCAGCGTTATTTGCAGGGTGATGACTTAGATAATTCATCAGTTCGCCTTGTTCAAAAATATGCTTCTGAATATCGTGAGCGTTTATGCTCTATATCCTGGTTCATGAAGGCAATTAATGAGTATATCGCCAGGATGGCCAATGAAGAAGATAGATGCACAGGACATTTCTGGGAAAGTAGATTCAAAAGCCAAGCATTACTGGACGAAAGAGCATTATTAACTTGTATGGCGTACGTTGATTTAAATCCAATACGTGCCTGTATGGCGAAGTCATTAAGTGACTCTGAGTTCACCTCGATTAAAGAACGAATCGAGGCTCAATCCACCGATTTATTACCCTTCGGCAAAGGCGATAATGACTTGCCTTACTACCTCTCCAGCTACATCGATTTAGTGGATGAAACTGGCCGTGTAATTCGAGACGATAAAGCTGGTTATATTTCTCACAAATTAGGCTCTGCGTTGACAGAGTTAGAACTCAACCCTGACACATGGATTGACGAACTCAAGGGTTTCAAATCAGTTGGCTTCTCTGCTGTCGGAACTGTCAATCAGCTTAAAGAATATTCCCACAAAACCAAGCGCAAATGGTCTGTGGGAATACAATTAAAACCTGCACTAGAATAGCCTGAATTCACAATCTATTCTCTATTCTTCACGTTCGTGAAGCTCTACCACTCGGCCTGAATCAGGCCAAATCCATAAAATCAGCCATTATTATAAAACCACCTTCATTTGACTACAAAAACTTCAAATTAACATCAGTGTATTCAAACTATTAATCTGAAAATCAATAAAATATTCTGCTTCAATAAACTAAATTAATGCATGTCCCTGATTATTGCCCTTGGTGTTGCACTGACCATAACCATCAGAAAGGACTTGGCTTGCTGGAATATCATCACTTTTGTTGTAGCCAAATTTCACTTCATCACGTACATATTGATAGGCAGCTCCAATTTTTTCGTACTCATTCAATTTCATCCACGCCCTGGATTTAATTAAGTGTTGAATACTTAGGTCTTCATAGTCCAAAATTTCAGTGCTGGATGTGTAAATTTTGTTTATGGTTTCAGTCCCACCATCAATTTTATTTATTTTATTGGTTTGCATAATAACTCTTAATTACATGTTAGATCCAATCTTAATATCTATAGTAACTATAGAGTCAAGCCTCGATTTAAACAAACGTATTTTGGTTATAAGTGATAGCAAGCTACCGATTGGTAGCTTGCCGTTGCTGAACCTCACCACTTCATTTTTTGTAGTCTCACAGCGTTTAATATTGCCAATAACGCCACACCAACATCAGCAAAAACCGCTTGCCATAATGTAGCCATACCAGCTGCACCCAAGATTAAAACAAGTACCTTTACACCAAATGCCAAAATAATATTTTGCCAGATGACTTGTTGCGTGGATTTACTGATATTAAAGCCTGTGATAAATTTTGAGGGTTGGTCTGTTTGAATGATCATATCAGCCGTTTCAATGGCCACATCGCTGCCATTGGCACCCATAGCAATACCTAAGTGACTGGTTGCTAACACCGGTGCATCGTTGATCCCATCACCCATGAATGCAATGACCTTAGTTGGGTCTTCCTTGAGCTTTTCTACATGATTCAATTTATCCTCAGGAAGTAAGCCACCGCTGGCTTGACTGATTGATAATTCACCAGCAACCTTTTGTGTGATCGAATCCTTATCACCTGAAAGCATAACTATTTCATTGATACCTAAATTCCTGATTGACAAAATGGTTTGGTTGGCATCATCTTTTAATTCATCCGATATGGTTACACAACCTGCATAATCACCTTCAATTGCAACCAAAACAATGCTATCAACTATGGAATCAATTTTACCTGGTGTTTTGATGTTAAATTGATCCAGCAATTTTTTATTGCCGGCTAACACTGTCTTATTCTTCACAACCCCTTTTAGCCCTTTACCAGCTATCTCATCAACATCACTGGCATCTGAAATATCACCGGCATTTTCATATTGCATGATGGCTTTGGCAATTGGGTGGGTTGATGTTTTCTCCAGTGACAAAACATAGCTCATGAATTCATCCTCAGTCATATCATTTGAGATATTGATTTCTTTGACCTTAAATGTTCCCTTGGTCACCGTTCCTGTTTTGTCCATGACCAAAGTGTTTACTTGTATCAAGGTATCCATGAAAGTAGCTCCTTTAAACAAGATGCCATTTTTTGAGGCTGCTCCCAGGCCACCAAAGTACCCAAGTGGTATAGATATCACTAATGCACAGGGACAGGAAATCACTAAGAATATCAATGCCCTGTATAGCCAATCCTGAAACTGATAGGTTTCAACAAAGAAATAAGGAAGAATGCAAATTGCAATGGCCAAATAAACCACGATGGGGGTGTATATTTTGGCAAGCCTTCTGATAAGTAATTCAGTCTTGGCTTTTTTAGCTGTTGCGTTTTGAACCAGGTTAAGTATTTTGGCCACGGATGAATCGTTGTATAGCTTTTCAACTTCAACCTCAATAACTGACTCAAGATTAATTGAACCTGCCAGAACATTTTCACCTTTTATTAAACTTTGTGGCTTACTCTCACCTGTTATCGCCGCTGCATTCAAGCTGGCCTTATCAGAAATTAACTTTCCATCAAGCGGCACTTTCTCACCTACCTTAATTTGAATGGTATCGCCTACCTTGACAGATTCTGGATCTACTGTTTGATAATTACCGTCAGTAAGCACATGTGCAGTTTTGGGCCTTACATCAAGCAAAGCTGTGATGTTTTTTTTAGCTCGATTAACCGCAGCGTTTTGAAACAACTCTCCAATGGCGTAAAACAACATCACTGCAACACCTTCAGGATATTCTCCAATAGCCATGGCACCAATTGTCGCAATAGTCATTAAGAAAAATTCTGTGAAAACCTCTCCTTTCTTGAGCGCCTCGATGGTTTCTTTAATCACCGGAAGAGCAACTGGCAAATAAGCTGCAATGTACCATGTAACCATAACCCAACCTTGAAAAAAGCTGGGTTTGAATATGTGTTCAAGTGCTAACCCTAAAAGCAGTAGTGATAGAGAAACAATAGAGGGAATATAATTCCCTCTATCATAGTCATGATTATGTCCTTCATGACCTGAGAGATCATGAGACTTTTGTTCTTTATGACTTTTCAATATCATTCTCCTTATTACTGATGATGTTGTATTTGTTTAATTTTACCTTTTGAAAACCACGCAAATAAAACAGGTAATACAAATAAAGTTAAGAATGTCGCTGTTACCAACCCTCCAACAATCACAGTTGCCAGTGGTCGCTGAATTTCAGCTCCTATTCCATTTGATAGAATCATTGGGATTAAGCCCAAAGCGGCAACAATGGCTGTCATTAAAACCGGTCTTAACCTGGATACAGCGCCTTCGAAAATAGCTTTACGCAGAGTATCTTTGGTGTTTTCAAGTCGCAAATTAATGGCTTCGACCATAACAACACCATTAAGTACCGCCACACCGAACAAAGTAATGAAACCAATGGATGAAGGCACAGATAAATATTGCCCTGATATCCACAAGGAAAAGATTCCACCAATCATTGCCAAGGGCAAGTTAATCAAAATGAGCAATGCCTGACCCACTGAACCAAATGCAAAATATAATAATAATGCAATCAGACCAATCGACAGGGGTACAACAATCGCCAGGCGTTTTTGGGCGCGTTGCTGGTTTTCAAATTGCCCACCAATATCCACCGTATAACCAGTCGGTAAATCAACTTGTTCAGAAATGGCTGTGCGGATGTCTTGAACAACCGAACCCATATCTCGCCCTTGTACATTGGCTTGGATGACAACACGTCGTTGCACATCATCACGACGTACTTGTGGTGGACCTGAATCTATGTTTATTTCAGCCACATCACCTAAACGAACCCATGCACCTGTGCTCGACTGTAAGCGTAAATCTGCTATGGCATATTGGTCTTTGCGAAAATTTTTATCCAGTCGAACGTAAATATCATAACGTTCATTACCGTTAATGATTTGACCGGCTTCACGACCACCTATACCATCTCTGACAACTTGCATTAAGTCACCGACAGATAAACCATAGCGAGATAACTGTCTGCGATTGGGTTTAACCACCAATTGTGATTCTCCGGCAATTTGTTCCATAGCCACATCTCGTGCACCGGTGACTGATTGAACAGCTTTCACAATTTCCTGGCCTTTGCTTGCCAGAACATCAAGATCAGAACCGAATAATTTCATTGCCAGTTGTGCTTTGACACCAGACAACAATTCATCAACCCGAGTGGCAATGGGTTGAGAAAAGTTTAGCAATAAACCAGGTACTATTTCTAATTTTTCTTCCATCAACAACTGTAATTCTTGTCGAGAATCTGCACTGGTCCACTCACTCACCGGTTTAAGTCCAATGTAAATTTCGATGTTACTGACCGGTTCTGGATCACCACCAATTTCAGCTCGACCAATGCGACTCATGGCATAGGTTACCTCTGGAAATTCCATAATCTTAGCTTCCAATTTCGGTGCTATTTCCAATGCCGTATCTAAACTGGCCGAAGGGGCTAAAGTAACTCTCAGATTAATCGTACCTTCTTCTAATTCAGGTACAAATTCTGTACCCAACCGAGGAATTAACAGCAAAGTAGCTATCAGTAAAACTGCCGCAAAAGTTAACACCACAACCTTTAAGCTCATGGCTTTTTCTAAAGCAAAACGGTAGGATCTTTCTAAGACTTTAACGATTGGACTGGTTTTGGTTTTAACGCCTTTTTGAAAAAAGTAACTGGCTAAGGCCGGAACCACTATTAATGAAACCATTAAAGAAGCACCCATCGCAATCATAATACTCACAGCCATGGGTTGAAATAATTTTCCTTCAACGCCTTCTAATGAAAACAAGGGCGCAAATACCACCATGATGATGGTGACCGCATAAAAAACGGGTTTTGCCACTTCTTTGGCCGCCATTTGAATGCGTAAAGAAACCGTTTTGTCATTCATAACAGGGGCGTGTTCTATGTCATCTTCTGACGCCAATTCTGCACGTTCCTTATCGTGAATCTTATCCGGATGAGTCAGATGCTTGAAAATATTTTCCATCATGACCACCGCGCCATCGACCATCATACCAATGGCAACAGCCAGACCACCTAAGGACATCAGATTAGCAGACAGGCCATTATAGGACATCACTGTTAATGCCATACCAACAGACAATGGAATTGAAATCAATACCAAAATAACTGAACGGATATTGAGTAAAAATAAAATCAAAACAATGATTATGAAAATAAAAGCTTCCACCAATGCTTTTGCGACTGTAGCCACGGCATTTTCAATAAGGTCTGATTGGTCATAAATTTGTTCAAAAGACACGCCATCAGGTAAGGCCTGTTGAATTAAGGGTATTCGATCTTTAATGCCATCAATGGTCACCTTGGTATTAGCACCCATGCGTTTTAAAATGATGCCTGAAACCACTTCATCAAAATGACGCGAACCCATGTTTTCGGTACGTTCAGTGAAAGTAACAGCACCTTGACGAATTTCGCTGCCAAATTCTACTGTCGCAACATCAGCAACGGTAACCACTGTTCCGTCAATGGTTTTTAATGGAACTTGGCGCAATTCTGCCAGTCCCTCTTCACCGTTACCCAACCATCCTACACCGCGAATAACCAGTTGCTCCTGACCACGGTTCATATACCAGCCACCGGCATTGGTGTTGTTATCTTCTAAGGCGGCTACAACTTCCTCTTGCGTTAATCCATAGGATAATAAGCGTGATGGATTCAGGTTAACTTGGTATTGCTTAACTTCTCCACCAAAAGACAATACTTCAGTAACACCATCCACAGGCATTAACAGAAGCTTGACAACCCAGTCATTGAGGGAACGCAATTCCATGATGCCAACGTCTGAATTTTTATCGGCTTTGAGGAAGTATTGGTAGACTTGACCCAGACCCGAGGTATTGGGACCCATTTCAGGTGTCCCGACACCCTGGGGAATTAATTCTTTGGCTGACTGTAAACGCTCAAACACCAGTTGTCTGGCAAAGTAAATATCCGTGCCCTCTTTAAATACGACCGTTATGCCCGATAGTCCGGTTTTGGAGATTGAACGGACTTCTTCTACATCTGGTAAGGCATACATCACCGCCTCAATGGGAAAGGTTATTAATTGTTCGACTTCTTCAGAAGCTAACCCTGGGGCTTCAGTGTTAATTGAAACCTGAATATTGGTCACATCAGGGAAAGCATCTAAATTCAATCTTGGGATATATGACGCTGCAAATGCCAGCATGCCAATCAGAGCCAATACCACTAACAGCCGATTTTTAACCGACCAATCTATTATTTTGTTTAACATAATTATTCTCCGTTAAATTTCATTATTCTGTGAGATTCCTGCTTTTGCAGAAACGACAAAGAAAGATTAGTGGCCATGCGGATCAAATCCGCCTTTGGCAATTTCTGAGGCAACAAAGAAAGCACCTTGAGTCACAACTTTTGTACCGATTTCCAATCCAAATATTTCATGGAAATCACCTAAAACACGACCCAATTCAACTTCTTGCTCAATAAATTGATTATCTTCAGTTTCAACAAAAACTGCCCAATCACCATCGGCTGTCCGCATCAACGCATTTTCCGGAACAAACGTAACGGCTTGATCTGTTGAAACATTAAAATAGACATCGGCAAACTGACCGGGGTGTATGGTATCTTCAGGATTATCAATCAATAATCGTATGACACGTGTTCGTGTTTTTTCATCAATGGTGTGGGCCTCTTGTGAAACTTTTGCTGTGTAAAATTGATTACCGACTTTGACTTGTGCCAATGTGCCTACCGGTAAATCCAATTGTTTTGATGCTTGAACCCTGGCTTCAACCCACAATTGTGACTCGTCACTGAGCAACATCAAGGCGTGACCTGCTTCAACCCGTTGTCCTTGTTGGAAATCATCTGACAAAATAGCGCCGTCGATTTCAGCATTTAATGTGTATTCACCAAGAAAACTTGAATTGTCATTGATAAAATCTTCAGATAAGCCAAACGCCATTAGACGGGCTTTGGCAAGTTCATAATCGTTTTTTGTGGTGATATATCTGCTGTCACCAACCACTTTTCGCCCAAGTTGCTGTACTCTTTGCCACTCCGCAGAAGCGATTTTTAGTGTCGCTTGGGCTTCGGCAACTGATTCACTAAATAATGTAACCAGATCATCACCTTGTTTAACATGATCGCCCAGTGCTTTATGCCGTTTCATCACCACGGAGTTTGTTCTTGGGGAGACCAAATAGCTTTTATAGCCATTGGTTTGTAACTCTCCCGGCGCATATAATTTGTAATTTAAATTTCGTTTTTTAAGAACCTCAATTTGTATTCCGGCAAGTTTTTGTTGGTCTTTTGTTAATGTAATTTCAGCACTTTCTTCATGGCCATTTTCTTCAACAGCTTCATCAGAATCATTCTGCGCTTGGTGATTTTTTACTGATTCTTCATGGTCATGTTCATTTTGTGCAAAACCATCTGTTGAAAATGTAATCAATAAACTGATAATAATTAATGTTTTTAATGAATTCATTGTGATACCTTTTGGGTTAACAGCGTTTCTTGTTTTAATTGGGCTGTATCTAATAATAATTGGATGACTGCAGTTTTATAATCTTGTTCAAGAGTAATACCTGAAAGTAATCCATCTGTTCTCTGTTGAAGGGTTAAAAAATAGTCTGAGGTCCCGATATCTCCTATTTTCCACTGCTTTTCCAACAGGAGTTCACTGTCTTTATCCCGACCTTGCATGAGCTTTTGCCATTTCTGGAAACGTTTTTTATATTCCCTGACAGCCTTTTGTGAACCAATAATTTCAAAGTATTGAGATCGTTTTGCATTCAGATAAGCTGATTCTGCTGCCAAAGCTTGTTCTCTGGCTGCTTTATATTCTTCACTAAAATCGTTTCTAAAATTAAGCGGCATTGAAAAATTTAATGACACTAAATTATCATTGTCGATTTTGCCCACATTTACACCAACCGTAGGATCTGCCTTCTTATTCTTTTGCGCTAACTCAGCTTTTATTTCAGCAACTTCCCATTTTGCTTTGGCCATTTTGACAAGCGGGTGGTCATCAACTACTTGTTCAGCTACTGTTTCATCATAGGGGAACAATATAGGGGTTGACTCGTCCAGGTTTTCAGATTGCCATTCCGGAAGAATCTCTGTTAATTTAGACCTGGCTTTTTGTTTTTGTGCTTGAATTGATGCTGTTTGCGCAAATTTTTGTGAAAGTGTCAGATAGGCCAGTTCAGCGTCGAGCTGACCCATATCGCCGGAACGTGTCTTTTCCTGGACTAATTCAATTAATTTTTCAAGTTGATTTTCTTGTTTTAAGGTCAGTTTGGATTTCTTTAAGATTGATTGATAGTTAACCAAAGCAGTGAGCGCTTGAGCAATTTTATCCTGCATCAGATTATGATAGTTTTCTCTGGCTTGAGCCCTTAAAAACACAGCTTGTTGACTACGGGATTTACGTTTATCGCTTCTATCGATACTTTGATTGATACCTACCGTAAAGTTGTTTTCAGGACCTTCCTTTTCATATTCAGTACTTAATTCCGGATTGTAAATGGCTTTTTCTAAACCATCAGCCAAATGAAATTGACCCGCAAGTTTTTGTTTTGCTGAAATAATTTCAGGGTGCGTTTGTAGTTGTTTTTCAATGTATTTTATCCACCCATTCAGATTATTTTCACTGGTGATTGCATAAGCTTGATGAGAAGCAACGATTGTTACCACGCAAAAAGCAAACAAAATATGTTTTTTACACATAGTTTTATTCCTCTAACTTAATAATTAAAAAATATTGAACACCTTAATTCTTGTTAAGGCGGTTCAATTGTCATCGCTATTTTTTAAAAATTAAATTTGAGGTGGTCGCAACAACCGGGAATGAACTGAATTTTTGAAGGATTGTTCTGAGATATCAATGGCTTGTTTTAATTCAACATATGACAAGTTCATCGATGAAGGTAATAATGAGGTGACATGACCACCATGACAATGACAGCAGTGATGACAATCAAATGATTTCAAATCATCTTGCGCTTGCTTATCGGCAACATCTTCGTGATTATGTTCGAATTCTAAATGCTCAGCACCGGATTGGTGCGATTGGTGAACATCAGACACAGATGCAATGGACTGAAATGATACAGCCATTAAGAGCAAAATCATGAGAGATTTGAAACGCATCAATTTAAAGTGTCTTTGTGTCATTTTATGTAAGACCTGCATCTTATCAGTTTGTTCACGTAAATTAAATTTTTTAAGTCATGATTTGATTTGCAATATTCGTCTGGCGCCATTTAAAACAACCACGGCAATGACCAAACCAATGATTAAATCCGGTATGGCAGAACCTGTTAACATAACGAGTACTCCAGCTAAAATAACGCCTGTATTAGCTATGACATCATTGGCTGAAAAAATCCAGCTGGCTTTCATGTGGGCACCGGAATCCTTTTTCTTGGCAATTAGCAACAAACAAGTCACATTGGCAACCAAGGCAACCAAGCCCATTACAATCATTAATGTGGATACTGGCTCACTACCATAAATAAATCGCCTGATGACTTCAATTAATGCACCTGTACCTAACAGGACCTGCACCCAACCAGACAGATGAGCCGCTTTTAGTTTGAGCTGATTGCTTTTACCAACAGCATAGATTGCTGTGCCATAAACGGCCGCATCGGCAAACATATCCAGGGAATCGGCGATTAAACCTGTTGATTGAGCCAAGATGCCAATGGCAAACTCGACCACAAACATGGCAGCATTGATAATCAGTAACCAAATGAGTACCCGAAATTCTTGACTGTTCTCAGATTTAGCATTACTGATAATCACTGATAGCGCTTCAGAATCAATTTGTTGGGTCTCAAGTAGGCTGGCTCCCAGATTCAGATTTGTAAGCTTTTGTTGAATTTCTTCGATTCCATTTTCATGGTAGACCTTTAACCTTCTTCCAGGAATATCAAAGTCCATGGCTTTTAAAGACTGACAATTCTCCAGCGCCATGCGAATCATACTTTCCTCAGATGGACAGTCCATTTTGGTCACTTCAAAAGTACTGACCAACCCATGATCAGGAACCTTTGTGACTTGATCTGTACTTTGCGCTGTATTGTTACAACTGTTACCGCAAGAATCTGACATTTGAATGTACTTGTTTTTATCAAGCGTGCAGTTTAAAATCTATAGCCACTATAGAGTCAAGAGTAAAATATGAAAATTGGACAAGTATCTAAAAAAACCGACTTTTCCGTTCAAACCATTCGTTACTACGAAACTCAAAACCTCATTAAATCAGCAGGTAGAACCGAAGGTAACTTCAGGGTATATGACTCTAAAGTCATTGATCAACTGGAATTTATCAAGCATTGTCGCCACCTGGATCTATCGCTGAGTGACATCAAGCGAATTAATGAACTCCGTGACAACCCCAATGCCGTATGTGAAGAAGTGAACGAGCTCATCAATGATCAAGTGAAGCTGGTTAAAATTAAAATGAAGGAACTTAGACACCTAAAAATACAGTTAGAAGCACTTACTGACTCCTGCTCGAATAATCAAAAAGTTGGTGATTGTGGAATTATTAAGTCATTGCAAGAGTGTGATTGCTAGTTTATCTAATGCACTAGTCGGTGACTATTATATGTTTCATAAAACGTTCGTTTTCTGATACATGACCACTCAGCAAAATGTGATGACCATGAGCTTGAATTGCACAGTCTCATATACACGTCTCAATAATTAAAGGAAATAATCTGGGACATATATGAACGCCCCATTTATTTCAATGGTTTTTAGTTAATTTTAGCTTTCTGGGCAATGAATTTATTTTCTAAATGCTCAGCAGCCATCCTCTTTTGGCGAGAGCCTACCACTTTTTTGAGTTAACCTCCTTGAGCATCTCAATATCTAAGGCTTGATTGGCGATGATAGTTTTAAGCCGGCGGTTTTCATCGCTAAGTTGTTTCATTTTGCGGACATCTGAAACAGCCATACCTGAATACTTTTGTTTCCATTTGTAAAATGTGGACTGGGCTATGTTCTCACGCCGAATAATCTCGGCTGCATTGCCTTGCGTTTCTGCTTCTTTCAAAATCCTAACAATTTGTTCTTCTGTATATCTTTTTCGTTTCATTGGTTTGCTCCAAAGTTAAAGTTATTATACTCTCTTTAGCTTTGGTAGCGTTTATGGGGGGCTAGTCACGCCCTATACAACCGTACAAGACTTGGTTAAAGATCATGTTGATTGGGTTTTATATACATTAAATGCAGGCGACCACCATCCGTGGTTGTGGCAAAAAGAAAAATGCATAAAAATAATAAAAGGTCTCTTTTAGAAAATGAATTTTCTGAGGCGGATTTAAAAGGGATTAATTTATTGTGAACATCAATTCAACCGCATGATTGATAGTTTAATTTAATGATTATTGGTTGTATGATGGATTGTGTCAAAAAAATTTCAGTTCATAAAAACAGTGCCATTATTGGACAAATTCTTTGCTATCATATAAATCTATATGGCTCAATTGGTGTCTGTAATAGTACTTTACTACTGAGAAGTTAAAAAATGAAAAAATCTAAAAAGATTATGGTAAAAAAAAGTATTATAGGTGTTCATATACTATTGGGCGCAAGTGTGTTCTATTTCTTGGTGCACCCGTTTACAATGGTATTGTATTGGTTCGAATATAGCCAGACACCCTTTTCAATCTCGCTTTTTCTAGAGATTTTAAAAGCACGTTTTCTCGAGTCCTTCAGCTTTAATATGCGAGGAATGGGTGGTCTTCTCACAGTTTTTGGTAGCATACTCGGACTGTTCACTGGTTTGATATGGGTATATCTTAAAAAGAAAGATACTCTTATCAGCACGCAACAACGCTTATTACAAAAAGATATTGTGCAACTCATAGAGAATGGTGAAAACGAGCAGATAGAATTTAAATCTTCCATACGTTACGATTATTTTAGAAAAACCACGAACCGTGAGCTGGAATTAGTCATCGCTAAAACCATTGTGGGTTTTATGAATGCAAAGGGCGGAAAATTGATCTTGGGTGTTGACGATGATGGCAACATTCTGGGGCTTGAAAAGGATTTTAAGACGCTGAAGCACAAAAACAGAGATGGCTACGAGCGTGATATTTTTAGAATAATTTCAGCACAATTAGGTCATGAAGCCTGTTTTAGCAATTATATATCTTTTTATGTTATTGGTGAAAAAGAGGTTTGTGTCATCGATATAGAGCCATCAAAAGAACCAGTTTATGTTAACGATGGAACAAACACGACTTTTTATGTGCGGACAGGCAATGCCACTTATCCCTTGACAGTTAAAGAAACTGTCAATTATTTAAAGTCTAAAAAATAATATAGTTCGCAGTCAGCATGTTTTAAATACCCCTTGTTCTTAGGGTATAGAAAAGTTAGCCGTTTTGGCTGTTTTTAAATTGGCGCAAAAATAAGACTTCTGTTAAAAAGATTGCAAACATAAGAACAATGGAAACTCCGACCACCAATGGATCACTGATGAGTTTTGTTATGATAAATCCGGCCAAGACAATTAAATCAAGCACAATGGCACAGATAAGAATAGCGGGATGTGCATTAATATCTTGTCGAAGATGACGTAAAACGCCCCAATGTATGGCTATATCCATAATCAGATAAAAGATGATGCCCAGGGAGGCGATTCGGGTTAAATCAAAAAATATCGTTAACAACAACCCTAAAACGACCGTATAAACAAGTGTGTGCTTTTGGATTGTGCCGGGCATTTTAAAATGGCTATGTGGAATCAGTTTCATCTCAGTGAGCATGGCTAACATTCTGGAAACTGCAAAGATACTGGCTATAATACCACCTGCGGTTGCTAACATGGCCAGAATTACTGTAAACCAAACCGCATATTCACCCAGTGCAGGTCTCGCAGCGGCGGCTAATGAATAATTTTTTGTTTCTATGATTTCTTGTAGTGACAGGTTACTTGCCACTGCAAAGCCAACCAATGCGTAAATAACAACGCAAAATGTGATTGAAATTATGATGGCTCTGCCTACATTTTGATGCGGGTTCTTCAGTTCCGAGCCGCTGTTGGTAATTGTGGTAAAACCCTTAAAGGCCAAAATACCCAGCGCCGTTGCACCTAAAAAGCCAGTTATTGAGGCATCAGACGTGACTGTTGAAAAATTAACTTCAACCTTATCAGCGACCATAACACCGACAACTCCAAACAATATTATGCCACCAATCTTGATAAACCCAAGAACCGATGCCACACCTTCAATAATACGATTGGCGCTAAGATTAATTAAAAAAGCAAGTATTAATAAGCCGACGCCTAAAGCGGGCACCATTTTACTGCTGTCACTTACATCAAATAATTGTAAGGTATAAGCACCAAAGGTACGTGCCAGAAAGCTTTGCGCAATGACCATCGAAAAGTACATCAACAACGCATGAAAAGCCGTTGTCACGGTGTTGCCATAGGCTTTTTTTAAATACATGGCAATACCACCGGCAGAAGGATAGGCATTGGACATTTTGATGTAAGAGTATGCGCTGAATAAGACAATCAGCGCTGCGGAAAGAAAGGCCAAAGGGAAAAGACTGCCGGTCATCTCTGCCATTTGCCCGGTCAATGCAAATATACCCGCGCCAATCATAACACCGGTGCCCAGTGCCACCGCACCAATTAATGTTAAGCTGTTTTCACGATATTGTGAGGATCTGTCATTATGTTGATTCATTGATTCACCTTAAAAAGTTCTTTATTGAGTATTTATAATTTCTATTGTTTTTTGGTCATCTGGACGAGTAATTACATTCACTTAAGTCAAAAACCTAACTCATATTCTGCTTAGGGTAAATTAAAAACAACTAAAATTTTGAAATGCGTTTATTTTACTCTAGCATAATAATGGTCCCTTAACACAGAGAACAAACACTCATTTATTACTGAATAAAATTTTAACATGCATTTGTTATAATCACTTTAATATCAATAATATAGAAGGAAACCATGACTTATAAACGCTTTTTACTCATGATTGCCACGTCAGTGGTTGTGATGTATATGGCCATGTACTTAAACAATTACGCCTGGGATCATATCTTCTGGAGTGAAACCCGGGCTTATATGGCTTTGATAATGGGCGCCGTTATGGCCACGGTTATGTTGCTGTTTATGATTGATAAATACCCGAATAAAAAAGCCAATATCCTTATTTTTACCAGCAGTGCGGTATTGTTTGTGGCTGCATTATTCTTAGTTCGTTCACAAACCACCGTGGATGATGTGTCTTGGATGAAAGGCATGATTCCGCATCACTCCATTGCCATTCTAACCAGTAAACGTGCCAATATTTCCGATCCGCGCGTACGTCAACTGGCCGATGAAATAATTAAAGCCCAGGAGCGCGAAATTAAAGAGATGAAGCGTTACATTAATGACTTAGAAAATCAGGAGTAAGCCCATGAGTTTAAATATTGAACACAATCAACAAACCCACCGTTTTGAGGTTCATATGGATGGTCACACCGGCTATCTGGAATACGAAAAGCAAAGTGATGAAGTGTTGGATTTTACCCACACCATCGTCCCCAAAGAACTCGGCGGGCAGGGCATTGGTTCACAGCTGGTTAAACACGGACTCGATTATGCCAGGGATAATAACTTTAAAGTGATACCCAGCTGTTCTTTTGTGGATGCCTATATGAATAAACATCAGGATTATCAATCTTTGCGGGCATAAACAAATCCCGTATGAAGGTGTCTGATGTGGTGAGCAGACTGATTTAATATGTTGTCATTGCATTTTAAAGGGCTGGTTATCTGTTAGAGCAAACCATTTAGGCTGAAACCCAAACCAAAGCGGGTCTGGCGGTAATTATAATCAATTAAACTATCGCCATAGCCGTCAGATGCCACCGCGTAACCCTGAAGTTTACCCCACAGCGGAAAGACGAATCCCAATTCTGAGTAACCCTTGTTGGTTGAAAAGTTTCTGCGGCCTTTGAAATTGAGTTCAAAATGACGCCATTTATAAGCCATGTTCAGTTCAAAGTGCCCCATATAATCCTCAATATCCGGATTATCATCACCACCGGGATCGAGATCAAATTCTTTTTCCCTTTCAGAAAGCCGGATCCATGGCTTAAGTGACAAGGCAAAATTATCATGTTCATACAGGAAATTAGCATACACCCGATTCCAGCTTCTTGATAAGGCCTGCGTCCGACCATTGGATTCATGCTCAATCCCAAACACCATCGCCGTGTTACCGTTTAAGATTTGCCATTTCATCGGCATTAAATAAAACAATTCGGGATTGTAGTTCGTTTCTCTGAAAGGCTTAGAGATATTTTCTGCATAAACCTGCCACCAGGCTTTTAAGGTAAAACCTAAATATAAAGCGTCATTCTCAACAAACATATCTTTTTGGTTGAGCGGCACTTTGTAACTGATTTGAAACATCGCCTCCATGTCTTCTAAGTTCTCTTCATAACCCTCAAAGAATTGATATTCTTTTTTATTAATGGCATTGGTCGTATAAACCGGCAAGATGTAGTTCATCTTGTGAGGCGTTAAGACAAAAGGATTGTCCCGTGTTTTGCGTTCCTTTTCCAACCGTTGTGAAATCACACCAAGATCTTCGTCATTATCAGATTGATTGATTTCCGGTTCCATATCATCCGGCTGTTGGTTACAAAGCGACTTGATTTCCGCAATGGTTAAATCCTCTCGCGCTTCAGAAAACTGCTTTAAAACACAGGCATCAAATGCCTTAGAAGATGTTTCTTGAGCAAAAACAGGCATTGTGATTAAATTCAAAACCATAAACAGAGAACAGAATATATAAATATTTTTCATGGGTTATTTTTATTATTGAGGTACGGAATAGCCAGTATAGGGTAAGTTTTTAAAAGTTGCGCATTATAACGCCAGAATATTCTATAAATAATAAATATCGAAAGGAATCACCTGATTATAATTAGTTTGTATCAATATCAAGCGCTGAACTTCAGTTCAAATAAGCAACAAGGTATAATCAGCACAGTCTTTTAACCACACCATCTATGACCGCTGATTCCATTACCCTGATTAAACCCGACGACTGGCATGTCCATCTGCGTGACGGCGAGATGCTGAAACAAGTCGCGCCTTATACTGCACGGCAATTTGCCCGGGCCATTATTATGCCGAATCTTGTGCCTCCGGTAACCACCACCGCCATGGCCGTTGATTACCGACGACGTATTTTAGCCGCTACCCGGGATTATCCGGATTTTCAGCCGTTAATGACCGCTTATCTCACCGATGACATTGATTATGAAGATTTGATCAAGGGTCATCAACAAGGGGTGTTTACTGCCGCTAAATTGTATCCGGCCGGTGCCACCACCAACTCATGTCACGGCGTTACTGACATTAAAAACATCTTTCCGGCGCTGGAAGCCATGCAAAAGCAGGGCATGCCTTTATTGGTGCACGGTGAAGTGGTGGATAACGACATAGACATCTTTGACCGTGAAGCCTGTTTTATCGATACCGTTTTGCAACCTTTACTTAAAGATATGCCCGAATTAAAGGTCGTCTTTGAACACATCACCACCCAAGACGCCGCGGACTTTGTCATGAGTGCCGGAGACAACATCGCTGCCACCATCACCGCCCATCATTTGCAAATTAACCGCAATGATATGCTGGTTGGAGGCATTAAACCCCATTACTACTGCCTACCGGTGGCCAAGCGCGAACTGCACCGCCAGGCCTTACGACAAGCGGCCACTTCGGGTCATAAAAAATTCTTCCTGGGCACCGACACCGCACCGCATGCAGTTGGCGACAAAGAAAGCGCCTGCGGTTGCGCCGGCATATTCACTGCACCGCATGCCATTGAGCATTACGCGCAGGTGTTTGAAGAAGAAAATGCGTTGAATCAACTTGAAACCTTCGCATCCATCAATGGCCCGAACTTCTATGGTTTACCGATCAATAAAGACCGTATAACTTTGATTAAAGAAAGTCAGCATGTGTCTGAAATAGTTGGCAATAATGATCTTTCACTGTCGCCATTTAAAGCCGGTGAAACTTTGGTCTGGCAGTTACATTCTGATTAATTGACAAAACTCATTTGAATGATTCGTATATTGTAAAATAACAATATTAATACGATTCTTGCAGGTATTTGATGATGCCACAATCGCTGACTTTTTTGCTTTGCGTGCATGAATTGCTCAGGGCTTTGAGTTGTGTTTCTAATTGCTTGAGCTCGTTCATTTTGACTTTAACCTGTTTGATTTGATCGATAATCATTTGATCCACTTCATGGCACGGGGCTTGAGCATTTGTGCATAACTTATTGATACGTTTAATATCATTAAGAGGTCAATCCAATAAAAGGCAATGTTTAATAAACTTTAATTGATCGATCACCTGATCCTCATAGATTCTGAAATTGCCTACGGTTCTGCCCAAGGATTGAATCAGTTTTTGGGATTCGCAATAGCGAATGGTTTGCACCGAAATGTTGGTTATTTTAGAAACTTGACCAATTTTCATAAATATTCTTGACTCTATAGTAACTGGACTAAATCGCTGTGGTTAAGAGGCATGCCTTTATCGATTTCAGCCGGCGTCGGCTTTATCGCGCTATCAGGTGTGGCCGTGCTCAACGGCCTGGTGATGCTATCCTTTATCCGGGAAATGTGGAAACAAACCGGCGATCTTTATCACTCGGTCATCGAGGGTGCCATGACCCGATTACGTCCGGTGTTAATGACCGCATTGGTGGCGAGCTTAGGCTTTGTGCCCATGGCATTGAACACAGGTATTGGCTCGGAAGTTCAGCGCCCGCTGGCTACCGTAGTCATTGGCGGCATTATCTCATCCACCGTGTTAACTTTATTTGTATTGCCTGTTTTGTATAAAATCATTCATGGCAAGCAATGATGACACCATGAAGCCGATGTTGTGCGACCTGTAACTGCAAAATATATTGTATTCGGGACACTTGATTTTTAGGGCAATGCGCTATAATAAGTGTCCTGAAGTTGCTTTTTGCGACGTCATTATCATCAGTTCGTTCAGGTTCGGACATTAATTTTTTTGTCCGGTTTGTTGTTCAAGTGCATCAGGAGGTTTCATTCCATCCATGCTTCACCTTATTTTAAATCACACCGGTTTATTTTAAGCAGAATGAAACCCAGTAGAACCCATATTTTTCTGTGCCTGGCTGTTTTCGCCTCTACAGCATTGGCAGAAAAAGGATCCTCTTTTATAGATAATTTGTCTGGTATTCAGGCGGTTGATTTTGCTGTTTCTTTGCAACAGGCAGATGAACTTGAACTCTACATATCGGATTCGGCCGCCGAAATTTCAGCGATATTTTATCCGACACCGTATGGCTATATCCGTTCTGAATACATCCATACCCCTTATCTTGCCAAATCAGCACGTGCCCCTCCATCTGTGTAAAGATGTTTTTTAACGTCACATCTAAATAATTCAGCCACTACAGCCTGTTATTAATAGCGGCTGTAGACCGGCGCACACAATTAACCATTGGGATCATTTAATCATGATGCCAAACACCTTTACACCGGAGAAAACAATGCTTAATTCATTCAGCACATCGGCAACGGCTCATGCCATTGAAATTTTTATCTATGCTTTACTCTATACAGGTCACATTTGTTTATTTTTTAACACCGCCGGATGTCGGACTAAACCACTCAGCGACCTGAATTACTTGAACGCCGTCATCCTGTCAGCACTCATCACCACAGTGGCTTCCTATGCCGTCGTTTTTACATCGACAATACGCAATCTTCTGTTGCTGGCAGTCATTGGTTTTATCGCTGCAGCGATCATTACAATAACCCTGCAGAAGGTATCCAAAAGGGATGACTCAGAAATCTGAAATAGCGGTCTAAACATGTTTAATATCAGCCGGTCGGTATCACAGACCGGCTGATGGTTGAACGAAGGCTCAGTCTTCACGTGATGACAGTGGCTTCCTGTTAATCCGGTAAATTCATCTCATTGATGTGCCATTGCCTGATATGTCGTGTTTTAAGCAAGTTTCTGAGGGTTTCTAATGAACGACCGGCCTGTTGTTCATCGTTAATAGCTTGCGCCAGCAGATAACGGGCATGATGCACATCGATATAATGAGGTGCGGCTTGCGCCGCTTTTTTAAGCCAGTTATCAGCCTGTTCAAATTTCTCTTGCTTGATTAAATGCGTGGCCACAAGGACTCTGAAAAAAGCCACATCATGGGGAAAGCGTTTAGCCAGAGCAACATCAATTTTGTCCAAAGTATCATCTTCAGAGCCACAATGGGTATAACAAGTATTCCTTAAATAAGCACTGTTTACCGGTAAGGCTTTTCCGTAGGCGTGATTGACTTTTTTGGCATAATCTTCAACGCTTTTAGCTGACTCAAAATAACGGTCTGTTAATTGCGTTGCTGCAAAGATATCACCCAATGCCCATTCATAAGTTGGTAAGCCCACCGAGCCATGACTTTCGTCGGGAAAATGTTTAAACTGCAGATTTAACGGTTCACGGCGTTCGGCCTGAATCATTTCCAGAAAGCCATGAACCCCCATGCCTTGCTCATTGGCCAGCGACATATAGAGATTGGTCTCAGGCGTACCGGATTTTAGCTTCTCGGCCATCACGGCTTTAAAACACTGTTGCTGCCACCACAGGGAAGGGCTGATGGCAATATAGTAATTAAACACATCAGGTGCCATCATCGCCGCATAAGATGTAAATAATCCACCCATGGAATGCCCCGATAAAATAGTGAAATCCAGGGCTCTGAATTGCTTATTAACGGCCGGCACAATTTCCTGCTTAATGGCTTTCAGCATCCGATCTGCAGCACCATCATCAGACGCTTCACCCTTTTCATCCCAGGGGGGACGCATTAAATGTCGATAATAAGCATTGTCATAGCCCGAAATCCCCACCACAATCATTTCAGGGTGTTTTGAACTGATGTTCGACCATAATTCAATCAAACCGGTGACATAATTAAAATTATACTCACCATCCATTAAATACAACACCGGAAAACGCTGACCCTGATCAAAATCATAAGAGGGTGGGGTGTACACCAGTAGTTCATGCGGCCGGTCAAGGATCTTGGATGGCACCTGCAAGCGCTGGTTAAGTAATTGAGCCTGTGCTGTTGAAAGACCAATAAGTAACCATAAAGTTATTCGAAACATCGCGTCAGCCTGAATTAAAAAGGCCTATCGTAGCATATAAAACTGCTCTTGAAAGAAGTGTAAAAAAAGAAAGCTAACATTAAAAGTATAGAATTTAAGCTACACTTATACAGAGGTCTCACATTGTCTTTATGGAACAAAGTGGTCTAGGATTACCGGACCGAGATTATTATTTAAAAGAAAACGATATATAATTTCGGTTTAATAGCGTTATCCGCTTAAACAATGATCTGTGGTATTCTGATTAAGCTTTATAAAATAATCATCTCTATGGTATGCTAATTATCATTAAATTCAGCCAACGGATTAAATCATTATGAAAAATAACTTTATTACGTACTTTTTATTGGCCATGTTGATGGCTTGTAATGGCGTTGATTCTTCTTACAATAAGCCGACTCAGTCCACTGAGTCGGATGCTGCAGTGGAATACAAAGAAGCTGCAGAAACCCAGGTGGCTGATGAAACCTTGCCACCGGTGGAAACCCGTGAGGCCAATAGCGATTATCAACCGGCGTTTAAGGGGCAGACGCGGGTGGCGGGTGTGAAGACGACCACGCCGTATAAAGTTGTGTTGATTACAGAGGATTTGCGTTCACCGTGGGGTGCGGCAGCACTGTCTGACGGTCGGTTGCTGGTGACTGAAAAAGCCGGGACAATGCGGATTGTTGATATCGATACCGGGCAGGTCAGTGAGGCAATTAGCGGGTTGCCTGAAGTCGATGATCGGGGCCAGGGTGGTTTATTGGGTCTGGCTTTGGCACCTGATTTTGAGTCAAGTCGCATGGTGTATTGGGTCTTTTCTGAACGTGTTAAAGGCGGTAATCATACGGCGGTGGCGAAAGGTCGTTTGGCTGATAATGAAGCGCGGATTGAGGGTGCTGAGGTGATATACCGGGCGACACCGACCTATGACGGTAAACTGCATTATGGCGGGCGGATTGTGTTTGATCAGGATGGCGATTTATTTGTCAGTATCGGTGAGCGTTCAGATCGGGAAACCCGGGTGAAAGCCCAGGATTTAAGTGTCTCCATCGGCAGCATTATCCACATCACCACTGAAGGTGAGCCGGTATCCGATAATCCGTTTATTGACTTGGATGATGCCTTAGCTGAAATTTACAGTTATGGCCACCGGAATCCACAAGGTTTGGCTTTTCATCCGGTGACAGGTGAGTTGTGGAGTGGTGAATTTGGACCGCGGGGTGGTGATGAACTGAATTTAATTAAACCGGGCAATAATTACGGCTGGCCGGTGATAACTTACGGGATTGAATACATGGGTGCCGCCATTGGTGATCCGGTCATTCAACAGAAAGAAGGCATGGAGCAGCCGGTTTATTACTGGGATCCGGTGCTGTCACCCAGTGGCATGACTTTTTATTCGGGCACAAATATACCTGAATGGGAAAATAACCTGTTTATGGGCGGCTTAAACAGCAGTCATATTGCCAGACTGGTGATTGAAGACAATCGCGTGGTCGGTGAAGAGCGTTTGCTGACCGATAAGGGCGAGCGGTTCAGAGATGTGATACAAGGTAACGACGGTGCTTTGTACACCATCACGGATGCCGGTAACTTGTATAAAATTGACAAACAATAAGTGCCACATGCTTTTAAAGCGACCACAGTCCATGTGGTCGCACGGTTAGTCTTGTTCGCCTGGTTGTGTTCCGGTCAGGTTTATGCTCAGGCATCGGATGAGGGTTCTGATACCGAAGATGATGGTCAGGTGACTGAGTTGGCGTCGATGGAAATCATCGGCCATTTTAACAGCCGACGTATTTTGGGCTTTACCGGTTCGGCGCATGTGATTTCATCCGATGACATCGAAGCCCAGCAAACCACCACTTTATTACCGACCCTGAACCGTGTGCCCGGATTGCGTATGGAACAGCGTTCGCCGGGCAGTTACCGCTTAGCCATGCGCGGCAGTTTAATCCGCTCGCCTTTCGGGATTCGTAACGTCAAAGTTTATCTGGATGAGTTATCTTTAACCGATGCCGGTGGTAATACCTATTTGAATCTCATTGATCCTGCGTCGATTGACTCGATTCATGTGTTAAAAGGCCCGGACGGCTCAATCTATGGTGCTAATTCCGGTGGTGTGGTGCGCCTTCAGCCGAAAGGCTTCGATGTGTTACAAAACCGGGGGTCCGTGTTATTGAGTGGTGGTTCTTATGGCTTAAAACAGGAACAACTGTCTGTTCAGCGCCGCGTCAACGCAGATTATGGTTTTTCATTTGACCAGGCCTTTCTTCAGTCGGATGGTTATCGGGATCACTCAGCTTTAGATAGAAAAACCTATCAGACGGCGCATCAATGGCGTTATTCTGACAGTAATGAACTGCGTTTTCTGGCCTTCTATTCGGATTTGCATTATGAGACACCAGGCGGTCTCACTGAAAGCCAGCGCCGGGAAAACCCACGCCAGTCGCGTCCGGCCACAGCTTTTACACCTTCTGCCGAAGAACAGCAGGCGGGGATATATAATGAAACCTTGTTTGCCGGTGTGGTGCATGAGGCCCGTATCAACGACAGGCTGACGCACAGCATCAGTTTATTTGGTTCGGATACAGATTTTGAAAACCCGTTCATCACCAATTATGAATTTCGCACCGAGAAAAATGCCGGTTTACGGTCTTATTTTTCTTATCAGGACAGCTTAAGCGCAGACATCGATTGGGAAATGCAGTGGGGTTTAGAAGCGCAAAAAGGCTGGAATAATATCATTAATTACGATAACGAGCAGGGCCGTCCCGGGGCGCTTCAGGCCAGAGATGAGCTGGATAACATCCGCGCCGGTTTATTTTACCGGGGCATGCTTAATATAGATAACCGATGGACTGTGGAAGGGTCTTTGGGTCTTAATTATGCGGCGATTGATTATGTATCCGATGATGATCAAACGTCAGAATCTGACGGCCGCATTTCTTTTGGGCGAATCTGGATGCCACGGCTGGCCACTGCTTATTTACTGACTGATAATGTGGCTGTGCGGGCTTCCGTTTCTAAAGGCTATTCACCGCCGACCTTGGCAGAAGTCCGCTCATCGGATAACATCATCAATACGGAATTGGAACCTGAATCGGGTATAAATTACGAAGTCGGTTTACGCTGGGAGAACCCCGGCAGGCGTTTTATGGCGGATATCAGTGCCTATCATTACACCATGGATAACGGCATTGTCCGGCAGTTACGTGCCGATGGCGCGGAGTATTTTGTGAATGCCGGTGAGATTGAGCAACAGGGCATAGAAGCTGCTTTAGAGTCCTATCTGATCACACCTCAGAGTGATGGATTTATTCAATCACTGTCTATGCAGTCGGGTCTTGCTTACCAACACTATCGATTTGGTCAATATCAGGTCGATGGCAATGATTACAGCGGCAACCCGGTCACAGCGGTGCCTGAATGGATTTTGAGTAATACCTTATCGTTTGATTTTAATCACAGTCTGGGCCTGAATATATCGCATTATTACACGGACAGAATACCACTCAATGATGCCAATACGGTGTTATCAGAGGCCTATCATTTGCTGCAAATCAAAGCCAGTTGGCAACACCGACTATCATCGACGCTGCAGATGGACGTGTTCGCCGGTATCAACAATGCCCTGAACGAAGATTACAGCCTGGGTAATGATATCAATGCTTTTGGCAACCGATATTTTAATCCCGCACCCGGTAGAAACTATTATGGCGGCGTAACAATTGAATTTTAAAGATTAATAAGCATGACAACTAACAAGACAGACTATTCCATCTTAGAACTGGCTTTGGTTTCTAAAGGCCAGAGTTATCAACAAACTTTTACCAATGTTTTAAAACTGGCGCAACAAGCTGAAGGCTTTGGCTATAAACGCTTCTGGCTGGCGGAGCACCATAATTCGGCTAATATCGGCAGCAGTGCCACCTCGGTGTTGATTGGCTATGTGGCGGGCGGTACCGAAACGATTCGGGTTGGTTCGGGTGGTGTTATGTTGCCCAATCATTCACCACTGATTATAGCTGAGCAATTTGGTACGCTGGCGGCTTTGTATCCTAATCGCATTGATTTGGGATTTGGCAGGGCGCCTGGGACTGATCGCGAAACCATGCTCGCCATCCGTTCTGATTTTATCAATGCAGCACGGTCGTTTCCGGATGAAATCGCCAAGATAGAACGCTATTTTTCCACCGATAATGCCAACTCAAATGTCCGTGTTCATTTAGCAGAAGGTGTTGACGTACCCATCTATATTTTGGGTTCCAGTACGGACAGTGCCCATTTGGCCGCCAGCAAAGGTTTGCCTTATGCCTTTGCCAGTCACTTTGCACCGGCGCATTTAAGTGACGCTTTGCAGATTTATCACCGGGAATTTCAACCCTCTAAGACCTTAAAGAAACCGTATGTGATGGCGGGTGTTAATATTATTGTCGCCGAAACTGATGAGGAAGCTGAACGCTTATCAACCTCACTTATCCGCATGGTTGTGGGTATTTTTACCGGCCAGCGTGATTATGTGCAGCCACCAACAGAGATGACTGATGAGTTGCGGGAAATTCTACAAAATCCTCAGATAAAACAAATGCTCAAGTATTCTTTTATTGGCAGTAAAGCCACGGTCAAAGCGCAAGTCAAAGCTTTTCTTGATGAAACCCAAGCCGATGAATTGATTGCTGTGACACATTTGTATGATGTCAATGACCGGATTCGTTCTTATCAGCTGTTTGCGGAGATTATGCAGGAATTGAATTAGCTATGATGTGCTATTGGACCTAAAATACTCATCAAGTGTACGCCGATTTGGTATACTGAATTAATAATTTACCAAGGAGATACCATGAAAGATAAAAAACCAAAACTCACGCGACAAACCGGCGCACCGGTTGGCGATAACCAGAATGCCCAAACGGCCGGTCCACGCGGGCCGATGCTGATGCAGGATGCCTGGTTTTTAGAAAAAATGGCCAACTTTGACCGTGAAGTGATTCCGGAAAGACGAATGCATGCCAAAGGCTCAGGTGCTTTTGGTACCTTTACAGTGACTCATGATATCAGTCAGTACACTAAGGCCCAAATTTTTAGCCAAGTTGGGCAAAAAACCGATATGTTTGCGCGATTTTCAACTGTGGCCGGTGAACGCGGAGCGGCGGATGCAGAGCGCGATATTCGGGGGTTTGCCCTGAAGTTTTATACCGATGAAGGTATCTGGGATTTGGTGGGTAATAACACGCCGGTGTTTTTCTTTCGTGATCCGATGAAGTTTCCGGACTTAAACCACGCAGTCAAACGTGACCCCAAAACCAATATGAGGGATGCCAATAATAACTGGGATTTCTGGACCTTGTTGCCGGAAGCCTTGCATCAGCTCACCATCTTAATGAGCGATCGTGGTCTACCGACAGGCTACAGAAATATGCACGGCTTTGGTAGTCATACCTATAGTTTGATTAATAAAGACAATGTCAGACATTGGGTGAAGTTCCATTTTGTCACGCAACAGGGCATTAAAAACCTATCTGATGAGGAAGCGGCTAAAGTTGTTGGTATGGATCGGGAATCATCACAACGGGATTTGTTTGAGGCCATCGAAAACAAGGATTTTCCGAGGTGGAAGATGTTTATTCAGGTGATGACTGAAGAAGAAGCAAAAACCTATCGTTTTCATCCTTTTGATTTGACCAAAGTCTGGTCTAAAAAAGATTTTCCATTAATTCCCGTAGGTGAATTCGAACTCAATAAGAATCCGGAAAACTATTTTCAGGATGTTGAACAAGCGGCGTTCAATCCAACCAATATTGTTCCCGGCATTGGTTTTTCACCAGACAAAATGCTACAGGGCAGGCTGTTTTCTTATGGCGATGCCCAGCGTTATCGACTGGGTGTGAATCACTATCAGATTCCGGTTAATAAGCCCACTTGTCCTTATCATGCTTTTCATCGGGATGGCGCCATGCGGGTTGACGGTAATTATGGCGGCACCAAGCATTATGAACCCAACAGTTATGGCGAATGGCAAGAACAACCCGATGCCAAAGAACCGCCACTTGAATTAAGTGGTGATGCCTATGCCCATAATTTCAGAGATGATGATGAGGATTATTTCACCCAACCGGGCGATTTATACCGCATCATTAAAGCCGATGGCAAAGCCGATTTGTTGTTTAAAAATACGGCGGCCAATATCGGGGGCGCGGAGAAGTTTATTCAAATCCGGCATATCCGACACTGCTACCAAGCCGATCCTGAATACGGTGAAGGTGTGGCCAAAGCACTTGGCCTAAGCATGGATGAGGTCAACAAATTCGACATGACGCCTTATGATAAATGGGCGCCAAGACCGACTGAAGGATAAATTATTTTCAGATATTGACGCATCTCAAACAAACCATCAAAGCGCGTTAAATGTTCACTGATGGTTTGTTTGGATGAGTCAATATTTGGTGGGCAGAGGCTACTCTAAGATACGCATATCTACTGTTTTCTGAGTTAATGAACATGCATATTATTTTCTTTCATGGTCAGGAAAGTGGCCCGGATGGCGGTAAGATTCGGGCGTTAGCGTCCCTGGCGACAGATTTGAGCTGTACGTATGAATCGGTGGATTATCGTGATTTACCGGATCATCCGGATAAGCGGGTCGAACGCTTAATGGCTCGTATCAGTGCCTGTGATGACGACATCATCTTGGTTGGTTCTAGTGTAGTATATTGAACTAATATGCCCTATGAGTGAATCATAAAATAGTCAGCTACAAGGCTTGTTTTCGCAGTAATAGTTAGTCTTATTGCCAGGAAACATAACGCCGTAGATGACTGTTTTAGGGTTCACCCTTAGGGAGACCGCCACAAGCCTCATTACGGCGTTATCGTTCTTGATAAGGACTAAGGCCATTATCTGCAAACGATGCCTTGCTATGAGACTTGTGACGGTCTCTCATAGGACATATTAGTTCAATACACTACACCAGCATGGGCGGCTATGTCAGTGTCGCTGCAACCTGTGAACTGGCAGAGCATAAAAACGATTCACAACAACGCGTGAAGGGGCTGTTTCTGATGGTGCCGGCGGTGTATTTACCCGGTTACGGGCGACAGGATTTTTCGGCTGAGTTGCCCGCCATGTGCATTGTTCATGCCTGGGGTGATGATATCGTTCCTTATGAGCATAGTTTACGTCTGGCACAACAGCATCAGGCTGACTATCATGTGTTTAAAGGAGGGCATCGTTTAAGCGAGCCCCTTGAGCAGATCAAACAGGTGTTTTTAAATTTTTTACAAGGCAGGCTATAATCAAATTATGTGTGGTGCTTTTTTTGTAGAAAATAATCAGGGAATGCAGAAGCTGACCGCGGCTTTGGGTGTGTCTGAACTGGAATCCCGTGGTATTCGGGTGCCGGCGTCGATGGTGCAGATTGTGACGGAGCCTGAGATTAATCAGCGCCGGTTGGAAGAGGCTAAATGGTGGTTATTATTGGATAAAAACGGCCAACCCAATTATCAGTACGCCACCTTTAACAGCCGTTCGGATAAATTATACAGTTCCAGGCTGACTAAAGGTTTATTCAAAAATTCACGCTGCCTGTTACCGGCTACCGGTGTTATTGAAGGCCAGAATAAACAATACCACAGCTTAACGTCGAGCCAGGGTGCCGTGGCCCTGGGGGGATTGTATAAACGCTATCAAATTGGCGAGCAACAGCTGACCACAACTTCGGTGATAACTTGTCCGCCCAATCGAAAATTAGACGGTATCCATGAAAAATCAACGCCCTTAATGTTGGATTGGCAGGATCAGGATTTAATCAATATGTGGCTCGATCCAAGCTTAACCGACAGCGAAGCGTTTCACCATTTATTAACCGGCGAGCTAATGACGCCGATAACGGCAACACCGATTGAAGGTGCCCGTGATTTATCCGAGCGGGGTCAATCGGTGAATTTATCCGCGGATTGATCTGAGTAGGATGGGATTTACCCATCATATCGTCACAGAGGACTGAAGACCGATGACAGAGGACAACAAGTAGGATGTATCAATTGTCAGGTTTTGTGCTGTTAAATAAATTCGCGTATAATAATTATTCGCAATTGAGGAACAAACTGATGAAAATGAAGCACATTTTAGCTGTTTTACTGTTACTTTCTATTAGCACCCTGGCGCTGGCTGATCCGTTTTTCGGGTATGGCTGGGGCGGTGGCATTATCGGGCTAATTATTTTAATTCTGGATATTATTGCCATTATTGAAATTATCGGTTCGGGTAAATCCAACGGTGAGAAGGTGTTGTGGATTGTGGTGATTCTGTTATTACCTTTAATCGGTTTGATTCTCTATTATTTATTGGGCCGTTAAAGCAGACACATTTAGGTTAAGTGATTTTTTTTCTGCGAGAAATATTTTGTATTGACTGTAATCCGGGTCTGCATCTTGCCAGTAACTATCTAAGAGAGTGATGACTTGATTGGCTTGCGCATACTCTTTTTGGGCGTTTAAAATTTTAAGTTTCAATAACAAGATTTCGGCAAAGCGTGGTCTGGCCACGAGTACATCGTCAATGAGCTCAAGGGCTTGTTGGTATTCGCCAGCCAAATAATGCGTGTCGGCTTTTTCATAGATAAATTCTTCAATAATTCTTCGGTCTTTTAAGGCAATGAAAGATTGTTTGGATTCCTTTATCGCCTTATTATGAGCTGTAATGGCCTGCTTAAATTGCTTATTGAGTCGGTATAAAATAGCGGCATAATTATCGATGAATTGTTGATAAATTGAAGCTTTGAATTCTGTAATAACACGGCGACTGATGTCTAAATTTTTAGAAATATTTTCGGCGTCATTTAAAAAGTCATAATAGGCCAGTTCGATAAACACCAGCATTTTGTTAAATGGATCTTCGGTACTTTCTTTCAGTTTGTTTAATTCTTCACGCGCTTGATCAGTTTGTCCCAGCAGAGTCAAATAAGTAATGCGTTTTCCGTGGTAATTCATTATATGTGAAATATAAGACTGGGTCTTTCGTGAATCTTCTTTGGCAGCTTCCAGGGTGTCTAATACATGTTGAATTTGGCCTTTTTGCATATACATTTGTTCTAAGGCCAGTGATATGGCGAAGCGTTGTTGACTGTTTTTAGCGTGTTGATTCAGGGCAATAAGCTGTGAAATGGCTTCTTCCGGGTTATCTGACATGCCTTGATTAAGTGCAAACTGAACAGCGGCCTCGATATCATTATGATTTGTTAAAACAGCTTGTTCAAATACCGCCACCGCGCCTTGATAATTCCCTTGGCGTTGTAGCACATCACCCAAACTCAACAGACCTGCTTTGTGATTTGGATGATAACTTAAAAAGGCACGGATAGACTCTTCTGCCAAATCGAACTGTTCTTTTAGAATATACACCTGAGATAAGCGCAGTAAGTTTTTGTTATGGGGTTCAATGTGCTTAAGCTGTTTAAAAACTGCTTCAGCATCATCGAGTCGATGGCCTTTAACAATTAAATTATTGCCCAATAAATATAAAGCTTCGGCACTGTTAGGATATTCTTTCACCCAGTTTTCCAAAACTTTGATGGCTTTGTCTTCTTCACCATCTAAGGCGTATAAATTAGCAGTGACCAGAAAAACGTCTTCCGAATAGAGTTTAAAATCATACTCCAGGGCTTTTTGGGCCATAAATCGTGCATTCTCAAATTGTCCCATATCCCGGTACATGCGCATTTGTAAAACATAAGCTTCAGCCAGGTAGGGATCGGCTTCAATGGCGAGCTTTAATGATTCGATGGCCTTAGGGAAATCGTTTTCAAAGGCTTCAATCCATAATGAATTAATCAGATATTGAATGGCTTGGATATTGGTTGAAATATGATCCTGTATGGCTAATTGTGGTATTTTATTAGATTCTTCTTTGTTATCAGCCAATATCAGGCTCAGTAATTCGGCTGAAATATAATCCAGTGCTAACAGCATGTTGTTGGTTTGATGGCTGATTGTTTTAACCAAATGACCGGTCAGGACATTGTATAATGATGCTTCGAAAATAAAGCCATTATCTTGTTGAGAAAATTGGCCTCGGATTAACCATTGGGATGAACGGTTTTCGGCAATTTGTCGTGCCAGTGGCAACGGTTCACCAACGGCATTTTCATAGCCTCTGTCCTGAAGGGCAAATCGCATGGCATCAGAATCAAAGGGGGTCTCAACAGATACGTATGGTGTGCGTTTTAAATCTTTTGACAGCAACCAGGTGGCACCATAACTCAACCAGTCATTGTCAGTTTTATTGTCTTCATTGGTCCAAAAAAACAGGCTGACTTTTTGATTGAGATTTTGACGGGTCTCCTGCAGGTTTAAATAACCACTTTGGGGCGTGGCATGTTTTAAATTTATGGTTTGATTGAGGGGTGACAACAGAGGAGAAGAGGATGGCGTTGTGCCACCAAAAGAAACGGCAATAATGAGTGCCAAAACCACATTGGTGACACCAAATACAGTTTGTTTCCAGGTCCATTCATCTTTTCCCGGCTGGCCGTGAGCCCATGCAATAAAAAAGACGGTGGGCACCATAGACAGTAATATAATAAAAACGTAGGCTGAAAAATCGGGAATAATATTAAAGCGTTCCCCCATCCAGTCGGCAATTTCAACACATAGCCATAACCCAGCCATATAGACGCCTAAGATGTGTGGTACACGTCTTTGGATAAGGGCTTTGATGAATCCAGATTGTGCCATAAGCCTAAGTCAGAAACCAAAAATAATAATTATACAAGGTCTTACAGGTGATACCGTTAGACAATTTAGAAGAATTTTTTGGCATAATATTACTTTAATGTAATCGAAAAAGGGGTCTGTTGACCCCTCAGACTGCTGACAAAGTCCCCACTTTTGAGTGGGGATTTTTTATAATAGCAGTATGCTAAAAGATCACCCCCC
>NZ_BMEO01000015.1 GCF_014636635.1 Marinicella pacifica | reverse complement strand
ATGACGTAAGTAAATGACATATAAAACAATAACTTATATGTCAGTATAGAATAGTCAATATGAGGAATTGCATCCTGGTGGGCAATTTGGGCCAAGATCCAGAAGTCCGTTACACCCCCGCAGGCGCTGCCGTTACCACCATTTCAGTGGCCACCACTGAGGCCTGGAATGACAAGGACGGCAACAAACAGGAACGCACTGAGTGGCACCGCGTGGTGTTTTTCCGCCGCCTGGCTGAAATTGCCGGCGAATACCTGAAAAAAGGTTCGCAGGTCTATATTGAAGGTCAGTTGCGCACCAATAAATGGCAGGACAAGTCCGGTAACGACCGCTACACCACCGAAATCATCGCCAATGAGTTACAAATGCTTGGCGGCCGTCCCGGTAGTGGCGGCTCAATGGGAGGTGGCGGTAACATGCCCTCAGCCCCAAAAGCCAAGAACCCATCCAATAACAACAATAACAGCAACGATAACGGCCCCAATTACGATGATTTCGATGATGAAATCCCGTTTTAAAGGGCACGCTTTCAATACATAAAAGCCTGAACAAACAGGCTTTTTTTATACCCTTTATTGCAACATTCCTATGGCGGTTAAAATCCGAATTTCATCTGATTCATACCATATTGTGATTGCAGGCTATCGGCAACAATTGGCCAAAGCCATTCATCAAATGGGCGTGAGTTATTCAGTGCTCACTGAAAAACCACTTAAAACAACCCCGCCGGGTGTGCATAAAATCTGTGTGATACCTTTTTCGGCTCTCAGTAAAGCCACAAAAACTGACGATTTAATTCGCCATGGACTGTCATTCAAAAAAACACCCACGCATGTGATTGCCGGTACCGAATCAGGGGTGTTTCCGGCCGCCGTTCTGAGAACAATTTATGATGCCCGCCGTTCTTCTAAAGCCTTGTTAAATCGTTGCACGGATAAATTAGCCATGAAGAACTATTTAAAAGAACACAACATTCCGATGGCTCATTTTGTACCGCATCATAAGGATGTAAATACTGCAGCACTGACCGAAGAATTAGGTTTGCCGGTGGTGGTTAAAGACCGTAAAAATTCCGGTGGGCGCAATGTGGTGATAACACACACAGAAAAAGAACTTGGGCCCTTGCTTAGGCCCGGACGTCTTTACGAGCAATTTATCGATGCCCCGGAGGGCAGTATCGAGTCCTTTATTCATGATGGCCAAATAGTCTTTTCCAGTATCACCGAATACCACACCAATAAAGTGGCGAATATCGTTCCTGCCGGCTTTTCGGATGACGAGCAAAAGCGTATCCGCGCATTCAATGACCGGGTGGTTAAGATGCTCAACATTAAATGGGGTTTAACCCATCTTGAATATTATCGAGACAAAAACGGCTTGCTATTCGGTGAAATCGCCTTACGCCCGCCCGGCGGCTACATCATGGAATTAATTAGCTGCGCCTATGGCTTTGATCCGTGGAATGTATTTGTTCAGCTTGAGCTGGGAATACCGGTTCAAAATCTGCCTAAAACACCCGACCGGATTTGTGGGGTTGTTCTGTTTCATCCCGGTGCGGGCCAGGTGAAAAAAGTTTATCATCCGGTAAAATCAAATTATCCCACACTGGCCAGAACCCACATCAAGGTCAACCCCGGTGATAACATTAAACCGCGCGAAGGCGTCGGTGAAAGTGTCGGACATTGTTTTTTCAGTGCCGACACCTATAACCAGATCAGGGCGGATATTGATCGAATATGCCATGATGACCAGTCAGTCATCGAACTGGTGGATTAACCACTTTGTAATCGAACAGCCAGCCATCGCCTGGCAAAATCAACATCTCTGGAAACCGTCGCCTGACTGCAGTTAAGCATATCAGCGGTTTCAACGATGCTCACACCGGATAAAGTATGTAAGCGAAAAGCCATGGCATGGCGCGGATGAAGTGCTTGTAGGTCATCAATCAAAGTTAATATGTGTAACAGGGTGTGATCAGGTTGTGACAGCCCGGCCGATAAAGACAAGACCGGTTTTTGTCGTTTGATGGCCATGCGTTGACGCAAAAGATCAACACAGGTGGCATGCAAAATGGCAGAAGCCAAGTTATAAAAACCCAGACTGTTTTCCGGGGGATTTTGGTCAACAGCGCGCCCGATGCGTTCATAAGCTTCATGCACCACTTCCTGAGGATTCAGTGAAATGCCACCCACTTGTCGGTGTTTTTGGCGGGCCATGTTTACAAGCTTTTGGTAGGTAATTGTAATTAACTTTTTTCCGGCTTCAGCATCACCATGATGCCACTTCTGAATGAGGATGGTTATTTGACCTTTTGTTGGGCTCATTATATATTGACTAAAAAAGAGTTGATTAGCGAGGACTTACATGCCAAACAGTATAGTGGAATTATTTAATCGGTGCCATCAGTTAGATCGTGTAGAGCAACAAAAGGTCATAGAAAAACTCAGATTAGATGATCCCAAAATGGCGGATGAACTGGATGCACTGCTCAAGGCAGAACCGACCCAATTCGGTATCCCTGCAAAACCTGACGACCACCAAAGTTCATCTTTCCAGATACCCCAGGTTATTGATGAATACCGTGTTGAGGGTATTCTTGGTGTTGGCGGAATGGGTATGGTGCTTCAGGGACATCGTGCCGACATAGATTTGTCTGTTGCCATTAAAGTGGCGCATCAAAGTAACACCAGCAAAACCACAAAAATAGCCCTCGAACAAGAAGCCAAGATTTTGGCCTCATTGGAACACCCCAATATCGCTTCCATCAAAGATTGGGGAACAATTGACAATTTTGGTCACTTTATTGCCACAGAGTTTATCCGCGGCAAAACCATTCGACAATATTGTGAAGATGAAAACCTCTCGATTAAAGCCATTATTCAGCTCTTTTTAAAAGTCATCAGCGCCGTTTCACATGCCCACAGCCGGTTGGTTTTACACCGCGACATTAAACCCAGTAACATCATGGTCACCGACCAGGGTGAGCCTAAACTGATTGATTTTGGTGTGGCTAAAGTCATGACCTCGATTCACGAAAGTGAAGAGCAAACCCTCAGCGCAGGACTCACACCGTCTTATGCCAGCCCCGAGCAGTTGGCAGGGAAGCCATTAAGTATCAGAAGTGACATTTTTTCACTTGGCGTTGTAATGCTTGATTTAGTGCTACCAGTGAATTCTGACCATAAACTCAAATCAATCAACAACATAGAACAGCGGTTACAACTTTCTCGTCAAGAAAACAAAAAAATCTGGCAAGGCCTTAACAATCAAGCCGTCGCTGATTTAGCTTTGGTACTTATTACAGCCACAGCCGAAGATCTTAATGTGCGCTATAAAAATGGTGAAGATTTTGCCAACGATCTTAATGCAATCCTGTCACAAAGACCCATTAAAGCCAGAGCCCCCAGCAGCTGGTATAAGTTTAGAAAATTTGTATCGAGAAACCGTATAGCTGCATCCATTTTTGGAATCACCTTGCTCATGACATTAGCGGCATCTGGTCTTGCTGCCTGGCAATGGCAAGAGGCGATTTTGCAGAAAGAGTTAACATTGCAAACAAACAAAGAACTTGAAAGTTATTCAAATTTCTTAAATACAAATTTTAAATTAATGAATGCATTTAATGGCGGTGATCCTGATCTAAAGATGCGAGAGTTCATGAGTAAAGCTGTAAACTTGCTTAAAAATGAAGAAACTGTACCACCAGAGAGATTAGCCAAACATGCTTTTATGATTTCACAAACTTATAATAGTTGGGGAAAGTATAACGAGTCTTTGGATGTTATTGATGAGGCTTTGAAAATTATTGAAAACACTCATCATCAAAAAATCAGGATTGAATTATTAGCAGAAAAGGTTGTTTTGTTACACAATTTGGCAAATTTTCAAAGCTGTGTAACTACTGCTATTTTAGCTTTAGAATTAGCATCTGCTATACCCCATGATGGTCGTGATAAATTTCAGCTTTCTATTTTAAGCAACTTACAATTTTGTTACGTTGGATTAGGGGAGGTTTCAAAATCTATAAAAGTATCAGAATCTATACTCAAGTTGAAACCAGAACCAGAGATTGCTGCAAAAGCACATTTTGCATTAGCAAACTCTAGAGTTAGCTTAATGCAACTAGAGAAAGGTTATTTAAATTTGGAAGAAACACTTTCCTTCTACAAAAAGGAATATGGAGAAGATTCTGGACTATATTTGAATGCACTCGCTTTACAGTTTAGATACAAATCTCTTTTAAATCCTGAATCTTTAAATGATACGCTAGTGGAAGAGATTAAACAAAAATTTGTATCCGTATATACCCAAGAACACCTTAACAATACCATTGTTAAGGCTACATTTGCAGAAGCATATTATTTGGGAAACCAGATTGATAAGGCTGTAAAGCTACAGAATCAAATGCTTGATGAGTTTACCCAAATTGGACTACCACCAACAGTTATTGCTATGACTAAAATGCTCGCCATAAAGTATTTAATTTTGAATAACGAACTTGATAAGGCGAGTAAACTTCTATTATCAATTGATATAACTGATAGCCAGTTAACTAAAGCAGCAGAATTAAGTCAATTTTATTTGCTTAACTCTGATTTGGCTATAAAGATGGGTCAATTTGAACAAGCGAATAAGTTTTTGATGAAAGCAAAGAATTTTATTGATGAAACCGATTCACCTACAGACGATGTAGATTATTATTTCTTAATTGCGTTAGTAAGTGCAACACAGGATAACTGGCAAAAATGTTATCAATCAGCTAATAATACAGCCAGTAAAGCTATAGGGCTTTATCCAAAAACCTGGCAACTGCCCAACGTTTACCGTTATCTTGCTGATGTCTGTCAGCTAAAACATGACAACAGACAAGTCAATAATAGTGATTTCCCTTATCTGCAGGCGGTTATGGATTCACCCTGGAAGCAGGAAGCGATGCTGGTCTCGCAAATCTTGAATACAGAATAAGCCAATTATACAAACGCCTGCCAGAGCGCCCTTTTAAAATAAAAATTAAGATTTATTGAAAATAGTTGAGGTGATTCAGTCCCTCTTGACGACTTATTAATTACTGTAAGTTAAAAGAGAAAAGAATCATGAAAGATTTAGCCAAAGAACTATTAAATTTTAATAATCTCATCACCCCTCAGGTCATCACCTTTATCTATTGGTTGCTAATGGCCGGCTCGGTTATTGCCGGTTTAGCCGTGATGAATATGGGATATCGCAGCATGACCTTTGTTCAGTTTTTGGTGGGCTTGGGTACAATCGTTATTGGTATTGTTGTCACCAGAATCTGGTGTGAACTACTGATTGTCCTGTTCAAAATGAACGAAGCCCTGCAAGACATCCGCTCAAGCAAGCCATCAGGAGAGCAGTCATGAAAGTCAAATTATATGTATTTTTAGTGGCCTTGTTTTATGGTTTCATAGCGCAAGCCGCTGTTCCTCAAGCGGAAAGAGATGCGCTGGTGGCACTGTATAACAGCACCGATGGCGACAACTGGAATGAAAACACCAACTGGTTGGTGGGAGATCCATGTGATAATTCATGGTATGGGATAACTTGTGGTGTTGATACAGTTACTAAGATAATTTTGGGTGCATATGAAGATGGTAATAACTTAACAGGTTCAATACCTTCAGATATTGAAAACCTGAGCAATTTGAGAAATCTGGAATTAGGTTTTAATCATTTGACTGGCACAATACCTCCAGAAATAGGCAATTTATCAAATCTGGAATATTTAGATTTATGGAATAATCTAATTGAAGGTCAGATACCACAAGAATTAAGTCAATTAAACCTGATATCTTTGGAACTAAATTCAAATCGACTTGAAGGTAATTTACCAGACTGGATAGGTCATATGACCAGCTTGAGGTTTTTGTTTTTAAATAAAAACAAGTTTTATGGGGAAATCCCAACAAGTTATGAGAATTTGATTGGTCTGGTTGCAGGTGGTATTGGGTACAATGCTTTGTATACGGATAATCAGGCCATCATTGATATTTTTGATTACGATAGAGAAGTTCAAACATTAGCTCCCACTGAGTTTGAAATAACTGGATCAAGTCAGTCAAGTATTAGTCTAAAGTGGAGTAAATTGATTCCTGGGTTTAACTGGGAAACCAGGGCTCACTCAGGAGGCCATTCTCTATTTATATCTGAAAACCCTAATGGCCCATTCACTAAAATACATGAAACAGTAAGCAAAAGTGAGATTGCACACACGGTTACAGGTTTATCACCTTCAACAAATTACTACTTCAAAATAGAAACTTTCACAAACCCCAGCAGCGAATACAATCAAAACACTGTCACCAGTGAAAAGAGTGTTGCAGTATCAACCTACACATCGAACTTTTCTACAGAAGTTGATTTGGAGGTTAGTGTAGAAGCTGAAATTCGCAATTCACCCAGTTCCTATGATTATGAAATTAAAGTTAGCAACTTAAGTGCAGTTGATGTTTTTGGAGCAAACTTGATACATAACCTGCCACATGGAACTGTCAATTATGGCTGGACTTGTGAAATAGAATCTGGGAGTGCTGTTTGTCCAAGCATTAGTTCTGATCGTGATCTTGATTTGCTATTAGATTTACCAGCAAACTCAAGCTTGGTTTTTAATTCTAGGGCTTTTTTAGTAATAGATGAAGAAGACAGTGGTTTGATGTTAGCGACCTTGTTGCCTCCTGATAATATTTTAGATACCGACATCAGCAATAATTTTAGTTCAGTCAACATCAGAGACACCATTTTCGCAGATGGTAGTTTTGAGTGACACTCATTATTATATTTCTATAAATTTTTGAAAGATATTATTGGGATATTATTTTCGATGAGATTGGCCTTTAATAAGCCCTTGCGATGTAAGTACTGTCATGGTGGCAAAAATTGTCACCATGGCAGTGAAATATATTTTGGTTTGAGTTCAATAAGACCTGTAATATGGATTTGGGCTTAATTAGCGCACAATTTAGTTGACAGTGAACATTTTGCTTATTATTTTTATTTAAAAAAAGGTGAGATATTTCAGTTGTTTGCTAAAAAGTTCAGGTTCGATAATATATTTTTTGCCAAATTGATGGTGACCTTACTGGGTGTCTATGTTTTTGTAATTAAAGACTACTTTCATCTGGAAGAATACACCAACCAAATGAGTCAGAATGTGACCACACGGTTTCTGTCTTACTTTTACCCCCGGGAACCTGATGACATTGTGGTGGTGAACACCGATCAACACAGTGTCGAGCAATGGCCGCCTTCTTACATTGATTATGCCAAATGGCTTGAATTTCTGATTGATTACAGCCCCAAAGCCATTGTTGTTGATATTAATTTTGAACAGCGGCTGCATGCTGAATACAAAGACGCGCTGGTCGAGGTTTTGGCGGACGCCCATGATTATGAGGTGCCGATTTATGGGATTGTCAGTGAAAATTCTGATCCGGATATTGCTCAGTGGTTAAAGCCCATTGGCACGCGTTGGGATGATCTGGAATTGGGTTATTATCCGATTCGGGATAGTAACAATCATTTCATGGCGGGTGTGCAGATATATCATGATTTTTACACAGAAGTCGATCAGCGTTATCAGGTACCGATGTTTTTAAAATGGCCCAGTCGGCCTTTACCGCAAGGCAGTGGTTTTTGGTCAAAACTCAAAGCCGGTTGGGATTGTGTGCTGCATTGTGCTGATCATCCTGACGACAAACCGTATTTTGATAAATTTAAAGTCCAGGATATGGTGGTGTCGCATCAGCAAGCCACAGAACAATTCACCGATCGCATTGTTTTTTTCGGTAGTGAGCGCCCGGCTTCTAAAGATTTCTTTCCGAATCCGATTTACGGTCAGGTGCCGGGTGTGTTTTTACATGCGTTGGCTTTGGATAACCTGATTAAATACGGGGATAACTACATTAAACGAGATGATTCCTTGCCGCTTTTCGCCGGTCAGGGGGCTGGGGGATTAATCGAAATACTTTTACTGATCACCAATTTGTGTCTGTTTTTACGTTTTGAATCAACCTTGAATGAAGATGATTTCAAGCAACCGCGTCAAGTGGGCAAGGTGTTATTGAAAACGTTTTTATGGGCTGTTTTCTGTTTTGTAATTACTGTGCTGGGCGTGGCCTTGAGCCATCTCTTATTACGTAGTGATCCAAGTAATATCATCGGTTTACTGGCCACCAATATATTTATGTATGAAACGATTTACTATTTTTTTGTGTGGTTATTTGCGTTAAATATTTTTCGTTTGACTGCACGTTCACCATCAAACCAACTAAAGGAGAATCCATAATGATCAGATATATCTTAATCATGCTATTTGCCACAGGCGCTGTTTTTGCGCAAAGCCAGGAGAGCCCTGCCTTTCCAATCGTTAAGTTCAAAAAGGAAATGCTTAAATTGTGGGAATATCCAGAGGCAAAAAATTCCATCAAGATTAAATCATCTGAATTGGGCCAACCTTCGCAAGTGGCGGTTATTGGTTTTGCCGGTAAATCGAATGAACATCTGGTGATTACTTACCAAGGGAATGAGTACAGCTTTTCACGGGCAAAAGTCATTTTAAGTCCTGATTTTGATACAAGAACAGCCACAGGCTTAAGTTGCACCCAATCTAATCTCGGTAAAAATGAGCAAAGAGCAGAAACCACTTCTGTGTGTGAACGATGAGCCGGTTGTTATTTTTGAGAGCGACAATCACTGTGATTTTGTTTCAGGTCTCCTTTAGTCATGCTATTTTACCCGAGGAAGATCAGCCTAAAAAGAAAGTTCCAAAGGTTCAAGTTATTGAGGAGTTGGTAAAGATACGCAACAAAAACCTCAAGAAAATAAAAAGTGGCAGTGACGGTGTCTTAAAGATTCGTTCGGCAGATTTTGATAAGCAGTATTTTATCGGTGGCGACGTTCAAAATTATGTCCAACGTTTAAGCAATGATTTGATTGATGTACTGGCGGATGATTTTCCGGACATTCATCAACAATTGTTGGATCAGATAGAAGTTTATGTGGTGTATGGAAAAACCTTAAATGCACATGCCTCTCATAACAACATCATTTTATTGACATCACAATGGATTATGGATGCCAAAACAGAAGGTGAGATTGTGGCGGTACTGGCGCACGAAATTGCCCACATTATCTTAAAACACCCGGACACCAGTGTGGATAGAGAAGGTCAGGCCAAATCGTTAGAAAAGTTCGTCCAAATAGCCACGGTGGCCACATATTTTGCCAATATAGAAAGCAAATCAAGTGGCGACAATGTTCATTTATACTTGAAAAAATCCGGTCAAGAAGAGATTGCCAATGCAGTCATACTGGGTGCGTTAATGAATGATGTAAAGTTGCATTATATGAACACACGGGTGTCTCGTAAAAATGAAGAACAGGCCGATTATTTAGCAACTGATTTAATGGAAATAGCAGGTGTTAACCCCGATTCAGCTAAGAAAATGCTTCAGCTTTTACATGATGATGAGACCCGAACCGAAGCAGTTCTTGAGTCAGCTGAATCTTTGTTGGAATTAGCAGATCCATTTTTTCAGTCATGGGTCAGTCATGAATTAACCCGTTTGGCCGGCGATGATGTGCTTAAATTGATACTGGCACAGGTTGTACAGCAGTACGCGGCTAAAGTGGCAAATAAATTCAGTGGTTGGCTGAGTGACAAAAGAAGAAGTCATATGAAAGCAGCCATTCGCTATTACCGGGTTGACGATTATATTGATAAGTTTGATTATGGTGGCGATCGCCCATCAAAAAGTGAGCCGGGTGAATTAAGTTATGATGAAATAAAAAACCAAATTATAGCGCTATACAATGAGTTTGAACTGCTGGAAATAGCCAACAATCAAATTGATTTGGGTGAATACAACAAAGCAGAAAAAAATATTAAAGAGGCTTGGAGAAACATATCCAAAAAGAAAAATAAAGAACTCTACCAGCCGGCGGTTATCAAACAATGGGTGGTGCGTTCTAAATTAAGGATAGCACAAGGAAAAAACAAAGATGCTGTTGAAAATGCATGTTTATATATCATGCAGTTTGACAATAAAGACTGCCATAACGAAAACTTTGCGCAACAAGCCGAGGATAAACAATTTATTATTCCACAAGATATGTTTGTATTATTGGCTGAGGCCTACATAAATCTGGGTATGGTCAGCCAAGCAGAGGCGGTTATTCAACAGGGTGCTGAATACTATGATATCCATCCTTTTCATTTACATCATGTGTTTTTGGCTTGCCAAGCTAAAGATTATCAAAGATTTGATGAATCACTGGAATTGTGTCAGGACAGAAGTCATTTTGATTCAGCCAAGTTTTGTGGTGTTATCCGCAATGATTTAGATGTCATGAAAAAAACGGCTGACGAAGAATTACAAAAGACAAATCCGTTTGCAAGAGCCAAATTTGAGGACATTAACTGGTGGGAATCCTGTGGAATGGTAAGTAATCGTCCCTTTAGTTCTGTAAAAAGTTATCGACAAATAAGCGAAATAAGAGAACAAACAGAACAATTGATCGAGCAAAGAAAGCAACGCATGAAAGAAGAACAAGATAACCAAGCCAAGGTTGGAACAGCCGTTGAGTCAATTTAATTGAATCGCCCGAGCCCTTATAAAATCAGGCGGGCGCAAGTGGCTGATTTTCTGCAAATTGCCGCTTTAGACCGCGTCGGGTGGCAACAAAATAAAGCTGCCGACTATATACCGGACGGGGAGCATCTTTGGCGGTTTTTTGTGGCGTATTCCGCTGTTTTCGTGGCTGAACATGATGAAAAAATCATTGGTTTTGCCAATGTGTTTCGGGCCAATGATAAGGCGATTTTTGTATTGCTTAAGGTGGTTGTTGATCGTAAATTTCGTGGTCAAGGTGTGGGACAAGGCCTGTTCTCTCAGGTTGTAAAGGAATGTGATCGCCATGGTTTTGCTTGTTTGACTACAGTCGATCCCGAAAATAATAGCATGTTGCATGTGTGCCAGAAATTTGGCTTTACTGAAAAAGAATACAAAGCGGGTTATTATCGACCTGAAGAACATCGTTATGTCTTGAAGCGTTACCCCTCCCGTTAAACCGATTGCTGAATAGGTTTTCGTGCATTACGCCGGTTAATCATCACCGAAGACACTAAAATTAACAGCGCAAAGACAATAAACGCCCTTGTGAGGCTTGCCCCCAGAAACACGATTAAAATCGCCGTGGAAAACACAGGAATCAAATAAGCCAAACCCAGCACCGGTTTTATATGGCGGCTTTTCAGGGCCGCTTCCCAGGCAATATAACCCAAATTAACCACAGAAAAACCCACCAAACCAAACCATTCCCGGCTATCGGGTATGATCGGGCTTTCAAACACAATGCTGATGATACCGGCACACAATCCCATAAGCCCAAACACATAAAATAAACCACCTCGGGGAGCCTGAATAAGTCGGGTCAGATTATTGTAGAGCGCCCATATCAAGGCGGCCATTAAAGCCAGGAGATAGCCCCAATGAGCATTTTCAGACACCGTGAATTCACCTGTATGACTGAATGTTAATAAGCCGACACAACCGATAAATGCCGTCATCAGCCAAAACCAAAACACCCGATCCAGTCGAGCCACCCTAAAAAACAAGCCGCCCAACAACGCAGTGAAAACCGGCCATAAATAATTGAGCAAATTAACATGCAAAGCCGGCGCCAGTTTGAAAGACAGCACATAACAACAAAAATAACCAAATATACCGACAAAACTCACCCAGAAGCCAGTATTGAGCCGTGCAACAGCAGGAATCACGGGTCGCCATAAGAAATGGATAGCCACATAATAAAAGCAGGTTAGCAAAGAACTCACGGCCAGCGTCATAAAGGCCGGTACATTGCCGGTCAGCACCATCATGAGTGCTGATAACGACCATAAAATAACCGCTGTCAGCCCCAAAAGAGTGGCTGAATTCAATTTGGTCTGCAGAAGGTGGTTGTTTACTGAATGATTTTTCATGAGGTAAATACAGCATCAATATCGACTAAAAGATAAGTGTCCGGGTGGCTTGGGAAAAGTTGGCACACCAAAATATGACCTTTCCTCACTGCCCGGACACTTAATTATAGTCGCATATTGACCGTAAAGTGGTTCTTTGGCACATACCATCTAATAATTAATGAAAATAAATGATGCATTTTTAAGTGATTTGTCGACTTAAGAATTAATCAATCAGTTCAATGGGAAAGCAGCATGAAAAAATTTAACAAACTTTGTTTATTAATAGGGCTTTTAATGGTTAGTGCCGTTACACAAGCAACACCGCAAATGGCAGTAGAAATTAATCCCAATCCGCCGGCCATCGGTGAAATGGTGGATGTCCAAATTCTGTTATCCAATTCGGATAACACCGTAACCGGTAACTTGTCGGTTGAGCTGGTGTGGCCGCAGTATTTGCACGGCAACATAAGAGGACAAATCGGTGGTGGTGCCTGTTACGGTTCTTGTAGCACCGGAGAAGTGTTTCTTTGGGACACTTCGGACTTAGGCAGTTTGGCTTCCGGGCAGTCAAAATTAATCGCTGTGAATTCTGCCATATCCAATAATACACCGGATGGTTCAAACCTTGATTTTATTATCAGACTTTATGAAAATGGATATTTGCGCCAGACCATCAACAAAACCATTACCACAAGCACCACAGGCGAATTGGATTTAACCATTCAGTCCCGGTCAAACTTTGTGCAAGCCGGTGGACAGGTTATTTATGATGTGGTTTATGGTAACCACAGTGCCACACCGGCACAAAATACCCTGTTGAGTGTTCCGGTACCACCCGGGACAACTTATGCCTCCGCCACAGGTAATGGTGTGCTCAATAATGGTGTGGTTGAATGGAATTTAAACACCCTGCCGGACTACAGTCACGGCCGGCAACAAGTTACCTTTGATGTGAATGCCGGTTTAAATGAGGGGGATTTTATCAATATCGAGTCAGCAGAAATTTCAGCGGATTATAATTTTGTAAATCAGAGTGCTTTTGCTGATGCAATCGGTGTCATAAAAGCACATGAAACGCTCAAGTTCTCAGTGGAAGTGAACCCCAATCCGATTGAGTCCGGAGAAACTTTTGATATTCAGCTTAAAATCAGCAATACGGGTAGTGTCAATGAAGATTTATCGGGTTTGACGTTTCAGTGTGTTGATTATGTCCGAGAATATTATAAAACAACCGGTGGCGCCACTAATTATAATGGATGTTATGGGGGTGAATTTATCACCTGGAGTGATACCGCATTGGGTGTTTTGCCACCGGGTGAAACGGTTGTTGTCTCAGTCAATTCCTATGTTAATCAAGGGACTAATTCCGGCCAGGTGATTCCATTTGAGGCCCTGGTTTTTGTGGATGGCTATTGGCGTGGTCGCGTTTCCCACAGCATTGCTGTGGATAATGACAGCGGTTTGGATCTGACGGTGAGTCCACAAAATAATCCCGTGGCGCAGAATAATCAGCTGATTTATAACTTAAGCTACGGCAATCACAGCACCGCTCAAGCCACCAATGCTGTATTAAGTTTTCCTTTGCCCGAAGGCGCCATATTTGTTTCTGCGAGCGGTAATGGTTCATTGAATGGTGATGTGGTCGAGTGGACCATCGGCACCATAGCAGCCAATAGCCATGGCTTTCATCAGCTTACGCTGTTGGTGGATGGCGGACTAACCGATGGTACACCCTTGCTTGTTGAATCGGCGGTATTACAAGCCACCATCAACTATTTGCCTCAGGAGGCACAGGCCACGGCTGTAACACACGTCAAAACAAATGAACCCTTGCGTTTTGAGATGGAAGTGAACCCGAATCCGGTAGAGCCCACAGAAACCTTTGACATTCAGTTAAAAATCACCAACACAGGTGTTGTTAACGAGGATTTATCGGGTTTGAAGTTTCAGTGTGTTGATTATGTTCGGATATATTACAAAGCCACCGGTGGCGCAACAAATTACAGTGGTTGTGATGCGGGTGAATTTATTGATTGGAGTGATGCGGTGTTAGGCATTTTACCTCCGGGTGAAAGCCATGTGATTTCCGTCAATTCCTATGTAAACCAAGGGGTGGCCTCGGGTCGTGTGATTCCCTTTGAAGTGATGATGTATGCGGGTGGATTATGGCGCGGCAGCGTTTATGACAATGTGGTGGTGGATGCTGACAGTGGTCTGGATTTAGCGGTTTATCCACAGTCTGACCCGGTGGCACAAGGTGCTCAACTGCTTTACAAATTAAATTATGGTAATCACAGCAACTTACAGGCCAACAACACACATTTAACATTTCCCATACCAGAAGACACAACTTTTGTGTCCGCCAGTGGCAATGGTGTGTTCAATAATGGTGTTGTTTTCTGGAATTTGGCTGAATTAGCGACAGGCCAATTTGGTCAGGAACAGGTTATTGTTGCGGTTGATAATGGACTGGCTGATGGTGAAACACTGGTTGTCAATGCAGCAGCGCTTAAAGCATCAATCAATTATCTGACTGAAACCGTACAGGCCACGGCGGTCAGTCAGGTTAAAATGAATGAGCCGCTGCAATTTGAGATGGAGGTGAACCCCAATCCCGTCGAACCTTCAGAAACCTTTGACATCCAGTTAAAAATCACAAACACCGGAATGGTCAATGAGGATTTGTCAGATTTGCTGTTTCAATGTGTTGATTATGTTCGGATGTATTATAAGACCACTGGAGGTGCGACAAATTACAGTGGCTGTTCCGGTGGTGAATTTATTGCATGGAGTGATGCAAATTTAGGCTTGTTACCGCCCGGTGAAAGCATGGTGTTATCCGTGAATTCTTACGCAGGTCAAGGGGTGGCCTCGGGTCGGGTTATTCCTTTTGAAGCCATGGTATACGTGGATGGACTATGGCGTGGTGGTGTTTACAGCAACACCACAGTGGATGCGGACAGTGGCTTGGATCTGGCGATTGATCCCCAGATGGATCCGGTGATGCCGGGGGCTCAATTAACATATCATTTAACCTATGGCAATCACAGTGGTTTTCAGGCCATCAATGCCAGTCTGGTCTTTTCTGTCCCTCAAGGGACAAGTTTTGTGTCTGCCTCCGGAGGCGGTATCGAAAATAACGGTACGGTTACATGGCAATTAAGTCAAATTAATTCAGGACAAGGTGGCAGAGAACAGGTTGTGGTTGAAGTTGATTCTGCATTGCCACAGGGCGCTCTATTAACGGTTGAAAACGGTTTTATACAGGCTGACATTGATGGGTTGTCACAATCAAGTCACGCCATGAGCAGCAGTGAAGTTAATTTACCTGTCGATTTTGCTCTGGATATTATGGCCTGGCCGGTACCTGTTGACACAAATGATCAGTTAAATATGCTCATCGATATCAAAAACCTGCAAACCGTCAACAGTGATAATTTAAGTTTACGACTGATGTGGCCGGATTATATGGATCAGTACCCGGTAGCGACCAATGGCGGTTCCTGTTCTGATTGCGGTATTGGCGGTTATTTATCTTGGGATGAGAATGATTTAAGTTTATTGCCCCCACAAGGTATATTGAATATTTCTGTGGTGGAAGACGTCGATTATTACACACAAAGAGGTCGGGTTATTCCTTTTGAAATTGAGCTGTTTGAAGGGGGTATTTACCGTCGTAGTATCAGTGACAGTGTCTTGGTGGGTGATTTTACTGACTTCGATAATGATGGTATAGCCGATCCTTTTGATGAAGATGACGATGATGATGGTATGCCCGATTGGTGGGAAAATTACTATGGTTTGAACCCTTATAATCCGGCCGATGCGCATCAAGACCCCGATAATGACAACTTCACCAACTTACAAGAATATTTAAACGGTACTCATCCATTTATTTCAGATATTCCTGACTTAATATTTGAAGATGGGTTTGAAAGTTAAAATGGACAAATCCGAAGAGCCTCTGTCTTCGTGGCTCTTCGGATTGAAGTCAATGCTGTTAGTCAAAATATGTCGCACATATTTAACAGACATGAGGAAAATGCTCGCATAAACCTATAACTTACCTTAAAGTAAAAATCGAATTGTTCTTAAATATGTCCTAATTATTAAATATGCAACAACTTACTATCAAATTAAGTCCTGATGTTACCAAACAATATTTGGAAATTGTGGAAAGTAAAACACAGGCAGAACAAGAGAATAGTATGGAGGCATCCGGAGTGACTTTAGATATTAAGCTCAGTTTAATGCCAGGTTTGGAAATGCTTGATGACATACTGATAGATGGTCAATCTTTGATGTTGAATAAGGATGAAATTAATGGGGTCAGTGTATTGCTTGAAGACCTTGAAAATTAAACTTGTGAGACTCTAACAAGGGAAAAGGCACAATAAATCAATGATGAAAACAATAAAAAAATTAAAAGAACACAGCCCATCGACTACTGAACTTATGAATTTGGACTATAAGTTTCAGCCAGAATTGACTGTTAAATTAGACGAAACGAAGTCTGAATTTGATCAATCCGTGATAAACGAAATCGTTTTGTGGAAAACCAATCGCTATGCTCAATTAAGTATTGAAACGCTCAATTTGGTCAATAAAATTGACCCAAATTCTGATGCCATAGATTTAGATTTAACCCATAAGGTGTTAACAAATTTACTCAAAACCAAGGGTGTTCGATTGCCCATGGCTTCGACTATTTTAAGATTCAGGAACCCATATATTTACCAAATTATTGATCAAAGGGTTTTTCGATTACTGTATGGGTATGAGCTTAAATTAAAAGAGTATATAAATGATAATAATATAAATGAAAATATAAATCGATACCTGGACTATTTAATTGAATTAAAAAATACTTGTGATGAATACCAAATCCCGTTTACTGAATCAGACAGAATTTTCTACGCATACGACAAAAAAGTGAACAAAAAGAACATTAATTAAAATTGTCTAAAGCAGTTTTACTATTCAGGGTGTTTAGTTTTTTAATCTATTGCCCCAAAGCAAAAATCCCTTTAATCACCAGACTAATCATTCCGACCGCCAGCAAACCCAAACACCACAGGCCGATAAACCAGAGCCATTGTTTTGTTTTTGATTTTGTCATGATATTTAATACATGTGCTCGTGACTGCTTTTACCGCGGAAGGTGAAGAAGCTGAAGGCGGTGTAAGCAAGGATAATGGGTAGGAATATAACTGTACCAACCAGTAGCAGCATTAGTGAACTGTTGCTGGCGGCTGCTTGCCAAAGGGTCAGTTCAAAAGGTACGATCCAGGGGAAAATGCCGATAGCCAGTCCCACATAGCCGGTGACAAATAGTACCATGGCATAAATAAAAACTTGATTATGAGAGACTTTGTTTTGTAAATGCCGAATAATTTGTACTATCGTAAACAGGCTGATTAAAGGTATGGGTAATAAATACCAAAAGTTGGGAAATGTAAACCAGAGTTTGGCGATGCGTTCATCCATCAGTGGCATAATCATACTGATTAAGGCCATAAATAAGACCACGAAAATCAGGCAATATTTACCGGCGATGCGGGCCCACTTTTGGGTGATTTCATCGGTTTTCATTATGGTCCACCCGGCACCCAGTAAGCCATAAGCAAAGATCAAACCAACACCGCTAAACACGGCAAAGCCGTTGGCCCAATCCAAGGGGCCACCGGCGTATTGGCCATCGATGACGGTAAAGCCTTGCACAAAGTTACCTAAAATCAGGCCTTGCATAAAAGTGGCGAGTAAGGAGCCAAAATGGAAAGCCGCATCCCAGACCCAGCGTTTCATACCGGCTTTGAAGCGAAATTCAAAGGCCACGCCGCGGAAAATTAAGCCGATAAGCATCAAGATAAAGGGTAAGTAAAGTGCCGGCAGCACAATGGAATAGGCCAGCGGAAACGCGGCAAATAAACCGCCGCCACCAAGCACCAGCCAGGTTTCGTTGCCATCCCAGAAAGGTGCCACCGAATTCATCATCCGGTCACGGCATTGTTCTGAGGGCGCGAAGGGGAATAAAATTCCGACACCCAAATCAAAACCATCCAACAGTACATAAAGAAAAATGGCCAGGGCTAAAATGCCACCCCAGATAAGTGGCAAATCAAGCCAATTTGCAAATTCACTCATCACTCACCTCACTGCCTACTCGTTGGCGGCTGTGTTGATAATAATCCGGATCACTTTGATCACCCGGGCCTTTTTTGAAAATTCTGAAAATATAATAAGTGCCGGCGCCGAACAGGGCGGTATAAACCACGACAAAAATACCCAAAGACAAAGCCACTTGCTCACCGATGACCGGAGATAAGCTGTCCGCTGTTCGTAAATGACCAAATACGGTGTACGGTTGACGGCCGATTTCCGTGACAAACCAGCCGGCAATAATGGCCACGAAACCGGACGGTCCCATTAATACACACCATCGCATAAACCAATCAGAGCGGTATAAGTGCCCGCGCCAATAACGCCAGGCGGCGACTAATCCTGTAAAAATCATGGCAAAACCCACCGCCAGCATCACCCGAAAAGACCAGAATACCGGCGCCACGGGTGGGTGTTCTTCGACCGGCCAATGGTTTAAGCCTTTAACTTCACCATCCAAACTGTGTGTCAGAATCAGACTGGATGCATAGGGAATGTTGAGTTCAAAGTCATTGCGTTGTTCTGTTTGATTGGGCCAGGCGAGGACGCGAAAAGGTGCGCCTTGCTCGGTTTCCCAGACCCCTTCCATGGCCGCCACTTTAATCGGTTGATGTTCTAAGGTGTTTAAGCCGTGTAAGTCACCAATAATGAGTTGTGCCGGGGCCACAAACAAGGCCATGAGCATCGACATGCCCAGCATAATCCGGGCTTCGGGTAAGTGTCGCTGTTTCAGAATATGCCAGGCACCGACGGCACCCACCACAAAAGCGGTGGTTAAAAAGGCCGCGGTGACCATGTGTATCAGTCGGTAAGGGAAGGATGGATTAAATATAATCGCCCACCAGTCCTCAGGATGAAAAACCCCGGCAGCATCACGGCTGAAACCGGCCGGTGTTTGCATCCAGCTGTTGGCCGATAAAATCCAAAAAGCTGAAATTAAAGTGCCCACCGCGACAATCACGGTGGCGGCAAAGTGCATCTTTTGACTAACCCGGCCCCAGCCGAACAGCATAATACCCAGAAATGAAGCCTCCAGAAAAAAGGCGGTCAAAACTTCATAACCAAGCAGTGGTCCGAGTATATTGCCGGTTTGGGTGGAAAATAACGACCAGTTGGTACCGAATTGATAGCTCATCACCACACCGGACACCACCCCAAGACCAAAAGCCACAGCGAAAACTTTCACCCAAAAACGATAAAGCCGCTTATAAACCGGGTTGTCGGTTTTTAGCCATAAACCTTCAAGCACTGCTAAGAAGCTGGCCAGACCAATGGTAAAGGCAGGAAAGATAATATGAAAGGCAATGGTAAAACCGAATTGAATGCGTGCCAGAAGCAGGGCATCAAAGTTGTCTAATACAGCCATGATAAAATATATTAGAAAAATATAATTATAGTTTATTTAAATTATTAATTCAAATACTGGATGATATAAATGGAATTTATCACCGTATAGCCAAGCTATGTTGATAAATAAAATTGACACAGGTCATCATTTAATCGGCTTTGATTTTATTTTGATGAAGGCGATGCTAAAATGAGGACTTTCTTAAAACGAACGTTTGAATATGGCTAATTTACCCGCACCGATTAAAGACATACAATTTATTGCCGATGAAGTTTTGGACTTGACCGGCCACTACCAAAAGCTTGGCGTTCATGAAGAGCTGGATGCTGAAACCTTTGTGACAGTTCTGGATGAAGCGTCCAAGTTTTTGCATGAATATGTTGGACCGTTAAACAACCCGGCTGATGCGCAAGGTTGTCGTATTGAGGGCAACATAGTGACCACGCCGGATGGTTTTAAGGAACTCTATAAAAATTACTGTGAATCCGGTTGGTCGTCGTTGGATGGTGACCCTGAATATGGCGGCCAGGGCTTAAGTTACTGGCTTCAACTGATCTTAGGTGAACTTAACACCTATTATTGCCCCGGTTGGTCAAATTATCCGGGATTAACCCACGGTGCCAGAGAATTATTGGATCATTTTGCCTCGGAAGAACTGCAAGCAAAGGTATTACCGAAACTCACCACCGGCGAATGGTCGGGCACCATGTGTTTGACTGAGCCGCAATGCGGGACTGATCTGGGGATGGTGGCCACCGCAGCGAAACCCGCAGGTGATGGTAGCTACCGTGTCTCCGGTACCAAAATATTTATCACCTCCGGTGAACATGATTTGACCGAGAATATCATCCATTTGGTTTTGGCGCGTTTACCGGATGCACCTGAAGGCACCAAAGGCATATCGTTGTTCCTGGTACCAAAATTTCTGATTAATGATGATTTAAGTGTCGGTGAACGCAATGGTGTGGCGGCGGCCAGTATAGAGCATAAAATGGGCTTAAACAGTTCCGCCACCTGCGTGATGAATTTTGATGACGCCAAAGGTTATTTAATCGGTGAGCCCAATCAGGGTTTGCGTATTATGTTTACGATGATGAACGGTGCCCGTTTAAATACCGGTATTCAAGGTCTGGCAGCCACCCAGGCTTCTTTTCAAAATGCGCTGGCTTATGCCAAAGAACGGCTGCAGATGCGGGCGCCGGAAGGGCCTAAATACCCCAATAAACCGGCCGATCCGATTATTGTCCATCCCGATGTGCGGCGCATGTTATTAACCCAAAAAGCTTTTGCCGAGGGAAATCGTGCGATGGCTTATTTCGCCGGACAGCAGCTTGAGGTGATTAAACATTCCAAAGACGCTGAAGAAGTGAAGCGGGCTGAACAGATACTGGCTTTTTTAATTCCCATTATTAAAGGTTTTATCACCGAAACGGCTTTGGAGGCCACCACTCATGGCATACAGATTTATGGCGGCCATGGTTACATCAAAGAACACGGCCAGGAACAGTGGTACCGTGATGCCAGAATATTTACCTTGTATGAGGGCACCACCGGGATTCAGGCCCTGGATTTAACCGGACGAAAATTATTACAAATTCAAAAAGGTCAAATCGGCCACATGGCGGACATTATTCAGGATTTTATCAACCAGCATGACACACCTTATAACAAGCAACTGCAAAAAGCGCTTGATGACTGGCAAGACATAACAGCATTTATTACCCGGTCTGCCACCAAGGATCCGAATGAAGTGGGATCGGCTTCGGTGGATTACCTGATGTTGTCAGGTTATGTTGTCCTTGCATATTTCTGGGCGCGATTGCATAATTCAGCTGAGCACAGCAAAGGTCAGCTCGGTGCGGAATTTTATGCCGGTAAACAAAAAACGGCAGCATTTTATTTTGCCAAAATATTACCACGGATTGAAAGCCACCAGGCAAGCATCCGTTCGGGGGCTGATTCTTTGATGGATATTCAGGCATCAGAATTTTAATGAACCAGATTGCGTATACCTAAAAAACAATTCATAACATTATTAACATGGCTTTTCATCGTGTTAACCGGGGTGGTTTGGGGGCAGTTTTTACTGTTCCCCAAGCACCTGTCCGGTGAGATTGAATCGGCCACCGCGCCGCAAAAGTTAAGTGCCGATATTCAAAGTCGCCCGCCATTATCCGGCTACCACTTATTGGGTTCTTCTGCCACCACTGAAACCGACTTAAATCCCGCCATAACTGGTGAAACCGGTTTGGATTTAATCATAACAGGCACCTTTGCAAGCAATGAAAAAGAACACGGTCAGGCGTATATTCGGCAACCCGGCGGTGATGAGAAAATGTTCCAGGTGGGTGACCGGGTGTTTAATGTGGCCAAATTAAGCGCCGTTTATCCCGATTATGTGCTTTTGGAACACAATGGCCGGCAGGAAAAGCTGTCTTTGTCCAAAAACAGAATCCAAAGCAACTTTGGTGGTTCAGCGCCTTTAAATATAAACCAAAACCAAAGCGACGGCGGTGTGCAAAATCCGCTAACCGGTGGTCCCCAAAACTGGCAGGAAGCCTTAAATCAAACCAAATATGATCCCAATAAGATTGCCAAACTGGCCGGCAATGTGAGCGTGGTACACAATAATTCGGGTCAGATTGCCGGTTTGAAAGTATCTGCTTTAAGTGCCAATGATGCCTTGATGCGGCAGGGATTGCGCAGCAATGACCGCATCATCGCCATCAATGGCGTGGCCATCGCCGGAGATAACTTATTTGCCATTAAGCAACAGCTTGAGCAAGGCCAAAGCGCAACCGTGACAGTTAACCGCAACGGTCGGGAAATCCGCCTCAACCTCAATTTATCTGAGTTTCAACAATGACCAAAACAACCCATCTCATCTTGATAATCTCCTGGCTAATATTCAGCCTGACTGCCGCTGCACAACAAAAGGAACAACCGACCCATACTTTAAATTTACAGGACACGGATATTCGCTTACTGGTGGAAACCATCAGTGATATGACGGGAAAGAATTTTGTGGTGGATCCTGAGGTGCAGGGGAAAATCACGGTGATCTCCAGTCAGCCGATTCCAGAAGATGAGGTGTATGACTTGTTTTTATCCGTGCTCAGCGTCAATGGTTACACCACCGAAGAACAGGGCAATGTCATTAAAATTTTACCGCTGAGTAAAAGTAATCCGATGTATGCGCAAACCGACGGTCATCCCGATGACATGATGACCCGGATTTTCCGGATTGAACACATGTCAGCGGATGATGTCACGCAGGTGATTAAATCAATTAATCCCAAAGCCAAAATCATTGCCAATGCCGATGGCAATATGCTGATTGTTTCGGATAAGCGTAGTCACCTGGATAAAATGAAGTCATTGATTGATAACATTGACTTGCAATCAGACAGTGCCATAGAACTGATGGCATTACAACACGCCAACGCCCGGGATGTGGCTGAGACCCTGACACAGTTGCTTGATACCGGAAATAATTTAGGCCCGCAAACCAAAATTGTTGCCGACAGCCGCACCAATACCCTGGTGGTGAGCGCCAATCCCGCTTTGAAAAATAAAATACAGGGTATTATTCAGGAATTAGATCAACCCTTACAAACCAACACCCAGGCCCAGGTGGTTTATTTGAAATACGCCTCGGCAGACAATCTGGTACCGATTTTAACCACCCTCGCCAACAGTCAGCAAGGCGAGGAAAGTACCGATAACAGCATCAGTATTCAAGCCCATAACGAAACCAATTCGCTGGTGATTAAAGCGCCACCGGCGGTGTATCGCAATATCGAACAGGCCATTGCCAAACTCGACATCAGACGCCAGCAAGTGTTGGTGGAAGCGATTATTGCCGAAGTGTCGGTGGACAACTCCAAAGAACTGGGGGTTGACTGGTATGCGCCGATTGCCGGCGATGGTGATGATGGTTTGGTGGGAGGATCATTTACCGGTAGTCAACTGCCCAATCTGGGTGCGGACGATCCGTTGGATGTGTTTGGCAGTTTATTGTCAGGCGGTTTGAACCTGGGGTATCTGAATTTTGGCATCGGCAACGACGGTGAAAACCAATTCAAATTCGGCGGCTTACTGCGCGCCATCAGCACCGATGGTAACAACAACATTTTATCCACACCATCGGTGGTGACTTTAAATCACCAGGAAGCCTCTTTATCGGTGGGTCAGGAAGTGCCTTTTGTGACCGGTCAATATTCGGCCACCGGCAATGCCGACAGTTCCGGCTCACCCAATCCATTCACCACCATTCAACGTGAAGACGTGGGTTTGTCTTTAACCGTAACGCCGCATATCAATGAAGGCGGGCAAATTGTGGTGGACATTGCCCAGGAAATATCCAGTATCGATCCCAACGCCACCACCGCGGTGGACATTGTCACCAAAAAACGCACCTTAAATACATCAGTGATGATTCCGGATAATTCGGTGCTGGTGCTGGGTGGTTTGATTGATGATTCGGTGCAGGAAAGCATTAAAAAAGTACCCTTGCTCGGTGATATTCCCTTAATACGAAATTTATTCAGAACCAAAAAGCGCACCCGGGTGAAACGTAATTTAATGATATTTATCCATCCGCAGATACTCCACACGGATGGCCATCAGGAAGCCATCACTCGTCAGCGTTATGACGACATTCGCCGGCAGCAATTAGAGGAAGTGAAACCCGAGACTTTTCGCCGCGGCAAGCCTGAATTAGCCCCTTTGAAAGATCAGGTCAGTGACGGACCGCCCTGAGTACTATGAAATCTATTGAGTTACCCAGCTATCGTTTTGCCAAAAACCGGGGGGCCACCATCTGGCAACAAGCCGATGACGGCACCTTGACGCTGGCGGTTTCAGAAAAAGCCCAGCCGTCCGCCATCGCCGAATTACAACGCTTGTCCCAACAACCGGTTGAGCTGAAATTTCTGGATGAAAACCAATACCGCAAGGTGATACAAAAAATATACCACCACCAGCAATCCATGACCGAAGACGTGGTGGCGGACCTGGACAGCAGTGAGTCGGAACTGGCGCAAGTGGCCGAAGTGCTGGCAGAGCCTGAGGACTTACTGGAAAGCAAAGACGACGCGCCGATTATTCGGCTCATTAACGCTTTACTGGCCGATGCCGTGAAATTGGGGGCCTCGGATATCCATGTGGAACCGGGTGAGCAGCAATTGTCGATTCGTTACCGGGTTGATGGTGTTTTACAGGAGGTGCTGACCCCCGATCGCGCATTGGCCGGTTTAATCGCTTCGCGCATTAAAATCATGTCGAAACTGGAAATTGCCGAAAAGCGCCTGCCGCAAGACGGCCGCATTTCCTTAAAAATCGCCGGCCACCCGATTGATGTGCGGGTCTCCACCATACCAGGTGCCTTTGGTGAACGCATTGTGATGCGCTTATTGGATAAACAAAGCGGTCAATTGTCTTTAAAACAGCTGGGTATGAACGACACCCATCTGGCGCAGATGCAGCAATTGCTACAACTTCCGCATGGTATTGTGCTGGTCACCGGCCCCACCGGTTCGGGTAAAACCACCACCTTGTATGCCGCCTTAGAAGCGCTGAATGAACGCTCGCGGAATATCATGACCATAGAAGACCCCATTGAATACCACCTTGATGGCATCAGTCAAACCCAGGTTAACAGCCGAATTGACATGACCTTTGCGCGGGGTTTACGCGCCATTTTACGGCAGGACCCTGATGTCATAATGATTGGCGAGATTCGAGATCTGGAAACCGCAGAAATCGCCATCCAGGCGAGTTTAACCGGTCATCTGGTGTTTTCAACCCTGCACACCAACACCGCCATCGGTGCGGTGACCCGATTGATTGATATGGGCGTGCCGCCGTTTTTATTGGCTTCATCGGTGAAAGCCATGATTGCCCAGCGTCTGGTCCGGCGTTTGAATCCCGCGCATCGAATTAAACAAGCCCTCACAACACAAAGTCGAGAAACTTTGGGTTTGCCGGAGAATGTAGAACATATTTATCAAGCGGATGAGCATTTACCGATACAACAGGCCTACAGTGGCCGAATTGGGATTTATGAAATCATCACCATGACTGAAAACTTAAAACAACTGATTCATCAACAACAAAACGAACAGGTGTTGGCGGCAGAAGCCCGGCAGCATTTTGCGCCGATGGCGGCCGATGCCCGCGAAAAATTACTGGCCGGTATCACCTCAGCGGATGAGATTATGCGGGTTTTAAGTGACTGAGCATGGAGGCCTTTGAATACACATCCTTAGATGCCGCCGGACGCACCCGTAAAGGCATTGTTCAGGCCGAAAGTGCTAAACAGGCACGCCAGTTAATTCGCGCTCAGCAGCTCACGCCGATTGATGTCAAACAGGTGATTGAACGCCGCAGCCGTCAATCAGACAGCCGTCAGTTTCGAATACGTTTTAAAAAAAATGAACTACCGCTGGTGATTCGGCAATTGGCCACATTGGTGGAAGCGGGTTTGCCGCTGGATGAGGCGCTAACCACTTTGCAAGAGCAAAGTGATCACCGCAATACTGAGCGGATATTATCCACTTTACATGCCAAGGTTATGGAAGGCCAGTCGCTGGCTTATGCCATGCGCTTATTCCCCAGAGCCTTTGATGAACTGGTGGCCACCAGTGTCGAAGCCGGCGAACAGGCCGGACAACTGGCCGAAGTGTTATTGCAATTGGCCGATTATCTGGAAACCCGCGAAACCCTCGGTAAAAAATCCTTATCAGCATTAATTTATCCGATGATTTTAATTGTCACCGCCATTGCGGTGGTGGCCGGATTGATGGTTTACATCGTGCCCAAAGTGATTGATGTGTTTGCCTCGGCCAATGTGGCCTTGCCGATGATGACGCAGATTTTAATTACCGTCAGTGACTTTCTGGCTGGCTACGGCTGGTTATTGTTGCTGGTGTTTGTGTTGTTGCTCATGGCTTTTTTCGCTGCTCTGCAAAAACCTGAATTTCGTTTGGCCTGGCATCGGGGGTTGTTGAGGTTGCCGGTTTTTGGCCCATTGACCCGAACCGCGCAAAGCGCTCGTTTTACCCGGACGCTGGGGATTTTAACACACAGTGCGGTGCCGATTGTGTCGGCCTTGTCCCTGGCCGCTCAAGTGGTGCGCAATGCAGTCATGCAACAGGCCTGTCAACAAGTGGCGACGTCGGTGCGTGAGGGTGCCTCACTGGCCGGTGCCATGCGTTCGGTGGGGGAATTTCCGTCGCTGGCTGTCAAACTGGTGCATTCCGGTGAACAAAGCGGTCGGTTGAGTGAAATGCTGAACCGCATTGCCCTGGTGCAGGAGCGGGACGTGGAAAGTAAGCTCACCACCTTAACCAATGCCATTCAGCCGCTGGCAATCTTGTTTGTGGGTCTGATGGTGCTGTTTATTGTCCTCGCCATGCTGTTACCCATATTTCAGATCAATACCTTGTTGAATTAGATATGATTACCTTTAATCGCGTCAGTAAATCTTACGGCAAACACAACAAGGCACTGAGTGATGTTAGTTTTGAAGTGGATGCCGGTGAGATGCTGTTTTTAACCGGTCACTCGGGTGCCGGTAAAACCTCGATTTTAAAGCTTATCATGCGCATTGAAACCATTTCCTACGGTCAGGCCGAAGTAAACGGCCACAATATCCGACATTTGTCAGATGCCGCTTTGCCCCATTATCGCCGGGATTTGGGCATGATTTTTCAGGACCATCGCTTACTTGAAAATCGCACCATTTTAGATAATGTGGCGATGTCCATGTGGTTGCGGGGCTTCACGGTCAAAGAAAGCCGCAAACAAGCCCGGGTCATTCTCGGACAGGTGGGGCTGGCTGAAAAAACCCGGTTTTATCCCAGTCAGTTATCCAGTGGTCAGCAACAGCGCGTCGGCATTGCCCGAGCCATTATTTCAAAACCGGCGATTTTACTGGCCGATGAGCCCACCGGTAACCTCGATCCGGATTTGTCCCTGGAGTTGATGGATTTGTTTATGCGCATCAATGCCAATGGCACAACGGTGGTGATTGCTTCTCATGACCTTATTTTGATTAAACGCCTGCGTAAGCGGGTGCTGGTGCTTGATTCGGGGCAGCTCATTGATGATTACAGACCGTCATGAACCAAACTGTTGATAATCAACCCAATGCCTTCAAACGCTGGTACCGTGGACATGGCCGGGCTGTACTGGGTGGCTTTCAAACACCCTTGCAAACCCCTTATAGCAGCTTGTTTACCGTGATAACGCTGGCCATTTGTTTTTATCTGCCTTTATTGATGTGGACTCTGTGGCAGAATTTTGACGGCGTACAGCAGCAGTGGCAAAACCAGGGCAGCGTGGCGGTGTTTCTAAACCCCAAGGTGGGCGAACAACAGCGCCAAAACCTGCAACAAGAATTGTCTCATAAAAAACTGATTGCTGATGTGACCCTGGTGGCCAAGCAAAAGATCAAAGCTGACCTCAGTGACGACCCGCAACTTAATCAGGTGATTTCGGTCATTGATGATTATGATTTACCCGATCAACTAATGCTCAAACCGCATAAAGCCGCCACCGTTGAACAATTAAAATCCCTTGCAAAGCAATTACAATTACACCCCGATATTGATTATGTCAGCTTTGATGCCGACTGGTATCGCCAACTTCAGGCCGTAACCCAGGCGCTTTATTATCTCACTCAGGGCAGTATTGTTATCTTTCTCACCATCGTGCTGGTGTTCTTAAGCCATTCCATCGGCAATGAAATCGCCGCCCACAAAGCTGAAATCAGCTTGAAAAAACTGCTCGGCGCCGCCCCCGGCCAGATTCGCCGGCGATTTTTATACAGTGGTGTCTATTATGGAGTGCTGGCCGGTTTACTGGCCTGGTTATTACTGATGATTACTTTGTGGTGGATGAAAAAACCACTGATGGCACTGACCATGAGCTTTGGCAGAGCTTTTGAAATTAATGTTGGCTCCTGGTCACAATGGCTGATTTTTATCGGGCTCTGCGGTGCCATAACCTGGCTCGGTGCCCGCATCAGTAGCTCCGGTCATATTCACAAACTGTGAACAATTCAAAAACAGTTTTGATGCGTATCGTGTACAATAAAGCCCATGACTGATTCCCATAAAGTTTTGATTGCTGACTCTTCGAAATTGGCGCGCACCATGACTGAAAAGCTGGTGAAAAAAATTAAACCCTACACCGATGTGATTGCTGTCAGCAGTGTCGCTGAGGCGTTAGAGCATCTTAAAGAGCATCGGGTGGATTTGATTTTGACGGCCTTGCGTTTAAAAGATGATGATGGCACCAAAATTTGTGCTTATGTGCGTGAAAATCATCATTATTTGCCGGTGATTGTGGTCTCAGGTGATGTGGATAATCGACTTAAAGAGCGTCTGCTGGGTAGTGATGTTACCGATTATATGGACAAAGCCGCTGGCCAAAAAGGGCTGGAGATTTTTTTATCGGGATTGTTACAGCCCGAAGATCAAATCAACGGTAAAATTCTCTATATCGAAGATTCCGCGGTGGTGGCCCATGCCACCAAAAAACTGTTGCAAAACCATAACCTGGATATCACCCACACCTTAAGTGTCACCGATGCCAAGGCCCTGATTCCGGATGCCGAGAGCGCGGCTGAACAATTTGATCTGGTGCTCACTGATTATTACCTGAAAAATAACGAAACGGCCATGGATATTCTTAAATATGTGCGCAGTGAGTTGGGTTTGGATAAGATTGATATGCCTTTTGTCATCATGACCGGCGATGAAAACACGGAAAACCAGAAGAAAATCTTGCAAAGCGGTGCCAATGATCTTATTGGCAAGCCGGTCAATCAGGAAGCGCTGGTGAAAAAAATTAAATTCCAAATTCGTTTCACCCAATTTCACCGCGCAAAAACTGCTCAAGCCGATTAAGTTTTGTGGCTGAAACCCTGACTCCTAAAATTGAAAACAGTTGGCTGAAGGTTCTTAATCAGGAATTTCAACAAGCCTACATGCAACAACTTAAACAGTTTTTGATCAGAGAAAAACAGATCAAACAAGTGGTGTATCCGCCCGGATCACAGATTTTTGCGGCCTTTAATCACACACCATTAACCAATGTCAAAGTGGTGATTTTAGGCCAGGACCCTTATCACGGACCCGGTCAGGCCCATGGGTTAAGCTTTTCGGTGCAGCCGGGAACGGCTTTGCCGCCTTCTCTAAAAAATATATACAAAGAACTCAACTCGGATTTGTCGGTTCACAACCAAACAGGTGACTTAACCTCTTGGGCCAAGCAGGGCGTGTTGTTATTAAACAGCGTGTTGACGGTACGTCAAAATCAGGCCGCCAGTCATCGTGACAGGGGTTGGGAGCGCTTTACGGATGCGGTGATTACCACGGTTAACAGCCACTGCAATCACGTGGTTTTTATGTTGTGGGGCAGCTATGCACAGCAAAAAGGACGTGTGATTGATAACAAAAAGCACCTGATTCTCCAAGCCCCGCATCCTTCACCCTTGTCTGCTCATCGGGGTTTTTTCGGCTGCCGGCATTTTTCCAAAGCCAATGACTATCTAAAAAAACATCATAACACTGAAATAATCTGGCAATTACCCTAAAACGCATATTTTTGTTTTTTAAAGAGGCTTATGCTGTTTATAATTAAAACATGATCGGTATAAAAAAAACACAGCTGTTTCTTTTTGCAGTCTTCACTTTGGGCTTTGCTTCAGTACACAGTGAATTAAAACTGCCCGATTCCCCTGCGCCCTGGCTAAAAGAACTTATTGATCAGCCTCTGTACAAAGACCACATAAATCGTTTTGGTTATGCCGTGGGCGGTGAAATGCGCTTAAAACTTGAACAACAGTTGGCCGATGGTATCGTTATACCGAATTTGTATCAGGGTGGGCGTCGCTTGTTGGATTATGATCAGCATTTGGGTGGACAGTATGTGACCGGAGAATTTGCGATCAAAAAGGTGGGTGGCTTACAATTATTTTTACCGTTTGGCATTTTTGAAGGTGTGCAGTCCGGTCAATTGTTTATTGAAGGCAGTTTGATTCTGCGTCATCAGGGACGGGTCCTGGCGTTTAAGGATTTGCGTATAGCCCATGCCAAACGCCCGCCAAAAGCCGGTGATATGGCGGTATTGGACATCACCACCGGTCAGGGTGAGGTGTTGTTTCACCTTGATAATATTCACACGGTGTGGGAACAGGGCCACAGTGTGCTGCGCTACCAGCATGTGGATGTGCGCTTAAGCAGATGGTTGGCTGAACGTTTGGATAAAGCGTATTTATCCGGTTATGTGGTGGGTTCGTTGCAAATGGTGAATGATGTCACCGTGAATGATCTGAACGCGGGCATTAAAGGCGGACCGCCACAATGTGACTCCAGACCATTATGGCCTTCACCGCAGGATCCTGCAGATGTGATGCTGATTGAACTCACCGGTGAAAGTCGTCAGGTCAATGGTGGCGGTACGGATCGCATTGTCATTCCAACAGCACGCTTACAGAATATCGGTGATGCCGATGTGCCCTGGTATCGCCAGTTTACCGGTTCTTTCCCGCCCTATAATAATGATCAACATCCCTATCTTATCTGGAACTTATACCGGGAAAAAGATGGTCGATTTACCCAAGTTGCCGCTTCTGCGCTAAAACATGCTTTTTATACCACTAATCAACAATGCACCTTGAACTGTTATGACAATAATATTTTGTGGCCGGGTTGTCGGGACACCTACGGAAAACAAAGTAACGACAACAGTGCGCATCTGGCACCAAGAAGTGAAATAAATCCCTATCTGGGCACCTGGAACAGTTGTGGTTCATTTTTTGACCCGGGTTGTACGGGTACGCAAACCCAGGGTGCCGCCGCTGATGAGCACCGCATGCGTATTAAAGTCAGCGATCTGAACGACATCGAGGCCGTCTATTATTTATCCGCCTGGTACATAGTGCGTGATGATATCAATATTTATAACAGTATGGGTAGTCGGCCTGTGGCGTATAACCCTGCCAATCAATTTTTAACCAATACCGGTTCGTTTGCACAAGGTCCGGCCGCCGATCGCTGGGTACCGGATAATGGCTATGATATTGTGAATAATACCGCTTCATTTCGGGTTTTACGTCCCAATAAGGGGTATTTATCGGTCAAAACAAAGGTGATCGATTTAGGTGGTGGTTTATACCGTTATCATTACTTTGTGGAAGCCTATGATTATCATGCCGGCCTATCTGCTTTGCGTGTGCCAATGCAAAGCGGCACGTCGGTCAGTCAGTATGAATTCAACGATGTGGATGACAGTCCACTCAATAACTGGTTGATGAACAACACCGGCAATACACTCCAATTTAATGCGCAGCAGAATAATTTTATTCATTGGGGTACCGGCTATACATATTCGGTCACGTTAAATCAATCTCCGGTTACGGGTGCCGTGCAACTAACCGGTGAACAGGCTGAAGGTGAGTTTTGGGTGCCGGCACTGGTGCCATTAACTGATTTGATTTTTGCCGATGGCTTTTAAGGTCTCATTAACAACTGTTCAGCTTGTCACTGTAAAAATATCCACTTTCTGGTAAAATGACCCTCTTTTTTTTGAGAAGACCTAATAATTTATGGCAAAAGAAGATGTAATTGAATTACAGGGCAAGGTTATCGATACCTTACCCAACACCATGTTTCGTGTTGAATTGGAAAACGGACATGAAGTGGTGGCGCATATCTCTGGACGCATGCGTAAGCACTATATCCGTATTTTAACCGGTGATACCGTGACTGTAGAACTCACCCCTTACGACTTAAGTAAAGGGCGAATCACGTTCCGCAGCAAATAATTAAATCGTCGGGTTGAGCCGTTTGCGCAAAACCGATGATTTCATTACATCAGGTTAGGTTCACTCTGCTTTTTCTTTCTCAAGGGCTTGTTTGACGTCGGTTTCAATTTCAAATGTTAATGTTGCCTGATCGACGTCAATTTTAACCAGACCGCCGTTTTTTAAATCACCAAATAAAATGTCATCCACCAACGGTTTTTTGATGTGCTGATCAATAGCACGTTGCATTGGTCTGGCACCCATTTCTCGGTCATAACCTTTGTCCACCAGCCAGCTTCTGGCAGCAGCACTCAGCTTAAATTGAATTCCCGGATCACTTAATTGATGTTCCAATTCAATCATCAGCTTATCGACAATCCGTTCAATGTGACTCACCTCTAAATTGGCAAAGGGCACAATCGCATCCAGTCGATTACGAAACTCAGGGATAAACACCCGTTTAATTTCCTGCATCGCATCACTGCTGTGATCCTGTTCCAGGAAACCAAAGCTGCTGCGACTGTGCAAGGTGGCACCGGCGTTAGTGGTCATCACCAACAACACGTGGCGAAAATCAGTTTCACGGCCATTGGAATCGGTCAATTTTCCGTTGTCCATCACCTGTAACAAGATATTCATAATATCCGGGTGAGCCTTTTCCACTTCGTCCAACAAGACGATGGCGTGGGGTGTTTGATGTACCTTGTCGGTTAATAAACCGCCTTGTTCGTGACCCACATAGCCGGGTGGTGCGCCAATCAGTTTTGAAACGGCATGAGGTTCCATATATTCGGACATATCAAAACGTATCAGTTTAAGGCCCAGGTGGTGAGATAACTGCCGAACAACTTCGGTTTTACCGACGCCGGTGGGTCCTGCAAACAGTAAATTGGCCACCGTGCGGTGATCGCGGTTAAGGCCGGCGCGTGACATTTTGATGGTGTCGGCGAGAATTTCGATGGCCTCATCCTGACCGAAAATTACGTGTTTTAAATTGCGTTTAATGGATTTGAGTCGGTCAGTGTCCTGTTGGTTTAAATCAGCCACCGGAATTTTGGCGATCGAGGCCACCACCCGCCGGGCATCGGCAGCTGTAATGGGTTGCTCTTGTAGACCGTGAATACGCTGCCAGGCACCGGCTTCATCTATCACATCGATGGCCTTATCCGGTAAAAATTTATCACTGATGTGTTTGGCGGATAATTTAACCGCTGCGGTCACTGCTTCATCGAGATAATTGACCTCGTGAAAGTCTTCATAATACGGTTGCAAACCACGCAATATTTGAATGGCCTCAGATTCTGACGGTTCCGTGATGGTGATTTTCTGGAATCGTCTGGCCAGGGCTCGATCCCGGTCAAAAATGGTGCGCACTTCATCTTGGGTGGTGGCACCGATACAACGCAAACTGCCTTTACTTAAGGCCGGTTTTAAAAGATTTGAAGCATCCAGAGAACCGCCTGAGACCGCACCGGCACCGATAATGGTGTGTATTTCATCAATAAACATAATCGCATGATCAATATCAGCGATGTATTTAATCACCGATTTTAAGCGTTTTTCAAAATCACCACGGTATTTAGTGCCGGCCAACAGTGCGCCCAAGTCTAAGGCAAAAACCTGCGCATTCGCCATCACTTCAGGCACTTTGCCTTGAACAATTTTAAGGGCAAGGCCTTCGGCAATGGCGGTTTTACCGACGCCGGGCTCACCCACTAATAAGGGGTTGTTTTTAGATCGGCGCATTAAAACCTGAATGACCCGTTCCACTTCCTGATCTCGACCGATTAATGGATCGATTTTACTTTGCTGAGCCTTTTTATTGAGGTTAATCAGAAAGCTTTTGCCGCTGTCCGGCTTTTTCTTGTCGGCCTCATCACCCTGATCATCCTGTTGCTCGGTGAGGGGTTGTTCTACTTCATCAAAACCACCATGGGCAATACTTCTGACCACATCATAACGCGACACACCCTGTTTATTGAGTAAATAAACCACGTGCGAATCCGATTCATCAAACATCGCCACCAACACCCGGTCACCGGTGACCTGACTCACCTCAGCTGATTGGGCGGAATAGATGGCGCGCTGTATGACCCGACGAAATGCCAGTGTGGGTTGGGTTTCAAAATCCGCCTCAGCCGGTAAAATCTTGACATGCTGCGCAATCAGCACCTGCAACTCTTGTTCCAGCAGATGCAAATCAGCACCCACCATTTTTAGCACTTGCAAGGCTTGCTTATTTTTGAGCAAAGCCAGCATGAGATGCTCCATGGTCAGCAGTTCATGGCGCTTTTGACGTGCCAGTGTATATATTTCGCTGATATTCTGGTCTAATTGACTGTCTAACATTTACACCACCTCACTGACACACAGCAACGGATGCTCATGATCACGGGCATAATCGTTGACCAATGTGGTTTTGGTTTCGGCCACTTCATGGGTAAAAATACCGCAAACGCCTTGCCCGCGCGTGTGGACGTGCAACATAATTTTAGTGGCTTGTGATTCGTCCATATAGAAAAATTTACGCAACACTTCAATGACGAAATCCATCGGCGTGAAATCGTCATTAATCAGCATCACTTTGTACATTTTCGGGTCTTTAATCTGTGATTCGAGTTGTTCCAGCAGATCAACACCTTGTTGGGTTTTGTTTTGTTTATCGCTCATGGGTTGTATTATCTAAGGGTCTGAACATAATATCATGGCATTTAATGTGCTTTTCAAGTTCACTTCATTTTACACCAAGCCGAGACAAATAAAAAATCCGGAATAAATCATTCATTTTTCACAATATATCGCTAAACTAACACCATGAAAAAAATTAAAATAGCCATCAGTGCTTGTTTATTGGGACAACAGGTGCGCTACAACGGTGGTCATAAACGCGCCCCTTTTTGCACTCAGGTACTCGCTGAGTGGTTTGATTATGTGCCCATTTGCCCGGAAGTTGAGATAGGCTTGGGTGTACCGCGTGAACCCATACGTTTGGTGATGGAAAATGATGGGGTTAAAGCCAAAAACGTTAATGACCACAAAAACGATTATACCGAACAATTAGTGGATTTGGCGCAAAAACGCCTCCCGGACTTGGCAGATGTCTGCGGTTATATTTTTATGCAAAAATCCCCCAGTTGCGGCCTTTTTCGTGTGAAAGCCTATTTACCCAACGGCATGCCTCATAACGAGCCTCAAACCGGTATTTATGCCAAAGCCATCGATGATGCCATGCCCTTACTGCCCAAGGAAGAAGCCGGGCGTCTGAATGATATGCGTCTGCGCGAAAACTTTATTATCCGGGTGTTTGGCACTGACCGATGGCGCCGCGAAGTTCTGACGGATCCAACACCCGGCGCCCTGGTAGATTTTCATCGCCAACATAAATTCCTGTTGCAAGCCCATTCAGAAGTCATGTACCGTGATTTGGGCCGCATTGTCGCCAACGCCGGAGACGGCGAAAAAGTACGCGATGAATATTTTCAATTATTTATGCAGTGCCTGTCCCGGCAAGCCAAAATTAAAAGCCATGTCAATGTCCTGTATCATTTACTGGGTTTTTTCAAAAAAGAACTCCCCTCAGATGCCAAAGTCTCCATCATAAAAACCATCGAACAATATCAGCAACAAAAGGTTTTTCTGATGACACCACTGACATTAATGCGCCATTATGCAGAAGTGCATCACATAAATTACTTATTAGACCAGGTATATTTAAAACCCTATCCCAACGAACTGGGGTTACAAAATCATTTATAAGAAAGAGGACAATGAGAAATTTAATCGACTTATTTTTATGTATGGCTGCGCTTGTGGCCTTTCAACAAGCCAGGGCCATCAGCTTAAGTGATACCAATCAGGGACAGGCTTTAATCTTCCCTTATTATTCGGTACAAAATGATTTAAGAAATTTATTGACCATTGAAAACAACACAAACCAATACAAGGCCATCTCAATCGAATTTAGGGAAGGCTTTAATGGCCAACCGGTTTTGCCATTGAATTTATATTTATCTCCATTGGAATCATGGACGGGTCAATTGATTTCTGGATTGTCCTCATTGCCACCGCCTTATACAGGTCAGTCCAGCACACGATTAGTGTCCTTCAACCAGGGTTGTACCCCGTGGTTAGGCAATCCTCAGGACTTTCTGCCTTATGAACTGGATAATGATCCGGCCGTTAATGATTTGGTCCGGAGCCAGACCGGCTTTATCCAGGTATATGAAATGGGCGAAGTTGTTGGTGATCACGCTAATGCCATCGATAATGATTGTGATTTCATAAAAAATTCTTTTCAAAATGGACAATGGTCTTATGATGCGGCTGTTGATATACAACCGGCAACCGGCGGAATTTCGGGTTCCATGACGATTAAAAACATGATTGGCGGTCATCAATTTGATTACCAGGCCATTGCCATTGAAGATTTTCATAATGATGGTCAATTTTTTCATGCGCCACCTGGAAATTACTTGCTTTTGGAAGCCAACACACTCCAAAACCAACTTATTTTGGATAACCAAGCCCAAGAACACACTTGGATTACAGTTTATGAAGCGGCCAGTGCTTCGTTTATGCGCACATTATTGAGTGGCCAATTTTTAAACAATCAAACAACTGCTACTGAAGTGGTGTTGACTTTCCCCACTAAAAATAAGTATGTAAACCTTAATTACCCGCAATACTTTGCCCCTTTTACCCAGCAATTCCTAAGCAATGGTGCCTGTGAGGTTGTTCCCGTTAATAGTTTTGACGATAATGGTGTTTTAGAACCATTGGTTAATCCACAATCAGTATCGCTTTGCCGAAGCGTTAATGTTTTGGGTTTCAATAATCCAACTTATTCACCGGTACCCTTTTTGATTGATCAGCATCATGATGTTGTAGATACAGAAAATGAATTAGGTACAGTTGAGTTTGATTTTTCTCTGTTCAACACCTCTACAGGCAGGGACAGTCATAACAACAATGAACGTTATGTCTATTATGGTTTACCGGTAATCGGTGTGGTGATGCATAAAGTTGAAGCCGGTGGTAACACTTCGTTAACAATGCAAGAAATGACCCATCAGCAACGAATTGTCACAGATCTGATTTATGAACATGGTTTTGCTCAATAATAATTACAAAAGTTACTATTAATTTTAATCAGGTTGCTAAGAAGAGGTAAAACTGTCTTTAAGCTTAGGTAAAACGGGCTCTTTGCCGAACCATATTTTAAAGTAGTTATTTCGGATGAGCGGGTCTTTAGTGCTTTGAATCAGGTTGTTATTTTTGAACAATTTGAGTGTACCTTCCTGGTCAATGACTAAATCGTAAACATCACTGTCGGTGACATCCTGGTAGCTTTGATTGAAATCCTTGATAATCTTTTTGGCTTGTGGGGATTGGGGTTGTTCGAGATTGCGTAAAAAGTATTCAGTGGCACTGTCGATAAAGAATTCACGGTCGATGTCACGCAAATAAGTAAAGCGCAGTAAAACCGGTGTTGTCGTTAAAATATTTTTGTCTTTTCGGCATTCAGTGGAGAACCAGTCGATGTCGGCGACTTTGAAGATAATGCCTTTGCGGACCATGTGGTGATTACATTGTTGCCAGTTTTGATCATAAGCGGTGAGTGATTGGGGTTGATCTGATAATTCAGTGGCCTGTGCCTGTCCAATTATTGAAAGCACGATAAAGGTAAGAGCAATTGTATTTTTCATAGACTAAAGTCGTTGTTTTATCTTGATTAAAAAGCGTCCGATGAAGGGTAAATGCTCATAAAAAGCCTCGCTGCTGTTCCAGAAGTCATGCTGAAAAGTAATCTGACCGTGTTCATTAAAACGTAATTGGCTGATGCCCACGGAGTTCGATTCGATGTCCTTGCCGACGGCAGAGAAAGCCATCTGCATGCGCCAGCGGACATAGTAATCATCATCGCTTTTAATCACCTCTAAAATCTCCACTTTAGTGTCAGCGTTTTGGGCGGTTTCACTGAGGTACTCGACCAGTTTATCCCGGTCGGTAATGATCTTAAAGGTGTCATTAAAGTAAAGGTCTTTGGCATAGACCGCTTCGATGGTCTCCGCGGTGGCACCTTCTGACATATCCGCAAACACCCGTTGCATTTGCTGTTTGGCATCTGCCTGATGGCTGGCAGGGTGTTGGGATATGGCATCAAAATAGGCTTGAAAGCTCTGGTCCGGCTTATGACCGGGCGATCGGGTGCAGGCATACAGCACCACAACAACAGCAATCAATATCAAAATAATTTTCAGCACAAATCACCACAATTTCAAAACGTTTATATTAGCGGGAATGGTGTCGATATGCCGTGAACAGAAGGCGTAACCACTTCACATTGTTTTCACCGCTGAAACATAAAATAAGTGTTTTTATAAGAAATATCGTTGATGAAAAAAATGTGGCTACAATGGTTCGATAACCAGCATAACCAGCCTGATTCAGATTCTGAATCCATTGCCTGGAGTCGTATTGTGCCATTTATTTTGTTGCATTTAGCTTGTCTGATGGTTTTTTGGGTGCCATTGACCGGTTTTGCGCTACTTGTTTGCGGTTTGTCCTACTTTGTCAGGATGTTTGCCATCACCGGTTTTTACCATCGGTATTTTTCTCACAAATCATTCAAGACCAGTCGTCTGATGCAAACCATATTTGCCGTGATTGGTGCCACAGCGACCCAACGCGGACCTTTGTGGTGGGCGGCCCATCACCGACATCATCATATCCATGCGGATACGGATGCTGATGCGCACAGTCCGAAACATGGGTTCTGGCGCAGTCATTTGGGCTGGTTTTTACAGGATAAAAATTTTGCCACCCAGCAAGAACGAGTCAAGGACTTAAACCAGTTTCCTGAGCTGCGCTGGATAGATCGCTATGACATCATTTTCCCCGTACTTTACATCATTTTCTTGTTTGCTTTAGGTGAAATTTTAGATGCAGTTTTTCCGACTCTAAACACCTCCGGCCTGCAACTGGTGGTCTGGGGTTATGTGGTTTCAACCGTGTTGTTGGCGCATATCACCTATGCCATTAATTCACTGGCTCACGTATTTGGCAGCCGGGAATATGAGACCGGGGACAATAGCCGCAATAACTTTATATTGGCGATTTTGACCCTTGGTGAAGGTTGGCACAACAATCATCACTGTTCGCCCGGATCCGTGCGACAGGGGTTCCGCTGGTGGCAGATTGATATCAGTTATTACATTTTGTGGTTGATGTCTAAAACAGGTTTGATTTGGGATTTAAAACCGCCCAACAAAATACTCTTGGCCAAAAAGAAATTACGCGGAGCAGCGGTATGAAAGTGGCAATTATCGGTGGCGGCATTTCAGGCTTGATGGCTGCCGACACACTCAACGGTCACATGGATTACAGTTTGTATGAAGCCGCACCGGTTTTGGGCGGTCATGCCGACAGCCATGACATTGAAGTGGATGGACAGCCTTTAACCGTTGATACCGGGTTTTTGGTGTTTAATGAGGACAGATACCATCATTTCGTCGATATGTTGCGGCGGTATAAAGTACCCTATGAAAATTCTGATATGAGTTTTGCAGTGTCTAATCGCCACAGTGGTCTGGAATATAACGCCACCAATCTGAAAGGTCTGTTTTGTCAGCGCAAAAACCTTATCAGCGCACAATTCTATCGTATGATTCTGGATATTCGTCGATTCTATCGACAGGCGCCGGCGGTCTTAGATGCACAGGATAACACCGGTATTTATGAATTTTTGCAGCGTGAAAATTATTCACAAGTATTCATTCATGAGCACATGATGCCGATGGTTAGCGCCCTGTGGTCTGGGGATTTTGACACGGTGAAAGACTATCCGGTGCATTATTTACTGCGTTTTATGGCCAACCATCAGATGTTGCAACTCACCGGCCGGCCGGTCTGGCGCACCATCACCGGTGGATCGCGAAATTACGTCAGCGCCATTCAACGGCATATGCAGGGACGGGCATTCACAGCCACGCCGGTGCAATCGGTTTTGCGAGATAATCAGGGTGTTCTTATCACCACAGAAGCGGCTGTCGAACGATATGATGCCGTGATTTTTGCCACCCATGTTGATGATACGCTGGCGCTCATTGAACAACCGACTTTACAAGAAGCGGCCGCCCTTGGTGGGATCCGCTACGTGGACAATGACATGGTTTTACACACCGATGCGTCCTTATTACCCCATAATCCTAAAGCCTGGGCCAGTTGGTCGGTGAATTATTATGGCGAGGACAATCAGGGCTGTCAGGTTAATTATTACCTCAATAAACTCCAGAATTTAACCGTTTCATCGCCGGTGATTGTCAGTCTGAACCAAACCGATCGCATTAATCCAGACTTGTGTCTGGTTCAGAAAACCTATCGACACCCCGTTTATGACCGCAAAACGCCGGAACGACAACAACAAATTCAGGCCCTGCAAGGCCACAACAACAGCTACTATTGTGGGGCTTATCTCGGTTGGGGATTTCATGAAGACGGCGCCCAAAGTGGTGTCGAAGCCGCCCGGAGATTATTAGAACGCCATGTCTGAATCTGTCAACATAACTGACAGCCAAATTTTGCAACCGGGTTTTCTGAGCGGTGAAGTGGTGCATCACCGCTTTAGCCCCAGAGAGCACCGCTTTACCAATCGCATGTACTGGCATCTGCTGTCGTTAAATCAAGTACAGGACTGGTCCGGTCAATCGCTGTTTCGAAGCCTGAACCGATTCAATATTTATGCTATTGACAACCGTGATTATGTGTTCTGTCAGTCACGTTCAATTTTAGAGCAAATCAGCGATTATGTGACCCATCAGAGCGGTGAAGCGTTTTCTGGTGAAGTGTTGCTCATGACCCATCCGCGATTTATGGGGATCGGGTTTAATTCGGTGAGTTTTTATTTCTGTTATCGGCAACAACAACTGCACGCCATTGTCTCGGAAATTAACAACACGCCCTGGGGCGAGAAACAGCTGTATTTTCATGACTGTCGCCAACAACAAAACACCGACAATCACTATGATTTTAGTTTTGATAAGTGTTTCCATATTTCTCCCTTTGTGTCCATGGATATTCATTATCAGTGGCGCTTTGTGGTGAACGCCTCAGGCGTCGATGTGCACATGAAACTGTTTAAAAACGATGCAACGCTGATGTATGTGGGCATGAAAACCTCATGGCTGTCCGCTGATAGCGGTATCACCATCACAAAACCGGCACAGGCCTGGAAAATGTGGCTGAATATTTATTATCAGGCCGCCCGTTTATGGCTCAAAAAAGTCTCTTTTTACAATCACCCAAACACAGAATAATATGTCTCAAGTTAACTACAAAGTAAAAACTAAAAGTATTCAAAGTGAGTTTAACAGCCCGCAAAATGGCCAACCCGTTGCTCACAAACGTCCCCAACGCAGTCGCTTCACCCGCTGGCTGAAGAAACAGCTTCTTAAACAGCTCCAAGGGATTCGGCATGCCCACCTGATTATTATCGAAGGGGATCAACAGTTTCATTTTGGTGATGAATTATCTGACTTGCAGGTCAGTATTCGGGTGCATGATGACCGGTTTTATTCGGCCCTGGCGCTGGAGGGCAGTGTCGGTGCGGCGGAATCCTACAGTCGTGGTGACTGGGATTGCGATGAATTAACCCGCCTGATTCGGGTGTTTGTGCGTAACCGTGACTGGCTCGATGGTGTTGAAAATGGTAGTGCACGGATTAAAAACGCGTTGCTCAAAGTGGGGCATTTTTTTAACAAAAACTCACAACAGGGCAGTCGCAAAAACATTTCTGAGCATTATGATTTAGGCAACGATTTATTCCGTCTGTTTCTGGATAAGCGGATGATGTATTCCTCGGCGGTGTATGAAAGCCCGTCGGATGACTTAGAAACAGCGGCAACGCGAAAATTACAGCTTATTTGTGAAAAACTACAACTGAGTGAACAGGATCATGTGATTGAAATTGGCACCGGCTGGGGCGGTTTTGCCCTTTACGCCGCAAAAAATTACGGTTGCCGCGTGACCACAACCACCATTTCTGAAGAACAATATCGCTACGCCTGTGAACAGGTTAAGCGCGCCGGATTAACAGATCGCATCACGCTGCTGAAACAAGATTACCGTGATCTCAGCGGTGAGTTTGATAAGTTGGTTTCCATTGAAATGGTCGAGGCCGTGGGCCATCACTATTTGGCCACTTATTTAAAACAATGCGATGCCTTATTAAAAGACGATGGCCTGGCATTAATTCAGGCGATTACCATTGAAGATAGCCGTTACAAACAAGCCCTGAAATCTGTTGATTTCATCAAAAAGCATATTTTTCCGGGTAGCTTTATTCCTTCGGTGAGTACTTTGGTGGGTACTGCCGGTGATCACACCCAATTAAAGCTCATTAATTTAGAAGACATCGGTGGCAGCTATGCCCGCACCCTGGCCGATTGGCAGCAGCGCTTTAACCAACAAACCGAACAATTAGATAAACTGGGCTACGATCAGCATTTTCGCCGTATGTGGCGGTTTTATTTCAGCTACTGTGAAGGTGGTTTTATTGAACGCGCCATCAGTGATGTGCATTTACTGCTGGCTAAGCCCGGTAACCGCCGACCCATGTGGCGCAAAACGGATATTTCATAAGCGATGTCCAGTCGAATAAAAACGCTGATTCATGCCATGCTATTGAACGCCTTGTGGTTTTCAGTGGTTCTGGGCGTGGCTTATCAGCATAAGCTTACCGCGCTGGCGGTGTTTGTTTGTATGGTGTTGGTCACCGCTTACGAAGGCTGGGAACGCAGTGACTGGATGGCGTTATTGATTGGTTTATTGGTCGGGGCTGTCCTGGACGGGTTTTTGCGCGCCAGTGGCTGGATCGATTACGGCCAGTGGTTTAATAACATCCCATGGCTGCCGCCTTACTGGATATTTATGCTGTGGATGGGCTTTGCGCTGTCCTTAAAAATTGGCATGCGCTGGTTATTTAAGCATTACTGGCTGGGTGCGGCATTTTTAATTATTGGTGCGCCCTTAAGTTATTTTTCAGCCGATAAACTGGGCGCCGTGGTGTTACAAAAACCCACCGCTGTGATGCTGCTGATTGCCGTCGGCTGGTGGTTTTATTTCAGTGTTTTATATGGCGTGAATAAATCGTGGAGAAACGCTTATGAGTCTTAACCATCCCATTATTCTGGCGACGGCTGCCTGTGTTTTATTACAGCTGTGTGCCTTTATTTATCAGGTCAAAACAAAACATGCCGACAGTGTCGATATGGCCTGGGCCTGGGGTATCGTCGTGGTGGCGATTATTTATCAGCTGACCTTAACCGCCGATATCAGCAATCACCTGATGGTGCTGATTTTCCCGGTCATCTGGTATGGCCGTCTGGGCTGGCATCTGGTGGCGCGTTATGACGGTCAGCAGGAAGATTCCCGTTACCGTCATCTGCGAAATCACTGGTCTGAAAACACGCAGGTAAAATTCTTTGTGTTTTTTATGTTCCAGGCGGGCTTAAGTATTCTGTTTTCACTACCGGCCTACTGGTTATTAACGTCCGGCGCGCTGGCGGTGTGGCAAATGGTCGCCGCTGTGCTGATTGGTGGCGGTGCTTTTATCGGTGAAAGCCTGGCGGATCGGCAGTTGCATCGCTTTAAGAAAAACCATGACAGCAGTGAAGTCTGTAACGTCGGTTTGTGGCGTTATTCGCGTCATCCGAATTATTTTTTTGAATGGCTCCACTGGTTTGTTTACCCGGTTTTGTTGTGGCACAGCGATTATATCTGGTACGCCTGGGGCATGGTGGCGCTGATGTTACTGTTCTTATTAAAGCTCACCGGTATTCCGTTTTCTGAACAACAAGCCCTGAAAAAACGCGGGCTGGCGTACAAACGCTACCAACAAAAAACCAACAAATTTTTTATAGGACCTGTCAACAATGATTTCTAATGCCATCAACTGGGTCGAGCGTGGCCTCGTCCCTGATTTCATGATTCGCGCCGGTATCCGGCATTTAATTAAAAAGCGCCTGAAAGAAGAACATGCGTTCAATCCGGGACAGGCATCAAAGCGATTTCATGAATTTCTGGATGAGCTGAAAAAAACCGCCATGGCCATCGACACCGACAAAGCCAACGAACAGCATTATGAAGTGGACGCTGAATTCTATCGCTGGGTACTCGGTGATTACGCCAAATATTCATCGGCCTACTACCAGCCGGGCGATGATTTATCTACCGCCGAGCGTCGGATGCTGGATTTATATATTGAACGGGCGCAATTAGCAGATGGTCAGCATATTCTGGAACTGGGTTGTGGCTGGGGCTCGCTGACCCTGTTTATGGCCGAACAATTTCCAGAAGCCCGGATTACCGGCGTCTCCAATTCCCATTCACAAAGAAAGTACATTATGGGACAGGCACAGGAACGGGGTTTAACGAACGTCGAGATTATCACTTGTGACATTAATGAATTAAGTTTGGAGCAACAATTCGATCGCATTATTTCGATTGAAATGTTCGAACATATCCGTAACTACCAGCAATTACTGGCCAACTGTTCGTCCTGGCTGAAGCCTGACGGCCTGATGTTTGTGCATATCTTTTGCCACCGCTTTTTAATGTATCCTTACGAGGTGCGGGGTGAAGATGACTGGATGTCGAAGTATTTCTTCAGCGGCGGTCAAATGCCGGCGCAAGATACCTTTTTATTTTTCCAGGATGATATGACTGTTAAGCAGCGCTGGCTGTTATCCGGTCAGCATTATGAGAAAACATCGAATGACTGGTTGGCCAATATGGACCGGTACAAAGCCGAAATTATGCCGGTATTACAGCGGGTTTATGGTGATGATGCAACGCTGTGGTGGCAGCGATGGCGCATCTTTTTTATGTCATGTGCCGAGCTGTTTGGTTATGATAAGGGCAATCAGTGGCTGGTGGGCCATTATCTGTGGTCGCCAAAAAATAAATGAACAACACCATTAAAAAAGATAAAGGCTTAGTCAGTAAACTCAATAAAGTCTTTATTATTCAACTGGTCTTTATCAGCCTGGCCACCATCGGCGGTGTCTTTGGTGCCGCCAAAGTGGTGGAAAATGTGTTGATTAAACAGGCTTTACAGGGCGAGGCCAAATTCTTCTGGGAACACCGGGCGAAAAACCCTGATTTCCCACTGCCTAAAACCATGAACCTCACCGGTTATATGGTCAAAAATGATGATTTTTCCGCGGTTCCCGCACCTTTAAAAACCATGGAAGAAGCCTACCAACGGGTTGAACTAAACCATAAAATGCCGATTGCCTATGTAACGCAGAAAGGTAATCAGAAATTGTTTCTGGTGTTTGAAGAAGCCCAGGTCTCGAAACTGGCCTTTTATTTTGGCATCACGCCACTGGTGATTGTGTTACTGGCGATTTACCTGCCGGCCTTTATTTCCTACGTGCATTCGAAACGGGCCCTGTCGCCAATTTTGCAACTGGTGCGGAAATTGGAGCAAGTGGATATTTCACAAGCGGGCCTGAGTCAATTAAGTTTTGATGATTTGAATCAGAACGCCAACAACGAAATCGCCACGTTGGTAACAACTTTTGAAAAAGTATCCGGAAAGATTGCTGAATTTGTCAGTCGCGAACGAAACTTCTCACGTTATGCCGGGCATGAACTCAGAACACCGCTGACTGTTTTAAAGGGCAATATTGAGCTGTTAAAAAAACAGCCCTTAGCGCCCCCGGCAGAAAAGCTGGTTAATCGCATGGAACCGATGGTGGCGGATATGCAGGCATTAATTGAAGCCTTGCTGGTGTTATCCCGTGAAAACCAGGTCACCAACCAGGAAGTCACCGTGGTGAATGATGTCCTTAGAAACAGTGTTGAACAGGCCATTGCTTTATTCTCTGAAAAGACAGTTCATCTGCATTGGCAGGCCAGACACTTGATTGAAGCACCGCTGTCAGAACAGGTTTTTGCCATGATTATCAGTAATCTGGTGCGTAATGCCTGTTTGTATTCAGGCGATGAACCGGAGATTACCGTGACCATCGATCACAATCACATTATCATTGCCGATCAGGGCAAAGGCATGGACACCGAAACACTGGCGCGCATTAAAGAACCTTTTTATCGCGGCGATGAATTCGGCGAAAAAGGCTTCGGCCTCGGCTTGTCCATTGTCGACTGGCTATGCCAACAAAGCGGCTGGCAAGTGGATTTTGCCAGCCAGCCCGGGCAGGGAACCCGCGTGACATTAACGCTAACCCAAGTTAGAATATTAGCTTCTGAGGAAAAAAACACATGAGCAATATAACCGTTTTACTGGTGGAAGACCACCAATCACTGGCCGAAACCGTCACCGACTTTCTGGAACTCGCTGACATCACCGTGGATTATGCCGCCGACGGCATCACCGGCCTGCATCTGGCCGTCACCAACCACTATGACGCCCTGATTTTAGATGTCATGCTGCCAGGCATCGAAGGCTTTGAAATCTGCCAAAAAGTCCGCAAAGAAGGCCGCTCCGATGTACCCATTATCATGCTCACCGCCCGCGACCGGATCGACGACAAACTCACCGGCTTTGATTCCGGTGCCGATGATTATCTGGTGAAACCATTCAACCCCGACGAACTGGTGGCCCGGGTTAAATCGCTGGTCCGCCGCCACCGCGGCGAATTCGACCAAAGCGCCCTGCAGGTCGGCGACCTGGTGTTTGATCTCGCCACCATGCAGGTCAAACGTGGCAACGAAGTCCTCAAAGTCTCCCCCACCGGCATGCAAATCCTCAAAGTCCTGATGAAAAAATCCCCCGAAGTCGTCACCAAAGAACAACTCACCCAACAACTCTGGGGCGACCTCGTCCCCGAATCCGACGTCCTCAGAAGCCACCTTTACCTCCTCCGCAAAACCATCGACAAACCCTTCGACAAAGAACTCCTGCACACCATACCGGGTGTAGGATTGAAGATGGCGGATGAGGGTGGAAATAAAGAATAGTCAGTATGTTGAGCGCTGCCAACCAAGATAGCTCAAATCTGATCAAACCGCTTCAAATTTGCACTTTAATCCCGATATATTCAGATAATAGTGCACTAATGCACTTTAAACTCGAAATAACCGAATAATAGTGCAATTTTTAGGTATATATGTGTAATTTTAAGGGTAAAAACGCCAAATATCACTGAAAAGCACCCATTTTCTGCTATAGTTAAGGGTAAAATGCACATTTAATAAATTGTTAGAGCAAAAATAGAGAATCATTAGATGCCTAGAAGATTGACCCAAACCAAAGCCGGTACACACCAGGCACTCAAAAATACATCATTTGAAAGTATGGTGGTGAGCTGGCTGATGCAGGATGGATGGCAAGTATTTATTCCGATTCTTGATCATGGGCATCAAACAGATATATTAATTTCAGATGGTCCAAATTATTACCGTATCCAAGTTAAAACCGTTAATGCAACAGGCGATGATCATTTGGTTCAGAATTGCTGGGAAAATAGTAACGTAGATGTGGTTATCTATTTTGTCAGAAACTCAAATTGGGGTGTAATTACTCCAGGGTTTTCGGAGAAAGAGCGAAAGCTAAATCATGAAGACCATAGAAAATTCGCTCAAAATAAAAAGGAGTTTTTACGTGAATTCCACCAGCTCTAACAAGGCCATCAATTTGACAGTTTTTCCGTTACGCCTTTTGTGCTTTAAAATAGCACAAAAGCCTCCACTCCAAAACTGCAAATTATGGCAGCGTTAACCCCTAAGGAAGTATC
>NZ_BMEO01000014.1 GCF_014636635.1 Marinicella pacifica | reverse complement strand
TCATGAAAGCATGCTTTCATGATGAAATCTCTCTCTTTACAAATGGTAGCGGTTTATTGGGCTAGTCAAATGAATATTAACAAACATAACAACAGGCTGAAAGTAAGATGGATTTTAATCCCGCACTGCGCATAGCCGAAACGCTGAAAAAAGGCGAGTACGAAAACCATTGAGCTTAATTATAAATAATGGAGTTTTTAAGTAAATTATTTGGAAAGGAGGAAATGAAAACTGACTATCAACCAGATTGGGCTTTTTACTTTTCAAACGTAGATGACAATTTGAGTTCTATTGCGACTGACTTGAACTTAATTAACATTGCACCAGTGAACGGACAAGATATTGTTGTTTATGTGTCTATTAAAATGCCAAATCCAAGAGAAGATGGACTTTCAAGTAACGAAGATGCAGACGATTTATGGAAAATCGAAGATAAGATAATAAAAGCCTTTGATAGCAATAATCTGAATTACACTTTTGCAGGTCGTCTGACCTCAAACGGATTTCGAGACATTTATTTTTTTGGAGAAAACCCAAATTCTATGGAAAAACAAGTTTTTTCCTCAATGACAGCATTTCCAAAATTTGAATTTGATTTTGGACATAAGCCAGATAAAGAGTGGAGTGGATATTTTGATTTTTTATATCCATTACCAAGACAGATGCAAGTAGTTCAAAACAGACGGGTTCTTGAACAACTAGAGAAAGGCGGAGATGATTTAACAAAACCAAGAGAAGTTTTTCATTGGATTTATTTTAAAACTCAAAATGAGCTTGATCAGTTTGAAAACTTTACTGACAATTTGGGATTTGAAACAAAAAATAAAAGTAAAACTAAACCGTCCAGTGAGTACAAATTTGTTATTTCAGTTTCTAGAGTTGACAAAGTTGGATATGATGAAATTGACGATTACACGTTGGAGCTTTGGGAAAAGGCCCAGGAATTAAATGGAGATTATGACGGATGGGAAACTTCCATAGAAAAATAAAAAAATCTGTCGGACTATTCAAAGCCAGTTTTATTTAGAGAGTTTTGTGCTAAAGAACGCTACGGGCCATATACAAAACTATTGTAGCCGCAGGGCTTGTCCCTGCCTTGCACCGCATCAGACTCTTATTCCGATAATAACATCATTTTACGATTGCTAAATGTAATCAGCATAGTCTCAATTCGGCGACCGCAAGGGTCGCAGCTACGGGTTATGTACTGATTTTATTTAACGAGCTGTGCAAATTTGTCACAAGTCTGACACAGCGTCAAACCATCATCCAATTGCAACAGCCATTCAATCGGAATGCCTCTGTTTTCATCAAGGCCGTAATAAGCGCCTAAGATTGTGCCGATAATGATGCTGCGGCCTGCGTTGTCGCCGCCGGCGCGGATATTGGTTTCAACCGCTTGTTGATAAGAGTCGGTGTTATTGAGGATATGGAAGCACAGGGGCATGGCCTGGGAGAGGGGGCAGGCGCGGCCGGTGGTTTCGCCGTATTGGACTGAATCGGTTTCTGAACTATTAAGGGCATCTTTAAGCCCTTTGCGGATGGTGTCCGGGGCTTGTTCAGCGACCTGTTGCAGGGCGGTTTTTAATTCGGTGTCGTTAAGAATCAGCGTCAGTAAATCGGCATAGACCCGGCCGTAATCGAGGGCATCTTGGTGAGTGTTGGTGATTGTGATGGCTTGATCGAGGATTTGGTTGAAGTTTTTTTGGTTGTGGTAAGTCAATATAACTGGTGCCAATCTGGATAGAGCCGGAAGCTGGTCATCTTCGATTCCCGAAGGTTCGGTTTGTCCTGATGCCAGATTTTGTAATGTCCCGGCCGTGGGTTTGTCGATATAACCCTGATATGAGCCGCCGGGGCCAAAGGTGTTTTTAAAATGCTGTTGTACGGATTCAGTGTTCAGTTGTCCGTTACAGGCCTTCATGCTGACAATCATTAAGCGCAAGGATTCACCGTATTGGCTGAGCATACCGCTGTGTTTATGGCCATGGGCAAAGTAGCCGACGTCACTGCGGTAGTGCCGGGCGTCGATGGGTACAAAGACGGGTTGGTCGTTGTGGTTTTTAACAACTTCAGCAATGCGTTTTACATCATACAGCCAGTGTAGTCCAAGTGAAGCGACATCGGCAACCAGAGCGCCGATGAGGGTGTTTCTGATTAGATTTTTAATTGACATTGTTCCATTATAACGCAGACGTCCATGTCTGCAGGCTGTATAACTTATCCGTTCTGACGGGCCTCAGAGGATTCCAGTGTGCGGGTTTGTGGGACTTCCCGGCCCAGTAAACGGGCTTTGGTGCGTTGTTTAAAGTCATGGAAATCAAGGCCGATGGCATACAATGCCGGCACCATAAACAGGGTGATGAAAAAGGCCATAAACACACCGAACGCCAGTGATACCACCACCGGTTGTAAAAAGGCGGCTTGAATGGAGCGTTCCAGCATCATCGGCATCAGACCGACGATGGTGGTGACGGAAGTCAGCAAAATCGGGCGAAAACGGGCGACACCGGCTTCGATAATGGCTTCTTTGGCCGCCAGGCCTTTTTCTTTGAGTTGATTGCAATAATCCATCAGTACCAGATTGTCATTCACCACCACCCCGGCGGCGGCGGCAATACCAAAGTAACTGAATATGGCCATGGTTAAATTAAACACCGAATGGCCAACCACGGCGCCGATGAAGGCATACGGAATCGCAATCAGGATCAGAATCGGTTGGCCATAACTTTTAAAGGCCACCGCCAATAGTGCGTACATGGAAAAGAAAGCAATTAAATAAAGTCCCATGAGCTCCTGGAAAAAGCGGGCTTCGCCTTCTGCCTGTCCGATGGCGCCACGGATAATGCCCGGGTAGCGTTTTTCCCAGGCCGGATAAAAGTTGGTTTCTAAGTCTTCCACAATATCCTGACGGACGTTATCTTTCATATCGGCACTGACCCGCGCTGCACGGTTACCGTTCCAGCGGCGAATGCTTTGGATACCCGGGGCAAATTCTAAATCGGCCACGGCCAGTAAGGGCACGGTGTGACCGGCTGGGGTACGCACATTAAAATTATTTAAACTTTCTATGGAGTAGCGATCGGCTTTGGGATAGCGGACTTTAACCCGCACATCCTGACCGTTGCGGGGCAGGCGCTGGACTTCTTCGCCGAAATAGGCTTGTCTGACCTGACGGTTGACATCAGCCAGAGTCAGGCCTAATTTTTTGGCGCCGGGTTTTAAGGTCAGTCGTATTTCCTCGGTGGCACCGTCCAGATTATTACGCACATCATAGAGGGTTTCATAGGTTCTCAATTGATTTTCTAAATCAGCGGTGGCGGCACGTAAGGTGCTTAAATCCGGGTGCCGGACAGAGACTTCAAAACCCGGTTCATTGTCGCCGTTGGTGTATTCCACCGAGACTTCTTTGGCATCGGGTATATCACCCATCAACTCCCGCAAGCGAATCGAGGCATCTTTTGCGCTCATATCGCGCACTTCCGGCGGTGCCAGTTTTACAATGGCCATGACGCTGTCACGGCGGGACCGGGTGTACCAGTTCTCGATGAGTTCACCTTCACCTTCTGTACGCTCGTTGACTTCGTCCACCAGAGCCTGCTCGGCGTTTTGTAATTGGGCCAGGATTTCTAATGCGCGGCTGTAGGGTGCGCCTTCCGGCAGCACCACATTAACAATAATTTCATCGGATTCAATATCCGGCATAAAGCCTTTTTTCACAATGCCGGCACCAAACATGCCCATACCGACAATTAACAGTCCGATAAAGAAACTGGTGGTCAAATAACGATGCGTTAAAGACCAGTCAATCATTTTACGGTAACGTTTATCGGCAAAATTGATAATGCCATGGGCGATTTTCTTTTGTAACTGACCGAAGCGGTTATGTACCACCCGGGGCTTCATTTTGGATAAATGCGCCGGCAGAATAAATAAGGATTCGATTAAAGAAAAACTTAAAGCCAGTATCACCACCCAGGTAATATGCCGGGTAAATTCGCTGGTGGAACCACTTAAAAATAACCAGGGTAAGAAAGCCATAATGGTGGTGGCGACCCCAAAGATGACCGGTTTGGCCACCATCTGGGTGCCGGCGACGGCCGACTTCACACCACCGCCCATTTCCATGGATTTACTGTGGATGCCTTCTCCGACAACAATGGCATCATCCACCACAATACCCAGCACCAGTAAAAAGGCGAAGGTGGAGAGCATATTTAACGATACCCCGACTGAGGGTAAAAGCACAAAGGCACCGGCATAAGCGGTGGCAATACCAACCGCCACCCAAAAGGCCACTTTGGGCCGTAAGGTCATCATTAACACAAACAATACCAGAATCAACCCAATCAGTGCTGATGAGGTGATGGTGGTCATGCGGCTGTTAAAGTCTTCTGCCTGATCAGTCCAGAGGGTGAGTGTGGCTTCTTCCGGTAAGGTTTGTTGGCGTTTGGCAATCCATTCATTGACCGCCTTGGACGCAGTCACGATGTCCATAATTTCCGTGGTCATGACCTGAATGAGTACTGCCGGTTCACCATTTAACGTCGCCAGTATGGGTTCATCCACAAACCCGTCAATTACCGTGGCCACATCGCCCACCCGCACCAGTCCGCCGCTGGCGTCTTCGCGAATCACAATATCTTCAAACTCAGACTGGCTGTCGGCCTGATTCCGGACTTTCAGTTGGTAGCTGCCGGTTTGGGTACGCACGGTTCCGGCTGAGCGGTTCATAGAGGCGTTGCGGATGGCATTGGCGACTTCAGAAAAAGTCAGGTCATAGCGTTTTAAGGCGGTTTCACCCACTTCGATGGACACCTCTTCATCACGGGTGCCGAATAATTCGACCACAGTGATGGCCGGTAATTGTGCCACTTCCCGACGCAATGTTTCAGCCAGGCGTTTGAGTTCACGTTCTTCCATATCACCATGCACGGCGATACGAATGTATTCATTGCGGTTCACCCATTGCTGCACAATGGGTGGCTCCATATCGGTGGGAAAGGTGGAAATCGAGTCAATGCGTATTTTGACGTCATTCATAAACTGGGTGAAATCCACTTGTTGCTCGGCCAGAATATACACCGCACCGCCACCTTCACGGGATTCCGAACGTACCCATTCAATGGCGTCCAGGTCACTCACGGATTCCTCGATACGGGTTACCAGTTGTTCTTCGACTTCCTGGGGTGAAGCGCCGGGCCAGGTGACACCGATATAAAGACCTGGAAAGCGGACCTGCGGTTCCATTTCGCGTTCCATGCTGTTAAAGCCGATAAAACCGGCCAGAAAAATACCCACCATCATCAGATTGGCGGCGACGTGATTATTGGCCCACCAGGCGATTAAACGATTCATATTGCCCTCCTTAAAGCTTTGAAACCACACCGGCATCAGTGCCGGTAGATGAAGCTGTTAACGGTTCGACCAGCATGCCGTCAAAGACATTGTTGACGGCTGACGTGACCACATTTTCTCCGGTATGGACACCGGCACTGATAAAGACTTCATCGGACGTGGTGGCATAGACCTCGACCTGGCGAATGTTTAATTTGTTGTCCTGATTGACCACATATACCGTGTCCTCCTGACGCAAAGCATCACGGGGTAAGACCCAGGCATCCGTTTCTTCAAAGCCCTTGATCCGTGCATTGACGAACATACCGACGGCAAAAGGCGCACCGCCATTAGCCGCCTGGCCATAGGGGTCTTCCACTTCCGCAATGGCATAGCTTAAGCGGGTATTCTGATCGACGGCAGCATTGGTGCGCACAATCCGACCTCGCCATTGGTGGCTGCTGCGACCAATGTTGGTGGTGAACAGAACTTCAGGTGCGTTCTTTTCGCCGGCTTCAAATCCAAGTGGCAGTCGTAATGCAGATAACTGCAGGTCGGTTAAGGGTAAACGCACTTGCGCCACATCCACTGAAAACACCTGACCCAGCACTGCGCCGGCAGACACGTATTGGCCCAGACCGACATTTCGGGACATGACACGACCGTTAAAAGGTACACGAATTTCAGTGCGCTCAACATTCAGTTCAGCTTCTTTCAAATCGGCTTTGGCTGCAGCCAGTTTGGCTTCGGCTTCTAAAACCTGGGGTTTGTTGAGGGCAAAAGCGGTGGGTTTTGTGTCGCCTTTTTTCTGATCCCAGGTATCTTTTTTGATTTTTTCATTGGCCAGTTCGCGTTCCAAAGCCACCCGTGCTTCTGCCAGACGGGCTTGAGCGCGTATGACCGCTGCTTTGTAATCAGTGTCATCAATTTTGAGTAACAGGGTATCACTGTCAATGGCCGCGCCTTCTTCAAAGTCAGGGCTGATTTCAATGATATGGCCACTAACGCGGGCAGTTAACGGGATTTGGTTTTTGGCTTTGACTTCCCCCTGGGTCTCCACATCAATGGAACGGCTGGTTTTAACAACCGGTGCCACATGTAAAGACACAGTGCGCTGACTGCTTTCTTTTTTTTCAGGCGCCGGTTTGCCGGCCACCATAACCTGAACCAATACTATGGCGCCGATAATCACCAGAATAGGTGCAATAATTTTTGTTGCTTTACTCATAATTAGTCCCCCTTTGGGATTATTGGGTGTTGTCTTTTAAAAACCACTCAGCGAGCGGTTGAATTCGATGTTTAATTATTTAATCAAAAATTTGACGCTAAAACATGGGCCAGAAGTCAGGATTTATATGCACTATCAGTGATTTATAGGGCATTAGTCATGGTCAGCATTAATAAGGTTTTTAAGCGGTATTTCGTATCTTGACAGCGCTGAGAAGCGGTCATGGATTTAACGGCGGGGTATTGTGGTTTGATTCAAATCAACTATTAAGGAAAAAGTGATGTCATAAGTCCCGCTGTGCTTGCACCCAAGGGTTAAATCAAGACAATGAAGCCTTTGTAGATGACAGGAGCCCGCGATGTCACACCATCAAGATTGGAACCCGCGTTCAGATGAGAGTTTAAATCAGGCCGTTACCACTTATGATCAGATGCGTGCCGAATGTCCGGTGGCTTATAGTGACTACCTGCAATGGACAGTATTTCGGCATGCCGATATAGCAGCTATACTGCAAGACCACGATACCTTTAGTAACTGTGTATCCCGTCATGTTTCAGTCCCCAATGGCATGGATCCGCCGGAGCATACAATTTATCGGGATTTAATTAACCCGTATTTTAGTGAACAAGCGGTACAGGCGTTTGCACCAACTTGTCAGGACATTGCCGAGCACTATGCGGGCTTAATCAGTGACTGTGAAGAAGTTGATTTTATGGCTAAGTTTGCCTGGCCGGTGGCGGTGGCCATGCAGTGTGCCTTTTTGGGTTGGTCAGATCAACACATCGACCCCTTAACGGCGTGGGTGAAAAGAAACCAGCAAGCCACTTTAGTTCGAGACAGAGCGGAACTGGCTGATTGTGCCGCTGAATTTGAAGTGATTGTTTCAGGGGTTATTGAACGTCATCAGAACAAAGATGATGTCACCGCACGTTTGTTACAAGAACGGGTGGACGGCGAACTGTTAACCCGATCGCAACTGATCAGTATTTTACGCAATTGGGCGGTGGGCGAAATCGGCACCATGGCAGCTGCTATGGGGATATTGGTACAGTTTTTGACGGAGAACCCGGATATTCAACACCATATTCGGCAAGATCAGACGAAAATTCCGGAAGTAATCGAGGAAATCCTTCGTTTACAGGGGCCTTTGGTGACCAATCGAAGAAAAACCACCTGTCCGGTGACGTTGGCCGGGCGTGATATCCCCGCAGATTCAACGTTAACTTTAAACTGGGTCTCGGCCAATCGCGATGAAACTGTTTTTGAGCAGGCCGATCAATTCCGTTGGAACCGGGATCACAAACAAAACCTGATGTATGGTGCCGGAATTCACTATTGCCCTGGTGCCGGTTTGGCGCGTATGGAGCTCAAAGCGGTGATCATGGCTTTATTGAATGCAAGTAGCGATATGCACAGTGCCGGTGAAACCACACCGGCACATTATCCCGCCAGTGGTTATGCCACATTGCCCATTCACATGCTAAAATAAAATAACTGTGTATTTTTAGGAGATGGATGATGAGTTGGGATGAACGATTTGCTGATGAAGGTTATTTTTACGGGGTGGCGCCCAATGACTTCCTGGCGAGCCAATTTGAAACCATTCCATTGGGTCGGGTCTTGTGTCTGGCCGAAGGCGAAGGCCGAAATGCTGTGTTTCTGGCAGAACAGGGTTATCAGGTCACGGCTGTGGATGCCTCAAAAGTGGGTTTGGATAAAGCCGACAAGCTGGCAAAAGACCGGGGTGTTCGTATTACCACTGTGCAGGCTGATTTAGCGAACTATCAAATCGAACCCAACAGCTGGCAGGGGATTGTCTCGATATTTTGCCATTTACCGCCTGAATTACGCCATCAGGTTCACCGGGCGGCTGTGGCTGGTTTGGTATCCGGGGGAGTAATAATTCTTGAAGCCTATACCCCGGCGCAATTAAATAACACCACCGGCGGACCGCCTACGGAGGAACTGATGATGACTGAAGCCCTACTTCGAGAAGATTTTAAAGATCTGGATATTGTTCATATCGCAGAATTTAAGCGCGATGTGATTGAAGGCCGTGGCCACACCGGGGCGGCCGATGTGGTGCAATTAACGGCGGTCAAACCATGAGTGCTTTAACGCCGTTTCATCTGGCCATTCCTTGCCGTGATGTGGCCGAAGCCACGGCTTTTTACCGCGATGTTTTGGGCTGTTCTTTAGGCCGCGCCAGTGAGGATTGGATTGATTTAAACCTTTTCGGTCATCAGCTGGTGTGTCATTTGGATCCGAATTTAGGCCCGGACGGTCAGGTTAAACTGGTGCACAGTGATGTCGATAAACATGCCGTACCGATTCCACATTTTGGTGTGGTGTTAAGTATGGACGATTGGCAACAATTGGCTGAACGCTTAACTGATTATGGTGTGAAGTTTATGATCGAGCCTTATGTGCGTTTTAAAGGCCAGGCTGGTGAGCAGGCAACGTTATTTTTTAAAGATCCATCGGGTAATGCCCTGGAGTTTAAGGCGTTTAAAGACTTGAATCGTTTGTTTGCCATCGACTGATGGGGCGATATCAACAATCAATGATTATGGGGTTGCTGTTTTTGGGCTTGATAATCATTTCTGCACCGGTTTTTGCAGTTGAAAAAATTCTGCATTTTGAAAGTGACATTAATCTTCACCATGATGGCACCCTAACGGTTATTGAAACCATTGATGTCTGGGCTGAAGGTAAAGCCATAAAACGTGGTATTTATCGCGATTTTCCCACCCGATATCGCAATGATTTGGCCATTGAACGCCGCACCGGTTTTAAGGTTGTCTCAGTGTTACTGGATGGTGAGCCGACATCCATGATGTTGCAAGACATGGTGAATGGTCAACGGGTTTATATAGGCGATAAAAATAGTTATTTATCCCATGGTCGGCACCGTTTTCAACTGACCTATCGAACCAATCATCAATTACAGTTTTTTGATGATTATGATGAATTCTACTGGAATGTCACCGGCAACGGCTGGTCATTTCCCATCAATAAAGTGACGGCATCAGTTCACCTGCCCCGCGGTGGCAGCCATGCCATTAAAGACATCAGAGGCTGGACCGGTTATCAGGGTCAACAGGGTGATGATTTTAAGATTCTTTCAACGGATAACGATACGGTAGTATTTGCCAGCACCCAAACATTGGCTGAGCATCAGGGTTTAACCATTGGTCTTTCTTTTAAAAAAGGCCTGATCCAACAACCCGGTTTACAAATCGGTCGTTTTATAGCGCATAATATTTTGTGGCTCAGTACCTTATTGGCTGTGTTGGGTTTATTGGTTTTTATGGCGCTGGCCTGGCTTCGACATGGGCGCGATCCGAAAAAAGGTGTGATTGTTGCCCGTTTTAAACCACCCAAAGGCCTGTCACCAGCGGCCATTAATTACCTGGACAACCAAAAAATCACCAATACCACCTTAACCGCTGCCATATTAAGTCTGGCCGTTAAAGGTGCGCTTATGATTAAACAGAAGTCTCAGCACTATCGCTTATTCAAACAACAGCCTCAGCAGAAATTATCCAAAGGCGAAAAGCAGCTGTATAAAAACCTGTTTGCCGATAAAAAGGATGAACTCATCATCAATAAAAAGCCCAATGCGAAACTGGCTAAGGGTAAAAAACAATTGGCACATAAACTGACCGCTGAATATAAAGACGCCTGTTTTAAAAATAATCGCCGCTATATTATCTGGGGCTGGGTACTGAGTTTGCTCTGTTGCATCCTGTTTTATGCCTTATTTTATGGGTTTGAACAGGGTACAGCTGCATTTTTTGGCGGTCTGTTCGTTTATGTCTTCGCTTTTTTGGTGGCTGTAATCACATTGATGGCCTGGCCGGTGGTGGTCGGTGTTTTATTACTGTTGGTTTTGGTGGGGTCTTTTTCTGAATTAATGCAATGGTTTGTGGATGTTCAGGTGGGTCTTTATTTCACACTGGTAATCATTGCGTTAAATATTCTGTTCACCTGGTTAATACAGTCACCAACCCTCTACGGCCGTCAGATTTTGGATCAAGTCGCCGGATTAAAACTGTATATCAGTATGGCGGAGGAACAACGCTTAAACCTGATGAATCCGCCGGAGAAAAACCTGGCCCATTACGAAGCTTTATTGCCTTATGCGGTGGCTTTGGGTTTGCAAAACCGCTGGGCCGAAAAGTTCAGCGCGGTCTTTAGTGCTGAAAAGACGGAGCCGAAAACCACCGGCGATTTACCGTTAAGCTGGTATCAAGGCGATGTACTCAATGACCGATCCCTGACAGAACAATTATCCGCTCTGTCCGGTCAACTCGACAGCACAGTCCAAAAAGCCGCCGATGTGCCGGCTTCAAAACAAAGCATATCCTCTTCATCAGACGGCTATGGCAGTTATTCAAGTTCGTATTCCTCATCGTATTCATCCAGCAGCAGTTTTTCCTCCGGTGGCGGCTTTTCCGGCGGCGGCGGTGGCGGCGGTGGCGGCGGTGGCTGGTAAATTGCTTAACAGGTATAAAAAACGCCACTGTTTCAAGCGGCGTTCTTTTTGTCATTATCCTTATAAGTTTACAGCGTTTCTTCAAGCCACTTAAAGAATTCTTTTTGCCAGATTAAGCCATTTTGCGGTGTGCTGATCCAGTGGTTTTCATCCGGGAAAAACACCAGGCGGCTTTTAATGCCCTGCAGTTGTGCGGCCTGAAAAGCGGCTAAACCCTGACCGATTGGAACGCGGTAATCGGTGTTACCGTGCATCACCAGAATCGGCGTGTCCCAATTGCTGACAAAGTTAACCGGATTAAAGTCTTCTAAGGCTTTCTGGGCGTCTTTATTGTCTTTATCCCAGTACGGTCCGCCCATGTCGTAATTAACAAAGAACAGTTCTTCGGTGGTGCCGTACATGCTGCGCAGATCAAACACACCGGCATGGGCAATAAAGGTTTTAAAACGCTTGTCATGATGACCGGCTAAATAGAACACAGAATATCCGCCGAAACTGGCGCCAATGGCCCCTAAACGGTCTTTATCCACGTAAGGCTCTTTGGCCACATCATCGATGGCATCGAGATAATCCTGCATCGCTTTACCACCCCAGTCTTTACTGATGGCCTCATTCCAGGCAACGCCGTGACCCGGCATACCGCGGCGATTGGGTGCCACAATGATATAGCCTTGAGAGGCCATCACCTGGAAGTTCCAGCGATAAGAATAGAACTGTGATAAAGCTGATTGCGGACCGCCCTGGGCGTACAAAAGGGTCGGGTATTTTTTGTTTTTATCAAAGTTCGGCGGATAAATCACCCAGGTCAGCATATCGTGACCGTCCTGAGTCTTCACCATGCGTTTTTTCACCGTGGGTAAATCCAGTGAATCGTATAAGTCATCATTAACATGGCTAAGCTGCTTAAACGATTGCTTATCCAGATCAAAACGATAAATTTCCGGGGCATGGTTCATATCGGTGCGGGTGACGATTAAGGCACCATCCACTTCACCGACAATACCGGTGACATCGAACTGGCCTTCGCTCAGTTGTTGTAAATCCGGCATGCGTTTGGTTTTACCCGGATCATCGACACTGAATAATTGCACGGTACCGTCCACCGGTGCGGTGAAATAGATTTTTTCGCCATCTTCGGCCCATTTAAAACTACGCACCGTGCCGTCCCAATGGGCGGTCAAATTATTAGTGAAGCCTTTATGTTTTACGATAATATCGTTCTTATCGGCTTCATAACCCGGGGTTTTCATTTGTAACCAGGCCAAGGTGCCGTTCGACGAAAAAGCCGGGCTGGTGTCGTAACCGGGATTTTCCGAGGTGATGTTCTCAGTTTTTTTCGTTTTTATATTATATTTATAGATGTCACTATTGGTGCTGTTGGCGTATTCTGTGCCGACCACTTTTTTACTGACGTAGTAAATATTCTCACCTTCGGGCCCCCAAATATAATCCTCATCACCACCAAACGGCATTTGGGGCGTGTAATAGGGTTCACCCGGCATGATGTCGGTTTCTTCTTCGGTCGCTAAATCACGGTAAAATACATGATTAAATTTCCCCTCGTTATAAGTGGACCAATGGCGATAATCCAAGGAATCATAGACATTGACTTCGGCTTTATCCATGCCCTCATAGCGGTCTTTACCGGCGACTTCATTCACCAGAACTGCTTTGTGAAAAAGTTTCTTGGTGCCATCAGGTGACAGGTTCTTATCTTTCAGCAGTCCTTCATAGGCCTCGGTTAACAGCGCCGGCCCGCCATCAACAGATAGTCTATAGACCTTTTTATCAAAATCATTGTCCGAAACATCAGGCGTGGTGACTTTAAAAAACACCTGGGATTTATCCTGCGATAAACCCAATGCCGAGACCCGCTCAACCTGCCATAACTTCTCGGGGGTTAAGACATCGGCAGATGCCGATATTCCGGTGAATACCAATAGAAATACTAAAAATTGTTTCATAATAAACAGCCCATTAGAAAAGGCTTATCAGGTTACCTAAAAACAGCCGAAAAAGAAAGCTTACTTTATAGATTTAAATGGGGCATTTAAAGGATGAGTGGTATTGTCTTTCAGATCTCAACTTGCTATGTTGATAATTAAAAATATTTTAATTCCATGGCAAAACCCAATAAAAAAGGCCCGATTAAAACAGTGGATGTGTACTGCGTACAGTGTAAGACTCAGCTGTATAAATACCGCAAAGGTGGTAAAGGATCCTTGGTGAAATGTTTTAAAGCGCGTATCAGTCAGGATTTTACTGAACAACCCTGTGTGTGTCCTGAATGTGGTCAGGAATTCGCACGCGAAACAATGGTTCGCGGCACTCCGGCGTATAAAATGATTGGTGGTAAAGTGTTTGCCAAATAAACCACGTTTGATTAAGAAAATATCGCAAAAGGAATCGCCAGCAGGAATAAAATCGGCAATAACAGTAATTTCAACAAGCCGAAAAAGACCACACCGATAACCGTCAGAAAAAACACGCTAATTGACAAAATGGCGGCACCGACAAATAAAATCGGGCTGAGTAAGATCAAAACAAAAACCCAAAATAAAACTTTCAATACTAATAGCGCAGCCAGTAATATCAAAAGCCCAACAAACACTTCAATCATTATATCCACCTTTAAAACAGTCGCCTAACAACAGGTTAGATTACCTATTTAAAATAGCAAAATTCGTTTTCAGATTGAAGTGCCGGAAGTCAGGGTTTGGTATCGGTGGTTAATGACTTTTTATTGGGCGAATTTCTTTTTCAGATAATCACTGGTTAAATGTTTGGTGATATCCATGGGCTCACATTGTGTTTTACCGGATTCAACTGGCACCGGGCCTATTTTTTTGGCCACTTTAAGTGCGGCTTTGTTGAGTGTTTTGTTGCGTTTGCCGATGCCCATGAGCGCTGTGGCCATGGCCAAATGAACAGACCTGTCTTCGTCGGTAAAAGTTTGGTCAATATGGTTGATGAGCTTGAGAAAATATTCATCATTAGGTGCACTTTTCTTGGTTGATTTTGACAGATCATAGATAAAACCATAGGCACATCGGCGTCGCACAGAATCATCGCTTATGAGCCAATCATCCGCCACCGTTTGTATAAAGTTGGTTTTAGTCACCGGCGCGCCACAAGCCGAAAATACATGCACCATCATGCCAAAATCGACATCCTCAACTTGCGCCTCCACCTGTACACGGGTGATGTATTTAGGGTCGTCAATTAAAACGGCCATAACCTTCATGTCATAATAATCACTGTCCCACAATTCCTTCGCCAGCGCATGGTTCTTACCGACCTGTTTGGCCAGTTTACGCAATACCGTTAAACCAATACCAAAGCTTTTATAGGCGCAACCGCTCTCCATCGCCTGCCAGTTATCGATCCCCCGTGGATTCTGGTTGTCTTCTAATAATTTATAAACGTCTGCTTTATTCATATCGTTCTATTTAGTATATAAAAAATACATGTGTAAGGGAGGACAAGTGATTTATTTTATAGGCGACTTAAATAACGACACCGTCAACATGACACCACTGAAAATGCGGATCCTATGGTGTGTAAAAAGGCATTAATGACCTCGGTTGTGACTCTGGCTTTATTAAACACAATATCAAGTAAAATCATAAAAATAACACCGATATAAGCCAAATAAGCAAAGCCCATATAATCATTATATAAAATCGTATAAAACCAGTCTTGACCAAAAATATAGAAAGCACCGGCGATGGCTGTTGCAGCGAGCAGTAATATGCTGGGCAAAAATAAATGTGCCATCGCTTTAGGTTTAGCAAAAGAAACAATCAGGACGATGAGAAACATAATCAGGTTTGAGCCTAAAAATATCCTCAAGTCGAACTTTAATTCTCCGATAATTTTAAGGTAACGGTCTTTAATGATATCAGCGAGGGTGTGTTGGGCGAGTTGAATATTTTTAATGCGATCCAGATATCCTGAAGTGATTGATTGAGCTAAATTCTTTTTCTTTTCGCAATCATAGCCGCACATTGAAGCAATAACCGAAGCAATTTTATCGGGTAACTTGTTTTCAATATCCTGTTTGATTTTACTTTCTTCATAGCCTAAACGGCCGGCAATTTTAAGGGCGCTGTCTGCCAAAGAGGATTGTGTCACTAAGGCCTGCTTTTCTTTTAATTCCTTTTCAATTTGATATTTAACAAAACCTTTCGCTGATTGTTCAATGGTGTCTGAAGATAAAAATGTAACAGAAAAAAGTAGCGCAAATAAAGCGGTGCCAAAAAGACCGATTGATCGTAAGGTTATGCCCATTTTTTATTTTTAGCTTAGCGACTAAATTATTATATTAAAAAGCATTTAATCTTAGCACAACAATCGATAGTCTTGGTGTTTATACTTTAGAGTATAAATTTGAATAGTTTTGGGAGGTCTCTCGATTCACTCCGTTCGCTCGGGGCGACTGTCGTCGTTTACACCGCATTTCGGCTGGCGTTGATGTTGCCGTAGAGGGAGCGGGTGACCATGTTTTCGAAGGTCTGGATTGTTTTCGGATCGGCGTTTTGGGCTTTTAATTCCTCGATGGTTTGCAGGGCGTATTGCTGGATGGTGAGGAGTGGCAGTACGATGCGTTCACGGATTTGGATGGAGGCGTTGCGGCGTTTTTGGTCGGCCAGCAGTTCTGTTTGTTGGGACACGGCCAGTAAGCATTCGCGACTGCGTTCGAATTCGTCTTTGATCAGGCGCCAGAAATCACCAAAGTGTTGGTTTTGTTCCAGATAAGCGGTCAGGGGCATATAGGATTTGGCCAGCGACATCATGCAATTGTCCATCAGGGTTTTAAAGAAACCTGAGGTTGTATAAAGTTGTTGTAGGTCATTTAAGCAGCCATCATCAATCAGTCGTTGTAAGGCGGTACCGACACCGTAATAACCCAGCACGTTTTGTTTGAGCTGGCTCCAGGCGCCGACAAAGGGAATGGCGCGTAAATCTTCGAACACCAGCCCGGCATTATCATCACCGCGTTTGGTGGGGCGGCTGGAGATGTTGGTTTGGCCGTAGTATTTGAGGGTGCTGATTTGTTCTAAATACGGCACAAATTTCGGGTGTTGTTTAAAATCCTGATAATGGTTAAAGCTGATATCAGCGAGTTGTTGCAGAATTTTGTAAGCACCATCATGCCAGGCGTCTTCAGGCGGATTAATGGCGTTAAAAACACCGGCGCTTAAGAGCTGTTCGAGGTTATATTGGGCGGTGTCTGGGTTGCCAAAATTAGCGGATATGGTTTGGCCTTGTATGGTTAACTGGGTGGCGTGGTTCTGGATATACGGACTTAATGAGGCATAAAACTGGTGGGTTTCACCGCCACCACGGGCCGGCGGGCCGCCACGACCATCGAAAAACACAACCTCAATGTCATGTTCTTTAGCGACCTTAGACAGCGCTTCTTTGGCTTTTAAAATCGCCCAGTTAGCAGCGATATAGCCGCCGTCTTTGGTGCCGTCGGAAAAACCCAGCATGATGGTTTGGCGGTTATTACGGTGTTCCAGGTGTTTACTGTATTCATCGTCCGTGTACAAAGTGGTCATGACCTCTGGCGCGGCCGCTAAATCCTCTATGGTTTCAAATAAAGGCACAATATCCACCGGAAAAGGTTTGGGCAAATCAGCTTTGTGCATCAGATCCATGACAGTTTTTACATGTGCCACCGATTGACAATTACTGATAATAAAACGCTGACATCCTGAATGGCCGTTGTCTTTTTGGATTTTCACCATGGCTTGTATCGTGGCCAGGGTATCCTTAACCGGTAACGCATCGCGATTGTTTTGTTCCTTATTGAGCACCGCTTGTACCGCTGTTAAGATTCGCGAATCCTGGCGAATGTCCAGTGGTGCGAAATGAAAACCAAAACTATGTACCTGACGAACCAGGGCTTCGACGTGATCGACAAATAAGCCTTGGTGGTCGTTGTTTAAATCAGTTTTTATGGTTTTTAAATCATCGAGTAATTGCTCGGCGCTGTAATCATGGTGTTCTGGGTTGGTGTAAGCACCGGTGTACAGTTTTTGTTCAATGTCACTGACCTGGTCTTCAATGTTCTTAAAGGTCAGACGGCGTTTTATATCACGGACATGACGGTAATAGCATTTAAGAATAGTGCTGCGTAAACGTCGGGCCACTTTAAGTGTGGTGTCGGCGGTTACATAGGGATTGCCGTCACGGTCACCACCGGGCCAGAAGCCCACTTCGATAAAGGCGTTTTCGGGTAGTTGGCCATCTGGATAGATGTGGTTTTCCAGACGCTTGTTTATGTCTTGGACGGCTTTGTAAAAGACGTTTTCTAAATACCAGGTTAAACTGGCGGCTTCTTCGAACGGTGTGGGTTTTTGTTTGCTGTAAAGCGGAGTTTTACCGAGTTGTTGCAGCAGCATTTCGATGTCGCTTAAGTTATTGTCTTTAATCGCCTGTGAGAGTTCGGTGATGATCCCCAGAACCGGCCCGGGGTAAAACTGGGTGGGGTGAGCGGTAAGCACAATGCGGGCATGGTAATGCTTTAGCTTTTCTTTGAGTTCAGCGGTTTTATTCAAAAAAGCACTGCGCTGTGCCAGTAATGGTATACTTCCGGCACCGTCGAGCGCATTGTTTTCGGTGAAAGCGGCTTCTTCAATGGCATCAAACAGCACAATCTGACGTTCAATGTACTGAATCAATTTAAACAGCACAGTGATGCGTTGTTCACTGTTTTGCTCAGGCAGATGGTGATCGAAGAATTCGTCAATAATTTGTCTGGGGCTTTGTTGCTGTTGATAGCCTTGTTGGCAGTGTTGGTTCAAAAGCGGCAGTAACACACCCACCTGATGCACCTGGTCAAAGGGCAGGTTTAAAAACAAGCTGTTATAAATCTGAAATTTATTCACCACCGTTCGGTGATAGATGTCCATGGTGGATTGTGTGGTCATTGTTATTCTTGTTTTGATGTAAAGAAGCTTTGCTTGTTTGCTTTGCAAACTGGGTCCCCGGATCAAGTCCGAGGACGTCGCTCGAAAATAGCTATAATAATTTATTTTAGAAGAGTAGTGGATTGTTTGCAATGCCTTGACGGGGAGTCAATGAAATTCAAGATTGGCGGATATTTACTTGAGGTGATTTTTAGGAAGCATGCTTTGATGCAGTACTGCCAAGAGATAAATATTTTTGTCATCGAAACTGTAGTAAAGCACATGATTTTCGACTGGAAAGGCGTAAGTAGGTTCTTTAAAGTCAACTTTATGGTGCCCGATACGTGGATTGGCTTTGATAAGTTGGCAGCTTTTTCGGATTGAGGATAGGTACTTTCTGGCTTGTTGTTGGCCGTAGTTGTGAACAGAGTAGGATTGGATGGCGGCTAACTCGGCTTTAGCTTGTTGAGTTATGTACAGTGTTCTCATGGATTCGGTTCGTTCACCGAAAGTGATTCAAAAACGTCATCAGCCGGTTCATAAAGGCCGTCTTTAACTTCCCGGTGGGCGGCTCTGAGCCTTTTTCGGAGTAATTCTTGTTTAATCTGCTCGGTCATTTCATAATCTTCTATTGACATAACAACAGCCACTGGCCGGCCGTTTTTATCGATTTGCACCGGTGATTTTTGGACTTTTAGCAGTAATTCGCCAAAACGTGTTTTGGCTGTGTTCGCAGTTAATTTTTCCATAGTTCGTTTAAATCGTTCGATTCGACTATTTTAAAGGTTGATGTGTTTTTTTGCAATGACTTGGTGTGCGGTTGAACCTGTAAAAGCCTGGAAGGACTTTTCAGGGAAAACTATTCAATCAAAGCTGACCGGGTCGATGTCGATAAACCAGCGGACGGGGCCGGCGGTGGGGTTGTGTTTTTTGAGAAGTTGTTTCAATAGTTGATGTAAGCCGCGGCGGTTGTTGGCATTTAAGATCAGTTGCATGCGGTGCAGTTTTTGCTTTTTTTGCATGGGTGCCGGTAACGGGCCCATAACATTGACATCGGGATCCTGGCCGATGGCCTCGATGAGTTCCAGTAAAAAGGCTTCAAGCTTATCTTCATAACGGTGTTGCGCCCGTATAATGGCCATATGGCTGAAGGGCGGGAATTGCATTTCACGGCGCTGTTCCAGGCCTTTGCGTGCCAGTTGTTCGTAACCTTGTTGTAGCAGGGTATGAAAAAATGCGTGTTTAGGTTGGTGGGTCTGGATAATCACCTGACCGGCGGTTTCGGCGCGTCCGGCGCGTCCGGCCACCTGGATAAGTAATTGTGCCAGGTATTCTTCGGCACGGAAGTCGGTGGAGTAGAAACTGTTATCGACATTCACCACCACCACCAGTGATAGTTTCGGAAAATCATGGCCTTTGGCCAGCATTTGGGTGCCGACAATCACACAGGGCTTGCCGGTTCTAACGCGGTCTAATTGTTGTTGCCACTGCCGTGGTGTCGATACGGAGTCACGGTCAAAACGAATCACCGGATAGTCGCCCAGTTCCTGTTGCAAAGCGGTTTCCACTTGTTCGGTGCCGACACCCAGTGTATCCATTTCCTGGGAACCACAATTGGGGCAAAACTCGGGTAAAGAATAATGCCGGCAACAATGATGACACAGCAGACGGTTGTTGTGTTTATGGTAGGTTAAATAGGCGTCACAATCATCACATTCGGCAATCCAGCCGCAATCGTGGCAGAGTAATTTCGGCGACCAGCCGCGGCGATTTAAAAACACCAAAACCTGATGGCCGGTGTCGAGTTGTTGTTCAATGGTATCAATGGTTACACGGCTTATGCCACCGTACGTTTTACGGTTGTCAAGGTTTTGCAGTTGAATTTTCGGCAAAGCTTTTTGATTGGTGCGGTTGCGCAAGGTGAGCCAATGGTAATGGCCGTCAAAGGCATGGCGCAGACTTTCAAAGGCGGGTGTGGCGGAGCCCAAAACAACCGGAATATTTTCGATTTTCCCGCGTAATACAGCCAGATCACGGGCAGAATATCGTACACCGTCTTGTTGTTTATAGCTTAAATCATGTTCTTCATCCACCAATATCATGGCCAGATTTTTAAACGGTGTAAAGAGACCTGAACGGGTGGCAACCACCACATCCACATGGCCGTTTCCGGCCTGTTGCCAAACACGGGCACGGGTACCATCAGACAATCCCGAGTGGAACACCGCCAAACGGCCTGGAAGGCGTTTTGAAAAAGACCTGAACAATTGTGGCGTGAGACCGATTTCCGGCACCAGAACCAGCGCCTGCTTGCCATTTGCCAACAGCGGTAGCAGGCTGCGAATATAAACTTCTGTTTTACCGGAACCGGTGATGCCGTCAAGCAGACTGACATTAAAATGATGGCGGTGTTCGTGAATATGGTTAAGTACCCGCTGTTGGTCATCGGTCAGGGCGAAATCGGGGTGTTCGATGTTTTGATTGTCGATGAAAGAACGATTAGATTGTTCAAACAAGCCTTTATCAACCAATTGCCGGCATAAAGTCGAAGCACCGGCACTCAAGTGGCTTAAAGCTGCCGGTATTTGCGGCCCGTTGTCATAAATGTATTCAAAAATAAGCCATTGCTTCGGCGCTTTTTTGAGTTTTTTTTCAGCGATTTGTTTGTCGCTTAGGGCTTTGTACCAAATTTCTTGGGGTATCGGCGGGTTGCTTGGTTTACTGAACCAGGCGGGTAAAGCGGTCATTAACATTTCGCCCAAATTCACTTGATAATAGTTGGCCGCTTGTTTGATTAGCTTAAGATTGTTTTTATTAAACAACGGTTGTTCATCGAGTACGGCATCAACTGGTTTGAGGTGATGGTAATCGCTGCTGTTTTTAAGGCCGATTATGACGCCAACCAGCCACTGACTTTTTCCCAATGGCACGCGCACCCGACGACCGATTAAATCAGGCGAAGTTTCGGCCAAAAGTTGGTAATCCAGGGTGTTGGCAAAAGGCACTTTAAGCGCCACCTGAACGATACAAGGTGCGGTGTTAATCATGGCAGATATCTTAGCATTGTGGCTTTAAAGGCGGTAAAAATTGTGGCGCTAATCCATCTATTCGGTATGTGTCAATGTTATCCACATATCCTGTGGATAACATTGTGCATAAGTCGCCGTATTAGGCTTAAAAGAACTCAGGGGCGTTATTTGACTCAGAATGGTTAAAAACTTCCCAAAGACAAATAAGCTATATATATCAGTGATATACAAGACCATATTAAACATTTATCAGAAACAGACAGCCTAACTGATTGAATTAATCAGCCAAAAATCCGCATGTGCATAAGTCGCATCTTATTGAGCGCTTTTAAAGCCTGAGATGGCGATAAATCAAAGCTTAACGGCTGTAGGCTTCAGCGGTGGCATCATGCGGATGTAAGGACTCATGATGCGTCACCCGTAAGTGAAATTGTTGCACCCGGTCTGATTTTTCAAGTGCTTGTTTAATGCGGCGTGCGGCATCTTCACAAAACATCAGATTTTGGCCGTTTCTTAAGGCAAAAGCCTGTTCATCGGCGCGCTTAACCGCTGTTTGAACAGCGGTTTGCAGGGTGTTTTCCACGGTTTCGATAAAATATTCAACCGGCACACGGCTTTGATTTGGATTCAATTTTATTTTGACCACGGCGGTACTGCGCTGGCTGTGGGGGGTGGCATTGATGCCCTCGGTGCTGCCCAACCAGGTTACTACATCGGCTTTGCTCACCATGTCACCGTCAAATTGACGGTCAAAATTGTCTTGAATTAATTGCCGTGCCAGCGCTGCTGAACAGGGACAGGTACTGGAATACACCACCTGAAAACTCAAATAGCGCGCAGCGCCGGTTTGTTGGCAATTGACCACGGTTAATTTAATCGGATAGCTGCGCCAGCCGGCATGATTGGTGACCAGGGCTTTGCGGCGTAATAAAATATCGGATTCTACTTCCACCAAGGCATTACGGCTCAAATCACGGTGGCTGTCTAAAAATTCATCAGTCAGCGCACTCAAAGCATCGAAATCAACAGACTGTTTACTGAATAAACGATCACAGGCCAGATACAACCGTGACATATGAATGCCTTTAGAAGCTGAATCGTCCAAAGACACTTCAGCACGTACCCGGGCAACACCGGTTTTGACCTGAACATCGGCGTTTAACTGCAACGGCATTTCGATGTCGCTCATGCCGACCCACTGCAACTGGCCGCCAATGTGGGCTTTTTCTTCTTGGGCGATGTCGGGCAGGGTGGCCGTTTGGTGGGTAGAATCTAACACGAACTATAAAATTGGCTAAAACCCATATCATGCGGTTTAGCGGATAAAAAAACAAGGGTTTGGCACATGAAAATACCCATCATAAATTGTGTAAACGGTTGTTCTTAAAGCCGCTTAATGTCATATTTAAGTTCTTTAAGGCGGCAATACATTTAAATTTCTCACCCATTTCATTCGGCATCATCAGCTGCTTTAATTCCGTGGCTTGCGCATAGTAATTACTGTAATCACCTTCGGCGCTGATTATGTTTTCAACACCAAGCCCCATGAGTAAATCCATTTGATGATTAAAACCCACCACCTCACAATCAGCGGCTTTCAGTGCTTCGGCGACCGCAGTAAAGTCAACAAATGCGGTGATGTCCTGTGCCCCGACATCGTGGTAAGGATTAAAATTGGCCTGATGACGCTGATGACATACCAGGGTGCCGGTGTGTCGTTCGGGGTGATAATAAACATCGCGGCCATAGCCATAGTCCACAAACAAAACCAAACCCTGATGAAGTGGTGCCGTAATGCCCGCCATCCAATTATTAAGATACGGTATGAATTCAGAACGATAACCATCGGGTAAGCTTAATTCTTTGGCTTTTAGCTGGGTCAACAGATCTGCTGGAAACGTATGCCAATGTTCTACCAATTGTCCATTTTGCAACTGTAAAACAAGCCGCTGATATTCATTATTGTTATGTCGAAACACCTCAACCGGCAAGGCATCGAGGACTTCGTTCGCGAATATAACACCATTAAATGGTTGTTTCGGTGGTGTGTCGAGCCATTTTACGCGATTGCTTAAATGAGTCGGTAAAGTGTCGATGTGTTGTTGTTGCTGTTGCTTGAGATCTGCACTGACTTCCAAAATCAGATAACAATCAGGTACATATCGGCCATTTTTATCCATATCATCCAGGGCGGTTAAGACATCGGCACAAAACCGGCCGCTACCGGCTCCCAATTCCATAATAACAGGGTCTGATACCATTTCAATGACTTCTGCAAACTGTCGGGCCAGGGTTTGTGCAAACATCGAACCGAGTTCCACCGCTGTGATAAAATCACCGTCTTGACCGAGTTTTTTTAAACCGGCACTGTAATAGCCGCAACCGGGCTGGTATAAGGCCGCGCGCATAAATTCTGAAAAAGGCAATCCGTTATGCTGCCGGATGGCTTGGGTTATGGCCTGCCATAATTTTTGTTGTGTTTGTTCTAAGGAGTCTGACATAGGATGATCAATCATAAGGATACCATCACGCTGTGGTTCAATCATAACCCGCAGCAAGACCGCAAAAAAGCCAAGATTTACAGCGATGGTATTGTACACCAGTTAATAAACAATGCCTGTCCCGAATCGCTTCAGTTTGATATTAAGCGTAACAAAAACGGCAAACCTTTCACCGATGCGCCGGTGGATTTTTCTTACAGCCACAGCCGCCGGGCTTATTTATATGGCTTGTCAAAACGAGGCGCTTTGGGTCTGGATATTGAATGCACCGAAAAAGAGCGTGATTTCATCACCCTCAGTCAACGCTATTTTCATACCGATGAGCACCACTTTTTAAAAAACTTATCGCCTGAGAACAGGCGCCTGTTTTTTTATCGGCTTTGGACCCGAAAAGAAGCCTGGTGCAAATTATGCGGCGGGGTTTTGTGGTATTATCTGGGGCGTTCAGTGTTAGCGCGTCAACAAACAACAGCGAACAACCCAACGCTCTATCTTACTGATTTAACCGATATCCAAGGATACGCCGGGGCCGTGGCCACGTTTTATCCGGTTCATCATGTTTATATCAACACCTTAAAATAGATGAAGCAAGGCTTATTAATTATTATTGGATTTTTGCTGTTGGGTTGTCAAATCGACCGGCAAACATTGCGCCGCGCCGAAACCGTGACAGAACTGAAAAAGGATGTCACCTTAACCTGCCCTGTCAATGAAATCACCGCTTGCGCTCGCAACACGGCGTTCAGTAAACTGTATGCCACCAGTCAGATGACCGATAAAAACCAGATGCTGATTCTGGATCACGGCGAGCAATCATTGCTGGCACGGATCAACCTCATTCGTGCCGCTCAAAACAGCATCGATATTCAGACCTTCATCTGGAACAACGATGAGGCGGGGAACTGGGTGTTGGCCGAACTGATTAAAGCCGCACGGCGCGGCGTTAAAGTCAGTATTATCGGCGACCAGCTCTATACCATGGACAATTCCTGGCTGATGGCTGAACTGGCCACCATACATCAGAATTTTGAGTTCCGCTTGTATAACCCGGTGTTCAGTGACGCCCACACCTCGGCTTTTGAATTTGCTTCAGCGATTGCCTGTTGTCTGGTGACCCTGAACCGACGCATGCACAACAAAGCTTTTGTGGTGGATGACCGTTACGCGATTGTCGGCGGACGCAATTACTCCAGCCGTTATTTTGACTGGGATGCCACGTTTAATTACAAAGATAGGGAGGTGATGGCCATTGGTTCAGTGGTGGATGAAATTGTGACCTCGTTTGATCAATTCTGGACCTCGCCGCATGTGTTGCCGCTGACGCACTTAAATGATGTGGCTAATCGCATCATTAATAATCAGGAGGCCCAGACAGACTGGGATAAACCCTTGCCTGAGTTTGTGCAAAAGTTGAGTCGGCAGGCTGACGATAACGTTTTCATTGAACACACTTTTTTTTCGGATTTTGTGGCCGTGGATGCGGTTGAATATTTTAGTGACAGCCATGATAAACCTTTTAACAAGGATGCCCGGGCGGCCAATAAACAATTAACCGAAAAGTTTCATGATTTGTTTGCACGCACCAAACACGAATTGTTAATTCAGACCCCTTATCTGGTGTTTTCCCGCAAAGCGCGGCAGATGTTCAGAAATCTGCGCAAACAACATCCGGATTTAAAACTTCGGGTATCCACCAATTCCCTGTCGTCAACCGATGCTTTTTATGTGTACGCCATCAGTTTAAAGCACAAACGTTTTTACCTGAAAAAACTGGGTATGCAAATTTATGAGTTTAAACAACGTCCGGGTATGCTGGAAAAATTCTTTGCCACCCACCAAACCAATGAACATACCCGTTTTGGTATGCACAGCAAGTCTTTTGTGATTGACGACAAGGTGTCTATGATTGGCAGCCATAACTTTGACCCGCGCTCGGATGTTTTGAACACTGAATCGGGATTCATTATTTATGACCGTGAATTTGCGGCCAAGTTAACCGCCAGTATTGAGCAGGACATGCTGGCTGAAAACAGTTGGCTGGTGGCGGCCAAGGAACAAATCCCTTTTTTCAGTCATGTCAGTGGTTTTTTTGCCACGATTTCCAGAAAACTACCGATTTTTGACATCTGGCCGTTCCGGTATTCAACCAGCTACGAATTGTTACCGGGCAAAGAGCCGGTGCCTCGTGATCATCCGGATTTCTTTGAACATTACAAATCAGTGGGTAATTTCCCCGACGTTGATTTGCCCCTGAAGCAAATACAAACTTTAATTATTTCTGCCTTTGGTGGTTTTGCCGAACCAATCATGTAAAATAATCCTATGAATAAAAAAAATATCATTATTATCGTTGTTGTGGCTGCTTTGGTGGCTTTGCCCTGGTGGCGTATCAATCACAACAGTGAATTTTTTGTGGAGGGTGTGATGTCACATTTAAGTCACCTCGGTGACTGGTCATACCGTGATCACAGTGTTTCTGTCAGTGGTGATATTGCGATTAAGGGCGTGCAGTTTAAGCCCCGCGGTTATCAAGACGTCATTCATGTGGATTCAATCACAGTGACCACCGATGCCCGCGATTTGTTGTTCACTAAATCGACTGATTTACTGGTTAAACTGCCGTCCGAGTTAACCGTGAATTTTAACCAGGTACGTTTGCCCGATGCCAACAGCCGTTTGTTGTCGCAAATACTGAAAAGCAATTATTATCCGGTGGTGATGGGTTATTTGGGTGCTTTTGGCTGTGGTGAAGGTCCGGGGCCCAGTTTTTCTGTGGCGCAATGGCAAGCGATGGGTGTTTTGCAACCGATTTTTGATGTCAAATTCACCTATGCGCTGGTGGATGAATACAACATTGATTTTAATATCAACATACACAGCCCGGATAACTGGTACAGCACCTGGTCAGGGGGCTTAGCCCGGGCCAACAACGATGAACGACTGGCCTTCCACGACACCATTGTGGATACCTTGTATTATTATTATGCTGATCAAGGGTTTAACAGCCGGCGAAATCAATACTGCGGTAAAGAAAAACAACCCACATTTGCCGCTTACCGGTCCAAAAGCAGTGATGCCCTGCAGCAGATGTTGCGTATTTATGCCGGCGGTGAAATGTCGTCTAAACTGGCCAACCAATACCAGCGTTCCTTACAACCGGATGTTGAATATAACGCCATATTTAAACTCAAAGAACCAAAATATATTTTTGAAATGGCCGGTTGGTCACAAAGTGAATTGTTTAAAAACAGTACCATTGAAGCGGCCTTGGGTGAACAGGAATACCAAGACATTAAATTGTCTAAGATTGACCATCTGGATTTAGACATCGACACATTAAGGCGTGATATGGAGCAACGTGAAGCGGTGTTAAAACAGCGCGAACAAAAGGCCAACAAGCCCAAAGAACTGATTAGACGCATTAAAACCCATGTTGGCGGCCAGCAAAAAAAAGAATACACCCTAAAAAACTGGTCTGATGCCATTGGTCAGTCAGTGAAAATCAAAACCAAGCGCGGGCGGCCCATTTTTGGCGTGCTGAAAGGTATCAGTGCCAATCAGGTGACCGTTTCGACCCGTTTTAAAAGTGGTGATGCAACCATCAACATTTCTCGCAAAGATGTGTTGTCAATCAGCATCGCACATTAAAAACAGTTTCTGATGCAAACACGTCACTGGTTGCAAAGACCCTGGGTGTGGTGGTTGTTTTTGTTGCCGGTGCTGTTGTTTTCCCTGTCAATGGGATCGGTCAGTCTTTCTTTGGATCAGTTATTTAAACCCGACACCATTACCTACGGCATTGTCTGGCATTTGCGGTTACCACGGGCCCTGAACGCGATCTTGGTTGGCGGCAGTTTGGCGCTGGCCGGATTGCTGATTCAGAACATGGTCAAAAATCCACTGGCGGATCCTTATTTGCTCGGCGTATCAGGGGGTGCTGCCAGTTGTCAGCTGTTGGTGATTATGCTCGGTTTGACTGTGTCACAGGCGGCTTTGTTTTTCATTGGCTTCGGTGGTTCCCTGTTGGCCACCTTGCTGGTCCTCAAACTCAGCTACCATGGGCGCATTAAACCCAATAAAGTCACTTTAAATGGCGTGGTCATGGCCTTTGGTTTTGCCGCGGTAATTTCTTTCATGTTGTCACTGGCTGATGGTCAGCAAATCCGCTCGATGATGTTTTGGCTCATGGGTGATTTATCGTTTGCTCAACCCAGTTGGTTGATGGGCGTACTGTTAATCTTTTGTTATGTCCTGTTACAGCGACAACACAGTGCTTTGGACTTACTTGCCCGCGGTGAGTTATTTGCCCGTAAATCCGGGGTACACGCCGAGCGTTTAAATCTGATGGTTTTTTTAATGACCGCCTTGCTGACTTCCATGGCGGTGGCCCAGGCCGGTACCATCGGGTTTGTGGGATTGATTATTCCGCATATTGTGCGGCTTTTGGTGGGTTACCAACACCGCCATTTACTGCCCATCAGTATTTTGGCCGGTGCCTTGTTTTTGTTAATTGCCGACACCCTGGCGCGTACCTTGCTGAGTCCGGTTCAGTTGCCGGTAGGTATTTTTACAGCGTTGATTGGGGTGCCGGTGTTTTTAGTTTTATCACGAAAAATCTAATGTTAACCGCTCAGCACATATCCGTAACTTTGGATAACCGCAGGGTGTTGTCAGATTTGTCCTGTGCGTTCAGTGCCGGAGAATTTTGGGGCATTATCGGGCAAAATGGTGCCGGCAAATCCACTTTGTTGCGGTGTTTGTCCGGGTTGATAACACCGGATGTCGGTCAGGTCATGGTGGATGGTGAAAACATGCACCAATTGGACCCCCTGTCACGGGCACAAAAAGTGGCGTATCTGATGCAGGAACAGGAACCCTCATTGGCATTCAGCGTATATCAGGCGGTGGAAATGGGCCGTTACCCATGGCCGGATGATCCCGACAACCGACACCATATCACAGAACAAATGCTGCAGGAATGTCGCATTGAAAACCTGCAAAACCGTTCAATCTTACAATTATCCGGTGGTGAGCGGCGCAAGGTCGAAATTGCCACTTGTCTGGCACAGAACAGTGATTATTTATTGTTAGACGAACCGTTTAATCATTTGGATGTGGTATATCAACGTTTTTTGGTGAGAAAATTACAGGCCATCAGCCGCAAAAAATCGGTGGTGATGGTGTGTCATGATTTGGATGTGGTGCAAAAATATTGCACTCATGTTCTGATGCTACTCGGTGGTGATTGTTATCTCAGCGGTGATTCAGCTACAATGTTAAACAACGCCCATATGGACAAACTATTTGATGAACCCATCTGACAGACAATTTATGGCAAGCGTGGCGCGCCAGTGGTTAAAAACCGGTATTATTAACCAGCAAGCGGCGGCACGTTTACTGGAAAAATCACAGGTAAAATCCAGCACAGTGCATCCCTATGTGTCAATTGTTGATAATAAAATCACCAACCAGAAAACCGGCAAGCCCATTACCCTGGAATTTGTGACTCAGTGGGTAGCCAAAGCCAATAAATTACCGTATCAGAAGATTGACCCAACCAAAATCAATGTCAATCAGGTCACTCAGGTCATTTCTCAGGGCTATGCACGCCAACACCAGATTCTACCCATTGGTATCGACAGTAAAACCATACAGATTGCGGTGGCCAATCCGGCCCAGACCGATTGGCTCAGTGACATTCAAAAAATTCATAACCAAAAAATTGAACGGGTGCATGTCAATCCGATCGATCTGCAGCGTTTATTGTATGAATTTTACGGTGTGAACCGGCAGGTCCAATCAGCCAAAAGACGCCACCTGGGTAAAACCAATGACCCGGTATTGAATTTAGAACAATTGGTAAAACTTGGTAGCAACAAGGATATTCATGCCGACGATCAGCACGTGATTGGTCTGGTGGACTGGTTGTTACAGTATGCTTTTGAACAACGCGCCAGTGATATTCATCTGGAACCGAAACGGGATGAGGCGTTGGTGCGATTTCGGATTGATGGCAAGCTCATGAAGGTCTATGATTTACCACCTTCGGTGATGTCCGCGGTCACCAGCCGCATTAAGATTTTATCGCGCATCGATGTGGCGGAAAAACGTCGCCCGCAAGATGGCCGCATTAAAACTTTATCCGAAAATGGTCGTGAAATTGAATTGCGGGTTTCCACCATGCCCACCACCTTCGGTGAAAAATGTGTGATGCGGATTTTTGACCCTGAAGCGGTGGTCGTAAATTACCGTGATTTGGGGTTTAGCGAATCAGAAGCAGCAACCTGGGAGCGCATGATAAATCGGCCTCATGGTATTGTCCTCGTGACCGGCCCCACCGGTTCGGGCAAAACCACGACTTTGTATTCAACCTTAAAACAACTGGCAACCCCGGAAGTGAATGTCTCGACTGTGGAAGATCCGATTGAAATGGTGGACGGTGTACTCAATCAGATGCAAGTCAACCCCAAAATTGGCTTACATTTTGCCGATGGTGTTCGAACACTGTTAAGGCAAGACCCCGACATCATTATGGTGGGTGAGATTCGGGATTTGGAAACTGCCAAAATGGCGGTTCAGGCCTCCCTGACCGGGCATCTGGTACTGTCCACCTTGCACACCAATGATGCACCTTCTGCGATTAATCGCTTACTGGATTTGGGTGTGCCGGATTATTTACTGCGCAGTACCCTGGCGGGTATCATTGCACAACGGTTGATTCGTTTATTGTGTCCGCACTGTAAAAAATCACACAAGGTGGATGCCGAAAAATGGGTTTCCATGGTACATCCTTATGATTTATCACCACCCAAAGAACTGTTTGAAGCGGTGGGTTGTGATGAATGTCGTAACACCGGTTACCATGGCCGAACCGGGGTCTTTGAAATGATGCCTGTTGATGCTGAAATCAGGAAAAACATTAAAAAGGATACCCCTTCAGAAGTCATCACCAAAATTGCCTATGGTCAGGGTATGCTGCCACTGCGGGTGGCGATTGCTGAATTATTGCAAGCCGGTAAAACTTCTCTGGAAGAAGCGATTCGGCTGGCACCACCCAGTATGGATTGATTTAACCCAAGTCAACCCTATGTTATTTCTATGAAAAACCGATATTTGATTATCCAAACCGGCGATCCGGTACCATTGGCTGCCCCCCATGGTGAAGCCTTTGCTGACTGGTTTATTGCCGGCATGGATGTGGATGCCGGTTGCGTTGATGTGATTAATGTTCATCACGGTGCAACCCTGCCGCCACTGAAGCACGCAGTGGATACCTACGCGGGTCTGCTGATCACAGGATCCAAAGCCATGGTCACAGAAGGTGATGACTGGGTGCGCAAAACCCAGGCTTGGCTGCGCCAAACCCTGCCCCATAAAATACCGATGTTGGGTGTCTGTTTTGGCCATCAGCTGCTGGCCGATATGCTTGGCGGAGAGGTTGGTTATAACCCTAAAGGCCGTCGCATCGGTTTAAGCCAATGTCAATTAACAGCCAATAGCGTTGAAGATCCGCTATTCCAAGTACTGCCGCAGCCACAGGTGGATGTGTTGGTGTCGCATTCACAAGTCATCTTAACACCGCCGTCTGACAGCCGGGTCTTTGGACGAACCGAAGCCGATACCAACCATCTATTCCGTTTCCGGGATTTTATCTGGGGTGTTCAGTACCACCCCGAATGGAATGCCGAAATCACTGCCGCCTACATCAAACAACGCAGTGACGCTTATAAAGCAGAAGGTTTGCAACCCGAAAAACTATTAACCCAACTCAAAGACTGTCCCCGCGCCGGTAACATACTGTCTCGATTTGTCGAAATCACGTCCACAATGACATCATGATTTAGTCGAATTTCGTTGAGTAGTCGCTTTATTTGGGTTAATCCTGGAACCTTGAAAGCGATCTTTAGCAGAAGTTTTAGGACTGTTTTTAGCAATCAATTTCGGTGAAATTTGAGGGTCTTTTTGAGGCTTTGATTTTGATGTTTCGCCGGAACCGCCGCTCGCTTTTTTGCGCTTTGCAGATTTTTTACCGTTTTTGGGGACATCGCTAAAAGGTGTGTTTTTTCGCCGTAAACGTTTCGATTTATTCAATCGGGAACCTTCGGTGTTAGGTCTGTCCTTGTTTATTTTATTTTTTTTATAAGGCTTTTTGAATTTTGTTGAACCGGTGGTTTGTTCATCGCTCAGAGGTGACTTATCTTGATGGCTTCTTTTTTTCGCGGTTGAACGTTTTTTCTTAAAGTTTTGGTTTTCTTTTGTAATCGGTTTTGTCTTTTTGGGGCGTCCGCTTCCGCTGCGGTCGGATTCAGGGACATCATGGCCGGGTTCAAAGCCATCAATAAGTTCACGGTTAATGTGATTTTTTAACAAACGTTCAATGGCGAACAGTTGTTTGGCTTCATCGGCACTGACCAGTGAGATGGCTTCGCCTTCGGCACCGGCACGACCGGTACGACCAATGCGATGGACATAATCTTCAGGGACCTGGGGTAAATCATAATTAATCACATGCGGCAGGGTATCAATATCAATGCCACGGGCGGCAATGTCAGTGGCCACTAACACGGAAGCCTTACCCCGTTTAAAGTCGTCGAGTGCGCGGGTGCGTGCGGCCTGGGTTTTATTGCCATGAATGGCGGTGGCTCGAACGCCAAATTTTGATAAATATTCCGATAAGCGGTTGGCACCGTGTTTGGTGCGGCAAAAAACCAGCACCTGTTGCCAGTTATTTTGACCGATTAAATGCAGCAGTAACTCAGACTTGCGTTTTTTATCCACCGGATAAAGCGTTTGTTGGACACTTTCGGCGGAGGTCACTTCCGGGCTGACAGATATTTCTTTCGGGTGTTTCATAAAGGTTTTTGCCAGTTGCCGGATATCGCCTGAAAAAGTCGCTGAAAACATTAAGGTTTGCCTGTCCTTGGGCAGTAATTTGACGATGCGCTTTAAATCGTGGATAAAACCCATGTCCAACATGCGATCGGCTTCGTCCAGTATCAGCACTTCCAGTTCATCGAATCGCACCGCGTTTTGGCTGTATAAATCCAGTAAGCGTCCGGGTGTGGCAATCAAAATATCAACACCGCGTCTGAGTTTTTGCATTTGTGGGTTAATTTTGACACCGCCAAACACAACCGCTGAACGTAACGGTAAATTTTGACCATAGGTACAGACACTTTCAGCCACCTGTGCCGCCAGTTCCCGGGTGGGTGTGAGAATTAAGGCACGGGCCTGATTAAAGCCGACCCGATTGGCATTGGACAGCCGGCTGAGTAAGGGCAGGGTAAAGCCGGCAGTTTTACCGGTACCCGTTTGAGCCGCGGCCATCACATCGTGGCCCTGTAATACCAGCGGAATGGCTTGCGCTTGTATGGGTGACGGGGTGCTGTAGCCTTGTTCGCGCACAGCATCTAAAATTGCCGTGGGCAAATCAAGTTGGTTAAAATTCATAGTGATAAGGTATTAAGAAACGGCGAGAACTCGCCATTTTGAAAAAAAGAAGCAGAATTTTAACGGAAAACGCCTGTAAGCGCCATCTTTATTTGTGCTATTGCATACGCCGGGACCAAATAAATCGCTTATTCAGCGAGCTTCATGTCATCCAGCTGCTTTTCTAAAGCCTCTAATTTGGCACGTGTTTTGGCCAGCACGGCTTTTTGCACATCAAATTCTTCGCGGGTGACTAAATCGGCTTTTTGCAGACTTGCCGTCAGTACCGCTTTCATGTTTTGTTTGAATTCCTGGCGCATGGTTTTTAAGTCTTCAGGAATAAATTGATCCACTTTATTGACAATGTCTTCGACAACTTCGGCTTTAATCATGGTAATTGGAAATTAAAAACTGTCATTTTAACATTATTTAAGGATTAAAGAAGTCATGAGGTCTATAGAACGGGTGTTTGGTTGTTATAATATGGCTATGAAAAATCCATTTAATATCAATGATCCTGAATTTGCTGCACAGGCAAAAAAATACGACCACCCGATTCCCAGTCGTTCGGCCCTTATGAATTTTCTCGACGGTGAGAAAAAATTCCTAAAACAAGATGCCATTGCTGACAAAATCGGTATTCAGAATGAGCAACAGATGGCCGGTCTGGAAGCACGGTTAAGAAGCATGGTGCGTGATGGTCAGCTTATTCAAAACCGGCGCGGGGGTTATGGTGTGCGAAAAAAACTGCAACTGATTCAGGGCCGTGTCAGTGCCCATGCTGATGGCTTTGGTTTTTTGGTGTCTGATGAATTAGATTACGATGCCTTTATCACGCCGCGCCAGATGCGTATGGTGATGGATGGTGATGTGGTGGTGGCCGATGTTCAGGTCAGTGATGCCAAAGCGAAGAAAAGCGAAGCTTTTATCGTTGAGGTGATTAAGCGTGCCCACACCACGGTGGCGGGTAAACTGATACATGAAGAAGGACTGGCATATCTTAAAGCCGATAATAATTCCATCGATAACATCATGGTGCCCAATGAGTCGCTGCATGGTGCGCAGAATAATGATTATGTGATTGTCAATATTAAAAAATACCCCTATCAAAACCGGCCGGCTTTTGGTGAAGTGATTGCGGTATTGGGACAGCAGCTTAACCATGAGTTGTCAATGCAGTTAACCATTGTCAGTGAAAGTTTGCCGCATGAGTGGCCGGCTGAGGTGGAAAAAATACGTGACACAATCCCTAAGGATGTGGATTACAAAGCCCTTGGACCCCATAAAGACATTCGCGAAATACCGTTGATTACCATCGATGGTGAGGATTCCCGGGACTTTGATGATGCGGTGTATGTAGAACCCACAAACAATGGCTATAAGCTCCTGGTGGCGATTGCCGATGTGTCGCATTATGTTAAACCCGACAGTGTCTTAGACAGGGAAGCCTATCACCGAGGGACGTCGGTGTATTTTCCCGGTAAAGTGATTCCGATGTTGCCGCTGGAATTATCCAACGGGATTTGTTCTTTAAATCCTGACCAGGACCGGTTATCCATGGTCTGTGAAATGCACATTGATGGCGCCGGTGAGGTGCAAAGTTATGAATTTTATCGCGGGTTGATGCGCTCCCATGCCCGCTGCACCTATAATGATGTCTGGCAGTTTCTGGACACGAATAAAAATCCCAATCAGTGGTCAAAGAAAGTCACAGAATCGTTGACCCATCAATACCGTCTTTATCATATATTGCAGCAACAAAAACATGCCCGTGGTGGTATTGAGTTTCATTCCACCGATGTCAATATCCACATTGGTGAAGATGGCATGGTGGATGATATTCAGCAATACGAACGCAATGATGCCCATAAACTGATTGAGAATTTTATGATTGCCGCCAATGTCTGTGCGGCCCGGTTTCTGGAAAAGCATAAGATGCCGGCAGCTTTTCGATGTCATAATCCACCGCCAGAAACCAAAGTCAAAGATTTACTGGCTTTCTTAAAAGGTTTGGGTATTCGTCCGGATTTTAAAGAAGACCCGACGCCCAAAGATTTCACCCGTTTACTGGATAAAATCCAACACCGGGAAGATGCGGATTTGATTGAACAGGTGATGCTGCGCAGTCAGTCACTGGCGACTTATGAAGCCGAAAATTGTGGTCACTTTGGTCTGGCTCTAAGTCATTATGCGCATTTCACCTCGCCGATTCGGCGTTATCCCGATTTGATGGTCCATCGCGCCATTAATCACATTGTTTATCATAAAAACAAGCCGTATTTTTACAGCCATGAACAGGCTGCTGAACGCTGTGAGCAATGTTCCATGACTGAACGTCGAGCGGAAAAAGCCTCGCGGGAAGTGGATGCCCGACTGAAGTGTTTGTTTATGCAGCAGTTTGTCGGTGACACCATGGCCGGTAAAGTTTCCGGCGTCACCCGATTTGGTTTGTTTGTGCAGTTAGAGCAGTATCAGGTGGACGGCCTGATTCATGTGACTTCGCTGCCCAACGATTATTATCAGTTTGATCCAGTGAAACATCAGCTGGTGGGTGAGCGCAGCGGAACGCGTTTTCGTTTAACTGATAAACTCAACATCAAGATTGCGCATGTGGATGTGGATGATCGAAAAATTGATTTTGAATTTGTGGGTAAAGCCTAAACCATGCGCCGGATTATTTTTGGTATTCATGCGGTTGAGCAGGCGTTTAAAGCCGGTGAAGCGGTGGACAAGGTCTGGCTCCAAAAGGACAGCAACAACAAGCGGTTACAAAAATTAAAACAATTATTGGACAGGCATCATGTGATTTCAGTGGAATCTGTTTCGACTGCGCATTTGGATCAAATGTGCGCAGAAAAACACCAGGGCGTGGTGGCCGAAATAGCTCAGGCGGCCTTAAAAACTGAGCGTCAATTAAAAAACGATGTCAATGACTGGCAAGTGCCGTTGATTCTGGTTTTGGATGGTTTGGAAGATCCGCGTAATTTGGGTGCCTGTCTGCGCAGTGCAGCGGCGGCCGGTGTTACTGCGGTGATTATCAGTAAAAATCAATCCGCCCCGATTACTGCCACAACCCATAAAACCGCGGCCGGCGCCATTGCTCATTTAGACATTTATCAGGTCAGTAATATGGCGCGGGCTTTGGAGATTATTAAAGCCGCCGGTGTCTGGGTGTATGGCACCGATTGTGATACCGGCAGTACATCTATTTATCAGCAATCACTGACCGGCTCGGTGGCTTTGGTGATGGGCAATGAAGGCACCGGTTTGCGTCACCTGGTGAAACAAACATGTGACCATTTGGTGCATATTCCGATGTCCGCTGACTGGGATTCTTTGAATGTGGCGGTGGCCACCGGGGTGGTGTTGTTCGAGGCGGTGCGCCAGCGCAGCCAAAAAAGTTAACGTTGACGGTGTAGTTTGACACCCACCAGGGCATTGTTTATAGCTTCAGGTTTCTGCAGGTGTAAATCAATCGCCATGACTTTCGGGAATACCTTAAATATTTCATCAATTAATTGTTGGGCTAAATATTCAATCAGTGCACATTTATTGTGTGCTAAAAACGCCTTAAGGTGTTCTGTGAGAGTGAAATAATCCAAAGCATCAGCAATATTATCGCTGTCAGCGGCTTCCTGACAATCACATTCAAGCCTCAGGTTCACGATAATCGGCTGTTTTTGTTGTTGCTCCCAGTCATGCACACCGATGGTGGTATCAGCACGAAAATTCTCAATGGTGATGGCATCCACGTCAGTGGGTGATGTCCGGTAAGCCGGAATCTAAGAACCAGCGTTTTTGTTCCTCATCATAACGCCACACTTGTTTGTCAATCACCACTTTTTCGCGTTTGGTGTGGATGTTATACAGTTTAAGTTCAACGGTTTGGATAATGCTGTTTTCATCGGGGCCGGGCAAAATGGGACGGGGTACATAAGAACTGACGCCAAATTGTTTAAAACGGTTCAGTTCGAGTTCGGTGGGCATCACATCCTCATCTGCTTTGGGGTCCATGAAATTCAAGGCCTGGTCAAAATCAGCCCAACGCATCACTTTGGCGTATTGATACAAGGTGTGATCTAAATTTTGTTTTTTGCTCATGCGACCGCCACAGGCCTGTAACAAAGCCAGCAGAACCACAATAATCACCAGTTTTTTCATGGCATATAACCGAATAAAATATTTAACAGTATGCCATAAAACAACAATAAAAACTAAGGCTTTAGGTCTCAATAAAGTATTTTATACTGTGATAAACTGTCCATTTCTTGCCGAAAGATTCCATGATAAAAAGAGTTTTATTTGTGGCCATGGTTCTGGTTTTATCTGCCTGCGCGCCCAAATACAGTTACCGCCCGGATGATTTTCCGCCTGAGAGCATCGATCGATTATTGGTGGTGCTTGATTTCACCCAATTTGTGGATGATGTGGGTGAGGTGTTTGATTACAACATGACCGACAACCAAAAACGCGCCGCGGTGTTACAAGCTGATATCAGCCGTGTGTTGCAGGACAAAGGTTACAGTGGCCGGTTTGAATTTGCCCTGCTGGCCAGTGGTTTGGGTTTTAATCCTGAGTGGGGTTTTGAGTATTATCAGAATAATGAATTGTTAGAAGACCTGATTTACCCGCCCTTTTATCTGACCAGTTCGTATCCCGGTGCAGTTCAGGATGAATTAATTCATTCCTATATTGAGGCACAACGCATTGCCACCACCGATGTGTCTGAAGACACCCTCAATTATCTGAACCGGGTTCGTTTAACGCCGGTCAACTTATGGCCAACATCGGAAGATGCAATTGTTGAAGAACATAATTTTCGGGATAAGGTAGCCATATTACATGTGCGGGTGCTTGTGCCTCGGGTGTCCTTTGTCAAAGCCATGGGTATGAGCGTGGTTACTGCAGGACTTACTTTGGGTGCCACCAGCGGTGCTTTTATCGGGGTGGCAGTGCCCATGGGACGTCCTCACAGCACCGCTTTATTGTTTTCCAACGAAACCGGCAAAGTGATGTGGAAAAATTATACCTTAGGTGATTTAACCCGCAGCAGTGACAATGGACTTAATAATTTTTTTAAAGACTTCCCGGTTACACCATAAAATTATCGTTTCTCAGGCGTTGACCTGTTTTCACATATACGGTTTTCTGGTTGATAAATTCTTTGATGCCGGGTCGTGATAACTCCCGGCCGTAACCGGAAATACCGGTACCGCCAAAAGGCAGTCGGGGATCAGATTTAACCAGTTCATTGATAAATACCGCGCCATCGGGAAAACGGTGCAGTTGCTTCAAAATGGTCTCTGGATCACGGGTACAAACGGTCACGCCCAGGCCATATCGGGTGGCCGCTGCGACTTTCAGCGCGTGCTCGTCGTCTTTGGCTTTAAACACCGGGGCCACCGGCCCAAAGGTTTCTTCCTGCATCAGTGGCGTATTAACAGTGACATTGGTGACGATGGTGGCTTGAAAGCGGGTTTTGGATTGCTCGCCGCCGATGAGGATTTTAGCGCCTTGCTGAACCGAACGTTGTAACTGATCGGCCAGTTCTTCGGCCAAATCAGCACGTGCCATCGGTCCAAGGCTGGTGGCCTCATCCATGGGATCGCCACATTTCAGTTGTTCGACCTTGTTTTTAAACCGTTCTAAAAATTCATCATAAATGGATGCTTCGACAATAAAACGTTTTGCGGCAATGCAGCTTTGTCCTGTGTTTTGAAAACGGGCGGTGACAGCAGTGTTTATGATGTTATCCAAATTGGCATCGGCCAGCACCACAAAAGCGTTTGAACCGCCGAGTTCGAGTACAGTTTTTTTCAGGTTTTTCCCTGCTTTGGCGGCAATTTTACGCCCGGCAGCCTCACTGCCGGTGACCGTCACGGCTTTTAATTTCGGTTGTTTAATCAGTTCTGCGGTTAAATCATGATCAATAAGCAAAGTTTGAAAACAGCCTTCTTCAAAGCCCGCCTGTTGAATCAGTTCGGCAATTTTAAGCGCGCAACCGGTCACATTGGAAGCATGTTTTAACAAGCCCACATTACCGGCCATTAAAGCCGGTGCGGCAAAACGAAACACCTGCCAAAAAGGATAGTTCCATGGCATCACGGCCAGGACGGCACCCATCGGTTCATGGCGGATAAAGCTGGTTTGGGCGTCAGTGCTGATGATACGGTCTTTTAAGAAATCGCCGGCATGTTCGGCATAATATTCACAGACCCAGGCACATTTTTCGATTTCAGCAACTGACTCATTAATAGTCTTGCCCATTTCCTGCGTGATTAATTCGGCTAAAGCCCGTTTTTGTTTTTTTAATAAACGGGCGAGTTGATACATTAAATCGGCACGTTCATCAAAATTTGTGTGGCGCCAGAAATTAAAGCGGTCATCAGCCCGTTGTAGGGCTTGTAACATGGTTTTTTGGCTAAATAGTGCGTATTTTTGAATTGTCTTATGGCTGTATGGGTTTTTGGTAATTATTTGACTCATGGTTTTTATGTTTTTGTGAATCATTCATTAATATACCGTACCTGAGTTTAAATGCCGGTTAAATCCTTGAAATGTGTTCAATTAACTTTGTTTTGATGACGGTTAGGGTATGATTTCAACATTTGTTAAAAGGTCTAAAAACATGGCGCAAAGTTCCTGGTTAGCCAACAACAAACAACAGATTTTGTCGTCGGGGTTTCCGGAAAAAATGGTGATTCTGGATGTAGAAACCACCGGTGGTAAAGCCAGTTATCACCGAATTATTGAAATCGGTTTGTGGTTCGTGGAAAACGGGCAATTGGTGGACAGGTGGCAGACTTTTATCAATCCGGAGCGCAGTTTGCCGCCAAAAATCACTGAATTAACCGGGATCACGTTGAATGACTTAAAAGATGCGCCAACTTTTGCTGACATTGCCGATGAATTATGGGATTGGCTGCAGGATCGGGTGTTGGTGGCGCATTATGCACGCTTTGATTATGGTTTTTTAAAAAATGAATTTCGTCGTCTGGGTCGGGATTACCGGACTAAACCTTTATGTTCTGTGAAACTCAGTCGACGACTGTTTCCTGAATGTAAACGGCATGGCCTGGACGTCATTATCAAGCGTTTTGATTTAGTCATCGAAAACCGCCACCGGGCGCTGGATGATGCCTTGATGATTTATCAGTTCTTTGCTCAGATTAGCTTGTTGCATGACGCTCAAAAAGTAGCAACAGCCTGCCGTGAATTAATTCAAGATGCCACCTTGCCGATTCAATTACCACCAGAGCAAGTGGCTAATTTACCGAATGCCCCGGGTGTTTATTATTTTTATGATAACAAAGATCGCCTGTTGTACATTGGTAAAAGTGTCAATCTAAAAAATCGGGTATTAAATCATTTTTCACAAGACCACAGCCAACGCAAAGATTTTAAGTTACACAATCAAATTGCTCATATTGATTATCGACGGACGCCGAGTGATTTGGGTGCCTGTTTACTGGAAAATCAGGAGATTAAAAAACACCTGCCGGTACATAATGTTCGCTTGCGGCGGGTCAAAAAAATGTTCCAGATATGTTTGCGTGGCAGTCATGGTGATGCACAAGGAATTCACATTAAACCGGTGGCTGCTGATGAGGTGCCGGATACGGATAAACAGGAATATGGTTTGTTCAGAACGGTGCGGCATGCCAGTGAATACCTCAGACAGCTGGCAGATCAACATCGCTTATGTCATCGTATTCTGGGTCTGGAACGTGCAGTGGCCGGTCGCCATTCACCGTGCTTTCGATTTCAATTAAAACGCTGTGCCGGTGCATGCTGTGGACAAGAAGACATTAAAGACCATAACCAACGGTTACGACAAGCCTTGCTTAAAACCCAGATTAAAGACTGGCCCTGGGAATCGGCGGTGGTGGTGATTGAGCAAAGTTGCCATGAGCCTGATTTGACCTGGTTGCATTTAATCGATGGCTGGGTCTATGTGGCGGCGCTCACTTCGATGGCAGAACTGAGCGATTATGGTTATGAAAGAATAAATCAGAGCGCTGTTATCAGCAGTGATGTGGTGCATAAAAATCCAATCCGCCCGGCTGGATTTAATCTGGATGTCTATCACATCCTCAATCGTTTTCTGGGTTCAAAACAAGCCTTAAACAGCCAGCCTGCACTCAGCGTTTTGCCTTTACAGTCTTGTTGACCAAGACCACAAAAATAGCGGTCATGGTGCTGCAGGGTTGCTTTTTTGCGTTGTTAATTTGTGCGTCGATGGTGATTTTAGTTTGTTGATTGTTGTTTAAAGTCATCTCAGTCTCAGACCAGCTGATTTCAGTGTGGGCGTTAATCCAAAGGTCTTCGGTTTGCGCTTTGTGCCAGCGGGTTTTGGCCTCGGCTATCACCACATCATGATTAAAACCTCTTTGTTCTAAATTGTATTTAATCAGCGACCAGCCACAAACAACCATCAGTGCACCGCTGCTACCGCCAAAGATAGTTTGTTTGTCGTTGAGGTTGGGTTTGGCCGGTGCTTTGGCGGTCAGGGTCTTGTCAGTACAGCTCAACAATTGCAGTTGCATAAAGCGAACTGATGGGATGTTTTTATGTAGAAATTGATTGAAGTCCGCTAAGGCGGGTTCGGGCATGTTATTGATTGTCTCTGAGACCCGATGGCAGTAACAGGTCAAACATGCCGCCTAAGCGTGAACGTTCGGATTTTGGAGATTGTTCTTTTTGAGCGTTGCCAGCAGGTTGTTTGTTAAGGGTGTTGTTTTTGTCTTCACTGCTAATCTGCGTGCTTGGCTTAAGCCATTGGTTATTTTGTTCAGGTTCATTCACGACCTCAGCGGCGGCGGCAAATGCCGACCACATCATGGCCAATAGAACTAAAATAAATCGAGATGTCATGGCTGTAAACACGGAACAAGTTACTAATCGCGGTCATTTTTCTATAAAATAGAGCAAATTGCAAACATTCAAGCCTGTTTTTTTACATTGCATGAGGAAAAAGTAATTAGTATGTCCGCCGATGAAACGGATCACACCCTGCCCAACAAATCCACAGCAGCCAACAACAATCAGCGCTGGTTGATGGATTTATCACAGCCGCTGGCGGTTTTTACCGTGGTGGTGATTACTCAGATGGTGGTGCTGGTGTATTCGTTGAGTTTTATTGGTTTTAATCTGGCTTATCTGAATCAATTGGCGGTGTTGAGTTTTATGGCGCAAATTCTGGCCGTTATTCTGGTGCTTATGCTGGTTTTATTGCACCCTAATCTGAACCGATTACCGGCCCTGACCGGCGTTGGCTTGGTGCTGCTGATAACCAGTGTGTTGACGGTTACTCTGACCGGTTTTTTGGTGTGGGTGGATCAGGTTTTGATGTTTAACTATGTGGATGATGGAATTTTGACGGTTGTTAAAGTATGGGTGGCGACAATTTTAACCATGGTGCTATTATTGCGCTATTTTTACGTTCAAAATCAATGGCAGCAGCAGATTAAAGCCCTCGCTGAGGCACAAATGAATGCCTTCCAGGCGCGCATGAAACCCCATTTTTTATACAATTCCCTGAATTCCATTGCCAGTTTGATCGCCATCGATCCACCGGCTGCAGAACAGGCGGTGATGAATTTATCGGGTCTGTTCAGAAAGGCCTTTACCCAAAGGCAGCAGAATATGACGCGATTAGCCAAGGAGTTGGAATGGGTTAATCAATATTTGGCCATTGAACATCTGCGCCTGGCTGATCGGTTGCAGTATCAGCAGCAGGTGGATGACAGTTTGCTTGAACAACGCATTCCTTTATTGACTATTCAGCCGCTGATTGAAAATGCTGTGATTCATGGTATTGCGCATCTGGCGAATGGGGGGTGTATCAAGCTGACCATTGAACGCTATAATCAGCACATGAAAATAACCGTAGAAAATCCAATGGATATCAGCCGCATTAAAAGCGGTTGTGGCACGGCTTTGGATAATATTAAGACCCGATTAGCTCTGCATTATGGCCGGGATGGCTCTTTAACCACCTCGCAGACAGCGGATTGTTTTAAAGCTCAGGTACTGATACCGTTATGAATATTCTGATTGTGGATGATGAGCCATTGGCACGGCGGCGCTTGGCCGGTTTATTGGCACATTTAGGTTCGCATCAGATTAGTATGGCGGATCATGGCGAACAGGCGTTAACCAAAATGGCTGAGCAGTATCCTGATGTGGTTTTTATGGACATTGAAATGCCCGTGATGGATGGCATGGAAGCGGCTAAAATTATCCATCGAGATTATCCGCAAACGGCGATTGTTTTTTTAACCGCCCATGAGCAATTTGCCTTGCCGGCATTTGATGTGAAAGCGGTGGATTACCTGCTAAAACCGATCTCCGGTGAGCGATTGCAGGAAACCCTGGATCGCATTGATGGAAATCAAAAAGACGCCATTCAATTTAAAGACGGCGGACGTTTTTTGCGCTTGCCGGTCAATCAGGTGGCCTGTTTTCAGGCAGAAGATAAGTACGTCACCGCCCATTTAAAAGAAAAAAAATATTTATTGGACCAAAGTTTGACGGAATTGGCCCAAAAATACCCACAATTTATTAGAATACACCGCAGCTGGTTGGTGAATGTGCTTTTTTTGCGTGGTATCGACAGCGATGAAACGCATTGCCCGGTGGCTTTACTGAAACAGCTTGATTTAAAGCCGCCCATCAGTCGCAGACAATTACCCAATGTGAAAGACTATTTACAAACATGACTAAAAAAATTTTGACCCTCGCCACCCGCGATTCGGCCTTGGCCCTGTGGCAAACCAAGCATGTGGCCGCCGCCATTGAAGCCCGAACAGATTACCGAACACAATTATTACCGATGACCACCGAAGGGGATCGTCGTCTGGAGGTCACCTTAAGTAAACTCGGTGGTAAAGGACTGTTTTTAAAAGAACTGGAACAAGCCATGTTGGCCGGCGAAGCCGATATCGCGGTGCATTCCATGAAAGACGTACCGGCCGATATGCCCGATGACTTTTTAATATGTGCGGTTCTTGAGCGGGCTGATGCCAGTGATGCCTTTGTGTCAAATCATTACCAAAGTCTGGATGATTTGCCAGACGGCGCGGTGGTCGGCACCTCCAGTTTACGGCGTCAGGCACAACTGTTGTCACTGCGTCCGGATTTACAGGTTAAGCCTTTACGCGGCAATGTCAATTCTCGACTGCAAAAACTCGATGATGGTCAATACGCCGCCATTATTCTGGCTTCGGCGGGTCTTATCCGCCTGGGTTTTGAAGACCGCATCGCGAGCCGTTTAACCGCACCCCAATGGTTACCGGCGGTGTCACAAGGCGCCATCGGGGTGGAGTGTTTGGCAAACAACTCCCAACTGGCTGAAGAATTATCCGTCCTAAGCCATGCCGACACCCATTTGTGCATTCGTGCTGAACGGGCTTTGAATTTAACACTGGAGGGTTCTTGTTCGGTGGCTATCGGCGCTTATGCCGAGGCGTTATCGGATCACAGTATTCACCTCAAGGCCGCGGTTTTCAGCCCTGACGGTGAACAGGTTCTGAACGCCCAACAACAAGGTTACGATCCTGAATCGCTGGGCCGTGTGGTGGCAGAAGATTTGTTATCGCAAGGTGCCAAAGAAATTTTGGCCTTAAGTGAGCAGGCATGAGCACCGTCATTATCACACGACCGCAACACCGTATTGAACAAGCACAAAAAGCTTATCAACAAGCAGGCTTTGAAACCATGGCGATGCCGTGTTTTGCGGTACAAACCAACACTGAAGTCACGCCTGAACAACTGGCTCAGGCGGAGCGGGCACCGCTTATTCTGATTTTTAACAGCAACGCGATTAAACATTTGTTGTTGTTGAAACCTGACTTTACCTTGTCACAGGATACCAAGGTGATGGGTGTGGGTGAGGGTGTGGCACGTTATTGGCAGGACCATTTTGATCAGCCGATTCTAACCCCGGCATCGCAGGATTCAGCCGGTATGATGGCATTACTGGACCATTATCAGCCAGACAGTCTGGTGATTTTAACGGCTGCCGGAGGTTTGGATCTGGTGCGCCGTTATTGTATTGAACGCCAAATACATTATCAGCAAATCAATACCTATCAAAGGGTGCCGTTGTCACTTAATTTTGAGGCCTTGTATGAGCTGCTGAAAACCTCAAAAAAACCGGTGCTCACCGCCACCAGTGGCTTGATTTTGGAGCACTTTTGGCAGCAATGTCCCGGGAAAATTAAAACAGCCGTATCACGCTTACCCTTAATCAGCGGGGCCAAGCGGATAAGCCAAATTGCTAAAACATTGGGATTTAACGACGTCCACACCGCTGACAGCCCTTCAAACAGCGACATGATTACAACCTTACAAAAAATCTAAGGGTCTGGCCCGTTGCCAGCGGGCTTGGGTGATTTTGTATTCACCGTTGTGTTGTCTAAAAGTGACCGTAAACAGCATTAAATCGGCATTGATGCGTGCTAAATCTTCTAAACTGAATGCGGTGGCGGCCATCGCCACAGCCAGCTTCACTTCGGCCTCTTCCTCACCATCATGCCGCCAATCTATACTTTTTAACTGTGGGTGAATATGCACCGAACTGCGCCGCATGAGCTGCAGGCGCAACATCCGTTCAATATCTTTCTTGCCCCAGCCACGTTCAGTTTCGACGGCATCACTGATGGCGGCCATAAAATCATCCACATGTCTATTTTCAACAGCTGCTTCCATGCTTTTAATCCGTTCTACAAGTCGGGTATTTTTATCAACGGTTGGTCCGCCACAACCGGTCAGTAACAACGCTATGAAGACCGCAAAAAAACAACACTGAATCATTTGGCTTAAAAACTTCGTCATAAAATTGATTTATAAATCACAAATGTCATTGTATCATGGTCAACATTCCTAAAATCCCCTCATTGGAGAACTGTATGCGTTTTAATGGGTTAATCATATTACTTCTGTCCGCCGGTTTTGCCCTGGCACAATCACAGGATAAAAGCACCCATGAATCAATCACAAATAAACAAAGTCCGCCAGAATCGGTTGAGTTGTTGGCGCAGGCAAAAGCACCCAAACCCGATGCCAACGAGGTGAATGTTATCATCAAAAAAAATCAAATCGTCGAAGAATACCGACAAAAAGGTGAATTAATTATGGTTAAAGTGATTCCGGCAGACGGCGTGCCTTATTATATCGACCCGCAAGCCAAAAATATGCGTACCGGGGCCTACAGTGACTTAATTAACAGTGGCGTTGAGCCGGTTCATTGGGTGATTAAAAGGTTTTAAGCATGACAGTCCGACAAAAATTCCTGGTATTACTGGCCGTGATACCGGCATTGACGGTGTTGTGGGCTCAATTTTGGACCGCTGCCTGGTGGCTGTTCATCATCTGGGTACCATTGTCGGTGATTGGTTTATGGGATATGTTCCAGAAAAAACAAACCCTGCGCCGTTTGTACCCGGTGATAGGTCACTTTCGTTATTTGCTGGAGTCTTTTCGCACCGAAATTCAACAATACTTTATTGAGACCGATTTAAGCGGCAAGCCGGTGAACCGGGAACACCGTGCGTTGGTTTATCAACGTGCCAAAGGGCAGCGAGACACCCGGCCGTTTGGAACCATCGTGGATGTTCAGGCTGAAGGCTATGAATGGATAAACCACTCGGTATCGCCGGCAAAAATTAAATATTACCACCCGCGCGTTACCATCGGCGGTAAAGATTGTCAGCAACCCTATCAAGCCTCATTACTTAATATTTCTGCCATGAGTTACGGTTCATTGGGTCACAATGCCATTGAAGCACTTAATTTGGGGGCTAAACGTGGTGGTTTTTGTCACAACACCGGTGAAGGCGGTATCAGCCCCTATCACATGAAACACGGTGGTGATCTCACCATGCAGTTTGGATCGGGTTATTTTGGCTGCCGGGATAAAGAGGGTCATTTTGATGAAACCTTGTTTACCCAAAAAGCCACCCGCGACCAGATCAAAATGATTGAAATTAAACTCTCGCAAGGCGCCAAACCCGGCCACGGCGGGGTCTTGCCCGGCAGTAAGGTAACCCCTGAAATAGCCGCGATTCGCCATGTGGAACCCTATAAAACCGTCGAGTCACCGGCCAGCCACAGTGCCTTTAGTACCCCGGTTGAACTGTTACAGTTCGTAGCCAAAATTCGAGCGCTGTCCGGTGGTAAACCGGTGGGGTTTAAATTGTGTCTGGGAAAAAAATATGAGTTTTTGGCCTTGTGTAAAGCGATGCTGGAAACCAATATTTTACCGGACTTTATCACCATAGATGGTAGTGAAGGCGGCACCGGTGCAGCCCCCATTGAACTCACCAACTCGGTGGGCACCCCCTTGCGGGACGCTTTGGTGTATGTCAATAATGCGCTTATCGGCACTGGTTTAAGGCCCCATCTGAAAATTATCGTGGCGGGTAAAATTATCTCGGCTTTTCACATGATAAAAGCCCTGGCGCTGGGCGCTGATACGGTGAATTCGGCCCGTGGCATGATGTTTGCCCTGGGTTGTATTCAGGCGCGGGTGTGTGACACCGGCAATTGCCCCACCGGTATCACCACCCAGGACCCGGCCCGCAATAAAGGTCTGGTGGTTGAAAATAAAGCCGAACGGGTGGCACGCTATCACCGTAAAATGCTTGAAAATATGATTGATTTGCTGGCAGCGGCCGGGTTAAGTTCCTTTGATGAACTCAGGCCGCACCACATTATTCAGCGGGTTCAAGGTTCTTTGGTCAGAAATTATGAAGAACTGTACCCCACCTTGAAAGCCGGAATTTTATTGGATGATGATCAACGGCCGGCCATGTGGCAAGCCGATTGGCAACAAGCAAACCCCCATAGGTGGCATAATCCACAACACAACAACTGACTTATGAACCTCACCAGAAAAATAATCATTTACATGATCATCGGTGCCGTTATCGGAACGGTACTTAATTTATCCAATCTGACCGCCATTGAGTTTGTCGATGTGTATATCATCAATGGCTTGTTTTATATCATTGGTCAGCTCTTTATCCTGTCTTTAAAAATGATGGTGGTGCCGCTGGTTTTTGTGTCATTGTTTTGTGGCACCACAGCTTTGCGAGAACCGGCTATGCTGGGTTCACTGGGTGGGCGCACATTGGCCTTTTATTTGTTCACCACTGCCACCGCCATCACCATTGCCTTAACCATTGCCATCACTTTTGGCGTTGGAGGCGGGGCTGAAATTCCCACGGATGTGAATTATGTGGCGGCCGAAGGCCGGACATTCACCGAGGTGATTTTAAGTATTTTGGACAATCCTGTTCAAGCCATGGCTGACGGCAATATGCTGGCCATCATTATTTTCGCCATCCTGCTGGGTTTCAGTGCCGGAAAAGCCGGTGATGCCGGTCAAAAGGTCATCAGTTTCTTTAAGGACTTTAATGAAGTCATTATGAAACTGGTGATGGTGATTATGGAGTTTGCGCCGATTGCGGTACTGGCCATTTTGGCCAAAGTGTTTGCAGAGCTGGGCTTTGATGCGGTGCTGGCATTAGGTGGCTATTTCTTTACCGTATTAATTGTGTTGTTTGTGCATGCCTTGTTGGTTTATCCAATATTGCTCAAAGTGCTGTCGGGTCTAAGTCCTTTCATTTTTTTCAGTAAAATGCGCAGCACCCTGTCCTTTGCCTTCGGTACATCGAGTTCGAATGCCACCATTCCGGTGACTTATAAAACCGTGACTGAACGCCTCGGAGTGCAAAATTCGGTGGCCTCTTTTTCGGTGCCTTTTGGTGCCACCATCAACATGGATGGCACATCGATTATGCAGGGTGTGGCCACGGTTTTTATCGCCAATGCCTATGGATTAGACTTAACCGGTGGTCAACTTGTGACGGTTGTTCTGATGGCCACCATGGCTTCAATCGGCACTGCCGGCGTACCCAGTGCCGGTTTGGTGATGTTGCAGGGCGTGTTGTTACAAGTGGGTTTGCCGATTGAAGGAATTGGTATCATTTTAGGCGTCGATCGCTTGCTGGATATGACCCGAACCGCGGTGAATGTCACCGGTGATGCCACGATTACCTGTATTGTGGCAAAATCCATCGGTAAGTTTGATGAGGATATTTATAACGATCCAAATGCCGGTGAAGAAATGCTGGAATAAATGAACAGTTTCTGAAAGGGAGCAAGAACGATTCTTATTTTGTTATTGACAATCATTATCATTGGCATTTAAAATTGGCTTTGATTTTCATTTTCATTGCATATGTACGTTTGTATTTGCCACGGCATCACCGATAAAGACATCCTAAAAGCTGCCCGATCAGGGGTGAGTGACATTTATCAGCTGGCCGCTGAAACCGGCGCCACCACCGGCTGCGGCAGTTGTCTCGAGATGGCGGAAGACATCTTAAGACAACAATCCGATCAGCAACCCTCTTTTTTGAACGTCCTGTCCTCCAACAAGCCCCAATTCGCCTGATATCTGTTTATTTAACCCCATCATTTGGCTGAAAATGTTATCATGACGGTTTAGCAAAATTATGGAGATTGACGTCATGAAAGGCGATAAAAAAGTCATTCAATTACTCAACAAAGCCCTGTATAACGAATTAACCGCCATTAACCAGTACTTCATGCACGCCAAGATGCTGGAAGACATGGGTTTTGAAAAACTGGCCGCCAAGGAGCGTGAAGAATCGATCGATGAAATGAAGCACGCGGATATTTTGATGGAGCGGATTTTATTTTTAGAGGGTTTGCCGAATTTACAGGATCTGGGCAAGCTACGAATTGGTGAAACCGTTGGCGAGATGTTTAAGTGTGATTTGGCGATGGAACTGGATGCCATTCCGGATTTACGCGACGGCGTGGAATATTGTGAGTCGGTACGCGATTACGTGAGTCGCGATTTGTTCCAGAAAATTTTAGATTCTGAGGAAGCGCATGTGGATTGGCTGGAAACCCAGCTCAGTCTGATTGAACAAGTCGGTGAACAAAATTATTTACAATCCCAGATGTAAATAAATGGACAGTTTTTGAAAAGGGGCCTTATGCAGGCCCTTTTTTATTGCTTGTGTTCAATCACCACATCGGTGTAAATACCGCCGCGCACATTGAATTTCATGGTCAGTTTTATCCAGCGCGGATCAATGGCATTCACCAAATGATCCAATATTTCGTTGGTGACCGCTTCATGAAAAGCGCCGCGATCACGGAAAGTCCACATGTATAATTTTAATGATTTCAATTCAATACATAATTTATCAGGGGTGTATTCAATCTTTAAAGTGGCAAAATCCGGCTGACCGGTTTTTGGGCACAGACAGGTAAATTCAGGGATGTCCATAATGATGGTATAATCCCGGTTTGGATTAGGATTTGGAAAGGTTTCCAATTGATCTGAGGGTTGGGTGGTCATAATAAAAACACGTTTTAATAAAGGCCGCGACCATACCTAAAAAATAAACAGAAAGCAACAAAAAATCATAGCATCCATGCGACTTTCAAAAATTAAATTAGCCGGTTTTAAATCTTTTGTGGATAGCACCGAAGTGCTGTTACCAACCAATCTGACCGGAGTGGTTGGTCCCAATGGTTGCGGTAAATCTAACATCATCGATGCGGTGCGCTGGGTGATGGGCGAAACGTCTGCCAAAATGTTGCGTGGCAGCGCCATGACTGATGTAATTTTCTCAGGTTCTGCTACCCGTAAACCGGTGGGTATGGCCACAGTTGAGTTGATTTTTGATAACAGTGATGGCCAGATTCAGGGTGAATTTGGCGGTTACAATGAAATTTCGGTCAAACGTCAGGTAAACCGGGAAGCCCAATCCAGTTATTTTTTGAACGGCAGCAAATGCCGCAAAAAGGACATTGTTGATTTGTTTTTGGGCACCGGATTGGGGCCACGCAGTTATTCGATTATTGAACAGGGCATGATTTCAAATATTGTGGAGTCAAAACCCGAAGATTTGCGGGGATACATTGAAGAAGCCGCCGGTGTGTCCAAGTACCGCGAACGTCGCAGAGAAACCGAGCGGCGTATCTTGCGCACCCGCGAAAATCTGGAGCGGTTGGATGATTTGCGCACCGAGGTGGGCAAACACATTCAGCATTTGAAACGTCAGGCCAAAAATGCTGAAAAATACACGGATTTAAAAAAGCAGTCAAAACAACTGAAAGCCGAAGTGCTGGCCTTACGCTGGCAACAATGGCAACAGCTGGCCGAACACAGCGACCAGGACATTAAACGGCTGCAAACTGAATTTGAAAAAACCAGGCGCGGCTTGACCGAAACCGAAAAAAACATCACCCTCAAACGGGACAGTTTTCAAAAAAATTCAGATCAGCACAATAAGTTACAAGAGCAGCTTTATCAGATAAATGCAGAAATCGGCAAAATAGAACAGGCCATCAGCCATGCCAAAAATCTGTCAGAAAAAAACAAACAAGATCTGTTGGCGGCTGAATATGACATAGAACAACAGCAAAAACAACGCGAAGACGATGCCACGGCTTTGCAGGCTGAGCAGCAAGTTTTTAGCGCCGAAGAACCCCGCTTAGAAACCCTGACGGCCCAGTTGGAAACCGCCAGAGAAACCAGTGAAGACCATGACACGGCGCGCCGGCTGTGGCGACAGCAATGGGATACTTTGTTACAGGAAATCAATGACCAGCAGCGACAGGCAGAGGTGGAAAAAACCAAAATTGCGGCTTTGGAAGCCGGTTTGCTGCGTCAGGTTGAGCGTTTAAACAACCGCCGACAAACCGATGCCGGCAATGAACTCAAAGATTGGCAAGCGGCTTTAAGCGAATTAGAAGAAAAACACAACAAACAACTTCAAAGTTTCGAGCAGCTCAGTCAACAATTGACCAACTTAAAATCCCAGAAAGAAACCACCCGTCTTCAACTATCGGATTTACGTCGGGCTATGGATGACAACAAGGCCGAACTGCATCAAATCAAGGGTCAGATACGGTCTTTGGATGCACTGCAAAAAGCGGCCATGTCAGAAGACAATGAGGCCATGACACACTGGCTGCACCAGCACCAATCGAATATCAGCGGTCGTTTGGCAGAAGTCATAAAAGTGGACAGCGGCTGGGAGGTGGCAGTTGAAACCGTACTGGGCGAGCGATTACAGGCTTTACTCAGCACCGGTTTGGGGTTAACTGAATTGCTGGCAGACTGGAAGTTTGGTTCTGTCACCGCGATCAGTGGGGATCAAGGTCAACCCAAAGCGCAGCCCGGTCGGTTATCGGAAAAGGTGCAGGGACCGGCTGTGGTGACTGAATGGTTAAATACAGTTTATGCCTGTGAGCGCGCAGAAGATATACCTGAGTTAAAAGCTCGGTTAAAGCCGGGAGATTCTGTGATTACCCGCGCAGGCGATTGGTCGGGTCAGGATTGGCTGACCGTACAGCGCGGAGATCGCCAGGAAAATTTTTTATTGCGTAAAAAACAAATCACCGAATTAGAACAAAACGGTGAGCGGTTGCAGCAGACCATCCGTGACCAGGAAACTCAGCTGCAGCAGTTGATTGATACCCGACAAGCCGAAAACCAACAGACCGAACAGTTGCAGTTAGATCTGAATATGGCGCATCGCAAACTGTCTGAATTGGACAGTCAGATAAAACAAAAACAACACCTCATAGAACGGGAGCAACAGCAAGCCGAACAAAAAACACAGGAAGTAACGGCTCTTCAAACGCAAATAAAAGAAGATGAACAGTCTCTGAGTGAGGCCCGGGGGCGTTTAGAACAAGCACTGCGGGCTATGAAAGAACGTCAGGCACAGAAAACGGTTCTGGCTGAACAGCAAGAGCAGCTGAATGCCGAATATGAACAGGCCAAAGCCCAGTTAAATGACATTTCAGAACAGTTTTATCAGTCCCGTCTCCGACATTCAGCGGCTGACAACAAGATTCAGTCATTGCGGCAAAATATGCAACGCGCCGATCAGAACATCAGACACCTGAAACAGCGAAAAGATCAACTCTTGACCCGCTTAAATCAACAGAACAATCCGGCCAAAGACCAGCAAAAAGCATTGGATGAACTGATTTTAAAACGTGTCCGGGCCGAACAGCAACGCAACCGGCAAAACCAGGTTGTGGCCACCTTACAGTCAGAACTGAATGACATGGAACAAGCCCGCGCAGGCCACCAGCAAGAAATTGAAAGTGCCCGCAATGCGTTGGAAAATGCCAAATTAGAACGGCAATCACAGCAGTTAAAAGCCGACGGTTTTAAAGAGCAATTAACGGATTTGGGCTATGAACCCAACGCGGTGCTGGCGGATATGGAGATTAAGCAGGATGCGGTGACTCAATGGGTGGAACAAAAAGAAACCCAGATGGAACAACTGCACCGCAACATCATACGTCTGGAACCGGTGAATCTGGCGGCGATTGAAGAGTATGAAGAAGAATCTAAGCACAAACAATACCTAGATGAACAAGATGAAGATTTGCGTCAGGCTTTAGAGACGCTGGAACAGGCGATTGCCCGCATTGATAAAGACACGCGTACCTTATTTAAAGAAACCTTTGAAGCGGTCAACAGCCACATCAAACAATTGTTTCCGCGGCTGTTTGGCGGCGGGCACGCCTATTTAGAGCTGACCGGTCATGACTTGCTCACCACCGGTGTGGCGATTATGGCCAGACCGCCGGGCAAACGGGTGTCCAGTATTCAGTTGCTATCCGGGGGTGAAAAAGCCCTGACAGCGGTGTCTTTGGTGTTTGCTATTTTTAATCTGAATCCGGCCCCTTTTTGTTTATTGGATGAGGTGGATGCGCCGTTGGATGATGCCAATGTGGCCCGGTTTTCGAACATGGTTAAAGACATGTCAGAAAAAGTCCAGTTTTTATTTGTAACCCATAATAAGGTGACCATGGAAATTGCCAATCAGCTGATGGGTGTGACCATGCGAGAGGCGGGTGTATCACGTTTGGTGAGTGTTGATTTGGCCACCGCGGCCGATTTGGTTGATGATTGATAACAAATCCATGGACGTCAGGGTGTCATGAACCGTTGTGTTGTCTGTCACTGCCATGCTGAAAAACTGCTGTGCAGGGGCTGCCAACAATTGATTCAAGCACCCGCTGCCGGGTGTCATGTTTGCGCCAAACCCTTAACTGAAATAAATCAGCCGGTGGACAATCGTTTATGTGCCGATTGCCGTAAAGAGCGACCGGCTTTTGACGGTATCGCCTGTGCCGGGATTTATCAGCCACCGGGTAGTGAATGGGTTATGGCTTTGAAATTTTCCGGGCAGCTGCATTGGGCCCGGGCCATGGCTGAACTGATGTCGCCTGTTATCACAGATTGGCCACTTGACTGGCCTTTGCTGGCCATGCCTTTGCACCGAAAACGCTTACAAAAACGGGGCTATAACCAGGCCCATGAAATCACGCGATTGATGGCTCAAGCCAGTGGTCGCCGGGTGTTGTCCGATTGCTTAGAGCGCAGTCAGTACACGGCCATGCAAGCGACCCTGCCGGAAAAGAAACGTCGCGCCAATGTGCGTCATGCCTTTACGGTGAACGGCAGCGTATTACCCGAAGCTCTTATTTTGGTGGATGATGTCTTGACCACAGGTCAAACCCTGTCTGCGGCTGCAACGGCCTTAAAACAAGCGGGTGTTACCACGGTGTATGGTGCCGTGTTTTTACGTAGTGGTGGTTAACCGAACTATTCAGCACCATAAATCTTAGATGGTTAGAAATAACTGAACAACAGACATTTTTCTGTATTGCCTTATCATTGTTCAAAACCATTAGCATAGATAACATCCAAATTAACACTGACTGAGTTAGTGTCAATATCCGTATCGCTGTATCCATCAGGTGGAGCGATGCTGGCAACAATAATCAGACCACCTGCATCTATCACATCGGATTGTCCGGTGATGTTAAAGGTCATGCTCGAATTAGCAGGTAAATCTAATAAATAATTTAGATTACCACCACCATTTGTCGCAGGACAAAATGCTCCATTGGTTTCATTGTCGCAAGTCCATGCTACATTGAGTAAATCATCCGGCAACAGATGGACAAAAGTCGCGCCTGTGAGTGATTCTGCACTGTCATTACTAACTTGGATTGAATAACTGATATCGACAAGGCTGGCTGCTTTTAATACAGGGACTTTTACAACAGAGGCCTGTGCGGGTGTTTGCTGGACACCGCTGATGGTTAAAGTCAAATTAGTCGGTGTGGCTGAAGCCGCTGTCGTCTCAGATAACGCAACTGATTCCACGCTGGTGACCAGGTTAGAATTATAAACATGTGGAATGGTATCGGTTATCAGCTTAAAGTAATAAGTCTGATTAGGGTTTAATCCACCATGGGTGTACATCACCTCATTTTTACTGCTGGTCTGATAAACCTCGGAATAAGGCCCGGTCAAATTTTCGGCCATCATGATTTTATAGTGACCATGCGCCTGATAAGTTGTTTCATCCCACTGCAAACTGATGCTGTTATCGCTGCTGGCGATTACTTGAATATTGGCCGGAAACTGCGTTTGTGTGTATTGCCAGTCTTCGCTGCAGAATGGATTACCAGACCAGCATGGACGGGCATTAATAAAATCATTGACTGCAGTGTTATTGCTATATAAGGCATTAAATCGTGTGTCTATAGATACCAATGAAGATAAATTAGTTAATGACGCTGGAATTAAACCAGTCAATTGATTGGAATTAAGATAAAGGTATTGTAAATTAGTAAGATTACCTAATTCCACCGGAATTGAACCACTCAGTTGATTAGAATTTAGGAAAAGGCGTTCTAAATTTGATAGATTGCCTAATTCTACCGGAATTGAACCACTTAATTGGTTGGAATTAAGATTAAACCAAGATAAATTAGAAAGATTTCCTAATTCTACTGGAATTGAACCGCTTAATTGATTGGAATAAAGATAGAGGTGTTGTAGATTGGAAAGACTACCTAATTCCACCGGAATTGAACCGCTCAGTTGATTTCTACCAAGATTAAGATTTTGCAAATTAGAAAGATTACCCAATTCCCCTGGAATAGTTCCACTCAGTCGATTAGAGTTAAGCCGTAGGTAGTGCAAATCAGAAAGATTGCCTAACTCTATTGGAATTGAACCGTTCAACTGATTAGATTCAAGAAACAAATAATATAAATTTGAAAGATTACCCAATTCAACCGGAATTGAACCATAAAGCTGATTGGTAAAAAGAGAAAGTTCTCGTAAATTAGAAAGATTACCCAATTCCTTCGGAATTGTTCCGCTCAGTTGATTTCTACTAAGATTAAGACTTTGCAAATTAGAAAGATTACTTAATTCCTTTGGAATTGAACCGCTCAAGCGATTGGAAGTAAGATAAAGATAATTTAAATTAGAAAGATTACTTAATTCCTTAGGAATCGTGCCACTCAGTTGATTCAAAGTAAGATTTAGCCTTTGTAAATTAGAAAGATTGCCCAATTCCACAGGAATTATACCTACTAAATTATTGCTTCCCATGCTTATTTCAGTTATGGTGTTTGTACCACAAACAATTCCAAACCAAGAATTATCACAGGGATCTCCCACCAGCCAGTTGGTATTGTCTGACCAGTTCGCCCCATCGGTTGAATTATATAAAGCCACTAAAGCATTACGCTCTGCTTGTGGCACCGCTGCCCATGCGCTTGTTGATAACAACACGGTTAAAGTCATTAAAAATTTGAGTTTCATTTTCATCACCTTCTTCATTTTGTGTATGAATATTCATTTAACCCGTGGTGCATTTAGAAAATAGTTGAAAAACAAGAAGTTACTCATAGCAAAATGCGGTATATTAA
>NZ_BMEO01000013.1 GCF_014636635.1 Marinicella pacifica | reverse complement strand
CACATTCAACGGGTGCTGCAGGAACACAACGGCAACATCAGCCAAACCGCCAAAGCCCTGAATATGCACCGCCGGACTTTACAAAGAAAACTGAAAAAGAAACCGGTTCAGGAATAACACCACCCTTTACAAGCAGAACATAAAATGACATTTACAATGAAGAAGAAATGTCCTTGGGGCGGAAGTGGCCGCTTACTCACGATTTACCTGGCCTAACCGGCTCGTGCTGCTCAGCAGCTCTCCTGCGCTGCCCATGTAATAAGCCTTATATTTTTGTATATGTCGTGCCTTGTACAACGTTCTTGCGTTATTAAAAAAAGCAGGCGATGATTGCAAATAGAATGAAAATAAATTAAAACAAATCTTTTTTAGGGTTTGCTGCCAAATTTTTAGCTAAAAAAACCGTTGACAGTGAACGATATTCATCAGGTATAAACCAAACACGTTAAAAAGAGGACTTCCATGAAACCAACACTTAAACCCCTGGCTGCGGCCATCATATTGGCCACCTCAGGCACCGCTCTGGCAACCACGCAAGCAATCAACAGCCACCAGCCTTCTACCGCATCCATGCGACAGGCGATTGAGGATAACAAGTTAATTCTGGCCACCGGCGCTTTTGATCCCACTGCAGAACGTCTGAATTTTAGTGCCATGGGCTTAAGTGATACCGCATCAGATCGATATGGCATCGTTCAATTTAACCAAGGGCATGCGAGTGCGGACTGGTTAAAATCCCGGGGTTTTAAGGTATTAAATTATTTGCCGGCCAATGCCTATTTAGTGAATTGGCAAGATGTTGACCGCAATGTATTAGGTCAAAATAGTGATATACGTTGGCACGGACCTTTTCAAAGTGGTTTTAAAATTTCACCCAGTCTCTGGTCCGTCAACCGGCCGGCTTTGAGTCATTTTGATGTAACCATTCAGGCTTTTAGCGATTATCCCCGTGCGCATTTACGGGCATTGATACAAAAAATGACACCCTCAGTGCAATTCATTCAATCCAATATCCCACAAGAAGATAACCGATTAGCGGTGCGTTTGCCCGCCCAAAATCTGGATGCGGCACTCAGTCAACTGGCTTCAGCTGAAGGCATTCAATGGATTAATCTGTATTACCCCGAACGTCTGATGAACCAACATGCGGTACCCGCGATTCAGGACACCAGTGCAAATTTAAACGACCAAACGCTATTTGATAAGGGTCTTTACGGCAGTGGTCAAATTGTGGCGGTGGCGGATTCCGGTTTAGATCGCAATGAAGACTGGTTTGTGCATTTGGATAAAGGAGCCGGCGTTTCAACGGCGCTCACCGATGCACAAAACACGGCGCCACCTCTGGTGGGCACCGTTTACCCCAACAACAAAGTACTGGCTTATTGGGTGATGCCCGGCGCCACCAGTTACGATCATGCATGGGCCGGTTATCACGGCACCCATGTGTCCGGCTCTGTGGCCGGTGATAAACAAGTCGGTGGTTCGGTATCTAACCCGAACCAGTCAGGATATGACACGGATGACGGCATGGCGCCTAATGCCCAGATATTATTTCAGGATTTGGGTGGTAATTCAGGTTTATCCGGTATTGGCTCGTCACCGATGTGGCAACAGGCTTATGAGGCCGGAGCACGCATCCACAGTAACAGTTATGGGGCTTCCACTTATGGTGAATACATCAGCTCAGACGCGAATTTAGACCGGTCATTGCGGGATTTAGACGATATGATTATTGTGATGGCGGCGGGTAACGATGATGGCACCAATAACAGCACCAGTTCACCGGGAAATGCCAAAAATGCCTTAACCGTGGGTGCACTGGGTCATGGCAACAGTTCCAGCGTGGCCGGATTTTCTAACCGGGGATTGACCGATGACGGGCGCTTAAAACCGGATATTTCCACCACCGGTTCCAGTATCACATCGGCCAGCGGTGACAGCAATAACAATAACACCATCGACAATCCAAGCACTAAAAACATGAGCGGCACATCCATGGCCACCCCGATAACCGCCGGTGGACTGGCTTTATTGCGCCAGTATTTTACCGATGGATTTTACCCGACCGGAGTTAAAAACAGTGCCGATGTCTTGATTCCCAGCGGGCAATTGATGAAAGCCATGATTCTTAACGGTACCAATGTGGATGCCGGTTTTAACTACCGGCACACCGGTTGGGGCCGACCTTGGCTGGCCAATACTTTGTATTTTAACGGTGACAGTCGCCGCATAAAGTTCTGGGATGTGACCCATGAAAATGGACTGAAAACAGGCGAAAGTATGACCTTTAACGTGGATGTTTTATCCGGACAGGAATTTCGTGCCACCTTAACCTGGTACGATTTAGCCGGCCCCACCGGTTCTGGTGTCACCCTGGTGAATGACCTGAACTTAACCGTGGCGGCCCCGAATGGCACTTATTTGGGTAATGTCATGAACTCGGGCATTTCTGCAGAATCCCAAATGGGCGGTTCGGCCGATAGCATCAACACCGTTGAGCAGGTGCGGATAACCGCACCACAATCAGGCACTTATCAGTTGACTGTTTCCGGCGGTAACATCCCGGGGGATGGCAGTTTTGGAACCAATCGGCAAGGTTTTGCTTTGGCGGTTGGCGGAGACTTAGGCAGCTTGACACCACAGCCACTGGGAAATCCCGGCAGCTTAACCGCCACTGATCAGGGCTTGAGTGGTGTTGATTTGAATTGGGCGGCTGCCAGTCATGCTGATTATTATGAATTGTATCGTGCCAACGGTACCTGTCTGAGTATCGAGCCGGGCAGTATGCGATACCTGGGGCAAAGTGCCACCAACAGTTACACTGATTTAAGCACAGTGGGCGGCTACAACTATGCTTATCAGGTGCGCGCTTTTAACAGTGATTATGAAAGTGCACTCAGCAATTGTGTGGATGTAAGTTCAACCCAAATTTGTGACATTCCACCCCAGTTTAATGGCGGTCAAGTCGCATTAAACAATCAAGCCAATAACACCTGTGGACTGACTATGACTTGGCCTGCTGCCAGCAGTCATTGTCCGGCGGATCCGGATATCCAGTATAAAATTTACCGAGACATACAGCATAATTTTATCGCAAACGGTTCAACGCTGTTAACCACGGTGCCTTCGGGTACGCAGTTCACAGACTTTTCTGTGGTAGATGGCCAACCTTATTATTACCGCATAAAAGCCGTTAATGGCAGCAATGAATCCGATTTATCAACTGAACTGGCCGGCACCGCCTTTGGTCAGCCATCTGCCGTGGTGGGTACCATCAATGATGATGTCGATAACAGCCTTTTAATGAATCTATCCGGCACCTGGTCAGTCAGTAATGAACGTTCATTTAATGGTAATTTAAGCTATCGCAGTACTTTTGAAGGGGCCAATACCTACACATCCAACACCTGCGCACGTATGCATTCACCGCTTATCTCTGTTCCGAATGCAGGATCTCCTTCCATTGATTACCGGGCTTGGTATGAAATTGAAGCCAATTGGGATGGTGTGGTCGTAGAAATCTCAACTGATGGTGGTAACAGCTGGCAGGATTTACCCCCTGTGGGTGGTTATCCAAGTAATTTCAGCTCAACTCAGAATCCGCCAATTAACGGATGTGGTTATCCCACCACCCAAGGTGCTTTTGGTGGTGCATCAAGTGGATTTGACCCGGTTTCACATGATTTATCGGCATATGCCGGTCAAAATGTGCAAATCCGCTGGAGTATGTCAACAGATCCCGGGTATGAAGAAGAGGGTTTTTATATCGATGATATTCAGTACAACAATGTGCATACACCCAACACCTGTTCTGCTTTGGTGGATTTGATTTTCAAAGACGGGTTTGAATAAAAAGGTGTGTTCTTGGGACTTACACTTCCGCTCCCAGCTCACGCAGCACTCCTAAGCTGATTCCCTTACAAGGACTGATAAGTCTTTGTAAGGGCTTTTATGACTGCTTTGAGTGATCAGTGCGCATAATCGACCAACCCAAAACAGCAAACACAATGGCCGTTAACGGGTTGATTAAGTTGAGTAATGCATAGGGTGCAAACGCCAGAACATCAATATTCAATGTGGCCGCATAAAAAGCGCCGGCGGTGGTCCAGGGAATAAGTCCGGCCATTAAAGTCACACCCTCTTCTACGGTACGAGATAACACGGCTGAATCCAGTCCCCGGTTTCGATAAACTTTTTTAAACAATTGGCTGTTGAGGATAATGGCAATATAAGCCTCACCCAGTGAGGCCACCAGCATCAAACCGCTTAATAATGTGGTGCCGACCAAACCGCCCACCGATTTGATGCGCTCAATAAAGCCGCTGAATAAGCCGTGGATAAAGCCGGCACGTTGTAAAATTCCACCCATCGCAATGGCCAGTATGGCCAACAACAAAGTCCAGGCCATGCTGTATAAACCACCGCGTCCTAACAGTTGATTTAAGGATTCTAAAGAGGTCTCTGCAGGCTGATTGGACCACAAGGCTTGCGCCATCTGAGGCAAACTTTGTAGTTGCCAAAAAATGGCAACCACCGTCGCCGTTATGATTGCGGCCACCATGGCGAGTTCGGGCTCAAAGCGCCGGTAGCTAAAAAGAATCAGAGCTGCAATCGGTGCAACCGTTATCCAGGGGTTTAAATCGAATTGTTGAGCCAGTGCCTGTTGTAAATTTGCCACCTGCTGTAAACTGCTGTCATGAACCGGCAACTGCCAGCCGACAACAAAGAAGACAATCAACACCAGCACAAAAGTCGGCCCGGTGGTCATGGCCATAGATTTTATGTGGTCATATAAATCCGTGTCGGTGCTCATAGCCGCCAGATTGGTGGTGTCGGAAATGGGCGACATTTTATCGCCAAAAGTGGCACCGGACACCACCGAGCCGGCCACCCAATACAAAGGTAAACCCACCGTTTCGGCCATACCCATCAACACCACGCCCAAAGTACCGACGGTGCCCCAGGAAGTGCCGGTGATCACTGACATCAAAGCACACAATACAAAGCCAATCGGCAACATAAGAGCGGGCGTCAGCCAGTCCAGTCCGTAATAAATTAACATCGCGACCGTACCGCTTTTCATTAAAGCCGCAATCAGCAAACCGATAAGCAAGAAAATATATATGGCCGGTAAAGCGCGTGCAATGGCGCTGTTCATAAATTCCCGTTGACTGATGTACTGAAAGCCAATCAGGCGGGCATTCAAGCCGACCCACAGCAAAGCGAAGAACAGGGCCACCTGTAATAGATGATCCAAATAAAACATGCCGGCGGCGATAATCAGAAATACCCCGGTAAAAACCATGACAGCGTGACCGAAACGGACTGTTTTAGGTTGCATAGAAACCTCTTTTAGGGGTTTAGTTTACTTCAATCAGTTTAAGACGCCAATAAAAAACCACCGCTTAGCTGACAACAACGGTGGTCTCTCATAATGACAATACTTAAAAAAACTGGTGGTTTAGTCCAATATAAAAACCGGCGCCCGGACGGGCATAACCATACACTTCTTGGTAGTTTTCATCAAAAGCATTCTCGGCGCGTAAATAAGCCTGCGTTCTTTCGCTAAAGGCCCAACTGGCATTAAAGCTGACTGTGGTAAACCCGTCAAGATAAACTTTCTCAGTGACAAAAGTACTGGGTGAAAAGAAATTATCCAACTGACTGCTTTGGTGATGAATGGTGCTGTACAGTCGGCCGCGCTGTTGGGCAAAATCATAGTTTATGGTGAGACTGGTAATATGCGCCGGGCGTCGAACTTCTTTGTGGGACTGACCTTGGGCATCTTCTTCGGTGGCATCCGTGTAGGTGTAGTTGAAACGACTTGATAAATGTGTTGTCCACTGCCCGAGCCAACTGAATTCAAGACCCTGTCGCTCACTGTCATTCAGCTTATTTCGGGCGGTAAAAGCACCGGCATCCAAATCAAATACAAACCCATCAATCTCATCGGTTAAATCCTGATTAAAGTAAATAAAGGCGAGCTGATGATTGTGATAATCCATTTCATAGGCCAGTTCATAGGATCTGGATTGTTCGGGTTTCAGGTCCGGGTTACCGATAAATTGGGCCGGGAAATAGCCAAAGCGTTCAATAAATGAAGGGGCTTTGCTGCCGGTGCCAAAAGTGGCGCGAATTCTCTGTTGCTGACTCAGTTGATAGCGGCCGGCGAGCTGAAAATTGCTGACATCTTCAAACACACTAAAATCATCATGCCGGGCGGAGGCTTGCCAGTTGAATTGCTTATTGATTTGACCTTGCAATTCAATGGCAACACCAGTGACTTGATAGGATTGACTTTGATTGGGATCACCAAAATCAGTGGCAGTTCCGGCTTGGGTAAAATCAACCGAGCGGTGATCCATTAATATATTCAGACGATCTTTGGCCTGACTGCCAAGCCGCCATGAATTGAGCACTTTCACTTCATGGGTTTCTGCGGTGGTGCGGCTGTCGCGACCGTATAGCGAAAAATTTTCACTCTTGGTATCACTGTAATGGTAATCAAAGCGACTGGACCAGCGGCTGTTTTCGGGTTTTATTCGAAACTGTGCCATGGCGGTCGTTAAACCACGCTCTGTCCATAAATCTGCATCCACCGGTAAACCTGTGACCATAAAATCAGTGCCGTCATATTCATTCATGGCATCACTGTGAGAAAAACGCACACTGCTGCTGATTGCATCAGACCAGCTATTATCCAAACCAAATCGTGCCGTGAGGTTTTCAAAACCATCCTTTTCATCACCTTGCAGACTGATGTTACTACCACCGCTGTCGACACCGGTGATACCGCCGTGAAGCCCCCAATTGGATTGTGCATAACCACCTGAAACTGCGGCTTTCAGGCTGTTAAAACTGCCATACTCCAGTTCAGTTTGCAGGTTTTTTTCTTCGGTCTGTTTGGAAATAATATGAATCACTGCCGCCAAAGCATCGGTGCCCCACAGGGCACTTTGCGGACCACGGATAATTTCGATGCGTTCAATGTTATCCAGCAGCGCATAATTAAACAGAAATTCATCGTTACCGCCGGCATCATTTAAGCGCACACCATCGCGTAAAACCAAAACATGGTTGGCTTCGGCACCGCGGATACGTAACTGGGTCTGGGTGCCGATACCGCCTGACTGGTTGATGGCAAAGCCGGGAACGGAGCGCAATAAATCACTCAAATAAAGGCTGCCCGAAGCATCAATTTCATCACCATCAATGATGGTTAACGTGCCACCGTAATCAATCGCTTCCAGCGGTGTTAAACCGGCGGTCACCACCAGTGGCGTTAAGTTTTTTTCAGAAGATGTTGTGTCAGCAGACACAGTTAAAGATAAGCATGCAATGAGCACACCCAACAAATAGGAATAAGGCATTTTACGCGCTCCTGTTCCACCCGAACATGGGATTGAGTTAAAAGATCAAACAGGCCGGTCTCCGGACTCAAGGTGTGTCTTTATGACAATTTACCATGCCTTCCCATGAAATTTCACAGTGGCTTTTATGGCAAACGATATGAACGGCTCCGTCCATATCCACTTTTTACCGTTGCGGGGGCAGTGTTGGGATTGAAATACTCGGTTTGATTTCGCACCAACTTCCCGTTTTGCACATCACAATCGGATGCGCACACCTGTTCGGCTAAGTGGCTGTAGTGTAGTGAAAAGCCAATGCGCTGTCAATGTGCACATCCGGTCAACTGTCGGTTTACAGGAGAAAAACCGGACACCAAAGCATGTCCGAATTGGCGCTTATTAATTCAAATAACTTATTGGGCTTCAAAAACTGCCAACGGCGCACGGCGACCCACATTCAGGCTTAATTGACCGTTTTGCAGGCTGTAGTTGTCGGTTAATTCAAAAATCTCTAAAAAGGCCTGTTCATCAAAATCCACATCCGAACAGGCTTTTAAGGTCGATAACATCTGGGTAAACCGGATTCGCATGCCTTCTTCTATGTGGTAAGTGCCGTTAAAAGTATTACAACCACTAAATCCAGTGACCCGGTTGTTATCTTGGTGTAATTCAAAGAAAACGGGTCGCTGCTGATTGTTGACCATGCCAACCGCTTGTCCCTCCAGGGTTTTCAGTTGCCAGGTTTGAGCGACTATATCCGCAACGTTTGAGGGCGACTTGTTGTCTGCCACAGAATCCTTTTGTGTTTGTTTGTTGACCGACATGTCTCCATCATTCTGAGAAGATCAGGCCGCCACCGAAAGCGATGCCAAAAGTATCATCCAAAATTTACTGTGGAGTGCTGCTGAGCAGCACGACCCGCCGAGCCGGTTGGTGAGCGTAGCGAATCAGAGGCGAAGAGCGCGAAGTTATACGAAGTGTTCGCCGTGGCCGCTTTCACTTTTGTCGGGAACAAAAGTGAATGAAGTCCCAAGAACACACCTTTCATTGCTTTTAAATCTCTTATTAAAAACCTCAGGTTATCACAGCCAACATTAAGGTGACGTAAGATTTAAATTAATTCAGAATAATCTCAGGGGCGGTGCTTTTTTAAATAATTGTATTTGGCCTGATATAGGGCAGTTGTTGTCTGATCATGGCTGTTTAACATGGCTTGTTTCATGGCATCAAGCGCCTGCTCTGGCTGTCCCAGAAAAAAATAGGTTTTGGCCAGACCGGCATCGGGTTCATGGAGGTATGGGGCCTGTCGACGTGCTTTTTTGTAGTAATTTAAAGCCTGTTGATATTGACCATCATGTAAGGCCTGATCGGCGATATCTATCCACTTAAAAGGGTCCGGTTCATTATAATCGTTGATGATATCAGACACCTTGTTTGCTTCCACGTGGCGGTTTTTTTGGGTTAAATAACGGTGGTAATTGCTCAGCAGCTCCAACTGATTTTTAGTTAAAGACAAACCGTAAACAAAGACCTTTTGAGCATACAGATCATGGCCCTGATTTTGATAAAGCACCGCCAGTAAATTCAAAGCGATGGTATTTTCAGGATCCAACTGAAGGGCTTTTTTGAGGTTCCAGTAAGCATTTTTTAGTTGCTTTCGTATTAAAGACTCAGCCGCCACATTGCTGTAATACATGGCTTTAAAGGCCTCCTCGTTAACCCGTCTTAAGGTTCGTGAGCCGGCGGTAGAAAAATAATCAATCTTCAGTTTGAGCGGTTTGCTTGAATAAAAATGAGTGTGGGCGACATTCTTTTCATAGATAACCGTTTGAATGTGTTGTGAACTGAGTATGTAACCACTGTCACGCTGAAAAACCGGCGGGGTTCGAGCCAGTTCATAGTAAATACCGACATGGGTGGTTTCAGCCAGGGCGTGGGTTAACATGGCTAAGGACAGACAGTTGCCGGCATTTTGTGCTAAAGCCTGTTCCGCGGATAAAGTTCGGGTGTAGAAATTAAAGTTGCTTAAGCGCTCTTGTAAAAATTCATAAATAACCTCAATCTCGAGTTTTGATCGGTTCTTTGGCCGCCGCAATTCACGTTTAAAAATCTCTTTTTGTTCAGCAGACAATGAAAATACCGAGGCTTCTGATTCCACCGGAATTTCCGGTTGCATCAATTCATCGATAAACAGATCATTGATGTTATCCTGAGTGGTGACGTGATAAGTTCGGGTTGTGCCACATCCACTGAGCAGGCAAGCGATGCTCAGCAGTAGAATAAATGTTAACGATGTCTTGTTAATTGGTGCCATACTTTTATTATAACCTAAGACGGCGGTTTAAGGCGACAATCAAATGGCCTCTTCGCCGGTTTCACCGGTTCGGATTCGAATAACCTGTTCCAGATTCTGGATAAATATTTTGCCGTCACCGACTTTGTTGTTGCCTGCGGTTTGTAACAGGGTATCAACAATGGTCTCCACCTGATCATCGGGCGCGGCGATTTCAATTTTCAATTTTGGCAGAAAATCAATCACATATTCGGCACCGCGATACAGTTCAGTGTGGCCTTTTTGGCGGCCAAAACCTTTTACTTCCGTTACCGTGATACCCCGAATGCCGGCATCTTCCAGTGCATCACGCACATCATCTAATTTAAAAGGTTTGATTATGGCGGTTATCATTTTCATCATCGGGCTCCTGAAATTACCATGGCAGCAACGCACCGTCGGCATGCCAGAATCCGCCGCTGTTGTCGAGATTGAGTGCTTCCATACGTTGAATTAAACCAGCGGCCGCTTGCGGCGCATCCACATACCCCTGGTGATCGGTCATATCGGTTTTCACATACCCCGGGTGTAAAGCCGCCACCGAAATACCCCGGTCTTTAAGATCAACGGCCAGACTTTTGGCGGCCATATTGGCTGCTGCTTTGCTCATGCGATAACCGTAACTGCCACCTGAATCATTGTCTTCAATAGACCCCATGCGACTGGTCACAATACCAACTTTCGCATTATCTGCCAAAACCGGTAATAGTTTTTCAGTGACCCGCAAAGGCCCCATGGCATTCACCACAAATTGCTGCAGAACAGAGTCATAATCGATGTCACCCAATCGGTTGCGCTTTAAAATACCGGCATTGTTGATTAAATAATCAATTTCACGGCCTTCAATCTGGTGTAATAAGCGCTGTATATCATTGTCATCGGTGACGTCGATGTCGGCGATGACTTCGACATCCAGTGCCAACAATTGTTGGCTCGGGGTGCGGCAAACCGCCAGCACATGATGACCTTTCTCTTTCAATTGCCTGACCAGTTCCAGGCCGATGCCACGATTTCCGCCGGTGACTAAGGTGTTGTGCATGTTTAGCTCCAAATATTAATATAATTAAATGGGACCTCTGCACAAGTCGTGAATTAAGTAAAAACGTCTGAAATCCCGAATTTCCGCGTCAGCATAATTCATCTGGAATGAATTATTACGGAAGCCCCGCAGGGGTGAAGCGCATGGAAGCGCTGAATAAAACTTAGCAATAGCTATTGCTATTACTTACGTTTCCTTCCTTGAACTTCAGAATTTCAATCATTTTTACAATAACTCAGACTTATGCAGAGGTCTCAAATGTTACGAACTTATTTTAACAAAACAACCTAACTGCGAACAGGGCATAAGCATTGTTTAGCGATTGACAAGACTGCGATTCAACGGAAACAACATGGTAAAACAACTGCCCTTATCAGGTGCACTGTCGATGTGCAGTTCTGCACTGTGTTTTAAACCAATGTGCTTCACGATGGCCAGTCCAAGACCGGTGCTGCCCTGTTGTTGTCTGGCGGAATCGGCCACCCGGTAAAACCGTTCAGTCACATGGGGCAGGTGCTTGGCGGCTATTCCAGGCCCGTTGTCTTTTACTTGTAGGCAAGCCCGGCCGGAGCGGTCAAACCAGTGCAGTTCAATGTGGGTGCCCGGCGGGGTGTGCAGTACGGCATTGTGCAGTAAATTCAAGCACACGCCTGTGATTTCAGAGGCATTACCTTTAAGCCATAAAGTTGAATCAATTTGTGCACTAAAATGATGCTGTCTGGCATCCACGCCGTGGCGAACATCTCTGAATAAGCGATTTAATAACCCCGGCATGTCAATCTGTTCGTCTTCACCGGCCAGCACGCTGTCATGTTCAATCCGGGATAAGGTCAGCATATCGGCAATAATTTGTGACATCCGCTGACTTTGGCCGTAAGCCTGATCAACGGCCTGTTTTACTGACGGCACATCCTTGCTGTGATTTTGTAAAAATTCCAGATAACCGGTAATCACGGTCAATGGTGTCCTCAGTTCATGCGAGGCATTAGCCATAAAGTTTTTGCGCGATTTTTGCAGGGCTTCCATGGCACTGATGTCGTGTGCCAACAACAGGGTTCGGTAACGATTAACCGCAATCAAGCGAACCTTAATTAAGTGCTCAGGTGCGGTTGGTTGGGCCATTTTTAAGCCTTCTTTGGCCGCCTTGTCCGGGGTAAAAAGCCGTTCATCAAATAAACGCATGATTTTAGAATCAGCAAACACCTGCTGTAAGTTTTTGTTTACATCTGATTGCGACAACCCGAACATCTGCTCGGCTCGTTCATTCACATATTTAATCATCAGTGATTTATTCACCAGCACCGTGGCATACGGCAAAGCCTCCACCATAGTTCTGAATTGTTGAATGAGCTCTTTGTTATTATCATGAACCGCTTTGGCTTTTTGCCGCTCATGAACCAGGCGATTAACCGGCGCAACCAATATCCCAAACATGTTCGGCGGTTCTAATCGCTGCTCACTGTGCTGAAACCATCGATACAGCCGAATCAATCGGCTTAGCCACCAGGCCAAATAGATCAACAATACAGCACCCGCCACAAACCAAAACCAAACCCCAAACCAGAAGCCGCTTATAATGGCTGTCGTACATACAACAACCAGACCTGAAAAAATCCACTTCTCTTTCACTAAACCGCCAGTTTGTAATGTTTTTGTCATATTTGATAGATATTTTTAACAGTCCAATATTAGTCGATAATTATGACAAACCAAGGATAAATCTGAAAATTTTAAATTCATTGAAGAAATTGTGTTTTAGCCATGTTGAAAAAAAATATAGTTGCCATTTTTTTGGTTCTCGTATCAGGTTCATTATGGGCCGAAACGGATGCAGAAACTGAATTGCAACGCTTAAAAGCGGAACTTAAGGTATTAACCGCCCAAGTTAATCGTATAGAACAGCTTTTACAAGCAGAAAAGGGTGACAGAACCGACCGCTCCGAAGCCGGTTCTGATGACAGTTCCGATACCAGCTCACAGCGCGTTGATATGACGCAACCAAAACTGCGTTTTTCCGGTGATATGCGTGGTCGCCATGAGTATTCTGACAATCGCCTTAAACCCGACAGACAACGCACTCGTATTCGATTACGTCTGGCCGCTGAAGCCGATCTCAATGACTCAACCACTTTACACATGCGTTTCGCCACCGGTGGTGATAACCCAACTTCTACCAATTTTACCTTAGGTGATAGTTTTAGTCGTAAAGAATTCGGGCTTGATCGGGCTTATGCCTCACACCAATTTACTCAACAGCAACGGGTTTTTTTAGGCAAAATGAAAAACCCTTATAAAAGGGTCGGCGGTCATGGCATCCTGTTTGACAGTGATTTAAACCCCGAAGGTCTGGCCTGGCAGTATTCGGGATCTGCCTGGCAATCCACACTGGGTGCTTTTTATCTGGACGAACGCAGTGATGATGACAATATCATGTTGTATGCGGCTCAACTGGGTATTCAGCAGGCGTTTAGTGACAGCCATTTACAACTGGGTGTGGGTTATTACGATTATAATCATTTGCAAGGAGCAATGCCCATCTATCAAAATAAACAACTGGGCAATCGATTTGACAGCCACAACCGGTTAATCAATGACTTTAATATCGCAGAACTGTATGCACAGTATGATGTGAGTCATTTCCCCAAACCTTTGTCCTTTTTCACATCTTATCTCAATAACACCGCCGCAGATGATGAAAATGAAGCCTTTATGGCCGGTTTTAAATACGGCTCAAGCAAACAAGCCGGTGACTGGCAGCTGGGCTACAGTTATCAATACACCGAAGCCGATGCCGTTTATGCCTTGTTTAATGATTCTGATTTTGCCGATGGTTATACGGATGCCCGTGGTCACAGCTATCGGTTTGGTTATGGTCTGAACCGCAACCTATCTTTTTCATTGACCTGGCTGGATGCGGTCAGGAACATGCATCTGGGCAACGCCGCGGACTATGACAGTATAATGCTGGATCTCAGCTATGACTTTAAATAGTCGCACCCACAATTAGGTTGGTCAGGGGCCTTTGGAGGTGTTAAAATTTAATCATGTCCCCATTCAACGTTGAGCCATGACCGATCAGAACAAACACGCAGACAACACTGACAACCTCGTATCAGACCCGATTGAAGAGATTGATAATCAGTCGGCAGACCACGATGAGAAGGTCTTAGCCAATGCGCTCAAAGCCACCCCAAAAAGGGGTCGCACAATGGCCGCACTGGGTTTGTTGGTGGCTGTGGTGGCCCTCATAACTGTCGGATGGCTCTATTATCAGATCGAATTCAAAAAAAATGAACCATCGTCATCACAACAATTATCAAGCAAAGCCGATCAACAGGATCTGGACAGCTTACAAAGCCGGGTTGACCGGTTAGCGCGTCAGTTGTCTGAACAGCAACAATCGATTCAAGAAAATCGGGAAAATCTAAAGCGGTTACAACAAGGCCTCGACAACCTTCCCGACGCCCGCTTTGACAGTGGTCCTTTAGAACAACAAATCAGCCGTCTTCAGCAACAAATCAATTCACTCAAAGATCAAACCGGGTCCGCGATTTCTGAGCCCCAGACAGCGTCGTATTTATCCGCTTTGGTTCGTGCCCAAACCATTGAGGCTTTAAAAATGGTGCAATTACTGCTTGATCAGCAACAGATCACACAAGCGGTGCAAGTTCTTAAGCAATGGCGCAACAACGAACATCTGCCATTGGCGGTACTAACTCGCATACAACAACTCATCACCACCTTGAGCAACACCGAAAAACCCGATGTAAATCGCCTCCGACAGCAATTGAACATGGTTAGAGAACGCCTCGCTGACGTGAAGTTAACCACTGAGAAGCCTCAATCTGAAAAACCGGCGTGGTATGAACGCTTTATCACCGTGCAAAAAATTAAGCCCGAACAGCAGGCCTTGAACAGTGCTGATCTACTGCAGCTTAAAGCCAATGTCGGTTATTTCATCGACCAGGCCGAATTGGCCCTAACCCTCAAACAACCCGATGGGTGGCGTGAAAATCTGCACCAGGCCGAACAAACGTTGACGAACACGGCTTTGGAGACCAAAGCGTTGGAACAACAAATTCAGCAATTAAAAGCCCAAAAAATCACCACCCAAATTCCCCAAGGGTTGGGTATTGATGCCCTGATTCAACAGCTTGAGGGCATCACCGAATGAAAAAATTAATCCTCACTGTGGTTATTTTGCTGTTGCTGCTGACCGCCGCCTGGTTGACGCCCCTGTTGTTAAAAAATCCCGGTTTGTTACAACTAGAAATTCTCGGTTATCAGGTGCAAATGACGGTGATCACCGCAGGTCTTATTATACTGGCCTTGCTGGTGGTGGTGTGGTTGCTGTGGAGTTTACTCAAAGCACCTCAAAAACTGGCCCGCAAGGTCGCTGATTACCGGCATCAGAAAAAATTTGATCAGGGTTTGCTGGCATTCAGTGAAGGTCATTGGCAGAAAGCCGAAAAGCTCCTGTTAAAATCAGCACAAAACAGTAAAAATCCTCAGCTCAGTTACATGGCTGCCGCCCGCGCTGCCCTGGCCCAACAAAATTTAGAAGCGGCCATGGCACATTTAGATGCGGCTGAAAAAACCGTGGAAAATCCCCTCACCATCGATTTAACCCGTTGTGAAATCTGGCTGAAAGCCGGCCACTTGCAACAAGCCCGGGATTTACTGGAAACCATTTTAAACAGCTATCCCAACAATCCGCGGGCAGTTCGCATGATGCTGCAAGTCAGTGAGCAGCAAAAAGATTTTCAACGCCTCAAACAATTGCTGCCCAAAGCCCACAAATTGGCTTTGGTCGATAGAAGTCAGACCGAAACCTTGCGGGATCAGGCCATACGTGAAAGTTTAATAAACGCCATCGACGAGCCGCATTTATTGTCATTGTGGTCAGAACTCAGTCGTAAACAGCAAAAATTTTATTTGTATGAATACTGTGAAAGTGGTTTGCGATTGGGTGCCTATCAAGCGGTCACCGATGAAATTGAACGCGCCCAGAAGTACAATTTTGACAACCAACTGGTGGGTTATTGGTCACAATTGCCGCATAATTTAAACCATCGACTGAAAATCGCTGAAAAATGGCATATTCAGCACCCCAAAAACCGAACGGTACTTATGTGTCTGGGGCAACTATATATGGCCAAAAAAATGTGGACAGAAGCCAGAGAAGCGTTACAAAAAGCCCTGATTCTGCAATCCGATGACCGGGTTAATCGGTTGTTGGCAGAGATCTATGAACATCTGGAAGAACCCCAATTGGCATTACAACATTACAGTCAGGCGAACAAAAACCCGACATCTTTATTGCCGGTTGACAAATCTTGATGTGATTTTATACACAAGTTCTGCACCCACAAACAAACAACAATCGGTTAAAAGCATTTACTCCGGTTTAACTTGCAAAAAATAATACAAGTTATTGATTTATAAACACAAAACCAGTTTGGATAAAATTTAACCATTTTGTAGAAACTTAAATGAGCTACTTATTGTTGGCCACTGAAAACCTGTTTATCAACACCTTTATCCACAGTTTGTGTGGATAAACTCATCATGTCAGGTACATTCTGAGCGCCAACAGCACAATCAACAACGCAAAACCCACACGCAACTGCTGGGTCGGCAAGCGATGGGTCATGTGGGCGCCGAAACGGGTGCTAAAAAAGGCCCCCGCCACAATCAACACCGTGGCGCTCCAGTCAACATAAGATCCGTTGGTACGCCCATGGGTTAAAAAAACGTAAGTGAGTGTGCCGCTTAAGGCAATAAAAAAGCCCAGCGCTGCTGCGGTACCGATGGCTTTTTGGATACTGATTCGGTGCCAATGCAAAAACGGCACTGTTAATGAGCCGCCGCCTATCGCAATCAACGCAGACAATAAGCCGATAATCAGGCCGGCCGGCCACAGCACCACGGCTTTTAATCGCTGGGGTCGATTTCTTTTGGGTTTAAAATCAAACAGCATTTGTGCAGCAATGAATAACATCAGTATCAAAAATACCAAAGCCACAGTGCGCCCTGATAACTGCAGTGCCCACCAAGAAGCCACCGCACTGCCTAATATCACCGCCGGTACCAGATGAATCAATAAGTGGCCCAACACAGCCCGATGCGCTAAATGGGTTTTGATGTTGATCAGACTGTTAAATAAAATCACTGACAGCGAGGTGGCCAGTGCCATATGGATGACCTGAGATTCAGCCACGCCCTGCCATAAATAATAAGCCGATAATGCCGGTACCATAATGGCCCCGCCGCCGATTCCGAATAATCCGGCGAAAAACCCCATCACCAGCCCCAGCAACAGCAGTAAAACTGCGCTGAGCATCACTTAACGGCGGCGACCAAACAGGGCTTTCCAGAGCCCGTTAACCACTTTGGTGGTGAGTTTTCGGGTGAAGTCTTTACCCACCTTGGTGGCATAGCTGTCGCGCGGGCGACCTCGAGATCTTTTGGATGCACTTTCGGCGGCTTCTAAGCGTGCCTGCTCGGCAGCTTTTTGGCGCGCGAGTGCCTGCGCCCGATGCTGTAATTTTTCATGGGCAGACTCCCGGTCAAGTGTTTGTTCATAAACACCACTCACCGGTGAGCGTGCCATGATGGCCTGACGTTCAGCATCACTGACGGGTCCCATGCGACATCGTGGCGGGGCAATTTTGACCCGCTCAACCACCCGAGGTGCGCCTTTTTCATCCAGGGTCGAAACCAATGCCTCACCAACGCCCAGCTGACTAATGACCTCAGCGGTTTCGAAATTCGGGTTGGGTCGAAATGAATCAGCAACGGCTTTGATGACTTTCTTATCTTTGGGTGTGTAGCTGCGCAATGCATGCTGAATTTTGTTGCCTAATTGCCCCAATACATTGACCGGAATATCCCCCGGTGACTGGGTACAAAAATATACCCCCACACCTTTTGAGCGAATCAACCGCGCCACCTGTTCGATGCGCCTGAGCACTTCGACGGGGCAATCTGAAAAAATCAAATGAGCCTCATCGAAAAACAGCACCAGTTTGGGTAACTCAGGATCCCCTACTTCCGGTAAGGTTTCAAACAACTCGGTCATCAACCACAACAAAAAAGTGGCATAAAGCTGTGGTTTCATCATCAAATCTCTGGATTCCAGAATACTGATGACGCCGCCACCGGATAAATCCTGGCGCATTAAATCACTGAGTTTCAGCGCCGGCTCCCCCAATAAAAACGCACCGCCTTGAGATTCCAGTCGCAATAAGCGTCGTTGGATGGCACCAATCGACGCCGATGTAACCCGACCGTAATCCAATGAGATTTGTTTTTGTTGCTCACCCATGTGCTGCAATAAACTGTTGAGGTCTTTGAGATCCAGAATTAACAGATTTTCATCTTCGGCGTATTTAAAAGCCACCGCCAAAACGCCTTGTTGCACGTCGCTTAAATCCAGTAAGCGGCTTAAATACAGCGAACCGATTTCCTGAAGGGTGGTGCGCACCGGATGACCGGCTTGTCGGAAAATATCCCAAAAAATGGTCGGGCGACCGGAATAATCGTAGTTTTCAATGTTGAGTTCTTTGGCACGGTTATCTAAAAAAGGTTTTTGTTTGCCGGCTTGAGATAAACCGGCCACGTCACCTTTTATGTCCGTGACAAACACCGGTACCCCTAACCGTGAAAAATTTTCTGCCAGCACCTGAACGGTCACCGTTTTGCCGGTTCCCGTGGCACCGGTGATTAAGCCATGTCGGTTGGCAAATTTTCCTAAGATGAGTGCGGGGTTTTCACCGTGCCCAAAATGTAAATTTTGACCGCTTTTCATCGTGGGTATCTGCTGACTAACCAATCCATCACGGCGGCCAGACCCAGGGCTTCACCGCCTTCAGTGCCGCCGGTGCGATCACCAAAATTCCAGCCATAGGTGTCTATGTGAACCCAGTCAATGTCCTCATCCACAAAGCTTTGCAAGAATAATCCGGCGGTGATACATCCGGCCTGCGGCAAGCTGGCACTGTTATTGATGTCGGCCACAGTGGATTTTAAATAGTCTTTATAGCGGGCCGGTAACGGCATCGGCCACATCTCATCGCAGGTTTTAACACCACTTTGTTTAATCGCCTCGGTGATTGCATCGCGGTTACTGAACACCGGCGTAATCGTCGGACCCATGGCCACCCGTGCCGCGCCGGTTAAGGTGGCAAAGTCAATCAGTACATCCGGTTTGGATTCGCAGGCGTAGGTCAGACTGTCGGCCAGAATCACCCGGCCTTCGGCATCGGTGTGACCGATTTCAATACTTTGTCCGCTGCGGCTGACCACCACGTCGCCTTGACGAAAAGCACTTCCTGAAACCGCATTTTCCACAGCCGGAATCAACACTTTTAAGCGCACCGGTAACTGCTGTGACATAATCAATTGCGCCAAACCCAATACATGGGCGCCACCGCCCATATCCTTTTTCATCCAACGCATAAACTGGGCTTCTTTCATGTTATTGCCACCGGTGTCAAAACAAACCCCCTTACCGACCAGGGTAAGCAAGGGTAAACTGTCATCATCACCCCAGTTCAGTTCAATCAGACGCGGTGCTTTGTGACTGGCCCGACCGACAATGTGAATGGTGGGGAAGTTCTCACTGAGCAAGACATCGCCCACCAGCTGATCAAATGACATGTCATGTTTTTCAGCAAATTCTTCGGCAAATTCAGCCAGTTCAGTGGGGCCCATATCATCGGCCGGTGTATTGATCAAGTCGCGCACGGTGTAAGTGGCTTCAACCACCGCCAGTTCATAACCAAACGAATCGGTATCCACCACCAGCTTGGCCTTGTCTTTGGGTTTTAAGTAACGTTCAAAGCGGTACTGACCAAACCCCCAGCCGCGTACCACCGCCGATGCCATGTCTTTGTCATCGGTTTCTAAATGGTAATGACCAGCAGGCAGCTGATTGATTTTTTCACAGATACTGTAAGGATTCAGGTCTTCAGACACCACCAGATAAACTTTTCTCAGTTTTCCTTCTGTGTTGTAATCCAGAAAAAATTGTCCGGCTTTTCTACCAAATCCCTGATTTTCGCAGACATTTTCTAAGTATTCACTTTGTAGTTTCAGCCATAAATCAAAAGCCGCTATATTAATGGGCTCGACTGCCACGCTGTCGCCCTGATAATCTGTGACAAAACAATCAACCATAATGTGTATTTTGAAAATAAGGATTTTTTATTATACGCTGTGTGGCTGTGAATATCGACCGGCGAATTATTCGGGCGCTAAAATCATGCGCATGTGGGGAATATTGTCTTCAAGATAATAATCACCGGTGGCCTCAAAACCCAATGCCTGATAAAACGATGACAAATAGGACTGGGCCGAAATGATGATGGGACGCTGACTGTCCCGGTCTTGGCAGAGACCTATGGCGGTTTTCATCAGCGACTGTCCCAGACCCTGATGGCGCTGTGTGGCGGCCACCACCACCCGACCAATATGAAAATCACCGAATTCATCGGTCACTATACGGGCATAAGCCACTATTTTTGAGTGGTCTGAGTTAAACACGTGCCGGGCACTTAGATCGCTCTCATCTATATCCGGGTATGGGCAATTTTGTTCGATGATAAAGACTTGTTGCCGCAGCCGGTAAATAGCCATTAATTCTCCGGTGGTCAATTCCTGGAAAGATTTAACTGCAAATTCACCACCTTGGGCTTGTCGGGTGTTTGGTTGGGTTGGCTCAGTCATTTTTAACAATGCGTGGATAATGCTTGGATTTAATCGCATCATAAAGTGGTTTTTCGTTCATAAATGATTCAATCAAATCCATGGTGAGGTGCACAGCGCCACGGTGTCTTTCCACCAGAGACTTGGCGGCCCTGCCCATGCGTTCACGCAAGGCTTTGTCCTTTATCAGGGCATCCATGTATTGCACAATATCGACACTGTCTCGAACCGTATAAGATCCGCCGCATTGCTCTAACAGTTCGGTGATTTCATCAAAGTTATGGGTATTAGGGCCGACCAGAACCGGTAATGAAAACACCGCCGCTTCCAGTACATTATGACCACCAATATTGGCGATACTGCCACCAACAAAAGCGATGTCTGAAGAAGCGTAAAATTCAAGCAACTCACCCATGGTATCAACCACAAAGACATCACCGTAAATATCACACAAACCGGCCTGACTGCGCAGTTGGGTATTAAAACCGAGTTTTCTGAAAGATTGGGTGGTGGTTTCAAAACGTTCCGGGTGTCTTGGAACTATCACCAGCATCAGATCCGGATGGCGTTCTTTAAGCACTGAAAAGGCCTCCAGAATCTGCACTTCATCATCGTGGTGGGTGCTGGCAGCAATCCACACCATGCGTGAATTTTGGTAATGGTCGCGGATTTCCTTGCCTTTGTCGATGATTGATTGCTCAATAATAATGTCAAACTTTAAACTACCGACCACGTAGATTTTTTCTGGCTGACAACCGAGTTGAATCATACGTTTGGCATCGGTTTCCGTTTGGGCCGCCACAAAAGCGGTGTCATTAAACGCTTTGGCCGCCAGAGACCCCACCCAGCGGTAACCTTTAAGTGACACTTCCGATAGACGGGCATTGGCCACCACAATCGGTACCTGTCTTTTTTTACAAAAACGAAACAGATTAGGCCAGATTTCGGTTTCCATAATGACCGCCAAATCCGGTCTGGTTTTTTTCAAAAAACGTTTCACCGCACCCGGTAAATCATAGGGTAAATAGACATGAAATACGCTGTCACCAAAAATTTGTTGGACCCTATCAGAACCGGTCGGGGTGATGGTGGTGAGTACAAAAGAATGGTCCTGATAGCGTTCCATCAAGGCTTTAATCAGAGGGATGGCGGCATTCACCTCGCCCACGGACACCGCATGAACCCAGATGGATTTTTGGATATTTTTGGGTGTTTTGAACCAGCCAAAGCGTTCATGCCAGCGTTTGAGATAAGCCCGGGTTTTAACCCCGCGCATGGCCAGACGCACCAATACCAGCGGTGTCAATAAGGTGGTTACCAAAGAGTATAAACGGCTGCGGATTTCTAAACTTTTCATGTTAACGCAGTATTTCACCATCTCCGGCGCGACGAATCTCGGAGGGTTTATTAAAACCACCCAGCGGTAAATCCAGGTAATAAGCCACTTGGTTGGACCACAGTGCAGCCAGTTCAGGGATATTGACGGGGGTGGCCTGGCCCCGTTGGTTGGCGCTGGTTGAAATAATCGCGTGATTCAATTGCTGACAGATTGCCACCACAACCGGGTGTTCGGACAACCGTACAGCCACCGTGTTATGGGGGCCTTTGACACCTTCCGGAACCAGCCGACTGGCCGGAAAAACCCAGGTGGTATGTCCCGGCCAGGTGCGCAGTGCAGCTGCCAGATGGTCGCCACAAACCGGTTGAATTAAAGGCAATATGTGACCGATATGACCGGCCACCAGAATCAGTCCCTGTTCCCGTGGGCGCTGTTTCAGACGCAGAATTTGGTTCACCACTTCGGTTTGTCGGTAATCGCCGCCAAGTCCGTAAACCGCTTCGGTGGGATAAACCAGCAGGCCGCCATGTTGAACCGCCTGTACAGCTTGATCGACGGCTGTACCGATGGCTGTCATTTTTTCTTACGCCGCCTTTTTTTCTTGGCCGGCGCTTTGTTCAGAATCTCGACACAATCCGCGTGACTGAGTGATTTTGGGTCGGTGTCTTTGGGGATTTTACCGTTCTTTTTGCCGTTGGTTACATAGGGACCGTAGCGACCGTTTAACACCTCGATACCGTCATCAAACTGTTGAATGATTTTATTGGCGTCGGCAATTTTCTTTTCTTTAATCAGTTCAAGGGCCTCGTCCAAGGTGATGCTGTAAGGATCGCCGTCTTTAATGCTGACAAACTTATTGCCATAACGCACATACGGGCCGAAACGTCCGATGTTGGCAGACACCTTCTCACCTTCCTCTGTTTCACCCAGATCGCGAGGTAGTTTAAATAATTCCATGGCTTCCTCAAAAGTGATGGAATCCAGATTTTGTCCCGGTAAAAGTCCTGCAAACTGCGGCTTTTCTTCATCATCTTTGGTACCGATTTGTACAAAAGTGCCGTATTTACCAATACGCACCGAGACCGGCTTGCCGGTTTTGGGATCGGTGCCGAGTTCCCTTTTGTATTGGGCCTCTTCACGGCTGACTGATTCTTCTTTGTGTTCGACCCGTTCGATAAACGGTTCCCAGAAAGATTTTAACAACGGTTTCCAGTCGGTTTCACCGCGCGATACCGCGTCCAGGGCATCTTCCAGTTTGGCGGTGAATTCATAATCCACATAGGTATCAAAATGGGCTTCTAAAAAGCGCGCCACCACTTTACCCACATCGGTGGGAATAAAGCGTTTTTTATCCAGCTCCACATAATCGCGGTTCAGTAAGGTGGAAATAATGCTGGCATAGGTGGAGGGTCGCCCGATGCCGTATTCTTCCAGCGCTTTGACCAATGTGGCTTCAGAATAGCGTGGTGGTGGTTCGGTAAAGTGTTGGTTGCCAATAATCTCCCTGACCTTAATCACGTCGCCTTTGGCCAGTTTTGGCAGACGGTTTTCTTTGTCTTTTTTAACATCATCGAGACCTTCTTCGTACACCGACAAAAAGCCTTTAATTAAAACGGTTGAGCCGTTAGCACGTAAGTTATGGTCATCACCGAAAGTAAAATCAGCCGCCACCGTGCCGATGGTGGCATGTATCATTTGTGAAGCCAGGGTGCGTTTCCACACCAAATCATACAGCCGGAACTGGTCATTGTTTAAAGCCGATTTAATATCGGACGGCGTAAAAGCCGCGGACACCGGTCTAATGGCTTCGTGCGCTTCTTGTGCATTTTTTGATTTGCTTTTATAGACGTTGGGTTTTTTGGGGATTTGATCAGCGCCGTATTTATCTGAAATAACACCGCGGATTTCTTTGACCGCATCATCCGCCAGATTCAGCGAATCGGTTCGCATATACGTAATCAAACCCTGAGATTCACCATTAATGGCGATGCCTTCGTATAATTGTTGTGCGATTTGCATGGTTTTGCGGGCCGTGAACCCCAGTTTCCTCGCCGCTTCCTGTTGCAAGGTGGAGGTGATAAAAGGGGGTGCCGGTTTGCGCTTGCGTTCTTTTTGGGTTAATTCGGTGACCGTTAATTCAGAACCGGCCTGTTGACGCAATTGCTTGAGAATATCGTTGGCTTTTTGTGCGTTACCAATGTCAAATTTTTTGAGTTTTTTGCCTTTAAACTGGTTTAAACTGGCTTCAAAAGCCTGTCCACCTTTTTTTAAATCACCGTGTATGGTCCAGTATTCGCGGCTTTTAAAGGCATTGATTTCATCTTCACGTTCTACAATCAGGCGCAATGCCGGTGATTGCACCCGTCCGGCGGATAAACCGCGGCGCACTTTTTTCCATAACAAGGGTGATAAATTAAAGCCCACCAGATAATCGAGTGCGCGCCGGGCTTGTTGCGCATCCACCAATTCATCAGAAATTTGTCGTGGATTGGCCACGGCCTCCTGAATTGCTTTTTTGGTGATTTCTGAGAACACCACCCGTTTAATGTCTTTGTCTTCCAATAAGCCACGGTCTTTTAAAATCTCCACCACGTGCCAGGAAATGGCTTCTCCTTCACGGTCCAAGTCCGTTGCCAGATAGATGGTGTCGGCTTTTTTGGCTTCTTTGATGATGGCGTCGATGTGTTTTTTCTTATCATCGGGCTCCACATAGGTCATCTCAAAGTTATTATCCGGATCAACCGCACCGGTTTTGGCCAATAAATCGCGGACGTGTCCGTACGATGCCAGAACCTTGTGGTCTTTGCCTAAATATTTTTCAATGGTTTTGGCTTTAGCGGGTGATTCTACAATCAGTAAATTTTTGGCCATAGGCTTTTAATGTTCACGGGTTTCTGCGGCTTCAAACAGCATGCGTTCCAAGTCGACGAAAGCTTGTTCCTGATCCGGCTGTGAATATAAAATAATCAAAGCCAGCCATTGTAAATCATCGACCTCAATGTTGTCAGCCTTTAGATACAGTAAACCGTCAATCAACAATTCAAGGCTGTGGTGGTCGAGGATACCTTGCGCCATCAGATATTGGATAAAATCGATGCCCTCATCTCCCACCATCCGACGTTCTGTTTCACTGAAGTGCCGACATGACGCAGCATCCTGTTTAAGTAGGGTGCCGGGTGATTGGCTGACCTGTTGTAACCATGTCAGGGCGTCTTCAATTAAGCCCGGACTAAAACCGATTTTCTGCAACCCGTTAATGATAAGTTGCCGGTGTCCGGATTCTTTTAAATTGTATTGTTCGGTCATGTAATTTTCAAAAACATAAACCAGAACATCCATCATATGTTGTTTCATAATTATCAGCGTTTTAAGTATTTGGCGCCGGCTTGCTTTTCAATAATTCCATTGAGTTCAAGAATCAATAAGTCCGCCGAGACTTCAGCGCTTGATAATTGAGTGGCGGTCACCAAATCATCAAAGCTAACCGGGTTGTGGTCAATATGTGCCAGTAATTGTTGTTGGCTGTCGCTTAAGTCCGGTTCCACCTGTTGAGGGATGCTCTCAGGCTCGAAATTGCTGACTTTTGCCATCTGCTGCCGAATCTGTTCACTCAGCATGGACATGCCGGGTTGTAACTCCTGCACAATGTCCTGCACCGACTCCACCAGCGCAGCGCCCTGTTTAATCAGCCAGTGACAGCCTTTGGCCATGGGATTATGAATCGATCCGGGTATCGCCATCACCGGGCGGTTCATATCGTAGGTCAGGCGCGCGGTGATGAGTGTACCACTTTTTTGGGCTGATTCAACCACCAAAGTGCCCAATGACAAGCCGGCAATGATGCGGTTGCGTTGCGGGAAATGGTTGGCCTTGGGCGGCGCATTAAAATCAAATTCGGTGATCACCGCACCCTGATGCATAATGTCTTTAGCCAGTCCTTGATTTTCTTTCGGGTAAATGCGGTTGATACCGGTGCCCATCACCGCCACCGTTTCGCCACCGGCATCCAGTGCCGCACGGTGCGCCGCCGCATCCACCCCGGCGGCCAGACCACTGGTCATCACCCAGTTTTTTTTGGCCAGTTCATAACAAAAAGCCCGGGCATTATCCAGTCCGCCACGGGTGGCGCGGCGGCTGCCCACCACCGCCAATTGGGGCAGCAGCAAAGTCGACAATCGGCCTTTGACAAACAACAGGATTGGCGGATCGGCGGTCGCCTTTAATTGTGGCGGGTATAAATCATCATCCAGGGTGATGATATGATTGGGTTCTTTTTCCAGCCATTTCAAAACATCTGTCAAGTCATTGTCCTGACAGTGTTGCAAATGGTTTTGTAAGGGTTTTGAAAGCCCCAGTTCTTTGGGGAAACGAGTTTGCTGAAGTATGGTATGTGCATCGCCGTAATAATCCAGCAATGAACCAAGGGTGGAAAAACCAAGGCCCGGTGCACGGTAAAGGTGCAACCAGGCCTTGATAAGGTGTTCAGACACCGTTAGGGTAACTTAACGTAATCGAACAGTTTAACTTGTCGGTTACCTTCGGTGATGATGGCGTATGAAATGTTTTCAAAAGTTTTAAACACCATGATGTGACCTGCGTATTCCATTGGCAAAGTCACCTGAGCTTTGGACGGTTTAAACAATGTTTTGAGGTCGTTTTTGGGGTGCATGATTTCATCACGGATGACTTTCTCAGGGCTGTAAATCGAATACACATCGCCCACATTAACCCCTTGCCCGTAACCTTTACTGATGGCAATCACCTGACGGCGACCACTGCCAAACAGGGCGTTATTTAAAGCCACAACCCGGATGTTATCATCATCCGCGGTGCCCGCTTTGGGCATAAAGTACGGATCAAAATTAAACGCGTCAATCGGCAAGACCAGGTCACCTTTTTTCACTTCCGTTTTGACATCAATGATCTCTAAAGTGGTGACATCACCGGTACCAACCCGGGTCACTTCAGCCACGCCGGTATCAGCCACTTCATAACCCAGAATTTTAACACTTTCCCAATAGGTGCGATCAATGTAATTTTTCCAGAACCGTGACATTACCGCGTCGGTGGTGTGAGGCGATGATTTTTTCCAGGGCACTGATTCGGTTTTGAATTCATCCGATGTTTCCCAGGGATAATTAAGTGGAACTTCCCGGTAAATAACGGTGGGACGCACAATGGCCAGATGATCGCCCTGACGGATATTTTTTAATCCCCGCACATAGATAAGATTATCTGTGGCTGCCACATTACGGCCCTCTTCGACGGCCACCACATAGGCGGCCAAATCAATGTCTTCTTTGTTGAGGATTCTCAGCTCACGCAAAAACGGTTCGATATCCGATAAAGGAATGGTTTCCACCGCCTGATTATGTTCTATGGTGCGCACTTCCGGGCCCATTTTAACGGTTGGATGTGACCGGTTAACGGTGATCTGGGGCTGACCATCCACATACACCAGATTCAATTCATCACCGGGGTAAATTAAATGCGGATTTTCAACTTGAGGATTGGCATACCAAATTTCGGGCCACAACCAGGGTGATTTCAAAAACACCGCTGAGATATCCCACAGTGTGTCTCCTTTTTGGACCACATATTTCTCAGGATGATCGGCTTTTAACTCCACATCCTGGGCATACACCAGACATGTGCTACCGAGAAACAGGGCCATGATTAGAAGTTGTTTTTTAAACATCATCAGCAACTCTTTGATTTCGCTAAAACTTTAGTTTAGCCATTTTAGGGATAAATTTAAACAAAAATTGTGATTCAGCCGTCATTTTGCTTGAAAAATAAGCGTTTTAACCTAAATTAACGGTATTAACTCAGGTAAAATAAAACAGTCTCACCCTTTTTTCTCAGACAATTGACTTTAACATGGCTTTACTTAATATACTCACTTTACCGGATAAACGCCTTAAAACGGTGGCTAAACCCGTGGTAAAAGTGACAGAAGAGATAAAACAATTGGCCGGCGACATGTTAGAAACCATGTATGCCGCACCCGGTATTGGTCTGGCCGCCACCCAGGTTAATCAACACATTCAACTGGTGGTGATGGATATTTCTGAAGAAAGAAATGAGCCCCGTGTATTTATCAACCCGAAAATCACCGCCCGCAACGGGGAACAGGTTCATGAAGAGGGCTGTTTATCAGTACCGGGTATTTATGCCGATGTTAAACGGGCAGAACAAGTCACAGTGGAATACATGGATTTAGCAGGACAACAACAATCACTCAATGCAGCGGGTTTATTGGCGGTATGTATTCAACATGAAATGGATCATCTTAAAGGCATTGTGTTTTTAGACCACCTGTCGGTTCTGAAACGCAAAATGGCTTTAAAAAAACTGGCCAAAGTGGCTGAAACTGTTCCCGTTGATTAAGTCCGCGCCATCATCGGGTGGGTTTTAATCACATTTTCATTACGTTCAGGCCCGGTTGAAATAATCGCCACCGGCGTACCGGTAAAGTCTTCAATACAGCGCACCAATTCTTTAGCTTTTGCGGGTAAATCCGCATAATCGGTGATTCCGCGGGTGGTCGATTGCCACCCGGGCAGCGTTTTATAATCGGGTTTAACTGCATGCCACTGAGCAGCAGATTGCGGGAATCCGGATTGATTGCTATAAGCGGTGCACAATTTGATTTCCTTAAAAGTGTCTAAAACATCGAGTTTGGTGATGCACAGTCCGGTGACACCATTGACCTGAATGGCGCGTTTTAAAGCCACCAGATCCAACCAACCACAGCGGCGTGGCCGACCGGTGGTGGCCCCGAATTCCACCCCTTGTTTGGCCAGCATTTCACCGTCGGCATCAAACAGCTCGGTGGGAAACGGTCCCGACCCGACCCGAGTGGTGTATGCTTTGGTGATGCCCAACACATAGTCAATATCGGTACAACCCAGGCCGCTGCCGGTGGCGGCGCTGCCGGCGGTGGTGTTTGAAGATGTGACGAAAGGATAGGTGCCGTGATCAATGTCCAATAAGGAACCCTGCGCCCCTTCTAATAAGAGTTTTTTATCGGTGGATTTTAGCCGGTGTAAATGTTCGGTGACATCGGCGATCATCGGTTGTAAGAAATCAGCGTGTTCACAGATTTGCTCATAAACCGCATCAAAATCAAGCGGTTTATCCTGATGGTAATGTTGCAATACAAAATTATGGTAGCTTAAGACCTCTTTGAGCTTTTCACCCAGGGTTGCTTTGTCGCACAAATCACCCATGCGTAAACCGCGGCGTGCCACTTTGTCTTCATAAGCCGGACCAATACCGCGCCCGGTGGTGCCAATGGCATTGTCGCCTTTACCGGCTTCCCGCAGCTGATCCAGTTTGATGTGATAAGGCATAATGACCGGCGCCGCCTGGGATATCAGCAGCCGATCACGCACAGACACGCCGGTGTCCTCTAATTGCCGGATTTCTTTTATCAGAGAACCCGGTTCAATGACCACGCCATTGCCGATAATACAGGCAACGCCTTCACGCAGGATACCCGAAGGTATCAGATGTAAAACGGTTTTTTGATTGTTAATAATTAAGGTGTGACCGGCATTGTGTCCGCCCTGAAAGCGAATCACGGCATCCGCTTGCTCCGTGAGCAAATCAACAATTTTGCCTTTGCCTTCATCACCCCACTGGGTGCCCAATACCACAACTGTTTGACTCATTATGTACTCACGACTGTAATAATTTAAATAGCAGGGCACCGACAATCATCATCACGGCACCCATTATGCGTAAATTTTTATCTGACATTTCACTGATGTTCAACAGCATTTTTTTCCATGCCTCAGGTGCGATAAAAGGCATGATGCCTTCTAACACCAACACCAGGGCAATGGCGGCTAAAAATGGATGATCTATCAAGGTTTTGTGTGCTTGAAGTACTTGAAGAATTCACTGTCGGGATCCAAAATCATCATGTTGTTCCCCGCCTCATCAAAACTTTTCTTATACGCTTCAAGGCTGCGATAAAAACTGTAAAACTCCGGGTCTTTTTCATAGCTTTGCGCATAGATACGGGTGGCTTCTGCCTCCCCTTCACCTTTGATCAAATTGGCTTGTTTTTCCGCTTCGGCCACCATAATGCGTACCGCCTTGTCGGTGGTGGCACGGATGTTAATCGCTTGTTTGGTGCCATTTGAACGGTGCTCTGCCGCTTCGGCCAGGCGTTCTGAACGCATGCGGTTGTACACCGATTCATTCACCGACTGGTCCAGGTTGATTTGTTTAATCCGCACATCCACGATATCCATGCCGAAATCCTCGGCCTTACTTTCGGTGATGGTCTGCAGATTATCCATTAATTCAACCCGTTGGGTTGAAATCACCTGATCCAGGGTACGCACCGAAAATTCCTCTAACAAGGCATTTTTAAAAACACCGGCGAGGTTGGCATTGGCACGCGCAATCGAGCCTTCATTGGAGGTGTAAAACAGTCGCACGTCATTGATACGCCATTTCACAAAGTAATCCACCATCAGGTACTCATTGTCGGTATTAAAAACCCGTTCGGGTTTGTTATCCAGGGTTTGAATCCGTTTGTCAAACTTACGGATATTGTTAATGATTGGCCACTTAAAGTGTAAACCCGGCTCATAGCCGGCCTGAATCACCTCACCAAACTTAAATTTAATGGCGGTTTCACGCTCACTGATTTTAAACAGAAAAAAGCTGGACAAAACCGCCAGAATCAAAACACCAATTAGCAAAGAAATGATTTTATTCATGGTTAGCGTCCCCGTGCTGTGCGGTTGGTTGAGCGCGAGCTGTTACTGCTGTTGCTTGATTGTGATGACTGACCGGCTGAACTGTCGGGTCTGACCACGGTGGTACCAAAGTCCAACACCTGGTTGTTGCTGCGTTGTTTCAGCATTTTATCCAGGGGTAAATACATCAGTTGGTTGTTATTATCTCCACTGACCATCACCTTGGGCAAACTGCCCAGGATCTGTTCCATGGTTTCTAAATACATCCGCTGACGGGTCACGTCCGGTGCTTGTGCGTAAGCCTGACGCAACTTATCAAAGCGTTCTGCTTCACCCTGGGCTTCAGCAATGAGGGCGTCTTTATAACCTTCGGCATCCTGAATGATTTTCAACACCTGACCCTCAGCTTTGGGTATTTCGCCTTTGGCGTATTCATTGGCTTTGTTGATAAAAGTTTTCTGATCTTCGCGGGCTTTCACCACATCATCAAAGGCCTCTTTGACATTAATCGGTGGATGCACTTCGGTGATATTGACCTGACGCACTTCAATCCCGGCCTTGTAATTATTCAGCATTTTTTGTAATTCAGATTGCACTTCAAAATTCACATCGGTGCGGCTTTCATTAATAATGTGATCCAAGGTGCTGGTACCGGCCACCTGACGCATGGCACTTTCAGCCGCCTGACTGACGGTGTTTTCAGGGTTGGCCAGATTAAAAAGGTAGTCATTGACCCGTTCTTTGTCCACCCGGTATTGCACCGAATAATCAATTTCAATCAGGTTTTTGTCCTCGGTGAGCATTTGACCGCTGTTGTCTTCCTGACGAATTTTTTCCACGTTTTCACGGTAAACTTTGGCAATCGGTTGGGGCCAGGTAAAACGTAAACCCGGTCGCATGGTGTGAGAATATTCACCAAACACCAATACCACACCCCGTTCAGATTCATCAATCCGATACGCAGACCCCCACAAAATCAGCGCCGCTAAAATCAATAAAACAATCGCCACCGAACCGCTTTGACCGCCACCGGACTGCCCCGATCGGTTACCGCCCCCAAAACCAAAGGTGCGCTTAATGGAATGGATGGCATCTTTGATAATCTGATCAAAGTCAGGGGGCTTTTGGTTATTGTTGGGCCGGTTATTCCGCGGTTCCTGACCGCCGGAATTGTTATTGCCGGGTTCATTCCAGGGCATACATTTCTCCAGTGTTACCAGTTATCTGTGCTATTTTCTTCTTCAAGATGATGTTTTTTTAATAAGGTTGCGACAAAATCCGCAGCGTTGTCTTCGGCTGTTTTTGCCAGTTGTCGCCATTTTTCCAGCGGTAATTCTACCTCAAGATGCCAGTTTCCACCATCATCAATGGTTTCATCCTTAATGGCCTCCAGTTGGTAAAAGAGCGCCCGCAGACGCGCCTGTGAAACCGGCAGTATAAACCGTAAACTAACATGGGTGCTGTGAATGTGTTCTTCAATGGCTTTCAGCAACAAATCGACCCCGGCACCTGTTTTTGAAGACAACCACACCTTATCCGGCACGTCATCACCCCCATCAATCCATTGCGGCGGTTTGCCGGATACATCAATTTTATTATAGATTTCGATAATAGGTATATCTTCAATGCCCAAATCCTGTAACACCTGATACACCTCACGCTTGTGATCGCGGTGCTCGGGGTTGGCATCATCAATCACATGCAACAAGACATCGGCATCCACCGCTTCCTGCAACGTGGCGCGAAACGCCGCCACCAGTTCATGGGGTAAATCTCGCACAAAACCCACCGTATCACTGATCACCGCCTGACTGCCGGGAATGGCGGTAAACTGCCTGACGGTGGGGTCCAGGGTCGCAAAGAGCTGATCTTTGGCGTACACTTCGGCATCTGTGAGCAAATTAAATAAAGTGGATTTGCCGGCATTGGTGTAACCCACCAACGCCATCATTTGCGTACCTGATTTTTTACGTTGTCGGCGTCCCTGTTCACGCTGTCGCATGACCTTTTCTAACTTTACATTCAGGGACTTCACCCGGGCATTGAGTAAGCGACGATCCGTCTCTAACTGGGTTTCACCGGGGCCACGTAAGCCGATACCGCCTTTTTGCCGCTCCAAGTGCGTCCAACCCCGCACCAATCGGGTGGACATATGCTTGAGTTGTGCCAGCTCAACCTGCAACTGACCTTCATAAGAACGTGCCCGTTGCGAAAAAATATCCAGAATTAACGTCCGCCGGTCCAAAACCCGCGCCTGCACCAGCCGCTCTAGGTTACGTTCCTGAACCGGCGATAAAGGTGCATCCACCAGCACCAGATCAGCCTCATGCTCTTTTACCAGTGCTGCCAGTTCTTCGGCCTTACCTGAACCCACATAAAATTTAGGGTCAACATTTTGGCGGGTGCTGACCAGCACATCCAGAATCTCGGCACCGGCACTTAACGCCAATTCTTTAAATTCTGCCATGTGCTCAGCATGATCCGAACGTCGTTCGTATTCCATCGGTGCCGGGCATAAAAGAATGGCGCGATCGCCGCGTTTGGATCTCTCAAACATTCGAAGAGGCCTTAAAATCAGCATGAACAGACCAGGTCGACGCTGTCGGGTGACCGGCTTGGATGAATTGACTGTTTTTAATCATGCATTAAAAAAAGCGGGCGAGTGCCCGCTTGACTTGAATTGGGTGACAATTAATCTTCACCTTGCTGGATTTTATAAGTGCTGATATTTTTTGACGGTACGATGGTTGAAATCGCGTGCTTGTAAACCAGCTGATTAGTGGTGTTATTTAAGACAATAACAAACTGATCAAAAGATTCCACAACACCTTGTAATTTAATACCATTCATCAAAAAAACCGACACCGGAATGCGGTCTTTACGCAACGCGTTTAAAAAAGGATCTTGTAATGTTTGTGATTTAGCCATATGGGTTACCTTACTCTTTATAATTATGTCGCCATTTTAACATAGCCTTCTTAATATAATGTTAGATAGCCTGTTATTCAATGTCCATGTCATCAACTATGGTAAAATTTATTATTTTTATTTACCACCGGTTAACAAAGACTTCATGTTTATTTCAACTGTTGGTTGTTCATAACCATTATTAAAGCCCGCACCTGTTAATTGCGAAACACAAACAAGATCGAACATACAACTAAGCTCATGTTCTTTTTTTAAGTGCTCTAAAATACCCATATTTTCACTGTTTTTCGCGCCAAACAAAACAAAACCTTGCTCAAATTCATCTTTCAGATTCCACAACAACTGATTCGGATTTTTATCGGCTCTTATAACCACAAAATTTTCTGCCGTTCTGATGTCTTCATTAATACCAACATAAAACAACCCTGGCAAACCATAATATTTATCCTGTACAGCAAAGCCGTCACGTTTAAACAGCCTTTTTAAATCTAACCCGTCTAATTTTATCGACTCAATACCCGTTAAGCTTTTTTCAAAACCAATGATTAACTTAGACTCGGCTGTTAAAGCGATGCCATCTGTTGTGCTGAACAATTGAGTATGGCCTTTGATCGCATTCAATGCAGACTTCAAAGTGCATCCGTTCACGGCTTGCGTGCTGATCGATGAAGGCGTATCACAATTGTCATCTTGTACAATTAATTGTCCGTTTTTGTAAAAATGGCTTCGCGCCAACACCATGCGGTCTTTAATTGGATAATTACGGCCTAAAACAAACTGAACATTATGCTCAACCCCAACTAACTTTAATACAGAAGGCGCTAAATCATACAAAGATTCAACGTGCACTGAGGACCGAGGACTTTTGTCAATTATGACACCGTATAGATTCCTATCTTCAACCTGTTTACCAAATAACTCTAATGATAAATCAGACCTAAAAACACCATGATCGCCGGTTATATAAACAACGGTATTTTCTAAAATACCGGCCTCGTCCAAACGATTTACAAATTGACCAAGCAACTGATCCGTACAATGAATGGCATTAATATAGCGATGACTTGTCTCTGAATAAGGCTCACAAGAAGGCGAAACAAAACCTTTCAAATGGGTTCCAATTGATAGAATTTGAGTATGAAACGGTCGATCTTGTTTATGCAGTTCACTGACCCGGATAAAGGCTCTTTCGAATAAATCATCATCATTCAACCCCCACCAGTTATGATTTCTCCCGTTTTGATATTCCGGTAAATCAACAAAATCTTCCCAGCCAATTACCCGATCAAAGCCATGCCCCAGTAAGAATGCGGCCTTACCGGCAAATTGCTTTTTAGCACCCCCAAAAAACTCCTGGGTAAAACCGGCTTTATGCAACACATCTGGATAACATGGCAAAGCTGAATAAGTACCTTGTTGTGAAGCTATTGTGTTATTGCCCATGCGCATATCAGGAATAAATCCACACATAGAAGTAATTAAACCGTCCATAGTAAATGACGCAGATGATATGTAGGGATAGAGCTCCTGATAACGTTGTTTAAATTGATTTAGATTAGGCGTTAAGTTTGGGTAACGGCTCGACTCAGTAAAGACACGACTAAAAGATTCCAAATAAACAACAATCAGGTTTTTGTGGTTACTGGACCGTATCTTAATGTTGTTTTTATCCGTGGTAATAGGCTGAATACCTAAAAAATCGAATTTTTGTAACTCTTCAGCCGACATACTTTTAACTTGGCTTTGCGAATAATAATCCATGCCGGCTTTATAGAGTCTGCCTACGACCGTAAAGTGTCCCCACAAAACAAAGCCCAATAAACTAAACGCAAAAGTTATCCACTGTAGTCGATGTCCCGTCAGTCGTGTTGCCGACATCATAAACCATGTCAACAAACCCACAACAACCAATACTGTAAGCAGAATATACTTGTATTCTTTTAAACCCAAGATAACAGCATCTAAACTGGTGTGATACATGACCTCTTGCCCAAAGGCCATCCCGGCAAAGTCAACAATCGCCAATTCAATAAAAATCAACAAAAACACCGAGAGGATGACAACAACTTTTAACGTCATCGATATGATTTGACTGAGCCTATTGCGTGAAACCACCGGCCAAGTGAGCAATAACAACAACAAACACAAAGAAGCCATTATTATTAGATAAAAATCCGGCTTATCCAATAAGATACCTTTGTTATAAAGAACATTTGTTTCAGCACTGACAACAAGCAACAATGCAATTAAACCCACAAAATAAACTATTCTTAAAACCATCACTAAAAACAAGTTGTCAGAGAAGCTGAGTCATCGAGATTTAAGGCATGATGACTCTTTAATGAATTTCCAATGTATTGTAATACCTGAATATCCATATCTTCATAATCAAGATTTATCGCTAATTTCTTTAAGATTTCTTTATTGCTTGTTTTTACCACAACCAACAAGTGATTGGGATTGCTATGCCGCCATTTTAAAAATTGCTGTGTACCAAGTAAGGTGTCTTTATAGTAACGGTGCTCCATAATTTTCATATCTGCATTAAGTTCAAAAACAAAAAAACCATTGCCTAAATTGAAATAATTAAGTGAATAACCCTCATAGTAAAAGTGTTTAAAATGATTTATATCATCAATCAAAAGCTGGTTACTATTATCTGAGGATTGACTTTTAGACTTGAGTTCAATGTCTACTTCACAGCCAAGCACCTCTTCTGGCGCTTTGTCAGAATAAAATTCAAGCAATTTGTTTGTTTGTGCTAATAAGCTTTTTTTATCACAAGAATTTAATGGCCAGGATAGTTGTTTGGCTGCCACTGTACATTCACCGGCTTTGTTAGCAATCATGGTCTTTTTTTCAATGTCCCAATCCGAATAACGCGTGGCATATTTTTGATTGGCTTTGGCATCTGAGAACAAGCTTTGTCCATATAAAAAACCGGCATTGTGGCGGACATCCAGCATATCAAGAATTGTGGGCGCTAAATCATAGCTGGATAATACTTCATCAGGAAGTGATTCCGTAAAATTTGTTAAGCCAATCAATGTACGATCCTCAACCATATCGCCAAATAGTGATTTCATTTCAGGTGTCGGAAAAACGCCATGGTCCGCCACGATAACCACCAAGGTATTTTCCAATAAGTTTTTATCATTAAGTTTTTCAAAAAACTGTCCCAACAACTGGTCAGTACAGTGTATGGCATGAATAAAATTATCGTTGGATTCCTTATAGGGCAAACATTCCGCATAAGGATAACCCGGTAGATGTGTGCCCAGTGTTAACAATGTTAAATTATAGGGCTTAGCTTTGTCCGCCGTCTCAATCACCTTAATTGCTTGTTCGAACAACTCGGTATCGCTTAAGCCCCAAACACCCGCCCGTTGTTTCATGCCCTGTTCCCGCCAATACTCCCAACCCCAGACATAATCATAACCATGATCTTCAAAAAACTGCCCTTTACCGGCAAACTCCATGGCGGCACCGCCTAAATAATATTGGTTATATCCGGCTTTTTTTAACACGTCTCCCAAACAAGGCATTCTTGATAAAAGCTGACCACTTCTTAAAAAGGTATTATTGCCTGCGGTCATCGGCAATAGAGTGCCACATTGACTGGAAATAATGCCTTCAATGGTTACATAAGAAGAACTCAAATGTTTAAATGACTGAAACTGCTCACTTAGTTGATTTAGGTTTGGTGTTAAATCAGGAAATTTTGGATGCTGAGTGAGCCCCTCGTTAAAGGACTCTAAATAAATCAAAATTAGATTTTTTGAGCCAACTTGTGTTTCTGCATGTAAATTCATTCTTGGTGTAATCCGGTCATTTTTCATGACACCTAATTCCACATACTGCTTAATACGTTGTTCATCCAGGTTCGATGCATCTATACGTAAAAAATCAAGGGTAGAATTGTACAGCCGAGCATAGCCGGTCAAAGGTAAAATTAACAGAGTCAACCCAATAGCTAAAACTGTGATAATCAATCGTTGATTTAATGTTGGGAGTTTTTTATAGATTTTTCTTATTAAATACACATAAAAAAATAAAAGCACAAAAAAACTCAACAGAAGCCAAAAGTAATCATTCAGACCAATCCTCACCGATTCCCACTCCATATGGAAAAAAACCTCATCGGTAAAACCTCGACCTGAAAAGTCAATCAACACCATTTCAAACAAAAATACAAAAAGGGTTAAAAAATAAACAACTAATAAAACCCCTCTTAGAAGTACATTTAACAGTTGCTTTTTTTCCTCAGCACAAAGCCAAAACCCTAGTCCGATTAATAAAACAAGAAAACTGGCAGGCCACAAAATAAACCATTGCGTTGAAAAGTACAGACTGACAAAACCGAATGGCAGTAATAACAAAAGAATTAAGATTAAGAATTTATTCATTTACCGGAATAGAAAACGATTAATGACCAGTTTATCAACGATGTATTTAATAAACCAACAACCAATAGATAAACTCACAATTTTCATTTATTGACGCAAACAAAACTCAGGCGTTAGTTTTGGATGTCGTAATCGCAAGTTATCACTGGGATTTAATTGCATGGCGGCCATCAGTTGCGTGGGCTGGATGGTACCTGCCAACATCAGTTCTTCATCCAGCTGATGAATACGGTCGATAAAAGCAATGTCTTCAGGGTTATTAACATCAAAGTTAGGGCCCAAGCCCCGATCAATGAAAATCAAAATCAGGTTAGCAAAAGGTATAAAGGTTTCGAAGTGAAAGTTTTTGATTAACAAAGGCAGAACATCTTGCGCTCGGATACCCTCAAAACTGTCTGAAGAACAATCATGATTAACATACTTCTTTTGCTCCTTATTTAGCTGATGGTTGTAGCGATAACGAGGCGGCATTTGTTGCCAAATTTTCTTTAAAACCTTAACCGCTTCGGGCCAGCGCTGGTGGCCGTTGCGACCGATAATATCGGAGGTAATAAAATAGCCTTCAGGAGGTAAGGATTTTTTAATTTCGGCAAATAAATGCTCAAGTTTAACCACATGATGTAGGCTTTGGTTAGCAATAATCAAACCATAAGACTGCTGACTCTCCCAGCTGTTAAAATCAGCTTTTAGAAACCTCAAATGATTGGTAACACCTTCTTCTTCAGCCAGTTTCAAACCTCGCGCGAACATGGTTTGATTAATATCCATACAATCAATAATAAAATCATGGAAACCTTCTTTTCGTAGGGTTTTGGCTAATCGTACTTCTGTGTCACAATTTCCAGAACCAATACTTAAAATCCGCATGGATCCGTGGTGTGTTTTTATAGCTTCTTTTGCATAATACGCAAAAAAGCCATCCGGATGACTGAAGCCAAATTTTTCCAGCTGAGGCCGTAAATAACGATTCGACCAATAATGGAATATGGGCGGCAACTCATTTAAATCCTCTACCAAATCAAACCGATTAGTCTCATTTATAATCCTTTGATCATAATCAAGCTCCATACGATGCCTGATTTTCAAAACATAATTATAGGGCGGTCTTAACATGTTCTTTAACCAAGTAGGCATAAGTGTTTTTATAAATTGCAGACTCATAAGTGACATTTATATTTGTGTTAATATAGGTATTTGATATTGTAGGTTATTTAAACTTCTTTGTAACCTCGGTCCTGACCTTTAATATTTGTTTACTAAGTTGTATTGCAATAAGCTATTATCGCCAAAACCACATCCTGACGTTCAAAATATCATGCCATCAAAATCCATGTCAATGTTTCAAATCAGCTCACAGCAAGCCTATCGACAATTGCTAAATGATAACGTCATCCAGCTAAAAAAACTCAAGAAAGTAGAACAGTCAATTTTTAAAACACTTACAAAACAGGATGACATGTATATTGATGGTTTTAGTTGGCCGGTACAAAGTAACAGCCGGTTTTTAGTGGATAATCTGTATCAACACCAAGGCCAGCCTAATTTACGAGAACGTTTGGTTTGTCAGAAAACCCAATTCAACAACAGAATTCGTGGCGCCATCCATGTTTTTGAGCAATTTTGTCGACCACACAAAAAAGATGCCATTTATCTCACCGAACAGCTGAGCACTTTGTTCAAATGGCTGATTAAAAAGTACCCAAATACCGTGGGCAGTGAATTTGTTACTGCCAGTACTTGGCGAAATATTATTCGCTTTAAACTCAAATTATTTCCTCGTCGGCTCAATCATCAAGACTTAACCCACTTGGAATACGCCAATGAACAATTTGATTATGCGTTGTCCTTTGATTGTTTTGAGCACATTCCTGATTTCAAGCAAGGCTTAACAGAAATTCTTCGTGTTCTAAAACCCACAGGTAAATTACTGTTCTCTGTACCTTTTGATGTCAATGCAGATGAAACTTTGGTGCGGGCATCCATTAATGACAACAATGAAACGGTGTTTCATGTTGAGCCGGAATACCACGGCAACCCGATGTCAAAAGAAGGCAGCTTAAGTTATTACACGTTTGGCTGGGATTTATTAAATACCCTTAAATCCTTGGGATTTAGTGATGCTTATGGGCTCGTCTATTGGTCAAAGAAGTATGCTTATTTGGGTGGGCCGCAACTATTACTGTGCGCTGAAAAATAAACTTATTTATCAAAACCAGGTGGTTGATAGTCATCCACAAGATATAAGGGGCGCTGTTTGGTTTCGTTAAACATACGGCCGAGGTATTCGCCGATAATGCCCAAAGCTGTCAGCTGGATGCCGCCGAGGAACAGAATGACCACCATTAAGGACGGATAACCGGGGACATCGGCACCCAAAATCAAGGTTTTGACAATAATTACCAAACCATAAATAAACGCAAAGGTCGCCACCATCATGCCAATCCAGGTGGCAAAGCGCAGTGGTAAATAACTGAAGGAGGTGATGCCGTCGATGGCAAAGCGCCAGAGTTTATTGTAATTCCATTTGGTTTGACCGGCGGCACGCGGTTCACGTTCAAAGAAAATTTGTTTTTGTTTGTAACCGACCCAGGCGAATAAGCCTTTCATAAAGCGGTTACGTTCGCGCAACTGGCCCACCGCACGGTAGGCTTTTTTGGACATTAGTCGAAAATCACCGGTATCTTTGGGAATTGAGGTGTCGCTCATGGTGTTTAAAATGCGGTAGAACCAATTGGCGGTGGTTTTTTTTGCCCAGGATTCGCCCTGGCGTTGCTTACGCGTGGCATAGACCACATCATAGCCCTCATGCCAGGCGGCTATCATATCGGGGATTAATTCCGGTGGGTCCTGTAAATCCACATCAATCACTATCACCGCATCGCCATCGGCATGATCCAGGCCGGCGGTCAGCGCCTGTTCTTTTCCAAAATTACGGCTTAACGATAAGTAGCCGTAACGACCATCGGCGGCGTGTAGTTCTTGCATTTTATGCAGACTGTTGTCATCAGAGCCATCATCCACAAACAACACCCGCCAGTCAATGTCCAGTTGTGACATGACTTCATTCATCCGCTGTCGGAATACGTCCAAGACATCCTGTTCGTTATAAACCGGTACAATGATATCGACAGATGGCATAAAAGACTCAGTGCAAAAGGGTTATTGTAGTCAAATCAGACGCGCAGGTCATTATCGCTGAACCACTATTTTACCAACAGAAACTTTAATCGCAGCCCGGCAAGCAAAAAGACAGCACAGGCAATCAATACACCAACCGTATTGGCCAGTAAATCCATCCACTCGAAATACCGGTAACCGGTGAGGCTTTGCAAGATTTCTATAACAAGTCCCATTATGATAAATAAACTCACCACCAGCCACCTGTTATAAGCCAAATGCAAAAACCAAAAGGTCATACTAAAATAAGCCAGTAAATGACCCAACTTGTCTCCACCTTGAACGCTATCCATAGGTACGGATAAAGGCATCAGCGATAACAGCCAAACAGTGACCACCATCAGCCAGCCAATCATTAACCCAAAGTACTTATTCACAACCATTGTTTAATCCATTGGCGATAATTATCGTGGCAATGCCGCCAGCTAAGATTATGACTGACCGCCTTTAGTTCACAGGCCTGTTGTAGCTTGGCAAAAATAGCCCGGGCTTGTTTCTCAGGTTCAGCAGGTATTACCGGGTATAAATTTTCTGGCGGATATAAATCCGGATAGACCAGGTGATTGGGCGCCAAAGGCCGACAACCACAAGCCACCGCTTCGAGCATGGCAACACCCTGAAAATCATGATCTGCGGTGGATAGCACCACATCGGCGTGCTGTAAAACATGGATGTAGTCCGCCCGATTGTCCACATAACCCAGGGTTAAGCATTGATTGGCATGTTTGTCCTTGATGGTTTGCATGGCTTTTGGAATTTTTTTAAAGGCGCGACCCAGAATGTGAAATTTGATGGGCAGGTCGTGACTTAATCGTATTAAGGCCAAAAGGGTTTCAGGCCCTTTGTCATGTTCCCAGCGGTGGTTCCAGACCACCTGTAGTGCATCTGATTTGAATGGCGTTTTAAGGGGTTGACAGTCATCAGCAATCGGCACCGGCAACAGCCGGCTTTTTGCGCGCAGCGCTGTGAGAAAATTTCTCGGCACACCATCGGGCATTTTTTTTAAAAACTGCAACGCACCGTCAAAAAAGCTGCGGCGGTTGTAGGCGCTGTTAAACACCAGTTCATCGGCCAAATAGGCTGCCGTCAGGTTTTTTAAACACACCTCTGCGATTCCGGTTTGTCGGGGGTTGTGCGGGTAGGCAAATTGATTCTCATGAAAGTATAAAAGATTCGGTATAGATGCTAAATGTGGGTAAAAGCCACGAACAGCCGTTAAATCGGTCATTGAGGTGGCAATCAGCAAATCGTATTTTTGTTGTAACCGCGCGTCGTGCAGGTTTTTAAAAATGAGGGCATTGGCAGCCATGCGCCAACTGAAAAAGCGGTCATTCAGCGATAATATATGCCATTCAATATTGTCAAGATGTCGACTCAGGTTCTGGTGCCAGTAACGATGGGATTCGGCGTCATAGGCCGACAGCAACAATACCCGTTTTTTCATTGACCTCTTTTCAGATCGTCTTTTAGGCGATCAACAAAACCCATCACCGCATCCTGGGCATTTTGGGTGGCATTGAGACTGGTGTATTTCAGCTCGCTGCCATAGCCGCTGCCCAAGGCATCGCCTGTGACCACATCATAACTGTCCACATCCAGCTGTGCATTCACCAGCACAGACTGGCGACCATAGTATTCAAGCATCTGCTCGCCGACAAAGTTGACATTGGCCACCACCATTTGCTGACCGCCATAACGGTCCAGACGTTGTCGGATATCAGCCATATCAACACCCTGATGCATGGACTGGGACAAACCCGGTACAAACTGTTCGTTCATAACTTTTAAACCGGCAGATTTGAGTTCTGACTCGATGATCTTTTTGATCGGATTTGCTACCGCAGGGTCACCGAATACCAACACGGCCACGCCTTTATCGCGTTTAATGACCGGTTTTTGTTTGGTTTTTTCTTGCGCCTGTTGGGCCACGGTTTTGCCTGGTACTTCAACTTTAGCGATCAGATTTTCAGTGTTCGTATTATCCACAGACTGATTGAGCGATGAATCTTCGATTGTTGATGCTGTCCCCTGTGTTTGATTGAGGCTCGAATGCTCTATTTGACCTTCAATACCGGCATTGTTTGCGGGTGAATCAACCGCAGCAAGCTGCAGATTATCTTCAGGCTGTTGCGCGCTGTCTTGATTGTCGTTATCCGCTTGTTCATCCGAACCGGCCAGTAATTGGGCGCCCCAGGACAATAAACCACCACTGCTTGCTTGCGATTGTTTGTTTTGTGCCTCAGCAGTTGTTTGGTCTTTGTTCATGTCGTCACTGATGGCCTGTAATTCAGCCTCTGATTTCAGCGGCACATCAGCCAGCGTCATGGGTTTCTGGCTATCAGACATCAAGGCATTGACCGGCGTGGCAGGCTTATTCAGTGGGTTGGGCAAGTAGCCTTGTTGTACCGCCAACACCACACCACCAGCCAGCACCAAAACCACCACCGCCACTTTCCAGATCCAGCCGGATTTGTGGTCATGCGCACGTTGGTTATTGGGCGCTGTGGGCGCGGCGTTGGCCAAAGTTTGTGCAGCCTGCTGAGTGACTTGTTGTGATATTTTTTTGGGCTGAACCGCTGCTTGCATGGACTGACTTTTGATGGTTTTTAAATCCGACACATCCCCCACCGGACCCAGTTGTTGTATGATTTCAGCACAATCCTGAAAGCGTTCCTGAGGGTTTTTGGCAATCATTTTTTCAAGGATGTAGTGGGTTTTCTTGTCCACTTTTTTATTAATACCGCGGATATCGGGAATTTCAGATTGCACCACTTCCAGCATCAGCCCCAGGGGACTGTCATTTTCAAAGGGCACTTTGCCTGCCAGCATTTCATAAAACACAATACCCAAGGCAAAAATATCCGAGCGCTTGTCCACTTCCTGCCCGGTGCATACCTCAGGGGATAAATAACCCGGCGTGCCGACAAATTCGCCGGTATTGGTGAGTTTATCACCGTATTCACGGGTCTGAGCAATGCCGAAATCCACCACCTTCACCGAGCCATCGGTGCAGATCATCAAATTGGCCGGTTTAATGTCACGGTGTACCAGATCATGTTTATGGGCTTCACTGAGTCCGGCACAGGCCTGACGGAGTATATTTTTGGCGTCATTGACATGTAAAATACGTTTGCCGGTGAGTAATTCGTCCAATGAAATACCTTCTAAGAATTCCATGGCAAAAAACGGCTGTTTGTCTTCTTTGCCGATGTAATAGACCTGGATCACATTGGGGTGATTAATGGCCGCCATGCTTTTGGCTTCGCGGGTAAAACGCTCAATCAAATCCTCGTCATTGAGCAAATGTTCACCCAGTGCTTTAATCGCCACATAGCGATTTAAGGTCGGTTCAAAAGCTTTATAAACCACCCCCATACCGCCACGTCCGAGTTCCGAGACCACTTCATAATGACCAAATTTCTTTTTCATGGTTTTCCCCAAATAAATCGACAACACCGCTATTATAAAACAAGCCTTTGAATGTTAGCTTAACCCAAAATCAGCACAAATTGTGAAGACGGTCACTTTTTTGGGTGTCTTTTTCACGCTTACAAACCATAAAAGGCTGTGCTGGCCCATATGATAAGGTAAAATGAGCCGTTTTTTCTCACTTGATCGGCCACCAAAACGCCGGTCTTTAAAATCAGGACATAGTACCATGCGCAGCCAATATTGCAGCCAAGTCACAGAGCAGATGTTAGATCAACCGGTGGAAGTTTGCGGTTGGGTTGACAAACGTCGGGATCACGGTGGCGTGATTTTTATTGATTTACGTGACCACACCGGTTTATTACAGGTGGTGGTGGAACCGGATAATCAGGCGGCTTTTCAGATTGCCGATGACGCCCGATATGAATATTGCCTGCGGGTCACCGGCACTGTGCGTAAACGCCCTGAAGGTCAGGCTAATGAGCGGCTGGCCAGTGGCCGGATTGAAGTGGTGGTGGATCAGTATGAAGTGTTAAACGAGGCCAAAGCCTTACCCTTTATGCTGGACGAACAAGCCGGTGAGCAAGTGCGCTTAAAATACCGCTATCTGGATTTGCGCCGGGGCAAAATGCAGCACAATATGCGACTGCGTTCTCGCTTAACCCATGCTTTACGCCAACATTTACATCAGCGAGACTTTCTGGATATTGAAACCCCGATTTTGACCAAAGCCACCCCTGAAGGCGCGCGTGATTTTCTGGTGCCGGCCAGAATGCATCCTGGGCAGTTTTACGCCATGCCGCAGTCACCCCAACTGTTTAAGCAATTATTGATGATGTCCGGCATGGATCGCTATTATCAAATTGCCCGCTGTTTTCGTGATGAAGATTTACGTGCCGACCGACAACCGGAGTTCACCCAGTTGGATGTGGAAATGGCCTTTGTGGAACAGGAAGACGTTCTCAATACCGCCGAAGAATTGATTCGCAGCACTTTTAAAGAAGTGCTGGATATTGATTTACCCAATCCTTTTCCGCGCATGACCTACGCCGAAACCATGCGCCGTTATGGTTCTGACAAACCCGATTTGCGCATTGATTTAGAGCTGGTGGACATTGCTGAAGCGGTTAAAGAAACTGAATTCAAGGTCTTTTCGGCACCGGCCAATGATGCCAACGGACGGGTGGCGGTGCTAAAAGTGCCGCAAGGCGGTCAAAATTTCACCCGTAAACAAATTGATGATTATGAGCCTTTTGTCAAACGCTATGGTGCACGCGGACTGGCCTGGATTAAAGTCAATGACAAAGCCGCCGGTCGTGACGGCCTGCAGTCACCGATTGTGAAGTTCTTAAATGACGAAGCATTGGCAAAAATCATCCACTTAACGGCTGCAGAAGACGGCGATTTGCTGTTTTTCGGTGCCGGCAAATATGAAGATGTGTCTCAGTACATGGGTGCTCTGCGGCTTAAGATCGGTGAAGACACCAACCGGATGGCCGCTGAATGGCGACCATTGTGGGTGGTGGATTTTCCGATGTTTGAATACAATGCCGATGAAAAACGCTGGGATGCTTTACACCATCCGTTCACTGCACCGGCCTGTGACATTAATGCCTTAAAAGCTGCACCCGATGTCGCCCTGTCCAAAGCCTATGATATGGTGCTCAACGGGGTTGAACTCGGTGGCGGCTCTATTCGTATCCACCAGTCTGATGTACAGTCAGCGGTTTTTGAGCTGTTGGATATCAGTGCCGAGCAAGCCCGTGAAAAGTTTGGATTTTTACTGGATGCGCTGGATTATGGCTGTCCGCCTATGGGCGGCATCGCCTTTGGTGTTGACCGCATGGCGGCTTTGATGTGTGGTGAAGATTCCATCCGTGAAGTGATTGCCTTCCCCAAAACCGCCAGCGGTGCTTGTCCGCTCACCGAGGCACCGTCAGATATTGATAGCCGTCAACTGGCTGATGTTCATATCCAAACCCGCTTACCGGAGGTTGATGAATAAGTCAGCCTCACAAGCCGTTGTTCTGGTGCATGGTCTGTGGATGAAACCCTGGACCTGGATAGGTTACCGCCATTTTTTAGAAGATCAGGGTTATAAAGTTTATCTGTTTGGGTACAAAACCACCCTCAGAAGTTTTGATTTTAACATCAATCGACTGGCGGCATTTATCAACTCACGACCTGAAGATGTGATTCATCTGGTGGTGCATTCCATGGGTGGTATTTTGGCCATTGAAGCACTGCCTAAACTGACTAAACCGGGTAAATTGTTGTTGATTGGTTCACCGATTAACGGCTCCAAAGTGGCCCAAAAACTGCATCAACTCGGTTGGGACAAAGCCCTGTTAAAACACGCCGCCCAACCGTTGTCCACAGGCATTAAAATCCCGCTAAAAAAACGCGAAACCATGATGATTGCAGGTGATTCGCCATACGGTCTGGGCCGCTTTATCGCGCACTGGAATAGCCGCCATGACGGCACCGTGGCTTTAAGTGAAACCCGCGCCGACTGGCTGGATGCCCACAAGGTGGTACACACTTCCCATATGGGGTTACTCAATAACCGTGAAGCCAAAGAACTGACCCTTGACTTTTTGCAGGAATAATTCATTCATCTTATTTTTACCCTTGTTTTTGTTAGAATAGATTTTTTTCAATCACTGGAGTCCTTGCATGCAAGAAGAACAAGCTGCTGAAAATGTTGATTTTTTAACCGAAACCAAAAATTACCTGATTGATTTAATCAACAATCCCGAAACCATATTGCCCATCGTTAAAGGCATTGTGTTGGCTATTTTGATTTACTGGATTGGTAAAAAAATAGCCCGCTGGATGTCGAACATCAGTTCCAAGGCTGTGACCCGTTCTCATGGTGATCAGATTCTCTCAAGTTTTGTCAGTAAGATTGTTTATTATCTGTTGCTGGCACTGGTGATTATTATGGCACTGACCCAGCTGGGCTTTCAGACCACGTCACTGATTGCCGTGGTGGGTGCCGCGGGATTGGCCATTGGTCTGGCACTCAAAGATTCACTGGCAAATTTTGCCGCCGGTATTATGTTGGTGATGTTCAGACCGTTTCGTATCGGTGATTTTGTCGATGTGGCGGATGTCAGCGGTACGGTCAAGGAAATTAAATTATTCAGCAGTTACCTGCGCACCACCGATAATAAAAATTTAATCATTCCCAACAGCCAGATTATTAATGATGTAATTGTCAACTATTCGGCCAAAGACACCCGCCGGATTGATTTGGTGATTGGTGTCAGTTATGACGATGACATTAAAAAAGCCAAACAAATTTTGCTCGATACCCTCACCGCGCACGACAAAGTGCTCAGTGATCCAGAACCCAAAGTGATGCTCAATGAACTGGCAGATTCGAGTATTAACTTCACCGTGCGTCCCTGGGTCAGTTCTGACGATTACTGGCCAGTTCGCGCAGAATTACTGGAACAGATTAAGCATAACATTGAAGCCGGTGGCTGCAGCTTCCCGTATCCGCAACGGGATATCCATTTATTTCAAAAATCATCTTCATAAAGGTGTTTGTTAAGCACACAGAGCAAGAAACGCTCTGTGTGCTTACGGTTTGTGTGCCACCATCACCAGCCGTTCGGCCGCCATATCATAATCAGTACCTTCAAATGAACCATATACCTGAATGTCTGAAAACCCCGCACGTTCAAGCATTGTGGTTAACTCACAGGCACTGTAAACATAATGCTGATAAGCCCACCGATAGGCCCGATTCCCACGCACCAAAATCCATTCATTGCTGTACACCGATAAATTATCGGTCAACAAAGGGCGTTCAAAACGCACATCGCCATTGTCATACTCAGTACAATGCACCGGTTCAATGTGCATGGCGGCTTGTTCTTTGGAAAACACATCCAGCACAAAACATCCTGCCGGTTTGAGCCATTGAAAAGCATGGTTTAATATTTTTTGGTTGTCTTTTGAATCATCATAATAGCCAAAAGAAGAAAACAGATTGGTGATTAAGTCAAACTGTTGTTGTGGTGCATATGCCAATAGGTCAGCCTGTACCAAAGTCGCATCCAAATTTTCTTGCTCTACATGATGGGCAGCCTGATTCAATAAATAAGCGCTTAAATCCACTCCGGTTACGCTTAATCCGGCACGCGCAAAGCCCATAATATGACGACCCGGTCCACAGCCTAAATCCAATACGGAGGTCGCCGGTGTAGCACATAATTTAAGAATGTTTTTACACTCTTTGCCGGCACGGATAAAACTGTCTTCATCAAACATGCAGTCATAAAAAATACGCCACATGTCTTCATGCTCAAACCAATGATTCATAACATATGCAGAAGTCTTAGGTCTCTATTCATAAAAAAGGCATCTTGGTGAACCAAAATGCCTTTATCTCTAAGTAATGCGCCGGTACTAAGTGTCTTCGCGCTCATCCACAGTGCTTGAATCCTGGGCATTTTTAGCCACAGAAGCGATGCCGTTCATGCAGCCGCTTTCGGATTTATACATCTGGGAGCGACCGATTTCCTGGCCGTTGCTGGCTTTAAGAACAAAATACATGCGCCCGTCTTTAGCTTCCCTGCATTCAAAATTGGCCTCATTTGCGGCATGTTTTTTTACCGATTCAATACCGTTCATACAACCATCGGATGATTTGTAACCTTGCGATTGTAAAATAACTTCACCGTTGCCTGCTTTGAGTACAAAGTAATCTTTACCGTCTTTGCCTTTGGTGATACAAAATTTTCCTGCCATAATAGTAACCTCTTGTTATTGTGATGACTTAATTTCATGCACTGATATCTTGACCTGTGCAGAGATATCAACTTCATTTTAAACAATGCATGAATTAAGCCAATTTAAAAAATAATCCATCCACTACGGACATTTGGTGCTAACCATATTAAAATAGCCCACTGCCAAAGTAAATCATAAAATATCTCATTTTTTCAAACCGGAAGACGATTGCCTAATTCACATTTTAATTTTGCACTTTTATTAACGATTCTGTCGGTGACAGCTGATGCCCAGGTCAATGGTTGTCCGTTGATAGACATGCCATTGAATGAGAAGCATCGGGCTTGTTTCGATGAACCTGTTTATGACGGCAAAATACGTCTTGATGCCCGTGAAAAAAAACCGCTTGATGACCATCGGTTTTTAATCAGCGGTGATGTGTGCGTGAAACAAAATGACCTCAGTTTGCTGACACCGGCGCTGATTTATAACCACCGGGATTCGACTGTGCAGACCAGGGGTATTGTTCAGTTACAGAACAAATCCCAGCGCTTATCGGCCATGTCCATCTCCATGAATACCGTTACTGAACAAGCAGAACTGCGCGAGGTTAATTATTTTTTGATTGATTCAGACATGAACGGTCAGGCCGATTACATGAAAATCGGAGATAACCAATCCCATTTACAGGCAGTGACCTTTTCCACTTGTTCACCGGCAAAACGGGACTGGGAAGTGCGGGCTGAACAGGCCGATTTGAACCACAGCGAGGGTGTGGGTACTTTTAGACATATGACTTTGCGCATCAAAGATATACCGGTTTTGTATCTGCCCTATGCAAAACTGCCGATCAATGATGATCGTCGCAGTGGTTTTTTGGTGCCGGGAGTTTCTTATTCAAACACCACCGGCCTTGATTTGTCGATGCCTTATTACATCAATATTAAGCCCAATATGGACATGACCCTGACACCGCGATATATTGCCGATCATGGTGTTATGTTGGGTACACAATACCGATATTTAACCGATCGCAGTCGCGGTGTTTTTGAGGGCAGTTATCTGCCCAACGATGATAAACGCTTGCGCGATCGCAGTTTAATCGATTACCGTCACAGCACACTATTCAATGATGGCTGGCGATTTGACAGCCACCTTCAGTCCGTTTCTGACAGCCGCTATTATGAGGATTTTTCATCCAGTGCTTACATCACATCTAAGCCTTATCTGATGAGTCAAATGAGTGTTCGCGGCTCATCACCCACCTGGCAGTTTTTTGCCGGCATTAATGAATACGATGTGCTCAGTGAGCAAGTCACAGCTGACAAAGAGCCGTATCGAACCCTGCCGGAAATCAGTTTTGACTGGTTTAAAAGCCGATACCAAGAGCAATTCAGTTATGGATTGCAGTCTGAACTGATTAATTTCTATAAACAAGATGCCATCGGTGCGTGGCGATCTGACATAACGCCGTGGTTTGAAAAACAATGGACCACTTCGTGGGGGTATTTAAAACCCAAACTTCAATACCGCAGCACCCGATATCAATTTGACGATAATCGCCCAGATATTCAACGGAATTTACCCATTGTTTCTGTTGATTCGGGCCTTGTTTTTCAAAAAAATCAATCAGAAGGCGCCTACAAAACCATTGAGCCGAGGTTGTTTTACACCTATGTGCCTTACCGTGATCAGTCCGACATCCCGATTTTTGACAGCCGCGAACTGAGTTTTGGCAGCGCTTTGTTGTTTCAGACCAACCGTTTTTCCGGTGCCGATCGCCAGTCCGATATGAACCAGGCCTCTTTGGCTTTGACCCAGCGCAGTTATGATGCCGGCGGGCAGGAGCGTTGGAACTGGACCATTGGTCAAATTAATTATTTTGAAGATCAAAAAGTCCAGATAAACGACGCACCCCAGACCATCACCCAGTCGCCGATTATTTTTGACTATAATTTATTTTTGTCCCGCTACTGGTCAGCAGGCTTATCGCTCCATTACAATGAAAACGAATCACAATTGGAGCGCGGTTTATTTCGCATTCAGCACAAAACTGATAACAGTGGACTTTACAATCTGGCCTACCGGTTTAGACGTTCTAAAATTGAACAGTTTGACGCTTCGGCTGTCATACCTCTTAACCAGCGCCATCGAATCATTGCCCGCTGGAATTATTCGACCCGAAGCCATAAAACCATTGAAGCCTTATTCGGGTATGAGCACAAAAGCTGTTGCTGGGCCTTTCGCCTGGTGGCCCGCCATTATCTGGTGGATGAGACCGGATTGACCAATAATGGTATTTATGCAGAAATACAATTAAACGGCTTGGGTTCTTTAGGTAGAGACCCGAGAGAATTGTTACAACAATCCATTTTAGGATATCAAGAAACTTTTTAATTATGAAAAAACTATTTTATCTCTTATTAATTTTATCGCCTTGGGCACAAGCAGATCAGTTTTTAGATGACATTGTGGCCGTGGTGGATGATTCGGTGATTATGCGTTCAGAATTAGAACGTTCTGTGGAATCCATTAAAAAACAAATTGAAGCCACCGGCAATCCCTTACCGCCCGCTGATGTGTTAAATAAACAGGTTTTGGAGAAATTGATTGTACAGAAAGTTCAACTCCAACGGGCTGAACAAGTGGGTATCCGGGTATCTGATGCGGAAGTGGATGCCACCTTAACCAATATCGCTCGTCAAAACGGTATCACCCTGACACAGATGCGAGAAACCATTGAAAAAGATGGTTTTAATTTCAGTGATTTTCGGGACGATATGCGCAAAGACATGATCACTGAGCGGGTGCGTTATGCCTATGCAAACTCGATGGTGAAAGTCAGTGACCATGAAGTTGATTTGTTTCTGGCAGACAATGAACTTGATCAGGGTGAAGTGGATATTCAGCATCTGCTGATTGCGGTTCCCGAAGGTGCCGATGAAACCACCGTTGAAGCCAAACGTGCTTTGGTTGATGATTTGCGTCAGCAGTTGCTTGATGGCGCCGATTTCGCAGTGATTGCCACACAATATTCGGACGGTCAAAAAGCACTCGAGGGTGGCCGTTTAGGCTGGCGTCCGGTGAATCAGCTGCCGCCCATGTTTTCAGAACAGGTCAAATCGATGACGGTGGGTGAAATTACCCGGCCATTGCGCTCTGCCAGTGGTTTTCATTTGATTAAACTGGTGGACAAACGTGACAAAACCACCAAAATGGTGGATCAATATAAGGTCCAACACATTATGATCGCCAGCGATGAAATTGTTTCTGCCAAAGACGGCATGAAAATTATCAACGATTTATACAGTCAGTTACAAAACGGTGCAGACTTTGCGGCACTCGCCGAAGAACATTCTGATGATTTTAATTCAGCCCCCCTGGGTGGTGATATGGGCTGGCGAGCCACCAGTGAATTGGGTGCGCGCATGGGTGCTGTGGTAGAAAATTTAGACATCAATGAAATGTCCAGTCCGTTTCAGACCGATGCCGGCTGGCATATTGTTAAGTTACTCGACAAAAAGCAAGCCGATGTCACCGAAGAATATAAACGTCAGCAAGCTGAACAGGCCATCCGCGAACGTAAAATGCAACAAACCATCGAAACCTGGGTGCGAGAAATTCGTGGAGAAGCTTTTGTGGATATCCGACTTTAAATTGTATGAAGCTGGCTGTGACACTGGGCGAGCCCGCCGGTATCGGAATTGAATTACTCGCCCAATTAAAGCATGAACTGGCTGATTGTGTACTTGTTGGTGATCCCGGGCTCATTCAGTCCTATTTACCCCATTTTCCAACGGACCGCATTGAAGCTGTTTATCTGTCCGAGCCAAATGAACTTGGCCGGCTTAACACCGCCAATGCGGGCTATGTTTTAAACACCATTAAAACCGCTGCTCTGGGTTGTTTGTCCGGTCGTTATGATGCCATGATCACCAACCCGATTCATAAAGCTGTGATCAACGATGCCGGCATACCTTTTTCAGGGCACACCGAATATTTAGCTGAACTCACCCATACCCCGCAAGTGGTGATGATGTTGTTAAATCAGGTGATGAAAGTGGCATTGATGACCACCCATTTACCGCTCAAAGAAGTTGCGCAGGCCATCACCGGGGATAAAATCAAATCGGTCATCCGTATTCTACACCATGATTTACAACAAAAATTTGGTGTACAAGATCCGCACGTCGCTATTTGTGGCCTTAATCCTCACGCCGGTGAAGGTGGTCATTTGGGTCATGAGGAAGTTGAAGTTATTACCCCGGCATTAGAAGATCTGCGGCAACAAGGTTATCAATTGAGCGGACCGATACCCGCCGATACCCTGTTTACACCTAACCAGGTAAAAAATTATGATGCCATTTTGGCCATGTACCATGACCAGGGTCTGGCACCGCTGAAGTATGCCGGTTTCGGGGAATCGGTGAATATAACCTTAGGGTTGCCCATTATTCGCACCAGTGTTGATCATGGTACCGCGCTGGATATTGCCGGTCGCGGTATCGCCGATGCCGGTAGTTTAAAAGCCGCAATTAACCTGGCGCGCCACTGCGTCAAGCAACAACAAAAACATGCGTGCTAAAAAAAGCCTGGGTCAGAATTTTTTGCGGGATGAGTCCATCATTGCGCAAATTATCCAACTCATCAGACCACAGCAAGCCCAACACATGATTGAAATTGGTCCCGGTACCGGTGCCCTCACAGATCATCTGGCGATGGCGAATGTGCCTTTAACCTTGATTGAATTTGATGCGGATTTAATCGGTCCGTTAACACAGCGCTTCAACGACAAACCGCATGTTTCCATTTATCATCAGGATGCTTTGCAGCTACAGTTAGATAAGGGGCCTTATGTGGTGGTCGGTAACTTGCCGTATAACATTTCATCACCTTTGCTGGTTCATTTGATGAAACAGTCGTCACGTATCGATCGGGCTGTTTTTATGTTGCAAAAGGAATTGGTGCAGCGAATTTGTTCGTCGCCCGGCGTCAAAGCCTTTGGCCGTTTGTCGGTGATGTTGCAACACCGTTTTGATTGTTTTGAGTCACTGACGGTGCCGCCAGAGGCTTTTCAACCGATTCCAAAAGTGGATTCTCAACTCATTGAGCTGATTCCAAAACCAAAGCCGACTGATGTTGACTTAGCCAGTCTTGAGTTTATTGTTAAACAAGCCTTTGCCCAACGCAGAAAAACCATCCGCAATAATTTGAAAAAATGGTTTAGTGATGACACTTTAATTTCGCTGGATATTGACCCGCAACAGCGTCCCGAAACCCTCACCGTGCATCAATATGAACAACTGGCACTTGATTACCATGCGCATCACTGATTACGGTCAATTACCGTCGTGTTTTATCACGGCCACCGATACCGATGCCGGTAAAACCCATGTGTCTTGTGAGATTGTGCGGGCCTGGCAGCAACAGGGCTATTCGGTGGCGGCTTTTAAACCCATTGCCACCGGTGCCATCAGCCATAAAGGCCAACGGGTGAGCGAAGATGCCCTTAAGCTGGCCGCCGTCACCGGTCAAACAGCCGGCGAAATCAACCCTTATTTGTATGACAAACCGGCTTCACCGCACATCGCTGATATTAATCAAAGCTTTGCTTTAGCCGACTGCCTAAAACAGTTTAAACAATTGCATCAACAGGTGGATCGGGTTTTGGTGGAAGGTGTAGGTGGCTGGTGCGTGCCCTTATCAGACACCCTGATGCTCAAAGATTTGGCCATTGCCATTGGCTTACCGGTGGTGATGGTGTCGCGCATTGGTCTGGGTTGTATCAACCACAGTTTATTAACCTTTCATCAAATCCAACGAGATTGTCATTTATGGTATGGCTGGATTGCCAACATTAAGGATCCTGATTATGCCGATATTGACAGTAACATAGGCGCCATTGAACAACGCATGACTTCAGGCACTGTGAAAACATGACCCAATTACGCTAAAATAATTGATTTGGGAGTATCACAATGTACAAATTTCTCATTCTTCTGGCCTTATTCAGTGGCACAGCAATGGCTGAAAAACTGTCTTTTCAGGAAAATCTTAACCTATCCACAGACCGCATCAGCGCACTGGATGTGATTAATGGTGCCGGTGAAATCGACATCAGCAGTTACGATGGTCAGGACATTCAGGTCAATGCCACCATTGAATCAAAAAAATACCGCTCGATGGAACGTTTTAAAGAGGTTTTCGAGCGGGATATGGTTTTTGCCCTGGATCGGGAAAGCGAATATGCGGTTCTACGCGGACACAACAAACCGAATCTGCGTAAAAATCCGGAGATTCAAATTCACCTCGACATTCAAATTCCTGCCGATCTCGATGTCGATATTGATGATGGCAGTGGTGCCATTCGCGTTATTGGTTTAACGGGTCTTTTGGAGATTGAAGATGGCTCCGGCGATATCGAAATCAGCCAGGTTAGCAATCACATCGACATCGATGACGGCTCCGGCGGCATAACAATTAACCGTGCCAAAGGCAGCATCGAAATTGAAGACGGCTCCGGTCCAATCAGCATCACAGACAGCCAGGGAACGGTTGACATTGATGATGGTTCCGGTGATATCACACTCAACCGGGTTAACGGCCATAAAGAAATTGAAGATGGGTCGGGCGACATCACTGTAAAAAATAGTTCAGGCGATGTTGATATTGACGACGGTTCCGGCGATATTACACTGGCAGAAGTCAACGGCGCTGCCGTCATTGAAGATGGATCGGGTGACATTTATATTGACGCCTTAGGCGGTTCATTAGACATTAAAAGCGCCGGTTCCGGCAAAGTCATCATTGACGGCGAAAACCGCACCCAAGAATTCAATTAAACCCGGAAATTCTATTAACTTTAAAATTTAAGAACAAATAAAGGCGCTGAAAACACATTAATTTCAGCGCCATTTTTTTATTTCTCTTGTTTATCTCGCCAGTAATTGTTAGCGATGGCGATGGTTTTAAATTCTATCGCCACCAACTCCGCGGCACGCATTAATAAAGCTGCATCATCCTGGTATTCCTTGCGCACGGCTTTTTTAATGTCGCCATCTTGCTGAATGGCGCCGATGGTTTTACGCACCATGGTAATGGCCAACATCCGGCCCTCTAAAGGGGTGTCGGTGATGAGGCTTGGCATATAATCATCGTTTTTTTGTGTACGCATGGTTTTATTTTCCTCGGCTTGTGAAATAGTCAGTGTCAGTATTAAAAAAAGACTGCTGAGCCAAAGCAGTGATGTTTTTATTCGCATAAAATCCTCCGTTCATTATATTATTTCAAAAAGTTAGGGAACCGATCAGTGGCGTGCTGTTGGTGACAGGCCACACAGGCTGCCTGCATGGATTGATACAACTGTAACTGCTGTTCTGTGTTGCCGGCTCGGGCGGCTTCAGCCAACTGAGCGCTTAATTGATGAAAGGCCTTGTCCTTTTCAATAAAGGCCGCTGGTAATGTTTGTTTAAGAACCTGTCTTTGTTCATCGGTTATTTTCTGCGCCATAATAAAACTGTCATGAATGGCTTGCGCCTGCTGCGCCACCAGCGCATAATCAGCACCCACCAGTCCGGTCAGTATTTTTGCCATGCCTTCGTTAATGGCCTGCATTTCCTCAATCAGCAGACTGCGTATCGAGTCCGGTAATTGACTACCGACAGCCTGATCAGTTTTAGTTTCAGCTTGTAAGGTTGTTACCGCCAATAGTAAAAACACTAATTTTATTAATTTATTCATTTGTTTTCTCTCTCACTTGATCTTTGGGTTGCTGTTCACTGATTTTTCGACCACTGAACATGGCTGATATAATATCGCCTTCGCCTTTAATTTCACTCATAACAACCGCGAACACATGCAAAAAAATCAATCCACTTAACACATAAAAGTTATACAAATGCACTGTGATAAACGGTTTTCTAAATGCCCGCATACTTTGATAAGCCGCTTCATTGTAGAGTTCCGGTGCGTACGGCAGAATGTCTGCAGGGGTCACACCGTCGGCCGCAATCCAATCGGCGAAATAACCACCTAAAGGTGGATAAAAGACATCGGTGCCGGCCAATACCAAGCCGGTAACTGCTTGTACGATTAAGGCCAGCATTAATAGTAAAATCGCAATCTTACCGACTGGATTATGACCAATATAGAATTCAGGGCTACCTTTAATAAAGGATCCGATATAACTTCGAACAGCGGCAAAATAACCACGACCACCGGGTAATATCGCTCGCCAACGGGCATGGCGATTACCGAAAAAAGCCCAAACCATCCGCCACAATAAGTTCAAGGCGAAGACATAACCTATCCAAACATGAACAACTTTGAGATTTATTTTGGTCTGGGTGGCCGGTTGAAAAAAATCACCATTTAAGATAATCAGACCAATAAAACTTAAGCCCACAACACAGATAAAATTGACCCAATGAAACCACCGGGTTCCGGCGTCCCACACAGGATAAGATTTATAGTCAGGCATCGGCAATCAGACCTTTAAACCTATTACATTAGCACATATTTATTTTAAAAAGTTTGACTTGAATCAAGAAAGTAGCGCTTCTGACAAAACAAACAGACACAAAAAACCGCCCGGAGGCGGTTTTTGAATATAGAATGTCGAAGAAATCAGGCGGCCATCTGAGTTTTGAGTTTTTTCAAAGCCGCGGCTTCTAACTGTCGCACCCGTTCAGCGGAAATATCATATTTATCAGCCAATTCCTGTAATGTGGCTTTGTCATCCACCAACCAGCGGCTGGTGATGATATCCAGTGAACGTTCATCCAGCTTATCCAGCCCCTGAAACAAAGCGTTGTGGTTTTTCTCGTATTCACGGTCCTTAACCATGGTGGCTTCCGGTGAGGGGCTGTTATGGGTTAACCAGGCCTGAGGTGAAAACGCGTTATCTTCATCATCGTCACCGGGTAAGTCAAAGGACACGTCCTGGCCATGTAGCCGAGATTCCATTTCCACCACCACTTCAGGCTTCACATCCAGATCATCGGCAACCCGATTGACTTCATCCTGGGTAAACCAGCCAAGGCGTTTTTTGTTTTTACGCAAATTAAAAAACAGTTTGCGATGCGCTTTTGTGGTGGCCACTTTTAAAATACGCCAGTTTTTTAAAATATATTCGTGAATTTCGGCGCGAATCCAATGCACAGCAAAGGAAACCAGCCGTACTTTATGAACAGAATCAAATCGTTTGATGGCTTTCATCAAGCCAATATTACCTTCCTGAATCAAATCACCCACGGGCAGACCATAGCCGGCATAGCCTTTGGCCACATACACCACAAACCGGAGATGTGACAGCACCAGCGAATGGGCGGCTTCTAAATCATTGTGGTCTCTGACGCGGTCGGCCAGATCACGTTCTTCTTCAACAGTCAGAACTGGAATCTGGTTAACGGTGCTGATGTAGGCATCCAGTGAACCGGTCACAGAAGGTACGGGTAAGTTTTTAAGGGTTGTGGTTGTCATTATAAGTTTACTCCAAAGTCTGACATGGCTTTATTAAGCCCATGTAATCTTAAGAATTTGATGCTCGGTTAGACCTGTTGAGCACCACGAAAGTTCCGTCCTCCATTGAGCAACGGATTCGCAATTATAGCATAAAAACGTCTCAATTTGAAGTCTGATGGCGGCCACTAAAGCGTCGGAGGCTGACATAAACAATGGGCCATTTTAATCACTTCCCCTGGACGTCGGTTAAGGACCAGTTGTAAGTCTGCCATCATCGGCGACAGCAACCGCTGCAGTTGTGCCTGCCCGCTGAGTTGATGCGGTTCCAGCCAGGCGGCGGCCTGCGCGATGCGATCGGTGATGATTTGTTCAAACAGTCCCAGTTCTTTTTCCAGCCAGACCACTTGATAGTCATCCGCTAAAGCCGCTTTTTGTGCCGCATCGGCCACCGCCTGGTTAAGGTTACCTAAATGATCCACCAAACCCAGGTCTTTGGCTTGTTTGGCGGTCCAGACCCGGCCACGTGCCACTTGGTCCACCATGGACACTTCCAGGCCGCGGGCCATGGCCACGGCCGTGATAAATTGCTGGTATCCATATTCAATATTGGACTGAATCAGCTTGGCGAATTCAGGATCCAAGGGTCGGTCGGGATTAAAAGCCCCGACCCATTCGGTGGTGCCGACGCCGTCTGAGTGGATACCCAGTTTGTCAAATAATTTGGGCACGGTCATCAGCAGTCCATAGATACCGATAGAACCGGTAATGGTGCCTTCATTGGCCCAGATACTGTCTGCGGTCATGGATATCCAATAGCCGCCGGATGCCGCCACATTGGCCATTGAGACCACCACCGGCTTGCCGGCCACCTGCAGCGCTTCCACTTGGCGCCTGATTTGCTCTGAGGGATAGACCCCGCCGCCGGGGCTGTTGACCCGCAACACCACCGCTTTGATGTTTTTATTGAGGCGGGCTTTTTCCAGTAAGGCTGATGTGGAATCACCGCCAATGGTGCCACCGGGTTGTTCACCGGATAAAATCACGCCTTCGGCCACCACCACGGCCACCTGTTTATTGGATTTTACTTCGGGTAGATCCAGTGTCAGATAATCCTTAAAGTCAATGCCTCTGAAGTGGTTACCTTCATCATCAAAAGAACTGACTTCGGCAATCCGTTTGTGCATAAAGGGTTGTTTCATGATGCGATCGACCAGGCCCGCTTCTAAGGCCATATCTGCCACCGAACCGTGTTGGGCTTGTAAACGGCTGGCCTGATCATCAATGATTTCGGTCAAATTTGTTACAGACAGGTTACGCCGCTTTGCAATATCCGACAAAAATGTCTGCCATAAGTCATTCATAAAATGCAGGTTGGCCTCTTTGGCTTCTTCAGACATGCTGTTGCGCACATAAGGTTCGGCGGCTGATTTATATTCACCGACGCGGAACAAATGCACATCCACTCCGAGTTTATCCAAACCTTCTTTAAAATAATTTCGGTAGCCGCCAAAACCCTGGATAAACAAAAATCCCTGCGGATCCATCAGAATTTCATCGGCCAGACTGGCTAGGTAATATTGCGATTGGGACAAGGCGGTGGCCATGGCAATCACCGGTTTGCCACTGATTTGTTTAAATCGCTCAACCGCATCGGCGATTTCGCGTAAGTGGGTCAGACCCACCCCCAATAATTCGTCCGGATTAATCACCAAAGCTGTGATACTGTCATCCGTGGCCGCCATCTCCAGACTGCGTATAATATCGCGCATTCGGGTTTCCGGAACCCGTGTGCCCTGGATGGTTTGGATGGCGTGCATGGCCGGATCACCGGAATATTGGTCGACAATATAGCCTTTGGGTGCCAGCACCAGGGCAGTTTTATCGCTGACGTGAATTTTCTGACCGCCAAAAATAAGCCATAAAATCCAGATAAAAATCAGCAGCAATAATATATGCCGGGTAAAATTAGCCACCAGCACAAAAGGTTTGGTGAAAAAGCCGAAAAAGGTTCGGATGGGGGATGATTTTTGGGTTTCTGTATTCATAGGCGCTATTTTATGGTTAACTTACTGATGGACACATGGTGCAAAAGTCACGGTTTATGTTTGATAACATTTATTGTGACAGTTGCGTATAATACCTTTAAATGCCTCAAATTAGCCACATAATACCGCAATGAGACCTTCTTTCTGGCGCTACTTTCCGGCATGGTTTGTCTATGCTTTATTATGGCTAATCGCCCAACTACCCTATCGTGGACTGCGCGCCATCGGCGGCTTCCTGGGCTGGCTTATGGGCTCCGTTTTTCATGTCAGAAAACGGGTCATACGCCGCAATGTCCAGGCCTGTTTTCCACAACTCACTGAACAACAACAGGCAAAACTGATCAAAGCTAATTATAAAGAAACCGGCTATATGGTCAGTCAAACTTTATACGCTTTTTTTCACCGCTCCAACCGCCTGTTTAATCAATTAACCATAGCGGGTGAACATTATTTGCAGGCATGCCTGGACAATAACCGGGGCGTGTTACTGGTCAGTGGCCACTTTACCGCCCTGGATATCGGCGGACGTGCTTTATGCCAACGCTTCCCGGTGGCCGGTGTTTATCGACCGCACAAAAACCCGGTGATGGAATATGTGGTGACCCGGGCACGGACCACTTACGCCAAAGAGATGTTCAGCAGAGACCGTTTAAAAAGTATCGTGAAATACCTGAAAAAAGGCGGTGTGGTTTGGTACGCACCGGATCAGGATTATCGCCGCGGTCATTCGGTTTTTTCACCCTTTTTTGATGTACTGGCCAGCACCATCACCGCCACCCATCAACTGGCCCGCTTAAGTGGCGCCAACGTGCTGTTTTACCGTGTCAAGCGGATCGATAAGGCCCCCTTTTACCAATTGCACATTTCACCTCCGGTAGAAAATTTCCCTTCCCGGGACGCGCAACATGACACCGACCGCATTAATCGGGGTATCGAAGACATGGTGAAACAAGCACCGGAACAATATTTATGGCTACATAAGCGCTTTAAAACCCGACCTCAAGATGAACCGGATTTTTATGCCCAACCGGACGTTCGTAACAAGCCATGAAAATACCCCATTTAGACCCCGATTTTGCCAAAAGTCGTTGGCGACAATGGCCCAAAGCTTTTCGAACGGCTGCCTGGCTGGTGGCCGCTGTGTGGCTTGTTTTTCTGATTTCACCCCTGTTCAATCTGGCCTATTATGGTAACAAACCCCGTACAGCCGAAGGACTTTTGGGGATACTGACCATGCCTTTTTTACACGCCGGTTGGTCACATTTAATCAACAACACATTGCCTTTGTTTCTTACCACGGTGGCCTTATTCGGTAACTATCCGAAAGTGGCGAAACGGGTTTTAATTCTGGCCACAGTAATCACCGGAATACTGGTCTGGACTTTTGCCCGCAGCTCGAATCACATCGGTGCCAGCGGTTTATTTTACGCTTTATTAACCCGTGGTGCATTTAGAAAATAGTTGAAAAACAAGAAGTTACTCATAGCAAAATGCGGTATATTAA
>NZ_BMEO01000012.1 GCF_014636635.1 Marinicella pacifica | reverse complement strand
TGTTGATGAATCATCAATAATTAATTAAAAGCCCTAAATACAACAAACCCCTGAAAAAAACAGGGGTTTGTCATTAGCCTGGAAACCCTCACTCCGGTGAGGGTTTTTTTATGGATTTTTAATTGCCATGACTGGATTAATCTGGTTTTCCCGTATTAACCCATAAGCCGAAATAATTTCGGTTATTTTTTTATCAACAGAATGTGGGAGCATTTATATGAAAAGTTTAATTGTATGTTTAATCCTGTGTCTTAATGTCACATGGGCTCATGGCCAAACATTGCGTATTGTGGGTTATGAAGCTGAATTGGTTTTTGTGGATACACGGATTGAACCGATAACCGTTCGTGGCGCGACGTTGTCGGCGTGTGAGGATAATTTTAATGCAGCGCGTGCCGGCCGTGATTTGTATTACGGTAAGCGTTATGGCACTCAGGAATGTGTTCCTCTGTTTGTTTATCGATCACCGATGGCACCCGGGTTTGCCTTAAGTCCCGCAGTGACTTTAATGCCTCAAATCCCCTGGCCACCAAGGTGTTTGAGTTGCCCTGTGTTTGAAGACGCTGAATTGGTAAAGCGGCTCTATCCGGATCACAGTCAGCTTGTTAATAAATACGTCAAACAATATAAAATTGATGAGTACAATCTCGCGCTGAAGGCGTTAAATCAGCAATACAGTCAATGGATAGAAGGTTTTGAGCAAAAAATGATGGCACTGGATGATTATCTGGAAGAAAAAAACCAGTGACAGCGTCCTAATCGTAGTCATTTCTCGCTTAAGACCCAAAAATCACTGATAAACCAGTGGTGTTATGTTAAGTGTATGGGTTGGGTCACTTTTTTAGTGACCCAACAAGTATGTTTAGCCGGTTTTAATTTCTATGGTAAAAGTTTTGGCGATGTTGTCGGTGATGCCGATATTTTTGGGTGGCTCAAACTGCCATTGCTGAATACTGTGCTGGGCTTCTTTAAGCATCATCGCAGGGACATCCGGTGTGCCGGCGGCGACACGAACGACCCGGCCTTCGGGGTTAATAAAAATACGGACTTTGAGTTCGTTTTTGGTGACGTGTCTGGGCGGTATATTGATGGGTTGGGTTTTTATCAGATGCCAGCTGTATTGTTCATGCAGTGGGTTTACAGCAGCGGTTTCAACAATCCGGTTATTTAAACGGCGGGATCCGGCTCTTCTCACCGGTGCTGCTTCAGGTTGTTCGGTATTATTTGGTTGAATGTTTAATTCAAGATCCGGCTGGGTCATCAGTTCAATGTCAATATCCGGTGTTATGGGTTGTTCGGTCTTAACATCCGGTTGTGATTGGTTTTCGGGTTTAATGGGTTCCGGTTTAAAACCGGGTGTTTGCGGTTGTCCGGTGGTGGTTCTTTCCGGTAAACCCTGCGACCAGCTGGGACGTTTGCTTTGGGTTTGGGCGGACAAAGTGGTTGAGATAAATAATATCAAAATAATGTAAATAATGTGTTTCATGGGTAGTGGGGGTTAAAGGGTCAAACAATATAATCAGTTCTGGGGCGTACGCTTTCGCTCTAAGCGAACACAGCACACCGCCATCCCTGGAAGCGTTTTCAATGACGGAAAAACCGCATGACGGCTTGGCGGGTTGTTCTGCTTAGCAACTCGCATGCGATAGTGTATGGGCTATTTATAAATAGTCAATGAAATTTGTGATAAAGCACACGTTTTCCGATTATTTATTGGCGCAGGCAAATATTTTGGGTAGTGCTGAATATATTTTAGATTCCGTGTAGAATTTACGGCACATTTTACGTGTTTATTGTTTTTATGTTTCGTGTTTTGTTGCTTTTAATGTGGATGGGTTCTGTGATGGCTGATGATGGGGTGCATTATGAATTTTCTGTTGCCAATGCGGCACAACATTTAGGCCGGGTAAGTATGCAAATTCCGTTAACCGCCCATAAACAGTTGGAGTTGAAATTACCGGTATGGCGCACGGGGCGTTATGAGGTATTGGATTTAAGTAAGAACATCACCAACTTTTCGGCAGAAGACGAACAAGGGCAGCCGCTCAATTGGCATAAGTCGGATAAAAACACCTGGGTCATCGAAAATCCGACTCAGGGCCCTGTCAACATTCACTATCTGGTGTATGCCAATATGCTTCGCAGCCGAGTGGCGCATATTGATGACAGTCACGCGTTTTTGGATGCCAGCGGCGTCTTTATGTTTGTCACGGATTTAAGATCATCGCCCTTATCAGTGACTATGAAAGTGCCTGACCATTGGCGCTCAAGATCGGGTATGCATTCGCCGTCTGATCATGTGTTTGTGGCGGATAATTATGATCAATTGGTGGACTCGCCGATAGAATCGGGTATGCACCAATTTATGGCTTTTCAGGCGGCTGAACGTGATTTTGAAATCGTTATCTGGGGTGAAGGCAATGTTGATATTTCGGATTTAAAAGCCAAAATTGAAAAAATAATACAGGTGGCAGAAGACTTGTGGGGTGATTTCCCGTTTCAGCGGTATGTCTTTATGTACCATGTGGGTGCGGGTTTACGCGGCGCCACCGAACATGTTAATTCCACCATCATTCAAAGTGATCGGTTTCAGTTTAAGCCCCTGAAGAACTATTTCAAAGTACTGGCAACCACTGCCCACGAATTTGTGCATACCTGGAATGTGAAATCTTATCGTCCGGCGGGGATTGCACCTTATGATTATGATGCTGAAAATTATTCTGCCTTGTTTTGGATGGTGGAGGGCAGCACCAGTTATTATGATGACTTATTTTTATTGCGAGCCGGTATTTATTCTCCAAAAGACTATTTTAAAGAACTGGCTGATAATATTTATAACCATTTAAACAAGCCCGGTCGAGAAATCAGTTCTGTGGCGATGAGCAGTTTTGATACCTGGCTTGATAATGACGCCCATTTTAATTTAAATAATCAGGTCAGTATTTATTTAGAGGGCGCTCTAAAATCCTGGGCACTGGATCGGGCTATCCGCGAAAAATCACATCGACGATACAGTTACGATGATGTCCAGAGAGCCCTTTTTAAGCAGCACAGTAACATGGATGTGGGTTACACCGAAGTAGATGTTCAAACCATTTTAAATCATTTAACCGATTCTGATATGAGGGGTTTTTGGCGAACTTATATATCCGGCACTGAGGCGTTGGATTTTGATGCCTTGTTGGCTTTTTATGGTTTAAAACGGGTGTTTGACGACAGCGACAATAAGCCGGTTTGGCTGGGAATAGAAACTCAAGCAGACGAGGTCGGCGTCGGGGTTCGCGCGGTGCATCGGGACAGTCCTGCCTGGGAAGCCGGATTAACCGGTGGGGATGTGGTGGTGGCCATCAATGGCCTACGGGTTCATTCTGACAACTGGACAGATCACCTGGCCATGATGTCCGTCGGTGTGGCGTATGAGATGAGCTTTTTTTCGGGTGACCAATTAAAGACAGTGAGCGTCCGTGCGATGAATCATCCCAATCCCAAATTCTCCATTCAGCCGGTAGATAATCCCACCCGACAACAGCAAAAAGTATTTAAAGACTGGACCGGCCAGAGTTTGCCGGAGGTGTAGCAAGTGAGTCGTCCAATCATTATAGGTATAGCCGGTAACATTGGTGCGGGCAAAACCTCATTGGTTGAATTCTTACAGCGCAGCTATGTGATTACGCCGTTTTATGAACCCAATGATGAAAACCCCTATTTAGATGATTTTTACCGGGACATGAAGGCCTGGGCTTTTCATTCGCAGTTGTATTTTTTAAGCAGTAAGTTTGCCATGCAGCAGCAGTTAGAACAGTGCCGGGGTGTGGTATTACAGGATCGCACTTTGTTTGAGGATGTGGAAATCTTTGCCACTGCTTTGCACCATATGCGTAAAATTAATAATCGCGACTGGCAAACATTTACCGATCTTTACAACAGCATTCAGCAGGCCATTCAACCACCGGATCTGATGATTTATCTTAAATGCTCAATACGCACCGCCCGCAAACGCATTAAAATACGCGGTCGAGCGATGGAACAAAATATGCCTTTACGCTATTTAAAACGCTTAGAAACTTTGTATCAGAGTTGGATAAGCCGCTACAACATGAGTGAAGTGCTGACCATCGAAACCGACCAGTTAGATTATGTCAATGATCTGGTGGATCAGTTGCAACTGATGACGTCGATTGAGCGTTTTATTCCCCATGACTTAAAGAGGACTGTATGATGTACCTGTGGGTGTATTTAAAAGGACTGTTGATGGGTGTGGCCGATGTGGTACCGGGTGTGTCCGGAGGCACACTGGCTTTAATCACCGGTATTTATGAGCGGCTGATAAAGGCCATAGCCCGGGTCGATGGCGTGTTCTTTTCTTATTTGGTTCAATTTAAAATTAACCGGGCCTGGCGACACCTGGACGGCTGGTTTTTATTGGCCCTGTTCGGCGGGATTTTAACGGCAGTATTTTTATTTGCCGGGCTATTGAGCCACTTACTTGTGACCCGGCCGGTATTGACTTGGGCTTTTTTTCTGGGTCTGATTGTGGCGGCGGCGGTTTTGTTGGTGGTCGCTGAAAACAGTAAAAATCCACTGTACTGGATATGGTTGGTGGTGGGTGTGGTATCAGGCTATCTGTTGTCAACAAAAACCTTGTTCAGTTTACCTGTGGGTTATGCGGGCATTTTTCTGGCCGGCATGATTGCCGTTAGTGCGATGATTTTGCCGGGTATATCGGGTTCACTGTTGTTGGTATTGCTGGGTAAATACACCGTTCTTCTGGAAGCGGTACACCAGCGCGAGTGGCTGATCTTAATGATTTTCGCCGTCGGTGCTTTGCTGGGTTTGTTGTTGTTTTCGAAATTACTGAAATGTTTGTTGGTTCATTATCACACCGGCATGATCTATTTTTTATCCGGGCTGATGCTGGGGACCGTGTTTAAGGTATGGCCCTGGAAGTCAAAAATTGATGTGAATCTCTGGCCCTGGCAGCACAGCGAACCGCAGTACCTGATGAGCGGATTGATGATTTTTGCTGGTGTGGTTGTGGTTAGCGGCTTGTTTTATTGGGGGCGTAAAACCAAACAAGCATAAAAAACGCCGTCATTTCTACGGCGTTTTTTATGGCAATCAATATTTATTTAGTTAAGTCGACGTCTGAATAAAACGGCCATCAGTAAAATAACCGTGGCCAACGCCATAATTGATAAAACGTTTAGGCTTGGTACGGATTGTACAGGCGTACCGCGTCCCGGTTGCATCGACTGGAGTTCCATGGGTGACACGCCGCCGCCAATACCTTTGGTTGCGGTGTTATTATTACCACCTTGTCCGCCGGGTTCACAAATGGTAAACCAAAAACAGGCTGTGGGCGGTCCGCCGACCGGTCCGCCGCCACCTTGACCCTGATAGCGGCCCGACGATTTGACACCGCCATTACCGTAACTCCATAGGTTAAATTCGCCTGAACTGCCGTCAAAAGTGGTGCCCCAGGGCTGTCCGTTGGTGGCTTGACCAATTAAGGGCTGAGAAAAGTCTAAGGTGCCGCCATTGGTCCAAAAATCAATTTCATCATAATCGCTCAGATTATAAGTGCCATCACTGTTAACCGAGCCAGTCACCGTGAGTTGCAGGTCAATGACAGCCGGATCCGGCAGTACAAAGGTGGTGTCACCCGGATTTGGTAACAATGTATCTTCAAAAACAATAAAACCTTCTGTCCGGGCGCTGCTGTTTGGGTCGTCGAAGACAAAATCAAAGCGCACCGGTGCCGCTGTGACTTGTAATGAAATAATAAGTAACGAGAAAATAAGCTTTTTCATGGGTTCCCCTTTAAGTTTGAATTAAAATGCGTGTTTATATTAGCGAAATAGACAAAGCTAAGCAATTATTTATTTCAATTTGAGACTTTAATCACAGAAACACACCATGAAAAATGACAACCGGTTTTATTGGTATGATTTAGAAACTTTTGGCATTGACACCCGCTATGACCGGATAGCGCAATTTGCCGGGGTTCACACCGATATGGACTTAAACATTATCGGTGAGCCGGATATGTTTTACTGTCAGCCCACCTTTGATTATCTGCCGACACCGGAAAGTGTTCTGGTCACCGAGATTACACCGCAAGTATGTGAACAAAAAGGTCTGGCTGAACATGAATTTGCAGAACGCATCCAGGTTATTTTTTCACAACCCAAAACCTGTGTCGCCGGATATAACTCGGTGCGCTTTGATGATGAGTGTATTCGTTCCTTATTTTATCGTAATTTAATGGACCCCTATGTCCGTGAATACAGCAACGGCAACAGCCGATGGGATTTGATAGATGTGGTGCGTGCCACCTTTGCTTTGCGACCGGAGGGAATCAAATGGCCCTTGCGTGAAGACGGTCAGCCAAGTTTTAAACTCGAAGATTTAAGCGCAGCCAACGGCTTGTCCCATGAAGCGGCTCACGATGCCTTGTCCGATGTGCGTGCCACCATCCAAATGGCACAACTGATTAAACAAAAACAACCCAAATTATTTCAATTTAGCTTAAAAATGCGCGATAAACATTTTGTCAAAAGTTTATTAAATTGGGATTTATTACAGCCGGTGGTGCATGTATCGGGTATGATTCCGGCCAATCGTGGTTGTGTCAGTTTGTATGTGCCATTGGCAGTGGATCCGCGCAATCCAAATGGGGTGATTTGTTATGATTTAAGCTTTGCACCGGATGATTTGCTCAATTTAAGTGCCGAAGACATCGGTGAACGACTTTACACACCGCAGAATGAATTGCCTCAAGATCAGCAGCGTATTCACTTAAAAACCATTCACATTAATAAAATTCCTTTTGTGGCACCTGTTAATATTCTCAAGCATACTGATACTGAGCGTCTGGGGTTAGATGAGAACACATGCCGACAGCATTTAGATGAGATTAAAAAATATTGTGCCGATCACCACCAGGCCTTCATTAAAAAGATTAAACAGGTTTTTAACCAGCCCTTTGAATCAAAATCCGATGATGTGGACTGTTTAATCTATGATGGTTTTTTTAGTTATGATGAACGGGCGGTTTTTAAACAAATTCGTGATATGAAAGCACAAGATATGCCGTGGGAAAATCAGGATATGTGTGAATTAAAAGACATCCGAGGCCCTGAATTGGTGCGCCGTTATCGTGCCCGTAACTTCCCTGACAGCCTCAGTGAAAAACAAAAAAAACAGTGGTTTGAGCAATGTCAAAACCGATTACGTCAAAAACATGGACTGAACTGGCACCGCTGGTTTACCCATCTGGCAATGCTGAAAGAAAGACCTGAAGCGTTTCAACACCGGGCTTTATTGGATGAACTTGAAGCATTTGTTTTGCGACATCCATTACTGGGCATAAAGTCCTGATAAGGTTATTTTGTGCGGTAATTTTTGCGGGTGATGATAATCGCTGCACGAACAAACAAGTAAATCACAAAGCCGATGGCCACCAAATTAATGCCCCAATGCTCCATCAAAACAACCGTATCACCTTGCTCCAAACCTTTGATGTAATCCCAGAGCATCGGAATGGCGCCAATCATGGCAATGCTCATGGCCACATAGGACAGCATTTTGAGTTGATAGATACGTTGACCGAACAGTCTTTTTTTATACAAGGCGGCTTGTTCTTCGTCAATTTGCTGCTCACCATCGTGGCTGAAGCCGCATTTTGGACACACGGGTGCCAGAGAGGACATGCGGGTGCGACAAACCGGGCATTTAATCAGGGCCATAGTCTTGTTTCAATGACAATTAAAGCAACATTATAACAAGCCCGACATGAAATTTTGACCAAAAAAGACTATCATAACCTCACCTCAACCAACCGAAAGCTATGTACCGAAAAACTAAAATTGTCGCCACTTTGGGCCCAGCCAGTCAGTCACAAGCGCGTATTGAACAACTGATGGCGGCGGGGGTGAATGTGTTTCGACTCAATTTTTCTCACGGTAGTCATGAAGATCACAGGCATCTGGTTGCAACCATCCGGAATGTCAGTGAACGACTGGGTCTTGAAGTGGGTGTGCTTCAGGATTTGCAGGGACCGAAAATTCGGGTGGGTCGTTTTGCCGGCGGTGGTGTCGAGCTGAATGAGGGGCAGCGATTTTGCTTGTATGCTGACCCGCACAAAACAGGTGATGAGTCAGGTGTCGGAATTTCTTATACACAATTGTACCGGGATGTGTCTGTTGGTGACACTTTATTGCTTGACGATGGCAAATTATCTTTACAGGTGGTTGAAATACATAACACCCAATTGCACTGTGAGGTTGTTTTGGGTGGTCGTTTGAGTAACCACAAAGGTATTAATGTGCCCGGTGCTGATTTATCGATTGCCGCCATCACCGATAAAGACCGACGGGATTTAGCCTTTGGTGCCGACTTGGATGTGGACTGGGTGGCGTTGAGTTTTGTGCGCTCGGCCGATGATTTGAAACTGGCCAGAAAATACCTCAAAGAACACGGGTCAACGGCCAAACTGATGGCTAAAATTGAAAAGCCCGGTGCGGTGAAAAATTTTAAAACCATATTAAAAGAAGCCGACGGCATTATGGTGGCGCGCGGGGATTTGGGGGTTGAATTGTCCACCGAACAAGTGCCTTTGCTACAAAAAAAATTAATTCAGCAAGCCCGTGAAAAAGGCAAGCCGGTGGTGACCGCCACCCAAATGCTGGAAAGCATGATTGAACAACCCACGCCGACCCGCGCAGAAGCCAATGATGTGGCCAACGCCATCTTTGATGGTACTGATGCGGTAATGCTGTCGGCAGAAACCGCCACCGGAGCCTACCCGGTGCAGGCGGTCAGAACCATGGCGCGGATTGCCGAAACCGTGGAGCAGGATGACAGTTACCGGCAGCATATTAACCAGCACAAAGTGGCGGTGCAAAAAAACACCCCGGACGCGGTCTCTTCAGCCGCCTGTCAGGTGGCGAGTATTTTAAATGCCCAGGTGGTGTGTTGTTTTTCCAGCTCCGGGGCCACCGCCTTGCGGGTGGCACGCAATCGTATGGTGACACCGGTGATTGCCATTTCACCGCAACAAAAATCCTGTCGCCAACTGACATTGTCCTGGGGGGTGCATCCGGTTCTCAATGACCGTGCAAAAAGCACCGATTCGATGGTGCAAGTGGCCAATCAGGTTATTTCCGAGACCGCCATGGCAAAACCCGGTGACACCTATGTGATAACAGCCGGGGTTCCCTTTGGTCAATCGGGTACCACCAACCTGATACGGGTGGAAACCCTGACCGAAGGATAGTACAGCATGATGTGTCATTGCGCCAGTCCGGCGCATACGATAAGATTAATTTTTTTCAACAGAGAAATCGATGCCCTTAGTTGAGCCGCTTGATCACATGGCCAATCCGGATGTGGCTGAATTGGTGACTTTTTATAATGAAACCCTGGGATTTTGCCCCAACAGCCTGTTAACCATGCAACGACGACCGGACATTGCTGAGGCTTTTGTGCTGTTAAACAAAGCCGTGATGGCCAATCGGGGACGTCTTACGGCAGAACAAAAAAGGTTGATGGCTTATTTAACCAGTGCCCAAAGCGGCTGCCGTTATTGTCAGGCGCACACGTTGCTGGCCGCCGAGCGCTATGGGGGTAGCGATGAACGCTTAAAACAAATATGGAATTTCCGTGACAGTGCAGTGTTTAGTTCGGCTGAAAAAGCCCTGTTTGAATTTGCACTGGCGGCTTCGGCTGTTCCCAACGCCGTAGATGAAACCATTGAAACTGATTTAAAACGTTTTTGGGATGATGGTGAAATTGTGGAAGCCCTGGGTGTGATTGCCTTGTTTGGTTATTTGAACCGCTGGAACGATTCCATGGCCACCCGGATTGAATCACCGGCACAAGCCGCAGCAGAACGCCATGACACGGGGCTTAACTGGGAGCCGGGTAAACATCAGCCATGACATGTTCTTCACAGCATAACGATTATATTTAACCCACCTGATTCAAGATTTTATATGACGACAACACAGCCCCAGAAACCTCAAAAAGATAATTCGGTCACCGCCATTGAGCTAATTATAGATTGTGTCAGTGAACGGATTTTAGATAAAGAATCCGCCATTCGGCAAGTGATAGCTGCCTTACTGGCCGGGGGGCATGTGTTGCTGGAAGACCGTCCGGGTTTGGGTAAAACCACGCTGGCCGCTTCCGTGGCGCAGGTGTTTGGCTTGGATTATAACCGCATCCAGTTAACGTCGGATATGATGCCGAGTGATGTGTTGGGTGTCAGTATTTACCACCCTGAAAAGCAAGCCTTCAGCTATCATAAGGGTCCGATTTTCACCCAGTTTCTGTTGGCCGATGAACTCAATCGTGCCACCCCCAAAACCCAAAGCGCCCTGCTGGAAGCCATGGCTGAAAATCAGGTCAGTATGGATGGAAAGACGTATCCGATGGATGAGGTGTTTTTTGTGATGGCGACCCAAAACCCGATTGATGATTCGGGCACCTATTCACTGCCACACTCTCAACTGGATCGGTTCTTAATTAGTTTAAGTCTGGGTTACCCCAGCGAGGCCGGTGAACGTAAAATTTATTCAAGTACGTATTTACAAAGCATGAAACAACCGCTGCCGGCACTCAGTAACGCTGAACAACTACTCAGTTGGCAGCAAGCGGTCACCCGGGTGCATGCCGCTGAAGAGGTATTGGATTATTTACAATGGCTGATCACCCAAAGTCGCAAACACCCGCATATTCAGCAAGGTCTGTCACCCCGTGCCGGCTTAGGTCTTTTTCGCATGGCCCAGAGTCAGGCTTTTATGGCCGGTCGTGATTTTATTACCCCTGATGATGTGACCATGAGTTTTTATCCGGTGTGTCGACATCGTTTGCTGACTGATGACGGACGCCTGGCCGATGAGTATATCGAAGAGATGCTCGACAGCGCCAACCTTGTTTAAACGGCTTAAAAATTATTTTATCAATCGCCGTGGTCGAGAAGCCTTGCCGGTGCGCTTGCATTGGCGGCGGTTGTATGTGTTGCCGTCAAAGCCCGGTTTGTTTTTCTTTCTGATTGGTTCCACCATGATGCTGGCCGGTTTGAACTTCAATAACAACATGAGTCTGATGTTGGTGTTTTTGCTGTTTGGCCTGGCGCAGGTTATTTTATATAAAACCTTTTTCAACTTAAAAAATGTGGTGATCGATCAGGTGCATGCCGCACCGGTGTTTGCCGGTGAGCGTTATACTTTGCGCTTGCAACTGTTGGCCCCCACAGACCGTTACCAAATTCAAGTCAAAATGGATGAATCCGTGGATACCGCCAATATCCTTCATCAATCTGGGCAGTGGCAGCTTGCCGCTGACGCTGAACAACGGGGGTATCAGCCCTTGCCGCGGTTAAAACTGTTGACCCGTTATCCCCTGGGTCTGGTCACTGTCTGGGCATATTGTCAGCCGAAAGCAACGGTGCTGGTTTATCCGCGTCCGGAACAACCGTGCCCGTCCTTTGCCCATCATGGTGGTGTGGAAGGGCCGGATAGCTCTGTGGTACAGGGTGATGAAATGGATGATTTGAGAACATACCAAAGCGGTGATCCCATCCGCGATATCGCCTGGAAAAAATCCGCCCAGGGCCAGGGAACCTTTGTGAAAAAATATCATTTAAAACAGGGCAAAGAGCTGTGTTTTGATTACAGCCAGCTGAATTTAAAAGACATTGAAAAACGCTTATCACGATTGACTGCCTGGGTGGTGGAAGCCGAGCGGCAGACACTCACATACCAGTTAAAGCTGCCTCAGTTTGACAGTGGTATGGGCCGTGGTGAACGCCATTATCATGAATGCCTGACGGCTTTGGCTGTGTTTGGTCCAGGAGGTGTGTCATAGCGCGTATGGCATCACAATTATCCACTAAACAGGTGTTCTGGATTGTTCTGGCGGTGGTGGTGGCTGTCTTGCCACAGCTTTATCGCCTGCCGCTGTGGTTCGCGCCGATGATGACAGTGGTCATCGCGTACCGTTTTTATGTGCAGGTTAAGCACATTAAAAAAGCCTATAACATCATTTTAATGATGGTCGCCATCGCCGCCTTATTGCTGATCGTTTACAGTCAGGGTTTTGGTTTATCGCGGGAAATTTCAGTCACCATTTTAATCACTATGACGGTGTTAAAACTACTGGAAACCTATCGACAGCGAGATGCCTTGTTGGTGGTGATGCTGTGTTATTTTGTTGCCATGACCCGGTTTTTGTACTCTCAGGATTTGGTTTTGGTGATGTATTTGTTGCTGTCTGCCTGGGTCACCACCCACGCGTTGGCGGTGATCAATTATCAACACGGTTCAGCCTGGTTTGAGAAAAAACAACTTAAAGCCAGTATCGGCTGGCTGGCGATGGCTTTGCCTTTTGCGGTGCTGTTTTTTCTGGCTTTTCCACGATTGGGCTCGCCAATCTGGGGTTCGCCTGATATTTTCGGTGAAGGTAAAACCGGTATTTCCGATGAAATGAGCCCCGGATCCATTATTGAGTTGTTTATGGACGACTCACCGGCTTTTCGGGTGACTTTCGGGTCCAATAATAAACCGGAGAACAATCAGCTTTACTGGCGTGGCCCGGTACTCAGTGAGTTTGATGGGCGTACATGGACGCGTCATGAGTTCAGACGATCGCGTGGACAGGTGGCTTATGACCGCCAGGCTGCGATAATTGAATACGGTATAGAAATGGAGCCAAACGGTCGTCATTATATGTTTGGTCTGGATGTCGTTTTGAACGCACCGCAAGGGTCGCTGATGTCACCGACTTCGACCTTGTTTTCGATGAATAAGGTTAATCAATTGAAACATTATCGGCTGTCTTCGGCGGTCACTGATCGCCTGTATCAGCGTTTGCCTCAGTATCAACGCAAGTGGTTGCTGGACTTTCCTGAAGGTTTGAATCTTCAGACCCAAATCATGATCAAGCAGTGGCAAGCAACAGATGATTCTGCCTATGGCATGATTAATAAAGCCCTTAACTGGTTTCGTACTGAGGATTATTTGTATTCCTATTCACCGCCGGCTTTGCACAGTAACGAAGTTATTGATGAGTTTTTATATGAGTCCAGACGCGGATTTTGCGAACACTTTGCTTCCACCTTTGTGGTGATGATGCGTATGGCGGGTTTACCGGCACGGGTGGTGACCGGTTATCAAGGCGGGGTTGATATGGGCGACTATGTGTTGGTCAAACAATCCGATGCCCATGCCTGGGCGGAAGTATACATTGATCAACCGGATCATGAACTGGGCGGCTATTGGCAACGGGTTGATCCCACTTCTGTGGTGTCACCGGAACGCTTATTCAGGGGGTCGGGAAATATTATTGAACAGCGGCGCAGTTTTTTCGATTTTCCCTGGTTACGACAGACCCGAGAACATTTAGACCGCTACCGTTTTCGCTGGAACCAATGGGTGCGTGATTTTAATGTTAGTAAACAGCAGGCTTTGTTTGACGCCATCGGCATTCAACACCGCGACGGCAAAGTGTTGGCTGTGATTTTATTGTCCGTACTGGCTGCCAGCGGTGCTTTGATTTTCAGCTGGCTGTGGTGGCGTCAACGCCCCCGCTACAACAATTTGCAACAGTGGTACTTGCGGTTTATGGATTTATTTAAAAAAGAACCGGCAATTTATGCCCGTCAATCAGCAGGTATGGAAGCGGTCACCCACTCTATTGTCGAACAGTACCCTGGCTTAAAAAAATCGGTGAATGATTTTCAGCAATGTTATCTGCGCATACGCTACCGCAATGAACAACTCACCCCTGCCGATCGACGTCGGCTGCAACATTTTTTTGAGCGCCTAAAAAAAGATGTGAAAAAAAGATATCATTCACAATCGCGGAGTTAAGATAAGATAGCCCCATGCAATACAGAATCAAGCAAATAAACTTTAGTCTTCAGGCCAACCAGCTCAATCATGGCACACAAGTGATTACACTGACTGATAAAACCATGGCCGCCTTATTGCTGTTTTTTCGAAATCCGCAATCGATCATCTCTAAAGACGAATTCATGCAAACGGTTTGGGGAGAGGTGATTGTCAGTGAAGCGTCTTTGTTCAAACAAATCCAAACCTGCCGTGGTGTATTACAAGACATCGGCTTACCGGAGGACAGTATTGAAAATGTTTACGGTAAGGGCTATCGGCTTAAGTATGCGGTCTCTGAATGTTCGAAACACCAAGACGGTGTATCTGACGGTAACCGAAAAAAACCTCAAAGTCATCGCAAAAAACTTGTTTTCGTGCTGATTGCTGCGCTTATTTTATCGGCGCTTGTTTACGGTGTTTTGGGGTGGATGAGTCCCCGACAGTCAATAAACCAACTGAATACTGCACAAAAACAAAGCATCCTTGAATTGTCCCAATCCGATTGGCAGGCCGGTTTGCAGCACATTAATGACACGCTGGCTGACACGGTCAGTTATTCAAGCGCTGATTTGGGATTCCTGTATCAGCAACAAGGTCAGGCGTTGCTTGAATTGCAGCGCTATTCAGACAGTGTGGCGGCATTAAAGCAGGCCCTGCATTATTTTAGCGAGACCCAACAAACAACCGCTTTGGGTGAAAGTCACATACTGCTTTCGCGGGCTTACGGAGCCCTGGGTCAGGATCAGCCGCAAACCGAGCACGTACAAAAAGCGCTGGCCTTATTGAAGGCGTCGGACAGCAACGCCCAGGTGGTGGATGCTTTGATGGAACTGGCGTTTTTACATAAAAAATCCGGTGATTTTCAGGCGGCCATTGACATATACCGGCAAGCCGCCAGTCGGGCCAAACAGGGTGATGATGCAACCGGACAAATGATGGCGGTGAATAATCTGGCGGCCACTTACCTGGTAATGAATGATGTGGATCAGGCCCAAAAATTACTGCAACAGGGTTTGGATTTAAGTTTGCAGATTGGTGAAGGCCGCTACATTGCATCGGCTTACAGTATGATGAGTCAGATTTATTTGCAGAAAAACCAACCCCTTGAAGCCATCGGTCACATACAAGAAGCCTTGAAATATCAGCTTAAAAGTCAAAGTGGACGCGGTTTGAACCCGAAATTAATGACATTGAATTATCTGTTGGTGGTGACCTTTCAAAGCCAGCAGGCGCAAGCGCTGTTAGAATTGACTCAGCATTACGCAGAGCAACTCAATCAATCCGCGCCAATGGCCATTGTTCAACTTTACCAGGGGATGAATTTAGCACATCAAAAACAATGGTCGGCGGCGGCCGATCGATTACAGGCTGCCTGGCAGGCCTCACAGGTGAATAATTTTAATTACCAAAGGCCGATGTTACTGGCTTATTTTGCCTTGAGCCATGCCCGCAGTGAACAGCCGATTAAAGCCATTGAAGCAGCGCAGAAAGTCATGGAACTGGCAGAAGCGCAAAATCATGAAAAAACCCTGGCCAAATTGGCATTGGCCTGGTCTTATCTTTTTTTAGAAAACACACAACAATACAATCAAGCCGTGACAGACCTGAATGAGTCAGACATTGAAAGTTGGTTGTTTCTGGCTGAGCAGTTTTGGGAACTCAAATTAAGCAACGCCAACCAATCTGATCTGTCTTATGAAACTTATCTTAATCGTCTGGAGCAAACACGCCTTGAACAACAGAATTTAAGCGGGGCAGCGCGTGTCGATGATGTTGTTATGAAATCTTTGCAAGATAAAATACTAAGTCTGACGGTTGCGCTCAAGACTGAACACGCCGGTGCGGTCAGTCAACCGAATTAATTTTGACAAGACACCCCTGATCCAGCAAATAATCATCTGCAAGCGGCGCCTGATTGTTGTCTATTTGTTGTGAATGTTCGATGCGGATGCGGTGATCACCCTCACAACTGATGCCGCCGCCGAGTTTTTTGGCCACATTCTTCTGAACCAGACTGTTGATTAATTGCAGAGTCACATGAGGCCCCGATAAAACCATGCCACCACCCCGCCGGTCGGCGATGTTGTGTTCAATCACGGTGTTTTTAAGTACAACACGGGCCGGTCCGGTGATGTGCAAACCTCCACCTGTGTCAGCTTGTCCGTGTGTTAACCGCAGGTTAACCAGTTTTATTTGGCTGTTTGCCGTGTCGTCCGCCGTTGAAATGGTGACCGGCCGGTATTGATGAAACCCCGTAATAATACTTTTTTGCGAATGATTTCGTAGCTGATTCCAGTCGCCACAATCAGCTAAGCCACCAATCAGGGTCAACTTAGGGTGATTGATTTGGATTGGTGGATAAACAGTTTCGGTGGTGAGATAGAGGGTGTTATGTTCTATGATGGCTTGATTTAAGCGATCCGGCGGGTAGTGACATGCCACGCCACCACCCACTGTAATTTTCTCGTCAGATTTCAATGACGTTGAATTGTGTGACACGCCGGTCAGAACCAGCGTTAACAGAAACCAACGCATCGCAATCACTCAAAGCCGTTTTGAAAAATCAAATCCAGATTGGCCTCATAAGCACCGGCATCAAACGGGCCTAAATGATTGGCCACACCGGGTTCATCAAAGCCGCGATCTCGACCCACAAAGTCAGGATAACTGGCACCGATAAAAGCGGATTCATCGCAGGCATCGATGGCCGGCGAGGCCGGTGATAAGCGGTAATTGCTTTGGACTTTATTCACAAACATCGGGTCTTGCAAGCTGATAAAGCCCATATTGCCGGTTAATGATGCCGATTCAGAAGTAAACAAACAGTCCCATTGCATTAGGCTGTTATTTTGTCCGGCATCAAAAAACCCCAAAATATCGCTGGTACTGTGGTCGATGATATTGTTAAAAACATTAAGGGTATGTTGGCTGTCATTTCTGACGTTTATCAGGGGTAAGGAGGTGGTATTATTGGCCGCAGTCGTGTAAAACATATCCACATTGGAGCCTTCAGCGGGTGCGCCACTGACACGAATTAAAGTGGTTGCGGTGTCATCGTTAAAATGTCGGTTGTTAATGATTAAATTACTTTCCAGGCGCAGGTAGGCATAGGCGTCCAGGTTAAAGCCACTGACACTGTTGCCCAGGTTACCGTCTATGCGGGTTTGCGAAATATTGGCCACACCGCCTTCAAATAAATCACCGGCACCGCCATAGCTTTCTGTATCACCGTCAACGGAAATTAGAATATTATTCGACAGTGAGGAACAGCGCTCATTATCCCAGCAATCACCGGGTAATCGACGCATCACAAACACTGCCTGATCCTGAACCGAAAAACCACCGCCAAAAAAGGTACCTATATTGGATTCAATGCGGCCGTTAATGGCTTCAAAACGGGTCCCTTGACCGGCCAGATAAACGCCGCCACCGCTTTCAACCTCGTCCGTGTCGGCCATATTCAGTACAATGCTGGCAGGATGTTCCAAAGAACCCTTGATTTCCATTTGGCTACCGCCCAGCAACAAGGCGCCCCCGCCGACTTCTGCCGTGTTTCTTAAAACCCCAAATTCTGCCTGTAGTGGCGGCAGACTGTCACCGCTGTTCATTTGTATATCACATTGGGTATCGGCATAGATACCGCCGCCATAGGTGGCTTGGTTGTTGTTGATAGCAGACTGACCCAATATGGTGACGGTGCCTTGATTGTCACAATAAATACCGCCACCTGATACAGACTGATTGTTTCGAATGATACTGTTGCTGATTAACAGCTGAGCATCGGCACCACTGACCTTAATACCGCCGCCGGTACCACCGGTGTTGTCATAGACCACCGATTCGGCCAGTAACAATTGACTGTTACCTTCGATTTGAATGCCACCGGCGCCCTCAGGATCGTTATTCAGGCCATTAAAAATTTCAAAACCGTCAATGACTATCAGGGCTTTGGCTGCTTGTTGGGCATTAATGCGCACGACATTGTTATTAAACACTGACCGCCATTTTGATTTCTCCGCACTGCGATCACCGTTGGCGGCATCGGTGCAGTTCAAATAGCCACCGGTAAACCATTTGGGTTTGGTGATTTCAAATTGGTTACTGAAAGCACCTTGTGTGGTGACCCGGACGAAGACATCATTATCATTATAGGCATCGGTCAGATTGTTGTAATCACAGGCCGCATCGCTGCCGACAGTGACAAAGGCGTGTGATTGTATCTGCCATAAACCGGCGATGACCATTATTAAGGTATATAGACTTTTTTTCATGTGTGCTCTTTTTTTGTTAGGAGGCTTCATTACACGTTTTTGAAGTCTGAAAAGCCTGAAAACACATTGAAACAGTCTGAAAAATAAATAATTTTCAGAGTTGATGTCATAAATTTTTGTGCTTTTACGAATCAATAAGTCAGACACCCTGTTTGGGTGCTGACTTTTTATAAGGAGTAAAGCTATGAAGAACATTTTAATTTTAATCATGACAGTGATAAGTCTGCCGGCGGCAGCCTTTAGTTTCTGGCCGGGTGGGGCGGCACCCTGTAACACCACGTTACAGGCCTGTATCGATGGTAGTCCGGTGGGTGAGTACATCGAAATACGCACCAATAGCACCATAAATGAGAACATTTTTGCCAACAAAGCCGTCTCTTTGGTGGCAGCTAACGGTTATAAGCCCAAATTTTCAGTAGGTAATAATGTTCAGGTGTATGCCAACGGGGCTTATACGGTTCGGGTCAAGGGTCTTACGTTGCTTGGTGGCAGTATGCAGGTGGTGGGTGCCGGTGCACCGCATAGTATTTATGTGACTCATAATGATGTCACTCACACCAATGCCAATGTTGCCAGTATTCGGGTCTATAACACCAGTTATGATGACATTCATTTTGATGTCAGTTACAACAGGGTTCATACCAACTTTTTGAACAGCCCATCTGATGAGTTCGGTGCCATCAGCGTTTATAAAACAATTGGTAACGGCACCGCCACCGGCCGCGTGTACGGTAATACAGTGACGGCAGTGGGCATTGAATCTCGGGGTATTATGTTGAATGAACGGGTCGGTGGCGGTATCGATATGAATGTTATTGGCAATGAGATTTATGGAGCCACCCAGGGAGGCGTTTATGTGTTAAGCGAACATAATAACAGCGATATTCATGCCAAAATTGGCAGCAATGCCTTTTATCGGCATGATGATTTTTATTTCCCTTCGGGTGTACATCTTGAGGCGCTGGATGGTGATATTGAAGCTGAAATCGTCAATAACAGTATGATTGAATCCCGCTATGGCGTGGATATTATTGAGGTGCCCGGTGCCATGGTGGATGCCTATGTTTATAACAATCTGGTGGCATATGGCATTACCGGTTTTTACTTTCCTGCAGCCGCTACCGTAACCCATGACTATAATCTGGTCTACGATGTCACTAGCAACACGGGTTATACACCGGGTCCCAATGCGCTGTCAATTAATCCACAGATTGTGGGTTTACAAAATGCCCGTTTAAGACCCGGCTCACCAGCAATTGACAGTGCGCAATCCATAGCCTTATTGGCTTTGGGTGGCAGCCCGTTTATTGATGCCGACGGTGGCATTCGCATGAAGAAAAAAGGCAGTGGTGCCGCGCAATTAGATATCGGTGCTTATGAATCGGGCGATGTGTTTTATACCCATGTTAATAAAGGTACGGGCTCTTATATCAGCACTTTGGATCATCCGGATTTGAACGGCGACAGTGGTGCGGATGAAATTCACATCACCTCAAACTGGTCCCACAATGGCGCTGTTGGGCCTTATAATAATGATAATGAGGGTATTTATTATACCGGTGGAAAATGGCGCGTCTTTAATGAGGGTTTAGTCGATATTGAACCCAATGCGGCTTTTAATGTGGCTAAATTTGCTGCGGTATCGAACACCTTTGAACATGAGGTCACGGCTGCGGGCAATAATTATACCAATATCAATAAATCAGGTTTAGATGGTCAATCCCAACGTATTTTGCAAGTCACGCAACATTGGACCGGCACCTATAACGACCATCCGCCCGGTGTCTGGTACGGTTTTGGCAAGTGGAACATCAGTAATCTGGATTTGGTCAACATCCCCAATGGCGCCAATTATAATGTTTATTTCCAGGAACCCAGTAAAAGTGCCTGGGAGCATGTGGCTTCTGCGGCTAACATTGTTTCCAACCGAACCACTTTAGATAATCCCATCATTAACGGTGTGCCCTGTGCCCAGGTACATGTGACCCAAAGTGTATCTCAAGGTGTTTATAATGCCCATCCTGTCGGGGTATATTATTCTGGGGGCTATTGGCGTGTTTATAACCAGGATTTAGCTGCGATGCCTGTGGATGCGGCTTTTCATGTGGTGGTGAGCCCTGAGCAGGTGGCGGCCTGTTCGGATTTGATTTTTAAAGATGGTTTTGATTAAAACCATTATAAAGAGACCTTTGCAGAAGTCGTGAATCATGTTAAAAAGTTTGAAAAGCTAAATTTCTGCGTTAGAAAACTAATCAATAGCCCTGCTATTACTCGCGTTTCCTGCCTTGAACTTTAGCTTTTCAATTCTTTTTTCCAAAGCTCCAGACTTATGCAGAGGTCTCATAAAGTTAATAAAAAGCCCGGTTAATATGCCGGGCTTTTTTATGGTTAGAAATCAGCCCGGTTGGCCATCCGCCCGGGGTTTAAACCACACCGGTATATATCGCACAGTGAACAATAAAAAGGCCAGTGCCCACAGACCGCCGGATATCAGCATACCGTTAAAGTGGCCGATGATACCGAACAGCGGTAAAACAGAGCGAACCAGAACTGACAGAACCAGTAAAATAAAAATCGGTGCCAGCACTTTAGGTGGACTGTGTAAATTCCGGCCGCTGTGGCCATAACTGACCCGGGTCATCATACCGACGGTAATAATACCTAAACAGCCGATGGTCAGCATATGTAACGCCAGGTAATAAATACCGGGTTTAAATATCATGGCAAACATCATGATAAAACCAATAATCAGCATGGCATACCCCAGATGCAATACCCACACCAGCGGCTTAAGCCAGATTTGCCGGTTATACCAGCCAAATAAACGAATACTGTGCAAAATAATATTAATGATTGTTAAGCCACCCCAAAGCCAGGTGATGTGCGGTGCCAAACTCAAAGCAAAAATCCAGGCAATCATCATGGGCGGAATTAATAATTCAATTACCTGATAGCGTTTAGCCACATAGCGCTCAGGCACACCATTTTGGCTGAACATGGGGAACACCCGGCCGGCCATGATGATAATTAATAACAATACCCAGAACAGCACAAAATTGGTTAAAGCCCGCGCCCAGGTGTATTCGCCGGAAAGAATGGCGACATGAACTGAAATATTGATAAAGGCAAATAAACCCACCAGACCAATCATAAAATAATTACGTTTATTGCCGGCCTGAATCAAGGGAATGGCAATCATGACCACCAGCATGATTAAATATAAAACATCCACACAGGCAATCAACCATCCGGGTAAGCCCGGTATAAAGGCCACCAGTCGGCCTGACAGCCATATAAACGTCAGTGCAGCCAAGGTCACCGGTGTGGATGTGGGGCGGCGGGTCCAGTTGCCGATAGCAGTTAATAAAAAACCACCGATGACCGCCATGGTGTATCCAAACACCATTTCATGGGCATGCCATAAATTCGGGGTGTAGTAGCTAAGACCTGAAAAAATCACACCGTGGTGCTGAAATAATAACCAGGCCAAAATCAGCCCCAAACCACCGAGTCCGGCCATAAAAAATAAAGACCGAAAGCCTAAGGCAAACAAACCGTAATAAGAACGGGGTAAATCTGACTGTATATTTTTCATGGAGGCATTATAGGCAGAGATAAAAACTATTTGGTTGATTTGGGTCAAAAAAATGATTGAATCCGACGCTAAAGATAACAATAATGGCCTTTTGTTAAGCGATGTAAGCGACGCCAATGAATCATGCAAAGCAACGACAAACAGCGGCCTTCGCTTTGCTGTTTGGCGCCATCTTAATCAGTACCTCCAGCGTCTGGGTTAAATTGGCAGATTTAGCCCCCACAGTCAGCGGTTTTTATCGCATGGCCATTGGTGGCGGCTTGTTGATTGTGGTTTGTTTAATCACCGGCCGACAACTTTGGCACAGTGGTGCCTATACGCTTAAATTATTATTTGCGGCGATGTTTTTTGCTGTGGATTTGTGGCTGTGGCACCGCAGTATTCTGTTTGTAGGACCGGGTTTGGCCACGGTTTTAGGTAATTTTCAGGTGTTTTTTATGACCCTGTTCGGTGTGTTGTTTTTAAGTGAACGGGTCGGTTGGCGTTTCATAACCGGTTTGGGGCTGGCTTTTATCGGTTTGTTTTTACTGGTGGGTGTTGATTGGGCCAATTTTGACGCCGATTATCGCATCGGTGTGGTTTACGGTTTATTGACAGCGGTGGCTTACACCGGTTTTATGCTGGTGTTGCGACAAGTGCAGGGCATGCACAGTGCCTTGTCGCCAATGTCCAATTTAGGCATGGTGTCACTCATGTGTGCCGTTATTTTGGCGATTTTAGCTGTATTAGAAGGTGATTCTTTTGTAATTCACGATAATCAAACCTTATTTTCAATGATTAGTTTGGGGGTGTTTTGCCAGGTGATTGGTTGGGTGATGATTACCCGATCGATGCCTTTGTTGGCCACTTCACTGGTCGGATTGATTTTATTGTTACAACCGGCGCTGTCCATGTTATGGGATATTGTCTTTTTCAGTCGCCCCACATCCATGCTCGATATCCTTGGCTTTGTGGCTGTTATGATTGGTATTTATGTGGCTTCGGTAAGGCGGACAAAGCCCATTAGAATGAACAGTTAAACGTCGATAAATTATTGATTTTTTTGAGGTAATTGCTTTAAAATAATTAGGTTTTATAAGCAGTAACCCCATGAAAATTGATCAGGCCATTAGATTGGATCATGCCATTCAAAGAGATTTAATTGAGCAATTACTGGATACAACGGGCGATTCTGAAGAAAGGCGAGGTTTATTTAAACAGCTGAAACAGGAACTATCGATTCATGCAGATGCCGAAGAGCGGCATTTTTATGTGCCTTTAATTGAAATCGACCGCACCCAGGAGGATGCCCGCCATGGTATTGCCGAACACCATGAAATAGATGAACTGGTCGAGCAGGTTGAACAAACCGCATTTGATTCTTCCGGGTGGTTAAAACACGCCAGGAATTTAGCCGATAAAGTGCTGCATCATTTAGAAGAGGAAGAACAGGATTATTTTCCCAAAGCCGATAAAGTGCTGAGTGATGAACAATCTGAAGAAATGGGTGATCAGTACCTTAATGCCATCAATGATGCCCGTAAAAACAGCGATTAACCATGTTGGATTTCCTTGGCATTAACGTTGAACATTACATTGAGTGGAGCGTTATCTTACGCCACCTGGTTTTGATAGGTTTTGCCTTGTTATTGACTTTGCCGGTGGCGGTTAATCGTGAAGCCAATTCTTCAGGCGGCGGTGTGCGCACCTTTCCTCTGGTGGCGGTGGCCACCTGTTCTTATACCTTGCTCTGTCTGGATGTCATAAGCAATGATGAAGCCATTGGTAAATTTATGGCCGGTATTGTTACCGGCATTGGTTTTATCGGCGGCGGCGCCATTTTAAAAATGAAAGATGATTCAAGGGTTTCAGGGTTAGCCAATGCGGCCAGTATCTGGAACACCGGTGCCATAGGCATGTCGGTGGCCTGGCAACGTTTTGAGATAGCCATCATTATTGCCGTGATTAATTTTCTGATTTTGCGCATTGGTTATAACGCCAAAAAAATCGTGAAAAATAATGGCGGCTGTGAAAAAGATGAAGTGAAGAAATCCGACTCCGATTAGCGGATTGGTTGCGTTTATTTAAACGTATTTTTTTAATATGAAAAGAGGATGTGAATTGTATGAGTACGAATAAAATTATTGGTTTGGTGTTATTGGTCTTAGGTGCTGTGTTGGTGTTTTTTGGTTTAAATGCCGCGGATGCCCCTTTAGAGGAAGCTTCAGAAGCCCTCACCGGTCGTTACAGTGACGAAACCATGTATTACCTGATTGGTGGTGCTGTTGCTGCGGTGGTGGGGATTGTTTTACTGCTAAAAAAATAAGTTGAACCATAAAAAACCCCGCGATAAAGGCGGGGTTTTTCTAGGTTATGATCACAACTACCTGAGTACGTGACCGAGTAATGAAAGTACCAGTAACACCAAGAAAATAAAGAAGATAATCTTGGCGATTCCTGCTGAGGCACCGGCGATTCCGCCAAAACCTAAGGCGGCTGCAATCAGTGCGACGACTAAAAAAACTAATGCCCAATATAACATAATAAAAACCCTCGTTTTTGGTTAAAGGATGCCAACGGGGACAAGTCCCCGTCAGCCTGTTGACGGTTATTTATGAATCTTTGACAACCTGTAATTGATTATCAACACTGCGAACACCGTCGGTATTTTCAGCAATTTTTTCAACCAGATCTTTCTCAGCTGAACTGCTGACGTTTCCTTTTAAAGTGACTTCACCATACATGGTGTCAACATTCACCTTTAATCCGGATGTTTCGCCATTCCACAGGAGTTTTGATTTAATGGCTGCTGTGGTGGTGGCGTCGTTATACCAGTTACTGAAAGAGCGCTCAGAATCATGATCAGCGTGTTCGCCATGATTCATTTTCTCAGGCTTTTCAACGGTGAGGTTATTTTCCACTTTTGCTACACCTTCAATGCCTTTGGCGATTTCACCGGCCAGCTCTTTATCAATTTCAGAGTTGACCGTACCTGATAACATCACTGTCCGTGCTTTTACATCTGTGTCGATGGTGAAATTATTGAGATGACGGTTAACCAATAAAGCTGTTTCCACTTTACCATCTAACCAGGCATCTTTCAGTTTATCGTCCGTATCGTACTGGGAGTTATCGGCCAGTGCGATGGGGGTAACAGCAATAGATGCCGCTAAAATTGTCGTTCTAATGGCATTTCTTAACTTGTTAGATTTATAATTTTTCATAATTATTGTCCTCATAAAATTTAAGTTAAACCACATGCCGAATGACATGATGGCTTCCATTATAGCGATGCGCCGTTAATTCAAAGTTATTCAATTGTTAAAAACAGGTTAGCGGTTATGGCATCTAAGTTATTGATATATAGGCTTAAACCTAAGTCAGCACTTGGTTTGACCGGGGTCTAAGTGAGATTTATTCGCATACAAAAATATTAGAAATAAATCTATTTAAGTGCTCTAAGAGAAGCTGTTTTATTTGTTACAATGCCTGATTATCCTGTTTACATAATCATGTATGTTCCCACAAGGCACCACCCAAGGTTTACTCCGTGCAATCGGGCTTATGCTGTTGGCTGCATTGGCTTTTAGCGTGATGAATGTATTGATACGCGCCGCTTCGGTTCAGTTACATGCCTTTGAAATTGCCTTTTTTCGCAATGTGTTTGGTTTGTTGTTTATGTTGCCGTGGTTTTTTAAACACGGTTTAAACGTTATCAGAACCGACCGCCTGCCTTTATTTATGGTTCGCGCTGTACTTGGGATTGTTTCCATGTTCTGTTTCTTTTGGGGTTTAACGGTTTTGCCGCTGGCCAAAGCCGTGGCTTTGGGGTTTACCGTTCCTTTGTTTGTCACTGTAGGTGCTGCGGTGGTTCTAAAAGAGGCAGTCCATGCACGGCGCTGGGCTGCGGTCATTGTTGGCTTTATTGGTACATTGATTATACTTAGACCTTCACTGGATGGTGACTTAATCCCTTCTTTGGTGGTGGTGTTTTCGGCCTTAACCATGGCCGCCTCGGTGCTGATTATTAAAGATTTATCACGCACAGAAAACCCCAACACCATTGTTATTTTTATGGTTTTGTTGATGACCCCGTTGTCATTGCCGGTGGCTTTAACGGTGTGGCAGTGGCCGGATGCCTGGGGGTGGCTGTTACTTGTTTTGTTGGGGTTTAGCGGTAGTCTGGCGCACTTATTGTTTACCCACGCCATTCGTGGCAGCGAGGTGTCATTGGTGATGCCTTTTGATTTCGCCCGTTTACCATTTGTTATCGTGCTGGCCTGGTTGTTTTTTAATGAACGTGTTGATCGCTGGACATTGATCGGTGCTGTTGTCGTTTTCGCCTCAGGTGCCTACATTGCGCACCGTGAATCGCAATTGCAAAAAAGACGGGCCCGACTGATTAAAACGACAGATTAATGGACCAATTATTACACAAAATCAGACAGTGTCGGGTGTGTGAGGATCATTTGCCGCTGGGACCACGGCCGGTGGTGCAGGCCTCAGGTAGCAGTCGAATCCTGATTATCGGCCAGGCGCCCGGTACCAAAGTTCATGAAACCGGTATTCCTTGGAATGACCCCAGTGGTGATGAACTGCGCCGATGGTTAAATATGGAGCGTGACTTATTTTATAACTCGGGCCTTATTGCGATTGCGCCGATGGGATTTTGTTATCCGGGCCGTGGCCGGTCCGGTGATTTGCCACCACGTCCGGAGTGTGCGCCTCTATGGCATGAACCCTTGTTCAAACTGATGCCGAATATTGAACTGACTTTGTTAATTGGTCAATATGCCCAGAAATACTATTTAAAAGACAAACCCAAAACACTGGCGGAAACGGTGCGCAACCGCGATAATTTTTTACCGGACTATTTCCCGTTACCGCACCCCTCGCCTCGCAACCGTTATTGGCGCATGCAAAATACCTGGTTTGAACAAGAGGTGATTCCTGAACTCAGGGAACGCGTCAAAGCGTGTCGCATAGAAATCTGAAGGCACCGCTTGAATCTTTTAATTGATCCGAGCTGATTTTATAATAAAGCTGAAACGCCATTTAATCCAAATTGTAGGGCGTTAGATAAATCACTACTAAACAGGAATACAGACATGATTTTAGACTTCAAAGTCAGCCACCTCAAAAAATGGCATCAACCCACTAACAGCAATCAGGCTTTAATCCATTTTATCAAACAAGCACAAAATAATGCCGGTTTTAGCAATCTTGAGTTAGTTAAACGCATGGGTTTTCGAAATACCAACAAAGCCATGCGACGCTTGCATCACTTTGAGCGTAGCGGGCAATTAGCACCCATATACCGCCAAAAAATCATTCAGGTATTGGGTCTGAATAAGGCCGATATCGAACAGATTGAACAGCAGCACAGTGACCATCAATGGTTGCAGTTGGCTTTATTTATTCGTCACTTTAATCAGATATGGTCACACCGGAAAATGATTGTGCGACATCCGGATTATGCCAACGTTTCTTTTCCGGGTTTGTATCTGAGCGTGGCTTACTTGCAGGTACCGAACTATAATCTGGGACTGTTGTTACAGCATTACATGAACGGTGATTGGATGGAGAGCAGTGTCTGTTGTGGTGACTTTCATATTGTCGGTGCCGGAGGCAGTCCGTTATCGGGACGCAACACCTGCCATGGTTTTTGTGGCCAATGTCAAAACCAAAAACATTATACTACGGCTCAATTCGGCACATTATTAAAAGCCCATAAAGCCATCAAGCCTGTTTGTGAGCAACGATTGACAGACAAAACGATGACAGACTTATTGCGAGATTTTTCGCTGTTGATCGATTAAGGCTGTGTTTTGGTTCACAGCCTTAACCACAAAAATATTAAAGATTGTCTAATTCAGCCAATAATTCATCAACCGCTTCACAGGCTGGTTCCAAATTATCTTTGTTAACATCACGTAACTTGTTTAACTTCTGCGAATAAGCCGCAATGGACATCAGCTTACCCATATCACCCGATTCCACAATTTCCTGCATTTTGGCTGACACTTCTTCCAGTTTATCTTGCAAAACATCTTCCGTACATGGGGCATCACAAGCGCTTAGTAGTAAAAGACTGCCGGTTAATACAGCTGCTAATAAAATACGTTTCATAAAAACTCTCTTTTTTGAATTGAATGGAATGATTGTAGCGTATCGGGTTTTTAATTTGGTTGGCTATTTGATTATTATCAATAATTTGAGGTTTGGGTCGCAGATTCGGGCTTGTGTTTGGTTGGTTTGGGTTCAGGTGTGGGTAACCAAGCACATTATTTTACTTTATATTTAAGATTTGTACTGTTATCAGCTTTAAAGCGATTTCTGCGGGCACGGCGACGCATTAGTCTGGCGAGTTTAAAGCCGGCTGGTTTGGGTGCGCGATTTAAGTGTTTCACCATTTCTTTGGCAATCTGTCGATCTTTAACCATGAAAAGTGATTTGATATAAATCCACATACTAATCTCCGTTGGTTGCTAATTATTTAAAATAGCATAGGGGGGCGGGTTTTTTGAGTGCCGGAAGTATTGTTTTGGGAGTTGGAACCAGAGAATGGTGCCCGGGAATGGAATCGAACCATCACGGTATTTCTACCGGGGGATTTTAAGTCCCCTGCGTCTACCAATTTCGCCACCCGGGCTTTTTTGCTGTCTTATGCTTCCATGAGGTCAGCATATTCTGCGTCAGTTGTTGTTCGAGCACAGGTGTGCACTCACAACGCCTTCCTTGCCTCTGCTAACCTCATGAAACCATAAGACTAGCAAAAAAATCCTATTTGATGCCTCAATCTTGGTGAGATCATCAATTGTTAAGTCGAAACTTGCTCAAGCATTAGCGTGCATTCGTAAGTTATCTTCTTGTTTTTGCCAACTTTATGAAACCATAAATTTAGCAAATTTGTTTTCGTTCGCCAGTTTGGCGAAGTGCTTCATTTTAGTTAAAAATTTGAAGCTGTAAAGGACTTTTGGGTCCTTTTTTGTTTTGAAGATGGAGGCTGAACCCGGAATCGAACCGGGGTACACGGATTTGCAATCCGCTGCATCACCACTCTGCCATCCAGCCGGAAATATGCCTATCTTCTTCGCGTTTTTATTCTCGCTTTTATTTGTTGTCAGTGCAAGCTTCGTTTTGGGTTTTGACGAGCGCTTGGGCTGAAAACAAAAAAGGGCTGATTTAATCAGCCCTTTTATTATTTGGAGCGGGAAAGGAGGATCGAACTCCCGACCCCAACCTTGGCAAGGTTGTGCTCTACCGCTGAGCTATTCCCGCTTTGAGGTTGGCTATTTTAGCCGTAATGTTTTTATTGTCAATCCATTTTTGGATAAAAAAGTCATTATTCGCGCATCAGGGGCCAGGCGGCACGTAAATAGACCACCATGGAATAAAGTGTGAGCGTGGCGGCAATGTAAAGCAGGCCTAAACCAATCTGTTGTACGGGTATAAACCATAAGTCGGCTTCATAGAGTAAAAAACCGATGGCCATCATTTGGAAGACGGTTTTTATTTTGCCGACCATGGCGACATTAACGGCACTGCGGGAGCCGAGTTCGGCCATCCATTCGCGCAAGGCGCTGATGGTGATTTCACGACCGACAATAACGGCTGTGGCTATCATCATGAGGGTGGTGGGGTGATCCTGGAGCAAAACCACCAGTGCAGTGGTGACCATTAATTTATCGGCCACCGGGTCTAAAAAAGCACCAAGCTTGGATGATACGTTGTATTTTCTGGCAATGTAACCGTCAAAAAAGTCGGTGATGCCGGCCAGCACAAATACCCAGCAGGCCACGAAACGCGCCCATTCGAAGGGCAGATAAAAAAACAGAATCATGACCGGTATCAAAAGGACCCTGAGAATGGTGAGGAAATTGGGGATGTGTTTGGTCATGGCGTAGTTTATGCTGATGGACTCATTATGTTCAAAAACCCGCTTATTCTATCAATCATTGTTCAGCTTGGCTTGACTTTTTTAGTCAGTCTTTGCCGTTATCTGATATCAGTTGCGCACATTCCTGCCAGGGTGACCACCACACCATCAGGTTGGTATTGGTTGTTGATGTGGATGTCAGCATGATGGAAACGAGCAATCAGTTGAGCCACATAGAGGCCAATGCCTAAATGTCCCGATTTAGACTCACTCCGGTAGGAATGTAATGATTCAAATACGGTGGTTAATTTCTCTGTCGGTATGGTGGGGCCCTGATTGCGAATGGTCAGTTGATAATGTCGGTTATCGGGGTGAAGGCTTAATTCGACCTGGATGGGGTGATTGGAGAGGCTGAAATCCATTGCATTATCCATCACTTTATCCAAAAGTTGTGCCATCAAGTCCGGGTTGCCTTTTATCATAACGGCTTGATTGGGGCTAAGGTATTGAATCTTGTTTAATTGGTTTTGGTATGCGGGCAACAAGTCTTCTAATAACTGATTGAGGTCAAAAGTCTGTTGTTCGTTTTCATTGATGGCTTGTTGTAAACGGCTTAATGAACTGAGTTGATTGAGGATGAATTTTAGACGGGTATTGGCTTTGGCGGCACGATCAATAAAGGTTTGTTGCTGGGGCGGCAGTTGTTGATGACTGACATTGTCCAGGGACGATTGGATAATCCCGATCGGGGTTTTCATTTCGTGGCTTAGGCGACTGCCCAGTTGTTTTAAATAATCAGTGTATTGGTCCATGCGGTTCAGCAACTGATGCAAATCGCGGGACAAATCACCCACTTCATCCGCAGCCTTTAACGAGGGTAAATGTTTATGAATAATGCCCGATTCATCTAATACATGACGCAATTGACGGCTTAAGCGGCGGATGCGCCAGGCCAACACGGCGGCATAGGCAAAAAACAGCAGCAGTAACATCAAAGCGATGACGAACAGCCAACCGATGGTTTGAATAAAGGTGCGAATTAAGTTGCGGTGGGTCAGCGGGTGGGTCAGGGTTAGGGTTATTTGTCCGCCCTGAAAGTCCCTGTGAATCACTTGTCGGTCGAGATTATGTTGTGAGCCATTGTTTTTACTGGCAAAAATCAGCGGATAAAGTACATGGGTCAGCCAGTCATTATCGCTTGCTTGTGTGGTGGTTTTGTTGATGTCGTAATAAGGTCGCTTGTGGTCATCAGTGACCAGCAGTCGGGCATTGTTCGGGGTGATTTGACTGAGGCGTTTGTGCCATGCCTGAACGGGTTTAAATAGGGCTTTGAGTTGTATGTTGTTGTTGGCATAATGACCGTAATAGCGTGTGTTACTGGAAAAATTTTGGTCCGTGGCCACCACGCCCAGCCGAGTCAAATGCTGGTCGGGCAGTCGGAGTTCCAGCTGATAACCGCCGGCGGTTTCATGCCAGTAAGCTTTGAGTGGCGCGATGTCGTTAACAGGCCCTTCGGCCTGTCTTTGGATATGTGTGAGCGCAATATTATCGTCGTCGCCGAACGCAATAGAAATTTGGTCACCGCCGGGTTCCGCGCGGCGTGTGGTGTCTTTCACCAAAACCCATAAATAAAGCTGTTGCCGGTGTTGGCCTAATTTAAATTGTAACTGTTCATCCGCTTCATAAGCGGTTAAAGATAGCCATTCATCGGATAAGCCGTTGAGCTGAATCGGGGGTGTCAGGGGCTCTGCGATAAGACCTGAGATAGGCTGATCAAAGTCGCTTAGGTATTGCTCGATACTGTTGGCGATGAGGTTGGCTTGCTGGCGACCGGCGTTGAGTAAATTATTTTGGTAACTGAGGTTTAATCGTGACAATGTAAGCCACATTAAAATTGGAAAACAGAGGCTTAACAGGGCAGTGATACCAATTTGCCATTTGAGTTTCATGATTGCCAGCGGTAGCCCATACCGTGAACAGTGTCAATACAATCAAAGTCAGGGTCTATTGCCATAAACTTTTTGCGGATGCGTTTGACATGTGAGGTAATGGTACCTTCGTCCACATAGATATTGGCATCCTGCATCAGCTGATCACGGGTTTTGACCTGGCCCGGATAACGCGCCAGGGATTGCACCATCCAAAATTCAGTCACGGTCAAGGGCACGGTTTGATTGTGCCATTGTACTTGTAAATTGTCGGTGAGTACGGTTAAGGGGCCTTGTTGCCATTGCTTTTGCTGTTGTTTGTTATCACGCAGTTCGCTGCGGCGAAATAAACCGGCCACCCGCGCCAGCAGGTGGGGCATCGATATATCCTTGCTAAGGTAATCATCGGCACCCAAGCGTAAGCCGGACACCACGTCCACTTCATGGTCGCGGGCGGTGAGGATGAGAATGGGGAGACTGTCAGATTGCTGGCGTAAATTTCGGCACAAATCAAAACCGGCATCGGGTTCATCACCGAGGCCGATGTCTAAAATGGCCAAATCCGGTAATGATTGCAGAAAGAATGTGTCGGCCTGTTGGCGGCTGTTAAGTCCGGTAACACGGTAACCGTGTTGTTCTAAAGCGGCACGGTAATTGGCCAACAAATCAGTCTCATCTTCAACAATTACAATGTGTTTTTGGGTTTTCATGAAATTTTTGGTTCTCTGTTTCGGTCAAAGCCGGTTAAGCAAGTGATTCATTGTATAATGTGACACCGTAATTACAAACCATCATCCCATCTTAAGGATAAAAAATATGCATAAAACACTTAAAGTACTGTGGTTTTTGACCAAACTCGGATTGGTCTGTTTGCTATTGGGCATTATCACAGTTTATGGGATGTATAAATATTTTGAACCGGAATTGCCATCCGTTGAATCGATTAAAGAATATCGGTTACAGGTGCCTTTACGGGTGTACAGCCAGGATGAAAAACTGATGGCCGTATTTGGGACAAAACGGCGCATTCCGGTGGCCATTGAAGACATTCCTCTTCGGGTGAAGCAGGCGTATCTTGCCGCAGAAGACGCCAATTTTTATGACCATCACGGCTTTGATATCAAGGGTATACTGCGGGCAGCCTGGCAAATCATTACCACCGGTCAAAAACAAAGCGGCGGTAGCACCATCACCCAACAGTTAACCCGTAATGTGTTTCTCTCTCTGGATCAAACCTGGAGCCGAAAAATCAAGGAGCTGTTTTTATCGGTGAAACTGGAACGGACCATTTCCAAAGATGAAATTTTAGAACTGTACCTGAATAAAATATTGTTGGGCCACCGCGCTTACGGTGTGGCGGCGGCCGCTGATGTTTATTATGGAAAAACATTGGATCAGCTCACTTTAGCTCAGATGGCTATGTTGGCTGCTCCACCCAAAGCACCTTCCCGGATTAATCCAATCACCAGTCCAGAACGCGCTTTACAACGTCGAAATTATGTCTTGGCCCGCATGCTTGAGTTGAAATTTATCAGCCGGCAGGAATACGAACAGGCTGTCAACGAACCGGATGAAGCGCGATTGCATGAGCCTGAAATAGAAATATCGGCGCCGTGGGTGGCGGAAATGGTGCGCATTGAAATGTTGGAACGGTTTGGCGATGATGCTTACACCGATGGTTATCGGGTGGTCACCACCATAGACAGTGCGTTGCAAATTTCGGCACAGACAGCGCTGCAAAAAGGCTTAGAAGCGTATGATAAACGCCACGGCTACCGCGGACCGGTTCAACATTATGATGCTGAGGCGTTACAGGATTTAGACCAGTTAACTGAACAACTCAATGAGTTCCCCAAACCCGCCGGTATGCAGGCGGCTTTGGTTTTGTCGGTAGATGAGCGCGAAGCCCAGGCACGACTCGGTGATGGTCAGGATATATTACTGAACTTTGAGGACAGTGATTGGGCAGCACCCTATGTGGACAATTACCGGGTGGGCAATAAACCGCAAAACATGACAGAAGTGCTTAAAACCGGTGATGTGGTGATGGTGGCGCGTGATAATGAAGGCGAATTTTTGTTGAGCCAAATACCCAATGTTCAAGGTGCGCTGGTCAGCAGCAATCCTAAAAATGGTCAAATCTATGCCTTAGTGGGCGGTTATGATTACCAAATCAGTAAATTTAACCGTGTTACTCAGGCTAAACGCCAACCGGGTTCTGGTTTTAAACCGATTATTTATTCTGCAGCGCTGGAAAACGGTCTGAACGCGGCGAGTCTGATTAATGATGCGCCGATTGTATTTGAAGACGACAATCTGGAACGTGCCTGGCGCCCGGAAAATTACAGTGAAAAAATCTTTGGGCCGACCCGATTAAGAGAAGGTCTGGTTAAATCGCGTAATCTGGTCTCGATTCGGGTGCTGCGCCACATTGGTATTCAGCAGGGTCGCCAGCACATCATAAAATTTGGTTTTAATCCGGATGATGTGCCCCGTGATTTATCCATTTCACTGGGCAGTCCCAATGTCCCCATCATTGATATGAACCGGGCTTTCGGGGTGTTTGCCAACGGTGGATTTTTAATTAAACCCTATGTTATAGATGCCATCTATAATCAGCAAAACTTACCGGTATACTTACACCGGGATGTGCTGGCTTGTGATCGTTGTGCCAAAGACGCTGCCGATATTGAAGTTGACCCCCCCGCTGATGAACCGCAACAACCGCCGCTTATACAGGTCAATGCACAAGATCAGGATGTGGTGAAACACAATGATGACAATAATGTACCGGTTGTGACCGAACCCGAGGCAATCAAAGCGCCACGAGTGATCAGTGCTGAAAATGCCTTTATTATTGATTCTTTTATGCAGGAAGTGATTCAGCGCGGTACCGGTGTCCGAGCCAAAAGCCTGGGCCGCAATGATTTGGCCGGTAAAACGGGCACCACCAATGACCAGATGGATGCCTGGTTTAACGGCTATCATCCGCACGTGGTGACCAATGTGTGGGTTGGATTTGATACACCCGAACCCATGGGACGCGGTGAAGTAGGCGGTCGGGTGGCTTTGCCAATCTGGATAGATTATATGCAAACCGCTTTGCAGGATTTGCCTGAACAGACACGTACCATACCCGCCGGCGTGGTATCAGCTCGCATTGATCCTGATAGCGGTGAGTTATTGCCCCCGGGGGCCAGCGGTGGACGGCTTGAATATTTTATGGTGGGCCGATTACCGCCTGCTAAAGATGAACAGGAAAAAATTGACTACGATGACTTGTTTTAGATAGTTAAGGGAATTCAGGTAAGGCGCTGTTATAATAAACCTGATTCTGAGTCGCCAAACCCATGCCTCAACAAGCCATCACAGCGCTGTTATCTGAAATAAAAGCCGGTCGTAAAGATTTGGTGGATGAAGTGTTTGCACTCTTATATGCCGAAATAAAAAACATCGCGGGCTATCAACTTAATCAACTATCACCCGGTCAAACCATCACCCCCACCGTATTGGCTCATGAATGTTATCTGAAAGTGGTCAATAACGAAGATTTGCACCTTGACAATAAACGCCACTTTTTACATTACTTGAGTCTCAGCATGCGGGCTTATTTGATCGATTGTCTGCGTGCCAAAGCCACGGCGAAGCGTCAACACATTAAATCTGATCGCAGCTTATCTGATTGTGTCGGCGACAGTCAGCTCAACTTCAAAGTGATGGAAATGGAAAGCATTTTCAAGCGAATTGAAGCAATTGATACCGGTTTGTCAGAGATCCTTCAGCTGAAAGTTTTGCTCGGTTTAACATTCGGTGAAATCAGTGAGGTGATTGATTTATCGGAACGTCAGGTGATGCGGCGTTGGCAACAAGCCAAGGCGATGGCACTGGCGATTCACAACACGGGAAAGGACGGTGGTTGATCAAGACATACAACACTGGCAACAGGCGAATGAAATATATGCCGATTTAACCGATCTGTCGGTTTCTGAAGCCATTGCTCAATTACATTTGTTGCCACATGTTGATGACCAGGTCAAAAGCCTGGTACTGTCATTGATCAGTGCCGGACAGCAGTCCAGCCATTATTTTGATGAAGCGGCTGACAGTTATCGCCGGGCGATCAAGCACAGCTGTTTTGAAGTGGGTCAACAAGTGGGTGATTACCGACTCACTCAATCATTGGATCAGGGGGGGACAGCAGACGTTTTTGCCGCTGAAAAAATTGAATCTGAAGTACAAAAACCGGTGGCGATTAAACTCTTTAATCATCCCGGTTATTTATCGCATTTAAGCGACCGTTTTCAAATAGAACAAAAAATACTGGCGGGCTTATCACACCCCAATATTGTGAAGCTGTATCATGGCGGGCACAGCCCAGATGGGGTGCCTTATATGGTCATGGAATTGGTGGAAGGCGCCCGCAGCATTGATCAGTTTGTGGCTGATCAAAAATGTTCAACACGTGCCATTATACGGTTAATAATTCAGGCGGCCCGGGCGGTGGCTTATGCCCACAGCAATCTGGTGGTTCACCGAGACATAAAACCTTCCAATATCTTACTGGACCGGCAAGGCACCCTCAAAGTGGTGGATTTTGGTATCGCCAAATTACTCAACCAACCCAAAGACCCGCAAAAAACCACTTTACTCGCCTTAACCCCTAATTATGCCGCACCTGAACAGATTAAGTCTGAGTCCATCAGTGTTCGCACCGATATCTTTTCATTGGCCGCTGTGTGCTTACAATTAATCACCGGCGAGCCACCGTTGAGTCAGAACCGATTGCTTGATGCCTGTCAAAATGATGAGCAGCATGTCCATAAGTTACTCAAATCAGCGGTTAAAGACACTGATTTAAGAAAAATTCTGTACCAGGCGATGCAGTCAGATCCAAACCGACGATACCGGCATATGGACTCATTCGCTGATGATTTGCAAGCTTGGATCGAGCGGCGTCCGATTACGGCATCCAGAGATTCTTATGTCTATCGAATTCGTAAGTTTGCACAACGACGCACCGCTTTGTTTGTCACCAGCGTTGCGCTGGTTTTGTTTGCTTTGAGCAGCCTGGTGGTATTTAGCTGGCAGTATAAAAAAATCAGTGTTGAAGTCGAAAAAAGTCGTCAATTTAAACAATTTTTACTGAATATTTTTGCCGCGGCCAAACCTGAAGAAGCCCAAAGTGGGGCCATTGATGCACGCATTTTATTGGCACAGGCGGCCGAAAACATTGATTATGCGACTTTCGATCAAGCGGCCGATAAAAGTGAATTATTGGATGCCATCGCCCAGGCATATTTCCAATTGGGACTGTATGATCGGGCCAATGACTTATGGCAAAAAGCCATCCAACAAGCAGAGGGTGATGGCTCGGCTTTACTGGGACTGGCCAGAATTGCGGTTATTAACGGCGATGCCGAATCGGCTCAACAGCGGTTGCAACAGTTTCAGCAAAGCGTTCAAGAAACGCAGCAGGCCGGTCAATCGGCTGACATATGGTTGATTGAATCAGCTATGGTGGCATTAAACGGTGAAACCGATAAGGCCTTAAGTCTGGCACGCCAGGCGTATAATTATTTTGTAGCAAACGATTTCATTCAACAGCAATTAACAGCGGCACTTCAGGTGGCGGATTTACTGTATAATGCTTCTGAATCGAAACAAGCGATTGAATTTTTAGAGCAAGCTTTAAAAACCGGTGCTCAGAAATTGCCGCCCACCCATCCGCGTATTCTGGCGATTAAAAACAATTTGTTGGATTTGTATAATGATGTGGGTGCGTCTGAACAGGCCTTAGCCATCAGTGAAGAACTCACCACCCAAATTGAATCCGTGTTTGGCGAACGACATCCCTTGTTAATTGATACTTATGTGGCGACATCGGGCACTTATCGGGCCACCGGTAATATGGATCAGGCCACAGAATATGTGGAAAAAGCCTACCGGTTGTCATTAAAACAGCATGGAACTCAAAGTGCCCTGACGGCCAGGGTGCTTAATTCCATGGGCGTCATGGCGTATGTTCGGGGTGATCTTAATAAGGCCATCGAAGACATCTCAAAGGCGGTTGACATGTATGCGGAGAGTCTGGGTGAAAACCACCCTGATACCTGGGAAGTCAAAACCAATTTAGCGGCTTTGCTCAATATGAACCATGAATTTAAGCGGGCCATCAAACTGCTGAAGTCCGTGGTCAAAAGCCAGCGACAAGCCTTGGGTCCGGATCATAAATCGACCATTTACTCACAAACGATTTTAGCCCGCTTGTACGGTGATGTGGGTGATTTTGATCAGGCGACCCCATTGGGAGAATCCGTTTTAAACAGTGCCAAAGAAGCGCTTGGAGAACAACATCCGCTGACCGTTGGTAGTTATTTTACCCTGGCTAAAATATATCAGAAACAAGACCGTCTAAGTGATGCCATTGATTTGATCACCGGTATCGTGGACCCATCCAAGAACCGCTTGACTGAAGACAATGAAAGAATCATTACGGCTTATAATACCCTGGGTGATTTATATATGGCACAAGAAGATCTGAAAAACGCCTTGATTTATAAAGAAAAAAGTTGGCAGGTGGCCAAAAATTTGCTGGGTGATGATGCAATCAGAACCCTCAGTCAACAGTTAAAATACGTTGAAATTTTACAAAAAAATCAGCAGTTTGATGCCGCTGAAAAACACCTTAAAATCGTTCAAGACCGGGTACAAGATCATGGTATGGATGATCCCGGCTTACAGCAGATGATTGAACAACTATCCAAAGCCCAACAATAACATGATTCCCATTATTTTAGCGTCCGGATCTGCGTACCGACTACGGCAGTTGCAACAGCTTCAATTAGATGTTCAGACACAAACCGCCGGCGTGGACGAAACGCTGATTTTTAACGAAAGCCCGCCGGATCGTGCCGGACGGCTGGCCATCGCCAAAGCCAATAAAGTCAAAAACCAACACAAAGCCGCCATTGTCATTGGGTCCGATCAGGTTTGTGCGTTGGGACACCGCATCTATCGTAAACCGGGAAACCGAGAAAATAACTTACAGCAATTGAGGGATTTTTCGGGGCAAACAGTGGTATTTTATACCGCATTGTGTGTTCTTGGTGCAGATGATCATCAGCACTTTCACATCAACGAAACAAAGGTACAATTTCGTTGCTTGAGTGAAACCGAAATCATCCGTTATGTGGACAAAGAACAAGCCTATGACTGTGCCGGTGGCTTTAAAATGGAGCGCTTGGGTTTGAGTTTAATGGCCTCGGTGAGCAGTGATGACCCCTCTGCTTTAATGGGTTTACCTTTGATACAATTGTGTGCTTTTTTAAGGGAGTTGGGTGTTGAGTTACCGTAAGTATATTTTTACAGCGATTAACCGTTCGGGTATTCATTAATGCGCCGGTACAGCCGATTCTTTTCATGTGGGTTGATTATTTTGGCGATGGTTTTGATGTGGTTATCGGCACACGATTTGTATGTTTCTCGGATAAATCAGCAGCAACAAAACCGTGTTCAGTCACTTAAAGCAGGGCACCATCACTTAAGCTGGGCGCTGAAATCACAGCGTGATTTGGTCAGCGGTTTTGGATCCGGTTGGCGTATAAAGCCTCAGGGATTGGAGATAAAGACGCAAAAGGCCGAAATTTCTTTGGCGTTTGAAAATAGTTTTATTGTCCCGGAAAATTACCCTCGCCTAAATTTTGAATGGGCTGAACACGTGTCGGAGAACCCAAACACCCGGCTACAATTAGAATTTTCACAGGTCGATTCAGGTGTCTATTATTACTCACCGACTATTGAACTTAGCCCCGGGCACAATTCCATTAACCTGGCTGAATTGGTCTGGACGGCCAGACAAGGGGACAAGAACAAGCCGGCAAACTGGCAGGATTTACCCCTTCTCAACACCCTCGTTTGGCGATTTTCGCAAGCCCAAAACGGTGAAAATACAGGGCTATTAAAGGCTATTAAACTGCCCCAAACCACTGCTTTAAACAGTGTGAATCAGACGGTGCCACTGGCAGCGCTGCTGAATAATACATTAAGGCAGTCCTGGCACAGCCAGCGTTTAAGTCAGGGGTTGGTTCTTGATACGCCCCCGGTGTTGCAGCCGTATTGGCAGATGTCACCCTGGATATTATTTGGTCTGTCAGGGTTGTTATTAATACCGGCCGTAATTTTCAATCAGCCACTGCCTCATAACTCCAAACAGACAACTGTTCAAGCCCAAGGTGGACTGGCTTTGGTGGTGTTGGTGTGTGTGTTGGCTTTTTTGATGCAAACGGTGTTTATGTGGGAAGTTTTTGAGCACTGGCCCTGGCTGGTTATGATGATTTTTATAACGCCTGTTTTGATTTTATTTAAACGCTGGATTCGACCTCAACATGGCGCATTGCCGGTGTGGCTGTTGACGATTATAACGGCGCTTGTTCTGGTATATATCGGTGAGAATAATTGGGGGTTTGCGTCAGACTTGCCCTTATATTTATTTTGGGCGCTGGCGCAACAGGTTATTTTAGGCCCGTGGGTCAGTGATTATTTACACCAAAAAGCCGGTCTTCCTAAGATAACGGTGGTGCTGTTATGCGGTGTTTTGTTTGCCATGTTGCATACGCCCAATCAAATGCTGATGCTGGCCACTTTTATCGGCGGTGTACTGTGGAGTTATGCCTGGCTGCGTTATCACAACATATACGCCAATACTGTTTCCCATGCGCTGCTGGCGTTGTTGTTTTACCAGACCATGCCGGAACATGTACTGGGTACTGCCCGGGTTGGTCTGGGTTTTTAACTGTGTTTTAGGGCTTTGGCTAATTGTGCAATGCGTTGTCCTTGTGCCATGCATAACTGTTTTTCGTTATTGTCCAATCCACGCTGGTCGCCGGTTTGTGCCCAATGGGTGGCGCCATAAGGTGAGCCGCCGGTTGTTGTGAATAACAAGGCTTTTTCGCTGTAAGGCAGACCGGCCAGCACCATACCGTGGTGTAGCAGCGGAATCATCATATTAATTAAAGTGGTTTCCTGACCACCGTGAATTGACGAAGAATTAGCAAACACGCCGGCCGGTTTACCTTCTAATCCGCCATTCAGCCAGATTTGTGAGGTGCTGTCGATAAAGGCCTTCAAAGGTGCCGCCATGTTGCCAAAATGACTGGGACTGCCGAGTAACAAGCCATCACAATCGGCCAGTTCTTGTTCGGTGATATACGGATCAGCGGCCATCGCTTCATCCACGCCGTCCACCGGCACGGTTCTGATGATGGCTTCACAACCGGCCACTTTCAATACACCGCGGGCGATTAAGCGCGCCATTTTTTGGGTGTTGCCGTGCTTTGAATAATATAAAATCAGAATTTGGGCGGTGTCGCTCATTCGATTAAATCCAATACATTTTCAGGCGGTCTGCCAACCACAGCCTGATCCTTGTAAATCACAATGGGTCGCTCTATTACTTTTGGATTAGCGGACATCAACTGCAATAATTGATCATCGGATAAGTCCGGATTATCCATGCCAAAGTCTTTATATTCTTTCTCACCGGTGCGCAGTATATTGCGTGGCGAAACACCCAGCATGGCAGTGATTTTTCTCAAAGTCTGCGGCGACGGCGGGTTGTCTAAATATTTAATGATGTGCGTGTCCACATGCCGGCTTTCCAGTAAAGCCAGTGTGGCTCTTGATTTAGAACAACGCGGGTTATGATAAATAATGGCTTGGCTCATAGGTCGGTTAGATTTAAAAAGGCACATTGTACGTTATAATAAGTGGTTTTGCATAACCACTTAAATGACATTATCTACTCACATGGAAAAGCATCAGGAAACCCGTGAACTTATTGAACAAACCCTAAGGTATTGGGGTGCTCAGTCCGTGAAGGTGACGGATAACAGTCATTTACATATCGGCCATGAAGGCGCGAAATCCGGTGGCGGGCATTTCGCAGCCATGGTGGTGTCGTCACAATTTGCCGGCATGAACCGCCTTAAGCGCCATCGATTGGTACACCAGCAGGTTAAAGAACTGTGGGATAATGGCCGCATTCATGCCTTGGAAGTCGAGGCCTTAACCCCGGAGGAACAACCATGAGAATTTTATTATTTATCAGCTTTTTTGTGCTGATCAGTGCGTGTCAGCAACACAATGGTGCGGATAACACGGTTGTGGATAATTCACGCACCTTAGTCACCATTGATGATCAACCGATTACCGAGCAAATGGTGCGGGTTTTTTGGTTAAATCAGGGTGTTGATCAACCCAATGAAACCCAGATCAGTGAGGCTATCAAACAATTGACTGAACAGCAACTGTTGGTGAACTATGCCAAAAAGCAGGGCATTACCCTGAGCCTGGAACAGACCATTGGTTACCAGCAAATAAAACAAAAAGCGTTGGCGCAACAGGCTCTGCAACAATATCTGATTGATAATCCAATCACCGAAGCGGATATGAAGGCCGAATATGAGCGGGTCATTAAAGAAGTCAAAGACCAGCAGTTCCATGTGCGCCATTTACTGTTTAAAGATGAAATAGATGCACTGGCGGCTTTGGACGAATTGGCTGCCGGGACTGATTATGCGAAATTGGAACAGGCTTACTTACAAAGTCACGGCCAAATGAGCAATGTGGGTGATATCGGCTGGGTGAACATCAAGCAGGTACCTGAGTCGTTTGCAACGCCACTGCAGGAACTACAACCCGGTCATTATTATCAACAACCGGTGATTTCTCAGTTTGGGGCGCATGTGGTTTATTTGGAAGACCAAAGAACGGTTGCACCGCCCACTTTTGAAGAAGCCAAAGAGGGCATCAAACGCAGTTTGCAGGAACGTCAAATCAGCCGTTTTAAGCAACTGCTGGAATTCAAAGCAGATATCAATACCACACCTTAAAACAAGCAGGACACAAAAAAGCCCGATAAATTGTATCGGGCTTTTTTGCGGCGTTATTAGTGACTTATTTTAAATCCATAAAACTACGCAGCAGCTCGGAACGGCTTGGGTGACGCAGTTTACGTAAGGCCTTGGCCTCAATTTGCCGAATGCGCTCACGGGTCACATCGAATTGCTTGCCGACCTCCTCAAGGGTGTGATCGGTATTCATATCAATACCAAAACGCATGCGCAGTACTTTGGCTTCCCTCGGCGTCAGTCCGCTGAGTAAATTGGTCACCGTATTGGTGAGGCCATTGGCGGTGGTAGAATCCAACGGCGATAAAATGTTACCATCTTCGATAAAATCGCCCAGACTCGAATCTTCGTCATCACCAATCGGGGTTTCCATGGAAATCGGTTGCTTGGCAATTTTAATGACTTTGCGCACTTTATTGACCGGCATTTCCATCACTTTGGCAATTTCCTCAGGGGTGGCTTCACGGCCTTTTTCCTGTAACAGCTGACGGGACACACGGTTGAGTTTGTTAATGGTTTCAATCATGTGCACCGGAATACGGATGGTTCTGGCCTGATCGGCAATCGAGCGGGTGATGGCCTGACGAATCCACCAGGTGGCGTAGGTTGAAAACTTATAACCACGGCGGTATTCAAATTTTTCTACCGCTTTCATCAGTCCGATATTGCCTTCCTGAATCAAATCCAAAAATTGTAATCCGCGGTTGGTGTATTTTTTAGCAATCGAAATCACCAGCCGCAGGTTGGCCTCAATCATTTCTTTTTTGGCGCGCCGTGATTTGGCTTCATTCACGGTAATCCGGCGGTTGATTTTTTTAATCTCAGGGATGGTCAGGCTGTTTTGCTGTTCAATCTGTTGAAGCTTTTGCTGGTATCCAATGATGTCTTCTTTGAACATTTCAAGCAAAGAGGCACAGTCACCGCCTTTGCCGATTTGCTCATCCACCCAGGACAAATCCGTTTCTTTGTTCATAAATGAACGGATAAAATCTTTGCGCTTCATTTTGCATTGATCAATCGCAATGTCATGTATTTTGCGTTCGTAATCGCGAATGCCGGGTTCATAATGATCGGTTTCTTCAATGTAATGACCAAATTGTATCCACTGAATATCATTGAGGATGTCTTCCATGGTTTTTGGATGGAATTTGAACTCCACCAAAACCTCAGAAATTTGTTTCATGTAGTTTTTCTGTTTAACATCGCCGATGCCGTTTTTCTCAACTGAAGCCTGAAACTTATTAAACAGTTTTTCCACGGCTTTAATGCGTTTGGTGACTTCTTCAAAATCCAGGCCTTTTTCAACCTCTTCCTCGGTCTCTTCATCCTCGTCTTCATCCACGGGATCAGTGGGCTTTTTCACTTTTGGAATCACGGCTTCGGTGTGCGGGTCGTAAATTTCGGTGATAAAGAGTTCTTCTTTTAAATCACCATCGAGCACATCCTGGTAATATTCCAAAATGGTTTTAATGGTTTTGGGGAATAAAAAAGTGGACTCCATGATCAGATGGTCGCAATGCTCGATGCGTTTGGCAATGGCGATTTCATCCTTGCGTTCCAGCAACTCAACCAAACCCATTTCCCGCATGTACATACGCACCGGATCGGTGGTGCGGCCGATACTGGGATCAACTGCGGACAGTACGGCCACGGCTTCTTCGGTGGCGGTGTCGTCGTCTTCTTTGGCGGTGTCATCATTGAGAATGATGCTGTCATCTTCAGGCGCTTCTTCCAAAACCTGGATGCCCATGTCGTTGATCAGTTGGATGATGTCTTCCACTGAGTCAGTCTCAATGATGTCATCGGGCAGGTGGTCATTGACCTCGGCATAGGTTAAATAACCTTGCTCTTTTCCTTTTGCCAGTAAGACTTTTATTTGTGTGGTTTGTTTTTCTGATGCCATGATATGTTGTTTCTCACTTGATTTTCTTGGTTAACAGGGTTATTAACTGCTTTTTTTCGCTGTCAGTTAAACCGCCTTGCAATTGTTTCTCACGCAAATGGTTGATTTTTGCCGTGGTGGTCAATTGTTCAAGATGGGCGGTTAAATCCGCCATCTCAGAGTCCAGTTCCGCTTCGTCCATGTGATCATAAACCACCATCAGTTGATTGAGGTGGCTGCTAAAATCACGGTCTCTGAAGTGCTCTAATAACGCTGCGGAATTAATTTGGGGGTAATCGGCCTGAATTTCAATCACTTTGTTAATTATTTGTGCGCCTTTAAATGGCAACAGATCGAATTCCAGATTGTCGGGTATGTCTTCACATAATGCGGGCTTATTCAGAATCAAAGCCAGAAGGCGTCGCATCGGATTAAGCGGTGGCTGGCCTGACCGGTGCTTCTGCTGCGTCACGGCACGGTGGATGGCTGTGATACCGGTTATTTGTGAGACTTTGTCTTGCATGATTTGACGAAAAGCGCCCTGAGGCAGCTGCATCAGGTATTCTTTGGCCCGTTCATGTAATTGCGCCTTACCGTCGAGCGTTTGGATGTCAATACCGCGACTGATGGTGTCGAGTAAAAACTGCGACAAAGGCTGAGCGGCTTTCAATGCTTGTGAAAATGCCTCTGCGCCTTGCCGATTAACATAAGAATCCGGATCGTGTTTATCAGGTAAAAATAAGAATTCAATAATTTTGTCGTCCAGATACATCGGCAGGGCTGTCATTAGAGCTTTTTCGGCGGCCTGTCTGCCGGCGCGATCACCGTCAAAACAAAACACCACTTTGGGCCAGGTTTTAAACAATAAAGCAATGTGGTCCCGTGAGGTGGCGGTGCCCAGGGTGGCCACCGCATTTTTAATGCCGTGCCGGTGTAAAGCCACCACATCCATATAGCCCTCCACCACAATCACAAAGTCCTCGTCACTGTGTTTGCGCGCCAGATGATAACCGTACAACTCCCCGCCTTTGTGAAATAAATCGGTTTCAGGTGAGTTTAAGTATTTGGGTTGCTGATCATCATCCACCGCCCGACCGCCAAAGGCAATCACCCGACCACGCCGGTCATGAATAGGGAACATCAGGCGGTTGCGGAACTTGTCATAACTTTTATGGTTGCTGTGAGACAGTAAACCACAACGATCAAGCAGGCCTTGTTGGTCTGCATCAAAGCGCTTTGATATGCCGTCCCAGCGGTCTTCGGCAAAACCAATTTGAAAAGTCCGGCAGGTCTGGCCGTCCACGCCGCGGTTTTTTAGATAATCGATGATTTTGGGGTTGTTTTTAAGTTGTTGCTGATAAATGCGTGTGACTTTCTCGGTAACGGCATAGAGGTTGTTGCGGTCATGCTGGCGGTGTTTATTGACCTGCTTAAGCGGTACCTCAAGACCCGCCTGTTGCGCCAGATCTTTAACGGCATCGACAAAATCCAAACCCTCAAATGCCATCAAAAAACCAATCGCACTGCCACTTTCGCCACAACCAAAACAGTGGAAAAACTGCTTTTGTTGGCTGACCGTAAAAGATGGGGTATTTTCATGGTGAAAAGGGCACAAACCGGCATAGTCTTTGCCGGCTTTTTTTAAACTGACCCGCGGCGATACCACATCATAAATATCAATGTGATTTAATAATTCATCAATAAAGTCATTGGGTATGGAGGCAGCCACAAATCACGACAGGTTCTTAAGTGAACCCACGATTAAAAAAAGAGATTGTACAACAGTGTGCAATTAAGACAAGCGGGATTTAACGATGCCGCTGACTTCGCCCATGTCGGCCCGGCCGGCAATTGCTGACTGTAACTGACCCATAACCCGACCCATGTCCTGCATACCGCTGGCGCCGCTTTCGGTGATGGTTTTATCAACCAGTGCCTGAATTTCTTCGGTGGTCAGTTGTTGTGGCAAGTATTCAACCAAAATCGCTGATTCAGCCCGTTCCCGGGCGGCCAGTTCAGGCCGTTCAGCCTGATCATATTGTTCAGCGGCATCCTTGCGCTGTTTAATCATCTTGCCAATAATTTTAATGATGTCCGCGTCATTCAACGCACTGCGGGTGTCCACCTCAACCTGTTTGATTTCAGCATTAAGCAGACGCAATGTGCTCACCAGCGGTTTGTCTTTGGCCCGCATGGCGTTTTTCATGTCTTCAGTGATTTGTTGTTTTAATGACATGGACATGCATCAATACATTCTGCGTGGAATACCTTCTTTGGCCACACGACGCTGACGGCGTTTTACGGCGGCGGCTTTTTTGCGTTTTCTTTCCTGAGTGGGTTTTTCGTAATACTGACGTTTACGTGACTCGGCCAGGACACCGGCTTTTTCACAGGCCCGTTTAAAACGGCGCAATGCAAAATCAAAGGGTTCGTTATCGCGAACTTTTACGCTTGGCATATGTATCTTAACTCCAATTAAATAGTAAAAAAGCCCACGGGTGGGCTGAAAAGACCGCGTATTTTAATGGTTTTGCACTTTAAAGCAAAGCAAAAAAGCAGGTTTTGGCTGAAATTATGGTGTCTGTAGGCGTAAAAATGGCCTGTCCGTGCTGGTGATGGCGCGGCGCGCGTTCAGAAAACGGTCCAATTTGTTTGCCACCATTCTAAAAATTCATCAAAATCAATCTGGTCGTTGTGGTCACCATCTATGGTTTCAAAGCCACGAACGGCATTGGCCCGGTCGGCACTGGGTGCCAATATTTTTAATAGCGCTATAAATTCATCTTGATCAATGAGACCGCTGCCATCACGGTCAAAAAAATCAAAATGGTCTCTTATTTCAGCAATTTCTTTTTGGCTTAATGTTGACATGGGTGATCCTATCTTCGATGGCCTCATTATAAGTCTTAATGTTACCTTTGAGAACCGCCTTTTTAATTTGCTGCTAAATTGTGGCTTTTATGGCTGATATTTATTGTGTCAGGGCGATGTTATTGATGCTGATGTTAAACAATGAATTTGTTATAATTCTGGCTTTTGTTTTATTCGCCTTTAAGCAATTATTTTACCCACAGGAGTTGTCATGACTGAGCCAACCATTGTCTATACCATCACTGATGAAGCACCCGCTTTAGCCACCTATTCATTATTGCCGATTGTGCAGAGCTTTGGTGCCCAGGCCGGCGTGCCTTTCACCACCCAAAACATTTCTTTGGCGGCGCGCATCCTGGCGCAGTTTCCTGATCGCTTAACCGATGAGCAGAAGCACAATGATGCCCTGGCTGAATTGGGTGAGCTGGCGAAAACGCCCGATGCCAATATCATTAAGTTACCGAATATTTCCGCCTCAATCCCGCAATTAAATGCCGCCATCAAAGAGCTGCAGCAAGCTGGATATGCTGTGCCTGATTACCACAGCGACCCTGAAAACGAAGAGCAGGAACAGGCCAAAGCCGCTTACAGCAAAGTGCTGGGCTCAGCGGTGAATCCGGTGTTACGTGAAGGCAATTCAGACCGTCGGGTGGCGGCGGCGGTGAAAAAATATGCGCAGAATAATCCGCACCGATTGGGTGCCTGGTCGAAAGACTCGAAAACCAAAGTCGCGCATATGCAACGCGGTGATTTTTATGAAACCGAGCAATCCTATGTGATGCCCAAAGACCAAACCGTGCGCATTGAATGGGTCGGTGGCAACGGCGATGTCAAAGTATTAAAAGAGGATTTGGCTTTATTAAAAGGTGAAGTTCTGGATGCCTCACGGATGAGCAAAAAAGCCTTAAGAAGCTTCCTGTCTAAAGCCATTAAAGAAGCAAAAGCGGCCGGTGTGCTGTTTTCAGTGCATTTAAAAGCCACCATGATGAAAGTGTCCGATCCGATTATGTTCGGCCATGCGGTGGAAGTGTATTATGCCGAGCTGTTTGAGAAATACGGTGATTTATTCGATGAGCTGGATGTTAATGCCAACAACGGCATTCAGGCGGTGTACGATAACATTGAATCCTTACCCGAAAGCCAGCAAACAGAAATCAAAAACGCCATCGCTGACTGTTACCAAAACAATCCATCGCTGGCAATGGTGGATTCGGACAAAGGCATCACCAACCTGCACGTGCCCAATAATGTGATTATCGACGCCTCGATGCCGGCGGCGATTAAAACCTCCGGTAAAATGTGGAACGCAGCCGGTGAATTACAGGACACCCATGCGGTGATTCCGGACCGTTCTTATGCGGGCATTTACCAGGAAATTATTAAATACTGTCAGGAAAACGGTGCCTTTGATGTCACCACCATGGGTAATGTCAGCAATGTGGGTCTGATGGCGAAAAAAGCCGAAGAGTACGGTTCTCATGATAAGACCTTTGAAGTGGAAGCCGATGGTATAATCCGCATTATGGGTGAAAACGGCGAGGTGTTGCTGCAGCATGAGGTCGAGCAGGGTGATATTTGGCGTGCCTGTCAAACCAAAGATGTGGCGATAAAAGATTGGGTCAGACTGGCCGTCAGTCGTGCTCGTAACACGGGTCAGCCGGCAATTTTCTGGCTCGATGAACACCGTGCCCATGACCGTAATCTGATTGAAAAAGTCAACGCTTACTTACCTGAACACGACACAACGGGTTTAGAGATTAAAATCATGAACCCCAAAGCCGCCATGCGCTACACCTGCGAGCGGGTCAGTGCCGGCCAGGACACCATTTCCGTGACCGGTAATGTGTTGCGGGATTACCTGACCGATTTGTTCCCAATTTTAGAACTGGGTACAAGTGCCAAGATGCTGTCGATTGTGCCTTTACTGGCCGGTGGCGGTTTATTCGAAACCGGTGCCGGTGGTTCTGCGCCGAAGCATGTGCAGCAGTTTATCGAAGAAGGTCACTTGCGCTGGGATTCTTTAGGCGAATTTTTAGCATTGGCGGTTTCTTTGGAAGCCTATGCCGAAAAAACCGGCAACAAAGACGCACAAGTGCTGGCCGATGCCCTGCATAAAGCCAACGAAGAATACCTGCTGAAAAATAAATCACCCTCACGTAAAGTCAATGAGCTTGATAATCGCGGCAGTCATTTCTTTTTGGCAAAATTCTGGGCCGAAGCCCTGGCCGAACAAACTGACAGTCCGGCTCTGCAAGATGCCTTTAAACCGGTGGCCGAGCAATTAAACGCCCAACAAGACACCATTTTGCAACAATTGATTGATGCCCAGGGCAAACCGATGGACTTAGGCGGCTATTTCGAACCGGACAATGATAAAGCCGCTGCGGCCATGCGCCCCAGCAAAGCGCTCAATACGATTATTAATGGTTTAATGAAAGCGTAAATGGAGTGCTGCTGAGCAGCACGACCCGCCGAGCCGGTTAGGCCAGGTCAATGAAGTCATGCGGTTTCGCCGCAGGCGAAGACGACTCCATGGACGGAGAAGTTAGAATTGGTCTTTACCGGTCCGGCCTAACAAGGCACACCGCCATCCATGGAGGCGAGATTGGTTCAGAGATCGAAGCGTGACGGAATGTCCGTTAAGGCCGTGAGCGAGCTGGGAGCGGAAGCGTAAGTCCCAAGAACACACCTTTTTATTTAAACCTGTTTGTATAAACCGTCGATTGTTTTCTCGATAATCGGCGGTTTTTTCAGACCAAATTCACACTTTCAAAAATCAACTGCATATTTTAATTCAGCGGCTTTTTCACTTCCTGTAGAATAAAGTGTCAATAACACAGCTTTATGTGTTGGTCAATGGGAGTGATTAATGAATAAATATATTTTATTTGCAATGATGCTGCTGGGCTCATCTCAAGTTTTATGCGCTGAATTATTGCGCGATGTAGTCCCGGTCGATGCAGCGCAATTAAAACACACCGAAATGAATGCTTTGGTGGCCGCGGTCAATGTTGATGTGCTGACCCATCGAAGCCCTCAGTTTGCGTTGATGTTGCCGGATGGACAAAACATGACTGTATTGTTTAAAGACTTAAAACGCAATCATTTACAGGGATATTCCTGGCAGGGCCACCGCAAAGGAGATGATTCGCAGGCAGTGACCATTAGTGTCTATCAGGATGCCATTGCCGGCAGCATCCATACCGATAAGGCGGTGTATGAAATTCAGCCGATGGGCAATTATCAGATTAAACTGGTTGAATTGAATAGCCGCTCTTTTCCTGAATGTGACGGTGCTGTGCCGGTGTCAAAAGCGTTAGTGAATAATCCGCCTCAATCGTTACCTGCGGCTGTCAGCCGGGCGACCCATACGGTGGATGTGATTGTGGTTTACACCCCGGAAGCCAGAGTTGGCGCCGGTGGACACAATGCCATAAAAGCCACAGCCCAGGCAGCGGTGAACGCCATGAACAGCTCTTTGATTAACAGCCAGGTGAATACGGAAATTGTTTTGTTATATGCCGGTGAGGTGAATTACAACGATTCAGGTGATTCTTCTGCAGATTTAAACTGGCTCAGATACAGTGCCGAAGTAGAAACCCTGAAGAATTTATATGGTGCGGATATGACGGCTTTACTGGTGGAAAGTATGGGCGGCTGCGGACGCGGCTATGTGATGCGCAGTCCGGGAGCTGGTTTTCGTGATTGGGCGGTGCAAGTGACAAGACGCAGTTGTGCCGTGGGAAATTTGTCCTTTGCCCATGAGTTTGGGCACAATATGGGCTTGGAGCACAATCCTGAAAATTCCAGTGCCACAAGCACCACAGCTTCTTATGCATGGTCCTTTGGTCATTACCACAGCGGTCAGTACCGCACTGTGATGTCGTATTCCAATCCCTGTACCGGTGGCTGCACGCGTCGGCAGTATTTTTCCAATCCCGATGTGAATTATCTTGGACTGCCAACCGGTATTGATGGTGAGCGAGACAATGCCCGGACTTTAGATCTGACCTCGCCGATCAGTGCCGCTTTTCGGGTGCGTACCCCGGATGTGATTTTTATGAATGGTTTTGAGTGATCAGGCAGATTGATTAAATACTCAGTAAATTTAAATTTCTCTTTTCAAATCATTTCATAGCTGATAACCTCTATTTCGCATTAAAGAATACACAATAATGACTTCTGTGGAGTCTGTGTTCATTCTTTTTGGTGGAGACCTGCTAATGGTAGCAAAAACAATGATAAACGGGTCTCACATAATTTATAAATAAGGGAGCTTGTTCAGCATGAAAAAACTTATCTTCTGTACATTACTTGCGTTAACTTCATTAAGCTTTGCGCAATTAAAAATATTAGAAACACCTCAAAACAGTCATTCAATACTATCGGATCAAACAAAACTGAAAACATTTCCGAGTCAATCAGCGGCCAACGAAGCCGCCATTGTCGGTGAATATGTATATAACAGCTTTGCCTCACCATCACCTTACCCAGGTGCCAGTAGAGGTGCCAACACCCTGGTGTGGTCAGAAGTCATTCATTACCCCACTGCCACTTATATCGCTCCACGCTTCAGTTTGATGGACCTGGGTCCGGATGATTATGTGGTATTGCGTTCACCCGATGGTACGAGAAAATGGACTTACCGCAATCAGGGCATTAATGGTCTGGGTGTAAAAGAAGGTTTTTGGGGTATTCCGATTCATGGCAATAAAGCCATCATTGAATTATATGTCAATTCAGCTTCAGGTGGCAAAGGTGTGGCCATCGATCAGTTTGCCCGCGGCTATACCCGGGCTGAAATGGGTTATGACACGGAAGCTGTTTGTACAGCAGACGATACCCAAGAAGCCAAGTGTTTTATGAATTCTGAGCCCGAGGTTTATGACAAAGCCCGCGCGGTTGTGCGAATTTTAAAAAATGGAAATGCCCATTGTACCGGCTGGATTGTGGGTGATGAAGGGCATATTTTGACCAATGAGCATTGTGTGGCTGATCAAAATGAGGCCAATAATCTGACCCTTGAATTGATGGCGGAAGGGCCTGATTGTGCCACCAATTGTGGCTCCGCACTCGGTTGCCCCGGTATTATTGAAGCCACCGGCCCCACTTTGGTACAAAACAGTGAACCTTATGACTATGCTTTATTATTGCCCAACAGTACAGTGAATAATTTACCTGTGACTTATGGCTATATGCAATTAAGGGCCACAGGTGCGGTTCTCAATGAACAGATATATATTCCCCAGCATCCTGCAGGTTGGGGCAAGCGGGTGGCGTTTAGTTCCAGCTATCCGGATGATGTGAATAACAACAATGGCTTAGGTCAGGTCAACAGCGTTAATGAAGCTGGGTGTAGCGGACCCGGTCCGGATATTGGTTATTGGTTAGACACCCAAGGCGGCTCTTCAGGCTCACCTGTGGTGGCTTACAGCGATCATAAAATAGTGGCGTTGCACCATTGTCGTGGTACTAATTTTTGTGACACGGGTGGTGGTGGAGATGATCCCAATCGAGGTATTCCCATCGAACTGGTGATTGCTGATCTTGGTGCCAATTTGCCTAATGGTGCGGTGTGTAATGCACCGGCTGAACCAACCAATGTCAATGCCGTGGCCAATGGTAGCAACCAAATTGACGTCAGTTGGACAGCACCGGCCGGTGGTCCGTTCCAGTACGATGTCTATCGAGGTTTGGGCGGGTGTGGCAGCGCCAGTTATGAGCTGATAGCCGCTGGGGTAAGTGGCACAACGTATGTGGATACAGATGTTTCCGGTGGTTCAGATTATTCTTATCAGATCAAAACCTATGACAGTGTTGAAGCATGTCGTTCCATGTTTTCAAATTGCGCGGATGCCACGGCCACCGGTGTATGTACTTTGCCGCCCTCATTCAGTGGTGTGCAACAAGCCACTAACCTCAAAGCAGGGTACTGCTCAGTGCAGTTGGATTGGTCACAAGCCACAGCCAATTGTGGAAATGATGTGGTTTATAATGTTTATCGATCCGTTGTTGAGGATTTCACCCCGGCACCCGGGAACTTAATTTCATCCTGTGAAACCGGTACGTCCTTTACTGACAGCGGCATGACCTCGGGTCAAACCTTCTACTATAACGTTCAAGCCGAAGACAACAGTGCCAATGGATCAGGTGTTTGCGCCGTCGGGAATGAAAATACCGGCTTGGCCGATTTGGCCGTGGCCGCCACAGGGCCTGATAATGTTCTGTTTACAGATAATCTTGATTCAGGCACGGCCAATTGGAGCACGGCACCGGGTCCCGGTAACGGCAATACTTCACCCTGGGAAGTCAATACCACAACGGTCTATTCAGCGCCGAATTCATGGTTTGTTGAAGATGAAAATAAAACCAAAGATCAATTGTTGCTACTCGATCAAGCCGTTAACATCACAAGTGTCGGATACGCATTGAAATTCCAACAAAACTACAACACCGAATCCACATGGGATGGGGGTGCGCTGGAATATTCCACAGACGGTGGTTCCACCTGGCATGATATTTTAGCCGGCAATGGCGGATCTGTGCCGGCCAACAGTAATCGATTTGTTCAAAATGGTTACGTGGCCTCACTGCGCGGCGGCCCCATGAATGGACGGAATGCCTGGACAGGAGACAGTGCCGGCTGGCAGCAAGTTGAAGTTTCCATGGATGATTTTGTCGGTGAAACTGTTCAGTTCAGATGGCGCATGTCCTGTGATGGCTCTGTGGGAGATGAGGGTTGGTATATTGACAACATATCAGTCACTGCACCCACTCAATGCAGTTTTGTGGACTTGATTTTTATGAATGGTTTTGAGTGATCATTAAGCCAACCGACAAAACCCACGGTATTTAAAAACCGTGGGTTTTTTTATGGCTGAAAACGGAAGAGTTGACAGTGGCTTTAAACCAGCGATAATAAATGGCTTTTAATCCTTAAACTGTTATGACTAAACGATTTGATTTTCCCATTGTCGTGATTGATGAAGATTTTCGCTCTGAAAATGTGTCGGGTTCCGGTATCCGTAATTTGGCCGAGGCCATCACGGACAATGGGGTTGAGGTGGTGGGTTATACCAGTTATGTGGATCTAAGGTCTTTTGCGCAGCAGGCCAGTCGGGCGTCATGTTTTATTATTTCTATTGACGATGAAGAAATCGGTCAGGGCACCGAGCAGGAAGTGGATCAGGCGATCGCGGAAATCAGACAATTTATTGCAGCGGTGCGTAAAAGCAATGCGGATATTCCGATATTTTTATATGGAGAGACCAAAACCAGCCAGCATATACCCAATGACATTCTGCGTGAACTGCATGGGTTTATTCATATGTTTGAGGACACGCCTGATTTTGTGGCCAAGCACATCATCCGTGAGGCCAATAAATACCTGTCGCATGTGGCGCCGCCGTTTTTTAAGGCGTTGATGCATTATGCCGAAGACGGTTCGTATTCCTGGCATACCCCCGGACATTCCGGCGGCGTGGCTTTTTTGAAAAGTCCGGTGGGTCAGATGTTTCACCAGTTTTTTGGTGAAAATATGCTCAGGGCCGATGTTTGTAATGCGGTGGAAGAACTGGGTCAGTTACTGGACCACAATGGCCCGGTGGCGGACAGTGAGCAAAATGCAGCGCGTATATTCAGTGCCGATCACCTGTTTTTTGTCACCAACGGCACCTCGACCTCGAATAAGATTGTGTGGAATTCGACCGTTGCCACCGGCGATGTGGTGGTGGTGGATCGCAATTGTCATAAGTCGATTTTGCATTCGATTATTATGACCGGTGCCATTCCGGTGTTTTTGATGCCGACGCGCAATCATTACGGCATTATCGGGCCGATTCCGAAAGAAAAATTTACCCCGCAATACATCGAGAAAAAAATAGCGGCCCATCCCTTTGCAGACCGCATTCAAGGCCGTAAACCACGGATTTTAACCCTCACCCAAAGCACTTATGACGGTGTTATATACAATGTCGAAGAGATTAAGTCCCTATTGGGTGATACAGTGGATACACTGCATTTTGATGAGGCCTGGTTGCCGCATGCGTCGTTTCACGAATTTTACCAAAACATGCATGCCATGGGTGGCGCCGGTCGCAGTCGCGCGGACAAGGCCACGGTTTTTTCTACCCAGTCCACCCATAAACTGCTGGCGGGCTTATCGCAAGCTTCGCAGATTCTGGTGCAGGAATCTCAGGATTCAGGGTTTGACAGACACCGTTTTAACGAGTCCTTTTTAATGCACACCTCCACCAGTCCGCAATATTCAATCATTGCTTCCTGTGATGTGGCTGCCGCCATGATGGAGCAACCCGGCGGTCGTGCCCTGGTGGAAGAGTCTTTGGTTGAGGCCTTGAATTTCAGAAAAGCCATGCGCAAAGTGGATGACGAATTCGGGGATGATGACTGGTGGTTTAAAGTATGGGGGCCTGATCACATCAGCGAGGATGAGGTGCCGGTGCAAAGCGATTGGCTGATTAATCCCGATGAAGAATGGCATGACTTTGACATCCAGTCCAACGGTTTTAATATGCTGGATCCGATTAAAGCCACCCTGGTGACGCCCGGTCTGAACATCAAAGGCCATTTTGAAAAAACCGGTATTCCGGCCACACTGTTAACCAAATACCTGTCAGAACACGGTATTGTGGTGGAAAAAACGGGCCTGTATTCGTTTTTCATTATGTTCAATATCGGCATCACCAAAGGCCGCTGGAATTCACTGGTGACCGAATTACAGCAATTTAAGGACGATTACGACAATAATCTGCCTTTGTGGCGCATTATGCCGGAATTTGTTGCCAAATACCCGATCTATGAGCGGGTTGGATTGTATGACTTGTGTCAACAAATTCACTCCATGTACCAGCAAAATGACATCGCCCGTATCACCAAAGACATGTACCTGTCCAATATCGAACCGGCCATGATTCCGGCTGATGCCTGGGACAAAATGGCCCATGGTGAAGTTGAACGGGTGTCGGTGGATCAGTTGCACGGTCGCGTCACCGCAGGCCTTATTACCCCTTATCCGCCGGGCATTCCATTGATGGTGCCAGGAGAACGTTTCACCCCTGAAGTCATCGGCTATCTTAAATACATCCAGGCTTTCAACGCCCAATTCCCGGGCTTTGAATCCGATGTTCATGGCCTGATCAGCAAAAAAGTCAACGGTCAAAAAGAATACTTTATTGATGTGGTGGTGGAGTAATCCGGTCAGATAGTTGCCCCATGGCGTGCTGCTGACCAGCGCACCGTGGGGTAACCGCCTGCATGTTCCCGTTTTTTTTAATGCTTAACTGTGCTTTGCGCATGGCCTGTTCGGCCTGGCGCAATTTATTGTGGTTCTTCAGTATTAAGTTCAATGCCTCTATCCTTTTAAATCAATCACTTAGCAATACTTCTTAAAGTGAAAAATTCTTTAACTTACTGAAAATCAAACATTTTTTGTGATTTCCCGCTTGACTTAAAACCCAATTCGCCCTAAAGTGCAATAAAGTGGGTAAAAGTAACATAATTGTGGGATAAAGTAGTGTTTTACGGCGAAGTGGCGCTTAATTTAGATGCAAAAGGACGGTTAGCGATACCATCAATGTACCGCGATCCGATTGCCAGCGCCTGTGATAATGCCCTGGTGCTCACTTATAACGCCTATGAAAATGACTCCCTGTGGCTGTATCCGCAAGCCGAGTGGGAAAAGGTGCGTGACAGTGTGATGGCCTTGAGTACATTTGATCCGATGCACCGCGCGTTGCAAAGGCGGTTGGTGGGTAGTGCTTATCATGTCAGTCCCGATAAAGGTTCGCGGATCTTGTTGCCGGTGACTTTGCGGCAAGTGGCGTCGATGGAAAAGCGTGTTGTGATGTTGGGTTTGGGCAAAAAATTTGAGATTTGGAATGAGGATGCCTTGCATAAACAACGGCATCAGGTGCCGGCCATGGGCGGAGACGTTTCTGACGATATGAAGTCATTGGTGTTGTGATGGATCAGTCAATGCACCAAAGCGTTCTGTTGCAGCAAGCCACAGCATCCCTCGCTGTCAAACCGGATGGTCACTATTTAGATGCCACATTCGGACGCGGTGGTCATGCCTTAAAAATTCTTGAAAACCTCTCCGGGCAGGGACGCCTGGATGTGATTGATCGGGACCCTGAGGCCTTGAAAGTGGCCCATGAGATGGCAGCTGAGGACAGTCGCGTGACTGTTTATTCAGGCGATTTTGAAACCGTCATGAGCGAACAGCTAAGTCCGGGAACTTATCACGGTGTGCTGTTTGATTTTGGGGTGTCATCACCGCAGATTGATCAGGCTGAGCGGGGTTTTAGTTTTCAGCAAGACGGACCTTTGGATATGCGCATGGACAACCGTCAGGGTGAAACGGCGGCGCAGTGGCTGGCGACCGCTGACATGGATGAGATGAGAAAAGTGTTTTGGCGTTATGGCGAAGAAAAATTTGCCCGCAGAATTGCTCAGAAGATTGTTGACACCAGACAAGACACGCCGCTAACCCGAACCGGACAATTGGCTGATCTGGTGGCAGAGGTGAATAAAGTGTTCACCAAAAAAAATCCTGCGACACGGGTTTTTCAGGCTATTCGCATTCATGTTAATGATGAATTGGGTCAAATTGAGCGCAGTTTACCGTTGGCGCTGGATTTGTTGAATCCAGGTGGTCGGTTGGTGGTCATCAGTTTTCACTCGCTGGAAGACCGACTGGTGAAACGGTTTATGAAGCAACAGGCGCGGCCGGTGAGAGTGGATCGGCGGATGCCGGTGTTGCCTGATGACATGCCCTGTGCGACGCTGAAAATAATTGGTCAGGCGGTTAAAGCCCATGAAGTGGATGACAACATCCGAGCCCGCAGTGCGGTGATGCGGGTGGGAGAACGCTTATGAACCTGCAGTCGCTGATAACGATGATTTTATCGGTTTTACTGGCGTCTGTGTTGGTTGCGTATGTGTACAGCCAGAATGAAACCAGAAAAGTTTTTGCCACTTTACAACAGGCTGAACAGGAAAAAACCCGGATCAACGGTGAGTGGGCGCGGTTACAAATTGAGCTGTCCACGCTGGTGAGCAACAGCCGCATTGAACATTTGGCGAAAACGGAGTTGGGCATGAAATTGCCCGAAGATGAACATATTATGGTCATAAAACGATGACACAATCAGGCGCACAAATCAGTCGAACCCAATTGCGGATGTTGGCGGTGATGGCCTTGTTGCTGTGTGGTTTTATGGTGGTGGTGGTGCGGGCCTTTGCAATACAGGTTAAAGGCAAGGATTTTTATCAGGCACAGGGTGAAATGCGCCATGTAAAGGAAGTGGAAATGCCGGTGTCTCGCGGGGCTATTTATGATCGAAACGGTGAGCCTTTGGCCTTAAGTACGGCGATGCCGTCGGTGGGTATTGTGCCGGGACAGCTCATAGATCAGTTTTCTAAAGTGGAACAGTTGGCAGAGGTTTTGCAGTTGAATGCAAAAGAGCTCAAACAAATTATCACCAGTCGCACCGATCGTCAGTTTTTGTTTATCAAACGTCGGATTACGCCTATGATGGCCGATGCGGTCAGAGCGCTGAATATGCCCGGCGTGGAATTCAGAACAGAATACAAACGTTTTTATCCTGCCGGAGAAATTCTCGGTAATGTGGTGGGTTTTACCAATGTCGAAGATCAGGGTCAGGAAGGTCTGGAGCGCACCTATGATAATTGGCTGACCGGTACTTCAGGTAAGAAGACTGTGGTCAAAGACCTGCTGGGTCATGCCGTGGCCGATATTGACGTGGATGAAATCAAAGCCCCCAAGCCGGGCAAAGATTTGTATTTAAGTCTTGATCGGCGTTTGCAGTACGCCGCTTATCTGGCGTTAAAGAAAGTGGTTTATCAGCACCGCGCTAAATCAGGTTCAGTGGTGGTGCTGGATGTCAGTACCGGCGAAGTGCTGGCGATGGCCAACATGCCGTCATTTAATCCCAACGGCAGCAAAGAGGACAACAATGGTTGGCGCAACCGTGCGGTGACGGATATTTATGAGCCGGGTTCGGTGATGAAGCCGTTTGCCATTGTGGCGGCGCTGGAAAGCGGTCAATACAGCCGCACCTCAACCATTGATACTTCACCGGGCGTTTATGAGGTGGATGGCTTTGTGATTCATGATTTCAGAGACTATGGTGAACTGAATCTGGTGGATATCCTGGTTAAATCAAGTAACATCGGGGTCGCCAAGTTGGTGCTTGATTTAGGCAAAGAACATTTGTGGGATGTTTACCAACGCTTCGGTTTTGGTCAATCCACCGGCAGTGGTTTTATCGGTGAATCAGCGGGTTATCTGCCACCTTACAACCGTTGGCGCACCGTCGATCATGCGGCCTTATCACGGGGTTATAATTTATCGGTGACCACTTTGCAGTTGGCTTCTGCTTACTCGGTGTTTGCCAACAAGGGTCGTTATCGGGCACCGACTTTTATCAAAAACAGCCTCAACGAAGAACGGGCGATTATTGACCCGGCCATGGCCGCCACGGTTTCTGAAATGCTGTCACATGTGGTGACAGACAATGCAGGACATCGGGCGGGTTTATCCAAATACAGTGTTGCCGGTAAAACCGGAACCGCCCGTATTGCTGAAGACGGTGGCTATTCGGACAATTACATGGCGTCTTTTGTGGGGTTTTCGCCGGTCAGCCGGCCGCGTCTGGTGGTGGCAGTGAATATTAACAGTCCCCAGGGAGAAGCCTATTATGGCGGTCAGGTGGCCGCACCCTTGTTTGCCGAAGTGATGAAAACTGGCTTGCGTTTATTAAACGTACCGGCCGATGAAGCGCCCTTGACGGCTGAACAAAAGTCACCGCAAACCACGGAGGAGAATCATGGCTGAAGCCAAGCGTCTGTCTGTGTTATTGGCGGTTGTCGGTGTTACGGATTCGGCAGATCAGGACCCGATTGTAACCGGCTTGGCGATTAACAGCCGTGATATTCAGGCCGGTCATGTGTTTGTGGCTTTAGCGGGTCATCAACACCATGGTATTGAATTTGCCGAGCAAGCTGAAAAACAGGGCGCGGTGGCGATTTTTGCAGAAATGCCACTGACACAGGACTTAAACCGACAAGCAACCCATATCCCAATTTATGAAATCAAACAATTAAGCCAAAAACTGGGAGCTCTGGCGGCTGCCTTTTATGATAATCCAAGCCGAAAAATCAAAGTGGTTGCGGTCACCGGTACCAATGGAAAAACCTCAACTGTTTGGTTACTGGTGCAGGCTTTGACGCAGTTGGGACAAAAAGCGGCTTATATGGGCACTCTGGGCGCGGGAGACTTGAATGCCCTTGTGCCGTTAGCCAACACAACGCCTTCGGCCTTACACATACAAAAGCACCTGGCGGCATGGGTCAACGCCGGTTATGACTGGGTGTGTTTAGAAGCTTCGTCCCATGCACTGGTACAGGGAAGGCTCAATGACTTGTGCATTGATACGGCGGTATTCACCCATATCAGCCAGGACCACCTCGATTATCATCGCAGCATGGCCGCTTATGCCGAAGCAAAGCAGCGTTTGTTCACAGATTTTGACCTGCGACATGCGGTGATTAACAGCGACGACGGTTACGGCCGGCAATGGTTACAAACGGGCATCAAGGCACCGGTGGTCAGTGTTTACGGTCAGCCATTTAAGGGTGTGCAACATCATCACCAGGCACGCAATATTGAGCTTCATCAAGCCGGTCTGGCTTTTCAGTGGCACCACAACGAAAGCTGCGATGCCGTAAACAGCGTTTTGCTGGGACGCTTTAATGTGGATAATCTATTGGCGGTGATGGCGGTGCTCACAGAATTGAATTTTACGCCGACTCAAATCAGCGAAGCGGTGACAAAACTGACGCCGGTTCCCGGGCGCATGAACGTCATTCGGCTGAGTCATAAAGAGGTGACCGTGGTCATCGATTTTGCCCACACACCGGACGCCCTGGCGCAGGTGCTCAGCGCTTTGACAGCTCACTGCTCACATGAATTGTGGTGTGTGTTTGGTTGTGGTGGAGATCGCGACAAAAGCAAACGCCCGCAAATGGGCCGTATTGCCGAAAAGTTGGCGAACCATGTGATCGTTACCGACGATAACCCGCGTTTTGAATCAGCGACAGAGATAACTGCCGACATCGTGAAGGGAATGACATCAAAGCCGCTGATTATTCATAACCGCAAAGCCGCCATTGAGCAGGCCTTGGCGCAGTCAGTGACCGGTGATGTGGTGTTGATTGCCGGCAAAGGCCATGAAACCACCCAGCAAATTAGGGAAGATTTTATTGAAATGAATGATTTTCAGGTGGTGCAGGACTGGCAGGAGGCGGCGGCATGATTAAAATGCAGTTGCACCAAATCGCGACATTACTCAGTGCCCGTCTGGTGGGTAAAGATGTGCGCATTCAGGGGATCAGTACCGATTCGCGGCAGGTTCAGACAGGACAGCTTTTTATTGCTTTGAGCGGAGCAAATTTTGACGGTGCGGATTTCTGTCAGCAGGCAGTCTCAAGAGGTGCCATCGCGGTTTTGGTGGCGCGACCAGTGGATGTTCAGGTGCCCCAGATTATTTGTTCTGATACGCAAAAAGCGCTGGCAGCGCTGGCCAGCGCCTGGTTACAACAAAATCAGGCCACGGTGATTGCCATCACCGGATCTAATGGAAAAACCACCGTTAAAAACATGCTTTACAGTGTGCTTAAGAGACAGGGTTCGGTGCAAGCCACGCAGGGGAATTTTAACAATGAAATTGGCTTGCCTTTAACGGTACTGGCGCTTAAGCCTGATACCAAGTACCTGATATTGGAAATGGGTGCTGGTCAGCCCGGTGACATTGCTTATTTGTGTGAAATAGCACCGCCTGATATGGCGCTGGTTAATAACATCAGTGCCGCCCATGTGGGTCGTTTTGGCAGTTTGGAGGCGATTGCCGAAACCAAAGGTGAGATATACCGACATTTAAAAGCCGCGGGTGTGGCTGTGATCAATGACGATGATCACTTTAATGATTTCTGGCAGATTCCCGCCGCCGCGTCATCTGTACGCTATGGTAGTCAGCCCGGCGCGGACTATCAGCTTATTAAGGACGATAACGGCCAATCTGCAGTGCAGTTAGCGGTTGGTGCATCAATACCCTTGCGGCTGCCGGTGGCAGGTGATCATAATTTAATGAATGCAACTGCGGTGGTGGCAATGGCCGATCAACTGGGCGTTCCGGTTGATTTGATTGAACAGGGTTTGGCTCATTTTAAACCCGAAGCAGGACGTTTACAAAAGCATACCTTTAAACAGGGCGGAATTTTGATTGATGACAGCTACAATGCCAATCCGGCATCGATGCAAGCGGCATTAACGGTGTTATCAAATTTGCCTAAGCCGAAAATTTTTATTTGTGGAGATATGCTGGAATTGGGTGACAAGGCAGAATCCGCCCATCGGCAACTGGGTCAACAGGCCAAATTCCACGGCATTGACCAACTTTACGCGTTGGGGGATTGGGCATCAAATGTATGTGCAGGTTTTGGTGGTGCGCAATGTCAGGCTTATCAAGACAGTGATCAGCTAATCGCTGATGTTAAAGCCTGTCTGACAGGACAAGAAAGTGTTCTTATCAAGGCTTCACGCGGGTTGCGATTAGAGCGTGTGGTGGACGCTTTATTGGGGGTACTGGCGGCATGATTTATTGGTTGGCAGAACAATTACAAGCGCATTTTTCATGGTTGAATATATTTGGTTATTTAACCTTTCGCGCGGTGGTGGCGGCATTGACCGCCTTAATCCTGTCGCTGATGTTTGGCGGACGTTTTATTGCCTGGTTACAGGCCAAACAAATCGGTCAGCAAGTGCGAAAAATCGGACCTGAAAGTCATTTAAGTAAGCAAGGCACACCGACCATGGGCGGCAGTCTGATTCTGGTGATTATTGCCCTGGTAACTTTGTTATGGGCTGATTTAAGCAATCACTATATCTGGCTGTCATTGTTTGTTATTGTTGGCTTTGGTCTGATTGGCTGGCTCGATGATTTTAAAAAAATTCACCGTAAAAATGCTGATGGCTTAGCCGCTCGTTATAAATATTCTTTACAGTCTCTGGTTGGTTTAACAGCGGTGCTGTACCTGTATTTTTGGGGTGACAGCAGCATTCGAGAACAACTGGTGATACCGATGATCACTGATTTCAACTGGCATCTTGGCTGGTTAACGATACCGCTGGGATATTTTGTGATTGTGGGTGCCAGTAACGCCGTGAATTTAACGGATGGACTGGACGGTCTGGCGATTATGCCAACTGTTTTGGTGGCCTCGGCGTTGGGTGTTTTTGCTTATGTGGCGGGCAACGCCGTCATCAGTGATTATCTGATTATACCGTTTGTGCCCGGTGCCGGTGAACTGGCGATTTTCTGTGCCGCCATCGTTGGCTCAGGGCTGGGGTTTTTGTGGTACAACACCTATCCCGCACAAGTCTTTATGGGTGATGTCGGTGCTTTGGCACTGGGCGCGGCACTTGGGCTGGTGGCTTTTATCACCCGACAGGAATTTGTATTTTTTATTATGGCCGGGGTGTTTGTGATGGAAACCGCTTCGGTGATGTTACAGGTGGCGTCTTTCAAATTGCGCGGTAAACGCATATTTAAAATGGCGCCGATTCACCACCATTTTGAATTAAAAGGCTGGGCCGAACCCAAAGTGATTGTGCGCTTTTGGATTATCGCGATTATTTTGGTTTTGGTGGGTCTGGCCACTTTGAAGATACGATAATTTATGGGTGCACAGTCCACAAACAAAAAGCACATTCATTGGTACCAGGTCGGTGTTGACGGATGGCTGTGTGCGGCCTTTTTTAGTTTGCTGTTTATCGGCGTTGTGATGGTGGCATCCGCTTCGGTGGCAGTGGCTGAAAACACCACCGGTGATGCGTTTTATTATTTAAAGAAACATTTGGCGTTTATTGTTATCAGTTTATTGGGTGCCTGGCTGTTACTGAACATTCCGGTGAACTGGTACCAGCGATTAAGCCGTCCGGCATTGATTTTAGCCATGGCGCTATTGATTGTGATGATGATTCCGGGCATTGGTGTTGAAGTCAATGGCGCCAGACGTTGGCTGAATTTAGGGTTGGGACGTTTTCAGGTGGTGGAAGCGGTGAAATTGGCACTTATTATGTCACTGGCAGCCTATGTGGTCAAACATGAAAAAGTCATACGGCAATCCATGCTGGGGGTGTTGCGGCCCATTGTCTTGTCCGCAGTGATTGTTGTTTTACTGTTGTTGCAACCTGACTTTGGATCGGGCGTATTGTTGATGGCCATTACCTTGATTATGGTGTTTATTGCCGGTGCCCGTTACCGTGATATGACGCTGATTGGTTTAATCAGCGCCTCGGCCATTTTGGTGATGGCCTGGGCAGAACCTTATCGGGTTAAGCGGCTGGTTAATTTTACTGATCCCTGGCAGGATCCTTTTAATGCCGGCTTTCAACTGGTACAGGCGCTGATTGCCGTGGGGCGTGGTGAATTTAACGGTGTCGGCATCGGTGCCGGCATTCAAAAACTGTTTTATCTGCCTGAAGCTCACACGGATTTTATTTTTGCGGTCTATGCCGAAGAGACAGGATTTATCGGGGTACTGGTGATGGTGGCCTTGTTTTTGCTGTTATTCGTTCGGATTTTTAAAATTTCCCGGCAAGCTTTTATTCATGGCCAGATTTATGGAGGATTTTTGTGCTCAGGTATTGTGGTATGGCTGGCTTTACAGACGTTTTTAAGCATGGGCGTCAACCTCGGATTATTGCCAACCAAAGGCTTAACTTTGCCGTTTATATCATCGGGTGGCAGTGCCATTATGATGAATATATTGGCCATAGCGGTGGTGCTTCGGGTGTCCTATGAAAATCGCAGGATTAATTTCAGACTCACCAAGCAGGAGGCAAAAGCATGAAATTTGTGATCATGGCCGGTGGCACTGGTGGACATATTTTTCCGGGTATTGCCGTGGCCAAAGCGCTACAAAAACGCGGACATACGGTGTATTGGCTGGGTGCCAAAGGCGGCATGGAAGAGCGCATTGTGCGTCAGTACGGTATTCGCCTGAAACTGTTAAAAGTCAAACCCCTACGCGGCAAAGGCATTATCAGAAAATTAGTGACACCGTTTGTGGTGTTAAAAGCCACCTGGCAAGCACGCCGTTTTATGAAAAAAGAAGCCATTGATGTGGCCATTTCTATGGGCGGTTACGTGGCTGCACCGGGCGGTCTGGCAACCCGTTTTTGTGCCACCAAACTGGTGGTACATGAGCAAAACAGTTTGTTTGGCATGACCAATCGCTTGTTGGCCAAACATGCCGATAAAGTACTGACCGGCTTTGACCTGGGTGGATTGTATGGCGCCCAGTGGGTGGGTAATCCGGTGCGAGGTTCCATTGTGGATGCACCCAAAAAGGATCACTCAGATACCCCCTTTCATGTGTTGATTATGGGTGGTTCACTGGGTGCGCAAAGTCTTAACCGGATTTTGCCTGATGCGCTGAAAGAACCGATTGAACAAGGTGTGGTTCAGGTGTGGCATCAATGCGGCAAAAACAACACTCAAAAAACTGCTGAAGCCTATGGCACGTATCGGTCACAGGTACGCATTGATGAATTCATTCACAACATGGCCAAAGCCTACCGCTGGGCCGATGTGTGTATTGCCCGTGCCGGCGCTTTAACCCTGGCGGAAATTACGGCGATGCATCTGCCGGCTTTACTGGTGCCCTTTCCGCAAGCCGTGGATGACCACCAAACCAAAAATGCCATGTATCTGGTGAATCAGAATGCTGCATTAATTTGGGCAGAAAAGGGTTCAACAGAAGAACTGACTGCACAGATTGGTTTATTGTTGGATGACCAGCAACAACAGCAGATGCGTCAGTTTTTAAAACAACTCTCAAAACCGGATGTGGTCAATCGCATGGCCGATATTTGCGAACAGGTGGTGGCATGAGTTATTTAACCCCGGAACATAAATTCGCCCGCCGCATGCAACGCATTCATCTGATTGGTATCGGTGGATCGGGCATGTCAGGCATTGCCGAAGTGCTGCATAACCTGGATTTTAAGGTCAGCGGTTCTGATCAGCAACGCAGTAAAACCACCGAACGCCTGACCGGCATGGGCGTCAAGGTTTTCTATCAACATGATGCGGCCTTGATTAATGAAGCTGATGTGGTGGTGTATTCATCGGCCATAGGTGCCGCCAATGCGGAATTAAAAGCGGCCAGGGAGGCGGCTTTACCGGTGTTAACGCGGGCTGAAATGCTGGCAGAATTGATGCGCTTTAAGGTGGGTATTGCGGTGGCCGGAACCCACGGAAAAACCACCACCACAAGTTTGGTTGCCAGTATTTTGGCAGAGGCCGGTTTGGATCCGACTTTTGTGATTGGTGGCTTATTGACGGCCGCCGGTTCACATGCGCGCTTGGGTGCCGGAGAATATCTGGTGGCCGAAGCGGATGAATCAGATGGCTCTTTTGAACTATTGCAGCCGGTGATGGCGGTGGTCACCAACATCGATGAAGACCACATGCAGACTTTTGACAATGATATTCAGGTATTGAATCAGGCCTTCAATAATTTTATTCACCGGGTACCGTTTTACGGCGTAACGGTGCTGGGTGTTGATGATGAACGGGTGGCTGAACTGGCCACTCGGGTTTCACGCCATAAAGTGACTTTTGGTTTATCGTCAAAAGCGCAGGTCAGGGCCGTCAATATTAGACAAAACCATGAATTTATGACATTTGACGTGGTGGTTGATGGCCTACCTTTGTTACAGGATATTCGCTTGAACATTGCCGGTGAATACAATGTGCTCAATGCCCTGGCGGCCCTGTCGGTGGCGCTGGAGCTGGATGTGCCGGCGGCCGTCATTAAACGCGCTCTGGGCGGATTTACCGGTGTCGGCAGGCGTTTTAATATCCATAAAATAGCAGCGCCCAAAGGCGGTCAATTCACGCTGATTGATGATTACGCCCATCACCCGACCGCGGTGGCGGCGGTGATCGCAGCATGTCGGGACGGCTGGCCGGATCAGCGTTTGGTGGTGGTTTTTCAGCCCCACAGATACAGCCGTACCCGGGATTTATTTGATGAGTTCAGTGACGTACTGAATGATGCCGATGTGTTGGTGTTAAGTGAAGTTTATGCCGCCGGTGAGTCAGAAATTTCAGGGGCGACTGCCGTGGACTTGAGCCGAAGCATTCGCAACCGGGGCAAGCTGGATCCGATTTTTGTTCAGGATGTGTATCAACTGCCTGAAACCTTATCACATATTGTATCTGTAGATGATGTGGTGCTCATGATTGGTGCCGGTTCCATCGGATCGGTTATCCAGACAATGATCAGCCAAGCGGAGGTTAATCATGGCTAAACGCATTGCTTTGTTAATGGGCGGGCACAGTGCAGAACGTGACGTGTCTTTAAGTTCAGGTCATGCCGTGGCCAAGGCCCTTAAAGCGCTGGGTCATGAAGTTATTTGTGCCAATGATCTCAAGGAACTCAAAGCACTCAGTCGGCATGGCATTGATTTGGTGTTTAACATATTGCATGGGGCGGACGGAGAAGATGGTCGCCTGGCCGCCTGGCTGGCTTTAGAAGGCGTACCCTACACCGGCTGTGATTATGTGGGCGGTTGCTTGAGCTGGCACAAACACATGGCCAAAACTTTGGTGGCACAACACGGCATATCCACGCCACCGTTTCAGTTATTAGACAAACCCGAGCAGTTAATTGTGGATGCTGCCGAAGGCCCCTGGATTGTCAAACCGGCCAGCGAAGGATCCAGTGTCGGATTAACCAAGGTTAATCATGCGGATGATTTATCTGAGGTTGTTCGGCAGGCTTTTAATCTCACGGATCAGGTACTGGTGGAACAGTTTATGGCCGGTGTCGAATGCACAGTGGGCATGGTGGGTGAGGTCATATTGCCGGTAGTCAGTATAGAACCGGCGGGTGAACTGTATGATTATGAAGCCAAATATAACAGTCAGAAAACCCGCTATCAGTGCCCGGCACCATTGAGTAAAGCCATGCAACGTCAGTTACAAAGTGACACCCAATTGATTTTTGATGTGTTGCAGATCAAAGGCTGGGGCCGGGTGGATTTTATTGTTGATGAAGCCGGACGGCGTTGGTTTTTGGAAGCCAACACCACGCCCGGTATGACTGCCACCAGTCTGTTGCCCAAAGCGGCTCAGGTTCATGGCTGGGACTTTAATCGACTGGTGGCTGAAATCATCAAAACCGGAGAGCGGAATGAATAAATTTGCTCAATTAATGATGATTGTCAGTTTGCTTGCCCTGTTATTGGTGTCGGCCCTGATGAGTGGGTTGATTCAATCTGAGCGATGGACCATCAGTGAGGTTGAAGTGGCGGCTGAATACCGGCGGGTGTCCGCAGAGCAAGTGCGTTTTGCGATTAAAAAAACCAGTGAGAAATCTTTCTTCCGATTGGACACGGATCAGGTTAAAAAGAGCTTAAAGTCCCTGAACTGGGTGCGTGAAGCACATGTGGTTAAACAATGGCCCAACAGTCTGAAAGTCACCTTGACTGAACATCAGCCGACTGCGATTTGGAATGAGCAACAACTGATTAACCAGCGTGGAGAACTGTTCAACGTCGAACGCATGGATGATGTCGCTGGTTTGCCAAAATTATATGGTCCTGATAATCAGGTGCAGGCGCTGTATAAACTGTTTAACCGGTTTAATCGTTTGTTGCAACCACTGGGCCATGAAATATCTGTGGCCCAAGTCAGCCAGCGCGGTGGCTGGCAATTGACTTTACGCAATGGTTTGGACATTAATTTGGGTACTGAACAACAGGAGTCACGCGCTTTGCGTTTGGCCGATACCTGGCAGAATTTATTGCGATCCAGTCAGCAAACGCCGCAACGTGTTGATTTGCGTTACAGCAATGGTTATGTGGTGCAATGGCGTCCCAAAGAAAAAACCCCTCAGCCACAATCTAAATCCAATCAGAAACAGGAGGTCAGCTGATGAAAGTGAAAAAAAATGACAGCCAGCTACAAGTCGGCCTGGACATTGGTACTTCCAAAGTGGTGGCCATTGTCGGTGAGGTACACACCGATGGCTCCATGGAAGTGGTGGGTATCGGCTCCTCACCCTCGCGTGGTTTGAAACGTGGCGTGGTGGTGGACATTGAATCCACCGTACAATCCATTAAACGGGCTATAGAGGAAGCGGAATTGATGGCCGGTTGTGAAATTCAGTCGGTTTTTGTCGGCATTGCCGGCAGTCATATCCGCAGCATCAATTCAGATGGCATTGTCGCCATTAAGGACAAAGAGGTCAGTAAACTGGATGTGGAGAAAGTCCTGGATGCGGCGCGGGCGGTGGCGATTCCCAATGATCAAAAAGTATTGCATGTGTTGCCGCAGGAATATGTGATTGACGGCCAGGACGGCATCCGCCATCCGGTGGGCATGTCCGGTGTGCGCTTAGAAGCGCGGGTGCATTTGATCATCGGCTCTGACAGCGCCGCACAAAACATCAATAAATGTGTTGCCCGTTGCGGATTGTCTGTGGATCAGCTGATAGTCGAGCAACTGGCCTCGGCCACCGCAGTACTGACCGAAGATGAAAAAGAACTGGGTGTGTGCATGGTTGATATTGGTGCCGGTAAAACGGACATTGCCGTGTTTACCCAGGGCGCCATCCGTCATGTGTCCACCATCCCCATAGCCGGTGATCAAGTGACCAATGACATTGCGGTTTCAATGCGCACCCCAACGCAACATGCCGAAGACATTAAGCTGAAATATGCCTGTGCCTTACGGCAACTGGCGTCAGCCGAAGAAACCATTTCTGTACCCAGTGTAGGTGACCGTTCGCCACGGCGTCTGGCGCGACAAACACTGGCTGAAGTGGTGGAACCGCGTTATGAAGAATTGTTCAGTTTAGTTCAGGCCGATCTGCAGCGCAGCGGCTACATTGATTTAATTGCCGCCGGTATCGTATTAACCGGTGGTGCCGCCCGAATGGAAGGCGCCGTGGAACTGGCCGAAGAGGTCTTCCATGTGCCCGTTCGTCTGGGTGTGCCGGTGGGCGTTACCGGCTTAAAAGAGGTTGTCAATAATCCGGTCCATGCCACGGGCGTCGGTTTATTGCAATACGGCAGCAACAGTGATTATGTTGCCGATAATTTAACGGAGTCAGAAACCTGGCTTCATAAATTTAAAAAGTGGTTTCTGGGCGATTATTGATCGCTGAAATGAGATTTTATTTTGGAGGTATATTGATATGTTTGAATTAATGGAAAACGACAGCATTGGCGCAGTCATCAAGGTGATTGGCGTCGGTGGCGGCGGTGGCAACACCGTCCAACAGATGGTTGATGCCAATATTGATGGTGTCGAATTTATATGTGCCAATACGGATATGCAGGCATTAGAAAAAACCAATTGCAAAAATGTAATCCGCATTGGCCAAAATGTCACCAAAGGCCTCGGTGCCGGTGCCAATCCCGAAGTCGGTCGTCAGGCCGCTTTGGAAGATACCGAACGTTTAAAAGAAAGCCTGCAGGATACTGACATGGTGTTTATCACAGCCGGTATGGGCGGTGGTACCGGCACCGGTGCGGCACCGGTGATTGCCCAGATTGCCAAAGAAATGGGTATTTTGACCGTAGCCGTGGTGACCAAACCATTTCCATTTGAGGGCAAACGGCGGATGGATGTGGCCAATAAGGGCATTCAGGATTTAGAGCAACATGTGGACTCGTTAATAACCATTCCAAATGGTAAATTACTGACCCATTTTGGCCGCGATGTGACATTATTAAATGCCTTTAAAGCCGCCAATGATGTATTGCAGGGTGCGGTGCAAGGCATTGCTGAACTGATTACCTGTCCGGGGCTGGTGAATGTTGACTTTGCCGATGTGCGCACCGTGATGAGTGAAATGGGTATGGCCATGATGGGTTCTGGTTCAGGTAAAGGCGATGACCGCGCCGCGGCCGCCACTGAATTAGCGATGAATTCACCTTTGCTTGAAGACATTGATATGCATGGTGCCAACGGTGTCCTGGTGAACATCACCGCCGGCATGGATTTAACCATCGGGGAATATGATGAAATCGGTGATCTGATCAAAGAATACGCATCAGACGAAGCCACGGTGGTGGTGGGTACCTCCATTGATATGGAGATGAAAGATGAAATCCGGGTGACTGTGGTGGCCACCGGATTAAATCGAAGCGCCAAGAAAAAGCAATTTAAATCAGTGGAAATTGTGCGCGAAGCCACCAACAATCAAGTTGATCAGCCACTGCGTGCCAGTCGAGATGAAGGCTTGAATGAAAAAGACAGTGGCCGTGCGGTGATAAATCAGCTCAGAAGTGATGACAAAACCCAGGAAGCCGATGATTATTTGGACATTCCGACTTTTTTAAGAAACCAGTTGGATTAATTAATCGAAGTGACCATGATCGGCCAATCACACCGGTCAAATCAAGAAAAGAGGGTGCGGCGAACCTCCCGCCGCCCCTAATTTTCCGGCTGTCTTAAAAAAGACACAAGCGTTGTTTAAAAACAACAAAACCCTTGTTTAGGCATAAACTTGTGATACAATCGGCAAAAATTGACCAAATACGGTTTAAATCAGTCATTTATGATTGCACAACAAACACTTAAAAACACAGTACGCGCCACCGGCGTGGGTATCCATTCGGGACAAAAGGTTTTTATCACTTTACAGCCTGCCCCGGTGAATACCGGCATCGTTTTTCGGCGAGTGGATTACAAACAACCCGTGACCATTGCATCCAATGCGCTTAATGTGGGCGAGACCAGTATGTCTACGACACTGGTAAAAAATGGTGTCAAAGTGGGTACCGTTGAGCATTTAATGGCGGCTTTTGCCGGTATGAATATTGATAATTGCTATGTGGATCTGAGTGCTTCTGAAGTACCGGTGATGGATGGCTCTTCTGGACCGTTTGTGTTTTTGATTCAATCCGCGGGAATTCGGGAGCAGGACGCCCCCCGTCGATTTATAAAAATCAAAAAAGAAGTCAAAATCACTGTCGATGATAAATATGCCGTGCTTAAACCCGGCAGCGGCAGCCACTATTCATTTGAAATTGAATTCGATCATCCGGCTTTTGAAGACCATTGCCGTTATGCCGAAATCGATTTAAACAGTCAGTCCTTTGTTAAAGAAGTTTCGCGTGCCCGTACTTTCGGATTCATGCGTGATATTGAAACTTTGCGAAGCCATAACCTGGGGCTGGGTGGCAGTATGGACAACGCCATTGTTCTCGATGATTACCGAGTGCTAAATAATGACGGATTGCGCTATGAATCTGAGTTTGTGAAGCATAAACTGTTGGATGCCATCGGGGATATTTATCAATTGGGTCACCCCATTATCGGACAGTTTCACGGTTATAAATCAGGTCATGCCTTAAACAACGAGTTGGCCCGGGCTTTGCTGGCAGATGAGTCTGCTTACGAAATCGTTACTTTTGAAGGCAAAAAAGACCGTCCCGCCGCCATGTTACCGGCGTATCTGACGGTTTAGTATTACTCAATCCAGTTGTGATTTCGCAAAATCAATGTCCATAGCCTGTAAAGCATCCAGAGGCTTCAAATTCGCCGCTTGTTGATACAACTCTGTGGCTTTGCTCACCGCATCTTTTTCTTTCAGTAAAATATAGGCGTTTCCGGCCTCAATGAGATTAATGGCGGTTGGCGCTAAAGACAAAGACTGTTCAATATGCTGTAATGCTGATTTGGTTTTGGCGCCATAGGTGATTCCGCCCAAAGTCGCACCCACCTTGTTAATGATTTCGGCATGGTACAACGCCATCGCCACATGGGCTTCTGCGTGTTTCGGTTGGTGCTCAAGAACCGCCGTCAAACGTGATTTGATTTTACCGCCCATACCCTGGTGCAGGGCTTTGGTCACTGAAATGGACTGAGAATAACGTCCCATAGTGAGTGCGGTGGTGAATTCACAGTTCATATCAAAATGGCTGTCTTCACAGAGTTTAACACCATATAAATACGCATCATGTAATAGTTCAGTGGATACTTTATCATCTTCGCACACATAATCTGTGTAGGCCACCACACAACGGAGGACCACCGGCAGACCCTTAATACCCAGACCACGTCCCATTTTGCCGGCTTTCGCAAAATCACCATTGTGAAATGCCAGCCAGGCATCCAGTAAGTCACCGGAGGGCAATTGTGCTAAATCAGCCTGATGCAGTTCTTGCCAACGGTCTTTTAAGTCAGCTTTACTTAAAGACAGGGTAAATTCGGGGTCTGTGTCGTGCCAATCGTTAAATTTCATATTTTTTTGTTGTTTAGTGTGTTTGCTCTAACTTATCTGGATATGATACCCACATAATCTGAAAAACACAATTAAGAGAGGTCTAAAAAATGAACACAAACGAAGTAACAAACCAAGTGAAAGAATCAGCCAAAAATATCTATTTAGCCGGTATGGGTGCCGTATCAATGGCCCAGGAAGAAGCCGTGAAATTATATACAAAAGGCAGCAAAGAAAGCCAAAAATTCTATGATCAACTGATCAAAGAAGGCAAAAAATTTGAAAAGAAATCCAAGAAATCAGTCAATGAAACCACTGAAATGGCGGAAAAGAAAGTCAAAGGCTTAAAAGCGTATGCCAACGAGCAAGTTGAAAAAATCGAAAGGTTATTCGAAGCCCGGGTTGAAAATGCTTTGCACAAGTTGGACATTCCAACCGGCGAAGACATGGACAAACTCAGTCAAAAGATCGATGCCTTAACCAAAGAAATCAAAAAATTAGAAAAGTCAGCTTAAACAGCTGCAACGGTTCTAACCGTGTCCCCCAAAACAGTAACCAGGGATGGTTGCTGTTTTTTTTTTTGCTTTTGGGAATTGTTTTATACAATGGCCTCAATAGTTCTCATTCTGAATGCCTTGCCGGGCTATTATCACACTTGAAAAATGCTACAATAAGCATCATCTTCAACTCAGTTTAATTTTTTACAATAGAATGTCCTTAAAACTCACTGAACAAGCGGCCAATCGCATCCGCTATTTTTTACAACAAGACAACAATGCCATCGGTTTTCGGGTAAAAGTAAAAAAAATGGGCTGCTCCGGCTGGGGATATGATGTCAGCATTGCCCATGATAAACAGAAGGATGATGTCGTTTTTGAAGATCAGGGTATTTCCCTCATTGTGCCACAACAAGACCTGGACAAAGTCAAAGGCACCACCATTGATTACGAAAAACAGGGCATTAACCAGATATTTGTGTATAACAACCCCAACGCCACCGGTTCCTGTGGTTGTGGTGAGAGTTTTACCACGAATTAACCCACTTTATCCGTCGGACTTAACAGTGTCCTGTGTCCGCAACCCTCGGGCGCCCTACATTGTTAACAATAATGGCTTTGGCAAATTCAGCCCCACGAAAATCACAAAACCGAATAGATAAATTAGTTCCGGGCGACGCACCCAGTCGGTCATAACGAATCTTTTGCCGGTACACCGAAGCCACCGCCTGCAAAGTCCCTTGCATGGCTTGTTCTGTGGTTAATACAATTTCATTGTTGTCGAGTTTTTTGTTTTGGTTGTCATCCCTGAACACCAGCCAGCCTTTGTGCCACTGACTGGAGGCGTCACAACTTGTCAATGATTGGCTCGGACACAGAATGACATGGTGTCCCAAAATAATACTTTGGTTGCGCGCAAAATAAAGACTGCTGATGAGGCGATTAATTTCAGTGGTCATCATTTTATTGTGCTTAAACGTTTGGTAATTGGGGACCGCATACCCGGTTAAAATTCCGATAACGGCCAGAGCAATGACCATTTCTATCAGGGTCATACCTGTTTGCTTATGTGACATAAAGTCTCCCTTTATTGATGGTAAGAGCCTGTATTGTGCAAGGCCGGCTTGATATTTTCTGCCGTGATTTTCTGATACCGATGTCAATAAATTCTTACAGTTGTCAATAAAAGCGACTAATTAGATGGTTGATTGTCGCTTGAAGCGCTATAATAATCCACCTATAATTAACCGCAATTCAATCAGGAAAAATACATGGCACGAGGTATCAACAAAGTCATTTTTATTCATATGATGTTATCTATACCAAATATGTATACTTTGTTTTAAAATTTATTTTATGTAA
>NZ_BMEO01000011.1 GCF_014636635.1 Marinicella pacifica | reverse complement strand
AGTTTGTCCTTGTTATTTTACAAGACAGGTACTTTGATACCGTCACTGGGGGCGTTCATCTCATCATGCATCAATTGTAGCAAATTTCTTACAACTCGAATCGATAATCACTACAGATTTTTAGTTAAAAACCTGTCAGGATGGTGTTTTTACATGGAGAAAGTGATGACAGTTGCAAGAAGTCAGCAGATTTGTGTCTCAGACACCCCTTATTATCATATCGTTTCAAGGTGCGTAAGACGCGCGTTTTTGTGTGGTGAAGATACCCTAACCGGTAGGTCGTTCGAGCACCGCCGGCAATGGCTTATTGACCGCATCAAAAAGGTCGCTTCTATCTTCGCTATCGATGTTTGTTCATATGCCATCATGAGCAACCATTTCCATCTTGTACTTAAGATTGGCGCTAATGATAACTGGACGGATAAACAAGCTCTCATAACATGGCAATCTTTATACTCTTTGCCCGTGATGTGCCAGCGTTATTTACAGGGTGATGAATTAGATGATTCATCAGTTCGTCTGGTTCAAAAGTATGCATCTGAATACCGGTCGAGATTATGCTCAATATCTTGGTTTATGAAGTCTATAAATGAGTATGTTGCCAAGATGGCCAATGAGGAAGATCGATGTACCGGTCATTTCTGGGAATCTCGCTTCAAAAGCCAGGCATTACTGGATGAACGAGCTCTATTGACCTGCATGGCGTACGTTGATCTGAACCCCATTAGAGCATGTATGGCCAAGTCTCTGGCTGATTCAGAATACACTTCGATTAAAGAACGAATTGATGCCAATAAAACCGACCTATTACCCTTCGGCAAAGGTGTTAATGACCTGCCCTACTACCTTTCTAGTTACATCGATATGGTGGATGAAACAGGGCGTGTTATTCGTGACGATAAAGCAGGTTATATTTCACAAAAGTTAGGTTCTGCGCTGACTGAATTAGAGCTCAACCCTGACACATGGCTCGATGAATTAAAAGGCTTTAAATCTATTGGATATTCCGCTGTCGGAACAGTTAATCAGCTTAAAGAATATTCCCAAAAGACTCAACGCAAATGGACGTTGGGGTTATGCCTGAAACCTGCTTTAGAGTAGCCCAACTCCAACACTATTCTTTCGAGACTTCACGTCCGTGAAGCCGTTACGCTTGGCTTGAATCAGGCAAAAACCATAAAAACAGCCATTCTTATAAAACCGCATTCATTTGACCCCAAAATCTTAAAGTTCACATCAGTGTATTTAAACTTTTACTCTAAATATCATTAAAAAACACTGCGCCAATATGCTATTTCGATGCATGTCCCTGATTATTCATGCCGGCACAAACGCCCAAAGGCTGAATCATGCTGTAGGTATCCACATTGGTGGCAACATTCTCAACGGTTTCACCCATCATTAACGACGGCATATTGGCCGCATGTTCGGCCACTTCAATACCCCGCCAGACATCGCCTTTGGCATCTTCGAAATTCTTACCGGTTTCTTCAGCCAGAATTTCAGCAATCTCATCGTGGTGCTTTTTAAGCAGATGCTGGTAAGTCAGCATCATCCTCGCCCGTTTGGTCACCGGCACATTTTTCCAGGTTTCAAAAGCCTTTTTAGCCGAAGCCACCGCCCGATTGACCTCGTCTTCAGTGGCATTGGGGGCTTCACAAATCACTTCCTGGGTGGCCGGATCCGTCACCGGAATCCATTCGGTGCACTGGCTGGTGACTTCCTCACCATCGATAAACATGGAGACTTTGCGTGTCATAGAGATACCTATAGTCGTTAAAACAGAAACGTTCAATGAATTAATTGAACGCACAAAAAAGTCGCAGAAAGCCAAAAACAAATGGCCTGCATCTACGACCAGAAATCAGGTTGTCCCCCTGATTGGTCAGCGCATATTATAGCAATTGAGCCTGATTATTTCAGCAAACGGCTGTAAGAAATCAAACCGATAAAACCCTTACTCAGGGTGCTTGTCCTGAATATATTGAATGGCTTGTTGTAAGCGGTGGATGGTTTCCTGCTGGCCTAAGACACGCATGATAACGTCAATCGCAGGGCCTTGCGCAATACTCAGCAGAGCCAGGCGAACCGGCATCCCGACTTTGCCAAAACCCACGTCTAATTCTTCAACCACATCGGCAATCACCTGATGCAAATCCGCCGCATCCCAATCATTGACCGCGCGACAATGCGAAACCACCCGCTCTAAGGGTTCAATGGCCGCGGCTTTGAAGGCTTTTTTCTCAGATTTTTCATCATAAGCACTAAGCGGTTGCAGCAGGCTCAACATGGCATCGGCCAATTCGTTGACAGTGTCGGCGCGTTCTTTAAATAAATCGACTAATGGCAGTAATTGTTCAATACTAAAATCGGCCTCAATGGTTTGCTTCAGGCGTTCAGCCACCAATATTGCCAGCCGTTTGGGGTCGGCCTCCTGCATGTATTTGTGGTTGATCCAGTTAAGTTTTTTTGTGTTAAAAGCACTTGGGGCACGGTTAACGGCTTTGAAACTGAATAGATCAATCAATTCTTGTTTTGAAAAGATTTCCTGATCACCGTGTGACCAGCCCAGGCGCACCAGGTAATTTAACACCGCTTCGGGTAAATAGCCGTCTTCAGCATATTGCATCACGCTTACGGCACCATGGCGTTTCGACAAGCGCGCGCCATCATCACCGAGAATCATCGGTACATGGGCAAATTCAGGCACGTCAAAGCCCAGCGCCCGGTATAAATTAATTTGTCGCGGGGTGTTGTTCACATGATCATCGCCGCGAATCACATGGGTAATGCCCATATCCGCATCATCAATCACCACACTAAAATTATAGGTGGGCATGCCATCAGCGCGGGCAATGACCAAATCGTCTAATTCCCGGTTACTGACTGTAATCTCACCACGAACTAAATCGTTAAAAGTCACTTCACCTTGTTGCGGATTTTTAAAGCGGACAATGGTGTCATCACTTTTCACCAGACCTAAATCACGACAGTGACCGTCATAACGCGGTTTTTCACCTTTGTCCATTTGCTCAGCGCGCAATTTCTCCAGGCGCTCTTTACTGCAATCACAATAATAGGCCTTATCCTCGGCCAAAAGTTGTTTAAGACATTCATGATAACGTGGCAGATTATCACTTTGAAAACGCACCTCACCATCATGCTCCAGACCCAGCCAGTTCATGCCGTCGAAAATGGCCTGAACCGATTCGCGGGTGGAGCGCGCTGTATCGGTGTCTTCAATCCGCAATTCAAACTGACCGCCATGATGACGGGCATATAAATAACAAAATAAGGCCGTACGGGCACCGCCTACGTGGAGATAACCGGTTGGGCTGGGGGCAAATCGGGTGACAACTGTCATAATCTGATGTTATTCCTCGGTTGTGGCATTTTCATCCGCGATACGAACGGATAATTTCTGTCCTAATAATTGTTCCATCGGCATCGGCCACCAGCCGGCCGGTTTAACTTTGGCCAGGGCTTCATCCGGTGTCAGGCCTTGATACTTAACCAACCAGGCCGCGTATAACTGACTGGAGCGGTGACCAGAACGACAATGCAGTAATACCGGCGCATCACCGGCTTGTTCACGGGCTTTTATCATGGCTTCGTTAAAGGCGGTGAGTTTAGCCACTGAATAAGATTCCTGAGCACCAATGGCGACTTGTTGATAAGCCATATCAGCGGTTTGCAGCCAACGCGATTCGTTAAAATCAAGCTGTTCCATTTCGGTGTCGGTGCGCGAATTAATCACCGCTTTAACGCCATATTCTTGTAAAGTCTTCAGATCTTCCGGGCTCGGTTGGGCAGAGATAATAACCCCCGAATCCACTTCAAAGGCATCGGCCACCTGAGGTAACGCTTTATCAGCATGCGCCCAGGAAGAAAATAATAAGGAAAAGGTCAGTAATTGTTTAATCATAATGGTTCCAGGTTTTTAAAAAACTAAGGATGACATACGGCGTCGATAGCGGTTGATTTGACTGCGGTCAGTCATTAAGGCAAAAGACTGAATCAGTAATTGTTTGACCACATCATCCTGCGGATTTTCGGCTAATTTATCCAGCAGTTCTTCGGCAGCCTGTTCTGTGGCCCCTTGGTTGATTTTATTTTTAATCGCCAGCAAATCTTCGCGACCGTCTAATTCAATCTGTTCCAATTGAATGCGCGCCGCGATGATATCGGCTTGCGGCTGTTTGCGCTGTTCATCAGTCAGTTCATCGAGTAATTGTTGCGCCTGTTCCGTATCACCCATTAACAAATACACTTCCATCATTTGCCAGATAGCCTGTTCTTTGGGTATGTCTTTTAATTGAGCCAATGCAGCCGGGTAGTTTTGTTCTGCAATCAGGCGTGTAACTTCAGTGTCTTCAACGATTTCAGGCTCTTCGGTTTCATCCGTGGTCACATCCAAATGGGGCAATAACCATTGTTCCAGTTCACCGGCCGGTTTCAGGCCGGTAAAACTGTCGGCAATTTCACCGTTTTTAATCAGCACCACCGTGGGCAAACTCTGAATGCCCACTTGCATGGCCAGTTGCTGCTCCTGGTCGGTGTTGACTTTAGCCAGCACAAAATCATCGGGGTATTTTTCAGCCAGTTGTTGTAACAATGGCATCAGGTTTTTACAGGGCTCACACCAGTCGGCCCAGAAATCCACCAACACCGGTTTTTGTTGTGACTGTTCAATGACCGCTTTAACAAAACTGTCCGCGGTAACATCAATGATGTTGTTATTCATATTTTCCATGGTTTGAGGTTTTAGTAGTACGGGTTTTCACCGGTGGAATGATCGGTGGCATCCACCACCTGACTGATTTCCGGAAATTGTGCGGTAATTTGGGTTTCCATGCCCTGTGACAGGGTTTGTTTGGCCATACCACAGCCATGACAACCGCCGCCAAATTCAATCACCGCCTTATCATCTTCAACCGCCACCAGTCGTGCATTGCCGCCATGGCTGGCCAGCATCGGGTTAATCTGGGCATCAATAAAATAAGCCAGACGATCAAAAATCGGCGCATCATCACCCGGCGTTTCGCCTTTGATATTGGGGGCTTTGATGTTGAGCTGACCACTGGCGCCTTTTGTTTCGTAGTCAATTTCTGCATCCTCAAAATAGCTTAAATCATCATGCGCCACATACAGGTTAAAATCACCCAGATCCTGTTCTTCATAACCCACCTGCACTTCCTGTTTTTCACAAAAGCTTAAATGACAATCCGCCGCCGGTGTGCCGGGATTCTGGATGGTGGCTTTCAGGTGTAAATTATGCACGTCTTGTTCTTTGATGACACCGCCCAAGAACTCGATGGCGGCTGCACTGACTTTAATCATTGTATTTTCTCGTATAAATAAGGTAATGATTCATCCAATCGGTAATCAATTCCTGAATGGGTGCCGTTGAACTCTTCATAAGTGTGTTTAATTTTGTGTTTTTCAAGCGTTTGTGCCAATTCCCGCATACCATAATGAATATAATACTGATCCCGAAATCCACAATCCATATACAAGCCATTCAATGCGGCTAATGCATCTGTGCTGTCCGCCACCCGATTAATCGGGTCATGACTGAGCCATTGCTGCCAGGCCGCTTCATCCAGCACACAGGTGTTTAAATCAAACGGCAAGCGAATCCCATCTTTCTGTGGGTCGTAGGTGGCGGCCAGACAAATGTGCATCAGCGCCAGAATATGCGACCCCATAATTTTTTTGGATCGCCAGAAGCGTTTAACGAACTTATCAATATCGCCATTAAAATCAACCAGCACATCGGCCACGGCAGGAAAATCACGTCGGTATAACACCTCAAAGCCGGCATCACCGGAATGGTTGGCGATGGCACCCCAGAACCCGGGATAATCCATGGCAAACCGTATCGCAGCAAAACCACCTGACGATTTACCCAACACCGCCCGATGCTGCGCCCCGGATTTAACGGCTAATTCCGATTCTACAAATGGTATCAATTCCTCATGAATATGGCTGGCATAGTCACCAATGGCCGGAGAATCGAGATACTGATTGCCGCCCAACGAGGTAAAACAATCAGGAAACACCATGATTATCGGGCCTATTTTTTCATCACCAATCAGGCGATCCAAACGCTCGGGAATCGATTCACCAAAGTTTCGCCATCCGGTAACGCCCAGACCACTGTTGGTGTAGGCGGCTAAATAATACATCACAGGATAAGCCTGCGTATGATCATAACCCGGCGGCAGATAAACATTTAACTTCCGCTGATGGGGATCACCGAGGGCATTATCTTTCAATCGCTTTGACTCAATATTGAATTGTTTAATTTCGCCTTTTGGATAGGCTTTTTTGTGATTAAATACAGACATAAATCCTCGGTAATATAATGACCATGTATTCTAACTTATATCAGTCGCGACTCAAACCTGAGTCGAATTCATTTACAAGCTTTGCCAGAAGTTTTCAAAGTCCGCATCGACCGGTGCCTGAAACGAATAATCCGCAAAAACAATGTGCTCAGCATGCAAAAACACTGCCCTTGACAGGTTTTTTCGTGGCTTGGCGCCGTATTGTGTATCACCGACAATGGGGCAGTTTAAATAAGCCGCATGAGCTCTGATTTGGTGGGTTCGACCGGTGACTGGTGAACAAAGTACACGGCTGATTCCGTTTCGATGCCCTTGTGGTTCGAACTGGGTTACAGCGGTTTTACCCTTGTCATCAATAACCGCTGTTTTAAGATTATTAATGCGGGTTTCGGCGAGACTTTGTTTAACCAGCACCGAATTATCCAAAGCACCTTCCAGTAAAGCCAGATACGTTTTTTTCACCTTCCTGGCTTTTAATGCGGCTTGAAAATCCAGCAAAGCCGTTCTGTTTTTAGCCAACACCAGACAGCCACTGGTAACCACATCCAAACGATGAGCCAGTAACAAATGTTGATAGGCCGGCCTATGCTGTAAAATTTCAATCACACCGTAATCATGCCCTGTGCCTTTATGAACCGCCATCCCGGCCGGTTTATTAATAACCAAATAGTCCTGATTTTCGGCGATGATTGACGCCATTAAACAGTCAACTGTTTTGGCCGGCAACTTAATTTGAGTCTGCGGCTCTTCAAAATAAATAAACGGCGGCACCCGCACCAAATCGCCGTTTTGGAGTTTTGCCGAGGGCTGAGATCTTTTGCCGTTAATACGGATCTGGCCTTTTCGAATTAATTTATAAAGCTGACCCGTGGTGAGATTTTTGCGTTGTTTACGCAGAAAGTTATCCAGTCGCTGGCCTTCTGAATGTCGGTCAATGTTAAATATCGGCTTATCCAAAAATCAAATTCTCCATTAAAATAACAAGCATTGTCATGTATTTGGTGTTAAAATCCGCCGAATTCGGTGTGTGAATAAACCCGAAAAAAAGCAACGTCTTTGAATGAAGAGACAAAATGACAATTTTAACACGCTCGGTTCCACGGAAATACCAACAATTGAGGAACGACTCATCATTGGAGTGATGACGGGCAAAACTGAATGGAACGAATACCCGCTCAGTCTTAATTTTAGCCATAAAACAGATATGACATCTGTTTTTTTAAATAAAACAACTACGAACAGCGAACACGACCACGCGAGTAAACAGGAAAACACAGCAGTTTATTCACCCGACAAAACGTGACCTCCACTGCCCTGTTTGCGCTTTCGTTTAAAAGCACAGGCCTTTTCATCACCAGCATGATGGCTGTGCTTAAATAATTAAGTACTGTTAAGCAGCACTTCGTTCCTTAACTAAAGGAACCAAAATGAAGAGAATGCTAATCAATGCAACCCACGCCGATGAAATTCGGGTGGCGATTGCCGATGGACAAAAATTATACGATCTTGATATCGACTCAGCCGGCCATTACCGTAAAAAAGGCAATATCTACAAAGCCAAAATCACCCGCATCGAACCCTCCTTAGAAGCCTGTTTTGTCAATTACGGCTCTGAGCGACATGGTTTTTTGCCCTACAAAGAAATCAGTCCGGCTTACTGCAAACAATCACCCAAAGGTCAGCCCCGTTTGCCCATCAACAAAGCCCTCAATGAAGGCGATGAAATCATCGTTCAGGTCAATAAAGAAGAGCGCGGTAACAAAGGCGCAGCCCTGAGTACCTACATCTCACTGGCCGGCCGTTATCTGGTTTATATGCCCAATAATTCACGCGCGGGCGGTGTTTCTCGGCAAATTCGAGGTGAGGAGCGTAATCAGTTACAACAGCACCTCAAACGTTTAAACATTCCCAATGAAGACGGTATCATCGTTCGCACGGCCGGTTTGGGGAGAACCTTCGAAGAACTGCAATGGGATTTTAATTATTTACAACAGGTCTGGGAAGCCATTCAAAAAACCGCAGACCAAAAACGCGCCCCATTTTTTATTTACCAGGAAAGTGATTTATTTATCCGCGCATTGCGTGATTATCTGCAACCCAGCATTGGTGAAATTTTAATTGACGACCGGGCTTCTTATGAAAAAGCCCGTGAATTTATGCAGCAGGTGATGCCACATAATTTGAAAAAACTGTCTTATTACAACGACACCACGCCATTATTTTCCCGGTACCAGATCGAACGTCAGATTCAATCGGCTTTTGAACGGGAAGTGAAATTACCTTCAGGCGGCTCTTTGGTGATTGATCACACTGAAGCCTTACTGAGCATTGACATCAATTCCGCCAAAGCCACCAAAGGCGCTGATGTGGAAACCACCGCTTTGAACACCAACTTAGAAGCTGCCGACGAAATCGCCAGACAACTTCGAATTCGGGATTTAGGCGGTCTGGTGGTGATTGATTTTATTGATATGCGTCAGCATAAAAACCAACGCCAGGTCGAAAATCGTTTACGCGATGCGGTCACCATAGATCGCGCCCGCGTCCAAATTGGTCGTATTTCCAAATTTGGTTTGCTGGAGATGTCGCGCCAGCGTCTGCGGTCATCGATTGCCGATTCCAGTCAAATCACCTGCCCCACCTGTGCCGGTTATGGCACCATTCGCAGCATGGATTCGCTGATTATATCCATCATTCGATTGACTGAAGAAGAAATGATCAAGCCCAAAACCGGCCGGGTTATTATTCAGGTGCCGGTTGAAATCAGCAATAAATTGCTGAATGAAAAACGTGAAGAACTCACGGATTTGGAACAACGTCATCGTGTTCAGCTCAATGTGATTTCTAATGAAAATTTGAATTCCCCTAATTTTCATGTACAACGCCTGAATGTGAGTGAATCGAATATTGACATCAATAAAATAAAACTCGTTGAGCCCGCCGATTGCCAAAAACCCATGGATTTAGACCCGCCGGCTCCGCAGAGAGAACAAGCGGCTTTACAGATGGTAAAACCCAACAAACAAGCACCCAAACGTTCTGTTGCTTTGCTGGTATCATCCTGGTTTAAAGCCCTTTTTGCCGGCTCAGAAAACCGCAAAAAGAAAACAAAGACAAGCCCGAACACACATAAACAAGCTAACCCTCATAAAAAGGGCCAACGAAAATCGGCCAATCCAAAATCAACACAGCAAAAACAAAACAACAGAAAACCGGCTGCGAAAAAGCAAGACAATCAAAATCAGTCTAACCCTAAACAAACCAACAAGCCGTCTAACCAAAAACAGGCCAACCAAAATCAGGCCAATCAGAAGCCAGCCAATCAGAAGCCAGCCAATCAGAAGCCAGCTAAGCAGAAGCAGGCCAATCAGAAACAGACAAAACAGCAACAAACCAACAACAAGCAATCCAATCAAAAACAGGCCGGACAGAAGCCGTCTAACCGGAAGTCTATCGATAGCACTCAAAATAAACCAAAGCAAACACAAAACAACAACCCTGAACCGGCACAAAACAAATCCCGGCAAAGTCAGACGCCGAATAAACAAAGCAAACCGGCTGCAACCAAGAAATCTGAGTCTGCAGCCGTAAAAAACAAGCCCAAAACAGGCGGCGACCAACAAGAAGCGACTAAAAATAAACAATCCGCGCCAGTTTCACCGGATACCGCCGATAAAATGAAACGTCCTTTGGGCAGTGTGGCTGATTTAGTGGCCAAAAAAGAACCCATTGTGCCGTCCGGAGCGCAAATAAAGAAAGACAAAGCACGACAGGAATCCGACGCAAAAACCAACAACAAATCTGAAAATAAAAAAAACCGGCAACCAAAAACTGTAAGCAATCAAAACCAGGATTCAAAGGCGCAAGGTTCAAAAGCTCAGGATTCAAAAGCTCAGGATTCAAAAGCTCAGGATTCAAAAGCTCAGGATTCAAAAGCTCAGGATTCAAAAGCTCAGGATTCAAAAGCTCAGGATGCAAAAGCTCAGGATTCAAAAGCTCAGGATTCAAAAGCCCAGGAATCAAAAGCTCAGGATGCAAAAGCTCAGGATGCAAAAGCTCAGGATGCAAAAGCTCAGGATTCAAAAGCTCAGGATTCAAAAGCTCAGGATTCAAAAGCTCAGGATTCAAAAGCTCAGGATTCAAAAGCTCAGGATTCAAAAGCTCAGGATTCAAAAGCTCAGGATGCAAAAGCTCAGGATGCAAAAGCTCAGGATAAGCAATCGCAGGCCACTCAATCACAAAGTGAGTCTTCTCAACGCAAGCAGAATCAATCAAACTCTACTTAAACCATCTGACCAATCCGGTGTTATCCGTTTTATGATGACACCGGATTGTTATTCTTATCTTAAGCGCCCGCTGAAAGCCACGACTGCTTTGATTGTGCTAAAATTAATGCCATGCACCCAATTTGGCGTAATAAACAACTGATATTCTTGGCTATTTTAGGCCTGTTGACACAGGCTTTTCTGCCTGTGTATGGCCAGGAGGCACCGCCCAACACCGAGCATTTAAAACAATCATTTAACGCACTGCTAAAAAAATACCGGCAACCCGGCAGCTCAAAAAATGTTCTTAACGATTTAGACCGGGAAAGTGCCGCATTAATGTCACATCTGAGGCAGTGCGAAGCATACAACGAAGCCGAGTTAAAACGCCTCACTCAGGTGCGCGAGATTGATGCTTTGGAAGACAGTTCAATTCAATCAAAAGTACCCGATCAAGAAAAACCGGAACCGGACTATCCCGGCACCGATGTCGTTGATAAGCAAATAAAAAACCATACACAGGAACTTATCAATTGCCGATTAATGACATCCAGACTGGACCAAATCCGCCAAGCTATTTTTGAAAAAAAACGTGACTTGTGGATTCAGGGCATTAAGGTTCGCCACAAAATTTGGCAATTTATGTACCAACCGCCTGATTTAGGCAGGCTACAGCTTCATCGCATTATACCAACGCAATGGATTGCCATCGGACTTATCACGGTCGCTCTTTTGTATTATTTTCTGTTTATTTTTAAATATCGGGTTCATTATTTTAAAAGCTACGACAAAAAACCACGTTTAGATACCCTCAAAAATCAGTTCAAAAGCATGGCCTTAACATTCTCGCTGCCTGTGACTGCGGCCCTGGTTTATGCCTGGCTGATACCGGCACCTTTCCAATGGTTGTTATTACTCATGGTTCTGGCCTTATTCATTCGTGATGGTTGTTTATTTTTATCGCTGCCACTACTACCAAAATCTTTTCATCCAAAGAATATAAAACGTTTTATCTGGGCCTCCACCGGATTAATCATTCTGGCCGCCTATGGCTGGAATGCGATTGATTACAGACAATATAATTTTGACCAATGGCTGAGTTCGCAGTCTTTATTTATTACACCTCTATTTATCACCATTAATGCTCTTTTTATCGTTGCCAGTTACTACTGGTATCTGGTTTTAAAACCATACAAAGATAAATATGTGGCTGCCATCAGTTGTGGTATTGCCTTTATGACCCTTGCACTCTATATCGCCACCTATGCCAAATTGGCTCAATACCTGCTGGTTTTAAATTTAGGTGGTTTTATTTTTCATTTGGCCGCCAAAAATATCAACGGACTTCGTAAAATTTTACTGGTTCACCGTATCAGGCAGCTTAAAAAAGAGGCTGAAGACAACGAAGACGAAAACCAGAACGAAGTCCCGGTCTATGCTTTTCCATTTTGGGTCAGCTTACTGATCAGCTTGATTGTTGGTATCGCCGGACTGGGCTTTATGATCTGGATCGGTGGTGCTTTTAAGGAAACCTATCAACAGTTAAAGCTGATTTTTACCAATGGATTTGAACTGGGGTCTTTAAGAATAGTCCCAAGCAGCTTAGTCATCGCCATCTTAATTTCTATTGTTCTGATAATTATATTAAGTCGTATTCGCCATGGCATTGAATATCAGTGGTTTAATAAAAGTCGTTTAAAAAAAGGTCCGCGAGAGGTGGTGTCTATGCTGTTTTGGTATATTGGCATCACCATCGCGGTGTTCATCGGCTTGTCGATTGCCGGCTTTGATATTTCCAATTTAACCGTGATTGCCGGTGCCTTATCCGTGGGTATTGGTTTTGGACTGAAAAATATTGTCAGTAATTTTGTGTCGGGAATTATTTTGCTGTTCGAACGACCGGTCAAACCCGGCGACTGGGTGGAAGTGGGCGACACCATCGGTTTTATCCAAAAAATCAAAATGCGAGCCACCAATATCAAAACCTTTGATAACTCAGAAGTGTTGGTGCCGAATTCTGAATTATTATCACACCATGTAACTAACTGGAATCTCAGTAATTCCATTGGTCGAATTATCATCAAAGTTGGTGTTGCCTATGGCTCGGACACTGAACAAGTCAAACAAGCTCTATTAAAAGTGGCCAAAAACCATAACCAGGTGGTTAATCGTACCGGCTACAAACCACAGGTTCACTTCAGATCCTTTGGTGACAGTAGCCTCAATTTCGAACTTCGGGTGATGATTTATAACATTAAAAATATCTACCAGGTGGAAAGTGACTTGAATTTTGCTGTTGATAAGGCCTTCCGCGAAGCGGACATCAGCATCCCGTTCCCGCAGCGTGATTTGCATATTATTGAACCTGTGAAAGTAAACCAGGCTAACGATGAACAAAACAGCGAGCCCGAAAATTCATCCTCAGAAGCCGAAAAACAACAGCCCGCTGAGACAGATAACAAGCACCAAGAGGGCGAAGATAAACAGCGCCCCCATGCCTCAGATTTAGCGGAATCGGATCAATCTGATCTCGATAACAAAAACAAATCAGGGGATGCAAACTGAACCGCTTATGTTAGATTGAGTTGATGCGGTGATGATTGAAACACTGTGTCCAGCACATGAAACGAACCAAACACAATCACCCGGTCTTCGGGCTTGCTAAGGCTGAGGGCATGATGATAAGCGTTTGAGCCATCCGCACACACCGAAAGCAATGCACCGGCGTCGGCCAGTTGTTGTTTTAAGCTTTGAATATCCAGAGCCCGTTCGCCATGCAGGGCAAAGATAAACCAATGATCCACCTGCTGATTGATATCGGGCAACCAGCTTTCGGCTTGCTTGTCTTTTAACACAGAAAAAACCGCGCGGGTGAGGCCTTTGACCGGGTTTTGAGTTAAATACTGTGACAGGGTGTCAACAGATTGACGGTTATGAGCCACATCGACAATCACGTGTGGATTGTCATGAATGGTCTGAATGCGACCCGGAATTTTCCAGGTTGCTAAGGCATGACCAATGATGGATGCATCCAGTTTCTTTTCCAGAGTTAAAACCGCGGTTAAGGCGGTGGTGAAATTACGGACTTGAACATCTCCCGCCATACGCGGCAAAGGCAGATTATTGAATTGTGTGTTTCCCTGTCGAAAATCAAAACCTTTTGAATGCATACTGCTGTTAAAATCAATCGATGCCTGTAGCAAGCGGACTTGCTCATCTTTGGCCCGATTTAAAATGGCTTTGGGACAATCAGTATCACCATAGACCATAACACAACCGGAACGCATTATGGCGGCTTTTTCAGCGGCAATGGCTTCGATGCTGTCACCCAGCCAGTGGCTGTGGTCGATGTCCACCGTGGTAATGATACTGAGGTCTGAATCCAGGGCATTGACCGCATCCAAACGCCCTCCCAGACCCACTTCCAAAACCATATAATCCACCCGCGCTTGGTGAAAAATGTATAAGCCAGCCAAAAAAGCGTATTCAAAATAACTTAACGGCACGGCCTCTCGTATCTCATCAATGGCGGCAAAAGCAGCCACGATGGCGGCGTCAGATTGTGCCTGTCCATCGATTTGAATGCGTTCGTTGTATCGAAAAATATGCGGTGAGGTAAAAGTTCCCACCCGGTAACCGGCTGCATTCAGCAGAGCCGAAACCGCTGTCACGGTTGAACCTTTGCCGTTGGTGCCGCCCACGGTGATGATTTTGGCATTAATCTGATGAAAAGGCGGCCGTGATAACACGGTTTGAACCCGGCTTAAACCCAGATCAATTTTGTTTTCGTTAAAGCCGGCTAACCACTGATCAAGTGTCTTCACGTTCTTCGGCGGTTAACACTTCGTCGGGTTCAAGCACTTCATCATGCGCTTCACTTTGCGAGAGCGGTAGTAACAAATTGAGCAACTGAATGATTTTGTCACCCATTTGGTGTCGCGGTACAATCAGATCCAAAGCCCCATGCTCTAATAAAAATTCGCTGCGCTGAAACCCTTCAGGCAGGGTTTCACGAACGGTTTGCTCTATCACCCGGGGGCCGGCAAAACAGATGAGGGCATTGGGTTCGGCAATATTGACATCACCCAGCATCGCCAGCGATGCCGACACCCCGCCGGTGGTGGGGTTGGTTAATACGGAAATGTACGGCAAACCGGCATTTTTCATTTTTTTCAGCGCCGCTGCTGTTTTGGACATTTGCAAAAGAGAAAATAAGGATTCCTGCATTCGGGCGCCACCGGATGAGGAAAAATTAATCAAGGGTAAACGATGTTCCAAAGCATGATGTACAGCACGAACGAATTTTTCACCGACCACCGACCCCATGGAGCCGCCCATAAAATCAAAATCAAAAGCCGTGACCACCACATCACGACCCTGGAGCTGACCCTGAACCGCTACCAAAGCATCGTTTTCACCGGTTTTTTTCTGGGTCGCAACAAGCCGGTCTTTGTATTTTTTGGTGTCTTTAAATTTGAGAGGGTCTTCCGGTTTGACATTGGCCCCGATTTCCAGCCAGTCATCGTTGTCAAGAAAATAAACCAGTCGCTCACGGCCGGTCAGACGTTCATGGTGTCCGCATTTGGGGCACACTTTTCCCTGTTTTTCATTTTCAGGCTGATACAACACCGCCTGACACTGGCTGCATTTACCCCACAAACCTTCGGGAATGTTCTTCTTTTTGTTACCGCCTTCGGTACGGATGCGTGAAGACATAATTTTTTGAAACCAACTCATCTCAGGTTAACTCCTGTTGTTTGATTGTGATGAGACATTATAACGAATCCAGCGCCGCGCGAATAGGACGCATAAATTCACCCACTTGTTGAAGTACCGACTCAACATTATCGGCTGCAGCATCAATGATTTTAATCAGGGCACTGCCAATCACGACCGCATCAGCTTCACGGGCCACCGCCACCGCAGAATCAGCATCTTTCACGCCAAAGCCCACCGCCACCGGCAATTGGGTGGTGGCTTTTAAGGCTTTGACCGCATGATTCACCGCGTCTGTGTTTAAATCAGCGGCGCCAGTGACGCCTTTTAATGCCACATAGTATATAAAACCGGCAGCCACATCACAGATAAGTTGCTTTCTTTGCGCTGAAGTGGTCGGTGCCACTAAATAAATTTGTTGCATATTATGGGCTTTTAAATGCGTTTGAATGTCCGCGGACTCTTCCGGCGGACTGTCCACCAATAACACTGCATTTACGCCTGCCCGCGCGGCTTGTTCAACAAAAACTTCATAACCCATGGATTCAATCGGGTTTAAATAACCCATCAACACAATTGGTGTGGTTTGGTTGGTTTGGCGAAATTCGTACACCATCTGTAAAGTTTGTTTAAGGCCTGTACCCTGTTTAATGGCTTGTTCAGATGCCTTTTGAATCACCGGACCATCCGCCATTGGATCAGAAAAAGGCATGCCTAATTCAATCACATCGGCACCATTTTCCACCAAACAATGCATAATGGGCAGGGTCATTTTAGGATCGGGGTATCCCGCTGTAATAAATGGAATCAGGGCTTTTTTATGGTTCAGATTTGATAAGGTTTCGGTCAATAACTGGTTCATACCGATACCCCTTCAATATCAGCCACGGTGTGAACATCTTTGTCACCACGCCCTGACAGATTAACCACAATATGTTGTTCCGGCGACAGACTTTTTGCCAACTTCATGCCATAAGCAATGGCATGAGCACTCTCAAGCGCCGGCATAATACCTTCGGTTTTTGTGAGTGTGTGAAATGCCGCTAAAGCTTCATCATCATTAATGGTGACGTATTTGGCCCGCCCTGAATCATTCAGATATGCATGCTCAGGGCCGACACCGGGGTAATCCAATCCGGCAGATATGGAATGGGTTTCAATCACCTGACCGGCCTCATCGCTCATAACATAGGTCCTGTTACCATGTAAAACGCCCACCTTGCCGGCATTGATAGAGGCCGCATGCCGACCGGTCTCTAAACCTTGACCACCGGCTTCGACACCATACATGGCAACTTCCTTGTCTTGAATAAACGGATAAAACAAACCCATGGCATTGGAACCGCCACCGACACAGGCCACCAGAGCATCGGGTAAACGACCGATTTTGTCCATGCTTTGTTGACGTACTTCGCGGCCAATCACTGCATTAAAATCACGCACCATTTCAGGATAAGGTGCGGGCCCCGCCACCGTGCCGATGATATAAAAGGTGTCATCCACATGGGCCACCCAATCCCGCATGGCTTCATTCAAAGCATCTTTAAGGGTTTTTGAACCTGAATCCACCGAGCGCACTTCGGCCCCCAATAACTTCATTCGAAATACATTAATCGCCTGGCGTTCGATATCCACTGCACCCATGTACACGATACACTCCAGCCCCATTCGGGCGGCAACCGTCGCTGTCGCTACACCATGCTGGCCGGCACCGGTTTCGGCAATAATACGTTTTTTACCCATGGCTTTGGCCAGCAATATTTGTCCGACGGTGTTATTTATTTTGTGCGCGCCGGTGTGGTTCAGGTCTTCACGTTTAAGCCAAATATGAGCGCCTTGTTGCTGTTTGGTTAAGCGTTCAGCATAGTACAGGGGTGAGGGGCGACCGACAAAATCTGCCAGATCCTGTTTGAATTGTTGCTGAAAATCGGCATCAGTTTTGAGTTTCTTGTAGGCCGCATTAAGCGCTTCTAAGCAGTGAAAAAGTGTTTCCGAGGCGAAATTACCGCCGTATCGGCCAAAATGTCCTGTTTCGTCAGGTAAATTGTTAAATTCTTGGTTCATGATTTGAGTGCGTTGTTATTGACGGCTTGCATGAATTGTTGCATCAGGGTTTGTGATTTTACGCCAGGTGTTTTCTCGATACCACTGCTGACATCAATAAATTCTGCTCCTGTGACTGATACCGCCTCAGCCAAATTATCAACGGTTAATCCACCGGCCAGAATTAAACGCGAGATGTACTCAGGCGGAAACCGGAACCAGCTAAAAGACCGGCCGGATCCCCCACTTTTCCCATTCCCGTAAGTATCCAGTACAAAACGCTGTGCCAGATGATAGCTTTCAATATAGCGCGGCCAATCTTGCACAGTCAACATCGGCACCGCTTTCCAGTAGGGCACTTCAAATTGTTGGCAAAAAGTTGCCGATTCGTTACCATGGAACTGAATAATATCCGGTTGGCATTGGTTCACAATTTGATCCACCGTGTGACTATCAGCATCGGCCACAAGGATAACGGACGTCAAGTCAAATTGGCGTGTAAATTGGGTTAATTCCCGGGCCAGTTCTAAGCCCACCGCACGTCGGCTGTCGGGCACCATGATAAAACCCACCGCATCACATTGAAGTGACGCGGCTAATGCCACATCCAACTTGTTTTGAAGACCGCAAAATTTAACTTGCATGACCCACAGATGTCGGTAAATTAAAGTGATTGGGATAATCCACACCCACAAAACGCAATCCATTGGGCGCTGCGGTTATACCTGCCTGCCTGCGGTCTTTTGATTGCAATACCTGTTCCACCCATTGCGGAGATTGCTCACCTTTACCCACACGGATCAACGTTCCTGCAATATTTCGAACCATATGGTGTAAAAAACCGTTGGCGGTAATGTCAATTAAAATCTGTTCGTCACGGCGACTGACACTGGCATGCTTAATCGTTCTCACCGGTTGTTTGGATTGACATTGGCTGGAACGAAAAGCACTGAAATCATGCTCACCCAGTAAATATTGAATGGCCTGATTCATCCTAACATCGTCCAGTGGTTTTAAGACCCAGGTTAAATAGTGACGATTGATGGCCGGTCGCACCGAGCGGTTGCAAATACGGTATTGATAACGTCGGGCGCTGGCGGAAAACCGCGCATGAAATTCATCGGGTACCGGCTTGACCCACAAAATACTGATGGCCTTGTGCAGGGCGCTGTTAATACCCAGTGTCCACTGTCGAGGGTTTCTGACTGCTTCGGTATCAAAATGGATAACCTGTAAATCAGCGCTGACACCGGTGTCGGTGCGCCCACAACAGGTGACACCAACCGCGTGGTTGGCCACCGAGCCGATGGCTTCTTCAAGACATTGCTGAACAGTGGGCGTCTGTTTTTGACGCTGGAAGCCAAAAAACGGCTCACCATCATACTCCACACCACAGGCCAATCGCATAGGGATTTAAAACCGACCAACACCTTCATCAGGTGTTGGTCGTTTCATTACATTAAATCTCATCCAATAATTTATCGGCTTGCGATTGTTGCGCCGCATTGCCTTCTGCTTTCACTTCTTCAAGCAGATTTTTGGCACCTTCGGTGTCACCCATTTCAATATAGGCTTTAGCCAGGTCCAGTTTGGTTTCAATGACATCACCTTCATCCATCAAATCATCTAAACCCAAATCAATGTCTTCATCCATAGTGTCTTCTTCATCGGTTTCAAATGTGGTAACGGAATCCTCTTCATCTAAACTGATAGAAGCGTCAAATTCATCCTCTTCATCGTCCACTTCTGTGACTTCAGTGTCATTTTCATCGTCATTATCGAGGCCCTCAAGGTCATCCAGTTCAGCCATAAAATCATCATCGGAAAAGTCATCTTCGGATTCCTCATCTGATTCTAAATCATCTTCATCTAAATCAGTGGACTCAAGCGCATCATCAAGTTCAGATAATTCAGCTTCTAAATCAAGATCATCTTCAAACAAATCTTCTTCAGGTGATTCATCTTCTGAGTCTTCTTCTGAATCTTCTTCTAAATCTTCTTCGTCCAGATCGTCATCTAAATCCGATAAATCAAAGTCATCATCATCAAAATCATCGTCTTTAAATGGTGTGGGATCATACTCTTTGGTGGGCGTTTCATAATCTAAATCATCCACTTCATCAGAAGTCGCTTCAATTAAACCTTCTTCAGCTTCGTCTTCGTCTTCATCAAAATCAAACGCAAAATCATCATCGCCCTCATCATCATCGCTGTCATCGAATGCCAGAGAATTGTCCAGCTCCGCCAAGACATCATCCTCATCATCATCCTCATCATCATCCTCATCGTCGTCTTGTCCGGACTGTATAGATAAATCGGAGGCGTCATCCTGCAACTCATCATCATCCGCTTCATCCTCAACGGCAATGGGTGTTGTTAACACAGTCTCGTCATCTTCACCCGCTTCACTGTCATCTGCATCTACATCAGATTCCTGTTGTTGACCACGGGAGGATTTGATGTCATCCAGGAAGCTGCTTTCTTCCGCCGGATCTTCATCCCCACGGTTAAACAAGCGAGGCAACAGGATGATTAAAAACAGCACCACCAATCCGATAATCACCCACAGTACATTATTTTGTACCCAGTTAATCGCTGAGGTGTACCAGGGATCACTAACGGGTTGTGGTCTGACCGGTGTGGTCATAACTTCTGTGTCTGCGGCATCCGCTGATGCATCATCTTCACTGCTTATTGTGCCTTCGTCGGCTAAGACTGCATCACTGTCCATTGATTCTTCATCGTCTGATGATGTATCGATGTTCGCAGCATCCATGGGCTCTTCACTCAGACCATCTGTTTCAGTATCGGCGATGCCGCTATCCCACACATCGTCACCGTCAACAGCTTCCTCACTGAGGATTTCATTGTTATCCGTGGTGTCTTCATCGGACAGACCGTCAAAATCACTGTCCGCTAAATTATCTTCTTCATTGGGGTCTTCTGCATCGGGTACCTGAGCCATTTGGTTTTCCAAATTAGCCAGGTCATCGTCTTGCAGTTCTAATGCAGATTGCTGTTCGTTAACAATATTTTCTAATTCAGAAACCCGTGATTTTAATTCTTCATTTTCACTGCTGGCGTTAAAGGCCTCTTCATCACTGAGTCCGGACTGACCGGTATCCGCGACGTCACCTTCTGATTGCTGACTGTCACTGTCATCACCTTCACCACCGGATAATTGCACACCATAATCAAGATCATCGGCAACCACGTCTTCTTGTTCTGTTGTGGTTTCTGTTTGGAAACTGCTGTAAGTGTCTGTGGCCGATGCCCAGCGGTTATTATGCGCCTCAAAAGCTGCCAGCGCTTCCTGGTAACTCATATCATCCGCGGCATCGGCATCAGGCATTTGCAAAGTACTGCCTTTAATCATCTCATTGATGTTATTATTTAAAAAGGCATTTGGATTTTTCTCATAAATGGCCATCATCATCTGATGGGTGGAAACACCGGCAGGTTTATTTTGGTTAGCGATGCGCCATAAAGTATCACCGGATTCCACATACACTTCACCGGGCATGACCGACAGGGTTTCTGACACATTCTCATCCATGGGTGTTTCAACCACAAATTCAGTTTGATCCGCATCAGCAGTCATATCAGCCTGTGGTTCTTCATCCGCTTCATTTAAATCCTCAGTCACAGGCGGAATCTCATCAGTTTGCGCCGTAACGATGTCATCCTGAACATCACCCAGGGTCTCGGGTTGAGTGGCTGGTGCGGATTCAGTTACCGGCATGGTTACCGACCCACGGTTAGCGGTCTGATAACTCGGCGGATCCAATAACAGGGTAAATTCACGCAACATCCGACCATTCGGCCATTTAACATCCAGCAACAATGAAACGATGGGTTCAGAAACAGGGCCGTTAGAACGGACATTGATTTTATACGGGTTGTTTTCGTCTAAGGACACCGTAATATGGGCCGGAACAAATGACTTGTCCAGACCCACTTTCTTATAATCATCGGCACTGGCCATTTTCACCGACACTTCATCAATGGATTCATTTTCACCGGCAAGGATATCGATAGACGCATTCAGCGGCTGATCCAGGGCAGAATTAACCTGAATCTTACCCATACCCAGAGAAAAGGTGTTTTGTGACACGAAAACCAGACCAAAAACCAGTGCCAATATAATTAATTTGTGTTTCATAATTTACCCGTGTGTGTGCTGTTTTATACGACTTATAAAGTGATAGTAACTAATTCTACAATAAAATAGCAAGAATTTAACTAAAAAATAACCGCTAAGCTATTCTTATTGACAGGATTTTTTTTGTTTAAATAGCGCCTCACTGAGACTTAGTCAGACCATGTTTCATAATATCACTGCATCAAGGTCAACAACTTTTCGGCAATTTGCACGCTGTTTAACGCTGCCCCTTTGCGAATATTGTCCGCCACAATCCACATGTTTAATCCGCGCGGATAAGAAATATCCTCTCGAATTCGCCCCACATACACCGCATCATGACCGGCGGCAGTCAGGGCCGGGGACGGATAACGCAATGCACCCGGATCATCCATAATTTCAATACCATCCATCTCAGCCATCAGCCGACGTGCTTCACCGGCAGTCATTTTGTCTCTGGTTTCAATGTGCACCGCTTCAGCATGCCCGTAAAAAACCGGCACCCGCACACAGGTCGGATTCACCTGAATACTGCGGTCATCAAGGATTTTCTGGGTTTCCCACACCATCTTCATTTCCTCCCTGGTGTAACCATTGTCCTGAAAATCATCAATATGCGGTAGCACATTAAAGGCAATTTGTCCTGAAAACACCTGCTGTTGCAACGGTTTAAAATTCAACAAATTACGTGTCTGCGCAGATAATTCATCAATACCCTTTTGCCCGGCACCGGACACTGACTGATAGGTCGAAACATTAATACGTTCAATCACCGCGGCTTTGTGAATCGGCGCCAACGCCAACACCATCTGAATGGTAGAACAATTGGGATTGGCAATTAAATAGGTGTCCTGATAACGGTTTAATTCCGCACCGTTGACTTCCGGCACCACCAAAGGCACATCTTCTTCATTACGAAAATATGAAGTGTTATCTATCACAACACATTTGGCATCCACCGCCCGTGAAGCATATTGCGCTGAAACCCGACTGCCCGCAGTAAAAAAGGCCATATCATAACCTTTAAAATTAAAGGCTTCTAAAGGCTGCACCGTCAGCGATTTCTTTTTATAAGACATCACCTCACCGGCACTGTTGGCACTGGCCAGCAAAGCCAGCTTATTCACCGGAAAATCTCGTGATTCCAGCAATTCCAGAATCACCCGCCCCACCGCACCGGTGGCACCGACAATGGCAATATTGAGTTCTTTATTCATAAAAATTATTCAAAAGTGTGTTGGTTACTATTAATTTGTGCGTGATGGCGCAGGCCATGATCCATTAATACCAACGCCATCATGGCTTCGACAATGGGCGCGGCGCGAATACCGACGCACGGGTCATGGCGGCCTTTGGTGACCACCGTAACCGGCTCACCTGCTTCATTGATGCTTTGCGCCGGTAAGCGCAGGGACGACGTGGGTTTAAAAGCCACTTTCAGGGTAATGTCCTGGCCGGTAGAGATACCGGCGAGAATACCGCCGGCGTGATTGCTCTGAAATTCACCGTCGATGATTTCATCACGATGAACACTGCCTGACTGTGCCACCGAATCAAATCCGGCACCAATATCCACGCCTTTGGTGGCATTAATGCTCATCATGGCCAGCGCCAGTTCCGCATCCAGCTTACCGTACACCGGCTCGCCCCAACCGGCCGGTACATTCACCGCTTTGGCGCTGATGGCGGCGCCGACAGAATCACCGGATTTGCGCAGTTTATGCATAAACTCTTCTAATTCCGGCACTCGATTAATTTCGCCGGTAAAAAACGGACTGTCATCTATTTTCGATAAATCCCCTGCCTGCAGCTGAATGTCGCCGATTTGCGACAGCCAGGCGGTAATTTCAATACCATGCTGTTTTTTCAGCCATTTTTTCGCCAACGCACCGGCCGCCACGCGCATGGTGGTTTCGCGTGCCGATGAACGACCGCCGCCGCGATAATCACGGATGCCGTATTTTTTCCAGTAACTGTAATCACCGTGACCGGGGCGAATCTGGGTGGCGATGTTGCTGTAATCTTTACTTTTGGCATCGGTATTTTCAATAATTAGTGCAATCGGATGGCCGGTGGTAACACCCTCAAAAACCCCGCTAACAATCTGTACATCATCCTGCTCACGTCTTTGTGAGGTGTGTTTAGAGCGACCGGTGGCACGTCGCCGTAATTCATGTTTGATTTCCTCCGGTGTAATCGGCATGCCCGGTGGAAAACCGTCCAGCACACAACCTATGGTTGATCCATGGGACTCTCCAAAGGAGGTAAAGCGTAAATTTTTACCAAATGTATTATGCGACATGGGACTCTAAAACAGTGACAAAATAAGGTTGGTACTTTATCAAATCTTGACGATTAAAAACACATATTCCTTGACCACCATGGTCAAATTCCAGCCATTCAAAGGGTACCTCGGATAAAGCCGCCTGTAAAGCATCATCACTGTAGCCCACTTCAAGAAACAAAACCCCTTGCTGCGTCAAATAATCAGCCGCCTCAAGCAAAATTTTTGTTGGCAAAGTCAAACCCGCTCCGGGACTGATCAGAGCCATGGCAGGTTCATGACTGAATTCTGTCGGCAATGCTCGGTGCTCAGCGTCACTGACATAGGGTGGGTTGCTGATGATTACATCATAACGGTCATGAATATGCTGCCATAAATCAGATTGAATACATCGGGTTCTGTCTTTGAGCTGTAAATTTTCCCGGTTTTTTACGGCCACAGCTAAAGCATCTGCTGATACATCCGCCAAATCCACCTGGCAATGCGGATAATAATGTGCCACCGCCAACCCCATACAGCCGCTGCCGGTGCATAAATCCAGCACCCGATTAACCCGGCCCATATCCACATGCGGCTGAAAACCCCGGTCAATCAGTTCGGCAAAAGGCGAACGCGGTATCAACACCCGTTCATCCACAGTAAACTTCAAACCGGCAAATAAGGCAAAACCAACCACATAGCACATCGGTCGCTGCTGCCGGATGCGTTGTTCAATCATTGCATGGGCCTGTTGTTGCCGGGCGACGCTGACCAGTTGGTCAGCCAGGGTGTTGAGTGTTTCAAAATCCACATCCATGACGGCCATCAGCAATAAAATAACATCATCCTCCGGCCCTTCGGTGCTCTGGCCATAACTAAGTTCAGCCGCTGACAGTTTTTCAACCAACTGATTAAATAAATCCATTAAGCGCATACTTGAATTCGCTGAAATAACCAAAACATATTACAATGCCTCTTTTTGGGCCAATTGGCAATCATTAATTAATCTTGGAGTTATCTCATGCGGCTATTTTTACCGGTGTTTTTTTTATTGTTTACGGTGGCATGCCAAAACGACAATGGCGACCGATTACAAGAACTTGAATTTGAAAGCCTCAAGGTTTTCCCGCAACCATTGGCTCTGGAAAATCTTGAACTCATCAGTAAAAACGGTGAAACCGTCTCAATCAAAGACCTGGCCGGCCAGTACAGCGTGCTGTTTTTTGGTTTCACCCATTGTCCCGATATTTGTCCGACCACCTTGCTGGATATGCAGAAAATCAATAAAAAACTCGAGCAAAATAACCAGGTAACGCCTAATTTTGTGTTCATATCCGTGGATCCTGAACGTGATACACCGGAAGTGTTAAAAGAATACATTGCCTACTTTAATCCTGATTTTAAGGCCTATACCGCAGACCCTGAAAATTTAAAAAAACTGGCTGCCACCTTGGGCGTCGCTTATCAGGTGGAAGACCATAAACCGGGCGACAAGGCCTATCAAGTGGACCACACCGCCGCCTGGTTTGTGCTCAATAAAGAGGCCCAAAGGGTGGGCATCTTCACCACCCCTCATGAAGTGGACGTAATCACCGCTGACTTACAAAAACTGGTGCAATGATGGGTAAAATAGCCCTGTTTTTTCAATACATTTTGCCGCATCGGTTGTTATCAAGGCTGATGTATTATTTGATGCGTATTCGGGTTAAGCCAATCAAAAACTTCACCATCAACACCATGGTAAAAAAGTTTAACATTAACCTGAATGAAGCGGCTGACCCAGACATTGAGAGCTATCCGCATTTTAATGCTTTTTTCACCCGTGCCCTCAAAGCCGATGCCCGCCCCATCGATGTCCGCAGTGAGCGGATTATTTCACCGGTGGACGGTGTGGTGTCACAACTGGGTGAAATAAAGCAAGGGCGCATTATCCAGGCCAAGAATCACAGCTACAGTGTTAAAGAACTGTTGGCGACCGACATCGATGCCAATTTTCGCAACGGCCAGTTTATCACCATCTATTTATCACCCCGGGATTACCACCGCATGCATGCCCCCATCGATTGCCGGTTAAAAAGTATGCGCCATATCCCGGGACGTTTGTTCAGTGTCGCCGACTGGACCACCCGCGAAATTCCCCGTTTATTCGCCCGTAATGAACGCCTGGTTAACCATTTGGGTACTGATTTGGGACCGCTGGCCTATGTGTATGTTGGAGCCATTTTTGTGTCCAGCATTGAAACCGTCAGCAACGGCGTGATTACGCCGCCTTATGCTTCAAAGCCGGTGGCTTTGACACCTCAAGGCAAAACTGAATACCACAAAGGCGATGAAATGGGCCGTTTTAACATGGGTTCCACGGTTGTTTTATTATTCCCGGAAAACAGCATCACTTTTGAAACCGAACTCAAAGCCGGTGATGCGGTCAAATTAGGTCAATCCATTGCCAAAGTAAATCAATAACCATGCAAAAGCGCACCATTATATTTATCACCACATTACTGTTTAGCCACGTGCTCAGTGGCCAGAATTTATTACCGGAATCTAATCAGGATTTTCAGTTTGATTACAACATGCCTGAACCAATCCAATTCACTTCACTGCAACAGGCCGCGCAATGGGCCGATGTGGTGGCGGTGGCACAGGTGGTGAATATTGACTACCAAAAAACCCGTGACCTCAATGCCAAGGGTCAGGCTTTTCTGACCGTCCGGGTTCCGTATAAAGGCGTCAATAAGAACGATTTACTGATTGTTAGCGCCAATGGTTTTGAGGATCATCAATGCTATTATCCCGACCGTGAAAACGAAGGTCAGCGGTTTTTGGTGTTTTTAAAACAAAGCCCTCTTAACGACAACGAATACCATGGTTTTAAACCATTTTGTCAGATTCAGGTCTTATTGGATGACAGCGGACGCTATTATTTACGCTATCCCACCGATACAGACTTAAAATTTGACCCTGATTTAATCGAAGAAGTGACTTATCAGGACCCCCATGCGCGGGTGGATGCCACAGAATGGACCTCGATCAAACGGGATGAATACCAGGCACAATTCAACACCACACTGATTACCGAAGAAGACCTGTTTCAAAAGTACTTTTACTTAAAATACTCACTGGGTATCCCTTTGAGTGAAATACGCCCACTTTTAAAGGTACAAAGACAGGCAGATATCCATTCTGATCAGATGTGACTAAGACATAAGTCTTTTATGTCCGGGTTTTCGTTCTTTTTACGGTATTTTTAACGTCATTTTAATCGCCAAAGTTTACATTAGATACTCACCCAATAATCCAAAGGAGTTTTTAATGTTAAAAACAATCATAACTATTACACTCATAACAATTTTAAGCGCTTGCACCACCACCGATCCCTACACTGGCGAAGAAAAAGTTCGCAAAAGTGTTAAATACAGTGCCGCCGGAGCGGTTGTGTGCGGCTTAATCGGTGCCACCCGTAATTCCACATCAGCCCGCAATGCCGCTGCCGGCTGTGCGGCCATTGGTGCCGGGGTGGGTGCTTATATGGACCATCAGGAAAAAGAACTGCGCGAGGAACTTGAAGGCACCGGTGTACGCGTGGTGCGCGAAGGCGATCAGATTCAACTGATTATGCCCAGCAACATCACTTTTAACACCGATGAATACCTGATTAAAAACGAATTTTATGACACCTTAGATTCTGTCGGCAAAGTGCTCTATAAATATAAAGACACCCAATTGGATGTGATTGGTCACACTGACTCCACCGGCAACGATGAGTACAACATGACCTTATCCCAACGTCGCGCCAACAGCGTGGCTTCTTATCTTGAAAACCGCGGTATTCCGGGCAACCGCTTAAGTGTTATCGGCATGGGTGAAGGCCAACCGATTGCGGACAATAACAGCGCCGCCGGACGGGCTCAAAATCGGCGGGTTGAACTATACATCACCGCTGTTCAAGGCTAAAGCTTGACCCAAATCATCACAAGGACGTGAAAACCTTAAATCTCTTGGTCTATCGGTTATAATAACCCCTCTTTAATTAACGGATACCGATTATCAATGTCACTTGATAAACTCAACCAGGTCGTGGTCTATGGTCTGGGTGCCATGGGACGGCCCATGGCGCGTAACCTGCATAAACAAAATCTTCTGCTGGGCGTTAAAAACCGCACCCGGGGCAAAGCCCAGGCCATGGAAAAAGAATTGAATCTGACGTCTTTTGAGAATGACGCCGTTTTGTTTGGTACCGCTGATTGTGTACTGACTTGTGTCTCTGCAGACAACGACTTAAAGGCCATTATCAGCAACCTTATTCCACATATGAAGCCCGGTTCTGTGGTCATTGATTGCTCCACCGTGTCGCCCCAAACCGCTCAATCCATCAGTGATGATTTGGCCGCCAACGGCATCGTTTTTTTAGACGCGCCGGTATCCGGAGGGGTTGAAGGTGCCAAAAAAGGCTCTTTATCCATTATGGTGGGTGGCGACCGTCAAACCTACAAACGGGCTGCAGATATTTTCTCGGCCATTGGCAGTCAAATTACCCACATGGGCAAAGTCGGCCAGGGACAGGCCACCAAAGCGGTGAACCAGGTAATGGTTGCCGGTGTGGCGCAAGCGGTGTGCTCTTCTCTGGCCATGGCCGAACAATGCAAGCTGGATGTCAAGAAAGTGGTGGAGGTGCTGAGTGCCGGGGCCGCCGGAAACTGGTTTTTGGAAAATCGCGGACAAACCATGATTAAAGATGAATTTAATATTGGGTTTAAACTCGACTTATTGCTCAAAGACCTGCACATCTGTCAGTCCACGCTTAACACAATGGATGCATCATTGCCTCTGGTTCAGGCCAGTATTGAAGATTACAAACGCCTGTCAGAAGCCGGTTATGGCGATGAAGACATTTCCGCTTTGATACGTTTAAAACGCTGCGAACTTAATCACGAAGATTTGCCGAGGGAGTCAGACAATGACGCATGAAACCACTGACTTTGGTTTTCGACGGGTGGCCAAAGATGACAAACAGCACCTGGTTGAAAAAGTGTTCACTTCGGTAGCAAGCCGTTATGATTTAATGAATGATCTGATGTCAGGTGGTATTCACCGCTTGTGGAAACGGCATTTTGTGGCCACGTCAGGCATTCAAAAAAATCACAGGGTACTGGATCTGGCCGGTGGTACCGGCGACATCGCAAAATTACTCATACCAAAAGTGGGCACAGAAGGCCATGTGGTGCTGGGCGACATTAACCAGGCGATGTTGGATGTCGGTGAAGCCCGCCTGATAGACGCCGGATTTTATGGTCGTTTCTGTTGCCGGCAGATGAACGCGGAACAATTGCCTTATGACGACAACCACTTTGATGCCATCACCATGGCCTTTGGACTGCGTAATGTAACCGACAAGCAACAAGCCCTCAATGAAATGTACAGGGTGTTAAAACCCGGCGGCAAAGCGCTGGTACTGGAATTTTCCAAAGTTAACCAGCCGTTTTTAAAGAAACTGTATGAATTGTATTCTTTTAAACTGCTGCCTGAAATCGGGCATCGGGTCACCGGTGACCGGGATTCTTATCAGTATCTGGTCGAATCCATCGAAAAGCACCCCGATCAGGAACAGCTCAAAGCCATGTTTGAACAAGCCGGTCTGGACATGTGTCGATATCAGAATTTAACCGCCGGCATTGTCGCGATTCACACTGGATTTAAACTATGAAATCACCCACTGCTCTGTTGCTGGACAAAGCCATCAACCGCGCCATTCAATATGATCAAAAAGCGTTGAAAACCTTAAAGCCGCACATCGGTAAGCGCATTGCCCTTGACATCCAACCGATAGGACCGCGTTTGCACCTGCATATTGTGGATAATGGCATAGAAGTCACCGGTGCCGGCGACATTGAAGCCGACACCACCATCACCGGCAAGCCGACCGCATTGTTTGCGATGGCCAGCAACCAGCACATCGCCGGCCTGGATCAGGTGCAAATAAAAGGTGACGCCGGCCTGGGACAATTTATCGCTGATTTTTTAAAAAACCTGGAACCCGATCACGAAGAAGCCCTGTGTGATCTGTTCGGAGACACCGCCGGATATCACCTGTCGCAAGGTTTACAAAAATTACGACAACAAGGACAGCAATTAAGCAACAGCCTGAAACGTAATCTCCACGACTTTTTGGTGCATGAAGATCGCAGCCTGATTGCAGCTGCTGAGATGGAACAATTTTTGGATGACGTCGATGACCTACAGGCCGATGTGGTGCGTCTGGAGCGTCGCATCAAAACCCGCATGAATCAGGACGCATGAAATTTTTCCGTTTGCTTAAAATAAGCCACACGTTAGCGGCTTATCGCATTCCCTCTTTGGTGAATAATGGTCGCTTTGGTTTTTTTAACCTGGTGAATGTACTCGCGCCTTTCGGTAAAAAAGGCGTCAAAAGTATGCCTCCGGGTGAACGCTTGCGTTTGGCACTTGAAGAATTGGGCCCCATTTTTATTAAGCTCGGGCAAACTTTATCCACCCGACCCGATTTAATTCCCGCGGATATCGCACTGGCGTTGGGAAAACTACAGGACGATGTCGAACCCATCTCCTGGCATCAAGCCAAAACGGTTGTACAAGATCAGCTGGACGCTGATTTACGCAGTCATTTTGCTGAAGTCGAAGAGCAGCCGCTGGCCTCAGCCTCGATAGCTCAAGTACACGCCGCCACCCTGAAAACCGGTGATGACGTGGTGATTAAAATTCTCAGGCCCGGCATCGAGAAAAAAATCAAACGTGATGTACAACTGATGCACACCCTCGCTGAACTGGCCGGTCGGCACCTGAAAGCCGGGGTTCAGGTCAATCCCCGGGAAATTGTCGATGAATTCGAAAAAACCATATATGACGAACTGGATTTACAACGTGAAGCGGCCAATTGTTCACTGCTGAGAAAAAATTTCCGCCACTCTCAACACCTTTATATCCCGAAAATCTACTGGGACTACAGCAAACAAAAAGTCATGGTACAGGAACGTATCAAGGGTATTTCCATCAAGGATTTTGCGGCTTTGGATGCCGCCGGTATTAACCGTCAACGGCTGGCTGAAAAAGGCATCAAAATTTTCTATACCCAGGTTTTCAGAGATAATTTTTTTCATGCCGATATGCACCCGGGCAATATATTTATCAATCCGGAAAATCCCGATGATCCGCAAATCATGTTGCTGGATTTCGGTATTTGCGGTTCATTACCCAAAGGCCACCGGGTAGATTTGGCGAATAATTTTATGGCTTTTTTTGAACAAGATTATCGCCGCATCGCCGAACTGCATATTGAGTCCGGCTGGGTACCGGCTGACACCAATTTAGATGATTTAGAAGCCGCCACCCGCACCATTTGCGAGCCCTATCTGGCCCGACCCATTGAGGAAATATCCTTTGGTGAAGTGATGCTGAAAACCTTTCAGATGGCCAAACGTTTTAAGCTGATTATTCAGCCGGAATTAATTTTATTACAAAAAACATTACTCAACATCGAAGGCCTGGGGCGTCAGCTCTATTCGCAATTAGATGTCTGGCAAACCTCTGAGCCGATTCTCAGAGACATTATGCGGCAACACTACGGTCCACAAAATGCCCTGGATAAAGTTAAAGAAAATTTGCCCAAATGGATTGAGCAAGCCGCCGAAACCCCGATGCTGGTGCATCAGTTGCTCAGCCAGCAGGTCAAACCCCTGCCCCGTCATTTAAAACTGGAACAGGCCGAACGCCGCCGGCAAAAACAACAGACTCAACAACAATTAAAGTTCAGCATTTTGACTGCTGGTGGCCTCACCGCAACGGCCGTGTTATATGCATTGGATGGAGAACAGACAAGCTGGTTGCCGGGTATCGCCAATTCAGTTATGATCAGTGGCGCCCTAACCCTCTATTTAGCCTACCGCGCCTTCAGAAAATAAATTTATACCGGCGCAGTCCGGTATCCAGCGTCCTATAAAAATCCCGCGGGCCTGTTAGCCCGTATCTTTACGTGTATTCTTACCTTGTCAAACTAAAATTCAACCATAGAGAGCTCGGAGAACACACAAAGTTCACTAAGGAAATAATAATGAATGAATTACTCCGTGCCCTTTGTGAAAATCTCTGCGAACTTTGTGGTTAACAACCCCTGTGTCAGAACAGTTGTCGCCTCAAAATGTCAAGAAGTAAAATACACTGTCCTCTGTCCTATGTCCTCTTACTCCCTGTCCTCTGATCAGTAATGGTTTTCAACAAATTCCTCTAACAAGGCAATAAATTGTTCACCGATGTTGTCACCTTTTAAGGTGTGGGTTTTTTGACCCCGAATAAACACCGGGGCGGTGGGCGCTTCGCCGGTGCCGGGTAAAGATATACCGATATCGGCGTGTTTCGACTCACCGGGGCCGTTGACCACGCAACCCATCACCGCCACATTCATGTCTTTGACGCCGGGTCGGGTTAAGCGCCATTCGGGCATTTTTTTATCCATGTGCTGACTGACTTGTTGCGCCAAGACCTGGAAAAACTCACTGGTGGTGCGGCCACAGCCGGGACAGGCGGTGACTTCGGGTTTAAAGGATTGTAAATCCAGACTTTGTAAGATTTGCTGCGCAATTTTGACCTCATCGGTACGCGCCTGGCCCGGTTCCGGAGTTAATGAAACCCGAATGGTGTCACCGATACCTTGCTGCAACAGAACCGACAAGGCCGCGGTTGAAGCGACCACGCCTTTGTACCCCATGCCGGCTTCGGTGAGGCCCAAATGGAGCGGGTATAAACATAATTCCTGCAGTTGTTGATAGATTCGAATCAGAGATTGTACGGCGCTGACTTTACAGCTGATGATAATTTTATCCGCCGGTAAACCCAGTTCTTCGGCTTGCCGTGCACTCGATAACACAGACTCTATTAATGCTTTTTCAATCAAAGACTGACTATCAAGCGGTTCGGCCTGACGGGCATTGTCATCCATCATTTTTGCCATCAGTTTTTGATCTAAGCTGCCCCAGTTTCCACCGATACGAACCGGCTTATCTAAATTCTTAGCAATTTCAATGATTTCGGCAAACTGCTGATCTTTCTTTTTCCCAAAACCCACATTACCCGGGTTTATTCGGAATTTGGCCAGTTTTTCGGCACACTTAGGATAATCCTGTAGTAAACGGTGGCCATTATAATGAAAATCACCCACCACCGGAACATGACATTGAGCGGCGGCCAGACGGTCAATAATCTCCGGCACGGCAGCGGCAGACGATTCATTATTAACGGTAATGCGCACAATTTGTGAACCGGCCTGGTGTAATTCATAAATCTGCCGGGCAGTGGATTTGGCATCGGCGGTATCGGTGTTGGTCATGGACTGCACCACCACCGGGTGATCAGAACCCACCGTCACATCCCCCACAGCCACGGTATAACGTTTATTCTGTTTTTTGCTCATTTTGATTCACTGCGATTAAAAGTTGTGCGTATCCGACCCCGCCCATTCGATTTTTGATGATTAAACAATGGTGTTGAAAACGGTCGCTTTCAAGTCGCAACCAGAGCCATCCGCCCATGTGCCAGTAATCCCCTACACGACACGCCATCACATCCTCAGCCAGTCGACAAAACCATTGCGATTGCTTGTTAACATATATCTCACGGTTTTTATTTTGACTGATTGTTCTTTGATTGCACAGGATAAACGGCAGAATCAGAAGACTGAATAGCGACCATGGCCAGGTCACAAATAAGCAGCCGTTCACAAACACAAAAAGCAGCAACCACTGGCTCAGCCACAAACCGTCAATCCACTGATTATTTTTGATGGTAACCGGCGGCACAGATTTGTTTCACCAGCGCGTTGATGTCAGGGTCTTGCGGTTGTTGCTGACCACTCATCCAGTACCACAACTGCATGTCTTGCTCTTCTAACAACTCATCCAGCAACTTTTTATCCTCTGTGTTTAACCCATTCCAACATTGATCCAAGAAGCCATTGAGCACAAAATCAAGTTCTTTCATGCCCCGTCGGCAACGCCAGCGAAAATAACCAATGCGATCATGGTTCGCTGTCTCCATGGTTACAGGGCGTGACGCTCGGCAATCATTTTCTTAATTTCAGCAATAGCTTTACCCGGGTTCAACCCTTTGGGACAGGTGCTGGTGCAATTCATGATGGTGTGACAACGGTACAATTTAAACGGGTCTTCTAAATCATCCAGGCGTTCACCGGTGTGTTCATCCCGTGAATCTGCCAACCAGCGATAGGATTGCAGTAACACCGCAGGTCCCAGATAGCGGTCACCGTTCCACCAGTAACTGGGGCAAGACGTGGTGCAACAGGCACATAAAATGCACTCATAAAGCCCGTCAAGTTTTTCGCGATCTTCAATCGACTGCAATCGCTCCTTATCAGGCAATGGCACCGAATCGGTCTGTAACCAGGGTTTAATGGACGCGTATTGGGCGTAAAAGTGACTCAGATCTGGCACCAGATCTTTGACCACTTCCATGTGCGGTAAGGGGTAAATGGAAACCTCCTTGCCTTTGATGGCTTTGATAGAAGTGGTACAAGCCAGGGTGTTGGTGCCATTAATGTTCATCGCACAAGAACCGCAAATACCTTCACGACAGGAGCGCCGAAACGTTAAGGTAGAGTCCACTTCGTCCTTAATTTTAATCAAAGCATCCAGCACCATCGGACCACAATTGTCCAGATTCACCTCGTAGGTGTCCGTACGCGGGTTTTTACCCTCATCCGGCGACCACCGATAAACTTTAAAAGTACTGACATCGCCGCCTTTTTGTGACAACGGATAATGGGTGCCTTTGTTGATTTTAGAATTTTTAGGTAAGCTAAACTCAGCCATGATAAACCTCTAATAAACGCGTTTCTGGGGAGCAATCACTTCACACTCATCGGTTAAGGTGTGCATGTGCACCGGACGGTAATCAAAATGAACCTTGTTGTCGGTATCCGTATAAGCCAAGGTGTGCTTCATCCATTCCTCATCATTGCGGTCCGGGAAATCTTCACGTGCATGGGCGCCGCGTGATTCTTTGCGGTTTTCTGCAGAAAACATGGTGACCACTGCCTGACTCATTAAATTACGCAACTCCAGAGACTCCACCAAATCACTGTTCCACACCATGGAACGGTCAGACACATGAATATCATTTATTTTAGCGGCGGTGGCGGTGATTTTATCACAACCTTCCTGTAGCACCTCGCCGGTTCTGAAAACTGCGGCGTTGTCCTGCATGACTTTTTGCATTTCAAGACGCAGTTCAGCGGTGCGAATCGCACCCTTAGCGTGTCTGGTTTTATCAAAATCATTCAGCGATTTATCGAGTGCATCTTTGGGTAATTCGCTGTGTGATTCACCGGGTTTGATGGTTTCGGAACAACGGTTCGCCACCGCCCGTCCGAACACAATTAAGTCCAGTAAAGAATTAGAACCCAGCCGATTGGCACCATGCACAGAGACACAGGCCGCTTCACCGATGGCATATAAACCGGGTACCACTTCATCGGGATTGCCGTCTTTTTTATGCACCACTTCACCATGGTAGTTGGTTGGAATACCGCCCATGTTATAGTGAACCGTCGGCAACACAGGAATCGGTTCTTTAGACACATCGACACCGGCAAAAATCTCAGCCGAGTCGGCAATGCCCGGTAATCGATTGTGAATCACGTCAGCCCCGAGATGATCCAAATGGAGATTTATATGGTCTTTATTCGGTCCGACACCGCGACCTTCACGGATTTCGATGGTCATGGATCGTGACACCACATCACGAGAAGCCAGGTCTTTGGCATTTGGGGCATAGCGCTCCATAAAGCGCTCGCCTTCGGAGTTGGTTAAGAAACCACCTTCACCGCGCACCCCTTCGGTAATTAAACAACCCGCACCATATATTCCGGTGGGGTGAAACTGGACGAATTCCATGTCTTGTAAGGGTAATCCGGCACGCAATACCATGGCGTTGCCGTCACCGGTACAGGTGTGCGCCGATGTGCATGAAAAATAAGCGCGACCATAGCCGCCTGTAGCCAGAATCACGGCTTTGCCGCGGAACAAATGCAAGGTGCCATCTGCAAGGTTCCAGGCCAATACCCCTTTACATTCACCGTTTTCCATCACCAGATCTATGGCAAAGTATTCAATAAAAAACGAGGCATCATGCTTTAGAGACTGTTGGTATAAAGTGTGCAAAATCGCATGGCCGGTGCGGTCCGCTGCGGCACAGGTTCTTTGCGCAGTGCCTTTACCGAAATTGGTGGTCATACCACCGAACGGTCGTTGATAAATTTTACCGTCTTCGGTGCGCGAAAAAGGCACGCCGTAATGTTCCAATTCAATCACCGCCGGAACCGCTTCGCGACACATATACTCAATAGCGTCCTGATCACCCAGCCAGTCTGAGCCCTTGATGGTGTCGTACATATGCCAACGCCAGTCATCTTCGCCCATATTACCCAAAGACGCACTCATACCGCCCTGGGCGGCCACGGTGTGCGATCGGGTTGGAAACACTTTTGTCACACAAGCCGTTTTTAAACCTTTGGTGGCCAAACCCATGGTGGCACGCAAACCGGCTCCACCGGCACCCACCACAACGGCATCAAATTTATGTTCTGTAATTTCGTATGTTTGTGACATTGTTTATCCCAATAAGAGTTTAAAAACAGCAAAACAGCTGAAATAAATGAGACCAATCATGGCGCCATACACCAGTGTGCGCAGTGCCATCATTGTGCTTTTGTTGTTCACGTAGTCTTCAATAACGACTTGTAAACCCAATGCGCCGTGGTAGGCCGCGGCCAACACGAATACCAGCAATACACCGGCATTCAACGATGATTTCATCCATTCAATCATGACGGCGGCTGATAAATTATCCAGAGCGATAAATTGCCACAGCAGATACAAGCCTGTGGGCAACAACAGCACCGCAGACAGCCGCTGCAGCCACCAATGGGAAAAACCGCTGTGGGCACTGCCGAGGCCTTTGGCTTTGGCTAAATCAGTTTGGTATTTCATTGTATTCTCCTTAGGATGCCAGGAAAAAAGTCAGCACGGTTAATAACAGCGACGCCACCAGGACCGCCACTGCTGAGCGTTGTGCCTGTTCATTGGTGAATCCTTTGCCCACGTCCCAAAACAGGTGTCGGATTCCATTACAAAAATGATAAAAAAACGTCAACAGCCACAGGTAGACAAGAATCTGACCCGGTACCGTGAGCAACCAGGCGCGCAGTTTATCCGCCGCCGTTGTGTTTGTGGCCAGGGCCGTCAGCCAATAGACAAAAACCACCAGGCCAAAAGCCAGCAGCAGACCGGTGATGCGGTGAAGTATGGACGTTTTAACCGTCAGCGGGAATTTGTACACCTGCAAATGTGGTGACAGAGGTCGGTTTGAGCTACTCATGAATATTCCTGTGTTATTTTCTAAAAATCAATACAGCGGCCATTTTTTTCCCAATCGCCATAACGGGTGGGTTCCAGGCCTTTTTTTCGACCACCGATTTCTTTTGGATACAGCACTTCATCCGCACGATTTTCGTCTGTGTGTGGCGGTTTTTTTGTATTCGGTTTTTGATTGTTCTCTGTGGTCACAATAATGATCAGTTGATTAATTCAACAAAGCGCAATTATAACACCCCGCCCCGGCAAATGACAGTTCAAGAAAGAATGTCCTTGGGGCGTACACTTCCGCTCCCAGCTCACGCAGCACACCTCCATCCATGGAGGCGTACGCTTCCGCTCCCGGCTCACGCAGCACACCTCCATCCATGGAGGCGTACGCTTGCGCTCCTGCTCCCAGCTCTCCAATGCGCAAACAGCATTGACCGGACGGGCTGCAAATGCAGCCTGATTTGTTAAAATAGGCCATTATCCACACAGGAGGTCAAAATTATGTCAAGCCTGCACTCATTAGCAAAACACCTCAGTCTATTTAAATTAAGCGGAAATGATGCGGCCGTTTTTTTACAAAACCAAACCATCAATTTATTCGATGATCAATGGCCTCAGCCACACTACACAGCCATTTGTAACCCCAAGGGTCGCATCCTGTTCAGTTTATTGGTGTGGAAACAATTCGATGATTACTATTTAGCGGTCGATAAAACGCTTTCTGAACAGTTTGAACAATATATACAGATGCGTATTTTTCGAATGGGTGTCAAACTTAAAGTGGCCGATGAACGACAGCCTGTTGTTGAGGCAACTGATTACCGCCGGGTTGAAGACATTCAATTAACATTGACTGCAGACCTGACTGTCGCCGATGAAACCTTATTTTGGGCTTTATTTTTCCGCGCTGAATTGCCCTGGATTACCCGGCAAACCAGTGAACAGTTTATCCCTCAGCATTTATCTTTGGATCAACATCAGTTGATTGAATATCAAAAGGGTTGTTACCCCGGACAAGAAATCATTGCCCGATTGCATTTTATCGGTCGCAATAAAAAACACTTAACACTTGTTCAGCTTGATAAAAACCATACAGATTTAAAAAATGCTGAAAAAGTGACAATAAATGACAGCCCCGTACAATTATGTTCACCGCCAATCAATTTTAATGGGCAATTATGCGCTCAAATTGTCAAAAACAAATCCCGCGCAGATGATTAACTCTCTAAATTGTCCTAACTTGTTGATTTATGATAAGATAATTGTATTCAACCCGGGTTGGAATCATCATGTCAAAACAAGTACGACTTTTTGTCACATTCGTGTGTTTTTTCGCTGTTTTTCAGTTAAAAGCACAGACCATTAACCTCACGGTGGAAGCCATTTATCCCCACCAGCAAGCTGCGTTTGTTTATCAGCCGCTGGCTGACTGGCTGGCACAAAAAACCGGCTTTGCGGTCAACATCGAATCTGCGGATAACTATTACTTTTACTGGCGGGATGCCAAAACAAATAACCCCGATTTCACCTTAGATGCACCGCACATCGGTGCTTACCGCATCACTGAAAAAAATTACGAGCCCATATTACGCATTGCAGCGGATCAAAAATATTATCTGGTCACTAACCAAAACATAGACCTGACCAAAGACATCGGCAGACAGCTGGTGGGACAGCGGGTCATCACCTTCCCCTCACCCAACCTGGGATCCTTGCTTTATGACCGCTGGTTTACGGATTTATTTTTGCAACCGCAAAAAGTGGTCACGGCTTTATCCTGGAAAGACGTTATCAACCAGGTTTTTTCAGGAGAAGCTGAAGCAGCGATTATTCCGCAATATCTGTATGAACTGTACCCCAATTTACTGGTTTTAAAAGAAAGTAAACCTTTTCCGGGACAGGTCTTTTTGGCTTCACCGACCGTTAGTCCAAGCATCAAATCATCAGTCATCAAAGCTTTAAACGAGATTAATGAAAGTGACGAAGCTTATCAAATATTAACTGAGCTTAATGCTGAACAACTCAAACCTGTGGATCTTAAAGATTACCAGGGCTTAGAGAAATTATTAGGAAAATAAACCCACGTCACAGTTTTTTGGCAAAGCTTTCAATACCATTTATTATGAGTACAATAGCCGATTTCAGACAACCCGCTGCCAAACACGCCATGAATGACTACCCAGAAAAACGTCAGTTCACCCGCATTCCCCTGACCAAAGAAGTGACACTGTACTCAGGCGTATCCTGCTGGCAATCCCATATTTACGATATATCTCTCAAAGGTGTGCTACTGGCTTGCCCTGAGCAGACCACCGTCAAGGCCGGGGATATTTTTCGGCTACAGATTCCGATCGAAAATTCACCTTCAATTATCATGAATATTCGGGTGGTTCATCTGCGCAACGATTTATTTGGTGCCGAGTGGACCCAAATCGATATGGAAAGTTTTGCCATTTTAAAGCGCACCATCGAAATGAACCTGTCAAAAAAGGATGCCCTGCGTCAAGACATTCAATCCTTGTCCGCCGACAAATAGAATCTTAAAGTTTTGCCTGATGCGAATGATGGCTTTCGCGTTGACCCATAAAGATGTCAACATGTCCAACAATTCCTTCGATTTACAGAACCTAAGCAATGCATAGATTGTCTGGAACATCATAAGCCTGCTCACGCCTTCGACCTACGTCCTGTGTGTGATGGCTTCCGCGTCGACCCACAAGGATGTGGAAAATGCCGATTATTGTCGGGAACAATTTCGGCCTGCTCACGCCATCGACCTACATCCTGTGTGTGATGGCTTCCGCGTCGACCCACAAGGATGTGGGAAATGCCGATTATTGTCGGGAACAATTTCGGCCTGCTCACGCCACCGACCTACATCCTGTAGGTCATTTTTGAGCCACGATATAACACACCCAGCCGGCATCGGCGGTGCCTTCGGTGCTGGCGGTGTAAATATCATTACCCTCACCGGTTTCTTCATCGGTGCCTTCCCAGTAAACATCCACTTCGCTGAATCCCGCTTCCCGCAGCAACTCGGTGATTTCTGGCAATGTCCATAAGCGCCACCGGTAATCAAAAGCCCGATCCATGCGCACCCCCTCATCCGTCTCAAAATGAATATAACACTGCATTTCTGCGGTGATGGGGTTGAAGGAGGACTGTTCCCAAATATAGGTGAATCCATCACAATCCCGTTCTTCAGTGAGTTCTTTGGCCGCCTCATAGCCGCCAAAAGCATCCAGAAAAAACACCCCGTCCCCGGCCAGTGACCGGTGAACACTGTTAAAATAATCCAGCATTTCACCGCGACCCATAAAAATAAAGTAGCTGAAATTCATCGCCAACACCATATCCATGGCCGGTGTCTGTACCTGCAGGACATCTGCATTGATTAAATTTATCCGTTGTTGCTGTTCGGCATTGAGCGCACTGACATTATGACGCTCACCCCATTGTAAAACCAGCGGATCAAAATCCACTGCATACCCTTTATGGGCATCACCCCGTTTAATCCATTCACAGGTGGTTTGTGCGGTACCGCAAAAATCCTCTCGCAGGGTTATTGCAGAACGACCGCGTAATTGCCGAAACGTTTCGCTGACAAAATCAATCTCCGCTTCAACACATTGTACCGCTTGCTGATAATAGGCGTGTTTATCCATAATTAAAACTGTGTCTCCGCTATCGGCTTGTTTTGAACATACCAGCCGGATCCGGCATAACCTTTTTTCAATAAATGTCGAAGCCATTTATTGAAAAAACAATTCAAACTGTATCGCCGCCGGGCTTTTAGGCCACAATCGGCCCGTCCGCCCAGTTGTTGAAACGAACGGTCAAACTGATGAGCCTGCCACAATTCAGCCAAATTCACATCATGGTAAACCCTGACCAGCAGATTATCTGACGGTTCATCCTCAAACAGCAGGCAAAAATTCAATTCAGAGGTGTATTTAAAGGCCTCAGTTTGTACCACCTGTAAAATGGGCTGTCCATCAACCCTGACCTGATGCCGCAACCCGACATGTAATCGTGGTGGTAATAATCGCATCAGTAAGCTGAAATTATCTTCATGCCAGTCCTGCAGGCTGATGTGGTGCTTATGCGCCCATATCTGATGACGCCAGTAACGGCTGTTTAAAATGGATTTTGACATCAATACAAGCGTTTATTTAAGTTAAGTTCCAATAAAATCTTACCGGAAATTTCTTCAATCGAAGTCAACGTGGTGTTCATAAAAGGCACACGATAACGGTGGAACAGAGATTCAGCATCGGAGATTTCTTTTTGGCATTTTTTCATATTAGCATAACGCGAATCGGGCCGTCTTTTGCCGCGAATCTGAGACAGTCGATGGGGATCGATGGTTAAACCAAACAATTTATCGCGGTGTTTGGTAACAGCTTTGGGTAACTCCATGCGCTCCAAATCCTCATCCGTGATCGGGTAATTGGCGGCTTTAATGCCGTAATGCAACGCGAGATAAAGACAAGTGGGTGTTTTTCCTGAACGCGACACGCCCAACAAAATAACTTCAGCCTGATTGAGATTCAGGTTCATGCCATCATCATGGGCCAGGGCGAAATTGGTGGCGTCTATGCGCGCATTATAGGAATGGCTGTCATAAATACCATGGGCGCGACCGACACCGGGACTGCGTTCAATCCCCAAATTTTCTTCAATCTGACGCAGCAGTTGATTGAACGGATCCAATTTCAGACCACCGGCGGCGTGAATAATTTTACGTAAATTCACATCCACCACGGTGTTAATAACCAGCGGCTGAAAATCTGCTTGCGCTTGTCGAATCATGTCCGCGGCTTGCGCTGCTTTGGCTTCGGTATCCACAAAAGGAATGCGTTTTTGAATAAATTTTATGTGTTGCGGAAATTGTGTAATCAGACTCTGACCCACCGTTTCAGCGGTGATGCCGGTGCCGTCTGAGACATAAAAGATGGCGCAGGTTTGTTGGGGTGACTTATCATTCATGGTTTTGGCTGTTTTTGAGTCAAATTTATTAATTTCAAGGCTTATCCGTTTCGCTTCTTGGTTGCGTCATATAGAATATACCATTTTTAAGCACAACGGAAATTTCATGTCAGATTACATCATTAGGCTGGATCAATTGACCTTGGGTGATTTAAACAAGGTGGGTGGAAAAAACGCGTCTTTGGGTGAAATGATTACCCATTTATCGGCTTTGGGTGTCAAAGTCCCCGGTGGTTTTGCCACCACCGCGCAAGCCTTTTGGGATTTTCTGAACGAATCCGGTCTCGGGGATAAAATCAACGCGCGCCTGAATAAGCTCGATACCGATGACTTAGCGGCCTTGCAAAGTGCCGGACAAGATATCCGTGCCTGGATTTTAAATACACCTTTTCAACCCAAACTGCAACAAGCCATCAGCGAAGCTTATCAGGCGATGCAAGATGAGCTGGGCGATGATTTTAGCGTTGCTGTGCGTTCATCCGCCACCGCCGAAGATTTACCGGACGCCTCCTTTGCCGGCCAACAGGAGACCTTTTTAAATGTTCATGGTATTGATGATGTACTGGCCAAAACCCATGAAGTGTTTGCCTCCCTGTACAATGACCGCGCCATTTCCTACCGGGTTCACCACGGCTTTAAACACGAGGATGTGGCCTTATCCGCCGGCATTCAACAAATGGTGCGTTCGGATTTGGCCGCCAGTGGCGTGATGTTTACCATGGACACCGAATCGGGTTTTAATGATGTGGTGTTTATTACCTCATCTTACGGCCTGGGAGAAATGGTGGTTCAGGGCGCGGTGAACCCCGATGAATTCTATGTCTATAAACAAAGTTTGAAAAATAAAAAACCGGCCATTTTACGCCGCAATTTAGGCACCAAAGCCATCGCCATGACCTACGGAGACACCGGCGTGCGTACAGATCCGGTGGACAAGACGAAACAACAGCGCTTTTCTATTTGCGACGCAGAAGCACAACGACTGGCACAACAGGCGATGGTTATTGAAGACCACTATAAACGACCGATGGACATCGAATGGGCCAAAGACGGCCACAGTGGCGAATTGTATATTGTTCAGGCCCGTCCCGAAACCGTGAAATCGCGTGAAACCGGTGGTCAAAAAATTGAACGTTATCAACTCAAAGAAAAAAGTGCCGTGGTTGCCGAAGGCCGCAGCATTGGCCAAAAAATTGGTCAGGGTAGTGCCAAAGTGATTGCCGGAATCGACCAGATGCATGAAGTGAATGAAGGCGATGTGCTGGTGACAGACATGACCGATCCCGATTGGGAACCGATTATGAAAAAAGCCGCGGCCATTGTCACCAACCGTGGTGGACGCACCTGCCATGCCGCCATCATTGCCCGTGAACTGGGCATTCCGGCCATTGTCGGTTGCGGTAATGCCACGACCAAAATAAAGCACGGCCAGGCGGTGACAGCCTCCTGCAGCGAAGGTGATACTGGTCGGATTTATGAAGGCTTACTGGATTTTGAAATCAAAACCACCGACCTCAAAAACATGCCCGAAGCCCCGTTAAAAATCATGATGAACATCGGTAATCCGGACCGCGCTTTTGACTTTCAGAACCTGCCCGGTTTCGGCATCGGCCTGGCCCGTCTGGAGTTTATTATCAACCGCATGATTGGCATTCACCCCAAAGTGTTGCTGGACTACGACAACCAACCGGCTGACATCAAAGCCATCACCGACCCGATGGTGGCGGCCTATGATTCGCCGCGAGATTATTTTGTGAAACGGCTGGCCGAAGGCGTCTCCACGCTGGCCGCGGCCTTTAACCCGAAACCGGTGATTGTCCGTTTATCTGATTTTAAATCCAACGAATATGCCAACCTGATTGGCGGTAATGCTTACGAACCGGATGAGGAAAACCCGATGCTTGGTTTTCGCGGTGCTTCCCGTTACCTGGATGATTCTTTTGTGGATTGTTTTGAAATGGAATGCGAGGCCTTAAAATATATCCGGGATGAGATGGGCCTGACCAATGTCTGGGCTATGGTACCATTTGTACGCACTGTCGCAGAAGGCCGGGCGGTGATTGACCTGATGGCTAAATTCGGCCTGAAACAGGGCGACAATGACCTCAAAATCATCATGATGTGTGAGTTACCTTCCAATGCCCTGCTGGCGGATGAATTCCTGGATATCTTCGATGGCTTTTCCATCGGCTCCAACGACATGACCCAATTAACCTTAGGCTTAGACCGGGATTCCGGTGTTATCGCTCATCTATTCGACGAACGCGATCCTGCAGTCAAAAAAATGTTGTCGATGGCCATCCAGGCCTGCAAAAAACGCGGCAAATACATCGGCATCTGCGGCCAGGGCCCCTCCGACCACCCAGATCTGGCCCAATGGCTGTTAGATGAAGGTATCGAGAGTGTGTCTTTAAACCCAGATACTGTGGTGGAAACCTGGTTAAAATTGGCGAAATAAACCACCCAATGTGACCCACAAAAACGCCCAATTAGGGCGTTTTTGACTATCATGAATATCTGACAATGCTTAGCTGTGCTGCATCAGTGTCGGGATATTGCTGTCGGTCAGAATGTACTTTGTAAAGCCACCCATAAACCATTCGGTGAAACGACCGCGGGAATAGGCACCCATCAACAATAAATCCGAACCGGTGGCTTTGTAGGTATCGATGATTTCATCGTGGACTTTGAGACCTTTGGTGATTTTCATGTCACTGTCAATGCCCCATACTTTTAAATAATCCTGTAAATGTTTGGTTTTGGGCCGGGCACGGTTGTCGGGACCGGCACACAGTATGTTAACTTGCTCTGCTTGTTTTAACAGCGGCAATGCGCTGACGATGGTTTGCATCACCGAATCTTTCTGGTTCCAGGCAATCAAAACCCGTTTGCCGACACTTTTGAGTTTTTTCTGCGGCAACATCAGCACCGGTCGGCCGGTGTTAAACAAAGCGGCGGATAAAAATTGCTTGGCCTGACCGCTGCTTTTTTTCTTGGGTCGTGATACCAACATGAGATCGCTGACCGGACCGACAATGGACAATACACTTTGCGGATCGCCCACCATTTCACGCCACAAAGACGATTCTTCCATGTCTTTGGTGATGCGTTTTCTGAAATTAAAACCGGCATTGTCGCTGTATTCTTTAAACAAATCAGCGGCAGCCTGGCTTTCTAATTCATCGTCCAAATCCGCTTTGTACCACTGCGACATGTTGTTCATGGCAATCGGACTAATGATACCGTAATCGCCACCGATGGATTCTTCTCTGTGGGGTCTGACATGCAAGCCTGAGACATTGGCGTCAAGATCATCTGCCAACTGGAATGCAGTCTCGAGTAAATAGTGACATTCTTTGCGTTTTGCGACCGGAACAGTGATTATTTTCATAGGTTTTTTTATATTTTGATTAACTAATTATTATACCTTCTTGGGTGCCTTTTTTCAACAGATTTAGCCTTTTCCGCCCTTGGTTCGGGTGCGGTGGGGTTTGGCATTTTTTTCGATAAAATCAATGATTAATCCGGCCACATCTTTACCGGTGGCACGTTCGATGCCTTCGAGACCCGGGGATGAATTCACTTCCATCACAACAGGACCACGATCGGCGCGCAATAAATCCACACCGGCCACATTCAGCCCCATAATTTTAGCCGCTCTGATGGCTGTTTGCCGTTCTTCGGGCCTCAGTTTAATTAATGACGCACTGCCGCCACGGTGTAAATTAGAACGAAATTCTCCCTCCGCACCTTGCCGTTTCATGGCCGCGACAACTTTGCCGCCAATCACAAAACAGCGGATATCGGCACCACCGGCTTCTTTGATAAATTCCTGTACCATAATGTTGGCATTGAGACCTAAAAAGGCTTCAATCACACTCTCAGCCGCTTTACGGGTTTCTGCCAGAACCACACCGATTCCCTGAGTACCTTCCAGTAATTTTATCACCAAAGGCGCACCGCCCACCATTTTAATCAAATCAGGAATGTCATCAGGTGAATTGGCAAAACCGGTGACCGGCATGCCGATACCCTTTCGTGATAAGAGTTGTAATGACCGCAGTTTATCCCGGGAACGGGTGACCGCCACACTTTCATTGAGGGGATAGACCCCCATCATTTCGAATTGCCGCAACACAGCGGTGCCATAAAAAGTAATCGATGCACCAATCCGCGGTATCACTGCATCAAAATCCGTCAGGTCCTCACCGCGATAATGCAGCACCGGATTATTGGATGAGATGTTCATATAACAACGCAAGGCATCCACCACCCGCACCTCATGGCCACGCTTTTGGGCGGCTTCGACCAGGCGTCGAGAAGAATACAGGCGGGCGTTACGGGAGAGCAGGGCAATTTTCATGGTTTTGTTTTGGTTGGGGGTTTAATGAGATGGGCTTTGTCCGGTCTGACAGACATACCTTGCATGGCCTGACGGCCTAAAAGCATGCGAAATTTCATTTTTTTACGGCAGGCCAGGGTCAGTTCAATGCGTTTTTGCAGATCACCAATATGCAACAGGGTTTCGACCACAATGCGGTGGGTTTTCATACCACCTGAATTGGTTACTGTGCGCTTGTCCTTAACCGGCAAATGGCATTCAATTTGGCTGTCATCATCATCCTGGACCGGCGCCACCACAAAACGCACCCATTCTTCATCGTCTTTTTCATACAGGGCATATTCAATCGTGTGAATGGCACTGGTTTTGGCACCGGTGTCGGTTTTCATGTGGATGCGCTGAATACCCAATTCCGGCAAAGCACCCCACTCTTTCCAACCGATAATCAGTTGTTTTTGTTCATTCATTTTAATCTAAATTACTAGAAATACAGAGTTTATCCCACACATCTGCAGGTTCTGTGGGAAAATATTGATGACCGCCTGCATAGCTGTCAAACCAGACATTGTAACCCGCTTGCCAACCGGATTGCTGAAAAGTACTGAAATCATTAAAAACATCATTATAATATCCATCACTTTGTCCGACAGACAGGACCACGGGTAACTTCCGTGAAGCGGTGGATGGATAAACACCAACACTGGCAGCATATCCCAGATGGGCACCACTAACGGCATAACCGGCAAATTCACCGGCATTCAGTAAAGCCAGTTCATGCAACACAAAACCACCGGCTGAAAAACCCCAGCCATAAACCCGGCGTTTTTCGATGTTATACCGCGCCTGCATATCGGCGGATATTGCATTTAGAATCGCCACCATATTGCTCGGTATCCAGCCACCTTGCTGACCGGTTGCCACCTGAGCCACAACAATAATCTGATGGGCTTCGGCCGTTGCTTGCCATAAATCCCGACTGTACTCTGCTGCCCACGGCGCATTACCGGCACCGGCGGCACCATGAAACAAATACATGATGGGCAAGGCTTTTAGCCCCTGATAGCTTGAGGGGATGTGGTAATAATAACTGCGGTATTGCAATTGACTGTTGATATAAATGGTTCGGGAACCGGTGTTAACCGACCCGCCACTGCCCTGAGACGGCCAGGAATCGGACACAAAACCATCCACAAATATCATGTCATCACAATCCATCAGACTCGGCATGGTGTGCACCGCCGTGGCACTGAAAGCAGACATCATAAATGCAATGATTAGCCCGATACGCATTGGATTAGTCCACTTCCGATTCTAGCCGATCGACGTTTCTAAAGCCCTGCGGCAAGACCTGACCACGGTGTGCCCGTTTGCCCAGATAGTTTTCCAGGTCTTTCCATTTAAAACGGATATAACGCTGACCGGCGTGCACCAGGAAGGATTGGTCCGGTGTAATAACCAATGTAGATAACAAATATTCCTCGCCGGATTTGAGTCGTTTGGCGGGGATATTAATCATTTTATTGCCTTTGCCTTTGGTCAGTTCCGGCAATTCTTCCAGCGGAAATACCAGCATATAACCGGCATTGGTGACACACACCACGTGGGCTTCGGCCACCCGTTCGATGCGCCGTGGTTTAAGGGCCTGATAACCTTTGGGAACAGTTAAAACCAGTTTACCGGCTTTCATCTTACTGTACAGGTTTTCCATTAAACCATGGTAGCCGTAACCGGCGGATGACGCCATTAAAATCGCCGCTTTCGGCGGAAAGCAGCTCACCGCGACCGGTAAAGCGTTGTTCTTAAAATTAAATTTTGTGGCCAAAGGCTCGCCCTGACCGCGGGCTGAGGGTAAACTGTGGGTGGCCAGCGTGAAACTACGGCCATTGTTGTTTAAAAACACCGAAAAATGCTGACTGCGTCCGAAACAATGGTCCAGATACGCATCACCGGATTTGTAGCTCATGGTCATCGGATCCACCTCATGACCCTTTGCCGCACGCACCCAGCCGGCTTTGGATAAAATCACTGTCATCGGCTCACTGGGCACCAGCTTGGTTTCATCAAAGACTTCGGCGGCATCACGTTCCGCCAGAGACGATTGACGTGCATCACCATACTGATCACGATCGGTGGTGATTTCCTGTTTAATCAGGGTTTTCATGCGCGCCCGGGATTTTAAGGTGGTTTCCAAATCGATTTTTTCCGCCTGTAATTCAGTTTGTTCGGTGCGGATTTTCATTTCTTCCAGACGTGCCAGATGACGCAAACGGGTGTCTAAAATGGCATCAGCCTGAATTTCACTAAGTTTAAAGGCACGCATCAGCTCTTGTTTCGGCTGTTCTTCTTCCCGAATAATCCGAATCACCTCATCCAGATTTAAAAAGGCCACCAACAAACCGTCTAAAATATGCAAACGGGCATCCACCTTATCCAAACGATGTTGTAAACGGCGGCGTACGGTTTCGGTTCTGAACCGCAGCCATTCTTTTAAGATGCCTTTGAGGTTTTTTACCTGAGGCCGCTGATCAAGACCGATCATATTCAGATTCAGCTTATAGGTCTTTTCCAAATCCGTGGTGGCGAACAAATGCAACATCAGCGCTTCAAAATCAATCCGGTTGGAGCGGGCGGTGATCACCAGTCGCACCCGGTTTTCATGGTCCGATTCATCGCGTAAATCGCTCACCATGGGTAATTTCTTGGCCCGCATCTGGGACGCAATTTGGTCGAGGATTTTGCTGCCCGAAGCCTGATGGGGTAAAGCGGTGATAACAATGTCGTTGCCCTCACGGCTGTATACCGCCCGCATACGGATACTGCCGTGACCGGATTCATAAGCTTTCACGAGTTCCGCCCGCGGCGTGATAATTTCTGCTTTGGTGGGATAATCGGGACCTGAAATAAATTCACATAATTCGGCCACATCAGCACCTGGATTGTCCAACAAATGCAAAGTGGCATTGGCCACCTCAACGAGGTTATGCGGCGGAATATCGGTGGCCATACCGACCGCAATCCCCGATGCACCATTCAATAAAACATTGGGTAATCTGGCCGGCAACCAAATTGGTTCGTCCATGGTGCCGTCAAAATTGGGTCCCCAGTCCACTGTGCCGTGGGGCAATTCGCTGAGCAAAGTTTTGGCATAGGCGGTCAGCCGCGATTCGGTGTAGCGCATTGCCGCAAAAGATTTCGGGTCATCCGGTGAACCAAAGTTTCCCTGGCCGTCAATCAGCGGGTAACGGTAGGAAAAGTCCTGAGCCATGTGTACCATCGCTTCATAACAGGCCGAATCACCATGCGGATGAAACTTACCAATCACATCACCAATGGTTCTGGCTGATTTTTTGTGTTTCGATTGTGCCGACAGACCCAGCTCACTCATGGCATACACAATACGCCGTTGTACCGGTTTTAAACCATCGCCAATAAACGGCAAAGCCCGGTCCAGTACCACATACATGGAATAATCCAGATAAGCCCGCTCGGCATATTCGCCCATGGATAGGGTTTCAAAATCCATTCAATGTACCAATAAAAAAGAATCAATTTTAACATCACTGATGTCAATAGTTCAGCTTTCAAAAATCCATTGTGCAAATTTTTATGGATAAGAATGGCCTTATTTGTCAGAAATCATCAATTCATTTAAAATCATCAGATCGTCATCGGAGCATAGCATGCGGTTATATATTGTCTTCTTCTTGGCATCTGGCCTGTGGCCCTCCGTGCAGGCCTACAATCAAACACCGATCAACCCATTACCGGATATCAACAACCACCCGGCCGTAACTCAGGCGGTCATCGGCAGCCGACAACCTCTGGCCACCTGGCAACAAATTTGTGACCGTACCAAAAACCCTGAAGCGGCCGAACAAGCCGCCAATGTGGTTTTGAACCATATACAAAATCTGCCGGCGCAGTCGGTATTTGTGCCTTTACTAAAACACTGGCAAAAACACCGGCCAATCGCCACCCGCCGAGCTGACGATCATGGTCATGATGTTGGTGTTTATCTGATTGCCGCCCGTGCCGCCGGTGAGCTCAACCGTTTACTGAGCGAACAAACCGAGCGTTATATCTACGCATTGGCTGACAGGCAACCACAAAAATTATTGACAGAACTGTCAGATTTTTACCAAGCAGCTCATCCGGCCATCACCGCCGGTATCAAAGAAGCTTTAGCGCATTTAACGCCGCCGCAACAACAAGCGCTTATTCATCAACAATTGATGAGTCAACAAGTTAATAACTTCAGCACCCTACTGGCGGTTACGCTCGACAGTCCGGCCATTCAAGAAAAGATTGTCCTCGGTCACAATGTCGATGCCAAAGTCGCTTTAATCAACGCCTGGCTGCATAATCCGCCTGCCAGCACCCAATGGTTACAGATCCTGGTTCAGCAGCCCGGTCCCCATCAAATTCGGGCACTGAGTATTTACCGCAGCCTCCAATTAAACCAACAGGACAAAACATGGCTGGTTTCTTTACTTGATGACAGCACACTGGGGCGCACCGCTGCCGGCGTACTTGGACAACAAGTTGACCCCGAATTAATGGATAAATTATTGGCTGAATGGCAACACAACCGCTCAGAGCCCTTGGCCTCAAATTTACTGTATGCTTTGTCCAGAAACCCGTTAGGCGTAAAAAAATTAACCGCAATGGCCCCACACAAATCAATCCGATTGACCAGCAACCAACAACAATGGCTGCAAAATCAGCTGGGAGGCAACCATGAAAAATAATCGGTTGATGCTTTGCTTTTTATTGATATTGGCTACGCTAAGTCTGCAGGCCCAAAATATTATCCAATGGCAGGAACAAGGCGGGCCTCTGGCTTTGGGCTATCCGGTACCGATACCGGCGGATGTGGCGGAACCCTTTGACGGTTTTCGGACTTATCAAGGTTTACAGGATCAATTACAAAGTATTGATTTGGATAACCCATGGATTAATGCCGAACAGGTGGGAACAACCCATAAACAACGCGCAATCTGGGCCTATGTATTGGGCGATGCCAACAACCGCACCCCCTATGGCCAAACGGAAGCAGCGATGATGGTCAACGGCGGTATTCATGCCCGTGAGTGGCAATCACCTGAAACCGTCACCGGAATCATAGAATTGTTTCATGCAAACAGTCACGACCAGGGGCTGTATCAGTATCTGATGGAAAACAGCACCCTCATCACCATTCCGGTGCTGAACGTAGATGGTTTTTTGCAAACCCAGCGCTACCCAAAAAGCAATTGGTACAGTGCCGCCATAGGCCCCAGAGACGGCCGCATGCGGCGCAAAAATTTACGCAACACCGACGAAACACTCAGCACCCAAAGTGATTACTTAAATGGTGTTGATTTAAACCGCAACAACCCGCCTTATTGGGCCTCAAGCACATCATCTTCATCCAACAGCACCTCAATTGTTTACCATGGCCCCACCGCCCAGTCAGAACCGGAGATACAGGCTCTGCTGAATGCCGCTGATCTGGTGGAAGCGAATCAGTTGCGGATTTACACGGATTTGCATTCTTTTTCGCAGGTGCATTTTGCCAACCGTTCCTTTAACAATGATTTAAACACCCTGCAATCTCGGGTTTTGTCTGTTTTTAGTCGCCACCACAAAGCCTTGCCCGGTGCCAAAAACTATGTGGACCGTTCAGGTTTTACCCGACCTGGTTTCGGTATCGGCTCCACCGACGAATATTTCCAAAATACTTATCAAATTCCTGCCTGGACGCTGGAAACCGAACCATCCAATACACTCAGCCCTGATGCGCACCCTGATTTACCGGGATTTTCGGCAGATTACGGCGGTGTGGTTACTAACGGCCATTCGGGGTTTATCGCACCGGATTCGGCGATTCGGCGCATTCGGGAACAGCTGGCAAAATCTTTTGCCGTGGCCTGGTACACCCAGGCAGGGCCACCGGCCATCATACAATACCGAATTATAGATACCGCAACGGATACCATCGTATTTGATGCCGCCTGGGATGCCGATCGCGATGATGAAAACCTCAGAAACTTCTACAGCCATGTTTTTGCGGGCTTGACAGCGGGAGGTACATACGCACTGCAATTGCGCTTTAACAAACCCATGCGTCATCGCGATGACAACGGCGAAGTGGCCGCTTTACCGGGTCATAATATTTTAATGACGCCCTATGTGCGGTTAAAACTTAACGAAGAAATCCTTGACATGACGTGGCAAAACAGCCGCTGGCTAAACCAAAAATCAAGCCACTGGTCATCTTATGGGTATTACCGGGATGATACCTGGGTCGGAGAATTTCAACTGCCCGCGGAATTGATTTTTGACGAAAATGACGTCCTTAATTTTGAAATCATCACGCCCGACATGGTGGGCCAAAACAATGACAGCAATCCACAAACGGCTGTGTATTGGTCACAAGGTCGCTGGCAGCATTATGAAGACAGTTCCGGCGCATCCGCATTGAACGGCGGCTTTGATAAAACACTCACCGTTCCTTTGTCCGAAACCCCAGCCCCTGAAATGGGTTTACCCGTCACCGCACTCTACTATGACCCAAGTCGCAACGGCGAAGGTTTCAGTCTTGAGTTGTTAAATGAAGGTGGCGAATTTTGGTTGCAATGGTTTACTTACAATGACAAGGGTGATGCCCGCTGGTATGTGGCTGCTGATGGGGCTTTGGCTGCCAACGGCCTGGCCACCAGTACCCTTTACACCGTGAACGGTGGGGTGTTTGGTCCCGACTATAATCCTGACAACACGCGTTTAGCGCTTTTTGGCGGATTAGAAATGATTTTTGACGGTATCGGCGGCACCCGGCAACGCGGTTTCACAAAATACACAAATCCCGATACCGGTGAGGTTGTGCGTTTTGTGGTTGAGCCATTTACGCGGGCTGAAGGATTTTTCAATTCTCCCGATCAAACTCAGGAATTTCATGCCGCTGCCGTCACCGGTTCCTGGTTTAATCCGGACCGCAACGGTGAAGGATTTCATCTGCAAATCTTGACGGATAACACCGCGGTGATGCAGTGGTATAGTTTTACACCCGATGGTGATAAACAGTGGATTGTTTCAAGTGGCGGTCAGATAAGTTATCCCTCAACTGATTCGGTTTTGCTTGAATTTACAGATGCCTATACCGGAAGTGGCGGGATTTTCGGTCCTGATTTTAACCCCGATGACATCATTTTAGCCCCCTGGGGTAATCTGCAATTTGAACTCAGTTGCGAAGGTGGTGCAGTTCATTATCAGGCCATCGACCCGGACTATGGCAGTGGCAGTTATCCAATAATACGTCTGACGGCTTCTGAATTAAATGCTTATCCGTGCCCGGAACCCTGAAGCCCCAGCCAATCGCGCGGTTTTAAATAATCGGACAATTTGGCTTCCTGACTTTCTGCCGGCGGGCTGTAATTATAACGATAGGACACTTCAGGCGGCAGCGACATTAATATGGATTCTGTGCGGCCGCCGGACTGCAGACCAAATAAAGTACCGCGGTCATAGACCAGATTAAATTCCACATAGCGGCCGCGCCGATACTTCTGGAATTGCTTGTGGGTTTCGTCGTAACTGATGTTTTTGCGTTTTTGAACAATCGGAATATAGGCTTTGGTGTAGGCTTCACCAATCGCCCGTATAAAAGCAAATGTTTTCTCAAAGCCCCATGCATTTAAATCATCAAAAAATAACCCGCCCACCCCACGGGTTTCATGGCGGTGCTTAAGATAGAAATAATCATCACACCAGGCTTTAAAACGTGGATAAACCTCATCACCAAAAGCTTGACAAGTCTCATAAGCCACCTGATGCCAATGTTTAATGTCTGCATCAAACGGATAGTAGGGGGTTAAATCAAAACCGCCGCCAAACCACCAAAAATCTTTATCATCGCGTGATTTTGGAACAGTGCGAAAGACCCGTACATTGGCATGCGACGTGGGAATAAAGGGATTATCCGGATGCACCACCAGAGAAACACCGGAAGCTTCGAACCCCTGACCGGCCATCTGCGGCCGCTTCTCGGTGGCCGCCACCGGCAGTTTATCGCCTTTAACATGAGAAAAATTGACCCCGGCCTGCTCAAATAACTCACCTGTAAGCACCCTGGTGCGACCACCACCGCCATTGTTGTGTTGCCACTTATCTTCCCGAAATGGCTGATCACCGTCTTCGGCACTCAATTGACGGCAAATACTGTCCTGTAAGCGCTGAAAATAATCAATGACCTGTTTAAATTGACTGGCATTCATTGTTTTTATCGTCAAAAATACCCATTATAAATCCGTTGATGCTTTCATTAAACTCAAAATGAGCATTGTTATCGAGACGAATTGTCTATACTTTAGAAGGACACCATTTTATTAACACCCTATGTTTATATTGTTAATCTACGTCTTTGGGGCTTTGTTTTTTTCATTTTTGTGCTCCATCGCTGAGGCTGTTTTACTCAGTATCACACCCTCATACATGGAAAAATTAAAGCAAACAGAACCCATTAAAGCCGATCGCATTCGCCGATTACGATTTACCCAAGTTGACCGTTCGCTGGCAGCCATTTTAACCCTCAACACCATCGCCCATACAGTGGGTGCGATTGTTGCGGGTGCCAAAGCCACTTATGTGTTTGGCAGTGCCTGGATTGGTCTTTTTTCAGCGGTGATGACGGTGATGATACTGTTTTTTTCTGAAATCATCCCGAAAACCATCGGTGCGGTGTACTGGAAATCTCTGGCCAATGCCACAGCCTATTTTGTGTCGTTTTTAATCACGTCATTGTACCCCTTTATCTGGCTCTCTGAGCAGGTTACCCGCCTGATTTCAAGAGGTAAACAACACCATATTTTTAACCGGGATGAATTTCTGGCAATGGCGGGTCTGGGTCGCCGTACCGGACATATCAATGAACACGAATCACGCATCATTGACAATTTATTTCGGCTCAACAATTTAAAAGCCAAAGACATCATGACACCGCGTCGGGTGATTGTGAGTTTTGATGAAAATTTGCATGTGGAAGATGTGGTGGAGGAAGTTATGAACACCAACTTTTCACGTTTACCGGTTTACAGTGAAACTGTGGATGACATCACCGCTTTTGTGCTGAAAAATGACGTTCTGATGGCTCAGGCCAAAGACGATAACAAGCAATTAAAAGATTTAAAACGGGATTTGTTGTGTGTTATAGAAGACACCAGCTTGCCGATGTTACTCGAGTCACTGCTCAATGAACGCCAGCACATCGCCCTGGTGGTGGATGAATACGGTGACACCCGCGGTCTGGTTTCTCTGGAAGACCTGGTGGAAACCCTGCTGGGTCTGGAGATTATGGACGAGGTGGATCAGGTTCAGAATATGCAGAAATTTGCCCGCGAACAATGGCAAAAAAGGGCTTCCTCGCGGGGCTTGTTGGTGGATGAAAACGAGGTGTCCGAAGCCGCCAAAAACAAACTGAAGTCACAGAATAATCCACAACAAACCGGCAACCGCGACCACGTAACCGAGCAGGATTAACAGACCGTCACGACCACTAAAGCCCAGCGCCATAATCACCAGCACCCAGGCCGGAATTCCGGCACCCAACGGCACCAGTTCCAGAGGCACCATGCTCAATCCCAATAAAGTGGTGATAAGCGCCGTTACCCTTTGTGCCTTATCCGTGGTAAATATTTTGAGTCTGGGCCTGACCAAAAAATCAATCCGCTTGGCCCAGGGCATGGCTTTGGGAACTGTCGATTTAATTTTTTCAGTGTCCATCTCAATGCTGGCCAGCTTTTTGGGTAACCACGGGTGTTGTTTACCCCACACCAACTGCACAGAAATCAGGGCAATACATAAACCGCATAAGCTGGGCACGCCCGGAATCGCACCGGTGGGTAGTCCCGCAATCAGTGCCGGAAACATAATCAGCGGCCCGAAACCCCGGCTTTGAAAGTGTTTCACCAAATCATCCAGGGTCACGATATCTGCCTGCCCTGCCTGATTATCAATTTCCTGAAGCACCTGCTTTAACGTTAATTGTTCAGCCATCTTCACTTTCCGCCTGTCTATTTAGTGACCAACTTATTATAATAGAGGATTTGGATGAATAAAATTTCAATGAGATTTTTAGTCAGCAATGATGATGGCATCAATGCCCGCGGTATCAACACCCTCGCTACCATGCTCAGGGAACTGGGTGATGTGGTGATTTTTGCGCCCAACCGGGATCGCTCCGGCGCCAGTAATTCATTGACGCTGGATCGTCCGATTCGGGTGGATCAGATTGGTGATGATGCTTATAGCGTTCATGGCACCCCCACCGACTGTGTCCATCTGGCAGTGACCGGTGTGCTCGATTATGAACCGGATATGGTTATTTCGGGCATTAATGATGCCGCCAATCTCGGCGATGATGTTTTATATTCAGGCACTGTGGCAGCCGCCATTGAGGGCCGTTATCTGGGCTTGCCGGCCATCGCGGTGTCGATTGTGATGGATTCTTGCAAAGACAGTCACCGCAAACGGGATTATAAAGCGGTGGCACATTATTTACGCCGTCTGATTGAACATCTTGAAAACAATCCACTACCCAAAGACACCATTTTAAATGTCAATGTGCCGAATTTACCGGTGGATGAGATTAAGGGCTTTAAAGTCACCCGCCTGGGTAACCGACACAAAGCAGAAAATGCCCTGCCCATCACCGATCCGCGTGGTTCCACCATGTACTGGATTGGACCCGCCGGCCCCGAGGCCGATGCCGGCGATGGCACCGATTTCCATGCGGTTAAAAACGGCTATGTGTCAGTCACGCCATTACAAATTGACATGACCCGCCACGATTTTATGGGTGATTTAAATCGGTGGCTCGATCAGTTATGAATGCACCGGGCATTGGCATGACTTCACAGCGCACACGCCAACGCATGATTGATCGATTGCGCCAAAAAGGCATCGACAACGAACAGGTGCTTGCAGCCATGAATGATGTGCCACGCCACATTTTCGTTGATGAAGCGCTGGCGCACCGCGCCTATGAAGACACCGCACTGCCGATTAAGTTTGCCCAGACCATTTCGCAGCCTTATATTGTGGCACGCATGAGCGCTGAGGTGATGACCCACCCGTCACCCCAAAAAGTGCTGGAACTGGGGACCGGCTCCGGTTACCAGGCCGCCGTATTGAGTCGCCTGGTTCCACATGTATTCAGTATTGAACGCATCGACAAATTAACCCGCATCGCCCGACGTCGTTTCATTAATCTTGGCTACCGCAATATACGCTGTAAAACAGATGACGGTTACCTCGGCTGGCCCACAGAAGCACCCTTTGACGTGATTATTATCACCGCCGCACCACCGGAACCGCCGCTTGAATTATTGGATCAGTTAACAGAGGATGGCTTTATCATTGTTCCGGTGGGCGGTAAAGCCAGGCAAACTTTACAAAAAATCAGCCGGGGAAGTAGCGGCCCGGTGATTGAAAATATGGGAGATGTGATTTTTGTGCCTTTGCTGGAAGGGGTGGAGCGTTAAATGAAAAGACTGTGGTGGCCCATACCGGTTTTGTTGTTATTGACCGCCTGTGCATCCAGGCCACCGGCCAAAGTCGATGAAATCAGTACCCGACCGTCACAGCCCAAATCTTCTCAAGCCCGCAAATCAACCATCATACCGGATTATTACCGGGTTAAAAAAGGAGATTCCCTTTACTCCATTGGATTTCGCTACAACATTGATTACCGACAGCTGGCCGCCATCAACAACATTGAAGCGCCCTATGTGATTCACCCAAACCAACGGCTGCGCTTGGTCGCGAGCAAACAAAATACAGAATTAAGTTCAAATAAAGTCAAAACCCGGCCAATCGTTCAGCAACCAGTCCTGACGGCAAAAAAAGAAACGGCCACACCAATCAAAACAACGCCACCCAAGCAAACGGAAAAAAAATCCACGCAATCTCAACCCAGCGTCACTATCAGCCAACAACCACCCAAAACCCAACCGGTGGTCAACTTACCGAAAAACGGTGATTTAAATTGGTTATGGCCCACGGCAGGCAAAATAAGAACCACTTTTTCCGGCAGTAACCCGGCACGCAAAGGCATCTCCATTCGCGGCAATGAAGGTCAGTCTGTCAAAGCGACTGAAAGTGGTGTGGTGGTTTACAGTGGTGACGGCCTGCTGGGTTATGGCGAACTGATTATTATCAAGCATAACGACACATTTTTAAGTGCTTACGGCCACAACAAAAAACGATTGGTCACCGAAGGTCAGCAAGTCAAACGCGGCGATGTCATCGCCCAGCTCGGCTCCAGCGGCACCAATGTGAATAATTTACATTTTGAAATCCGCAAAAACGGCCAACCGGTCAACCCGTTGGATTATGTGAAGCCTTAATAAATATTTGCTCACGTAGGGTGGGCTCCGCCCACCATTTATTGGTATGCTGTCTTCCTCGAAAAATCACACCAATTTGGTATTAAAATAGTTTAAATCAGGATGATTATTACAACTCTTTCTGGTGGGCAGAGCCCACCCTAAAGGCAGGATTGCCTTTTTGAACGCACTTCAGTGCGGCCCGCAGGGCGAAGTGCATGGATGCACTGAGTTATCTCTCGGGGCTTGTCGGAACGACAACATACCAAAGTCTTTAATTACCAAAAGTTTCCTTTCACACCTGGCAACAAATTAAGTACAATACCCAAATTCAAATAAGCGCCCGTAGCTCAGCTGGATAGAGTAACCGGCTTCGAACCGGTTGGTCGGGAGTTCGAATCTCTCCGGGCGCGCCATACAAAAACCACCCATCGCGGTGGTTTTTTTATGGGCAAGCTCGGAGAATGAGAACTTCCGCTTCGAGTTCGACTAAAAAGGCAGGATTGCCTTTTTGAACGTGCTTTAGCACGGCCCGTAGGGGGAAATTACAGGGAAGTGATTTCATACTAAAAAGGCAGGATTGCCTTTTTGAACGTGCTATAGCACGGCCCGTAGGGGGAAATTACAGGGAAGTGATTTCATACTAAAAAGGCAGGATTGCCTTTTTGAACGTGCTATAGCACGGCCCGCAGGGTTGAGTGCATGGATGTACGAAATAATCTCTCCGGTCGCGCCAACCCTCATATTCTCAAGGTTTTATTTTTTGTACAAAGCTCCTTTAAACCCATATTTCATGCCATTTTAGCCCTTAATAGTATTTCGGACTATTGCTTAACATTACAGGACAAAGGGAGTATATTATGCGGTACAAATACCCGAATTCTCTTGACGAGTCACAGAGTATCTACTTTTGCCCTTTAAAAGCCTTTATGGCGATAAAAGGTCTATCCTTTTTTTAAAAAATACGTATTTATCCGGTCTTTTCGAGTTTAAAACGCATCAATACGTTATTATCCGTTAACATCATGATAATAACGCATTGAATGACCATTTGAGATCTTTCTCTCATGCCATACTAATATCAGCCAGTGTTATTTCTTCGGCTTTGGCCTGCGTATCAATGTTTAAAATAACACGGTTGCTGGCGGTAGCGTTTAATCCTTGGATTGTGCGCCGTTTTCATCCACTTTCGCTCGGAATCGTAAAAGTGGTTGGTCGTCAGCGTCTTTGAGGATTAATTCATTGAGTTCGATATCATAGCTTTTGACTTGCGCCAGAATATCAAAAAACTGTTGTTCTTCGTGCATATATTCGCAGGCCATTTTGGTGCTGCCCACCCGTTCCAATGCCAATGTACCTTCGCTGGTTTGATATTCGGCAAAAAACCGATTACACGGTGCTTTGCCATTGAGGCGTTGGTCATCGAATTGCATGGAGACGCGGGCCAGAACCTCGTCTTTAAAGGCCACGTTCATCACTTCGGTCAGTTGCCAGTCGGTTTGTTGTAAAGTCATGTTTGTTTTCTCTAAACGGTAAAATTCAGCCATATCACCACTAATGACTTGTTTGTCAGCGTTTAAATGCAGCAGGGCATTTTCCACCACTTTATAGTAATTGACCGCCCCGACATCATCACCCAGCAGGTGAATCACGGCGCCGTCTTCTTGCCATTCAAACTGGCCCTGTTCAACATAACTGCCCTGGGTGTTGATGTAATGTTGCTGCTTGATAAATTCACCATTTGGTCGGAGGGTAATCAGGGTTTTAATGCCGGGACAGGAAGCACAGGGCAAGGTGCCTTGGTAAACGCCGGCCCAGTCCAGCGCATTTCGGGCGTTGTGACCATCAGGCAATACCGACTTTTCCTGCGCCGGTTGACAGGCGGTTAATAAAAATGCAGTTATCATGATGACACCGCAGGTAACATATTTTTTCATGAGGATTCTCCGGGATTAGCCAATACCGCCGGTACTGTGTTTAATAAAGCCACCAAGGTGTCTTCGCCTAATTTCTTACAGCGTTCCGGTGACCAGCCATATTCTTCATCTGGCAAATCGTGGTTATCTTTAAAGGGCATTTCCAGGGTATACGCCAGGCATGAAAAAGTCTGACCCACATAATTGGTGGCCAGGCGTAAATCGCCTTTGCCCGGTTCATCCAGGTCATATTTATGCACGTCCTGAAACTCCGGCGTGGCAGTAAAATAAGCGGACTTAAACACCTCTTCTAAATTCTTTAAACGCTCATCGTAATTGGGGTTGCCCTCACAACCGGCGACAAAGTTATAGGGAATGGCTTCATCACCATGCACGTCTAAAAACATATCGACGCCTTCTGTGTGCATTTTCTGGCGCACCAGAAAAACTTCGGGGCTCTTTTCTAAACTGGGTTCTTTCCATTCCCGGTTTAAGTTGGCACCGGCGGCATTGGTGCGCAGATTACCGCGATAAGCCCCATCGGGGTTCATGTTGGGAACCAGATAAAATCGGCATTGTTGTAATAAAGCCCGCGAGGTGGGGTTATCGGCATCCAGCAGGGATTCGATAAAGCCTTCCATAAACCATTCGGCCATGGTTTCCCCGGGATGTTGCCGGGCGGTTAACCAAACGTTGAGCTTGTCATCATCACTGTCAGGCTGTTCAATTTTAAGCATATCAAAATCACGGCCATCCACGGTTTCACCCAGGTTAATGACCTCGGTCAACGGTGAATATTGGGCAAAAGCCAGTAAATCTAAATGACGGTCAAAAGAATACGGCGCAAAGTAGGCCAGATATATGTCGTCGGTGTCGGTGTTAAATTCAACCGACATCACTTTGCCGTCAAAGTCAGTGGGCAGGCGGAACCAATCATGGCGATCGGTGGAGGCACAAACATCATAATCCTGCCAGCCTTCCACATAAGAACAGTCGGCGGCATTCATAAATTTCACCACACAATCTTTGTCCTTAACACCGTGGAGTCTGAAATAAAACCATTGGCGAAAGTCTGCATTTGAATCTTTGTCAATGTTGACCCGAATATCATCGGCTTGCTCACAGGCCAGCACTTGTATGCGGCCACCGTCAAATTTATGGCTGATTTTCATAGCATTTTCCTTTGAGAAAAACCACCATTATAAAGCCCAGCCGGTAAAGCTCAAGTGAACTTCTTTGGCGGGTGAGCTTTTATTTTTTTAAGCGTACCAGACCCATGGCCTTCATCACGTATTTTTCAAAAATCGGCTCGGCCTGACCTTTGCGCACTTTGCGTAAAAAGTATTTCTCAAATGCCACTTTCGCCCAATGCACCCAGCGTCCGCTGCCCGACCAATTTAAATTCCGTGGCGGCATTTGTGGTTTGGCCACAAAGGCCACCCCACCGTCACCAAAATCAGCCAGACATAATGCGTTCAAGGTCGGTTTGGCTTGCGGTGCCTCACCTTTGATCATGGCTTGAATATTATGAGCTGTGGCAGTAACCATGGATTCAATCATATAACCGGTTTTTGGCACGCCGACGGGCACCGCGGTTTTACCTATCGGTGGTATCGCCACACAAACACCGACCCCAAAGACATTATTAAATGTTGGGTTTTGTTGATACTTGTTGGTCAGAATAAAGCCTTTGGGATTGACCAGACCCTCCACGCCCTGAACGGCATCAATCCCGGCAAAAGCCGGCAGTAACATGGCATGTTTAAAAGCAATCGGGTCATGTTTAACGGGGTCACGGTTGAGTTCCAGTTCGGTGACATGAATTTCATTTTCGGTGATTTCATCCACCTGACAGTTGGTTATCCAGTTAATATTGGCATCCCGTAATTTTGATTCCAACAGGCTTTTGGTATCACCCACGCCATCCAGCCCCAAATGACCAATGTACGGCTCGGCGGTTATAAAAGTCATCGGCACCTGATCGCGTATTTTTCGTTTGCGCAATTCGGTGTCTAAAATCAAAGCATACTCATAGGCCGGCCCATAGCAGGACGCACCTTGCACAGCGCCCACCACAATCGGTCCCGGGTTGGCAACGAATTCTTCCCATTTTTCACCCGCAATTGCTGCATGTCCCGTGGTACACACAGATTCTGTAAAACCATCCGGCCCCAAGCCTTTAATCGCTGCAAAATCCAATTTGGGTCCGGTGGCAATCACCAGATAATCATAATCAATCACCTGATCATCTTTAAGCACCACTTGATTATCATCGGGTTTAACCTGTTGGGCTGCCACCGGAATAAAGTCAATGTCCCGTTTTTTAAACATCGGCGCTAAATCCACTTTGATTTGTTCTTGTTTTCGCCAGTTAACCGCCACCCAGGGATTGGACGGGGTGAACTCAAACCAGCTTTTGTCGCTGATAACCGTCACCCGACAATCCTTTCCGAGAAGATTTTTAACCTCTAATGCCATGGGAATGCCGCCGATTCCGGCACCTAAAATAACGACGTGTTGCATAATGATCTCTCGCAATTTAATATTAACTTATATTCGCATATTCTTATGCATTATGCAAGGTTTTTTATCACGCGTTGAGTTAACTAAGTCAAAAACGTATAATACGCTTACTTTTTAATCGCCCTTACACCATGTCTTTGTCCGCTTTAACCGCTGTTTCTGCCGTTGACGGCCGTTATCAATCCAAAACCCGGGACTTATCACCTTTCTTCAGTGAATATGGCCTGATTAAAAACCGCCTTTTGGTGGAAATTTCCTGGCTGATTCACTTGAGTGAATGTGCCGAGATTAAGGAATTACCGGTTTTCAGTGTCCGGCAAAAGCAACAATTACTGGCCTTACATGAGAATTTCACGCCGCAACAGGCCCAGCAGGTCAAAGACATTGAAGCCACCACCAATCATGATGTCAAAGCGGTGGAATATTACATCAAAAACCACATGCAAAAGATTGACGGGATGGCCGATTATTTGGAATTTGTGCATTTTGCCTGCACCTCTGAAGACATCAACAACCTGGCTTATGGTTTAATCTTACAGCAGGCCAGGGAATCTATCCTGGTCCCCGAAATCAAAAAATTAATCGCTCACCTCAGGGCCATGGCGCATGAATTTGCCGGTGATGCGATGATGGCAAAAACCCATGGCCAGCCGGCCTCACCAACCACTATGGGCAAAGAACTGGCCAATGTGGTGTTTCGTCTGGAACAACAGCTCCATCAGCTCAAGTCCATCACCATCTACGGTAAAATCAATGGTGCAGTGGGGAATTTTAATGCCCATTTGAGTGCTTACCCGGCTATTGATTGGCAGTCTTTGGCGCAAACCTTTATCGCCGACTTGGGTTTACACCACCACCCCTACACCACCCAGATTGAACCCCATGATTACATCGCTGAGCTGAGCCATGTGATGATTCGCATCCACACCATTTTGCTGGATTTAAGCCGTGACATTTGGGGCTATATCAGTAACAATTATTTCGGCCAAAAAACCAAAGCCGGTGAAGTGGGCTCATCCACCATGCCGCACAAGGTTAATCCCATTGATTTTGAAAATGCCGAAGGTAACCTCGGTTTGGCCAATGCTTTGCTGGCGCATCTGGCTGAAAAATTACCGATCTCAAGGTGGCAGCGTGATCTCACCGATTCAACCGTTTTACGTGCCATGGGCACGGCCTACGGTCACGCCCTGATTGCTTACCGCTCGTTGGCCAAAGGCCTGAATAAATTAAAATTAAACCGCGATGTTCTGGCTGCTGATTTGGATCAAAACTGGGCCTTGCTGGCCGAACCGATTCAGACCGTGATGCGCCGATATGGTATTGACAACCCCTATGAAAAACTCAAAGCACTGACCCGCGGTCAAAGTATTGACGAGACCACCATCAAGGCTTTTATTAAAACCCTGGCAGTACCTGAGGACGTTAAACAGCAATTGCTGACACTCACGCCAGCCACCTACACAGGCCATGCCGAACAATTTGCCAAACATATTTAACAATCAGCCCCTCAATAGTGAGGAATTTTTAAAAAATTACTGGCAACAGCGGCCTTATTTATTCAGGCAAACAAATCTGCCGTTAAATACACTGCCAAACCGGTATCAATTGTTTGAATTGTCACGTCGTGAGGGCGTACAGTCACGCATAATTTACAGTGAAGATAATCGCCATTATCGGGCAGTGTATGACGACCCCGATGTGTGGTCATCGCTCACAGATATGAATCCGACCCTTCTGGTGTCTGACATTGAAAAATGGTTTCCGCAAACCCTGGCCATATTATCGGCGTTACCCTTTATTAAAGCCTGGCGTTTTGATGACCTGATGTTATCCTATGCACCCACCGGCGCATCCGTGGGCGCACACATTGATCAATACGACGTGTTTCTGGTACAAGTCAAGGGCCAACGCCAATGGTCTTATGACAGCACTGTTTTAACCGATTTTGTCTCTGTCGAAGACAGTGATCTGGCGGTGATTGACGGTTACCAACCGCAATTAAGCCAAACCCTGTCGCCCGGTGATGTGTTGTATTTACCACCACGCATGGCCCATCATGGCATCTCACTGGATGATGACTGTTTAACACTGTCGGTGGGCTTACGTGCGCCGGCTGATGCTGAATTATTAACGGCGCTGGCCGATTATGTGGCACAGCAATTACCCGAATCCGCGCGCTTAACAGATGCCGGCAAAGAAACCCAAGCCACCGCTGCCATTACCGAGCATGAAATAAAGCACCTGAGAAAACAAATCAAACGCTTACAACGTTTAACCGACACCGAACTGGCTGATATATTCGGTCAGTTTATCAGCAGCTACCGCCTACTGGATGACGCACCTGACTATCCCATTAAGGACACCAGCGAACAGTGGCAGAAAAATCCTGCGGATAGTTTTGCTTACTATGCGCTTGATGAACAACAGGCCCATTTATACATCAACGGCGAACAGTATGGTTGCTCATTGACTTTTGCTGAACGACTCTGTGATATGTCAACATTTACCCGACATCAATTATCCAGTAATCAAGCATTGCTGAATCAGTTATTTTTATACCAACACATCATCGCAGCTGATTAGCCTGAATGCTTATTTAATTAAAACCATTCACTTGATAAAATATAGCCTATGCTTAACATCACCGGCAACTACACCGATCTGTACCAAATCAGTATGGCGCAGGTATATTTTCATGAGAATAAGCACCTAAATCCGGCGGTGTTTGATTATTTTTTTCGTAAAAATCCGTTTCAGGGTGGTTATACGGTTTTTGCCGGTCTGGGTACTTTGCTGAATGCGCTTGAATCGTTGCGTTTCAGTGAGGATGATCTTCGGTTTTTGGCCAATCAGGGGTTTAAAGCTGATTTTTTAGGGTATCTGGCCGATTTTCGTTTTACCGGCACTTTAAAAAGCTGCCACGAAGGGGATTTGGTGTTTCCGGGGGCGCCGGTGGTGACGGTTCACGCTGATTTAATCGAAGCTCAGCTGATTGAAACTTTGTTACTCAATACCCTTAATTTTCAGAGCCTGATTGCCACCAAAGCCGCCCGTATACGTTCGGTGGCGGGTGTTGCCGCGTTACTGGATTTTGGCTTGCGCCGTGCACAGGGTGCCGGTGGCTATTATGCCAGTCGGGCAGCTGTGATTGGCGGCTTTAATGGCACCAGTCATGTCAAAGCCGCTCAGGATTTTGAAGTACCTGCGGTCGGCACCATGGCCCATTCTTTTGTACAAAGTTATGACAATGAACTCAGTGCCTTTCGTGCTTTTGCGGAAGACCAACCGAATAATACAGTGCTTTTGGTGGATAGCTACGACACATTGAAAAGTGGTGTTCCCAATGCCATCACGGTGGGTCTGGAAATGGCAGCCCGCGGACATTCATTAAAGGCCATCCGCTTAGACAGCGGTGATTTGGCTTATTTATCCAAGCAAAGTCGTCAAATGCTGGATTCCGCCGGTTTACATCATGTCAAAATCGCTGCCTCCAACCAACTGGATGAACATGTCATAAAAAGTCTTCAGGAACAACAGGCACCGATTGATATTTTCGGGGTCGGTACTTCCCTGGTGATCGGGCGTCCCGACGGCGCATTGGACGGTGTTTATAAACTGGCTCAATACCGCGACAAACCGCGCATTAAACTGTCTGAAAATACCGCAAAAATGACCCTGCCCGGTCACAAACAGGTACTGCGCTTATATAACAGCCAAAACCAACCGATTGGTGCCGATGTGGTTACCCTGGCCGATGAGACAAAACCTGACATCATGTTACACTCTTTTGAACCCTTTAAATCCATGGACTTGCATAAGCTCACAGCCAAACCACTGTTAAAACCGGTGATGAAAGCGGGTCAATGTTGTGAAACACAACCCACACTCAAAGACATTGCCGACCATGTTCAATTTCAATTGACCCAAATGCCCCAGGATTATCGCCGCTTTGACAATCCACATGAATACAAAGTCGGCCTCAGTCCCGGCTTAAAACATCAGCGGGATTCATTGGCCCAACAACTCAGGAGACAAGCATGAAAGCCTTACTGCTTATTGATGTACAAAATGACTTTATGCCCGGCGGCAAGCTGGCCGTCAGCGAAGGGGATCAAATTGTGCCGGTGATTAATGGCCTCCAGAATCAATTTGACTTAGTGATTGCCAGTCAGGACTGGCATCCCGCTGAACATTTGAGTTTTGCGCGTAACCATTTAAGGCACAAAGCCTTTGATCAGATTGAACTAAACGGACTGCCACAAACCCTGTGGCCGGCTCATTGTGTCCAAGGCACAGAGGGCGCTGAGTTTCACCCCGATTTAGACAGCCATCGCATCGCCGCTATTTTTCGCAAAGGCATGAACCCCGATATCGACAGTTACAGTGCTTTTTATGACAATGGCCATATGCAGTCCACCGGATTAAGCGGTTATTTAAGAGAATTACAGGTCACAACCCTGTATTTCACAGGTTTAGCGGCAGATTTTTGTGTGTATTATTCCATTCAGGACGCCCTGAAGGCGGGTTTTCAATGTGTGCTGATTGAAGATGCCACCCGCGCCATTGACCCTGAAAACCATGAAAAACAAAGACAGCAGTTGCTGGCCGATGGTGTTGCCATCATTCACAGCGGTGAACTGTAAGCCCAAAAAAAAGCACCCGGTGTGGGTGCTTTTTATGCATGCCGGGTTCACCCTAACCGCATTTGGATGAACCGCAGCTTTTACAGGTTAAGCAGCCTTCCTGATAAATCAACTCGGTGGACTGGCAATTTTCACAGGTCCCTTTCTCGGCCTCCGTGCCATCGGCAATATAACGTTTGAGTGCACGGGTCACACCGTTTTTCCAGGTATTAATCGATTCGCTGTCCAGTTGCAAGGTATTAATCAATCCCACCACTTTAACAATCGGCATGCCGTGACGCAAGGTACCGGAAATCAATTTGGCATAGTTCCAGTATTCAGGATTGAATTTATGGGACAAACCTTCGATGGTGGTTTTATAACCGCGTTTGTTGGTGAACTGAAAATCATAGCGTGAGCTGCCGTCTTCTAAACGGCTTTTGATGATCAGGCCTTTTTCAATGGAACGGGGCAGGAAAATACCATCCTCATCATCCGCCAGACCGGTAAACACTTCATACGGCTGGTCGTCAATCAGACCCACAAAGGCAATCCACTTTTCTTTGTTGTTATGGAACCGCACCACATCGGCTTCCAGAATTTTCGGCCGTTTGGTGGGAAATGGCACCAGCTCTTCTTGTTTGTCTTCATTGGAAATCAGGACGCCCGAGCGTGAACCGTCACGGTAAACGGTGACTCCTTTACAACCCACTTTCCAGGCTTCCATATACAAATCACCCACCAGTTTTTGGCTGACATTTTGCGGTAAATTAATGGTCACACTGATGCTGTGATCCACCCACTTTTGAACCGCTCCTTGCATCCGCACTTTACTCAGCCAGTCCACATCATTACTGGTGGCCTTATAATAAGGTGACTTTTTAACCAGCGCATTTAACTGTTTTTCCGTGTAGCTTTTTTCGGTGTCATGACCGTTCACTTCCATCCACTGCTTAAACCGGTGATGAAACACGGTATATTCTTCCCAGGAATCGCCCACCTCGTCAACAAAATCCACCCGTGCGTCCTTATCATTGGGGTTCACTTTACGCCGACGTTTATACACCGGTAAGAAAACCGGCTCAATCCCTGAGGTGGTTTGGGTCATTAAACTGGTGGTGCCGGTGGGTGCAATGGTTAATAATGCAATGTTACGACGACCATATTCAACCATGTCTTTGTACATCCCGGCATCGGCCTTTTTCAGCCGTTGTATAAACGGATTGTTTTTTTCACGTTCACTGTCGTAAAGACCAAAAGCACCGCGTTCTTTAGCCATGTTCACAGAAGCCCGATAGGTCTCAACCGCAATCATTTTGTGGATTTTCTCGGAAAAATCATTGCCTTCATCACTGCCGTAACGAATGCCTAAAGCTGCCAGCATATCACCCTCGGCAGTGATACCGATGCCGGTTCGGCGGCCCTCTTCGGCTTTTTGTTTGATGTTTAACCAGAGGTTTTTCTCAATGCGCTTGACCTCCTCACTTTCCGGATCGGCATCAATTTTTTCTAAAATCGCATCAATCTTTTCCAGCTCAAGATCAATGATGTCATCCATTAAACGTTGCGCTTTGGCCACATGGTCTTTAAACAAGGTCTCGTCAAATTTTGCTGTGTCCGTAAAGGGATTGCTCACATAGGACAATAAATTAATCGCCAGTAAACGACAAGAGTCATAAGGGCACAAGGGTATCTCACCACAAGGATTGGTGGAAACGGTTTCATAACCCAAATCGGCATAGCAATCAGGCACCGATTCACGGGTGATGGTGTCCCAGAACAGAATGCCGGGTTCAGCGGACTGCCAGGCATTGTGGATGATTTTTTGCCACAATTGGCGGGCGTTGATGGTTTGACTGAATTTGGGGTCATCACTGAACACAGGGTAGTTTTGCTGATAGTCCTTATTGTCTGCCACCGCCTGCATAAAACCATCATCAATGCGCACCGATACATTGGCACCGGTCACTTTACCCTGCTCTAACTTGGCATCAATAAAATCTTCGGCATCGGGATGATTGATTGATACCGACAACATCAGCGCACCCCGGCGACCGTCCTGGGCCACTTCACGGGTGGAATTGGAATAGCGCTCCATAAACGGCACAATACCGGTGGACGTCAGCGCTGAATTCTTAACCGCTGAGCCCCGTGGCCGCACGTGGGATAAATCATGACCGACTCCACCGCGACGCTTCATCAATTGCACCTGTTCCTGATCAATTTTCATGATACCACCGTAAGAATCCGATTCACCGGGATTACCAATCACAAAACAGTTAGACAAAGAAGCAATCTGAAAGGGATTGCCGATACCGGTCATGGGGCCACCTTGAGGAACCAGATAGTGGAAGTTTTTAATCAGGTTAAAAACTTCCTGTTGCGACATCGGATTGGGGTATTTTTTTTCAACCCGGGCGATTTCTGAAGCCAGTCGGTGGTGCATATCATCCGGCGTTTGTTCAAAAATATTACCTTCTGAATCCTTTAATGCGTATTTGTTGACCCAGACACGGGCCGCCAGGTCATCGCCCTTAAAATAATCTAAGGATGCCTGATAAGCTTCTTCCTGCGAATAAACCTGCTGTTTCTTTTTGACTTCACTCATTTGCATAACTGTCCCCGTCACTCTCCCAAAATAAATTAATAAATTATTTATTTTAATCTTATTTGGATTTAAAAAAATTAACCAGTACTTTCAACCGCTTAAGTCTCACTGATGAGAACAGGTTGTTTTGCAAGCATACTGTTTTATACTTGCATTTCAACACCTTAGACAAAAAAATACATTCCAGAAAGCGGCCGAAATGTCGCCAGGAAATATAGCATATATTGCCACCATAAACGAGTAAAATTGATTTTTTTTATTAACTTTTATTTTTCTGCATTTAAAAAAATTAACAAGAACAGATAATTTGTGAAGACACGCTGTTAAAAAAATAAATATTTTTGGGAAGTTTTGTACCCTGTGTGAATATTATGTCACAAAAAATAAGCCGCTGACAATGGGTTTTACAAAAGCTGCTCTTTACAAATAAAAATGCGATTTAATCCACCTTATCGGTGCCGATAGGTTTTTACCCACGCTTAACTCAGGTATAATAACGGCTTTTATTTTTGACGTGAGCATTCCCTTGGCGAACTGGATTAAAGAAAAGCAACAAAGCGCCCCTTTTTTTGGCGCCAATTCAGCTTGGTTAGAGCAATACTACGATCTCTACTTACAGGATCCTCAAGCAGTCACCCCTGAACTGCAACAACTGTTTAAACAGTTTGACGGTGAGCAACCCGATGTTCGCCATCAACCGGTGATTGAACAATTTATAGCCGCCGGTCAATTACCGGCCGGCGGTGGGCTATCAGGTGATGCTGACCATGCGATGAAACAAGCAGCGGTGTTGCGTTTGATAAATTCTTATCGCCTGCGCGGTCACCAAAAAGCCGATTTGGATCCCATTAACTATTCCAAGCGACCGGACACACCTGACTTAACATTGTCTTTTCACGGCCTCAGTGAAACGGATCTCAACACCCGTTTTAACACCGGCTCGCTGGTCACCGATACGCCTGAAATGTCTTTAGCCGACATCGTAGATAGACTGGAACGGGTTTATTGCCGGCACATCGGTGTTGAATATATGCACATCACTGATATTGAAAAACGCGAATGGCTGCAACAAAGATTGGAAAAACCCGCCGGTGAGTTTGGGTTTTCCGACGATGCAAAGAAACAAATGCTGAAAAAACTCACCCAGGCCGAAGGCATGGAACGCTACCTGCACACCAAATACGTGGGCCAAAAACGCTTTTCATTAGAAGGCGGCGATGCTTTGATTCCACAAATGGATGCACTGATTGGCCATCTGGGTAAGCATCAAGTGAAAGAAATTGTGTTCGGCATGGCCCACCGCGGCCGCCTCAATATGCTGATCAATATACTGGGTAAATCTCCGGCTGATTTATTCGATGAATTCGAAGGCAGTGATGAGTCTCTGGACAATGTCAATTCCGGTGATGTTAAATACCACAAGGGCTATTCATCAGACGTACCCGGCGCACATGGTCCGGTGCACCTGGCCATGGCTTTCAACCCCTCACATCTGGAAATTATTAACCCGGTTGTGCTGGGATCGGTGCGGGCCCGGCAGGTACGACGTGATGATCAAAACAAAAACCAGGTGGTGCCGGTACTGATTCATGGTGATGCCTCATTTGAAGGTCAGGGTGTCATCATGGAATTGTTTAATATGGCACGGGTAGAAGGTTTTGATGTCGGCGGCACCATCCATGTGGTGGTTAATAATCAGATTGGCTTCACCACCACCCACGCTTTGGACAAAAAAGGCGGACTGTATTGCACCGAAGTGGCGAAAATGGTGCAGGCACCGATTTTCCATGTCAATGGGGATGATCCTGAAGCGGTGGTGTTTGCCACCCAGGTGGCCGCAGATTACCGCCAACGTTTTGATATCGATGTGGTGATAGATTTGGTGTGCTACCGCAAACACGGTCACAACGAAGCGGATGAACCCTCCGCCACGCAACCCAAGATGTACAAAATCATCAAAAAACACCCGACACCACGGGAAATTTACAGCCAAAAATTAATCGAAAACGGCGTGATTGATTCATCTTACGCTGAACAGTTAATGAACGACTACCGTGACAGCCTCGATGATAAACAGCATATCGTGGAATTTGCGGATGAAAACAACGATCAATTTGTGGTCGATTGGCCCCCCCATCTTGATGGTGATTTGCGCGAGAAAGTGGACACCACCATCAGTGAAGAACAGTTCAAAAAATACGCCGAAATCATCACCGATTTGCCGGATGATATTAAACCCCATCCCCGGGTGAAAAGTATTAATGATAACCGCATCAAAATGATGCGCGACGAAATACCAATGGACTGGGGTTTTGCTGAAACCCTGGCCTATGCCAGTATTCTGGATGACGGCTACCAGATTCGTCTCGATGGCCAGGACTCCCAACGCGGCACCTTCTTCCATCGCCATGCGGTGATACACACCACCGATTCGGCCAAAAACTACACACCACTGGAACGGCTGGAAACCGACAGCAATAAAATTGACATCATTAATTCTGTGCTATCAGAACTGGCGGTGTTGGGTTTTGAATACGGTTATGCCACCGCTGAACCCAATGCCCTGGTGATCTGGGAAGCCCAGTTTGGTGACTTTGCCAACGGGGCCCAGGTGGTGATTGATCAGTTTATATCCTCAGGTGAAGCCAAATGGGGTCGATTAAGTGGTCTTGTGATGTTCTTACCCCATGGTTTTGAGGGCCAGGGGCCTGAACATTCATCGGCCCGTTTAGAACGCTTTTTGCAGCTCTGTGCGGTCAACAATATGCAGGTGTGCATGCCCTCAACCCCGGCCCAGACCTTTCATATGATTCGCCGGCAAATGCTGCGCAAAGCCAGAAAACCCTTGATTGTGATGACCCCCAAAAGTCTGTTACGGCATAAAGAAGCCGTGTCCACCAAACAACAACTGACGCAAGGCGGATTTCAGCTGGTGATTCCGGATCGCAAAGTCACGAACAAAGCAGTTGAGCGCATTATACTGTGCTCAGGTAAGGTCTATTACGACCTGATGAAAAGGATCAATGAGAATGACATAAAAAACATTGCCGTGATTCGCATTGAACAACTGTATCCGTTCCCGCGGCCTGAACTGACCGCCGAGCTGGACAAATTCACCAACGCCAAAGAAGTGATCTGGTGTCAGGAAGAACCCATAAACCAAGGTGCCTGGTTTCAGATCAGACACCATTTACAACATTGTGTGGCAGATCGATTCCCACTGTATTATGCCGGCCGTAAAGGTTCGCCCTCGCCGGCTGTCGGATCGTATCAAGTCCATGTAAAAGAACAAAACCAATTAATCGAAGATGCCATTCATGGAAACCATGGATCGGCCATAGACGCGGAGTAATAATAAAATGAGCATTGATGTTAAAGTACCGGTTTTACCCGAATCAGTGAGTGACGCCACCGTTGCCACCTGGCATAAAAAACCCGGTGACACGGTTCGAAGAGATGAAAATCTGGTGGATTTAGAAACCGACAAAGTGGTGTTGGAAGTGCCTTCGCCGGTTGACGGTGTACTGGAATCTGTCGACGTTGAAGAAGGCGATGTGGTGCAGGCCAGTGACGTGATTGCCAGGGTCAAAGAAGGCGCGGTTCAAGATGAACCAAAAACCGAAGACACATCCACACAAAAGAAATCAACTGACGATTCATCAGACAAGTCCGGCGAACAAAAATCCGCCACACAACCACCCAAAACAACCGCTGATGACATTGACACCGGTTCAGCCGGTCCGGCCGCCCGCAAAATGATGAAAGATGAAAACATTGACGCGTCTCAAGTCGAAGGCAGCGGTCGCGGTGGACGCATCACCAAACCCGATGTCATGAATGTGGCCAACACCCCGCTGGAAGAGCGGGTACCAATGAGCCGATTGCGGGCCAAAATTGCCGATCGCATGGTAGAAGCCCAGTCAACCGCTGCCATGCTGACCTCTTTTAATGAGGTCGATTTACAGGCAGTGATGGATATCCGCAGTAAATACAAAGACGAATTCCAGAAAAAACATGGCATTAAACTTGGATTGATGTCCTTTTTTGTCAAAGCGGCCACCGAGGCGCTCAAACAGTTTCCGATAATCAATGCGTCCGTCGAAGACAATGACATTGTTTATCACCGACAACAAAACATCGGTATCGCGGTGGCCACCGAGCGCGGCCTGGTGGTGCCGGTGTTAAAAAACACCGATGCCATGGGTCTGGCGGATATAGACAAAGGCATCCGTGATTTTGCCGAAAAAGGCAACAGTGGCAAACTGACGATGGAAGACTTACAAGGTGGCACCTTCACCATCACCAACGGCGGCTCTTTTGGCTCTTTGATGTCAACGCCAATTTTGAATATGCCGCAAAGTGCCATTTTAGGCATGCACACCATCAAAGAACGACCGGTGGTGGTTGAGGGTGAAATTGTGGTTCGACCCATGATGTACCTGGCACTGACCTATGACCACCGCATTATTGACGGCAAAGATGCGGTGCTGTTTTTAGTCACTTTAAAAGATATGCTGGAAGATCCGGCCAGAATGCTGCTTAAACTGTAACGGAGATTAATTGATGAGTGAACAATATGATGTGGTGGTGATTGGCGGCGGTCCGGCCGGTTATGTGGCGGCCATTCGGGCTGCTCAGGGCGGCTTGAAAACCCTGTGCGTTGACCGCTTTAAAACCAAAGACGACGAGTACGCCCTTGGCGGTACTTGCCTCAATGTGGGTTGTATTCCTTCCAAAGCGTTGCTGGACTCTTCCAAGCATTATGAGCAAATGACGCAGCATTACGATGTCCACGGTATTTCGTTTAAAGACGCTGCCATTCATGTCGGCACCATGATTGGCCGTAAAGACAAAATTGTCAAACAACTGACCGGCGGTATCAAACAATTATTCAAAGCCAACAAAGTCAGCTACATTGCCGGTAGCGGAAAATTATTAAAAGACCGTCAGGTTGAAATCAGCAACGAAGAAGGTCAGCAAACCGTTTCCGGCAAGCACATTATCCTGGCCTCCGGATCGGTACCCGTGTCGATTCCCAATGTTGAGGTTGATAACAAATATATTTTAGATAATACCGGCGGCTTAAACATCGAAGAGGTGCCTAAAAAACTGGGTGTAATTGGTGCCGGCGTGATTGGCCTGGAAATGGGCAGTGTCTGGCGCCGGGTCGGTAGTGATGTCACCATATTTGAAGCCATGGACACCTTTTTAGGTGCCTGTGACCAGGGCATTGCCAAAGTCGCGGCCCGTGAGTTCAAAAAGCAGGGGCTTGATATTCACTTATCAACCTTTGTTAAATCTGCTGAAGTGAAAAATAACCAGGTGGAAGTGGTGTATGAAAAAGATGGTGAGAAACACACTGAAACTTTTGATAAATTACTGGTGGCTGTCGGTCGTAAAGCCGAAACAGAAGGCTTGCTAAGCGATGATTGTGGCGTTGAATTAACCGAACGCGGTCAAATTGATGTCAACGACAACTGCCAGACCAGTGTCGAGAATGTCTGGGCCGTAGGTGACGTGGTTCGCGGTCCGATGCTGGCACATAAAGGCTCTGAAGAAGGGTCTGCCGTGGTAGAACGCATCTTAGGTGAACATGGCCACATTGACTTTAACACCATTCCCTGGGTGATTTACACCGAACCGGAGCTGGCCTGGGTCGGTAAAACTGAAGAGCAGCTCAAAGAAGCCGGTATTCCATATAAAATCGGTACTTTTCCCTTTGCGGCCAATGGTCGTGCCTTGGCCATGAATGAGCCCACAGGCATGGTCAAGCTACTGGCTCATGAAGAAAGCGATGAGTTACTGGGTGCCCATATTTTTGGCGCCGGTGCTTCAGAATTGATTTCTGAATGTGTGGTGACCATGGAGTTTAGAGGTTGTGCCGAAGACCTGGCACGGATTGTTCATGCCCATCCGACTTTATCTGAAGCTGTATTTGAAGCGGCCATGAGCGTCGATAAACGAGCCGTTCATAAAGCCAATTAACAGCGGACCATCCCATTAAAAAAGGCCGGTCTTTTGCCGGCCTTTTTTTGGTTTGTTAAAACCTGTGAATCGTCTTAGTCGAGTGATAAAGATGATTTGGTTTTCTCACGACGACTACGTTCTTTTTCTCTGTATTCACGAACACAACCATCCTGATCATACATAACACAGGCTAAATAATCTGTGGCTTCAACCAGCGCTGCACGAATGGCTTTACCGGTTGGGGTTTTCTTGTGGCCGCCCAATGAGCCACCAAAACCACCACGATACAGACCAACGCTCATACCGCCGCCTTTGGAACGACCTTCAATGGTACGGACATATTCAACTTCACCGGTGGTCGCATTAATCACACGTAAATCTATGGCTAAATAAGCCTGTTGGCTTTTACCACCCAAAGAAATACCTTTGAAACTCAATCCGCCACCAGTTCCTTTGGTATTTTCTTCATAAGCCGCCACTTTACCGGTAATTAAATACTGAGCACCGGTCACCTTGCCCATTTTAGCTGCCGTGGCCGGATTAACACGACCTGAAGCACCCAAATCCTGTTCACCCAATACGCTGTCAAGGCGTTGTCGTTCAACCACCTTAAAGGCTCCGGTCGAAGTTAACTCATTGGCCAGCATACCGCCCAACTCATGCCCCACATCAGTTCGCCACCAGTGAGCTCGGGTATCATTGGTGAAATCGAGAACCGCCACCACCGGACGATCCTTGGCCACAACCAGTCCACTAAAAAATGTTATTACTAACAAAACTAACAGTTTACGCATATATTCATACTCCCATTAAAAATTATTGCTTAATCATCTTTATACTGTAACAATTTACGCTTAAATTTACTGACATTCAATATGAAAAATCAAAAATTATCGCAATTACGTCAGCAACTTGATGACATCGATGAGCAAATTATAGCACTGATTGCTGAACGACAGTTTAATGTTGAGCAGATTGGAAATGTGAAACTCGACACAAAATCACCCACCCGTGACTACGGTCGTGAAAAACAAGTTATTAATCACATCCGAGAAGTGGCTGAGCAGAAAAAACTCAATCCAAACATTGCACAAAAAATATTTGAGCTGATTATTGAAACCTCACTCAGCAAACAAGAGGTCCAGAAAGTTAAAAACTCCGGTTACGGTCACAACAAAAAAGCCCTGATTATCGGCGGTAACGGTAAGATGGGACAATGGTTTGCTCATTTTTTACAGGAGCAGAATTTCACCGTTGAAATTAATGACCTTGCACCATTGCCCGACCAGGATAATTTTATTGCTGATATCACGAGGATTGAACTGAACCACGATTTTATTATCCTCGCCACCCCCATACAAAAAAGTGTCGAGGTGTTGAATCAACTGCAACAACTTAAACCAAACGGGATTATCATGGACATCAGTTCCATCAAAACCCCCCTGCGCCGTCCCCTGCGTTCGCTGCACGACAGCGGCTGTCGGGTGGTCTCTATTCACCCCATGTTTGGCCCCGACAGTCAGCTGTTGTCGAATAAACATGTGATTTTCATTCACATGGGCGATGATGCGGCGTTACAAAGTGCCAAACAACTGTTTCAGCCCACCATGGTGGAACGCGTTGAAATGCAATTTGAAGACCATGACCGCTTAATCAGCTATGTGCTCGGTCTGTCGCATTTACTGAACATTATATTTATGACGGTGTTGGCCGAATCGGGAGAAGCCGCCGATCTGCTCGCCAATCTATCCAGTACCACTTTTGATGCCCAGTGGCGCATTGCTGCCAATGTGACCCACGAAAACCCCGATTTATACTATGAAATCCAGAAACTGAATCAGTACAGCCCCACCATCATCAATGCCCTGGACGACACCATTAACCGACTGAAAAGCATTTTACACAATAACCACCAACAGGCTTTTGTGCATTTGATGCATCAAGCCAGAGAATACCTGACCATCCGCGAACAGCCTTATTTAAAAAAATAAATTATTTTTGAGGGTTTTGTATCATTTCTTCGCTTCTATGGGTAACAGCAATGATTAATTGCTTAATAAGGACAGATGTTACCTGAATGAATGCATGCCGGCACAAACAAGATTAAACAGTCGGAATGATCAGGTTAATTGCTTCATGTTCAGTCATTTGGTGCCGGTCCTCGGGCACGATAGAATCAGTCCATTGGGGGATGAGACTGAGCCATCAACTTTCGGGGGAATGTTGATAATCCGCATTGTAAGATGCCTATCGCAAATGACTGAACATCTTTTTTTACCGGTTTTTGATTGCCGGCATCCGATTTAGCTTGTACCCTTTGAAAATGAACCTATATAATGATTGTCTCTTTTTTCAATCACACAAATTAGGTTAATCAATGAATTTAAAAAACATGAAAACCGCCAATCCGGCGATGAATCAATTTGAACAACATGCCGTCAGTTTAGGGCCTGTGGACGAAATGATTCGCGATGATTCACAGCGCATGACGGTTAACGGCACCATCAACAAAACCGGTATTTTACTGTTGATTATGGTGGCCGTGGGTGCCTGGACCTGGCAAACCATGCTCAATGATCCGGCTCTGGGTCGCACCTTGATGTTAACCGGTATGTTCGGTGGTCTGGTTGTTGGCTTGGTTGTCGCCTTTAAACCCAAGTTTGCTGTGGCTGGCTCGATGATTTATGCGGTTTTACAAGGCTTATTTGTCGGTGGTCTCTCAGCCGTTTTTGAAGCCCGCTACCCTGGACTCGTATCACAGGCCGTAGGTCTCACAGTCGCGGTGATGTTTGCCATGTTATTCAGTTACCGTACCGGTCTGATTAAAGTCACCGAAACCTTTAAAAAAGTGATTGTGTTTGCCACCATGGGCATTGCCGTCTTTTATCTCTTTAGCCTGGTGGCTCATTTTGGTTTTGGTGCCAATATCAGTTACTTTAATACCGAAAATGCGTCGATGCTGAGTATTGGCTTAAGCGTGTTTGTGGTCGGTATCGCGGCCTTAAACCTGGTGCTGGATTTTGATTTTATCGAACGCGGCAGTGAACAAAACCTACCCAAGCATTTCGAATGGTACGGCGCCTTTGGCCTGATGGTCACACTGGTGTGGCTGTATATTGAATTACTGCGCTTACTGGCTAAATTACGCGAGTGATGTATGGCGGTTAAGGTTATTCAAGCAGATTACCACAATCCACAACATGCACGGCATGTGATTGAGTTATTGGATTGTTATGCCACCGATCCGATGGGCGGTGGTATGGCCTTGAGTGACTTTACCGCTCAAAACTTAATTCCGGCTCTGGCGGACCGTCGGGATGCGTTCAGTATTCTGGCCTACGTGGATGGTCAGCCGGCCGGTTTGATTAACTGCTTTGAAGGTTTTTCCACCTTTGCCTGTCGACCGCTGATTAACATTCATGATGTGGTGGTGGCCGGAGAGTATCGTGGCATGGGTTTAAGCCGAAAAATGTTTGATCTGGTGGAAGATATTGCGCAACAAAGACAATGTTGCAAGCTGACCCTTGAAGTGGTCACCGGCAACACCACAGCGCAGGCCGCTTATGAGCGTTTTGGCTTTAAACCTTATCAACTGGATGATCACCATGGCCAGGCCATGTTCTGGGAAAAACCGTTGCCTGCATGAAATTTTTTGTCATCTTATGGGTAACCTTGTTTTGGGTAGTAGGCTGCCAAACGGAAACCACCGAAAACCCCAATAAATCCTCTGTACCAGGCGCCTGCACCAAGGACGCCAAAGTCTGCGAAGACGGCCAGACTGTGAGCCGTAACCCTGCCTTAAACTGTGCATTTGATCCCTGCCCAGAACCACTGACTGAAATCCAATGTGCGGATGATATGAAACAATGCCCTGATGGGTCTTTTGTGAAGCGACATCCTAACAATGAATGTTTATTCAAAGCCTGCCCTGAACAATCTAAACAAAAAGAGCCCGTAGTCTATTGTACCCAGGAAGCCTTACAATGTGATGATGGCAGTTACGTTGGTAGAGACCCTGAAAATAATTGTGCGTTTAAGCCCTGCCCCGATGGCTCTGAACCGGAACGCTCAAAACCCCGCCTCGATTAATGCTTGCCATGTCGGCAACACTTCCAACGTTTCACCTTGAAAAGCCAGCGTTTTTAAACCGGCGTTATTGACAATTAAGGCCGGATCGATGTCGGCTTTAGTCGCTTTGTCTTTAACTGCTTTTTTCATCGCCTGGAGCTGTTGACCCTGTCGGCTGTTAAGTTTAATTATCTGCGGCGGCTCGGTGTCCTGCCATGTATCCCGGCCATGTAAAGCCGCCAGTAAAGCACGGCCATTGTATTTAATAAATTTAGGATACAAACCAATGTCAAACAAATCCTCAAAACCTGTGACCTGTTGCACCACAGCAATCATTTCAGGTGGTTTTAAAATCCAGTTACGGGGCTTGTTACGTTGCTGTGCCAGCTGATCACGCCACAACAACAGCCGCCATAAGCGCGCCCTTTGTTGCTTGTCCAGTCGCTGGCTTTTCACCAGTTTTTGGTACATTTTTTCATTGTGTCCATCTGTATCAAGGTTGTCCAGTTGTTGCTGCATTAAAACCTCAAACAAAAGTATTAAGCCTCGCTGTGAAAGCTGTTCACTCAGCCGCTGTTTTAATTCACCCAGATAATAAATATCCTCAACCGCATATTCTTTTTGTGCCTCAGTCAGCGGACGTTGCAGCCAGTCAGAACGGCTCATGCCCTGTGTTAAACTAACATCAAATTCAGACTCCACCAGATTTTGGTACGAGGTGTGCAAAGAATAGCCCGCCAAAGCCGCCGCCACTTGGGTATCAAACACCGCTCTGGGCTTTTTGCCGGTCACCTGTCGCCACAACTCCAGATCTTCAGAACCTGAATGTAAAATCAGTTTATCAAATGCCGGTAAAAACAATTCAGCCAATTCTTTGATGGCAATGTCCACCAGATAAAAGGTATCATCTATATGCACTTGTAACAAAGCCGGGTGAAGATAAAAAGTTCTCGAACGCTCAAATTCGGTGTCCATCGGGTAATATTCTTGAGAATCCACCGCAGTGAGCAATTTTTGGGCGACATTTATGTCATCAACGAATGCATAATTTGATAAAATTTTAGTCATGAAAAAAATCAGAATTTATTTTATTATTGGACTCCTCATTGTATTGGCCGGTTGCCAACATGCAACCAAAAAAATCAGCCAAGACAATCAACTGACCCTCATTGCGATTAACGATGTTTATCGCATTGCCGGCATTAATCAGGGAAAAACCGGCGGTTTAGCCCGGGTTCGTGCCTTGAGAAAACAATCAGAAACTGAATCAGACCATGTTCTGCTACTGCATGCCGGTGATTTTTTACACCCGTCCTTTAACAGCAAACAGGACAATGGCGTGGCCATGATTCAGGCCATGAATTTCCTGGACGGGACGGCAGATGAATTTGATGCGGACATGCTGGTAACTTTTGGTAATCACGAATTTGACAAAGGCGACCTTAAACATGTGCCGCTGATGAATGATTTACTCAACCGGTCTGAATTCACCTGGTTGGACAGCAATATAAAATGGACAGCAGACGGTATCCAGTCAAATCATCTTAAACCTTATATTCTGAAACAATACGGTCCCTATCAGGTGGGTGTATTTAGTGTGACCACGGATATGGCGCATCCTGAGTACATCGACACCTTTGACAGCTACCGGCAAACCGCTGCCCGGTATGTGCCGATGTTGCGCCGTGCCGGGGCTGATTTTGTGATTGCCCTGACCCACCAAACCATGCCCGATGATCTGGCCATGCTGGCCTTACCTGAAGCATATCGTCCCGATATTATCTTCGGTGGTCACGAGCATTTCGCCCAGGCTGAAACGGTGAATAACCGCTGGGTTTTAAAAGCTGATGCCGATGCCGCTTCTGCGGTGGTGGTGCAAGTTGATTTGTCTCAACCCAAAGCGGCGTTACTGCCACAAGTTGTGCCATTGGCTGATAACATCGAACCGGATACGGACACGCTGGCTTTGGTGAAAAGTCTGAATGAGAACATTGAACAGCAGTATTGCGCCAAACACCAAGCCGAATCACGTTGTTTACAGCAAGTACTCGGCATCACCCAAACAGAACTGGTGGCTGAAGAAACCACCATTCGCCGTTTTGAGACCAATCTCGGTGACTTACTGGCCGATTTAAGTCTGCATGCTTTCAGCGCCTGTGGTGCCGAAGTGGCTTTATTGAATTCCGGCAGTATTCGCTTAAACCAAAACATCCCGGCAGGCAGTGATATCACAGCCAAACATCTGCATGAAATGTTCCCCTATCCGAGTAACTTACAACTGATTGAGATTCCGAAGATGCTGTTGGTGGATATTCTTAAACACAGCGTGTCTAACTGGACCGCCAACGGTCACTGGTTGCAAGTGGCGGGCTTATCTTTTATCCATAACCCGACCCAAGAATCGGTTCATCACATTCACCTGCATAACGACCTGACGCCTTTGCCTGATGACAGCAAAGGCAACGTGCGGGTGGTGATGCCCCATTATTTATTGTCGGCTCATACCAATCAGGACGGCTACACAATGGTTAATGAAGACATGATCCAAAGCTGCAGCGCCAATGGCAGCGAATTAAAAGATTTGTTCACAGCTTATTTAAAGCAGCACCCGAAAGGCATTGCCCCCATACGTGACCTGCGTATCTGCAACACTGAGCGAGACCGTTGTCTGGATGAGCATTAAAGAAATTATCATGGCGCTCATCTGGCTGGCTTTGGTCAGCCTGTTGTATGTGTTAAAAACCGGCCCCAACTATTTCCAATCAAATGAGCCAAAGACCGTTACAATCGGACAAAATGTCAATCTGCAAACCCAATCACCGGCAACAGACGACATACAGGAACCGGCATTACCTGAAACCATCCGCACCCGGGTTGAAATTCCCAACTGGCTCCCCGAAGAGATGAATTTTACCGAAGAAAACCTGACTGCCGATGATTTATTAACTTTGGCGCAACTGGCCATCGACAATGACCATGCGTTCTTTCCGGAAAAACAAAATGCCCTGTTTTACCTGATGGCGGCCAAAAATGCCAACCATGACGTGCCCCAACTAAATGAACTTTTGGACGATTTACACGCCCGACTTTACGAAGCGGCTGCTCAGGCGATGCTTGATTATGACGAAGAAAAGCTCACCGCACTGACCGCCCGGCTTAAATCGCTGGCCCCTGATGACCCCAAAATTGCTGAATACACAGACCAAATCAGCACCCTGTTTACTTTAAAGAAACTCACTCAAGAGACGCATGAATTATTGCGCAACAACGATTTGTATGCCTTTAATCACGAAGATGCCATCCATAAATTTCAGCAAGCCCGGCAGTTAGATGACGAGTACCCGCCGCTCACTGAACTGGAAAATCAATTACTGGCAACCATCAGTCAGCAGGCCATCCGTGCTGCCGAAGAAGGTGATTTTGACGTGGCCCGGGCACAGCTGAGAATCCTGGGCGGACTCAACGACAACCACCCGCTATATGCCGCCACCGTTCAACAGGTGAACCAACAAAAACAACAACGTTTTAACTACCTTGATCGCCAGTTTTATCTCGCCATCCAGTCTTTACAGCTTAATCGTGCCGAAGAACTGCTGAATAAATTAGAACAGCTGAATCTGCAGGCCGATGTCATCAAACCCTATCAGCAACAATTTATACAAGCCCAAACTTACGGTTCTTATGCCGTTTTTGATGTACTTCGAGACCCCCTCACACAAGGCGGTGATGGCCCGCAAATGGTTGTGTTGCCGGTGGGCACTTTTTTTATGGGCCGCGCAGACGGGCCAAAGTACCAACAACCGGCGCACTGGGTTAATTTTAAAAAGGCTTTTGCCGTCGGTCAGCATGAAATCACGGTTGATGAGTTTGCTGAATTTATTCGCATCAGCGGTTACAAAACCACCGCCGAACAACTTAACAGAAGCGTGGTCTATAACCCGCGAACAGGACGTTTTAAAAACAAACATGGTATTAATTGGCGCCATGACTATCTGGGCAAAAGAGCGGATGGCAATCTCCCTGTTATTCATGTTTCCTGGCAGGATGCCCAAGCCTATGCCGATTGGCTGGCGGAACAAACCGGAGAAGCCTATCGGCTGTTGTCAGAAAGTGAGTTTGAGTATGTGCTTAAAGCCGGTTCACAAGAACCCTTTCCCTGGGGTGTTAATCCACCACCTGATAACTATGGCAACTTAAGCGGTGCCAATGACCGTCTGCGCGGCAGCCGCGTGCGGTGGCGTGAGGGTGTGAATCAGTACCAAGACGGTTACTGGGGCCCCGCACCGGTCAAACAATTCAGTTCCAATGTCTTTGGGCTTTATGATTTAAGCGGCAATGTCATGGAATGGGTGACCGATTGCTGGCATGACAGTTATTTCAGGGCACCCGATGACGGTCTGGCTTGGGTCAATAAAGGTTGCGAAAAACGTGTTATACGTGGTGGGCACTGGGGCAGCGCACTTGAGGAGTACCACAGCAGCCACCGTAAACAAGGCCCCGACAGCTTCACCGATCCCCGCCTTGGGTTTCGCGTGGCTAAAACATTAAACCCATAATACATTTATCCAATAGAATGTTAAATATTCATTAATCGTTTTATATTATCGATTTTGCCGAACACAATGTTCAAAATTATCAATTTTACAAAGCCGCAACCAAGACTTATAATTAATATTCATCAACAATAATGAATAAATATTATGTCTATCAATACTGGATTAAAACAAGAAAACAGAAGTGAAATTGTCGAAGGCCTGAGTAAATTACTGGCTGACAGCTACACACTTTATTTAAAAACCCACAACTATCATTGGAATGTCACCGGCCCAATGTTCACCACTTTACACGAACTGTTTGAAGAACATTATCTGGAATTGGCTGAAGCAGTGGACGTCATTGCCGAGCGCATCCGCGCATTGGGTGAATTTGCCCCCGGTTCTTATCAGGCTTTTTCAAAACTCACTGAAATCAAAGAAGAAACTGAAGTCCCGGAAGCCAAACAGATGATTAAGAACTTACTCGACTCACATGAAACCATCATTCGCCATGCGCGAAAAGTGATTACTTCTGACGCCATCGAAGGCGATGAAGTGAGTGCTGATTTACTGACCCAGCGTATGGAGTTTCACGAAAAGACTGCCTGGATGCTGCGTTCTTTACTCGACTAAAACAGAATTAATAGAACCAAAAAAGGAACCCCTGGAGGTTCCTCAGGCTAATGACAAACCCCTGTTTTTTTCAGGGGTTTGTTGTATTTAGGGCTTTTAATTAATTATTGATGATTCATCAA
>NZ_BMEO01000010.1 GCF_014636635.1 Marinicella pacifica | reverse complement strand
TTCGGACGGGATAACCGCTGAAAGCATCTAAGCGGGAAGCCTCTTCCAAGATGAGATCTCACTGACTCTGTAAGAGTCCTAAAGGGCCGTGGAAGACTACCACGTTGATAGGCTGGGTGTGGAAGTGCAGTAATGTATGAAGCTAACCAGTACTAATTGCCCGTGAGGCTTGATCATATAACCCGAAGCGATTTTCAGGTTAAAACAAATTGATCAATCTCTAATAATTTTAGAAAGCCAACGAAAATCAAGATTTGTTAAAGCATACGCTTTGATTCATATTCCAAACATCAGTCTTAAGAAGAACACCTCTTAAGCAACCAGTTTTCTGGTGACAATAGAGCTATGGTACCACCTGAACCCATCCCGAACTCAGAAGTGAAACGTAGCATCGCCGATGGTAGTGTGGGAGTTCCCATGTGAGAGTAGGACATCGCCAGAATCTAACAAAAGAGAAAGCCTCAACATCAGTTGGGGCTTTTTTTTGCATATAAAAACTGACTAAACTCAGGCGCTGGTCATTAAAACACGTTGTGCGCCTGCGCGCTCACGTGGTTACGCTGACAAGTCAGCTCACAGATAGAAAACAGCTGCGCTGTTTAAATTAAATAGCCCGGTAACGATACCGGCGAATCGGGACATCGCCAGAATCTAACAAAAGAGAAAGCCTCAACACACGTTGGGGCTTTTTTTTGCTTATAAAAACAGACTAAGCTCAGGCGCTGGTCATTAAAACACGTTGCGCGCCTGCGCGCTCACGTGGTTACGCCTACACGGATGTAGGTGTGCCGAGCAAGCAGGGAGCGGAATCGGCCGCCTACACGGATGTAGGTGTGCCGAGCAAGCAGGAGCGGTAACGGCCGCCAGAACCTAATAAAAGAAGAGCCTCAACACACGTTAGGGCTTTATTTGTCTAAAATTTATACATTTAATCTGTGTTAATTAATTGATGACTAGGACACGTTCAAAAGTTACTGTTACCACCAGTACAAAAATGAGCCACCTCACCGGTTGAAAAGTGAGCCAGTTGTATAACAATGGTGCTTTTGAAAGAGGCGCCATGATTTCAGCAGAAGAACTCATGAAAATATAAGTATTAAACGCACAAGGTTATTCACAAAGAAAGATAGCCAGAGAGCTCAACATTTCAAGAAACACCGTCAGAAAATATATCAACAGTACAGACTGTGAACCTACCTATAAGCCAAAGGTTAAAGGTGTTTCAAAACTTGATCCATTTAAAGATTTTATCAATGAACGGATTGCTCATGCCAATCCAATCCGTCTGTCAGGAACGGTGATTCATCGGGAGCTTAGAGACATCGGTTACCAAGGTGGAATTACGTTGGTTCGGGATTATCTACGCCAATTGCGTGATTGTGTTGAGCCGGTAGAAGTGATTCGTTTTGAAACAGAACCGGGTAAACAAATGCAGGTTGACTGGGGAAAAATGCGGGGCGGTAAAGACCCAATTCATGCTTTTGTTTGCGTCTTAGGATTTTGTCGAGCCTTGTTTGTTGTTCTAACAGACAATATGCGCTATGAGACCTTAGAGGCTTGTCACCGTGCTGCTTTTGATTATTTCCAGGGTGTTCCGGAACAAGTTTGGTATGCTCCCTATGTTTGGGAGGACAAAGCGCAAATGTTGTTGCTTAATGATCCGGTTCTCAAATCCAAATTTGATACCAAAAGACAAGTTGACAAGGCGTTTTCCAATAATGCTTTTCTGCAGTTGAAATGGCTTCATCAGCACAGCGAACACCAAGAAACTGAATTTCAACAATACCCTGTTTATCGACTTAATTAAGCTTCATTTATCCGATGAGCCTGTGGCAGGTCCATAATCACGCCTAAAAACAAGTATGCTGTGTTTTTCACATTAATCTGCCGCTCAATTGCGAATGAACAGCCTTCATTTTCAAGATTTATTTTTATAAATTTCTTGCGAAAAGTATTTTATTTTGATTTAATGTTTTTAGGTCATTACAAATTTGTAATGAGCGGGGGATAAAAAATGTGTGTAAAAATTCAATTAATTTTTAGATTTCTATGCGTTAATTAGGCTGCCAGGTTTTAACCGGGCGGTTTATTTGTGTCTGCTGTTCAGAACACCTGAGTAATGACAATTATTATTTGTCAGCTTAATAGTGGGAAAACACATGTTACTGGGCACACACACAAAACTTTCAGTCATCGCCTTTCTGGCGTCTTCATTCTTTTCATTGACTGCTTTGGCAGATGACATCGGTGTCACCATTGATACCTTTCCTGGTACTTTTACACCCGGTACAACTTCTGGTGCAGGTGTTTATGAGATCACCGTGAGTAAAGCCGGAAGCGGCACAGTCGCTGGTATAGAAGTACGCTTATCATTCAGCAGTTCATCCGGGGTGAATGAGTTTCAATGGTCTTGCAGTGGTACAGGGGCTTCGAGCTGTTCTTCTGGTAGTGGCACCAATAATGATCATAATATAGATTTGATCCTTAGTTTAGAGGACACGAATGCAGTAACCTTGACCCTTGGGTCTGTTAAGTATGAGCCTGAATTCTTTGATGATTTAACATTCAGTGCAACGATGATTAATGATGGCGTTAGTAACACAGATTCAAATGATACCAATGACACGGATAGTCAAACCATTACCCGTGCATCAATAACCGATATCAGTGTCACCAATACCGATGGTCAGGGCACATATAAGCCTGGAGAGAGCAGTAGCTACACAATTGAAGTGTCAAATCAGGGCCCCAGCGCCGCTGAAAATTTGAATGTCAGTGATGTGGTACCTTCAGGTTTAACAATCACCAGTTGGAGTTGTTCTGCTGTTGCCGGCAGCAGTTGTTCAGATAACGGAGGTAATAATTCGAATGTTGATCCTGTTTTACAATTGGACGTCAATGATGAAGCCACCATTACTGTTAATGCGGATTATGCCTCTTCTGCCACCGCTAACCCAATGGCCTATGAAGCAAGGGTGTCATTGGGCGATGCAAACGCCACAGATCCCAATAACTCATCACCATTAAGCGCAATAGATAATAATACGCCTGTATTTGAAAGTAATTTGGTGGTTGCTGTCTCCACCACGCCTACCGCCACAGACTATATTCCGGGTGATAGTCAGGTTTACACTGTAACAGTGACCAATAATGGTCCCAGTGATGTAGATAACGTCTCAGTAGCTGATAATACACCTGCGCCAATAAGTTCAGTGTCATGGAGCTGTTCGGCCACCGTTGGAAGCCAATGTGATTTGGCGAATGATACGGACTTCATTAATACCACAGTTGATTTAGTCAGTGGTGGTGTGGTCACTTTTACGGTGACCGCTCAATACGATTCAGGTGCCACAATGGACCCCCTGGTATATGAGGTGACGGCAACCAATCCAACGGGGCATACACCCGCAACGGATTTTAAGGGCAGTGTTTCATTGAGTCCTGATCCGCAGTCTGATTTTACTGTGAGCCTGACGGATAACAGCACAAATTATACCCCGGGAACTTCACAGACTTATACCTACAAACTGACCAATGACGGCCCATCTGATGCGTTGGCAGTGGCAGTCAGCGACAATAATTTATCGGAATTTGAGACCATTGCCTGGAGCTGTGGTATACAATCAGGCGGCTCCAGCGCTTGTGATGCTGCCAGTGGCACAAGCGCCATAAATACCCAGGTTGACCTAATTGCCGGTGAAACCATCACGTTCACCATTGATGTGGACTATTTTTCAAGTGCCGTGACCAATCCGTTGGTTTACACATTATCGGCAGCTAACCCGAATAATGTCATTACGCCTCAATCTGATGCAACTGATAGTGATGATTTGGAGCGCCAAGTGGAATTGTCGATCACCAAAACGGGTAAAGTTGGCACCCTGGTACCCAATGAACCATTCACTTATGTGATTACGGTGGCCAACGCCGGTCCCAGTGATTTAGGGGCAGGTACCGTGATCGGAGGTGGGCCCGAAACCGGTGCTCTGTTGACTGATGTCTTCGATTCTCTGTTAATTAATCATCCCACTAAATGCGCCAATACGAATGGTCAACCATGTTGGGAATGGTGTGTGTCGGATGAAGGGGTTCCCAACAGCGCCATCAGTCCCGATAACTGCGCGAGCGATGGTCAAATCGCTTCGGGTTTTGGTCCAATGGCGCAAATACCTATTCGTTTATCTGCCGGCAGTCAATCTTCTGTTTATATCTATACCCGTTTGGCTGAAGGCAGTTACTCAGAATGTGACAACCAGCTGCCTGGCAGCAGTGAAATTTGTAACAGTGCTGAAATTGATCTCCAAGATAACCACACAGTGGCCATCGGCGGCAACCCTAAAAATGATGCAACCAGTAATGCAATTGTGATTGGTACCGATTTAAAAGTAACCAAAACCGACCAGTTAACAACAGCGGTTCCAGGCAACCAGATTAGTTATCAAATCGAAGTGATTAATGATGGCTTTATTGATGTGGAACAAGTGGTTGTAGAGGATGTTCTGGATTTATTTTCTCAGTCACAACCGGCCGGTTTTGTGCCGGGCAGTATTTCTTGGTTTTGTGAGACCGGTGATTCCGGAGCTTGTTGTACATCCGGCACCACCGCCTGTGGTTTAAATGCACCAACCACCACTGTGGTTAATGATGCGTTGCATGCATTGGTTGATTTAGATGCGCAAACGTCAGTGATGTTTACGGTTAACGCCACCATTGACAGTGAATCAAGTGGCACACTGAGTAATACTGCCAAAGGCACCTTGCCGACCGGTGTTACGGAGGCAGACCCACTAAACAATGAGGCCACTGATACCACAGGTCTGTTCGGTTCTTCAGATATTCAACTGACTAAAGAATTAACAGCTGCGGTTATCAATGGATCTGTGGTTGATTTAAGTTATGAAATTCGCGTCACTAATTTAGGACCCTCTCGTGACACTCAGGTTAATGTTGTTGATAGTTTAAACAGCAGTAAATTAGATTTAACAACGGCCAGCTGGACATGCATTGTTAATGGAACCGGATCTTGTAGCCAGTCAGGACCGATCACCGGACAAGGCATTAATACAGATGTTGATCTGGCGGTTAATGATGAAGCTATTTTTACCATTGATGTCAGCACCCTGTCTGGCGCGAATGGTCAGGTCTATAACAGTGCCATCGCCAGCGCTTCGGAAACGGACAGTAATCCACTTAATAACGAAGATTATGCTGAATATTCACTCAGTGGTGAGGCTGAAATTGTGATTGACCATTCTGATTCCAGAAACACAGCTGTGCCCGGGGATGCAATCTCTTACACCATGCGGATTGCCAATCAGGGACCCGATCATTTATTTGGTGCGCAGGTTGAAAATATATTCCCACCAAAACTGCAAAACATTAACTGGACATGTGATGCGGTGTCACCCATACCGGGAGATTTAAGCTGGTTTCAAAGTTCTCTGAAAACATTACCCGGTTCAGCGATGGATATCAGTGGTGACGGCAATCACATTTATGTGGGTAGTCCCGATACCGATGGTGCCGGGCCCATAAATGGCAGCTTGCAGGTTTATCAACGCAGCACACTGTTAAATAATCAATTTGGTCAAATCCTCAATATTCAATCTTTATTACAGGGTGACAACGGATTGGATGGTTTAGAAAAGCCGTTACAAATATTGGTTTCTCCATTTGATCGGTTTGTGTATGTGTTGTCACTTGACGAATCAGGAACATCTGCTGTGTCGGTGGTGTCCATATTTGCCAGAAACAGTGACGCACAGGCTACTGACTTTGGTGTATTAAGTTACCAAGGTATCGTCACAGATCAAATGCCAGCAGCACCCGGAATGATGCAAATCAGCCCGGATGGCCGACATCTGTACCTCAGTGGTGATGGTGAAATTCAAAGTTATAACCGCGACACCAACACCGGCGGCTTAACCCATAAGGAAACCTATAACCATCTTGATGCCGGCAATATGGTGATAAGCCAGGATGGTTCAGCCTTATATGTGGCCGATGTAAATGGGGTGGATATTACGGCTTATGGTCGAAATAATGATGACCAGGATTCAGGATTTGGCGAATTGTCGGATTTAAACTTAGCCCTGGCAATGACGGGCTTAACAGCCATTCACGATATGGCCATCAGCGCTGATGGCAAGCAATTGTATTTAGCCGCTTCAGGGTCACATCAAGCGATTGTTGTCAGCCGGGACATTCTGGATAACAGCCTGAGTCTGGCAGTTAGTTACAATGACACTAATTTAGGTTTGGCAAACACGACCGGTACCCTGGTCGGTGTAGAGGCTGTTTCTGTCAGCCCTGACGGTGAGCATGTGATTTATACCAATCACAGCGACTCGACAATGTATGTCATGTTACGCAATACGCAAGGGTTATTGAGTCGCCACGAACAAGTCACCTATACCGGATTGGCCGGTTTAACTGATGCGCAGTTTACACCGGATGGCCGACATGTATTAACCACAGCGCGTGGCAGTAATCCCAAAACACTGTCCGTTTTTGAGCGCCGTCAGCCGGATCCTTTGTTTGCTTTTATGGAGTCAGAACGCGAAGGTGACTATGTTTCGGGAACATCAGGCAATCAGGTGGACGGTTTGTTGGGTGCCAGTGCCCTGGTGATGAGCCATGATGGTATGCATATTTATGCCACCGGTTTGGGCAGCGATGCAGTGGTTCAGTTTAAACGTGATAAAGACAAGGGTAATGTACCGGCCACAGCAGCAGAACACCTCACTTTTGAACACAGTTACTTTAATAATTTTGGGAATTTTACGGCGTTGAAAGACCTCGACAGTATCGCCATTACACCCAATGATCAGTTTATATATGTGGCCAGTTCTGACCAAAGCACACTCACTGTGCTGGAACGTAATAGTCAGGGCGACTTAAGCTTCGTGGAAAGTTATACCCACCAGGCCAATCAAGCCGATGGCTTATTGGGTGTGTCAGATATGGTGATTGATCAGGGCGGTCAGAATCTTTATATCTCAGCGCGCTATCAGGCTTCAGTGACCCATTATAAAATTGCAAGTAACGGTCTTCTCACATTGCAAAGCAGTATTAGCAATGGCGATCCCGGCGTGTCCGGTTTGGCCGGTGCCATGGCAGTCACCTTGTCACCGGGTCAAGAACATCTCTATGTGGCGTCGGCCATCGATGATGCCGTGGTTGTGTTTTCACGCAACAGTACAGATGGCAGTCTTCAGTTTTTAGGACGTAACCTTACAGCAGGTGACCAGCCGCGGGATTTGGCGGTCAGTGAGGACGGCGCCCATGTCTATGTGGTATCGGCCAACGACAGTAAAATTTCAGTGTTTCAGCGGGTGGCGAATCCGGGCAGCAATCAGTTTGGCCAAATGGTCCTGATACAAACTTATCAGGATGGTGTGGGTGGCTTTGATTTTCTCAGTGGGGCTCGGCGTATTGCCATCAGTCCGGATGATACCCGCGCTTATGTGGCCGCTGAATTTGATGATGCCATTACGGTGTTAGATCGTGATGACAACCCCAACAGCACCACTTATGGTTATTTAACCGTGGTTGAAACACAATTAGACGGTTTAAATGGTGAATTTGGTTATGCGCAGCCTTATGATTTAATCACCAGTTACGATGGCCGGCATGTGTATGTGGCCGGTTTTGCGGATCATGCAATTAATGGCTTTGTGTTAGGTACAGGATCCAGTTGTGCAGCACAAGGCAGCGGTAACATCATTGACCGGGTTGATATTGGTGCCAACGGCACATTGACCTACCAAATTAACGCCACCATCCGTGCCAATGCCACGGGTGATTTAGAAACTCTGGGACGGGTGATTCCACCGGATAATTTTACCTTTAATAATAATGCCGGTCTCTGTCCGACAGATACGAACAAAGATGTCTGTGATGACGACACCACCGCATTAACGCCGATGTACGATTTAAGTTTGAGTAAAGACGACGGTCGTATCTCAGCGGTACCGGGTCAAAACAGTGTGTATGAAATTGTGGTCAATAATCACGGCCCCAGTGATGCGATGAGCCGTCCCGAAGAAACCATTCAGGTCTATGACGTCTTAAATCAAAAATTCAATCCAAATTCAATAAGCTGGACTTGTGAGGCGATTGGTTCAGGTTCTTTGCAACAAACCCAGGTGCTGCTTAACAATGAAAATAATGTGTCCGGTCTGTTTGGTGCGGCGGCCGTAACTTACCATGATAACTTAGCCGGATTGGGGCCTCATGTTATTTCTGTCAGTGTGCTCGACAGTACGGTCAGTGCATTTGCGATTGATGAATTAACCGGCAGTTTATCCCAGGTGGCAAGTTTAACAGCAGATGGCACCAATTATTTAGCAGGGGCACGTGATATTTTGGTGTTGGATGATGATATTTATGTGGCTGCGCAGGTGGCAGATGCGGTTGTTCATATCTCAGCACAAGATAATGGTGGCTTACAATTACAGTTTGAACAGGCTCAACATTTCTCAAATGGCGTCTTTGGCTTGGATCAAACCCTGGCTTTAGCAGCGTCTGACGACGGTGCTTTTGTTTATGCGGCGGGATCCAATGATGCGGCTGTGGTGGTGTTTAACCGTGATTTAAACAGCGGTGTGCTCAGTCATGTTGAAACGGTTCAACAAGGTGTCAACGGTGCGGATGGCTTAACCGGTATCAATGATGTGGTCGTAGCCAAAGACGGTCATTCGGTATATACCCTGGGTCTTAATCAATCAGCCATCGGGGTGTACCAAAGAAACCCGGGTACCGGTGAATTAAGTTTCCAGATAAAGGTGGATCAATCCATGACCGGGGTTGATTTATCGGGTTTATCGGCGATTGTGGTGAGTCCGGATAATCAACATGTTTATGCCAGTTCATCCAGTCAAAATAAACTCTTTGTATTTGCCCGGAATCATACCGTTGGCAGTCCCAACTATGGTGAACTAACCTTAATCGGCTCTTTGTCACACGGTGAGCAGAATGTGGTTGGTTTGCTCAGTCCCGCCAGTCTTAATATAACTGCTGATGGTCGCCATGTATATGTGGCGGCAGAACAGGCAGACGCTTTATTATGGTTTGGTCGAGACTCAGAAACAGGCTTACTCACTTTTGGTGGTATTATCAGTGATCAATCTGGTGAAACGGATGGCCTAAATGGTGTGTTGGACATCGCGCTCAGTGATGACGGATCATCTGTTTTCGCAGCGGCCAGCCAAGACCATGCCATCAGTGTCTATCAGCGCCGTGCCGACTCCCAGTGTCCTGCTTCAGGTGTGGGTAATATCAGCCTGAACAGTGACAGCACCGGTGTGCCGGTGAGTGTGGCTGCACAAGGTCAGTTGATATTCAGGCTAACGGCAGAAGTGGCCAGCGATGCCAGTGGACAAATAGTGAATGAAGCCGGCGTCTATGCCTGCCCACAAAACCACAGCGGGGTCATTACAGATTGTATCGGTTCGGAAACATTGATAGACAACAATACCGACACGGACACCAATGAGGTAAATACCAGTGCTGATTTAAGCATCACCAAAACCGATGGTCTGGCCTTATATGATGGATTATTAGGTGCTGTTCGTGTCACCGGAGACAATAAAAACCTCTACACAGCTGCCCGGGGTGACAATGCCATCGGCATATTCTCACGAATTGATAACCAGGTCGCGACAGATTTTGGAGAATTATACTTTGAACAGGTGGTGGTTAACGGCCAGGCAGGGGTGTCGGGATTATTAGGTGTTTCAGACGTTATATTGCACCCGCAGGGTGAAACCGTTTATGCCGCCGGCAGTGGCGACAATTCAGTGGTTGTGATGCGAAGAAATCAAAGTTCAGGCCATCTCAGCTTCTTAGAGAAACAATCCAGTGGTGTGTTTGGCGTTGAAGGTTTGGAAGGTGTCAGTGATTTAGCCATCAGTGCAGATGGTGCGCATTTGTATGCCAGCGGGCCTTTAACCGGATCACTCACTGTATTTGCGATTGACCAAACTGCTGGCGAAAACAGCGGCCGATTAACATTTAAACAAAAATTACAACATGCGGTGGCCGGTGTGAGCGGTCTGGCAGCCATCAGTGATGTGGTGGTTTCACAAGATGGCAAGCATGTCTATGTAACCTCCAACAGTGATAACGCCGTGTCTGTCTTTTTACGTAATCCGAACGCCAACAGTCAGGGTTATGGTCAGCTCAGTTATCAGCAAACCTATCAGCAAGGTGATCCGGGCATTGGGGGATTGGTGGGTCCCACAGATTTGGTGATGTCAACGCAAAATGGCGGAGATTATGTCTATGTACTGGGTGCAGCGGATGAAGCTTTGGTGGTGTTCTCACGTGATTCTGGTAGCGGTGAGTTAAGCTTCGTTGAATATAAACAAAACGGCACCAGTCAGGTGGAAGGTTTATCCAATGCCACCCATTTAGTCCTGAGCCCGGATGAATCGTCGCTTTATGTGGCCGGACAATTAGAAAACACTTTGGTGCGTTTTGATCGAGATCCAATAAATGGAACATTGCAATTTAAGCAGGCATTGCATCAAGGTGATGCCCTCGGGCAACCGGGTGAACTGATTGATGGTCTGGACGGGGTCAGTGGTCTTTTTGCCACATCGGATGGGCGCCAGTTATTTGCGGTGGCCAGCCAATCCAATACCCTCAGTGGTTTTGATGTGGTCGATGCAGGACCTCAGATGGGCGCATTAAGCTATGCTTATTCACTGGCAGATGGTGAAGGCGGTGTGGCACCGGGTTCAGAAGTCAGTTATGTCATTGTTGCGCGAAATGACGGGCCCAGCGATGCTCAAAAAGTTCAGGTTACGGATATGTTTCCGGCTGAATTCTCCACAGTCAGTTATGAATGTTTTCCGGTCAACGGTGCTTCTTGCCGATCCGGTCAGACTTTCCAGGGTAATGTGCAAGAAGTGGTTGATTTGCCGGCCGGTTCTCAGGTAGAGATTGTTGCCACCGGTCAATTGCGCCCGGATGCCACCGGCTTATTATCAAATACCGCCACAGTGATGTCCTCAACGCTGCCTGCTTATGCCATCAGTGATCCCAATATGGACAACAACAGTGCCACCGACAACAACACCTTACTGGCACCGGCAGTTGATCTGGTGGTGACCAAAGACAATGGTTTGACGGCAGTGATTCCGGGAACCCAGGTGACTTACGAGATTGTGGTTCGTAATGAAAACACCGGCCATGTGAGTGCTGATCCTAACATTCTGCCTTCGGTTGCACGTCAGGTGTTGGTCACCGATGTGGCACCGGAATCTATCAGTGATGTCAGTTGGACCTGTACAGCCACGCCGGAGGCAGGTTTGTTGCAACCCAGTGATGGTTATACCGATTTTATTGTATACCAGGATTTGGACAATTATGCGGATATGAAAATTACGGCCAATGGTGAGGCGGCTTATGTGGTGGGTCAATCAGGTGGTGTGACGTCGGTGGTTGCTTATCAGCGAGATCCACGTGATGGTACCATGCTGGAATTACAACGTATTAGGAGTACTGACAGTGGCGTTAATGGACTTCAGGGAGCCAGCCAAATGGTGCTCAGCCATGACCAGCGCAATTTATATCTCAGTTCACCCAGCGAGGATGCCTTGGTGGTTTTGGCCATTAACGCTGCCGGTGTAATGACTTTCGAAGAGGTGTTGATTGATGGTGTCTCCGGCGTTAACGGTTTGGGTGGTGTCAATGAACTGTTAATTTCAGCCGATGATCGTTTTATTTACACGGCAGCCAGTTTTGATGACGGAATCGGGGTATTCAGTCGCTCGTTGGCAACCGGTTTATTAACGCATGAGGCTATTGTGAGCGGTATGGAAGGTCTCACCGGCGTGCAACATTTGGCCCTACATGATAATGGTCAGTTACTGTTTGCAACTGCAGGTTTAAACCAGTCATTAGCGGCTTTTGAGCGTAATCACAGTAATGGCTTATTAACAGCCAAAGCGGTTATTCAAAATTTTCAATTGCCTCAGGGCGGGTTGACACAACCAACCGCCATCAGTTCGGACGGTAATCAGGTACTGGTCACCGATGGTGGTGAAGCTAAGTTGACCGTGTTTAATTATGACCAAGATGCGGATCAATGGCTGCTTCAGCAGCAGCTTGATTTGGCCACAGCTTCTGCACCTTCTGCCCTGATTTCAACCAATCATGGCCAGCAGATATATCTGGCATTAGCGGGTTTAGGTCGCCTGAACTTACATCAATGGCGAGTTGATCAATACCAAGCAGCCTCAGCCAGCTATGACGCAACAGACAGTGCAGGCTTGTCTTCAGTACAAGATTTAACCATGTCGGATGACGGTGCCTATCTGTATGCGCTGGGTGGTGATCTGGTGGTCATGGCGGCACAAGACGGTTCTCGTTGTGGTGCCTTTGGAGAAGGTCAGTTGTCCGATGTGGCTGATATTGTGGCCAATGGGTATGTAAGCTATTACTTAACAGGCACTGTATTAGATACCGCCACCGGCCAGATCAGTAATTCTGCGACTGCTGTCACCAATCAGGATACCATTGAGTTGTATCCCAATGATAACATCGCCATTGACAACGACATTCTGGAACCACACAGCAATCTGATTGTGGCCAAAGACGATGGCTTAACGGAAGTGGTGGCCGGTACAGATTTACAGTACACCATCGATGCGTTTAGCACCGGACCCAGTGCGGTATATCCGTTACTGGAAGACAATATTCCTGTCTTTCCTGCCACCACCGCCGGTATGCAAAGTGGTTCAATTTCCTGGTCTTGTGCAGCACCGGATCCAATCGGTCTAAACATTGAATATGGTGTGACTGATTTCGATGTGCTTAATGGGCCAACCAGTATGCGACTGAATGCTGCAGGAAACCGTTTGTTACTGGCCGGAGGTGCACCGACACGAATCGCACTGTTTGAAAAAACAGCGGCCGGCGAGTTAAACCTGTTAAGTGAAGTGGTCGAAGGTGACAGCTTTCCCGGTGGCATGACACTCACCGGTTTAGCGGCTATTTCAGACATGCGTTATGACCAAGATGAAACTTATCTATATGTGGCAGATACAGACAGTGATGCCATTTATATTTTTACAATCGACAACGATGTCTTGCAGTTAACCGGACAGGTCAAAGCCGATGATGTCGGTGTTGCTGGTTTACTTGATCCCGCCAGGTTGCTGATAACGCCTGATAACTCAGGTTTATATGTGGCTGCCAAAGGATCTCAAGCCATCACCGTATTTAGTCGCAACCAAAGCACCGGTCAGCTCAGTTTTGTTGAGCGGGTGAAAGATGGTTTCGGCACCATCGTGCCGGAAAGTAATGTCATCATCGGCATCAATGATTTAGCGATGACTGCTGATGGCCGCTATTTATATACCGCCGCCGATTATTCTGATGCGATTGCCGTGTTCTCAAGAAATTTAAACACGCAAGTGCTGTCTTTTGAAACTGTGCTGCGCGGTGGTGACAGTAACAATGGCACCACCTTGCCGGCCATGGACGATATGAAACAGCTGTTGTTAAGCCCCAATGCCGAGTTTTTATATGCCCTGGCACCGGGTGCGCAACGTGTCTTAATATTTGATCAGGATCAGCAATCCGGTGCGTTGAACTATCTTGATAAGCTGGATGTGTCCAACAGTCAGGGAGGTTCAATGGTGATGCCATCCTCAATCACTTTGACACCGGACAGTGGGTATTTATTGATGGCCGATGAAGCCGCTGCCGCCGTGAATCTGTACGAGCGCGATGAAAGCACCGGTCTGTTGACCCGTGTTGATACTTATTTTGCCATGGATGATCCGGGTTTGGCCATGAGCGCACCGCAATCTCTATTAACGGATGGTGTGTATGTGTTTACTTTGAGTCCATCAGATGATGCCATGACGGTGTTACGGCTGGTGGCCGAAGCCGAGTGTTTGACACCGGCGGGTCAGGCCGATGTGGTGAGTGTTAATTTATACATGAAACCGGGTTCTTCGGCACAAACCGTGGTCAATGCCCATGTGCATCCTTCAGCCCGTGGTGAGATAGTTAATCAGGCGATGATGGTGATGCCGCCGGGTTCGGTGGAAGATGATCCGCTTGATAATACCGCCGAAGACCGCACCCAAATTATCATTGAAACGGATGTGGCGGTGACCAAGTCAGGGCCCGCGGAAATTATTGCCGGTGAAATGATTCAATATGAGATTGTGCTCAGTAATACGGGGCCTTCAGACGCGCTCGGCGTGCAAGTCATTGACGATTTGGACAACCACCTGTTGCAAGCAAGCTGGACCTGTTCGGCCAGTGGACGTTCATTGTGTGATAACGCCAATGGCAGTGGCGACCTGGCTGAAACAGTCAATGTCACCATAGATGGCAACGTCACCTTCACCGTCACGGCACAGGTTGATCCGTATTTTACCGGTCAAATAGACAACATGGTTGAAGCGGTTGTGTTTGAAGAAGGTTTTAACACCGACACTGATTTGTCAAACAATACCGATTCGGTGAGTACACAAGTTACACAAGAACTGGATTTATCGATTCATAAATCAATGCTAACTAACCCTATTGTGGCCGGTGAAACAGTTGAATTTGAAGTGGTTGTGATGAACCATGGGCCCAGTGCCAGTAATCAAGTGACGGTCACAGATCAGTTAATGGCCGGTTTAAGCGATATTGATTGGATTTGTACACCCACCGGGCTAGCTGTTTGTTCGTTGTCCGGTCAGGGGCATATCAACCAGCTGGTTGATATACCGCCAGGTGAACAGATCAGTTATTTAATCACAGCAATGTTAAATCCTGATGCCATGGGCGTGATCACTAATACCGCGGATGTGACTGTGGCAGCACCGGTTACAGATGTCGATGTGAACAACAACAGTGTGACGGTTTCAGATACCATAACGCAAATAGCTGACCTTGAAGTCATTATCAGTGATAACATCGATCCATTTGATCCGGATTCACAGCAAAGACTTGAATACCGTTTACAGTTTATTAATCACGGTCCTTCAACAGGTCGTAATATCTTTAGCGTCAGTCAAATACCGGCGCTGCAAGACGACATCATCGTGGTATCGCCCGAGTCAAGTTGCCAGTTTAATGGTAACGACCTGGAATGTTCTGTTGCTCAAATACCAGTGGGCGGAGTGGTGAACACCATTGTCAGTATGGTGTTACTGGCAGACGCGCCCGGTCAGGTGACATTCAATAGTGATATCAGCAGTGTCTATACAGATCCTTACCTTGTAAATAATGTGGCTTCAGAAACCACTGATTTATTATCCGGTATCGATGTTCGTGTTCAAAAAACGAATCATATAGAAATTGTTGAACCGGGTGTTTGGGTGGAATACGAGATTACCGTGGATAACATTGGTTCGTTTGATGCCGGTGATGTTGTGGTGTCTGAAAACTTACCCGCGGGATTAATCAATGCCAGCTGGCAATGTCAGGCTTTTAACGGTGCCGTTTGTGTCAATGTGGACGAATTCGCTATTACTGGCGGTGCTAACTTACCGGCTAACAGCACAGCCATATTTACCCTGCAGGCTCAGGTGGATCCGGCATTGGCTTACACCACAGAAACAGAAGTGGTTAATGAGGTCAGTGTACAACTGGTCTCGGGTTCTGAAACATCTTTAACCAACAATTGGGCTGAGGATGTGGATTCCCTTATTCTTTATATCTTTAAAAATGGTTTTGAACAGGTGACACCATGAAAAAACAATTAATCTGGATCTTTCCTTTAATGTTTATATCCGGTACAGCGGGTTGGTATTTAGCCGGTGTTGATTGGCAATCAGAATCACCTGAAATTAAAGCCGGTGTATTGGCGGTGGTGAATGATGGTGTAATAACGGAAGATGATTTTATCACCCAGATGAAACTGCGAGGGGGCCAGTCAGCCGGTCAGTATCAGGATATGAAACAAAAACAAGTCCTGCTAAGGTTTTTAATTAACCAAAAACTGCTGATGAATGAAGCATTGGCTCAAGGGATTGATCAAGATCCGCTGGTTCAAAAAATTTACCGTCAGACTGTGGTGGATAAGTTTTTAGAAACCAGCTTGAACAAGCACTTGGCCAATATCAAGGTATCATCGGCTGAAGCCAAAGATTATTTTGAACAAAACAAAAAAAAGTATAACCGCCCGGCGAGACGACGCGGTGCCATGATTTTTAAAAAATTCAGTTCGGCTTTGTCACAAGAAGATAAACAGGCACTCAAAGATGAATTATTGGCGGTTAAAAATGAAGCAGCGGGTTTGCCGGCACACCAAACTCATTTTGGTGATTTGGCCCGCGTTCATTCGGATGACCGCTCCACCATGTACCAGGGCGGTGTCATGGGTTGGTTAATAGAAAACCCAAACCGGGCTTATAAGTGGCCCGAAGAGGTGACCCGGGCCGTTTTTAACTTGTCTGAAAACGGCGACATATCGGATGTGATTGAAACCGAAAAGGGTTATTTTCTGGTGCGATTGGTGGCGGCTGAAAATATCCAGGAAACCCATTACGAACAAATTGCCGATGGTATAAAACAAAAATTGTTGACAGATAAACAAACCGCAGCCAAAAAAGCTTTTTTAGCCAACATCGAAAACAATGCCCGCATCGAAATTAATGAAGCATTGCTAATGGCAATCCAACCGCTTAATTCTGCGCCGAAGAATAACGACAAACAACCCCCGGCGATGCCCGTACAAGCAGGAGTTCAACCATGATTCAATCAAGTATTAAAACGTTTAATCCATTTATCTTTGTGGGATTAATGGTGCTTGGGTTAACCGGTATCAGCAGTGGCCGAGCCGGTGTTGCCACAATCACCCAAACCATTAATTTACAGCCGGGTTGGAATGCGGTTTATGTAGAAATTGAACCTCAAAATAATGATATTGAGACCATTTTTTCAGGTGTTCCGGTGGCCAGTGTGTGGCGTTGGATTCCGGAGAAACTGGGCAGTGATTTTCTGGTTAATCCGGCTGAGGGGTTGATGAATTTAGAAGGGTGGTTTGGGTATTTCCCCGAACCCAAACCTGAAGCGTTTTTGTCAAATTTATACACTTTATCGGCCAATACCGCATACTTGATTAAATTGGAAGGCAGCGTTGCTAAAAGCATCAGTCTTACCGGTAAACCGGTTTATGTGAAGAAAAAATGGCGCACCAACGGTTTTACCCTCACCGGTTTTCCGCTCGTGGCCGGTCAGGAGCCCAGTTTTGGAGATTTTTTTGCCAACTCAACGGCCCATCAGGGACAACCGGTTTACAAATTAAATCCACAAGGTGTCTGGGAAGCCGTTCAGGAACCTTACCTTGAGCGTATGAAATCCGGTGAAGCTTACTGGTTTTACACCCACGGAACTTCTCGTTATCAAGGCATGATCAATGCCACCATTGAGCAAGGTGAGTCTATGGAATACCGGGGCGCGTTTACTGAAATGGATTTGGTTCTGAGTAACCTCAGTGATGTGACAAACTTCGTGAGTTTAAACCGCATGGGTGGCTCAACATTGCCCATGAAATTTTTAAATGTGGACCTGGAGACCGGAGAAAAAGCCTGGCCTGATTTGCCGGTGACTAAAGTCTATGAGTTACAACCCGGTGAGGATTTGGTGGTGACTTTGGCGGTGAATCGTTTGGCCTTTAGTGAGCAACGCATGGAGCAGGTGTTTTCCATTACCAATGAACAAGGTGCCAAGGTGCTTATTCATGCCGGTGGTAATACTTTACAGCCTTTGGTGTTACCCACCGGAACCTATCAGAACGACACCCTTAAATTATCTTCAAATCAAAACTCTTATGCGGGTTTGTGGGTGGGTACAGCCCGTGTTCGGGCAGTCAGTCAGGCCCAGAACGGCGGTGTCAATCCGCTGCCCGTCGGCAATCCCTTTCCGGTTCGAGTCATGATGCATGTGGATGCAACCGGCCGGGTTAAATTGGTTAAAAATGTGGTGCAAATGTGGCAAGACGGCACCTACCGTGTGAGTCCTAAAGACCCCACTTTGTTTGAAGTGGATGAACCGGGACGATATGTGTTGTTAACACGCGATGAATTGATTCCGAACTATTCAGGCATCACCAAGCGCAGCGGGCAATCTGCAGGTATCCGGTACAGTACCGTGGCCTATGATTTTAATGGCGATGATATTGAGATGAACGGTGAGTTTCAACCCGGTAATCAGGTTAATGTGAGTCTGCTGATTGACCCCAACATGCCGACCAATCCGTTTCGTCATAAATTTCATCCGGATCACGATAATTTGGATGCTCAGTTCTTAAATTATAAACAGGAAGCCTTTCAGGTGACCCGGGAGATGGAATTTTTGTTCACAAGCAACAATCCACAATACCCGGATGTGGCCGATCCGCCCGGCTGGGGAGTCTCTATTATGGGTGGTACCTTTCGGGAAACGCTGACCGGACTCCATAAAAATGCCATTTTTGTTAGTGGTGATTTCCGATTGACGCAAGTTTCTTCCACTGCGATATTAAACCAATAAGGTGATAACTATGAATTTTATACAAAATACAAAGAATTTATTGATTCGTTTTTGTGCCCTAATGGTATTAATGACACCGGCTGTTCAGGCGGGATGGCCCAATGGCGGCGGCGGCGCTGGTTATGACAATGTGATTGCCACAGAAACCTCAATCACCGGATCGACATATGTACTGGGTCAGTTTGAAGGTACCGCTTATTTTGGTGACTTTGAATTAAACAGTGCCGGTCTCAAAGACATCTATTTACTCAAGGTTAAAATTAATGGCGATATTGAATGGGCGATTAAAGCCGGTGGCTCTTCTCAGGATATCCCACGTGATCTGGCGGTAGATGCCGCTGATAACGTGTATGTGGTCGGTGCTTTTTATGGTGCCAGTGACTTCGGTGGTGATGATGTCTCTGCCCAAAGTGATGTTCACAACGGCTTTGTGGCGAAAGCCAGTGGTGCCGGGGTGTGGCAGTGGGTGGAAAAAATTGGCACCAATGGCCATGAAAGTGAAGTCAGTTTAGTTCGTTCCATTGAAGGTGATTCAACGGTGATTCCGCCGGAGGAAGGTTCGATTTATATTTCCGGTTATTTTAGGAACCAAGCTCAAATAGGAAGCCAAAACTTTACTATTGGTTCAGGCGATAATAGTTCAAAATTATACATGGCTCGTATTGAACATGATGGCGACTGGCAATGGGCCCGTTATCGCAGCGGACAAACTTCCTATGGTGAAAAGCCAACAGCCATGGAGGTGGATCAAAGTGGCCGGATGTATGTCATCGGTGAAAGTACAGGTGAAAAGGATATTTATCAACAGGATTTCGAAGGTGTGGGTGATTACGGCTTTCCACCGGGCTGGTACAGTAACTGGAATAATAATTCCTGCCCGAACAGTTCGGCCAGAGCCCACGGTGTTCGGCAACATAATAAACCCGGTAATAACAGCCGAGATTTTTTTATCTCAGGCGTGCCCCAATACAATAATGACACCAACTGGTTGAATAACACCTTTATTTACAGCAGTTATTTCAATACCACTGAAATTGAGGATTACACCATCAGTGTGGATATTATAGAGGGTCAATACCCTTTTTCTGAACGTCCGGACAATGGTGAAAACTTGGAATTGTACCTGGCGGACCAAAATGGTTATAACCTGTATCATCTCGATACCTTTTACGGTGGGGGAGGCTATACCAATGGCACCTTTACCTATCAGATTCCGGCGCACATAAAGCCCAATGGTGCCCGTTTGGTGTTTCTAAAAGGTGTGAGTACATTTGCCTGTGGTGATTTCTGGCATTTTGATAACATTAAGATTGAAGGCATCGGTTCAGCGGAAAATTTTGCCTTTGAAGTTTCTCAAACCCTGACCAGTAATCCGGTGATTGGGGCAACAACTTCTTTGCCGGCGGATTTATCAATTGCTGATGTGGCCTATAACCCGGCCAGTCAAATGCTGGCTGTTTCAGGCACTAATCTGGCCAGTGGCACCGGCTATTGTAATAAAAACTTACCGGCCGGGGCTTTTGTGGCAAATTTAAACACCGCAGTGACACCTGATTTTAAATGTGAATGGATAAAAACATCAGAATTTGATAGTCAATCTGTGGGTGGCGGGGTGACCGTTGCAACCATAAACAATGAACATTATATTTATCAAATAGGTACTTTTTCCGGTAGCAGGACTTTTTATAATGTGGATAACCAATGTCTTGGTAATAACATAGCCACAGAGACAATTAACAGTCATGACAACACCGATGATGTCTTTTTGGTGTCCTATCGTGATGACGGTGTGGCTTGTTGGGTGACGGGGGGTAATACCTTTGATGACACCGATTCTTATCCGGCCATTATTGGCGACATCGAGCAGGAACACGGCATTGACATCAGTACCGATGGCCTGTCGGCTTTGTATATCACCGGTAACTTTGAATCCAGTATTTTGTTTGGTGAAGACATGCGTTTTAACGGTCAGGGAAAGACCGATATGTTTGTAACCAGCTGGGGTTTGGACGGTCGTCCGTTTCAGATTGAATCCTGGCCGGTGGGTGTGCCGTTAACACCACCCACAAATGCCTACGTTCAAAGCGCTACTTTGTTGCCTGATTTTTACCAGGATGGCGTACAATTAAATCCCGCTGATGCCCAGAAACTGTTCTACTGGTCACAGCCCATTCAAGGTCAGCCAGAAGGGCGCTTAATCCCACTACAACCGGTATCTGAAATTGAAATTCACTGGCGCGTCAGTTCATCACCGCAAGATGATAATCGGGTGATTACCATCGGCAGTGCCAACTGGCCCACCTCCCCCTGTGATGATGTGATGGTTACCAACTGTTATCAGGTGCATGTATCGGGTGCCCCGGTCGAAGTGGAACCGGCGTCCGGTGATACCCTGTTTTTTGATTTAGTCTATGCCGGCGGTGCCGCCGAGGTAAATAACCGGGTCTTTAATAACATGACATCCGGGTTTTCAACCCTCACTTACTTTAACGGTCCTACTCCAGAACCTTCCTTATATTCAGTGAGTGTTGAAGTGGTCAGAACCGTACCTTTTACTGCAGCGCCGTTGTTTAAAGATAATCAGGCAGCCACCATCGGTACCAAAATTACCGATACGCATCACAATGAAATCGGTCGCAGTGGTTATGTGGTGAATGAACTGGCATTTTATGATGGTGTCGGAACCAGTGCCGCTTATAGCCGTGCCGCCAGAACCGGAGACATAATTCCGGTGAACCGGGTGTCGTCATCACGGCCTCAGGACGTGGGTCGAGAACTGGTGGTGGCCTGGTATCATAATAATTACCGCGGAGTATTTTGGCCCGATAAACCGGTACGCTATAACCCGCAATGGCCGTTTGATCCGGACAAAATTATCATTGCCAGTGAACAAGGTGGTGAAGTGTTGGGTCAAGCCCCGTTAGACCCGCTTCAATACCCCTCGGTGCGTCTCTACATTCAGGATAATCCTCAGTTACCGGGTTATAACCCCAATGATGAACATGCCTTGTTTGCGCCATCCAACACCGGCAGTGGCCATGAAGCGATTTTTGCTTTGCGGTCTGATTTTGGCAGCCAGTTAAATGGTGATGAGAATGCTGCCTCAGATCCTTATGTACTGGTTAAATATTATGATGAAGTGGGCCAGGCATGGCGTTTTCGGGTGTTTGAAGTACTCGCCACCGGTGCCGGTTTCAATCAGTTCAACTACACCGGAACAGCCGCCACTTCAGTGTCGCCACCTTATCCGGTGGTGACTTTACCGAGTTGTGCAGAAAGCAGAGCGGTGGGCCAAGCTCAGGGTGAACAACCACCGCCACCGTTCTTCCAGGATTATAAAAACAAAATGTGGGCAAAATCGGCCGGCAGCGGTTCCTTACTTTATTATTATCCCTTACAGCCGGGTTATTTTTATGATTTGGATAACAACGATATTCAGGATGACATCGACAATGATGGCAATCCTGATTTAGACGGCACCTGTGTGCCCTGGCTGGCAAGGCTTTCAGAGGCCAAAGGTGGTACCGCCAATCCGACCCAGCCGATTGAAGTGGGTTATAACATCACCTGGCCGGCGGATATTCCACAGCTGGTGATTGGTGAAACCTTGTTGCAACCCAAAAATGGTTTACCCGCCATCAGCAGTCAGGCTTCAGTGGAAGTGGTTTATGATGATATATACAGTAATTTAGACAATCCATTGCCCACAGATACACTGGCGCAAACTATCGATCCCTTATCACCCCGATTTGTCCGGTTAGCAGCCATTCCTTCTGAAATTGCCACTGAGCAGCAAACCAATGGCCTGAAATCCATTTTGGGTTCAGCCGATGGCGTGATTAAATTACCCGCATCCATTAAAAAACGCCTGTCTTTTGATCCGTTAAACCAAAGGCTGACTTTAATCGGCTTATTTGATGAAAGGGGCGTGGGAGAACCTTTATTGGTGCCCAATGTATTGTCTAAAAATGACCGCGTGGCACTAAAAAAACTCAATGGCGGTGATGGCAGTGAAGAAGCCACATTTACAGGTGATTGTGGTTCAGTTGGCGACTGTAGTTGGGACCAGGCGGTAGAAGCCTTGTTCAGGTATTCCCGTAATCCCAACCGAATTGAGGCCATCTGTACATCTTCAATTGTTCAGGAAGGTGAGCGCATTTGTCAGGCCAACCGTCCGGTCAATGCCGATGATGTATTGATTGGTTTTCAGGACAGTAATCAGGATTATGTGCTTGAACCTTATCGGGCTGTGGGTTTGGGTAATGCCTTAACCGCCGGCAGTGCCCAGGGTAACGGTTTTATGACAATTGCTTTTAATAATGACCCAAGTTTAAATCCGCTACCAGTCAGTCTGAACATTATCCGTGTGGATTGTTTACGTTATCCGCAACCTCCCGCGCCACCACAACTGGTGAAGAGTTATCAGGGTCAACTGAATGTGATTGCGCCGGAAAATATTTTTGATGAACAAATCGTATTAAGACACAGTGGAGATTTTGGCGGTAATCCCGACGCGCTTGAATTTGAATGGTTTTTCCACCCCGATGATGACGGCACACCACCTCAACCCTTACCGAATCCCGACAGTGGTCAACTCAATGGCTGGATTAAATTTCCGGTGGCCAATCCCATGGGCGCCAATGAAATCACCATTGCTGGTGCCAATATTCAAACCTTGTCCGATAACTGGTATGTGGCCAGATACCGTGGTCTGCCGGCGTGCGACAATAACACCGAATGGAGCCTGTGGGCCGGACAACCCGGTGGCTCGCCGCTTAATGAGCGGGCACAATTAGCGGAAGGTTGGGTGAAACGGGTGCTGAACCGCCTTAATCCCTTTGATGCCCGGGTCCAGGATTTCAGTCAGGCCGCCACCAACAACTATGCCAGTATGCTGATTCAACTGGGTGAACGTTATGAGGGCGATATTGCCATGAACAATGACCCCGATAACCTCAACAGCATTGGCTTGATTGAGGCTTATACCACGGTCATGAACCGTGCCATGGCCCTCAGTGTAGATGCTACACCACCGGTAAATTACCCGCCGGCCAACAAAGCCATCTTACAAGTGGCCTCTAAACTGGTTGATTTTTATACCTTATTGGGTAATGAAGCCTATGCCGATGCCCAGGATCCGATGATTGGTATCACCAGTGAAAATGGTGCGATGACCATTGCCAGTACCTTATTTACATTCCAGAACCAACTGGATTCACTGTTGAGTGAAGAGTTGGCCTTACTGAGAGGCCGTGATGATTCACAAGGCGCGGTGGATGCGGCACCGGTTTATAACCGTTTGTTGTGGAATTTCACCAATGGTGATGGTGAAGTGGCCTATGCATTGAGTTACAACATTTCAGATATTGACGACAGTGGTGTGATTGATGTCTATGATGCCATTACACAGTTCCCGCAAGGTCACGGTGATGCCTGGGGTCATTATTTAACGGCCACCGATATTTATTACAATTTACTGCGCCATCCTTTTTATACATGGGAAAACAAAACCGAAGCCGTCAGTATTGCCGGATCGCCTTTCCAGGTGGATTATCTGGATGAACGACAGTTTGCCGAAACGGCTGCAGCCAAAGCCCGTACCGGGTCAGAAATTGTGCAGTTGACCTACCGCAATGCTTATGTGGAAGATCCATCCGGTCAGTATCAGGGATATACCGATAGCGACAGTGACCGGGCCTGGGGTGTTAGCGGATGGGCCAGACGTGCCGGTACCGGCGCCTATTTTGATTGGGTCACCGCCAATGCCATTATTCCCGATGAAGATAATGATCCGGATCATCAGGGCATCGAAGTGATTGAGCGTTCTAATATTTTAGATTTGAATGAAATTGTCGCCAGTTACAGTAATATTCAGGCTCAAATTGACAAAGCCGACCGAGGCCTCAATCCTTTGGGGCTGGCCACCGGTATGGTACCGTTTGATATTGATCCGGATGCCGTGGCTGATGGGGAAACCCACTTTGAACAAGTGTATGAGCGGGCCATTGAAGCCATGGACAGTCTGGTAGATGTGTGGGATTTTGCCAATCAAATCACTAATTTACTTCGACAGAATCAGGACAGCGTGGAAGACATCTCCCGAGATTCCAGAGCCACTGAAAATGACTTTAATAATCAGCTGATTGAAATATTCGGATTGCCCTATGAAGATGACATAGGTCCCGGTGGAACCTATCCGGCGGGCTACAACGGGCCTGATATGTATCATTATATGTACATCGATACACCGGCTTTGGCGGGCACTGAGTTTGACTTCAGTTGCACCCAAACGGCATCTAACGGTGATTGTGTCGGCTATGATCCTGATAACAACAAAGTTGGTGTGGTCAAGGAGTTTACCGGTACATTCAGTCCGGTGGCCGGAGGCATAAATTTCTTTAATATGGGACCGGCACCCATAAACGCCCCGAATCCACCGAGTCCGGCTTGTGCGGATAATCCATTGGGTAAAGGCTGTGCTTTGGGTGAACTCAATGTGACGGATTCTCTATCGGTTAAATACCGCACGGTGGAATCAGCTGACTTGGGCTTCGCCTTTGCCAAGCCCGAAGAGTGGGACAGCTCGCGACGTGCTGTGGGTCAATTGCAGGAAATTCAACAGGAGATGGTGATGGCCCGGGTGGCGGTGCGTCAGGCCATGATAGATTATGATAATCTGCGTCAGGAAATTCAAAGCAATATTGACACCCTGGAAGCCACCTATAACATCACCGAGAGCACCATTGATATAAAAAATCAGGCAGCATCAGAAATAACCGCCCTCAAGGCGACTTCTTTTACCCTTCAAAAAATTGCTGCTGTGGGCCATTTTGCAGCCGAAATCATTGATACTTCGTTTGAAAACACCGCAGAATGTATCCCAAGAAATATGATTGCCGGTTTAGCCGCCGGTGGTGATGTGGCCTCAGGTGCGGTGTGTGCGGTTAACTTTGGTGGTGATGCCACGGCCTTTGCTGTAGATAAAGTGGCCGACGGGCTGGAACAGGTGGCCAGTGCCACGGATTATGCAGCAGAATTGGTGGGCAATGCGGCCGAAACAGAAGTGATGCTCAATGATGCGGCTTTGGATTTATTTAATGTGTCCGGTGAAATAGCCATCTTATTGCGAAAAGAACCGGCCTTGCGGGCAGAAATATATGCCCGGGCCGAGGCGGCGCGACAATTGGTGGGTAAATTTAACACCACCTTAACCCGCGGTTATGAAGTCTTTAAACAATATGAGGCATTCCGACGACGCGGTGCGGCCGCCATCCAGGAATACCGCTATGAAGACATGGCCTTTAGAATTTTCCGCAATGATGCCTTACAGAAATACCGCGCTGCTTTTGACAATGCCGCCCGCTATGTCTATATGGCCGCCAAAGCCTATGATTATGACACCAATTTATTGGGTTCAGATGCGCAATCAGGGCAGAACTTTTTGACCGATATTATTCGCGAACGCGGGATTGGTCAGATTGTCCGGCGTGAACCGCTGGTTGGTTCCAAAGGTTTGTCAGATCCCATGGCACGTATGAATCTCAACTTTAGTGTATTAAAAAGCCAAATGGGCTTTAATAATCCGCAAGTGGAGACCAACCGTTTCTCTTTGCGTTATGAGCTGTTTCGGGTACCCAAAGAGGAAACCAGTGATGACACATGGCGTCAGGTACTGGCAGATCACCGGGTTGATAATTTATGGGATATCCCTGAATTCAGACGCTATGCACGCCCCTTCGCCCCGGAAAGCGCCGGTCCGCAGCCGGGCATTGTCCTAACCTTTGACAGTAACGTGCTGTTTGGTCTGAATTTCTTTGGTAATAAACTCGGTCCGGGTGACAGTGCTTATGATGCCAGCCAGTTCAGCACCCGGGTACGTGGTGTCGGTACATGGTTTGAAGATTATGCTGGTTTGTCGCTGTCCAATACACCCAGGATGTATCTGTTCCCGGTGGGGGCTGATATTCTCAGGTCGCCATCGGCGAATGATTTCAGTATGCGTGAATGGCAGATTGTGGATCAAAAAATACCGGTCCCCTTACCCTTGGGTTCGGGGGATTTAGATACCTTTGACTGGTTACCAATCATTGACAATCAGGTGGGCAGTGCCATCGATATCAGACGCTATTCACAATACCGGGCGCATCATTACAGTGAACCCTTCGACCCAAGCGAAATCATTTCAAGTTCTCGGCTCATTGGACGGTCTGTGTGGAACCGTAAATGGATGATGATTATACCGGGTGCCGGTTTCTTGAATGATCCCAATGAAGGACTTGACACCTTTATTGAGGGTAATTTGATTCAAGGAGGTGGCGGTGAACGTGATGGCAACGGCGTCAGCGATATCCATCTGTTCTTTACAACCTACTCATACTCAGGAAATTAATGATGAATATGCAACGAATAATTAAAATCACGCTGATAATCTGCCTTATGATTTTCGGTGCTGAAAAAATTGACGCTAAACTGTCTCAGCCTGATTATGTGTTGTATGGAACAGCCACCTGGTTTGGCGGTCCATTGGCCGCCGAATCTGAAATCAGCCTGTACTTAGAAAGTCAGCTGCTCACCGTGAGCAAATATTCAATGGGTACTGTGGATGCACTTAATGGCTTGTATGCCTTGCGGGTACCGATGGACAGTCTGGATCCGCGCACTTATGGAAAAGCGCGGCCCGGTGACCCGGCCAGTGTGTATATTAACGGTCATAAAGTGGCCGAAATACTGATTGGTGATTATGGGCGGGCTGAACGTCTGGACATTGATCCGATGAATTTAACCGGCAATCAGGCGGTGATTAACATCCAACCGGCTTCATTACATGAAGGGGATTCGGGTCAGGTTGAAATGATGTTTGATGTGACTTTGTCCGCCAGTTCACAAGAAACGGTGACTGTTGACTGGGCCACCCTTGACGACAGTAGCCCGGTGGCGGCGATAGGTGGTAACAACTGTGACTTTGATATAGATTATTTGATCGCAAGCGGAACTGCTGAATTCTTGCCCGGCAGCACGGTGACATCTGTTGGCGTTTCTGTATGCGGCGATACACAAATTGAACCAAGTGAAACCTTTGAAGTGGTGCTGTCAAACTCCGAAAACGGGGTGATTCAGTTTGACCGTGCTGTTGGTACCATTTTGGATGATGACGGACAGCCGCAATTAAGGGGTTTTGACCAGGTTATATTTGAGCCTCAAAGTGGTGTGCTTAATTTTAATTTTAACCTCAAATTGTCGAGAAGTTATGAACAAGATGTTACAGTCAGTTACAGCACCCAAAACGGCTCAGCCACAGCAGGCAGTGATTTCAACGGAATATCCGGCGTGTTGATGATTCCGGCCGGTCAGCAAGACGCGGTTATTAGCGTGGATATTCTGGCCGATGTCGAAACTGAAGACATCGAAACTTTTCAACTGGTGCTCAGTAATCCTGTGAATGCCACTTTGGTGAATAACCCGATGATCGCTTTTATCATGGATGCCAATCAGGATGAGCAAACCAAACCGGATCAGGATCGCGGTGTGGACAACACCAGCATACCCGCGCTCACCAGTCCCACTGATGTGGTGTTTGCCCCCAATGGTCAAGATGTCTACGTGGGGACATTGTATCAGGGTGGTCACCTGATTCATCTGGGCTTTAATAAGGGTCGCCTGCCGCTGAAACAAATTCTTAATAACCAGGTAAGCGGTTTTGAATCGGCATTGTTGAATAAAATACGTGATGTAAAAATGGCCGCAGACGGACAAACTTTGTATGTCGCTGCCAGTGGCGATCATGCCATAAATGTTTTTAATCGCGATGTCAACAACGGACAGTTAAGCTTGCTACAAGTGGTTGAAAATAACAGTCCTGATAACATGGGTCTTGACGAAGTGTTTGCCATGGCACTCAGCCCCGATGGACAATTCTTATATGCTGTCGGCAGTTTGTCTGACAGTGTGGCTGTGTTTTCTGTGTCGGCAAGTGATGGTCGTTTGACCTACGTCGAGCATGAAACTAATTTGATGGATGATGCTTCAGATGCCGGCCCGCCGGTTAGTTTCATGGATCGGCCGATTGATGTTCAGGTGTCACCGGATGGTGCGGCAGTCTACGTGGCGGGTGATTATTCATCCTCCTTGTCTGTATTTGAGCGTGATAATGTCACGGGTCACCTGGTATTTGCCGAGAGCTTTAAGTCCGGCATTAACGGCGTACAAAATTTAGGTGGTGCCGCGGCCTTGTGGCCCACCACTGACAATCAGTATGTTTATGTGGTTGGCCGTGCAGACAATACAGTGGCCCGATTTTCCGTCAATGGCCCGGCCCAGCTTACCTATGCGGGAGCCAACACCAAATCAGCGGCTGATTTTATTGGCTTGGAAGCGCCCACAGCCATTATGGCCAATGATGATGATAGTCGCATTTATGCCTTGGGTTTTGATGATTCCAGTATGGTGTCATTTACCCGTGGCAATGTCGGTGGTGATTTGGAATTTGCCGATATAGAGCAAGATGATATTAAGGGTGTGGATTTATTGGCCGGTCCGGTGGGCATGGATTTAAGCCCGGATAACAAGTGGATTCTGGTGGCAGCCGCCATTGACAATGCCATTGCTGTGTTCAGAACCCATTTAAATGATTTAATTTTTGATGATGGATTTGAAGAATAAGTTTGTCAGCAAATGATTTTGTATCAGAGCCGATTGTTTTGACGCCAGACTTTCGGCTTTTTTTGTGTACAATAGACGGTTTATTCAGATTGATCAGGTATGAGTCAGAAAAATTCAGCGGATTTAACACAATTACGCGATCAGATTGATGCCATAGACACCAAAATTCAATCTTTGATTGCCGAGCGTGCCGGTATAGCGGGTCTAGTGGCAGCCAGCAAGCGTCATAACAAATCAGCTGTCTATTATCGACCTGAACGCGAATCACAAGTTCTGCGGGCTGTGAAAGCACGTAACCAAGGGCCGTTATCCGATGAGGTTTTGGTGCGTTTGTTTCGAGAAATTATGTCCGCTTGTTTGGCGCAACAAAAACCTTTAAAAATTGCATTTTTAGGACCTGAAGGTACGTTTTCTGAAATGGCGACTTACCGCTATTTCGGTCATTCCGTTCAGGCCATGCCCGAGTCCAGCATTGATCAGGTGTTTACCGAAGTGGAGGCGGGGGTGGCTGATTTTGGTGTGGTGCCGGTTGAAAATTCCACTGAAGGCGCGGTGAATAATACACTGGACATGTTTATGTCCTCGCCACTGAAAATCTGCGGTGAAATTGATTTACCGATCCATCATTATTTGATGAGTAAACAACAACGGCTGGATGATATTAAAATCATCTATTCTCACCGCCAGACACTGGCGCAATGCCGGGGGTGGTTAAAGAGCAATGCACCTGACATTGAAACCGTGGCGGTGTCCAGTAATGCTGAAGCCGCTCGGCGGGCGGCATACAGTGAGCACGCTGCCGCCATCGCGGGTCAGACCACCGCCGCTTTGTATGGATTGCACATTCTGCATCAGCAGATTGAAGATCAGGCAGATAATGCCACCCGGTTTTTAATTATCGGCAATCAATTGCTGGCGGCCAGCGGAGATGACAAAACGTCTTTAATGATTGCCGCTAAAGATGAGCCCGGGCTACTCTACCATATTCTCAGACCCATGAACGAACAAGGCGTGACCATGACCCGTATTGAGTCACGGCCGTCGAAAAGAAAACGCTGGGATTATGTTTTTTTTATTGACATGATCGGGCATGTGGATGATAAGCCGATTGCTGCCACACTCCGGGAAATTCAACGTTTTACGCAGCAGGTCAAGGTATTGGGATCCTATCCGAAGTCAGTTTGAAGCGCGCAAGCACAGATGCAAATTAAGCGGCTTTACTGTATAATGGCGCCCGCTCTGTAAGAGCAAAGACAGACTGATTCAAAAGCCCAAAGTGATGTAACATGTTCACTTTTGGGGGACACCCTGGAATTCCGTACGGAATCTTTCACACAATCAAACACAGGTCTGATCAGACCTGGGTCATGAGGAAACATAATGAATATCTTTGAAACCATTGATAAAACTGAGCATGAAGAAGTTGTTTTTTGTCATAACAAGGACGTGGGTTTAAAAGCCATCATCGCCATTCACAACACTGTGTTGGGTCCCGCTTTGGGCGGTTTACGTATGTGGCCCTATAAAACCGAAGAAGAAGCCCTCAAAGATGTGCTGCGTTTATCGCGCGGTATGACGTATAAAGCTTCGGTATCGGGATTAAATTTAGGCGGGGGTAAATCCATTATTATCGGCGACCCCAAAACCGACAAATCAGAAGAGCTGTTTCGGGCATTTGGTCGTTTTATTAACTCTTTGGGTGGCCGTTATATTACCGCAGAAGATGTCGGTATTGATGTGAATGACATGGAATATGTGTTCCAGGAAACCGAAAATGTGGTGGGTGTTCATCAGGTGCATGGCGGCAGTGGAGATCCGTCACCGTTTACCGCCTATGGCACTTATCAGGGCATTAAAGCCAGCTTAGAAAAACGTTACGGCAACCAGAATGTGGGTGATTATACGTATGCTGTGCAAGGTGTTGGCCACGTAGGCATGGAGTTGGTAAAATTATTACATAAAGACGGTGCCAAGATTTTCGTTACCGATATCAATGAAGAAGCGGTGCAGCACTGTGTGGATGAACTGGGTTGTGAAGCCGTTGCTTTGGATGATATATATGATGTGGATGCGCATGTGTATTCACCCTGTGCTTTGGGTGGAACGGTCAATGATGACACCATCAATCGGCTTAAATGTAACATTGTTTGTGGCAGCGCCAATAACCAACTGGAAGAAAACCGTCATGGTGATGAGTTAGAAGCCAAAGGTATTGTTTATGCACCGGATTATGCGGTTAATGCCGGTGGACTGATGAATGTGTCCATTGAGTTGGAAGGTTATAACCGTGAGCGGGCTTTGCGCATGACCCGTAATATTTATTACAATATTAAACGTATTTTTGACATTGCTGAACGTGACGGTATTTCTTCATGGAAAGCTGCTGACCGCATGGCTGAGGAACGGATTGAAAAGATGGGTCGGGTCAAACTACCCTTTATGAGTCAAAGCCATGTGCAATTCTCAGGCCGCACCAAAAATGGAACTCAATGATGGATTTTGATACCGCTGTCAGTGAAGAACTCGAGTTACTGCGCGATACGGTGCGTAAGTTTACTCAGGAAGAAATCGCCCCGCGGGCCGAACAAATCGATCACGATAATTTATTTCCGGCCGATTTGTGGCAAAAAATGGGTGAATTGGGTTTATTGGGCGTCACCGTGCCGGGTGAATATGGCGGATCCGAACTGGGTTATTTGGCCCATTTACTCATTATGGAAGAAATATCCGCCGGATCGGCATCAGTGGGCTTGTCCTATGGTGCCCATTCAAACCTCTGCATTAATAATCTTTACAAACACGCCACCGAAGAACAGCGACAAAAATATTTACCTAAACTGTGTTCCGGTGAATATGTCGGTGCGCTGGCCATGAGTGAGCCGGGTGCTGGTTCAGATGTGGTGGGTTCGATGAAATGCCATGCGGTTAAAGCGGGTGAATACTGGGTAGCCAATGGTAACAAGATGTGGATTACCAACGGCCCTGAGGCCGATGTCTTGATTGTCTATATGCGCACCGCCGGAGCGGAAGCCGGCTCAAAATGCATGACCGCTTTTTTAGTCGAAAAAGGTATGCCGGGTTTTTCCACCGCGCAAAAACTGGATAAACTGGGTATGCGGGGTTCCAACACCTGCGAATTGGTGTTTGAAGATTGTCGTATTCATGAGTCTCAAGTTTTGGGCGAGGTGAATCAGGCCACCTCGATTTTAATGGCCGGACTCAATACAGAACGGCTGGTGTTATCCGGCGGTCCATTGGGGATTATGCGGGCTGCCTTAGAAACCGCCGTGCCGTATATCAGTGAACGCCGTCAATTCGGTAAAGATCTGGGTCAGTTTGGTTTGATGCAGGCTAAAATCGGTGAAATGTATTCAAACTACCAGGCCGCGAAGTATTTTGCTTACGGTATTGCCAAAGATTACGATGCCGGGATTGAATCAAGGTTGGATCCGGCGGCCTGTTTGTATTTTGCTTCGACCCGTGCGGTTAAAGTGGCTTTGGAAGCCATCCAGGCCCTGGGTGGCAATGGCTACATCAATGAATACCCCACCGGCCGTTTATTGCGCGATGCCAAACTGTATGATATCGGTGCCGGGACCAATGAAATTCGTTTAATGCTGATCGGTCGGGAGTTGTACCGACAAGCCAAAAACAATTGAGGAATTTATGACTGAAATAAATACGCAAGATGTCTATATTGTCACCGCCAAGCGAACAGCGGTGGGTTCTTTTCAGGGCGCTTTAGGTAATACGCCATCTCCCCAGATGGGCGCAGCCGCCATTCGTGCTGTTATGGAAGAGTCAGGTGTCATTGGTGAACATGTTCAAGAAGCGTTGATTGGTTGTGTGCTGCCCGCAGGCGTTGGACAAGCACCCGCAAGACAAGCGGTTTTAGGCGCTGAATTACCCATCAGCGTACGCTGTACCACGGTGAATAAAGTCTGCGGTTCGGGCATGAAGACCGTGATGATGGGCCATGACGCCATCAAAGCAGGTTCCGCCCAGGTTGTTTTGACAGGTGGCATGGAATCCATGTCAATGGCACCGTATTTATTACCCAAAGCCCGCGGCGGTTATCGCATGGGACATGCCCAAATGTTGGATCACATGTTTTTTGATGGTCTGCAAAACCCGTATGATGGCAATATGATGGGTCATTTTGCCGAAACCTGTGCCGATAAATACAATTACAGCCGTGAAGCGCAGGATGCCTTTTCGATTGAATCGGTCAACCGTGCCAACAAAGCCATCGATAATGGTGCATTTAAAGCAGAAATTGTACCGGTGACCGTTAAACAACGGCGAGACACGGTGGTGGTGGACACCGATGAAGAGCCGGGTCGCATTAATCTGGACAAAATCAGTCAACTGCGACCGGCCTTTAAACCCGATGGCGGAACCGTCACGGCGGCCAATGCCTCAAAAATATCTGATGGTGCCGCCATGACCCTGTTGGCCGGTGGTGATTATGTCCGCGAACAGGGCTTAAAACCGATGGCTAAAATCGTTGGTCACAGTCAGTTTGCACAAGCACCGGAGTGGTTTACCACCGCACCGGTGGGCGCCATAAAGCATTTAATGGAAAAAATAAACTGGTCGGTGGAAGACGTTGATTTATTTGAAATTAATGAAGCGTTTGCCGTGGTCACCATGGCCGCCATGGAAGAATTAAATATTCCCCATAACAAGGTCAATGTCAACGGTGGTGCCACTGCATTGGGACATCCCATCGGCGCCTCAGGCAACCGGATTCTGGTGACTTTATTGTATGCTTTAAAAGCACGGGGTCTAAAACGGGGCATTGCTTCGTTATGTATCGGCGGGGGTGAAGCCACCGCCATTGCCGTCGAGTTGTGTGAATGAAGGTTATTGATACACAAATTGATGCTTTAAGTGAGGCATTTTTAGAAAACAGTGCTTTTATGACGTCCCTGGTGTCTGATTTAAAGCAACAATTGGCCCAAACGGCGGAAGGCGGTTCAGCGCGTTCGCGTCAAAAACATCAAGACCGCGGCAAGCTGCTGGTGCGTGATCGCATCGACTTGCTGCTTGACCCGGGTAGTCCGTTTTTAGAATTATCCGCATTAGCCGCTCATGGCATGTATGGTGATGCGGCACCGGCGGCCGGTATGGTGGCCGGTATTGGTCAGGTGCATGGACAACAGGTCATGATTGTGGCCAATGACGCCACGGTTAAAGGTGGCACTTATTTTCCGATGACGGTGAAAAAACACCTCAGGGCCCAGGAAATTGCCCTGGAAAATCATTTGCCCTGTGTTTATCTGGTGGATTCCGGCGGCGCATTTTTGCCATTACAGGATGAGGTGTTTCCGGATAAGGAGCATTTTGGTCGAATTTTTTACAACCAGGCCCAGTTATCGGCTAAAAACATCCCACAAATTGCCGTGGTGATGGGCTCGTGTACCGCCGGTGGTGCCTATGTACCGGCCATGTGCGATGAAGCCATTATTGTTAAAGAGCAGGGCACCATTTTTCTGGGTGGTCCACCACTGGTCAAAGCCGCCACCGGTGAAGAAGTGGATGCCGAGTCTTTGGGCGGTGCTGAAGTCCATTCCAGTGTCTCCGGCGTCACCGATCATTTTGCTGAAAATGATGAACATGCATTGCAAATGGCCCGGAATGTTCTGAACTTTTTAAACCGGCCGAAACATGATTGGCTCACACAGGACAAACCCAAAGAACCGTTATACCCGAGTCATGAACTGTATGGGATTATCCCGCAGAGCACCCGTACCCCTTATGATGTGCATGAAATCATTGCCCGGCTGGTGGATGGCTCTGAGTTTCAGGCTTTTAAAGCCAAATACGGCAGTACTTTGGTGTGCGGTTTTGCGCGCATCAACGGTTATCCGGTGGGTATTGTGGCTAATAACGGCATTTTATTTTCAGAATCGGCTTTAAAAGGTGCCCATTTTGTGGAATTGTGTAATCAGCGCAATATCCCGTTGGTGTTTTTACAAAATATCAGTGGCTTTATGGTGGGGCAAAAATACGAAAATGAGGGTATTGCCAAAGCCGGCGCCAAAATGGTGACCGCGGTGGCCTGTGCCGCCGTGCCCAAATTCACCGTGGTGATTGGCGGTTCATTCGGAGCCGGTAATTATGCGATGAATGGTCGGGCTTATGCCGGTCGATTTATGTGGATGTGGCCCAATGCCCGTATTTCGGTGATGGGCGGTGATCAAGCCGCTTCCGTATTGGCCACCGTCAAACAAGACGGCTATGATAAAGCCGGCAAAGAATGGCCAAGTCAGGAAAAAGAACAATTCTATCAAAGTATTAAACAACAATATGAAGACCAGGGTCATCCTTACTATGCCACCGCCCGGTTATGGGATGATGGTGTGATTGATCCCGCGGACACCCGCACCGTTTTGGCACTGGCCTTAGAAACCAGTTTGAATGCGCCGGTTGAAAAAACCCAATACGGTGTCTTTAGAATGTAATTTTGGAGTCATTATGCAATCTTTTAACACCTTAACATTAACCGTAGATAAAAAAGGCCTGGCCACAGTCACCATGAATCGTCCTGAGGTGCATAACGCTTTTAACGCCGAAATGATTGCCGAACTGACCCAATGTTTCAGACAGCTCAATGCAGACAAGTCGGTGCGGGTTATTTTACTACAGGCTGCCGGCAAGTCATTCTCGGCCGGTGCCGACATAAACTGGATGAAAGGTATGGTCAGTGCCACCCAGGAAGAAAATAAAAAAGATTCAGAAAACCTGGCCGCTTTATTGCGCACCATTAATTTTTGCAGTAAAACCACAATCGCAAAAGTGAACGGACTGGCTTTTGGCGGTGGCGTCGGCTTAATATGTTGTTGCGATATGGCCGTGGCTGAAGACAATGCCAAATTTGGCCTCACCGAAGCTAAATTAGGCTTGGTGGCTGCCGTCATTTCGCCTTATGTGATTGATGCCATCGGTATGCGCAAAGCGCGCCGTTATTTACAAACCGCAGAAATTTTTGATGCCCACCAAGCACAAGCCATGGGTATTTTGTCCGAGTGTGTTGACAGTGATGATTTGGATTCTAAAGTCGATGAAATTATCCTGGCCCTGTCAAGCACCGGTCCCAATGCCAAAGAAATCAGCAAAAAGCTGGTGATGTCCGTGGTTGGACGCACCTTGCCCCAACAGAAAAAAATCGACGAATACACCACCCAGGTGATTGCTGCAGTGCGGGTCTCTGAAGAAGGTCAAACCGGTCTTAAAGCCTTTTTAGATAAACAAAAACCCAATTGGTCCTGACCGTTGATTTAAACAGAATTGTATTTGACTGCCCAAATTCGTCACATGACTCAGACCTTCATGGGTAAAAGGTGTAAAACTTCATTATTTAGCCTTAGGCAATTAAAAAGATTGCAAACCCCGTCACAGTTTGTAGAATAGTGTTAGGTTTATCGGTTGAATGGTTTGATTTAACTGGTTTTTATTGTCCGGCATTAAAAGAGAACAGTCATGTGGCGAATGGTTATAATTGTTATGTTGTTGGTCGGTGGTAACTGGGCCATTGCACAAGATGAGGATGACCAGAAGAATCAATCTGAAGAACAAACTCGGCGACCAAGCTGGTCATCGGGGTTACCCGAGCGACAAAAACCCGAAAACATTGCACGACCGGATTTGAGTCGTGATTTTGAAGACGAATTAACCATTGACCGTTCAGAGCTGGGATTAGAGCGTCCCAAAGTTGACATGCCTGATCCGGTACTCGAACAAGCCCCTTTGAATGAAGAACAAACGCCTGACGATGTGACACAAATGTCTGAAGAGGCTCCGGCCGATGATATAAAATCACCTCAGGTGATAGAGCAGCCGGTGGTGGCTGAGCCAGAACCAGAGCCAGAGCCAGAGCCAGAGCCAGAACCAGAACCAGAACCAGAACCAGAACCGATTATTTATCAATGGCGGGTGATTGAACAAGCGGATGTTGATTTTCCCTCACGAGGCGTCAGAAACCAAATCAATGGATGGGTTGATGTGGAAGTCACTTTGAATCCGCAGGGTGACGTGGTGTCAGCCCAAACGGTGGATTATTCAGATGAAGCAGGTATCTATGTCGAAGCTGCGGAGGCATCCATACGACAATGGGTCTTTGAACCCCCGCAGGATCAGGGTGTGAATGAGCTGGTGAGCAGGGTTTACCGCATTGATTTTGTACCGCCTGAAGTACAACAGCCTGTATCCACGCAAACCAGTGCCATCAATGAACAACCGGTTGAAGAAGATGCAGCTGCAAATGTGCCAGCACAGCAGGATTCTGATTATCAGTGGCAGGTGCTTAACCAGGTACCTTTAGACTACCCGATTGCGGCCGCCAGAAAACGTCAGGAGGGCTGGGTGGATATTATGGTGACCATTAACCCGGAAGGTGAAGTGGTCAAGCTTGAAGAAGAACGCTATTCATCGCGAGGTCGGATATTTATCGAACCGGCCAAAGCCGCTTTGTTACAATGGCAATTTGCGCCACCCAAAGATCAGGGTATTAACAACAATGTTTCGCGCAGTTACCGCATTGAATTTAAACTTTAGGTTGTTTTGTTCACCATAGCCCTGATTTCATAGAGTTTTTCCAAGGCTTGTCTGGGGCTTAACTCATCGGGATTGAGTTGGCGCAGATAGGCTTCATAGGCGGGAGGTTCGGTTTTTATAGGGGCTTGTTGTGCCGCATCAAACAGGCTCATTTGTTTGGATTGTGTGTGTTCTGATTGTTCCAGATGTTTGAGATAATGTCTGGCTTGTTGAAGTGTTTTTTCGGGCAGTCCGGCCAGTGCAGCCACCTGAATGCCGTAACTTTTGCTGGCGGCACCTTTTTTCACTTTGTGTAAAAAAACAATGCGATTGTCATGCTCTATGGCCGTTAGATGCACATTGATGACGCCGTTTAATTCATGCGCCAGTTCGGTCAGTTCAAAATAATGGGTGGCAAACAAACATAAGGCGCAGTTTTCTTTGGCCAGATGGTTGGCACAGGCATAGGCCAGCGACAAGCCGTCATACGTGCTGGTGCCACGACCAATTTCATCCATCAATACCAGGGAGTTTCGAGTGGCCTGGTGTAAGATGGTGGCGGTTTCACTCATTTCCACCATAAAAGTTGAACGCCCCCTGCTGAGGTCATCGCCGGCACCAATGCGGGTGAAAATACGGTCTATGTCGCCAATCACTGCTTTTTGGGCAGGTACAAAACTGCCGGCTTTGGCCAGCAGTACAATCAATGCCGACTGGCGCATATAAGTGGATTTGCCCCCCATATTGGGTCCGGTAATCATGTGCATGCGGCGCTTGTTGTCCATCGCCAAATCATTGGCTTCAAAAGGATTATCTAAATGGTACTCAACAACAGGGTGTCGTCCCTGAACAATTTCGATGTTTATGTCTTCATTTAACTCGGGACGACAATAATGATGCAACACCGCATGGGAAGCTAAATTACACGCCGCATCGATTTCACTTAAAATCTCAGCGGTTTCCTGTAAATCACTGATAAACGGTGAAAAATAATCTAACAATTCTGCGTATAATTGTTTTTCGTACGCCAGTGCTTTTTCTTTGCTGCTGAGAACTTTTTGCTCAAATTCTTTTAATTCCGGTGTGGTATAGCGTTCTACGGCCTTTAAGGTTTGACGTCGAATGTAATGGTCTGGAACCTTTTCGCTGTGCTGTTTGGATACTTCAATATAATAACCGTGCACCCGGTTATAGCCGACTTTCAAGGCCTTGATGCCGGTGTTTTCCTGAGCTTTGCTTTCAAAATCCAACAAATATTGACCGGCATCGCTGCTGATGGTGCGTAATTCATCTAACTGTGGGTCAAAGCCATCAGCGATGACACCGCCATCTCGAATCACCACCGGCGGGTTATCCTTAACCGCTTTTTGTAGATGTTCGGCGATGTCCTTATGGATTTTTAAACTACGTGCTAAATTTGTTAACACTGAATGCTCTGAAGCATTCAGTTGTTGCTGAATGTCGCGGGCGCAAAACAAAGCCTCTTTGAGTCCGGTCAAATCCCGCGGACGGGCGGTTTTCAGGCTGATTCTGGACACCATGCGCTGCATGTCTCCGATACTTTTTAGATGACTTTGGCAGGATTCATATTCGGCTTGGTTGATGAAAGCTTCGATTAAATCCAGGCGCTGATTAAGTGTTTTATTGTCACGCAGGGGTTGTTTAAGACGTGCCCTTAACAAACGGGAGCCCATCGGTGTACTGCAATGGTCTAAAAAACCGCACAAAGTCAGTTGGTCCTTATTGTCCGGGTGGTGATCAATCTCCAGGTTTTTACGCGATTGGGCGTCAATGTGGAGGTAATCATGAAGCTGTTCCAACCGGGGTGGCTTTAAATGCTGTAAATCAACTTTCTGAGTGTGCATGATGTATTGCAACAAAGCACCGGCTGCCGGTAAGACAGCATCACCGGTTTCAATACCAAAACCACCTAAATCATGAACTTTATAGAGCCGGGTTAACAGATCAAATGCGCTGTCTGCATCAAAATCCCAGGGTGGTCTTTGTTGCAGTGTGTAATCCGATAAGTCTTCCACTAACTGACTGCTTTCACTGACCAGTATTTCACTGGGTTTAAGCCGGCTTAATTGTGCCAAAAGGGTGGTGTAATCGTTAATGCGCTGAACATAAAAATCACCACTGCCCATGGATAAATATGCCAGCGCCCATACGTTTTTTTCCGCAAAAATCGCGAGTAATAAATTATCATTGCGGGCATCCAGCAAGGCTTCTTCGGTGATGGTGCCCGGGGTGATGATTCGCACCACCTCACGTTTGACCGGGCCTTTGCCGCTGCCGGGTGCTTCCACCTGTTCACAAATCGCCACCGACAACCCCTGTTTCACCAGTTTGGCCAAATAATTATCCGCAGCATGATAAGGAATACCGGCCATGGGTATGGGTTTGCCCGCAGATTGACCGCGTTGCGTCAGGGTGATGTCCAAAAGCCGCGCCGCCTGTTTCGCATCTTCAAAAAACAATTCATAAAAATCACCCATGCGATAAAACAGCAGCATATCCTGATAATCGGCCTTGATTTTAAGGAACTGTTGCATCATGGGGGTGTGCTGTTGTGTCATGGATTGATTGCTTTGGGTCAAATAAACCGCTTATTCTACCAAAAACAAAAGCATAAAATGAGCCACATATACCAACCAGGAATCAGTTAAAATAGGGGGACTTTATAAGCTGTTGAAATGCTGATGATTGTGCCTTTAAAGTTACATGACGTCACTGCCGTTGACAAATTAACCCGTCCACAACAAGATCAAAAAATCACCCTGCAGTCACCGGCGTTATCGGTATTGACTGATTTTAAACAGTATCAGCCGTTTCATTTAAACCATAAAACAACCGCCAAAGAAGCCCGGTTAATCATGGAAAATGCCCATGCCCGTTTGCGGTTTGTGGTTGATGATGCAAGTGGATTTTTGGGTGTGGTGACCCTCGATGATCTCAGTGAGCAGAAAATGATTCAGAAAATGGCCGCGGGGCACCGGGAACATGAGATACTGGTGACAGATTTCATGCAAGACCGGAATCAGTTAAAGGCTTTTGATTACACGGAATTGTGTCGTGCTAAAATCATTGATGTGATTGAGACTTTAAAGTCAAAACGCCAGAAGCATTGTCTGGTTGTTGATCGCGACAGCCATGAAATTCGCGGCATTATTTCAGGATCTGATATTGGTCGGGCTTTGGACATGCCCATCAATATAAACCGGGAATCAACTTTCATCGACATTGCACAGGCCATATTGAGTTCAATGGATCATTAAAAAAAATCAGTTGATTCTCACTTTTTGCGAATGGGGTGGGTAAAATCCTACACAGGTGAGAAAATATTGACAATTATATTGGCGATATCCGATTTTTTTCTCAGGCCATAACTGCGATAATGGCAGATCATTAAGTAATACAAAAAACTTTTGGAGCACACAATGGATGACAACAAAAAGAAAGCCCTGGCTGCCGCCTTGGGCCAGATAGACAAACAATTCGGAAAAGGTTCGGTGATGCGTATGGGTGATAACCGCGCTTTGACCACCGATGTTTATTCCACCGGATCGCTGGGTTTGGATGTGGCTTTGGGGATTGGTGGACTGCCCCGGGGGCGGGTGGTTGAAATTTACGGTCCTGAATCCAGCGGTAAAACCACCTTGACCTTACATGCGGTGGCTGAATGTCAGAAAAAAGGCGGTACCGCGGCTTTTATTGATGCTGAGCACGCTCTGGATCCCATATATGCCGAAAAATTAGGCGTAAATATTGACGATTTATTGGTTTCGCAACCGGATACCGGTGAAGAATCTTTGGAAATATGTGATATGTTGGTTCGATCCGGTGCCGTTGATCTGGTGGTCATTGACTCGGTGGCCGCCTTAACCCCCAAAGCAGAAATTGAAGGTGAAATGGGTGATTCTCATATGGGATTGCAAGCGCGCTTAATGTCACAGGCTTTGCGAAAACTGACTGGAAATATCAAACGCACCAATTGTATGGTGATTTTTATTAACCAGATTCGTATGAAAATCGGTGTGATGTTTGGCAGCCCCGAAACCACCACCGGCGGTAATGCACTGAAATTTTATTCATCAGTGCGTTTGGATATCAGACGCATCGGTGCGATTAAAAAAGGCGATGAGGTGATTGGTAATGATACCCGGGTCAAGGTGGTAAAAAACAAACTGGCACCGCCTTTCAAACAAGCACAATTTGAAATTTTGTACGGGCAGGGTATATCTTTGCTTGGTGAATTGATTGATCTCGGGGTTGAACACAATCTGGTGTCCAAAGCCGGTGCTTGGTACAGTTATGGTGAGACCCGCATTGGTCAGGGCAAGGAAAATGCCAAACAATATTTTAAAGATAACCCTGAACAGGCCGCTGAACTTGAAGCCAAAATACGCGACATATTGTTGCCAAAAGCAGAGGATGTCAAAGCCCAACAAGCTGAACAAACTGAACAAGAAGCTGAGTAATGACAGCAATTGATGCTGACCAACTGGCCAAAGCCAAATCTTCGGCGATGGCCTCGCTGGCTATGCGTGAACACAGTGTGCTTGAACTGCAGCAAAAATTAGCGCGTAAAAATTTTACGGCTGCGGTGATTGACCAGGTGGTGACTGAACTGCAACAGCAGAATTTTCTGAGTAATGAGCGCTTTGCCGAGGTGTATTGGCGTCAACGCGCCGAAAAGGGTTTTGGTCCTGTTAAAATCAGCCTGGAATTACAGCAAAAAGGGCTTGAGGAAGCAATCATTGAGCATGGTTTAGTCGCTGCTGAGGTCGATTTTGAGGCGTTGATTGAACGGGTTTATCAAAAAAAATACCACAATAAACCCTGCCGGGATCTTAAAGATAAAGCCAGACGACAGGGGTTTTTGTTCCGCCGCGGATTTCCTGCTGATGCCATCCGATCCGTATTGGATTAAAGTGATGGACATTGATTTTGACGGCAGACATATTTGGCATCCGTACAGTGCCATGCCGGCACAATCAAACGCGTTGCCGGTGGTTTCAGCTGACGGTGTTTATTTGACGCTGGAAAACGGCCGGCGTTTAATCGATGGCATGTCTTCCTGGTGGGCCTGTATCCACGGTTATAACCACCCGGTCCTAAACGCTGCCATACAATCACAGTTGAGCCAAATGGCACATGTGATGTTTGGTGGTTTAACCCATGAGCCCGCCATTTCTCTGGCCAAACGGCTGATTGATATCACCGCAGAACCCCTACAGCATGTGTTTTTTGCCGATTCTGGATCTGTGGGGGTGGAAGTGGCCATGAAAATGGCCGCGCAATATTGTTTCGAGCAAGGTTTTTACAATAAAAAACGCTTTCTGACTTTCAGACAAGGCTATCACGGCGACACTTTTGGCGCCATGTCTGTGTGCGATCCGGTAACCGGCATGCACCACAAGTTTCGGCGTTTGCTCAATAACCATATTTTTATTGAATCACCCCAATGTGGCTTTCATCAGCAATGGGCTGATCACTATATCACTGAACTTGAAGTGCATTTAAGCCAACATCATGAGGAAATTATTGCGGTTATTGTGGAACCGGTGGTGCAGGGTGCTGGGGGAATGAATTTCTATCATCCCAATTATCTGAAAAAAGCCCGTGTGCTGTGTGATCGTTATGATGTGTTGCTGATTTTTGATGAAATTGCCACCGGTTTTGGCCGCACTGGCGAACTGTTTGCTTATCAACATGCTCAGGTGGTACCGGATATTTTGGTGTTGGGGAAAGCCCTGACCGGCGGTTACATGACTTTATCGGCAGTGCTCACAAACAGCCGTGTGGCTGAAGGTATTAATGAGCCGTTTATGCACGGCCCCACTTTTATGGCCAACCCACTGGCCTGTGCGGTGGCCCGGGCGGCCATTGATTTGTTGCTCAGTGGTGGCTGGCAAATCAACATCAAACGCCTGGAAAAACAGTTAACCCGACAACTGGCTGCCTGTGCTGATTTAAAAGGTGTGAAATCAGTACGTGTTCTGGGAGCCATTGGCGTGATTGAATTGCATCAAGAACCTAATTGGTCAGATGTTCAAAACCAGTTAGTGACAAATGGCGTGTGGCTCAGGCCGTTTAAAAATTTGCTTTATACCATGCCACCTTATATCATTAATGAACAACAACTGACCTATTTAACCGAAACCATTTATAAAACACTGAGTCAATTATGATTACTTTATTGTCACCTTCTAAAGGCCAAAATTTTGATCCATCTGAAGTAACAGCACACAGTCAGCCACAACTGTTGTCTCAAAGCAAAAAGCTGATGGTGGCATTAAAAAAAATGTCGCCATCTGAAATTCAATCCCTGATGTCGGTCAGTGAACGCCTGGCGGAATTAAATTATGAACGTTTCCGGCAATTTAGTACACCCTTTAAATTGGGCGCGGCCAAACAAGCGGTGCTGGCGTTTCAGGGCGATGTGTATAGTGGCTTAAAAGCCGAAGATATGGATTATGATGACCTTGAGTTTGCGCAGAATCATCTGAGGATTCTGTCCGGTTTATACGGTTATTTAAACCCCCTGGATCTGATCATGCCTTACCGGTTGGAAATGAAAACCCAATTAGCGGTCAACGGCCATGAAAATTTATACCAGTTTTGGGGCGATATCATCACAGATTGTTTGAATACTGAGTGCTCAGATAAGGATACGGTCATTAACCTGGCATCCAATGAATACTTTAAAGCCGTTAAACCAAAAAAACTGAACAGTAAAATAATCACCATCAACTTTAAAGACACCAAAGACGGTAAAACCCGGGTGGTGGCCATTTATGCCAAAATTGCCCGCGGTGCCATGGCGCGTGCCATCATTAAAAACCGGATTAATCAGCCTGAGGACATCAAGCAGCTGGTTGTGGATGACTACCGATTTCAAAAAGATTTATCAACAGACGATGCATGGGTATTTATCCGTAAACAGCCCAAACCTAAGACTTAAATCGCAACTGAGAAGAGGGTTTTGCAAAATAAAAACCCTGATAAAAATCACAATCCAGCGACTGTAAAAATTCATATTGTGACCGGGTTTCGACACCCTCGGCCACAACATCCAATTGAATAGCTCGGGCCATGGCGATAATGCTTTTGATCATGGCCGTATGTTCTGTGTTATTGGGTACATCTTCAATAAATGACTGGTCAATTTTTATTTTGTCAATCGGCAGTTGTTTTAACTGGGTAAAAGAAGAATAACCGGTTCCAAAATCATCGATGGCAATCCGAATACCCATTAATTTAAGTTGGTTTAAGATGTCAGCGGCCTGTTTACTTTCATACATGGCAATCGACTCTGTTATCTCAAGTTCCAGCATCCCGGGTTTAATGGCGTACTGGTTAATTAATCGGCTGATGTTGTCAATAAACCGGCGGTCTTTTAATTGACTGACGGATAAATTGGCGCTGATATAAAAAGACTGACCGGAATGACTGGTATGATGTTGCTGAATGGTCTGACAAACCCGTTCAAACACCCAATAGCCGAATTCGGGCATCAGTGAAGATTGCTCAATGATGGGAATAAACGTATCGGGCATCAAAAGCCCACGTTTCGGGTGCTGCCACCGCGCTAAAGCCTCCCATCCGTTACAATTATTTTCGCTGAAGGTGACAATGGGTTGGTAAACCAGTTTAATATCATCATTTTTTAAGGCCTGGTGAATATCTGTTTCTAAAGTATGCCGTTCTTTGACCGCCTGTTCCATGTATTGATGGAACACCCTAATGCGACTGCGGCCACGGTTTTTTGCTTCATATAATGCGGTGTCTGCCCGTTGCAACAACAACGAAACCCGGTTACCGTCACGCGGATAGAGACTCAAGCCGATACAAGCGGTAACGTGATAGGTTTTGTTATGATACACAATGGGTTCTGAGATGCGTTCGCAGATAACTTCAGCGCATTTTACCGCTTTGTTTTGAGCCATTTCAGCGTTTTCATTCAGGTTGGAAAGATGAACCAGAAAAACATTGCTGCTGAGACGTCCCACCAGATCGTTGGTTCGCGCTAAATTTGACAGGCGTTCAGCCACTGTTTTTAAAATGATGTCACCCAGACGGTGCCCTTGCGCATCGTTTAGGGTTTTAAAATGGTCAATATCAATAAACAGCAGTGCGCCATGACAGCTTTTATCAGCACATTCATCAATCCCTTGCTGTAAGTGCTGACGAATCAGGTTAATGTTGGCCAGCCCGGTTAATTCATCGTGTTCAACCAAGTGTTTAATCTGATGTTCAAAATTCCTGATATCGGTCATATCGACCGCTACTGTCAGGAGTAGCCGTGATTTTCCGGTGTCATCACTGAGCCAGGTTTTAGAAACCATTAAGTTTCTCATTTGCTCCTGGTCATTGACGACCTTGACATCATTATAAACAATATTGGACGCGGAGTCGTTTTCAATTAAGCCTTTGTATTTTTGGTTTTGGGCAACAAACTGGTAAATATTTAAAGGCCCTGTATCCATAATGGCTAAGCCGAAAAATTCAGATGCACTGTGATTGATAAGCAACACATCGCCCTGGTTGTTGTGCAAAAAGATAAGGTGCGGCATGTGGTTTATAATCTGCCTTAACTGTTTGCGCTGCGCCATAATTACCGCGGTGGATTTATGAAATTTATGGTGGTATAAAACGGCGGCAATGAGGGCGCCCAAGGCCACCAGCAATACTGAAAACAGGCTGTAATACAGCCATTGGGGCAGTGGTTTATCAGATGCGACGTCCAGCCATTTTTGTCGGGTTTTATAGTAAAAGGAATCCGGGTCTTTTTTCCATTCCTGCAAGCTGCGGTCATACAATGCTAAAAAAGCACGGTGACTGTCGGTATTTTGGGTGATAAATACTTTAAACGGATTAAACATAATATTACTGGCAAAAAAGTCATATTTTTTGGCCATATAAAGTCCATAGACATTGTTTGCCACAACCGCATCCGCTTTACCCGATGCCAACAGGTTGAACACTTCATCATAGGAGTTGCTGTAAACGGACTGGACGCTCACTTCAAATTGATTACAATGCCGTAAAAAATTTTCACCATTGATGCCGCCGTTTAACATGGCCACTGTTTTACCGTTCAGGTCCAGAATACTTTCGACTTTTGAATTAATGGGCAAAAAAACCTGTCCCCACACATTGGCAAATGATTCGTTGCTGTAAATAAGTGAGCGCGCCCGTTCTTTTGTGAAACCGAGACCAGGTAAGATGTCGATGGCGCCTAATTTAGCGGCATTCAGTAAATCGGGGAATTCACCATATTGCCATGTGATATTAAGTTTGTGTTGTTGGGCAATATGATTCAACAAGTCAACAATAAAGCCGTCGGGTTGATTTTTTTCATTCAGAAAACCCAAAGGTGGTGCGTGAAAAAAGCCGATGGTCCAATGTTGTTTTTCTAACGCGGTCGATGCAGTGACGTGATTGTTGCTGGAATCTGATGTCTGAGTGAGGGTTGTTTGTTGTTGCGCAAGTGCGACACTGCTTAACCAAAAGCCGAATAAAAAAAGCTTTCGAATGTGCAAAATTCTGCGCACGTTAACCTCATAAGTTCAATTTAATATCATAACCGATTTAGTCATGAAATTGTGGAATTTCTAAAATTCATCTTTCCATTGTCGCAAATGCGCAAAACAATCGACTGCATTGTTAATGGGTCTGTTTAATTGTGACTCAAGCTGTTGCCGAAATATGGGGTTGTGGCAGCGTAAAAACGGATTGATTTTTTTTTCGGTACCCAGTTGAGACGGTAAACTGGGTTGATTACTTTTTCGGATTATATCAACCCTGCGACAAAAATCTGCCAATGCTATGGAGTCAGGTTCCACCGCACGTGCAAAACGTCCGTTGGACTGGGTGTATTCATGTCCGCAATAAACGTTTAAATGATCGGGTAAAGCCATGATTTTATCCAGTGATTCAACAAACATGGCCGGATGGCCTTCGAACATGCGACCACAACCCAGCGAGAATAAGGTGTCACCGCAGAACAGCCAATCATCGTTATAAAAAGCAATGTGACTTAAAGTATGACCGGGAATAAATAAAATTTGCAATCGACGATTCAAAGTATCCATATCAACCCAGTCTGCTTCGCTGAGTCGCCGTACATCGCCGTCAATACGATCATCATCCGGACCCCAGGCCGGACAGTTATGCTGATGTTGTAATTCAACGAGACCACCGACATGATCATGGTGGTGATGGGTGATTAAAATACCCGATAGTGTCAATTGTTTATTTTCTAAATACGCATTCACAGGGCGTGACTGACCCGGATCGACCACATAACAGTGTTGGTCGTTGTGAATTGCCCAAATATAATTATCATTGAAAGCTTCAAGCGGTGTTATCTGAATCGTCATGTTATGATTTTACTTTTTGACAGCGACCTTTATAATGCTCCTAATCTCATCTGCTTGCAAGCCACAGATATAATCGTTTTGAGCGCCTCACTTAAACACATCAGTATTTTTACCGACGGATCCTGCCTTGGAAACCCGGGACCCGGTGGCTGGGCCGCGCTGTTAAAATACAATGGGCATGAGAAATTAATCAGTGGTGGTGAAGAGAATTCCACCAATAACCGCATGGAATTGACAGCCGTCATCCAGGCCCTAAAAAAATTGCGTCATGCCTGTGACATTCAGCTCCACACTGATTCTAAATACGTTATGGATGGCGCCACCCGCTGGATTCATAACTGGCGCCGTAACGGCTGGCGAAACAGCCAGAAAAAACCGGTAAAAAATGCCGAATTATGGCAACAATTAGATACACTGTGTCAAAACCACCAAATCCAGTGGCATTGGGTCAAAGCCCATGCGGGCCATGAATTCAATGAACAGGTTGATGAAGCCGCCAGACAGCAAGCCATGCAAATTCAGCAAAAATCACAATCATGACTGAAAAAAGACTTATTATGCTCGACACCGAAACCACCGGGCTAAAACCCGAAGCCGGTCACCGGGTCATAGAAATTGGTGCGGTTGTATTGGAAAACCGTCAGTTAACAAGACATACGTACCATCAATACCTCAACCCTGAATTTGCAGTCGATCAGGGCGCTCTGGAAGTGCATGGTATCAGCAATGATTTTTTGCAGGATAAACCTTGTTTTCATGAAGTGGTGAATGATTTTATAGCATTTATCCACGGCGCCGTGTTGGTGATGCACAATGCCCCTTTCGACGTTAAATTCTTAAACAACGAACTGAAATTGTGTGGTTACGGACAACAATTAGAGCAGGTGGCTGAGGTGGTTGACAGCCTGGTGATTGCCAAACAAAAATACCCCGGTGCCCGCAATAGCCTGGATGCCTTATGCAAACGCTATGGCATCAATAACGCACACCGCACCTTACACGGCGCGTTGTTGGATGCACAAATTTTGGCGCAAGTTTATTTGGCCATGACAGGTGGCCAAACCAAGTTGGATTTATCGATGCAGCAGGAAGATGCCGCGCAGCAACTCAAATTTAATTTAGCCGACCTGCCGCCATTGGTCACTGTTGAGCCCAGTGCCGAAGAACTGCAACAGCACCAAGCCTGGTTACAAAAACACATGCAAAAATAACCTGACCATCGGCCCGAATTCATGAATGCCTTTTCGCAGGTGTATTTCATCAAATATTCAGGTTAAAATAGAGCGTTTATTTTAACCTGATTAAACACATGTTAGACCCACAATTACTGCGCGACAATCTCCCCGGCGTGGCCAAAAAATTAGCTGACCGCGGCTATCAGTTAGACGTTCAAGCCTGGCAGTCATTAGAAGACCGCCGCAAAGCCCTGCAGATTGAAACTGAATCCTTACAAAGTCAACGTACCCAAATCTCAAAATCCATCGGTCAGGCCAAAGCCAAAGGCGAGGACATGCAGCCCTTACTCGATCAGGTTGCCGGTCTGGGTGACCAATTAGATCAGTCAAAAGCCGCCTTGCAGGACATTTTCGCCGAAATGGAACAGGTAACCCTGTATCTGCCAAATCTGGCGCAGGAAGATGTGCCGGTGGGACAGGATGAAGCGGATAATGTTGAAATCCGCACCTGGGGCACGCCACCGACTTTTGATTTTGCAGTCAAAGACCATGTGGACTTAGGGGCCGTCAGTGGATTTATGGACGCCGAAGCCGCCGCCACCTTATCCGGTTCCCGCTTTACCGTATTATCCCGGGACCTGGCTCGACTGCAGCGGGCGCTAACCCAGTTTATGCTGGACACCCACATTAACGAACATGGTTATGATGAATTTTATGTGCCTTATCTGGTTAATGACCAGGCCATGCTCGGCAGTGGTCAGTTGCCCAAATTTGCTGACGATGCCTTTATCACCGAAGATGGCCGCTTCCTGATTCCCACCGCTGAAGTGCCGCTCACCAATTTAGTGGCCAACCACATTTTGGACAGTGATGCCTTACCGATTAAAATGACCGCCCACACCCCGTGCTTCAGACGCGAAGCCGGCAGTTACGGTAAAGACACCAAAGGCATGATTCGCCAACATCAGTTTGATAAAGTGGAAATGGTACAAATCGTCCATCCCGAAGAATCCAACCAGGCGCTGGAAGACATGACAAACCACGCCGAAAATATCCTCAAAGCCCTAAAATTACCCTACCGTGTCATTATTCTGTGCACCGGCGACATGGGTTTTTCCGCTGCCAAAACCTACGACATCGAAGTCTGGGTACCGGCCCAAAACACCTACCGCGAAATTTCCTCCTGCTCCAATTGCGAAGACTTCCAGGCACGCCGCATGCAAGCCCGCTTCCGAACACCTGAGCAAAAGAAACCACAACTGGTACATACTTTAAATGGTTCGGGTTTGGCCGTTGGGCGAACATTATTAGCCGTGATGGAAAATTATCAAAACCAAAACGGCAGCATCCGCGTACCCGAAGTTTTACAACCCTATATGGGTGGTGAACAAGTGATTAACCGGGCTGAATAACACACACGCAGCAGACAATTGAGTCCTGAGTGGCACGACCTGCCGAGCTAATTAAGGCGGGCGAATGAAATCATATAGTGTTACAAAGAAAAAAAGTTGTCTGCAATTTAAATGTCAGGATTGATTGGGTTTGACGACCTTAATAACCAAAGAATACGGTGAAAAGGTCAAAACGCTGAGTTATGATGCTTTTATTCGTCTCCTCCATGAGACTCCCCCTTTCAAGGCTGGCGATTTTTTGGTAAACCGAGAAACGGAATAAATAATCATGAACAATAATCATGGACAGTCATCATATGAAGGTCGTAAAACGAGCCATGATGCTAAATTTTGACGCAAAATAATACCTGAAACTGGGTGTTTTTGGGGTGTTTAGTTTGATTAAGGTTTGGAATGCCTTGAAAAAATATTATTAGGTGGTTTTCTCTAACAATAATCATGGACAGTCATCATATGAAAACTAATCGGGGACAGGCATCACGATAGGGTGTAAGTTTATAAGCTATGATAAACATGGACAGTCATGATAAACATGGACAGTCATCCGATGATAAACATGGACAGTCATCCGATAAAAATGCGATAAAAATGGACAGTCATCAGTTGAAGGTCGTAAAACGAGCCATGATGCTAAATTTTGACGCAAAATAATACCTGAAACTGGGTGTTTTTGGGGTGTTTAGTTTGATTAAGGTTTGGAATGCCTTGAAAAAATATTATTAGATGGTTTTCTCTGATTCAAGCCGAGCGGCATGGCTTCACGAACGTGAAGTGATGTAAACAAGATGTAGAATTCAGTCTATTCCAAAGCAGGTTTTAGTCGAATTCCAACTGACCATTTGCGCTTGGTTCTGGACGAGTATTCTTTCAACTGATTAACTGTTCCAACGGCAGAGTAGCCCACTGATTTAAAGCCCTTTAATTCATCAATCCATGTATCCGGATTGAGTTCTAATTCGGTCAGCGCAGAGCCTAATTTTTGAGAGATATAACCTGACTTATCCTCTCGTATTACACGCCCAGTTTGGTCAACTAAATCTATATAGCTTGAGAGGTAATAGGGAAGGTCATTATCTTCCTTTCCGAAAGGCAAGAGATCAGTCGATTGAGCTTCAATCCGTTCTTTAATAGAGGTAAATTCAGAATCACCCAAAGACTTCGCCATACAGGCTCTAATTGGATTTAAATCCACATATGCCATACAGGTCAAAAGAGCTCGCTCGTCTAACAATGCTTGACTTTTGAACCTACTTTCCCAGAAATGACCAGTGCATTGATCTTCTTCGTTAGCTTTTCGTGCAATGTGTTCATTAATTGCTTTCATATACCATGATATTGAACACAAACGTTGCCGGTATTCAGTAGCACACTTTTGAACCAGACGCATTGATGAACCATCCAGTTCGTCACCTCGTAAATAGCGCTGACACATCACGGGTAAAGAGTATAAAGATTGCCATGTGATAAGCACCTGTTTATCCGTCCAATTATCATTAGCCCCAATTTTTAAAACCAAGTGAAAATGATTATTCATAATCACATAAGAACAGACATCGATGGCGAATATTGATGTAACCTTTTTGATGCGGTCAATAAGCCATTGTCGGCGGTGCTCAAAGGACCTCCCGGTTAAGGCATCTTCACCACATAAAAAGGCTCTACGGACACATCTAGAAACGATATGATAATAGGGCGTATCTTCAACACAAATTTGCTGGCTTCTTGCTACGGTCATACAATTCTCCAAGTAAAAACACCATTTTGCGGCGTTAAAACTCAAAAATCTGTAGCAATATTCTGATGGCGTGTACGAAAATGACTATAATGAGGTGACTGTCCTCGATTATTGCTGTGTTTTTGGGTAAATGACAGCGTGTCGGGTTTGGGATACAATAAATCCACTTAAATCTGAAGTTTTACTATGTCTCAACTTGTCACCTATGTGATACATCAGGGTATCGCGACCATTACCATGGATGATGGTCATGCCAATGTGGCTTCGCCGGATTTTCTGGATCAGCTTAAGCAGGCCCTGGCTGCGGCTGAGGCTGAACAGTGCGCGGTTATTTTGACCGGGCGGGCTGAGGTGTTTTGTGCCGGGTTTGATTTGAATGTATTGCGCAGCGGGGTGGGGCCGGCGTTTAAGATGTTGATGGGTGGCTTTTGGTTGATCCATCGGTTGATGGCTTATCCGCACCCGGTGGTGGTGGCTTGTAATGGGCATGCCGTGGCTTTGGGTGCGTTTATCTTGTTGGCAGGTGATTATCGTTTAGGTGTGGCCGGTGAGTATAAAATTGTGGCCAATGAAGTGAAGAACGGTCTGACCATGCCCCATTGTGCGCTGGTCTTATGTCGCTATCGCTTGAACCCTTCCCATGTTCAGCGTGCCATGCTGCTGTCTGAGGTGTTTAATGCAGAACAGGCGGTTGAGGCCGGGTTTTTGGATGCGGTTGTGGCGACCGATAAATTGTTACCAAGCGCTGAGCGTTTGGCGAAGGAATACCTTGCACTGAATCAAGCAGCGCACAGTGACAGTAAATTACGCATGAGAAAATCACTTTTGCGCCGGCTCAAACGTGCCATTAAGGCAGACCGACGCGGCTTTGTGTTGATGGGTTTACGGCGTCTGTTGGTGAAAACTAAAAAGTAGTCAAGCCAGGGATTTTAATGAATGCAGCCAAAAGCGTTAAATAATAACAGAAGTGACTAAGGCGGTTTGTTGGACCCGGTTGCACAGATGTGAAGCAGTGTGCTTTTATTGAAGCTCTATGCTTTGTTTTGTTGCTTGATGCCCGGTGTTTGCATATAATAAATATCGACTTATACGGTAAATGATTATGAAACTGCACTTTCCGCACGGCGAACACCCCGACGTTATGTTGGAAAACGGACAATACACCATTGGTGGTGATAATGCCGCTGATATTACCATTGAAGACAAGGGCCTGGCTAATATTCATTTAACCATTACGGTTAAGGGGTCGGATTATTCCGTGTCCATTCCCGGAGAAGCCAGTTTGGTCTCCATCAACGGTAAGTTGGTCAAGGATGAAAAGGAAGTGCGGGCCGGTGACTTATTGATTGCTTCTCAGGTGCATATGAAGCTTATGGATTCTGTGGAAAAAGCGTCTCATGCAGATGACGGTAAAACCCGCATTCGCATGGCCTTACCGCAGTTTATTTTACGCGGGGTGTCGGGGGCTTATTTTGGGAAAACCTATCCGCTGCGCGGTACCACCACCATCGGCCGTCATTCTGACTGTCATATTTGTGTCAATGCCGAAGGTGTGTCACGGCGACATATGCAAATTGATGCCGATGCCACCGGTCTGGTGATCAAGGATTTAGATTCTTCCAATGGTACTTTTGTTAACGGCGAAAAAATTAAGACGCGAGAGTTACAGGTGGGTGATGAAATTCGTATCGATAACATCCGTTTCCTGGTACAGACCCCGGGTATGGGTGATCCCACTTTAGATCAGGGTGGCGGAAAATCCAAACCCAAACCCAAAGCGACTGCGGTAGAACAAGACAATTCGGGAAGTGGTGCCGTTAAATGGCTGGTAACCATCGTGATTTTGGGCGGTGCTGTTGCGGCAGCCTGGTATTTCGGTTACCTGGATGGCCTGTTAAAATAATTCTCAGGGTTACCGATGAGGGCCCTTTTTTTGTTTCAATCTATTTTGCCGATGACTTGGTCGTTTCTGTGAGCAAGTCAAGGCAGTGACAAACTTATGACAGATACCTTAGAAAATTTTGAGACCATTGCGTTGTCTGTGGACGGAGCGGTGGCCCGAATTTATTTGAATCGCCCCGATAAACTCAATGCATTTAATGCACAAATGCATGAAGAACTGCAAACCGTTTTGGCTGAACTGGCCCATAAGGATGACTTGCGTTGTGTGTTACTGAGTGGTCACGGGCGTGGTTTTTGTGCCGGTCAGGATTTGGCGGAACGTCAAACCCATGGGGATAAAAAACTTGATTTAGGCGACACCCTTGATCAGGGGTTTAACCGCAGCATCCGGTTGCTCAAACGCATCAAAGTGCCGGTAGTCTGTGCGGTCAATGGGGTGGCAGCCGGTGCCGGTGCGAACCTGGCTTTGAACTGTGATATTGTGGTGGCCAAGCAGTCGGCGCGGTTTATTCAGTCTTTTTCATCCATCGGACTTATACCCGATTGTAACGGTACCTGGGCTTTACCTAAACTGGTGGGATTGGCGCGTGCCAAAGCCATCACCATGCTGGCAATGCCTGTGGATGCTGAGCAGGCTGAAAGCTGGGGCATGATTTATGCATCGGTTCGCGATGAGGTATTTGATGAGTGGGTGGAAGCGCGTGTGCAGGAACTGGCAAAACGACCGACCAAAGCATTAAGTCAGATTAAAAATTTGCTGGATGAATCTTATCAGAATGATTTTGATGCGCATCTTGAACGGGAGCGTAATGCCCAGCGTTTGTGTGGTTTGAGTCATGACTTTCGAGAGGGGGTGGCTGCTTTTAATGAGAAAAGAAAACCACAATTTAAGGGTCATTGATCATGCGTTTTAACCTGGCTGTTTTGGGTGCCGGCACCATGGGCATCGGTATTGCAGAAGTGGCGGCGGCCCATGGTTGCCGGGTGAAATTGTATGACATTGATTCAAATGCTGTCAAAGCGGCCATCGACGGCTTGTCATTGCGGCTGGATAAACGCATTGAAAAAGGCAAAATTGATGACGCCGATAAACAAGCGGTGTTGGGCCACATCACTTCGGTAAATGATTTGGCTGAATTAAAAGGTTCTGAGCTGGTGATTGAAGCGGTGGTGGAAAGCCTGTCGGTTAAACAAGATCTGTTTAAACAACTGGAACAAATATGTGATAAAAATACACTGCTGGCTTCTAACACCTCTTCAATCTCTATCACGGCAATTGCCGCTGTTTTAACGCACCCTGAACGGGTGTTGGGCTTGCATTTTTTTAATCCGGCACCGGTTATGAAACTGGTGGAGGTGGTGGCCGGCTTAAAAACAGATCAGGCGGTGCTCAAGCAAGCCACTGAGTGGATGCGCGAATGGGGTAAAATTCCGGTCCGGGCCCAATCCACACCGGGCTTTATCGTTAACCGGGTGGCCCGGCCTTTTTATGGGGAAGCCTTAAAAATTAAACAAGAACAACTGGCAGATGTACATCACCTTGATGCCGCTTTGAAAGAAGCCGCCGGTTTTCGTATGGGGCCTTTTAGTCTGATGGATCTGATCGGCATTGATGTGAATTATCAGGTCAGTCAGACCGTTTACAAAGCGATGTTTAATGACCCGCGCTACCGGCCGTCTTTACTACAATCTGAAATGGTGGCAGCCGGTCTGCTTGGGCGTAAGTCAGGGCGGGGGTTTTATTCATATCATCAAAAGGATAGCGAGCAAGCCTCACCTTTTTTATCATCTCAGAAACAGCTGCCGAATCAAATTCAGCTCAACCCGTCAGAACATCCTTTTGAGCAATTACTGAGCCCATTCAAAACGGTCTGTGCGGTGACAAGCGGTTCGTTGAATCAAGTGGGTGAGACGGTGTTGTTTCAGACCGTTGGTCACCGGGCTGAATCCTTAGCGCAGCAACTTAAAAAACCCGTGTGCCTGGTGGATTGGTCATTTGATTACAGCCACGCAGAAGCGGTGAATCTGTGTTTTAGCACCGACGTGAGTGACAATGATAAAAATCACATCATGGCTTTATTCCAGCACATTGGAAAACAGGTGTTGGTGACCGAAGATTCACCCGGTATGATCAACGCCCGGGTGATGTCGATGTTAATTAACGAAGCCGCCGATGCGGTTTTTAATGGTGTGGCCTCAGCGCAGGATGTGGATCTGGCCATGCGATATGGCACCAACTACCCACAAGGACTGATTGATTATGCCGGCCAAATCGGTTGGCAAAATCCGGCATCGGTGCTGACCGAACTGTATCAATGGTTTGGTGACGACCGTTATCGGTTGTCACCGTACATCCGGAGACAATTATGACACCCGTTTATTTATGCGATGGCATTCGCACGCCGATTGGACGATTTGGCGGCGCTTTAGCATCGGTGCGACCCGATGACATGTTGGCGTACGTGATCAAAACAGTTTTAGACAAAAATCCAGACTTACCTAATGATCAGATTGATGATGTCATCGCAGGTTGTGCCAACCAGGCCGGTGAAGATAACCGTAATGTGGCCAAGATGTCGGCACTTTTGGCCGGTTTACCGACCAACGTACCGGGTGTGACTGTTAATCGACTCTGTGCTTCGGGATTGGATGCGGTTGCGATGGCGGCGCGTACCATCGCCTGTGGCGATGCCGAAGTTATTATTGCCGGTGGTGTTGAGTCTATGTCACGGGCACCGTGGGTCATGGCCAAACCCGAGCAGGCTTTTTCACGACAACCTGAAATCTATGACACCACCATTGGCTGGCGGTTTATCAACCCGAAATTACAGCAACAGTACGGCACCGATTCAATGCCTGAAACCGCTGAAAATGTGGCCAAAGCACATAACATCAGCCGGCAAGACCAGGATGTGTTTGCTTATAACAGTCAACAAAAAACCCACCGGGCGCAACAAAACGGCTATTTCAATGATGAAATCGTGCCGGTGCGTATCCCGCAGCGCAAAGGTGATGATAAAATTGTTGCGCAGGATGAACACCCCAGAAGTGACACCCGGTTAGAAAAACTGGCCCAATTACGCACACCGTTCCGGGACAATGGCTGTGTCACCGCCGGTAACGCTTCCGGCGTCAATGATGGTGCGGCAGCCCTGCTGATTGCATCACAACAGGCAGTAGAACAGTATGGTTTAAAACCGATGGTGAAAATCTGTGGTGCCCGGGTGGCCGGGGTGGAGCCGCGGGTGATGGGTATGGGCCCGGTCCCGGCCACTGAACAATTGCTCAAGGCCCACGGCTTGAGCATCAATGACATGGATGTGATTGAACTCAATGAAGCCTTTGCGGCGCAGTCTTTGGCGGTTTTAAGGGCTTTGGGTGTGGCCGATGACGACTCGCGGGTGAACCCCAACGGTGGTGCCATAGCACTGGGACACCCTCTGGGTATGAGTGGTGCGCGTCTGGCGCTGACCGCAGCTCGCCAGTTACAACTGGTCAATGGCCGATATGCGCTGGTGACCTTATGCATTGGTGTCGGACAAGGTATGGCTATGCTGCTTGAACGTGTGATTGACTGAAAATAGACCGCCGTTCTGTTAAAATATATCACCTCATTAATTAGGGTTATTTTTTATGTATTCACAAGGTTTACAAGATGCCAAAGGCGGCCCGGAACCGGAGGGCTTGTTAAAAGCCTTTCAAAAACGCATTGATAATGAAGAAAAAATTGAGCCCCGGGATTGGATGCCCGAAGCCTACCGCAAAACATTAATCCGCCAGATGTCGCAACATGCCCATTCGGAAATTGTCGGGCAACTGCCTGAAGGTAACTGGATCACCCGGGCGCCGACCTTAAAACGAAAAATGATTTTACTGGCCAAAGTTCAGGATGAAGCCGGCCATGGGTTGTATATTTATTCAGCCACCGAAACTTTGGGTATCACCCGTGAAGAAATGACCCGTCAGTTACTCAGCGGTGAAGCCAAATACTCGAGTATTTTCAATTACCCGACACCCAGCTGGGCGGACATGGGTGCCATTGGCTGGCTGGTGGATGGTGCGGCGATTATGAACCAGGTACCGCTCTGTCGCGCTTCATATGGCCCTTATGCGCGTTCCATGATCCGGATTTGTAAAGAAGAAAGTTTTCATCAGCGACAGGGATATGACATCATGACCACACTGGCCCGGGGCAGTAATGCGCAGAAAAAAATGGCGCAGGATGCCTTAAACCGATTTTGGTGGCCGGCCCTGATGATGTTCGGACCCAGTGACAAAGATTCCAAACATTCGGTACAGTCGATGCAATGGAAAATAAAACGCTTCAGCAATGACGATTTAAGGCAAAAATTTGTTGATGTGACCGTGCCACAGGCCGAGCACTTGGGGCTGACCATTCCCGATGAAGATCTGAAATGGAATGAAGAACGGGGTCATTATGACTTTGGTGAGATTGACTGGGATGAGTTTATCAATGTCATTAAAGGCAATGGACCGTGTAATAAAGAACGCTTGCGGGCCCGTCAAAAAGCCCATGATGAGGGCGAATGGGTGCGAAAAGCCGCTGAAGTTTATCAACAAAATCAACGAGATGCCGCATGAAGCTCTATGAAATATTTATCCGCCCAAAATCAGGATTAAATCACCGCCATGTGGGTTCTTTGCATGCCGCCGATGCACGGATGGCCTTGCAAAATGCCCGGGATGTGTACACCCGTAGAGAAGAAGGGGTCAGTATTTGGGTGGTGGAAGCTGCCCACATCACTGCCTCAAATCCGGAACAATCAGAGCCCTGGTTTGACCCGGCAGCGGATAAAATTTATCGTCATCCAACGTTTTATCCGTTGGACAAAGAAGTGGATAATATGTGAAGTGGATAATATGTCATGAACAAAGCACTTGAACATTATTTGTTGCGCCTGGCTGACACCGCCTTAACACAATCCCAGCGACTTGCTGAATGGTGTGGTCATGGGCCGTTTCTGGAAGAAGACATTGCCCTGACCAATGTGGCTCTGGATTTATTGGGTCATGCCAAATTATTGTATGAACAAGCGGCGGAAATTTCTGACCGTGATGTCAGCGCGGATGATTTGGCATTTTTGCGTGATGTGGATGCCTTTAAAAACCCATTACTGACAGAATTGCCACGCGGTGATTTTGCCTACACCACGTTAAAGCAATACTTTCTTGATCAGTTTAATGTGTTGCTTTACGCGGCACTTAAGGACAGTCAATATGAGCCACTGGCCGAAATCGCCACCAAGGCGCTGAAAGAAACACGTTATCACATAACCCGCAGTCGCGACTGGTGTCTGCGTTTGTCGTTAAGTACTGATGAGGCCAAACAAAAAATTCAGGCGGCACTGGATGATTTATATTTTTATACACCGGAACTGTTTGAAACAGACGACGATCTGAATCAACTGATTGCTGAATCCATTATGCCCGATTTATCGGTGTTAAAAGAACACTGGCAAGGACAGGTGGATGAATTGCTCAATGAATGTCAGTTACAGGTGCCCAAAAGTGGCTGGGTGGCCACCGGTGGTTTACGCGGTGAGCATTCTGAACATTTGGGGTATATGCTGGACGATATGCAATTCTTGCAACGGGCCTATCCAGGTTGTGAGTGGTGATGGTAATCGCTGAATCAATCACGGAAAATCTGGTCAGGCAATGGCTTGACGCGGTAAAAGACCCTGAAATTCCGGTGATATCAATACGTGATTTGGGAATTTTATATGATGTTAAGGTTGGCGGAGACGAGGTGGTGGTGTTTATTTTACCCACTTATTCAGGTTGTCCGGCTATGGATACACTGCGACAAGACATTGTTGATGTTTTGAAGCAGCACGGCCTTGAACAGGTTCGGGTCCAGCTTAAAAACAGCCCCCCCTGGACGACCGATCGTATCAGTGAACGCGGTCGTCAGCAATTGCATGATTATGGTATTGCGCCTCCACAAGACAAAAAAGGACAGCCAATCGCTTGTCCTCAATGTGGCTCCAGCCACACCATCTGCATCAGTCAATTCGGATCAACTGCCTGTAAAGCCTTGTACCGCTGTGAAGATTGTCTTGAACCCTTTGATTATTTTAAATGCCATGTCTGAATTTCATACCTTGCCGATTGCGGCCGTCAGCCAACAACCCAATGCCGTCATTTGGCATTTTGATATTCCCGCCGAATGGCAATCTGAGTACCGCCATCAGCCTGGTCAGCATCTCACCTTTAACCAAACCATTGGTGATGAACAGATTCGGCGCAGCTATTCAATTTGTTCATCTACACAACATCCCAATCGTGTCTCGGTGCTGATTAAACATATTCACGGCGGACAGTTTTCAAGCTGGGCACAGCAACAAAAAGCCGGCACTGAAATATCTGTACTACCACCCACCGGACGCTTTATCCTCAAGCCCGAAGAGGGCCAACGTTATGTCGGTTTTGCCGCCGGTGCCGGTATTACGCCGATTATGGGCATGGTTTATGCCGCGTTGGAACAAACCGAAAGCGCTGAATTTATTCTGTTTTATGGCAATAAAACCGCCGGGGATGTGCTGTTACAGGATCAGATTGCGGCATTAAAAGACCGTTATGGTCAGCGATTTAGCGTGCATTATTTTTTAACCCAGCAGCAGGTCGATGTGGCCTTTAATCAAGGTCGATTTGATAACCAAAAAGTGAAGGACATTTATCGACAAATTTTAAAACCCATTGATGTCAGCGGTTATTATGTGTGCGGTCCGGGATTAATGATTGATGACTTGTGTGCCTGTCTGGAATCTCTGGGCATTGAGAAAAGCCGCATCCATAATGAGCGCTTCTTAAGTGAAGGTCAGGCCATCAAAACAGACCGGAATCCGGCCCGGAAAGATGCCGATGTTAAGGTCACCATGGATGGTATCGAACACCAGTTTAACCTGAAAGCCGGCAGTGAAAAAACCTTATTGGAATCGGCTGAAGATGCGGGCATTGTATTACCATATTCATGCCGTGCCGGCGTTTGTGCCACCTGTCGTTGCCGTTTACTGGACGGCGAAGTGGATATGATAAACAACTATTCTTTGGAAGAATGGGAAACCAAAGCCGGTTATATCCTGAGTTGTCAGTCTTTACCCCGATCAAAAAAAATTCACATCTCATTTGACGAGTAAATTGTATGAAAACCACACCGATATCCAATCATTCAGAGATTGGCCGTTTAAATACGGTCATTATTCATGAACCAGGCCCTGAAATGGAGAATATGACCCCGGAAACAGCCCACGAGGTGTTATTTGATGACATTATTTCCTTGGATTTGGCCTTAAAGGAGCACGCCCAGTTATCCGGCGTCTTGAAAAAAGTTTGTCCGAATGTGCTTGAGTTTGAAAATCTACTGGCAGATATCTTAACCGATGAACGCACTAAGTTGGATTTACTCGAGGCGGTGTGTCAATTGCATCAACAACAGTCTCTGGTGGATGATTTAATGGTGTTGGAAGCTAAACCACTGGCCGCACAACTGTTCCAGGGCACTCTAATGGTGAAAAACAATCTGGAGAAATTCCTCAGCCCGTCGCGGCATGCCATTCCGCCACTGCCAAATGCATTTTTCACCCGAGACGCGGTGATGTGTGTATATGATAAAGCCATCATTGGTTCGATGGCGCATAAAGTGCGTTTAACGGAAGCGATTTTGTTGAAGCATATTTTTGATGAACACCCGAAATTAGACAGTCAGGGATTTCATTTTGACGGCACCCGCAAAGATAATAATGACGTCACCATCGAAGGCGGCGACTTACTGGTGATTCGGGATGATTTGCTGGTGATTGGTTTTTCTGAACGCACCTCAGCCAACGGTATTGATCGATTGGCAGAACGCCTTTCTAAAAATAAAGAACAGTTAGACATCGTGGTGGTGGAATTACCTAAAATTCGGGCCACCATTCATTTGGACATGATTTTCACCATGCTGGATGTGGACACAGTCATGAATTTTGCGCCACTGATCACCGGTCCTAACAAATGCCGGGCCTTTCATATGCACTGTGAGCGCGGTGAAATAAAGCATATCAAAGAATATTCAGGATTGCCCAAAGCCTTGCGAAATTTCGGAATGGAACTTAATTTTGTGAATTGTGGCGGCGAGGATGCCTTTACTCAGGAACGTGAACAATGGACCAGCGGTGCCAACTTTTTCACTTTTGCACCGGGTCATGTCATCGGTTATCAACATAATAAAGCCACCATGGAAGCACTAAATCAGGCCGGTTTTGAAATCATCGATGCGTTGGATATTATTCATGATAAGAAGACCTTGCCCAATGGTAAAGCGGCGGTGGCGATGGATGGCTCAGAATTATCCCGCGGTGGCGGTGGTTGTCGTTGTATGACGTTACCGGTACACCGTGACGCTGTTAACTGGTGAGCTCATAAGCCCAAATACCAATTAGCCAGAGAAAAATAAATCAGCACCCCGGAGATATCGGCGATGGAGGTAATCAACGGGGTACTGGCCGCAGCCGGATCCATGCCTAAACGGGTGAATAAAAAGGGCAGGGACAAGCCCACCACGCTGCCAACGATAACGATACAGACCATGGTCATGGCCACCACCGGAATGATATCGGGTGCTCTGAACCCGGCGATTATGGCCACCCCTGCGGCCATTGTCACACCCAAGAGGATGGCCACCTGACATTCTTTTATCAGTAACTTAAACCAGTCTTTCATATAAGCCTCTCCGGTGGCCAGCGCGCGCACCATAATGGTGGCTGATTGACTGCCGGCATTACCGCCTGAATCAATCAATAAGGGCAGAAAGAACACCAAAGCCACCATCGTCTGAATGGTGTCTTCAAAGCTGGCAATGGCTGCACCTGAAATAATATTGACCGCCACTAAAGCCAACAGCCAAGCGATACGTTTTCGATACAAAAAACCAACGCTGGCTTGTAAGGGTTCAAGCACACGGTCTTGTAATGAACCAAATTTATGAAAATCTTCGGTGGCTTCATCTTCAGCCACATCCAGCACATCATCCACGGTCACAATACCGATCAATATGCCCTTACTGTCGGTCACGGGCAGTGCAATACGATCATATTTTTTGAAGGTTTGGATGGCGGTTTCTTGATCGGCATCGGCATGTAAGGACACAAAGCGATTGTCCATCAGTTCTTGGATTTTAGTCTGTGGTTCAGCCAGAATAAGATCTCTGATGCGCAAATCGTCAATTAATTTAAAGTCTTCATTAACCACATAAATGACATTAATGGTTTCAGAGTCGATTCCATGTTTGCGAATATGTTTGAGTGACTGATCGACCGTCCAATGATTTTTAACCGCCACATAATTCGTGGTCATTAAACGACCGATACTTTCTTGCGGGTAGCCCAATAAATGCACCGCAGCATTTTGCTCTTTTTCATTGAGCATGTTGAGTAATTTCTGGGTAATCTCACCCGGTAATTCACCAAAAAATGCGGTTCGATCATCCGGTGACAAGCGATTAAGTAAATCTGCCAGTCGTTTGCGCTTTCCGGCCAGGGCTTGAATTAAAGCTTGTTGTTGTTTAAGTGACAACAGTTCAAATACATGGGCGGCTTTGGCGCGTCTTAATAGCCTAAATAGCACCACCGCTTGTTCATCATCCAGTGTTTCAATTAAGACGGCAATATCAGGAGCAGGCCAATTGTCGGCCTTGCGTCTGATCGCAAAAAATTGACCTGACTTTAAGCGTTCTTTGATTTGTTGATTTAATGCATCGATTGAATTGGTTTGCATAATAATCTCGAATTAATCAGGCATCGTCATTCCAATGGGTGAACCCGGTGGTAATTGTGGCCGTTCTTTTTTATCCGTTGACCACTGACCTTTAAAATAACGTTTGATTTCATCCGCAATCAGTTGCCCCATGTGTTCGCCATGTTTGTTCCCGGCATAGTCATGTAGAAAAGTATCCACCTGGGCTTTTACTTGGGGTGCGGTTTGCTGGTGTTGTGAAAGGTGTAACAGGTTTTGTAAGGTGAGCCAGTTGACACTGTTTTGTAGCCATTGATTGCTGGCTTGTCGGTGTTTTTGTTGCCAGGTGGCTTTAGATAATTGTTGCAATACATCGGACACAGATAAAATGTCTTTTTGACGGGCGTGTTGTTCACTGAGTCGATTCATCCGGTGTGGATGTAACAATAAGGACAGGCTCAAGTCAGCCGCCGCTTCAACCGCTGATGCGGTATCAAAAGTGACGCCACTGCGGGATGTGAAAATTTCCCTGTCCTGGTTATCACCGGCCGGTCTCGGTAACAATAACTCGGCGATATCATCATCAATTTTAAGGGTGTTGACATCAATGGTTTTGAGGACAGCGGTTAAGGCCTTTTGTTGTGTTTCAGCGGAAACTATTTGTGATTCAACCGGTGGCGTTTGACCTTTAATGGCATAGTGATAATCCACCCCGGCAATTAATTTAACCGCCGCTTCAACCTGATAACGATGAAATAAATACAAAGGCACAAATAAACGCTGTAATTCCGCCACGGCAGCACCATCCGGCAGTGTATCCAGACCAAACTGTTCCAGGGCTTTGGCGCGCACTGTTAAGACCTGATTTAATGCTTCGACGGCATCAGCGCCATTGTCCCAAAGATGCGCTTGTGGTTGCGCACCACCGACTGCTCTGGCATCTCGGTCAGCAATCATGACATGTCCGGCTTGTTGCGCTTCATCAATAATTTGTTGAAGTTCTTGATGAACATTTTGGTTTGAGTCAAATTCACGGTAGAGGTAATTTATGGCAATTTTATCCCAGTCACCAATACCGACGTCATAGGCCTGACTTAAATCAATTTCACCCGCTTTAATTTGCACCAGCGGATGTGGATAATCCATCACTGAACTTCGGTTTAGACTGCTGGCATGAAAATTATGAATCAGCCCCAGGGTATGACCCACTTCATGGGCCGATAATTGGCGTAAGCGGGCTAAAGCCATGTTCTGAATGACAGACGTGTCGGTTTGACCGTTTTTAAATGGCGACAATAAGGCCTGAGCAATGCGCATATCCTGGCGTACCCGTAAAGAACCTAAGGTGACGTGGCCTTTGAGGATTTCACCACTGCGTGGATCGACCACACTGTAACCATAGGACCAGCCACGGGTGGCGCGGTGCACCCATTGAATGGTGTTGTAACGAATGTCCAGAGGATTGGCATCCTCTGGTAGCATTTTCACCTCGAAAGCCTTGTTAAAGCCGGCAGAGTCAAAGGCTTCTTGCCACCAGGCGGCGCCTTCCAATAAAGCCGAACGGATTGGCTCGGGTGTGCCGGAATCCAGGTAGTAAACAATGGGTTTTATAACCTGACCTGTGTTATCGGTTTCTAAACGATGGCGAATCGCCCATTGCACCTTCATGTTTTCATCCAAAGGCGCGGCATAGTCATAAAAAGTGAGGGGAATGCCACCGGAACGCGGATCGTATTCTCTGGGTTGCATCACTTGTTCGGGTAAACGCACAAAAGAGTGATGCGTTCGAACAGTGACGGCGGTGTTATCAGGCGTTACACTGCGCAGGTATTGACCGGCATTGTCACCGGTTAAGGTGATTAAAGCCTCAAATTCAGTGTTGTCCGGAAAGCTTTCTGTGTTTGGCTGATAAATGACCGAACGTGATTGATCGATTGAAAACTGACCTTCTTTGAGTTGTTTTAAACGGCTTTGAATATGTTGTGAATCTTGGAGTAAAAACTCGGTTACATCAACCAAGACAGTGTCGTTTTGTTCGGCCACGACCTCAGTGCCCCACAGCACAGAACGGGCAAAACCATCTTCGACCGCTTGTCGTTCTTGGGGATTGTCACTGATGGCACGATACGTTTGGTTGGCCTGTACCAGCAATATTTTGGGTCCATGGCGTTCAAAGTGAACCACCCGGTTATTACCGATTTGTCCACGGTCTAAGCCAATGTCATTGGAACCGACACCGGTTTGTAAATAATTAATGTACAAGAACTCTTTATTATAGTCAGATATTTCCAGAAAGATTTTAGCCTCGCTGTTATCCCAGTAAAAATTAAAAAAACCAGAATGAAGCTGCATGTCCCGAACATAATCATCAATATTATTGGCAGCTATATGGAAACTGATTAGAAGACTGAACAGGGTAATTGTATTTTTCATAAGCGATACTTTTATGAGGTGGTGAATTTATCCAACAACCCGGTTTCGACCTTGTTGTTTGGCTTTGTATAAATTTTTATCCGCAATTTTTAACAAATCTGACATCTCACAGTTTTTATCATAACAGGTGGCCATACCCATGCTCACGGTAACAGTGATATCTTGATGATCGGTTTTCAGACGAATATTTTCGGTGGCACGACGGATGTTCTCAGCCACTTGACGGCAGTTTTGCTGATCGGTACTGGCCAGAATGACACAAAACTCCTCTCCGCCGACACGAAAGCAGGCGCTGTTGGGTCCGGCGAGTTTGTTTAAAATAACAGCAAATTCCCGGATAAATTCATCGCCGGCCTTGTGCCCATAGAGGTCATTGATTTTCTTGAAGTAATCCAGATCAGAGACAAACATACTTAACGGTTTATTGTGGTTGATGGATTTGTTTAATTTATGCCGGTAAATGTCATTAAGCATGGTGCGATTATACAGACCGGTGAGAAAATCATGGCTCGCCTGATGAATTAAATCAGCCCTGACATGCTCATTGGCACGCTCATAACTGAAAGCCAGAATCCAAACCAATGTGGTCACAATCACCACATTATAAAAGCCCAATCTTTCAGTCAAAATAACATGACCCTGGTACTGGTTGATGAAAATAATTGCGGATGACATTAAAAAAATGGCCGTAATGATAAAACCTAAGCGACACCCCAGTAAGAGATGGGCTATCAAAGGCATTAACAGTACAAAAACATAAGCGGTCATGTAAACCTCAAGAGAGGCAAAAACAAGCACCAAAAACAGACAGAATAAAAGCACGTAAGCCAGTGCAATGTGCTGATAGCGTTTAAATCCCGGGTTTTGAATCAGCCAATACAACAATAAAAAGCTAAGACACGAACCAATCAATTCAATCGAAAATAATAGGTATTTTTCGCGAAAATAATTAACCACGGCAAAAATCAGCACGGCCAGACCGCTAAAAATTAACAGCAAAGTTAGCACGGTTCTCTTGTGATTGCTAAAACGATTGTGCAGTGAAAATTTAGCTTGTGAATCCATAATTATTGGTTTTTTAAGCACCATTAGTTTTATTCAATACAACATAGCCAATGGCACAAAAAAATATTTTCATTGTGCGTTCGTCGGCCGATTCTTTTACAATAAAATTAAACCAAACATTATATACAAAACCATGAAGTTCCTCACTGTCTGTTTAAGCATACTTTTATCTACCGGCACAATGGCTATGGATCGTGTCACCGGTTCCACCTTTGCCAGCCGGTCACCGGTTCTGGCTTCTGAAGCCATGGCGGCCACTTCTCAGCCTCTGGCGACTCAGGTGGCGCTTGAGATAATGCGTGAGGGTGGTAATGCCATCGATGCCGCGATTGCGGCCAATGCTTTGCTGGGCTTGGTGGAACCCACCGGTAACGGTATTGGCGGTGATTTGTTTGCCATTGTCTGGGACGCCAAAAGCAATAAGCTCTATGGCTTAAATGGTTCCGGACGTTCCCCGAAATCATTAAGTTTGCAATGGTTCAAAGACAATGGCCATGACAAAATTCCCAGCCACGGGCCTTTGCCTGTGACTGTACCGGGAGCCGTGGATGGCTGGTTTATGCTGCATCAACGGTTTGGTCAATTACCGATGGAAAAAATTCTGCAACCGACCATTGATTATGCCGAAAAAGGATTTCCTGTCACCCAGTTGATTGCTTATTATTGGAACCGGTCTGTTCCGGTCTTAGAAAAATGGCCGGGTTTTACCGAACAAATGACGCATGCTGGCAAAGCACCCAAAGAAGGTGATGTCTGGAAAAACCCAAATTTGGCCAACACCTTGAAGTTAATTGCCAAAGAGGGACGCGATGCCTTTTATAAAGGTAAAATTGCACACACCATTGCAGATTATATGCAAGCCCATGGCGGACACCTCAGTTATGAAGACCTCGCCAGTCATACAGGTGAATGGGTAGAACCCGTTAGTAGCAACTACCGTGGCTATGATATCTGGGAGCTGCCACCCAACGGACAAGGTATCGCGGCTTTACAAATCCTTAATATCCTTGAACAATTTAATGTGAGATCCATGCGTTTAGATTCGGCAGACTATGTGCATCTGTTCACAGAAGCCAAAAAACTCGCTTTTGAAGACCGGGCCAAATATTATGCCGATCCGGATTTTAATCAATTGCCAGTCAAAGCATTAATCAGCAAAAACTATGCTAAAAAAAGAGCTGCACTGATTGATTTAAATAAAGCGGCTAAAAGTTATCCGGCTGGCAATCCGGCCTTAGAAGCGGGTGACACCATTTATCTGACCACAGCCGATAAAGACGGCAATATGGTGTCATTAATTCAGAGTAATTACCGCGGTATGGGTTCCGGCATGACCCCAACGGGCCTGGGTTTTGTTTTACAGGATCGTGGTGAAATGTTTTCCCTGAAAGAAGGCCATGTCAATGCTTTTGAAGGCGGTAAAAGACCCTTTCACACCATCATCCCGGCCTTTATTACCAAAGAGGGTCAACCTTATATGAGTTTTGGTTTAATGGGTGGTGCCATGCAGCCACAAGGCCATGCCCAAATTGTGGTGAATATGATTGATTTTGGCATGGATGTTCAGGCTGCCGGCGATGCGCCCAGAATTCATCACACCGGTTCTTCACAACCCACCGATGAAAAAATGTCTGATGGTGGCATTTTAAATTTAGAAACCGGCTTTTCTTTTGACACCATACGCGGGCTGATGCGAAAAGGTCATAAAATCCAGTTTGCCAACGGACCATACGGTGGCTATCAGGCCATTATGAAAGCGGATAACGGTGTTTATTGGGGCGCTTCTGAAAGCCGTAAGGATGGCCACGCTGCGGGTTATTAGCTATATATTTTCTTATCAAGTATTTGCTTTAAACCAATGCTGTGTCCGGTTAGAAAAAGCCACCAGAGACAACATCACAGGCACTTCGACAAGGACACCAACAACGGTGGCCAAGGCAGCCCCTGAATTCAAACCAAATAATGATATGGCCACAGCCACAGCCAATTCGAAGAAATTAGATGTTCCGATTAAACAGGCCGGTGCAGCAATGTCATATGATAACCGCATACGTTTTGCAATGTAGTAGGCAATAAAAAATATGCCATAAGTCTGAATAAGCAATGGTATGGCAATCAGGACAATAGCCAGCGGCTGGTTAATTATTTTTTCAGCTTGTAAGCCGAATAATAGAATCACCGTGGCCAGCAAACCGATAATAGACCACGGTTTTAGTGTTTTTAACAGGCCGTCGACATTATTTTTAAGCAGCTTTCTGGTCAGCCAGCCGGCCAACATCGGTAACAGGACATACAGAATGACGGATACGGTCAAGGTTTGCCAGGGCACATGAATGTCCGTGACACCCAGGAGTAATGCGGCAATGGGTGCAAAAGCAAAAATCATAATGATGTCATTAATAGAGACTTGCACCAGCGTGAAATTAGGATTGCCTTTGGTTAACTGGCTCCAGACAAACACCATGGCGGTGCAGGGTGCCACACCCAGTAATATCATACCGGCGATGTATTCTGTGGCATCACTTGGGTCCACCCATGAAGCAAAAAACACCTTAAAAAATAAATAACCCAAAGCCGCCATACTAAATGGTTTAATGAGCCAGTTAATAATCAACGTGAGTAATAAGCCTTTCGGATTGTTACCGGTGTCTTTAATGGACGTAAAATCAACCTGAACCATCATGGGGTAAATCATCACCCAAATAAGGACTGCAATAACCAGATTGACATGGGCATACTCTAAAGCTGCCACTGTGGTAAAAATAGCCGGAAATAAATAGCCGAGTGTCACACCAACGGTGATACAAATAGCCACCCATAATGATAAATAACGTTCAAATAATCCCATGGTTTTTTGTTCCTTTAAGTTAAATGTTTTTCAATTTCTTGAATGAATGATTTGATTTCATCACGTACCCGTCGGTAACAGTCCAGAATTTCGGATTCTTCAGTCAGTGATTCAGTCAATTTCGGTGGATCATCAAACCCCACATGGATGACTTTGGCAGATCCTGGAAAATACGGGCAGGTTTCATGGGCATGTCCACAAACTGTGAAGACATAATCAAAATCAACGTCTGCCAGATCATCGAGACTATTAGATTGGTGGTGGCTTATATCTACACCTGCTTCAGCCATCACTTGAACGGCATGGCTGTTGAGACCATGTTGTTCAATCCCCGCAGAGTAAGCGTTAAAATGCGCTTCTTTTAGATGTCGTAACCAGCCTTCTGCCATTTGTGAGCGGCAACTGTTGCCGGTGCATAAAAATAATATATTTTTCTTCATTAGCAATGTTCCTTTAAGCTTGATAAGCTTTTGATATCATCCTTATAGGGTGATTCTTCAGCAGCTTGTTGCAGGCAGGTATGTAATAATTCCCAACGGTTTTCAGGCATATTTTTATTGAGACGGTAATGCACCCATTGATCTTTCTGCTCGGTTGTCACCAAGCCTAAATCTCTGAATTGTTTGAAATGCCTTGATACCATGGTTTGCGAATAATCCAGCAGTTCCATAAAGTCACAGACACAGAGACTGTCCGGATATCTGTAGGCCAGTAAATTAAGTGATCGCAGTCTCACCGGATTTGAAAGCACTTTAAAAAAATCAATTAATTGCATTTAATATGGATATGCGCATATGCGAATGTTCATTATTTATGACTGATTGCGACATGTCAAGTGATGGGTTGAGAATGATGCAGATAATTCAGTGGAAGATAGTTGGAATGCGAGAATCATGATACTGATCTTATCGATAATATACTTTGCATTGTGGATATATTGAGTAAAAGCAGACGAATAGGGTGGTTGCGTACAGTATAAAATTATCTACACCTATGAGAATACATGTGACCTGGTTAAAATATACAAGCATCATACATTGTGAATGTTCGGCAGGTGTCTGAGCAATAATTTCAGCATGCATTTATATTCCATGATGAAGAAATGTTAGTGATGACATGGATAAACAGCTTTCAGTAGTCATATTAATGGCCAAGTATTATGTCTGTTACATTGGGCCTCAACAAAAACGGCTTAGCCGATGATGGCCTGGAAATATTTAGGAATGGTCGTTAATGATATAACTGTATGTGAACTGGTTTGTGTCAATGGCACCACATTATCTACGCCATATTCTTGGGTTTTGATGACGGAATTGAAACGTTTTAAATGAATCAGTTTTATTTTTGGGTGTTATAAGTGTTATTCGGCCGCTGGTTTGGGTGTCGATGATGGGAATTTTTAGATTTTCATAATTAGCTTTGACTTGTTCTGTGGGGTGTTTAAACTGATTGTATGCGCCGGATGAATTGATGGCGAGTTGCGGATTGACTGCGGACACAAATTCTGAGGTGGATGAGGTGTTGCTGCCATGGTGCGGAATTAATAAAACATCCGACTGAATCTGTTGACGATGGTGTTGACTTAATCGGTATTCAACCGCCTGTTCGATGTCGCCGGTAAGCAAAAACGAAAACCCTGAGCCGTTGACTTTAAGCACGCATGAACTGTTATTATTTAAGTAAGGTTGCAGATTATAAGGACTGATGATTTCAAACCGAACCTGATCCCAGGTCCACGCCTGACCGGCGACACAGGGCATGTGGCGTCCGTCGGTGCTAAACGTTTGACCTATTTTTATGGCCTTGTTCAAAGCCGGATAAGCACCGGCGTGATCATTGTCTTTGTGGGACAATATAACACGGTCTAAATAATGGATTCTGTGGTGTTTTAGCAATGGCACAATAGTCGCATCGGCGAAGTTATAACCACTTGGGAAGCGTGCTCCCACATCGTAAAGTATGTGGTGATTGCGGGTTCTGATGAGCACTGATGTGCCTTGACCAACATCCAGAATGTCGGCTCTGAAATGTCCGACCGCTGGTCTATCAGTGGGTGGCCACAGGGCAATCGGAATCAGCAGCAATGCCCAAAACCTTTGGGGAATGGCTTTGGGCATCAATAAAATAATGGCAGCCAGGGTCAGTAAAACCAATGACCAAATGCCATAAACCGACCATGATATTGGCGTCACAGCCATGGTGTCAAACCAATCAAGCAATCGCCAGAACAAACGAGAAACCGAGTCCAGATGATTCACCAAAATCATCGGAACATCAGGACTAAGATGCAGCCAAAAAAGCATAACCAGTAAAAAAGGAATCAATAACACCGTCATAAGTGGGATGGCAATCAAATTAACCAGTGGTGTGAACAACTTTAAATTGCCAAACTGCAGGAAACTTAAGGGCATCATTCCGATCAGCAATAGCCACTGAACTTTGATAAAATTAAGCCAATTGGGCGATGACGTAGGGCGCCCCTGAAAAGCAAAAATAAGCACCGCAACCGCCCAAAAAGACAGCCAAAAACCATTATCAAGAACACTTAAAGGATCGCTAATAAGCACCAGCAATAAACTGACGGACCACACATCCCAGGCATAAGCACTGCGACGTATCCATTTAAAACAGGCATAAACCGATAACATAATCAAAGCCCGTTGGGTTGAGACCGCAAATCCCGCCAATGCGGCATAAGCAATGGCCAAAGACAAGCCAATCATGACCTGAATCAATGGACGCGGTATACGCTGTTGTGGGAAAACAGCAAACAATAACCAGCCCAGACCGCCACCGATGGCCGCCACCATGCCAATATGTAACCCTGAGATGGCAATGATATGGGCAGTGCCGGTGGTCTGAAATAATCGATGATCCTGAGGTTCAAAGCGGCTTTTGTCGCCGATGGATAAGGCATGCAGCAGTGCATTGCTGCGTGAATCAGGAAACAACCGATTTAATTGACCGGATACATGGTGACGCCACTGATTGATCTTGATTGTTAATGAAGTTCTAAAGGCCGGACGTAAATTTTCACTTTGACGGGCCTGCTGAATTGAGCCAACAGCATCAATACCATGGCGAAAAAGCCAGCGCTCTCGGTCAAACCCGACACCATTGGCAGTGCCGTGAGGCGGTTTTAACAATACTTCAAAATGGTATTGTTCACCCGGCTTGTAGTCCGGTATGGGTGTTGTGGCGGCACGGGTCTGAAAACCACGGTAGTGGCTGACAAGAATTTTTTGGTGATCCGCTGTTTCAAGGATAAAACTTGTTTTATGGGGTGAAACCACGGGCAAATCTGTAATAACCGCCTGGATTGAACGGTGTTCCATACGAGTTATTTGTTGCTTTTGTTGTGAGTTAGCCGACACCAGAACCAATAACAAACCACTTAAATAACCCAAGCCATAAGGTGTGAATCTGGACCATAAACGAATTGTGATCGCACATACAACCGCACCCGCTAAGAACCAAATGCCGCCAACAGTGAGGTTGGGCAACCACAAAAGCTGAGCGCATCCGACCAAAAAAGCCAGTGCTAAGCCCGGAGTTATTCGCAGGATGTTTAATCTGGCAATGCTTGTAAGTCTCCGTGTTTAAGTTGATAAGTGGTTTGCATTAACTGCGCCACCTGGCGATCATGGGTCACCACCACCAAAGCGGTGTGGTGCTGTTGGTTCAGATCAATAAATAATTTCATCACCGAAAGGGCGGTGTCTTCGTCCAGATTACCGGTGGGCTCGTCGGCCAAAATACAATCGGGGCTGGTAACCAGGGCTCTGGCAATGGCGGCCCGTTGTCGTTCACCACCTGATAATTGACCCGGACGATGACTGAGGCGTTCAGCCAATCCCACTTGAGATAAAATTTCTGTGGCTTTTTGGCGCGCGGATGATTTGGGTTCACGGCCGATCAACAGAGGCATCATGACATTTTCTAAAGCAGAAAATTCCGGCAGTAAATGATGAAACTGATACACAAATCCGAGGTGTTTATTTCTCACCAGACCGCGCTTTTTGTTGCCAAGCTTTGCCATGTCATGACCACAAACAGACACCCGGCCGCTGGTGGGCATATCAAGTCCGCCGAGAAGGTGCAATAAGGTGCTTTTACCTGAGCCGGAGGCACCCATAATGGCGACACTTTGACCGGATTGAATGTCAAAATCAAGTGCTTCGAAGACGGTGATTTTTTTGTCGGCATCTTCAAAAGATTTGGTGAGGTTTTGGCAGGCAATGATGGTGGCGGGATTATTCATAGCGCAAAGCCTCCGCAGGTTGAACCCGTGAAGCCCGCCAGGCCGGATACAAAGTGGCCAGAATGGACAGACCAAAAGCGATACCAACAATGGTCAGCACATCAGCTGCGTGTAAGTCGGCATAAATTTCACTGATGTAATACACGTCTTTGGCCAAAAAACTGGTGTTAAACCAGCTTTCCAGCGTGGCAATGATGCTGTTAATATTGATGGCGAATAATAAGCCGGCGATGGTGCCGAGCACGGTACCGATAAAGCCAATTAGGGTGCCGGTGACCATAAACACACCCATCACCTGACCGCCGGACAGTCCGAGTGTGCGTAAGATTGCCACATCGGATTGTTTATCGGTCACCAACATCACCAATGTGGATAAAATGTTAAAAGCCGCCACCGCCACAATCATGGACAGTATAATAAACATCACCGTACGTTCGGTTTTGGTGGCCTTAAAATAATTCACATGTTCTTGGGTCCAGTCCCGGATACGATAAAAGCCTTCCAACCGCGGCCCCAATTCTCGCACGATACGTGGCGCCTGCATCAGATCATTAACTTTAATGCGGACGCCTTCAGCCGCACCTTTGGGCAGACGCAACAATGTAGCGGCATCTTTTAAATGAATCAAAGCCAATTTAAAATCATATTCATACATGCCAACTTCAAAAACACCTGTCACCGTAAATCTTTTTAGACGGGGTGTGATGCCAACAGCGGTGGTGCGAAACTCAGGTACATACAAGGTCACTTTGTCGCCGGGACCCACCCCCAAATGGGCCGCTAAATCGATGCCTAAAATAATATTAAATTCACCGGCCTGTAAATCATCCAATTGCCCGTATCGCATGTTGTTTTGAAATTCAGTGACCTGTTTTTCATCTGTCGGCACGATGCCCTGAATTAAAGCCCCTTCGGTGTTCATGCCCTGCAGCATACCCTCGGTACGGATGTAGGGTGCTGCACCGGTCACCTCAGGGTGTGCAGTGACTTTTTCAATGGCATTTTGGTAGTCGTTTAAATGTTCTCCCTGAAAGGCTGAAATGGTGGCGTGAGACACGGTGCTGAGCATGCGATCTTGAAACTCTTTGTTAAAGCCGTTCATCACACCTATGACGACTATTACGGTCATCACACCAATGGCAATACCACCCATTGAAATCAGTGAAATAAATGAAATAAAATGATTCTTTCTTTTGGCGCGGGTATATCGCAAACCAATAAGAAGGGGTAAATTCATAATTGTTTGTCCATTGAAGGTCTTACATTTTGACTGATTCCGGCGATTAACTCAATACGCAGTTTGCATAAAAAAACCACCGGCTAAGCGGTGGTTTTTTGGGGGGTTCTAAAATTTTTACAGGGAAGGGTTGGGATCGTCCAACTCTTCCTCGGCCTCATCCGCCGCTTCTTCAACTTCATCAGCAGCCTCTTTGGCAGACTCTTTTGTCTCATCCATCATATCATTGGCTTTTTGCTTACCTTCTTCATAGAGATCTTGAGCGCCTTCTTTGGCATCATCGTACATGTCTTGAGCACCTTCTTTGGCATCATCGTACATGTCTTGAGCGCCTTCTTTGGCATCTTCATACATATCTTTGGCGCCTTCTTTGCCTTCTTCGTAGAGTTCTTCGGTTTTGTCCGCTGCATCGTCAGCGGCATCGCCGATGGCATCTGCAGCATCATTGGCGGCTTCTTTGGTGGCATCAGCAGCTTGTTTGAGTTCTTGTTTGGCTTCCTGCATGGCATCGCTGCGACCATCATTGTCGTTATTGTCACAGGCCGACAACATTAAACCGAATGCCATCAATATCAGTAAAGTGTTTAGTTTTTTCATGGTTCCTCCTAATAAAATTATAGTGAGTCAATAAATTAGGGTGTCTTCTCAATAAAGTCAATAGTGTTTTTATATTTACACCTCAAAAAAGCTTTTATGTTCTTGGTTTTAACGTGGAATTTACAATTTAGACAAGCGATAATAGGATTTTTATTTGCACATATATTTATGAAATTCCTGTTGTTGTGTTTGTTGTTTTTGATTCATGGGGTTGGGACAGCCGGTTGTGAGGGTGACTTTAAAACCATTGCTGAGATTCAGGGTGTCGGTGACACCAGTCCGCTTCTTGATCAGACTGTTACTGTCAGGGCAGTGGTGTCAGGGGTGTTTGTAGACAGTGGTGAACTGGATGGTTTTTTTGTGCAATCATTGCAGCCGGATAATAACCCAAATACCTCAGAAGGCTTATTTATCTACACCCGACAATGGCAGCCGGCGGTGGCTGTGGGCGATGAGGTGAGCGTTTCAGGGCTGGTTTCAGAACAACATGGTTTAACCCAATTACGCGCAGTCAGCCATATTACTCAGTGTGGACAGCATTCAACATTACCTGAAGCCAGCGTGATTGAATTGCCTTTAGATGATTTGAACCTTGAAACCCTGGAAAATATGCGTGTTGCCGTTAGAGATGCAGTGGTTACCGATGTGTATCAGTACCTTAAATTTGGTGAAATCACGGTGTCGTCTGAGCGCTTGTTTTCGACCACCAGTTTGGTTGCGCCCGGTCCAGCGGTTGAGCCGCTGGCCGCTTCTCAACGCAGAGATCAGCTGGTGGTGGATGATGGGCGATTACAGGCCTATGCCAGACCCTTTGCTGTAGGCCATGACGGCCAATCGCCGGTGTCAGCCGACAATCCCATGCGCAGTGGTTACACTGTTTCCGTCGAGGGTATTTTACATTATGCTTTTGGTCAATTTAAAATACAGCCCACGGCGTCTATAAGTCTTAAGCCGCAATCCAATTTCAGATCATTTCAACCCGATCGTCCAGAAGGTGATTTGACCGTTGCCACTTTTAATATGGAAAACTGGTTCACGGATTTAAATGACGGCCCTGAACGCTGTGGCACCATCATAGGTATGGGTTGCCGAGGTGCCTTTAGTGACAGCGAACAACAGCGACAATTACAGAAACTGGTGGCCGTTATCCAGCAACTGGATGCATCAATTATTGGTTTACAGGAATTACAAAACAATCCCCGGGACTCGCTTAATCAATTGGTTGATGCCTTAAACCAAGCGGCCCAAAAACAACAATGGGCTTATGTGGATGCAGGACAACTGGGACAGGATGTGATTAAGGTGGGATTGATTTACCAGCCGCAACAGGTCATGCCGGTGGGACCTTATGCGGTGTTAAGCCGTGATACGGTTGCGGATTTTGAAGACCACCGCAATCGGGTGGTATTGGCACAAACTTTTCAACACCTCGCCAGTGAGACTCTGCTGACAGTGGCTTCGCTGCATTTAAAGTCCAAAGGTTGTCGCGATGCGCAGGGCGCAGAAATGGCACAGGATGACGGTCAGGGCTGTTATAACCCGACCAGAACCCGGGCTGCTCGTCAGATTGTTCGCTGGATGGAACAAGATCCCACCGGTATGGGGGCAGAGATACGTATGATTGTCGGTGATTTTAATTCTTATCAAATGGAAGACCCCATTCAGGTATTTGAACAGGGGGGTTATGTGAATTTAGCCCGGGAGTTTCTGGGGGTTGAAAATTGGACCACATCTTACCGCGGCAAAGTTGGCTCCCTGGATTATATTATGGCTAATAATGCCGCTTTGGCTCAGGCTGCGGGTATCACCCAATGGCATATTAATGCCGATGAAATACGTGATTTTGGTTACAGCATGACACCCTTAGAGGGTCCTATACAACGACCGGATAATTTTTACCGGGTCAGCCCGTTTTCCTCTTCAGATCATGATCCGGTGATGGCGGGTTTTTATATGTCAAAACACGACGACGAGACGTTAAGTCAAAAAAAGCCGCGCTGACGGCGGCTTTTTTTGGCAATCTGAAGGTTTAGGCCGGTTGTAACTGAAGTCTGTATTTTTGTATGGTCCCGGCAAAATCCTGCAACATTTGAATACCACTGTTTTCGGCTTTCTGACACCATTCTTTCAAAGCGCTTATCATGTCTTCAATGGATTGGCCGTTGTTGTTCCAGATAGATTGTAATTCTTGTTTGAAAGACAATAAAATTTGAACAGTTTCATTATCACTGAATTGGGCATGAAGTTGTTCGCCTTTTCGCTTCAGGTAACGTTTTTCCAATGATAAAAGACGGGTGTATTTTCTCACCTGTCTGCGCATGGCTTTAGAAGTGGTGGCGTATTCCTGATGAAGCTGTGGCTTGATGACATCGTTGATGTATTTTTGCAAGACATTAAATTTGTGGGCCATCAGGGCTTTGATGGTTTCGTTATTTATGGCCTTTGATTGACTGTCCAGGCACAATTGAGGGACTGTTTTTTTAATCTCACACAGGCCGATTTTATTCAGAAATTGAATGGTGTACCAGCCGATGTCGTGTTCACCTTTTTTGTGGGCAAATTTACAGGAAGCTGGAAAAGCATGGTGATTATTGTGCAATTCTTCACCATAGATAAAAAAAGCAAAGCGGGTTAAGTTTCTGGAACTGTCATCGGTGCGGTAATTGCGGTAACCGCTGAAATGACCAAGACCGTTGATCACGCCGGCGGCGAAAAAAGGTATCCAAATCATTTGTATGGCATACACCAACAAGCCGATGACACCGAATAAAACCACATTCAAAACTGCCAGTAGCACAATACCCAAATAGTGAAAGCGGGTGTACAGGTTGCGCTCAATCCAGTCATCGGGTGTGCCGTGACCATACTTGGTCAGAGTTTCTGAATTTTTGCGTTCTTGTGTATATAAAGTTACACCATGAAATAACACTTTTTTTATACCGTGAATTTGGGGACTGTGCGGGTCATCTTCAGTTTCACAATAGGCATGATGCTTTCGATGAATCGCGACCCAGTCTTTGGTCAGCATGCCGGTGGTGAACCACAGCCAGAAACGATAAAAATGGGCGATGATTGGGTGTAATTTAATGCCCCGGTGGGTTTGGTCCCGATGTAGATATAAACTGACACCGGATAAAGTAATTTGAACAGCCGCCAAAGTAATCAGAGTGATTTGCCAGGCCGAGAGATTCAGCAATCCTTGTTCAAGGAAGTCTAAAAAGGTGTACATAAAATAAGGGTTTCGTTTGGTAATGAAGCTCACTATAATGAAAAATGTTTTTAATAGCCAGAAAAAACCTGTCACAATATGACTGAACCGCCGCAAAACATGCTGATTGAGCTCGACAACTTGTCCGTTATTCGTCAAGGTCATCACTTACTGCAAAACATATCGATGTCTTTGCCGACACAAGGACTTGTGGTGGTTTTGGGTGCCAACGGGGCCGGAAAATCATCGCTCTTACGGGTTTTGGCCGGAGTCAGTGAAGCCACAGCCGGAAGCATCAAGTTTCGGTCTGATGTGCGAATCGGGTGGATGCCGGAACCGGCCTGTTTTTTCCCGCAATTGACGGTTCATGAACAACTCTTGTTGTGGGCAGATTTGCAAGCGGTGGAACAAGCCCAAACGGCGGTTGAACAGATGATGACCGATTGGGGGCTTGTCGGGGTCAGAAACCAAACAACCCGTCACCTGTCTTTGGGCTATCGTCAGCGGCTGAGTCTGGCCATGGCTCTGTTACCTGCGGTGGATGTGTTGTTATTGGATGAACCCATGAATGGTATGGATCCGGATTTAATGCAGCAATTTAAAAACCGTTTAACTGAATTAAAACAGCGTCACCTGGTGATTTTGGTCACCCACTTGATGGCTGAAGTCAGTGTGCTGAGTGATTGGGTGCTGGTGATGCAACAAGGTCAAATCATTCTGCAACAGGATGTGCGTACCCAGAATATCGATGCCGTGGGTTTAATGAATCTCTACCAACAAGCCTTTCAACAATGGCAACAACAGCTTAAAAGTGCGTAAGGTGTTTGGACTCTATCAGAAAGAGTGTAAAACCTTGTGGCGACAATCCCGCCTGTGGTTAATCATGGCAGCGCTGGCTTTTCTTATCAGTTGGTTGTTTCTGCATATGCTGGACCGTTACCTGGCGTTACAGCCGGAATTGTTAAAACTCAGCGCACCACCGAATCTGACGGATGCGTTATTGCTGCCGTTAAGCCATAATCTGGTTAAAGTGCTGTTGTTGTTGGTATCAGTCACCGCCGGTACCGCTGTGGCAGAAGAACGCCAGTCAGGCACTGTAACTATGTTGTTGCGTGCCCAAAGGCGGCACTGGTATCAATCTGTGGTGATGTGCAAATTCAGAAGTCATTTATGGTTGCTGCTGTTTCCGGTGCTGATCTTGTTGGTGGTGGCTGTTATGCTGTCATTGGGTGGGGTAATCAATTGGTGGCAGGTGGGTGTTATGTTACTCGGCTGGCTGCTGTTTGGCAGTTGGTTAATTGCTGTGGCTTTGTGGTTGTCCTCACTGACCCGGCAAACCGGCTTTGCGGTACTGCTTTGTCTGGTGGTATTGAGCGGACTGTGGGTGGTTGGTGGCCAGGCCGTTTTTGATGAATATGGAATTAACTGGTTAAATCTGATGTTGCCTGAACATCACCTCAACGGGTTATTCAACGGCCATCTCAATATATCTTCCGTGCTGTATTTTATCGGTGGCGCGGCATTATTTTTATACTGGTCTCAAGCCAATATTCACCGGCTACGTCATCAGTTATGAATCGGTATCATTTCAAACAGGCTTTGTTGGGATTGTTGCTATTGGCTGTTGTGATGTGGTCTGCTTTGATGGTGCCGCCGATTAAACTGACATCGGGTTATTTTGATCAGATCAAGAATCAGGATTTGTCCGCATGGCTACACGAAATACCGGCATTGCAGATTGAAGTGATGGCCGCACATGACAGTACCGCCGGACGTTATGTGGAAAACTTTTTAACACCTCTGATGCCTTATTGGTCTGATCTAACAGTGGATTATGTTGATCCGACCCGACACCCTGAAAAAGTACGCAGTTATGGTATTCAGTCCCGAGGGGACATGGTGATTCACCACCAGGATCGTCACTTTGTATTGTCCAGTCTGTCTTATGAAACCCTGTTTAATGGTCTGCAAAGCTTACTCAATCCACGCGCCGGTTGGGTGCTGGTGTTGGATGATTTTGGGTCTCAGTCACTGGGTTTGGAAACCGTTGGATTGGGTCGGTGGATTAACATGTTGCAACGACTCAATTATCATGTTACCACGATGGCCTGGCGCCCCAACCTCAGTTTACCCAATGATGTTAAAGCCATTGTGTTGGCCGATCCCCAACAGGCACTCCCAGAACCGGCTTTTCAATGGCTGCAACAACAATTGCAAGCCGGTGTCGGCCTGTGGTGGTTGAGCAATCCTGAATCGATGGCATCACAAGCGCGCTTGAGCTTACTGTTTGATGCCTGGCCGGCGCAAAACACCGATAATAACAGTGGCCAAATCAATTATCAGGCCAGCCACCAGATTACCCGTGATTTTACCTACCCAACCATCTGGCAAGGGCTGGCAACTTTTGAAACAGATGGGCAGACCGTATTGAGTACTGAATCGGGCGCGGTGTTTGCAGCCACCCATGAATCACAATTCGGCCGCCTGTTGTTGGTGGGCGACAGTGATTTTATCAATAATGAGTTATTGCAAAGCGGTGGTAATCAGAGCCTGTCTTTACGCATGTTGGATTGGGTGATGGGTTATGATAATCGGATTAATGTGCCGGATTTAAGTGCCGAAAAAAGTGGCTTATTTTTAACCGAAGATCACATTATTTTGATGAGTACAATTTTATTATTGCTGTTGCCGGGTTTTGGCTTATTGACAGCTGTCTGGTTATGGTTCAGCAACCGGCGCCGTAAAACTTAAAACAACTGAGGTTTCATGGATATTTCAGAGATTCGAACAGATTACGTTAAATCCGGTTTACAGCGCCGCGATTTAAATGATGATCCATTACAACAATTTACCACCTGGTTTGAACAGGCCAGGGCTGCTGAGTTGATGGAAGTGAATGCCATGTCTTTGGCCACCGCTGATGCCGCCGGTCGACCGGATGTGCGCACAGTGCTACTGAAGATATTTGATGAACAAGGATATGTGTTTTTCACCAATTATAAAAGCAGTAAAGCCCGGCAACTGGCGGCCAATCCGCAAGCCGCCTTGTTATTTCCCTGGCTGGCTTTGGAACGACAGGTTCGGATTGTTGGTCGGGTGGAGAAAATATCCGGGGCCCAATCTTTAAAATACTTCAGCAGTCGTCCGCGCGGATCACAATTGGGGGCCTGGATTTCTGAGCAAAGCCAACCGATCCAAAGCCGCGAAAAACTCAACCGGTTGATGCAACAAATCAAAGCCCGTTTTGCCGCCGGTGAAATTCCATTACCCAGTCACTGGGGCGGCTATCGCGTGGTGCCGGATCATTATGAATTTTGGCAAGGTCGGGCCAATCGCCTGCATGACCGCTTTAGTTACGATTTAACCGATGCCGGGTGGCAAATAAAACGCCTGGCACCTTAAGGATTGACACTTAAGGACGGGTTGGCGACTTTATAATCCGGGTCTTCGATTAAATTGACTTCCACCAAATCGCCGGCTTTATGCAACAGGCCTTTACATTCCTGACTTAAATGTCGGTAATGCAGGGTTTTACCGCGCCGTTGGTAGCGGTCAGCCAGTTTGTCCAGGGCTTCTATACCTGAATGGTCATACACCCGTGCGTCCATAAAATCCACAATCACATCATCCGGGTCTTCAGCCGGTGAGAAAATGTCCTGAAAATTATGAATTGAACCAAAAAACACCGGGCCAGATAAATGATAGATTTTTGAACCTGTGGTGTTGATTTCGGTTTTGGCATCAATGCGTTTAGCGCCTTTCCAGGCAAACACCAGGGCGCTGACAATGACACCAATAATGACTGCGATGGCCAAATCGGCAATCACCGTGATGCCCGATACCAATACGATAATAAAAATCTCAGATTTCTGAACTTTTGTAATCATGCGTAAACTGGCCCATTCAAAGGTACCGAGCACCACCATAAACATGACGCCCACCAAAGCGGCCAGCGGAACCATCTCAATCCAGCGCGAGCCAATCAGAATAAACAACAATAAAGCGATGGCTGCTGTGATACCCGATAAACGACCACGACCGCCGGATTTAATGTTAATCATACTTTGACCAATCATCGCACAACCACCCATGCCTCCAAACAAACCGGTGGTGAAGTTGGCAATACCCTGGCCCAAACATTCACGGTTACCATTACCACGGGTTTCGGTAATTTCGTCGATTAAACTCATGGTCAATAAGGATTCAATCAATCCCACCGCCGCTAAAATTAAGGCATAAGGCAGAATGATTTTAAATGTTTCCATGGTTAAAGGCACAGCGGGAATGGCGAATGTCGGCAAACCACCGGCCAATGTGGCGGTCGGATCGCCGGACTCACCACGGACATAATCAATCACATTCGGAATCGGTATGTCTAATAAGATAACCAGACCGGTGACCGCCACAATGGCCACCAAAGAGGCTGGAATGGCACGGGTTAATTTTGGCAGGTAATGGATAATTAACATGGTTAAAAACACCATGCCCAACATCCAGTACAAAGTGGCACCGGACATCCACACCCGTATGCCTTCGGCATTAATCACTTTAAACTGACCTAATTGTGCCAGAAAAATTACAATCGCCAGGCCATTCACAAAGCCCAGCATCACCGGGTAGGGAACCATCCGGATAAACATACCCAAACGCAAGATACCGGCCAGCATTTGAATCACACCGGTGAGCACCACCGCGGCAAATAAATATTCAACACCATGTTGAGCCACCAAAGCCACCATGACCACAGCCATGGCGCCGGTGGCACCTGAAATCATGCCCGGACGGCCACCAAAAATAGACGTTAATAAGCCTACCATAAAAGCCGCATACAAACCCACCAGCGGATCCACCCCGGCCACAAAGGCAAACGCCACGGCTTCCGGCACCAAAGCCAGGGCCACGGTGAGACCGGATAAGACATCGTTTTTGACGCTGTATTGAATGCGTTTTGAAAATAAGCTGAACATGGCAAAAGGCCGGCTAAAAAGGCGTGGTATCCTACCTTGATTTACCCAAAAGTCAATCTTTTCAATGGTTTTGACAGCCACAAATGCTTTTACCATAGATTTAATACCCATAAGAACACTGTATTAACAACAAAAATATAAGGGTCTTTAAAAATAATTGTGTGTGCTTAATACAGAACGTTGCGAACTGTGTGGTCAAGAATAATTGTTTAAAACACGTAATTGTTACCAAAAACTGTCGGGGTCTGCTTTACAATACGCCATGGTCATTTATCCTAATCGTTGTATAAGAGAATATAATTCATGACAAGATTTATCAGCTGGCTTCGAACCGGCAGTTTAATCCAGCAAATTATTGTGGCATTGGTTCTGGGTGTTTTATTGGCAATGATTTGGCCGGAGGCAGCGCTGTCCAGTGGTATTTTGGGAAGTTTATTTGTCAGCGCATTAAAATCGGTGGCCCCGATATTGGTGTTAATCCTGGTGGCCGATGCCATTTCAAAACATCAAAGTGACCAACCTTCCAACATAAAAAGCATTCTGGTTTTGTATATTTTTGGGACATTTGCCGCAGCCATAACTGCTGTGGTTATTAGTTTTTTATTTCCAACCACACTTGACTTAAGCCTGGTAGAAAGTGATATTGCACCACCCGGCGGGATTGGTGAAGTGCTCAAAACACTGGCGTTTAATGTAGTGGACAACCCGATTCATGCTTTATTAAATGCCAATTATATTGGCATTTTGGCCTGGGCAATTTTAGCCGGTCTGGCTTTACGACACACCGATGGTACCAGTAAAAAAGTACTGGCTGATGGGGCTTTCGTAATCAGTAAAATTGTCGGTTGGGTGATACGTTTGGCGCCGATAGGTATTTTCGGACTGATTGCTTATGCCATTGCTGACACCGGCTTTGGCGTTTTGGCTACTTATGGTCAGCTAATTGCCATTTTGCTGTCGGCCATGTTGATCGTGGCGTTGTTATTAAATCCGCTGATTGTCTGGATTAAATTAAAACACAATCCGTATCCTTTGGTGTTTCAATGCCTGTCCCAAAGTGGTATCACCGCATTTTTTATGCGCAGTTCGGCGGCCAACATTCCGGTGAACATGAAATTAGCCAAAAAAATGGGGCTGCGGAAGGAAACCTACAGTATTTCCATCCCCTTGGGTGCCACCATCAATATGGCCGGTGCGGCGGTGACCATTACTGTGATGACTTTGGCGGCAGCTCACACGGTCGGTATTGAAGTGCATATTGTCATTGCCTTTTTATTGTGCCTGTTGGCCACCATTGGCGCCACCGGCGCTTCCGGTGTGCCCGGAGGTTCCTTGTTGTTAATACCGATGGCCTGTAGTCTCTTTGGTATTGATGACAGCGTCGCGGCCCAAGTGGTGGGCATTGGTTTTATTATTGGTGTGATTCAGGATTCGGCTGAAACCGGTCTCAACTCGTCCACAGATATTTTATTCACTGCCGCGGCAGATTTGGCCAGTCAGGAACGGCTGAAAAAAGTCGGCACTAACTGATTATTCAAACCCATTGGCAAAGATTAAATCATTCGCTGCCGGTATAATGCATTGCGGCGCAATACTTGCCATCTGCTCCACATGATCACGCATCACATTGGGTACCCGTTCGGGCTGAACGCCGTATGAATGATTTTTTCCCAGGGTCAGTGAAATATTATTGAGTCCGCCGCTGAGTAAGTGACAATAACTCATGATGGTACCACTGCCTTGCCCGGCAGGACCGGGCAGAACTTGGGTACCCGAAAAGCAGCCTGATTCGCCATTGTAGCATTCATCCACCGGATTGGGATTACCGCCAATACCGGCATAACAATGGGTATGGGGGGAATCAAAATTATGACCTAACTCATGCGAAGTGACCACAATATCCCATATGGGTGATGGGTTTCCGGGGTTAAAAGCGCCCGATAAACCACCACTGACACCATATGCACCCCCGTATTTGTCTAAGTCGGGGTAAGGCAGCCCACAATTGTAACTACTGATATTATAATTGAATGGACCGTTGCACAGCACACCTTTCCAGGCTATACCGCCGCCTAAACTTTTACCACTCATAAAATGGGTGGTTGCCCGGTTAATGGCCTGATTATTGTCATTCCAATATTTGCCCAATTCCATCAGAGCACAAGCCGAATTGGTTGCGTTCCAGGGATCACTGGGGGTTGTCCATAAACTGATGTTACCCACCAAAACAAAAGTATTTATCTCGTTGTAGTACATGGACGATAAATAACCGATGAGACCCGTGATGTAGTTAACCTCGGCATTAGTGTCATTGAAAATCTGGTAAAACTCATAATCAGTTTCAATCGCAACAGTGAGCTGATAATCAATGTTGGGACCACGCTGGTGGTTGGTTTGGTCACGTTTTTTTAGGCGCAGAGTCTCAGGTAATTCGAGATAATCTTTGGGGTTGTAGTAGCGGTTGTCTAACAAGGTCAGGGTCTGGGTATCGGGTGATGTGAGCCCCAAATGGTTTTCCTGAACCTGATGAATAACAAACTTTCTGCCGTCAGCCAAATCGAGAACACCTTCTATTTCGCCATTCTCTAAAAAACCGATAAAAATTCGGCTGTTGTCCAGATTTTCGACCTCTCCCATAAAATACACATTATTGGGCATGGGTTCAATACGGGTGCCACCATCACTGTGAACAGTAACCCGGGCATCTGCCGCAAAGACTTTTAATCGCTTTAAATGTAGGGTGACCCTATCGAAATCCCCAAGCTTAACCTGCTTTATATGTAGGGACTGACCCGGTGGGGTGGATTGAATAATAGATAAATGACCACTGTCCGTTAATGAAACTTCATGGCTGTGCACCATGGTGGTGATTAACAATAAACAAAATAAGATGACTTTCATTGGCTTTCCCCGCTGTTGTAATTATTTTAACGGAAAAAACAACCTTGAGCCAGCGAATTTTAATGTTTTGACAGTGTTCGCTGAATTGACTTTCTAATTGGGACACACGTGTTTGCGTGTGCCCCATAGACACATAATTGGTTAAGTACGTTTGTTGTGAATCAGCAGGGTTGATGCAATCATTAATGACATCAATAAGGCCAATGCCCAAAAGCCCAAAGTGGGAACCGGTGCGGCGGGTACCGCTACAACGACTTCATCACCACTGACCAGCACATCATCAATTTGAACATACCAGTCCCAATCGCCATTGTTAGGGTTGTAATAACGAAAGCGAATAATGACATTCGATTGGCCGTCATAGGCACTTAAGTTCAGATTGATGGCTTCACCAGGTGTGCCACGAAAAGTTCCGTGGTCTTCATTCCAACTGAGCTCATTAGTCCATGAACTCCCGCCATCGGTAGACACATCGATATCAAAAAAGTCAAGATTAGCAATATTCTGATAATTGGCCAATAAATCCAAGGTGGTGTTGGAGTACATCGATAAATCCATGGCCGGGGTCCACAGCTCGGTATCGTATTCTGCAGAACCAAAAACATCACTGCTGACACAGGCGGCGTCACCGGTTCCGCCGGTAAAATTGCCAGACTCACCGCAACCGGCCACATTGGTCCAAACCAGGCCGGTACCCTCATTATCAACCACCGTCCAGGTACCGGGGATACCTGTGTTAAAATCTTCTGACATAACCACCGCCGCATTTACCGAGGCAGTCCCCAAGGCGAGCAAAGCGCTAATCAATAGTTTCATATTAAACTCCTACTTTTTAACAATATTGTAATCATAACCTCAACCAAGCACTGTTATGGATTTAACGAAACCATAACATCTCACTTACTATATAGAATTTTACTTATTTTTGGAAGAAAATACGCATAATTTTATAAAATTATCGCCGTTTTAGTCGAAAAACGGCTTTTTGCAACTAAAAGAAGAGATGAAAATTGTCCTGACTACATCTTACTTAACCTCAGCCGGAAATTGGTAGGTGCTGCCGGCATTAAAAAGTTTAAATTTAAGCATCACTTGATGGAAAAGTCGGCTGTTAAGGTGGTGATTCAGCCAATGCTGAAGATGCGGCCAGTCTTGACCATCGAACCAGTTTTTATCGACAAAGGCATATTGACGGATAAAAGGCATAATGGCGATGTCGGCCAGTCTGGTATCATCTGAGATGAGGTTGGCTGACTGTTCAAGTCGTTGATTTAAGGTGTTTAAAAAGGGCAGGGTATTGGCGCGGTGTTTTTCAAAGCTCAGTTCTGGATAGCCAACATGGTATTTATAGCGATCGAGCAGGGGTTTAAATTGCCGGTCGTATTCTTCGATCAGGGCCAGGCTGTGGGCTTTATCAGCCAGCCAGTTTTCAGGATCATTATATTGTAAAACATACCGCATAATATCCAGGCTTTCATCAATAACCTGACCGTCTTGTAATACCAATACCGGCACCGTGCCCTTGGGTGAGGCTTTGAGCATGGCGGTAGGTTTATCTTTAAGGATTAGCTCGCGTAATTCACAATAAAATTCACTGACGGCAATGGCCATCCGGGCGCGCATGGCATAGGGGCAACGACGAAAACTGTATAAAACAGGTAATTCTTGGTTTGACATCATTAAATTAAAGCAAGGATTGAACACGGCCGACCTGACCGCAGGTGAGTTCGACTTTGATACCGTGGGGATGGGATTCCGATTTGGTTAACAGACGTTTAACCCTGCCTTGTGTCAATTCCCCACTGCGTTGGTGCTGCTTTTGAACAATACGGACTTCGCTGCCGGGCTGAATGTCTTTTCTGAGTGGTTTTTGCATGGCTCTGATTATAACAAAGAATTACCAGGGAATGGGCTTACCGGCGTAATCTAAGAACAGGGCTTCTTGGTTTGTTGTGTGGGTATTTTGTTCAATTTGTTGCTGCAGCATCTCGGCGGTTTCGTCCACTGTTTGTAGTTGGCCTTCAGGTAAACGCTGTTGGAAAGGCTTTGACAGAGCGGTGTCGGTGGTCCCCGGATGGAGTAACAGGCACTGAATATTCGGGTATTTGCGCTGCCATTCAATACTTAAGGTTTTAACGCCCATATTAAGAGCGGCTTTACTCATGCGATAGGCATACCAACCGCCTAAATGGTTGTCTTCAATACTGCCGATACGCGCGGAAATGGAGACAGCCACCGCTTGTTTCGAATGACTGAGCAGTTGTTCAGCCTGTTGTAGCACCAGTAAATGCCCGATGGCATTGACTTGGTAGTTATGTTGAAAATTATCGGCTTGAACTTGTTTCAGCGATTTTTCCGGTTGGTAGTTTTCCGTGTGTAAAACACCGGCACAGTTAATCAGCACATCTATGTGTGTAATTTCAGTTTGCAGGTGATCGAAAGCAGCCACGATAGAATCCGGATGCGTTAAATCACAATACAGTTGTTGTGACGATGTCTGATTTTTTGAAAACTGTCGAGATGTCGTGATTACGTGATGGCCTTGTGTTCTGTAACGTTCCGCCATTGCCAGACCAATGCCCTGATTTCCGCCAATAATCAATACATTATACATAGTGCAGACTGGATGCCTTGGTCAATGGTTGGGTTCTGAAATTTGAATCCTGCCTGTTGCAGTTTTTGCGGCATGACCTTGGCATCGGCCAGTAGTAATTCATCGGCCAAATCCTTAAACACCAGCCGTGCCAGGGCTGCCGGCATCGGAATAAAGGCCGGGCGATTAAGCTGTTTTGCCAGGGTTGTGGTGAACACTCGATTACTCACAGGATTTGGCGCGGTGATATTCACCGGGCCGTCCATGGGCTTGTCGAGTAAAAACATGATGGCATGACTGACATCGGCTAAACTTACCCAGGAATAGATTTGTTCACCGGAGCCGATGCGTCCGCCTAAACCCAGTTTAAAGGGCAGTAGCATGTTTTTCAGCGCACCGCCTGATCGATCAAGCATTAAACCAAAGCGTAAGTTGGTGACACGGGTATGTGTATCCGCCAGCTTCTGTGTGGCGGCTTCCCATTGGACCGCTAATTCAGCCACAAAGTTATCACCGGCAGTACTGTCTTCGGATAATGTTTCACCTGGGCGGTGGCCGTAAAATCCAATGGCGGAAGCACATAAAAAATGTTGAGGTTGTTTTGCATGGCTTTGCATTTCATTGACCAGCCATTCGGTACCGTTGATTCGGCTGTCGCGGATAAGTTGTTTATAGTCCTCAGTCCAGCGTTGATCGGCAATACCGGCACCGGCCAGATGAATAACGGCGTGTGGGGATTTGATGCCGAGTTGTTCTAACGTGGACTGGTAATTCCAGGTGGGGTGATGGGGAACGGATTTGTCCCGTTGCAGCGCCAATGGTTGATAGTTGGCGGACAGGTCAGACATTAATTGTTGGCCCAACATGCCGGATGCACCGGTGATAAAAACAATGGGTTTTGCTGAAGTTGACATAATGCCTGTCTTTTTTAAAGAGATTAATGGTATCTCATTGACTGTGAAGTGTGTGTCAAAGCTTAACCGGCCATTTGTAACACCAACAAAACACCGGCGACACTAACCAGGGCGCCTGTTAATTTTCGTGTGTTCATGTCCTCTTTTAAAAACAACCAGCCGAGAATAAAAATAAACACGGCGGCGGTTTCGTTGAGTATTGATGCCACTGAAGCGTCGGTGTATTTATAGCCGGCCACCCACACCATGGTGGACAGGTATTGACCCAGAAATGCCCCGAAAAGTAGCCACCAACGGCCATGACCGTGCCAGGCATTAAGCGGATTCAGACTGCGGTTTAACAAAGCATTAAACACCAGCATCGAAACCAGTCCGCCGACAGTTCGAATAAAAATAATCCAGAAAAATGGTAACTCGGTGGTGATGGGCTTGACAATAACAATGCCTAATGCGGTGCAAAAAACTGCCATCGCCGCAAACACAAAACCAATCACCGGTGGATGGGCGATGGCCAGAGATTTTTTGCGTAGACTAATTATGGCCACGCCGAGCATCACCAGTATCATACCCATAATTTGCCAGCCATTGAGCCGCTCACTGAGGTAAAAAAAGGAAATAAACACCACAAATGGACTGTAAAGTGATCCAGTGATGCCGGTGAGGCCGGCGCCAATCAACTGCAAGGCCCGCAGATAGAACATGTCGGCCAGCATAATCCCGAAAAAGCCACTGATCAAAAGAATCATCCAATCCTCACCACTTAATTCAGGGGGCACAAAACCATCGGTGAAATACAGTGTGGGAATCATCAACACAAAGGTCAGGACAATTTTAAACAGGTTCATGGCACTGACACTGCTGTGCTCACCGGCTTTGCGATAGCATATCACCGCAATCGCCCACAGTAAGGCGCACAATAAAGACAGTATTTCACCTAAACCAAACATTAGTTTATATTTATCGAGACCTCTGCATAAGTCGTGAATTAAGTAAAAATGTCTGAAATCCTGAATTTCTACGTCAGAAAACTTAGCAATAGCTATTGCTATTACTTGCGTTTCCTTCCTTGAACTTCAGAATTTCAATCATTTTTTCAATAACCCAGACTTATGCAGAGGTCTCTATCAGGAATTAATTGTAAAAAGTCGGGATTGTAAGCGATATTTTTATTCAAACCATTATAATTATGCACTTTGCATACATATTTTTGAGGTTAATCATGACATCAGGCTTAAATAAATTAATGTGTTCAGTTTGTCTGCTGGTAATGTGCTTATCGGTACAATCAGCGGATCAAGAAGACAATAAAGATAAATGGGATGTAAATAACCCGCCCGGCGAAAAAGTCATGGTGGATATTAACACCGAAACCGGCACCTGGATGAACCTGGATGTCAGTCCTGACGGGCAAACCATTGTGTTTGATTTATTGGGAGATATATACACCATGCCCATTTCAGGTGGGGAAGCCACTAATATTACCAATTCTATGGCCTGGGATATGCAACCGCGTTTTTCACCGGATGGCCAACAACTGGTGTTTACCTCGGATCAGGGTGGTGGTGATAATATCTGGATTATGAACACCGATGGCAGTGATGCCCGGGCGGTGACCGATGAAAAGTTTCGATTGCTCAACTCGCCAGCCTGGTCACCGGATGGTGAGTATATTGTGGCGCGAAAACATTTCACCGGTATGCGCTCCCTGGGTGCCGGCGAAATCTGGCTGTACCATAAATCAGGCGGTCAGGGTGTGCAACTTAATAAACGGCCCAATGAACAAAAGGATTTAGGTGAGCCCATTTATACGCCGGATGGAAAATACGTATTATTTTCTCGTGATTCTACACCCGGTCCGATATTTGAATACTCTAAGGATTCTAATAACCAGATTTATGAAATCTTTGCCATTGAACTGGCCACCGGCGAGATTAAGCCGTGGGTGTCAGGACCGGGTGGGGCGGTCAGACCAACACCGTCTCCGGATGGTGACTCACTGGCTTTTGTGCGTCGAATCCGTGCTGACAGTGCGCTGTTTGTTCAGGACCGCACAAGCGGTGAATTAACACCCATATACACCGATTTGACCCGCGATATGCAGGAAACCTGGGCGATTCATGGGGTTTACCCGAATTTTGCCTGGATGCCTGATGGCAAAGACATTGTGTTTTATGCCCAAGGCGGTATTCACCGCATTAATGTGGCATCCAAAGAAGTGACACAAATTCCTTTTAAGGTAACAGATCAACGCGAAATCCGTAAAGCCGTGACGGTTAGCAATGAAGTGGCGAAAGATGAATTTGATGTCAAAATGATGCGTTGGTTACAAGTCCGTCCAGATGGTCAGCAAGCCCTGTTTCAGGCATTGGGTTATATTTACACAGTTGATTTGCCCGATGGTCGTCCGCAACGCTTAACCAAACAAAGTGAACATTTTGAGCTGTATCCACGTTACAGTGCCGATGGAAAACACATTATTTACACCACCTGGCATGATCAAAAACTGGGTACAGTGCGATTGGCCAGACTCAATGGTCGCAGTGAACAACTGACAAAAACACCCGGCCATTATGTTAATCCGGTGCTGTCGCCCGATGGCAAAACAGCTGTTTTTGAGGCCATCCAAGGCGGTTACCTCACCAGCCCCTTGTATTCTCACGATACCGGTATTTTTAAAGTGAATGTTCAATCAGGCGAGCGTACCAAGATTGCGGATTCCGGCAGTGAACCCTTCTTCACCAACCATAACGAACGCATTTATTTTACCGGGATGGACAAAAACGGTGAAGTCTTGACCGGTCAGTTATATTCCACGGATAAGAACGGCAACGACAAACAAAAACACTATCAGGGCCAATGGATCAATCATTTTAAAGTATCGCCTGATGAAAAATGGCTGGCATTTATTCAGAATTTCCAGGTCTATGTCACACCTTTTGTCAGAAATGGACAATACATTGCCACCGGTTCAGGTGCCAAGAATTTACCGCTGCAAAAATTCTCCACCTATGCCGGTAAAAATCTGACCTGGTCGAAAGATTCTAAGGAATTGAGTTGGGCCATGGGACCGAAATTATATCAACAGCCTTTATCTGCGGTGTTTGATTTTCTCAATCAGGATGAGACCGAAGAGAAACCCGAGCCACAACAAACCACCATTCAATTAACAGCTCAAACGGATAAACCCAGCGGGTTGGTGGCACTTAAAGGCGCTCAAATCATCACCATGGAACAAGTTGATGGTGAGCAACAAGTGATTGATAAGGGTGTCATTGTGATTAAAGACAACCGCATTCTGTCAGTGGGAGCCGATGTTGAGATACCGGAAGGTGCTAAAGTGATTGATGTCACCGGTAAAACCATTATCCCCGGTCTGGTGGATGTCCATTGGCATGGCCCTTATAGTAATGATCAAATTATTCCTCAGGAAAACTGGAACGCCTATGCCTCCCTGGCATTTGGCGTCACCACCACCCACAACCCATCGGCCGATACCCAGGCGGTGTTCGCCGCTTCAGAAATGCAACAAGCCGGCTTAATCACCGCACCGAGAACCTATTCAACCGGCACAATTCTCTATGGAGCCACCCACTTTTTCACTGCCAAAGTGAATACCTTAGAGGATGCGCTTTCGCATTTAAAACGCATGAAAGCCGCCGGCGCCTTCAGTGTTAAAAGTTACAACCAACCGCGCCGTGACCAGCGTCAACAAATTTTAGAAGCCGCCCGTGAAACCGGCTTAATGGTGGTGCCCGAAGGAGGCTCTTTGTTTATGCACAATATGAGCATGGTGGTGGATGGTCATACCGGTATTGAGCATTCCATTCCGGTGGCCGCTATTTACGATGATGTGAAACAACTGTGGGCCGGTACGGAAACGGCTTATGTGCCGACTCTGGGTGTCGGATACGGCGGTATCTGGGGCGAGCGTTACTGGTATGATAAAACCGATGTCTGGAAACACCCGATTTTATCAAAATACGTGCCTGCCAAGGTTCTGGAACCGGCTTCTGTGCGCCGTTACAAGGCACCGTTAGAAGATTACAACCACTTTAACAATGCGCGGGTTGCCACCGAACTGCAAAATGAAGGTGTTGATGTGTTATTGGGCGCGCATGGTCAACGTGAAGGCCTGGCAGCCCATTGGGAAATGTGGATGTTCGGGCAGGGCGGTATGGAACCTTTAAATATCATTAAAGCCAGCACCATCGATGGCGCAAAATATATTGGCATGGATAAAGACTTAGGTTCATTAAAAGCCGGTAAACTGGCCGACTTAGTGATTCTTAACCAGGATCCGCTCAAAGACATCGAAACCAGCGACGACATCCACCAGGTCATGCTTAACGGCCGGCTTTATGATGTCGACAGCATGAATCAGATCTATCCAAAAGAAAAACAACGCTGGGCTTTTTATTTTGAGTAAATTAACGTTATATAGCTACTGGCGCAGTACGGCAGCTTATCGGGTTCGTATTGCTTTGAATCTGAAAGGCTTAGACTATGAAACAAAAGCCATTCATCTGGTTAAAGACGGTGGTGAGCAGCATTCTGATGCTTATCGAGGTGTCAATCCGCAGGGTCTGGTGCCGAGTTTGGTAACCGCTGAGGGTGATGTGATCACCCAGTCGATGGCCATTATGGAATACTTAGACGAGCTTCAGCCTGAACCGGCTTTGTTGCCCGAAAATCCGGTGACCCGGGCACAATGCCGTGCTGCGGCACAAACTATTGTCTCGGATATTCATCCTTTGGATAATTTACGGGTATTGCAATATCTAAAAAAACAAGGTTGGCAACAAGACCAAGTTGATGACTGGTATGCGCACTGGATTCATCAGGGTTTTAAAGCCTTAGAACAACAGGTCAAAACCGGTACAACGGATTATATGCACGCCGATCACCCATGCATTTCGGACATCTGTCTGGTGGCGCAGATTTATAATGCCAATCGCTTTGATGTACCGCTGGATGATTACCCACGATTGACTGAAATTAATCGGCGATGTCTGGTGTTGAATGAGTTTGCCAATGCCGCCCCGGAGCAGCAACCTGATGCGCCTGAGGTATTGAGTTAATTGAATAACGCAAAAAATACCGGTGCTTATGATGTGATTATCCTGGGCGCCGGTGCCGCAGGTTTAATGTGCGCCAAAACAGCTGCTGCACGTGGCTTACAGGTTCTGGTGCTGGAAAAGTCCAATAAACCGGGTAAAAAAATCCTCATGTCCGGTGGTGGGCGCTGTAATTTTACCAATATGTACTGCGCGCCTGAATACTTCTTATCGGCCAATCCGCATTTTATGAAGTCGGCGCTCAGTCGTTATACCCAATGGGATTTTATTCAGTGGGTGGAAGACAAGGGCATTGCCTACCATGAAAAAGAACTGGGGCAGTTATTCTGTAACCGCAGTGCCAAAGATTTATTGAATGCTTTATTGGCAGATTGTGAAGACCAGGGTGTGACCTTGCATTGTGATGTCACCACCGAACAGGTGGTCACCGGATCAACCATTAAAGTACAAACCACGCTGGGCGCATTCACCGCACCGCAGTTGGTTGTGGCCACCGGCGGCTTGTCGATTCCGAAAATGGGTGGTTCTGATTACGGTTATCAACTGGCCCAACAATTGAGTCTGGACATCTTGCCCAAACGGGCCGGTCTGGTGCCGCTGATGTTTTCTGACGAGCATAAACAACTGTTTGCAGATTTAAGTGGCAGCAGTGTACGCGCTGAAGTCACCGCCGAAAACGGCCAATCTTTTACCCATCAGATCCTGTTCACTCACCGTGGTCTCAGCGGCCCGGCAATTTTGCAAATTTCCAGCTACTGGCAACCCGGTGAGAGCATCATCTTGAATTTAATTCCTGATCATGATTTTCTGGCGAATTTAATCGAAGCCAAACTAAACACACCCCAATTATCCGTGTTGCAGGTGCTGCAACGGTTTTTACCCAAACGTCTGGCAGAAACATTGGGCAAATTTATCAGTGGTGCTGATTTACATCGGGAACTACAAACATTCAGTCAAAAGCAACTCGCCGTCCTGGCTGAAATGTACACTCAATGGGTTCTGAAACCGGCAGCCAGTGAAGGCTACCGAACCGCCGAAGTGACTTTGGGTGGTGTGAATACCGATGGCTTGTCATCAAAAACCATGGCTGTCAAAGATCAGCCTAATATCTACTTTATTGGCGAAGTGGTCGATGTGACGGGCCATTTAGGCGGCTTTAACTTCCAATGGGCCTGGTCTTCGGGTTATGTGGCAGGGATGAGCTTAGAGACTTTTTACATTACTTGAGCAAATGTTATGGGATTTGATAGTGACCTTTAACACTTTAACCGATTTCTGGTTTCTAATTGTTTAATTTGACTTTTATGTATAAAGAGTCATTCTTCTTATCTATAATATATGCCTTCTAAAATATTATTTTTTTAAGTTTGTGAAGTTATTTCTTTTGGTGTTGTTTATTATTCAAAGTTCTGTTGTATTGCCCAATAATAAAGTTTGTGAGTTTGAATCGAGCTCATTAACTGGTATTAATAATGGTTTTGGGAATTGGAAGAGAAATATTGAATATTATATTTCTGTCCAACAGCTTTATGCCTTAATTCAAAAAAAAGCTTCACTTTTTATGGTCGATTTAAGAGTTGGTAGAAATTATGATCTTTACCATATTAATGGTTCATATAATTTTCCACGAGAAACTTTATTAACACGACCACAATTAAAAAATAAACACATTGTGCTTATTAACGATGGTATAGATTATAAAAGGTCGGAAGAATTATTACTTAAATTGAAAAAGATTGGTTTTAAGGAGGTTATTATCTTAGATGGTGGAGTCCCATATTGGTTAACAAAAATGGAAAAAGGTAATGAAATACTATTCAATAATAATGTGAGTTTTGATGGTTTATTTAATGAAGATTTAACTGATTGGACTATTTTTAATTTGACCGAAGATGTGTTTGATCTTTCTCAACATACTAATAATGTTTCTATAAAAAAAGCCAATAAGGATGCTAATCCTGCAAAGCTCAAGCAGCTTATAGGGAATTCAACCTCACTTGTTGGAAATGTTCTCCTGATAGCAAATGATAACTTTATAGATCTTTACAAAAATTGGCAGTCTAAATTGGATGCTAATATTTTTGTCATGAGTGGATCTGATTTTAAGTCTGGATTGAATAAGAAAGATTTAAATAAAAGAATAAACCGATATAAAAAGCGAACAGATGGAGCTAGTTTTGCATGCGAATAGCCATTTTTATCAGTATTTTGGCCATTATGGCGACAGTTGTATTTCTCAAATATGGTCAAAGATCGGAGATTGTCATAGAGCCTGTGTGGGATGGAGTAAAATCTATTCGATATGGTTTTGAGCTGAAAAACAAGGGTTCTAAGTTGGCAAAGGATATTGTTTTTAAAGCCTACGCGCCTGTTTCATTGACCTCAAGTCAAAAAGTTAAAGCCATTAAAAGTAGCCACGAGTATTTGATTGAAAGTGATGAAATGGGGAATCAGCTCTTGGTTTATTCACTTCCTGAAATCCCGCCCTTTGGGACTTTAAATATACAAATAACGGTTGAAATTGAAACATCTGACATTGTCGCTCAAGGTTACAAAGATGATGCGTTGTATTTTAGTGAGCAGCCGGGTATTGAAATAAATAATGAAAATGTGATGCAAGTCGCTAATTATATTAGCAATAAAAGCCATAATGCACCACAAGAAATTTATAATTGGCTGGTCGAGAATTTAAATTACACGGGTTATGGTTACACTGATAAAGGTGCAGCCTATGCAGCTGAGTATCTTGAAGGTGATTGTACAGAATACGCCTATTTAGGAACTGCAGTCGGACGTTTATTAAGTATTCCGAGTAGAGCCGTAAATGGATATGTCGTTGTTAATGATGCTAAATTAAATATATCAGACTATCATACTTGGACGGAAATGTGGTTCGACGGCGGTTGGCAGGTTATGGATGCCCAGAAGCAAAATAATTTTGACAAGCAGTCTGACTATATCGCGATGTCAATTTATAACGATAGTTTTAAACGAAAAGGTTTCCAGCAGTTCTGGATATCGAACAATGATATAAAAGTAATGATGAAGTAGAACAATAATAATTAAAAGCTTCATATAAAAAACAATAAAAAGAGTTGGATTATGGAAATAAAGAGAGGACGGTTGTTGGCATGCTTGCTCATGCTTTTTGCTTTATGTCGCGTGGACGCGGTCACATTTACTTCAGATACTTCAATAGGTGTAACCGATACAACCTATGATGGAGATTCATTAATTGTCGATAATGCCGTTTTAACCATAGATGGTGTTCATCAATTCCAATCAATTGATCTAATCAATGGTGCTACTTTAACTCATAGTGAAGGTGTCTCAGGCGTACATCTAACAGTTACGGATGTGGCAATAAGTGCTGATTCATCAATTGATGTGAGTGGTAAGGGTGCGGCGTATGACTCTAATGCTATTCCTGCTTATGTAGGTGCAAGTTACGGTGGTTTAGGGGGTTTAAATAATGTTAATGATTCCACAAACTCAGTTTATGGTGATTTAAGACAGCCTGTAGATTTGGGCACTAGTGGTTCATTTAATCGAGGCGGTGGTTCATTGCGTTTAACGGTTAGCAATGTTTTGAACTTGTCAGGAACCATAAAAGCTGATGGATTAAATGAATACCCCCATAATAGTGGTGGTAGTGGTGGTTCCCTTTGGTTAGAGGTTAACGAAGTAACCGGCATAGGAACTATTAGTGCTAATGGATCAAAAGCAAGTAGTAGTTCGGGTGGTGGCGGACGAGTAGCCGTTTATTATGACACTTTAAATGGTTTTAATTTAACTAGTCAGGTACAAGCCTTTGGTGGTTATGTAAGAGTTCCTCCCAATAAAAACCATCATAACGGTGGAGCCGGAACGATTTACCTTAAAGACAATGCAGCCCCTTTAGGCGAGATTATTATTGCCAATGATGTTGATTGGATTGAAGGGGCAGCGTCACCGCTTGAAACCCCAACTTCGGGTGTGATTGTCGAACCGATTACCATAAAACATGCCCGGGTTGATATTGGCTCGTCAGTGAGTAATTTACTGTCAATCACCGCTGAAGACAGTGTAATTAATCAACCACATGATCTGGTTATCGATAGTCTGATACTGACTAATGACAGTCATTGGGTGCAAGGTGGTGAGCTAACTGTTAACAACACCTATGATATCCAGAATTCCAGTGTGGATCACCAGGCGAGTTTTACCATTCCTGAAACCACGCCTTATGTTATATCGAATGGCGCACATGAAGTTCTCAATGCGGTGCATCCGGCCTGGACTGAGATAAGTGTCGAAAGTGGTGCGCATCTACAGATTAATGTTAACCAGCCACAACTTATTGATTTAAGCATTGATTCGGCTGAAGTCGAGATTAATGTGCCACAAACACTCACCAATTTGGATTTAAGCAATGGCGCCATACTAACGCACGGTCAAGGTGTCTCAGGCGTACATCTAACAGTTACGGATGTGACAATAAGTGCCGATTCATCTATTGATGTAAGTGGTAAAGGTGCGGCTTATGATTCAAATATTATTCCTGCTTATGTAGGTGCAAGTTACGGTGGCTTAGGAGGTGTTGACAACACTTCTAAATCCAGTAATCCAACGTATGGCGATTTAAGACAGCCAGTTGAGTTAGGTACCAGTGGTAATTACAACCGAGGTGGTGGTTCTATTCGCTTAACAGTGAGCAATATTTTGAACTTGGCAGGAAGCATTAAAGCTGATGGATTAAACGAATACCCTCATAATAGTGGTGGAAGTGGTGGTTCAATCTGGTTAGAGGTTAACGAAGTAACCGGCATAGGAACTATTAATGCTAATGGATCAAAAGCAAGTAGTAGTTCGGGTGGGGGCGGACGAGTAGCCGTTTATTATGACACTTTAAATGGTTTTAATTTAACTAGTCAGGTGCAAGCCTTTGGTGGTTATGTAAGAGTTCCTCCCAGCAAAGATCATCACAACGGCGGTGCCGGAACGATTTATCTTAAAAACAACGCTGAACCCTTGGGTGAAATTATTATCGCCAATGATGTTGATTGGATTGAAGGGGCAGCGACGCCGCTTGAAACCCCGGCTTCAGGTGCGATTGTCGAGCCAATAACGATTAAACATGCTCGGGTTGATATTGATTCTTCAGTGAGCAATT
>NZ_BMEO01000009.1 GCF_014636635.1 Marinicella pacifica | reverse complement strand
TGGTTTGCTCCAAAGTTAAAGTTATTATACTCTCTTTAGCTTTGGCAGTGTTTATGGGGGGCTAGTCACATTTACTTTCAATTCAGCATCAAAACCCGCATTACGTATAGCCTTTGTTGTATACCGATTTTATTTTAGTCAAAATTTATTCTTTTACTAATATCATCAATGTTTTTTTGATGTCGTTCTCTTTCAATTCTCTCCCTTTCCGCTTGTTGTTGTTTTCTCAAGTTTATTTCCGAAATTTGTTTGTTAGCAACTTCAACTGCTAGTTTCAAGGTATCTTTATGATGTTTTTCGACTTCTTCAATTGTTGTCCCATCAAGTATGACTTGATTTCCATAAGCAGAGGCAATTCCAGGTCTGTGCATAGATGTAAATCGAGGTGGACGGTTCCAAGCATTCACAAACAATTCTCTCCATTCAGAACTTGGTGTTCGGTTTAATTCAAATGGAATTTTATACAATGCGCTGCCAGCAGTTCCGTCATTTCTTGGTTGTGAAATTTCATCAATTACAATTCCTTTAATTTTTACAGGTTCATCTTTTGGCACTGTCTTAATGACTTTTTCAGAACTAACCGTAGCATTAGTTTTTGTAGTTACTGTTCCAAGTTCTGGAGCCCTTTCTCTCGCATTTAGCAATGTAGTTGTTAAATCAGAGTAGTTATTATCGAAATGGGTTTGATTGGATAGGTCAACGTAATATTTTCCTAGAAGCCAAGAAGGAATAGATGTTTCTTTAGTTCCTGATTTAAGGATTGGTATAAACTTTCGATGATTTGAAGTTTCAAGAACTTCCGCTGTCATTATATCTCCTTCGTAACCAACTCCGCCAATTCTATTTTCGGATTTAGATTTATACTTTGGTGTGCAAATAATTAGAACAAAGTCATTTTCACGAACTGACTTTTCCATAAAATGAGGCATTTGGTCGCCAGGAACAACTTCCCATTGATCCAGCCTTGCGTCAATTCCATCATTACGTAATTCGGTCGCAAGGTTTTTGACCCATTCTTTGGCTTCGTCACTTTCCCAAGCGTAGGAAATAAATGTTTTAGGATTACTCATTCTCTTCGTTTTAATAGGCATACTCCTGTTTTGTATATTAAAAGTAGCGGATTTGAAGCACTAATTTTTCGGTTTAAAACTGACCTTTAAATTATCTTTCGCTTAAGGACTAAAACAGCTATTATTTATATATTGTTGGCAGAAGTACTTTCTCTTTTCTTAATTAGATTATAATTTCCAGTTACCTTACTTTTGTTATACGCATTTTCAATGTAGTGACTAGGATTGTTTAAAAATGATTCCTCCTCAACCAAAGCAATATATGAACCTTCCAATTGATCAAATGATTGGCAATTCGGACAAGAATATTTATCATCTGTATTTAGGTTATATCTATTACCTTTTATAATGTCATATAATTTTGAATCATCTATATATCTAGTTGTGCATCCATCTGCATTTTGACTGCTACTTACTAACCAATCATAACTACCATTATGCTTCATTATTACTCCAACGATTCCATTAGTTTTTGAAGTAGTTGATTGTCTTTTATATTCTTTTAAAGAATACTCTATCTCCCAATCTACCCATTCACTTTCTTTAAGGTTAGGCGATATGATTACAATTGTCACAGAGGTACCAAAAATCATATCTTTTAAGTTGTTTTTTATTTTATCAATTGTTTCTCCAGACATATCAGGTGATTCGGCTGTTTCTCCTTGATAGTAACGAGCATCTTCGCCAAGTTTTTCAATAATGTCATCTCTTAAATCTTGAGCCTCGCTATATTTATATGCGATGAATGTTTCTCTAGCCATTTCTATTTTCTTAGTGTTTCAAGTAAGCCCTTGATAATTTCAATTGCTTGCGTGAATGTGGTTCTATCATTTGCCAATTTTTTAAGACTGGGCATTATTATATCTGGGTCTGCGTAATATTTTTTTGGCTCTTTTGATATGATATTATAAATCTTTTCAGATGCATATTTCGTTAAACCAATTGGTATACAAATACAACCATTCTTGTGAGCAATTTCAAATTCACTTATTACTCCATTTGCTTCTACAATTTTATTATCAACCAGTTTATTTCCAAATACGAAAAAAGAAATTCCACATTGAGAAATCATTTTCTCTCTATAATCCGACCATAATTCTTGTAGATTCTTTGAACCTGTTGCAAATTGAGGAAATGGTTTCAAAATCAATTGATTCTCCGAGTATTTATTAGGATTGCTATGTATAGACTCAAGAGCTCCATTTATTACTGAACTGCCAATTCCCCAACCGAATCCATTTACAATTCTAAAATCACTTTCGATAATCACTTTTGCAAGATTGTGTACAAATCCTATAGCATTATTCTTATCGTGTGGTTCGTAAGTTTCCGCACTCCCGGAAACAAATATTGTTTTCTTTTTATATCTATTCTCGATTTCTGTCAAAATCTTAGTTATATCTTCATAACTGTCAATAAGTAAAGATTTTATTCCATATCGTTTTAAATCGTTTATAGTCAGAGTTTGTCTTCTATCGTTATAATCAAGAGTTGCTTGGTCTGGATTTGATGAATCACCCAATTCGTGCTTCTTTACAAAACAATAGTGTTGTCTTTTATCCTTGCTAAATCGGAAATTCAAACGACTTAATACATAATCGAGATTAGGGTCCGTAAAACTGAAGCCAATAAATAAGAAAGTTTTAGTTGTTAGTTCTCCACTCAAAGCATTTATAAAAGGTTCGTGTGTTTGATGGTACTGTTCATATTCCTGCTTAGTTAAAATGGCTTGGTCAGGATGATTGACATCCCCGTGCATTTTATATATTGCTAAATCTCTTTTAGGTTTGGTGTTTAATAGTTGATTGTTTCTGTATTTTACATCTACAACTTTATTTTCTTTTAAGTAAGTTTTTTCAATCAACTCATCATAATTTGTTGTCCAAATTGAAGAAACTGGTAATCGGGCAATAATTCTATGGTTTTCTGTTTCTTCTGTATCTTCCGTAAACTCTTCTAAAATTTTTCTATTTAGCTTAGACCTAGTTTGATTCTCATTCACGTGATATTGAGCAATTGATACTAAATCTTTTTCTTGGTTTATGTCCAAGCCTAAATCTTGAGCAATTTCGCTCATTAATTCAGACCAATTAACAAATCCTGCAGGAATAGAAAGTCCAGCACCAGCAAAAATTGAAGCTGTTCCCTCATTTAAGTCCTTAACGTAATCGTTTATAAAAACTTCAATTTCGTTAGTGAATTTCATTTGTTTAGTTCTTTTAAATTACTGCCAAAATCCCAGTATACACAATTGTGTATATCACGACTATACGTTATACGATATTAGTATATCCACTACAAATCAAAGGCTGATATAAGCAATCACTGAATCTTTAAATTAATGATCTAACACTTCATCAATCAAACCCAAAATCGTATTCAGATTGTCCATCAAAGGTTGGTAATGATTTTCGTCGGTGGCTTCGCAGGTGAGGATAAACATTAGCAGGTTATTTTCAAAGGCCCGTGATTCCAATAAATGCAGATTGCTTTTTTCCGATAAATTGGATGTTTCGTCATTAGCGGGCATTGCGCCTGCGTTTTGTAAAACTGTTTTAAACGAGGTGTCTGGACCGCGGAAAAAATCGATTAGATGCTCTCGTTGTATGCTGAGGTCATGTTCTTGTTTGGCGATGTCATCAACATTGGCCAGCCAATTGGTGAATAGACGCCGTAATTGCACCGATTCGATATCTTTTAAACTCCCCGAGTTAATCATTTCGGTGAGCAGAGAATTGTTCGGATTATAGGCGACATCATTATTCAAAGCCTTCATTAATAACCGGGAAAACCGCGTCTCATCGATTTGTTGTGAACGGTTGTTGATTAATTCAATCAGATCTCGGGCATAACTAAGATTACTTTTATTGACATCAATCAACACCGCCAGCTTGTGTTGATTATCCAGGAATTCTGTTTTTAAACCGGTTAAATAAACCCGGGCTTTGGCTTGTGTGGCTTTATCTTGATAATGGTTGTTAATCGCCACCGCGATTAATATGCCGACCACGACAAGCACAATTTCACCCAGGGCATACAACAGATAATTACTGAATCGTCGCTCTCCCAATAAACGTTGTCTTGTTTTTCTTAGTCGCGTTAGCATCAGATTCCTGAAAAATGGGGCCTTATAAATTATAGACGGAAATCCTTTATGACTAAATAAAACTCAAGGCTATACTCAAACTTCAATCTCATTTGACGAATCAATGACTTCTTCCGGCTCACCCATAATTTCATGGTAGCAGTGCGATAGCAGGGTGATGCAGTAAATAACAATAATGGCGTATATAGCCAGAACCAAAACGCCCAACAACCATTCCGGGAATGGCAGTAAGAACACCGCAGCAGGTACGATATTGGCCAGTATCGGAAAGATAATGATCAACCAGAACAAGGTCAGGGTGTGGGGTTTGGATTTGTGCCAAATTTCAGGAAGTGTAAATGATTGGCCGATGGCGATGCTTGGGAAGGCCAAGGCAATGCGCGATCCAAAGTAACCCGCCAATAAAGCTATACCTGAAAAAAAGACAATCGTTACGACACTCATTCCACCACTCACTAAACCGGTCGGTGATATGATTAAAAAAAGCGAAGTTGTGACAAATACGATAAGAGTAATCGCAATCATGACTGCGACCATAGACAGCATATAAATTATTTCAGGTAAGCCCCATTTAAAAGCGTGTATAACATCCTTTTCTTTCAATAAAACGGTTCTGTGCACTAAAACGGCTAATTTTGCATAGATTAAAGATTCAATTAAATTAACCAATAGACCATCCTCTTCAGGCCCAAATACAATCACCACAAGCAACGACAAAGCCACAAACAAACCACCAAAAAACAAAAATGGCTTGAGGTTTTCAATTAAGGTTCGTTCGGTTAATTTGTGGATTGTGAGGCTGTTTATCTTATTGTCCATAATTCAGAAGCAAATCATTAATTGTAATGGAAAAGACTATATGTTTTTGGGCTAATTTAAAGAATTTTTCAGACTTTAGGTTCAATCATAATGCAATAAATCCTTCTAAAAGACGCTGGATGCCGGCCTTCGCTAGCAAAATAAGCCGTTTAGAACAATCATACTTGAAAGGTTATTAAATTTAACTTACAACCTAGCGATTCCCACCGGCAATATGAATATCCTTAATACCGGCGTTTTTAAATATATCCATCACTTCAACCATATCGCCGGTATCGGCTTCCTTATCGACAAATAGTAAAACCAGCGAATGTTTCTCTGCCAGTTTTTGATTTTTTATGTAATCTTTCAGATCTTTGAGGGGCACATCGGTATTGCGCTGTTTTGATTTATCTGTAAACCGTATTACATCCTGCATAAGCCGAACCAATAGGCCATTGGTCTTTGTGCTGGTTGATGGGCGACTGACTTCGACAGCGGTTTCATTCACAGAAATGTCTTGTTCACTGCATCCGACAAGTGCTATAAATAAAACCGCCGAAATAAGTGCTCTTAACATTGTCAGGGAATGATGATAATTCAAATCATACATTCTAACTTAATTACATTTAGAAAGCTTTCATGTCATGTGGCGGTTCAATGACTTTGTTTTTATGGCTCTTTGTCCGCTGTTAATTTCTATTCAAAAATTGACTTGAAAATCACATCACTATTGCTGATTTCGATGGCGCCGATATCACAACGGTTGTCACCACTTTGGCTGCCGTCCTGGTGTCTGAAGCGGCCAATCTGATCATAGTTTATCGCTTGGCTTGCATCTATATCGCAGCCACCCGGGTTACCGGCATCGATTAAAGGGCTTCCGGTTACAGGCTGTTGGAAGAGTTTGTGGCTACCTTCATCGATGAGCGAACTCAGTTGTGGGTCGATGGGGTTTAATTCATCACCGATGGAATCTGAGGCTTGCGATAAAATTCCACAATCCTGGTCATTTTCAATAAAATTATAACCCTTCGACGTCAATCCGCCTGAACAGTTTGGCCCGATGGTTAAGGTACTGTTATTGGCAATGACGGTGTTGCTGATTGTGGTTTTTACGTTTCGACTGTAAATACCGCCACCGCCGGCTGTGGAAAGCGATGTTGCGATGGTATTTTCGGTTATGGTGTTATTGATGAAATGGATTCCATCCAGATTATCATCATGGGCCCAGACATACACACCACCGGCATATTTCTGTGCCACATTGCCAATAAAACTGTTGTTAATGCTTTCAAACGCACCGGTTTTAAACCACATGCCGCCGGCGCCGCCTACGCCACTTTGATTGTTATAAAAAACTGAATTTTCTATACGTCCGGTCACACCGGGTCCTTCAAAATAAAATCCGCCTCCATTTTGGTTACTGCTGTTTGATTCAAAACGGCTGTTTTTAATGACAATATCTACGAGCCCTAAACTGGTGGTTGTCACCATCAGAGCACCGCCATCATCGGTCCGGCTTTCATTACCGGAAAACACACTGTTTTCAATGGTCGCCACCAGGCTTTTACCATCCACAGCGCTGATACTAATGGCACCTGAATGGCCACTTGCATCATTGTCGATAAATTGACAGTTATTGATATATAGCTGGTTGGTGGAATCTGCCGCTAATACCCGAATCGCTCCGATCGAGTCAGTGGCCGTGTTATTTTCTATAATACAATCTGTTAGCGTTAAATCATGTCCTTCGAACTGATATATGGCTGTTCCACGGAAGCCTTCAGCCTTAAATATTCGAAGACCCGATAAACTAAAATCCGCACGAAGCGTGAATACGTATCCCAATTGTTGAGGGTATAAAGTTAATAAATCAGCGCCCGGGCCAATAATGTTGAGCGGTTCCATGACGGTTGGCAGCACAATCCCCAAGGTGTTTATTTCATCTTCTCCGGGTGCCAAATCAAATACAATGCTATCCTCGCCGGCATCACCCGCTTCACATTCTCCTGTTGTCACGCCTGAACTGACATTATTATTGGCTGAGGCAATCGCTTCAGGAAGCGTGCATACACCATCATCGGCAATGATCACACTGATATCATTGATGCTAATGGTGCGGGTATATCCATTGAGTGACAAGCCGATAAGGCCGATTACAATGAGGCATATTTGAGATATTTTCATGGCAATTTTACTGTTTAAATAAGCCCTAACAAAATCCATGCCCATTTACTGCCAATTATTTTAAATTTTCCATTCTGCAGAATCTTAACCACAATAAACAGGTTGGTAGACCCGACATTCATGGAATTCCAACCATTTAATCTCCAATCTGGTGTTGTTTCATCTGCAAAGGCACTCAGATCATCACGCCAATCCCACACGACACTACCAGAGTCTAAGGCATTTTGAAGATGTTCCTCAATTACCCACCGGTTATATAGGCATGTTTTTACTGGCCTATGTGCCACCCCTTTGGTACAAAATTATGGATCGCAAATTAATGGCTATGCATGAGTCAAATCTGCAAACAATAAACACCTTGTAAACAAATCCTGGTCTTTTAAGGCTAACCAGGTGTTTTTTTAACCCATTATTTTTGCATATTAACCTCTTGGGCAAAGCCAATCACTCACGACAATAACCAACTTTTATTGCAAATTCACAACCGTTGGTGAACAATAGCGTCTTTTGTTAAAAATTCAAACCGCTGATGAATTCAAAAACCGAGTCAAACACACCTGTAAAAACCACCCACAAAAACCTGCCGAATAAGCCACCAAATCCGCCGGAAAAAACCGGTGGCTGGTTTGCCAAGTTTCTGGCATTTGTGGAATGGCTGGGTAATTTATTGCCGCATCCGGTGACTTTGTTTGCCCTGTTTTGTCTCTTTATTATTCTCTTTAGCGGTATCGCTGAATGGCTTGGTATCAGTGCCCAGGACCCCAGGCCTGAGGGTGGTGGTCGGGTTGAAGGCGGTGTTATCGAAGTGGTGTCTTTATTTTCCGCGGAAGGTTTGCGCCGGATTGTGACCGGTTTGGTAACGAATTTTACCGGTTTTGCACCGTTGGGCACGGTCTTAGTGGCCCTGCTCGGTGTCTCAGTGGCGGAACATTCAGGGCTATTATCCGCCGGAATGCGATCACTGGTCATGGGCGCTTCAAAACGTATGGTGACTCTGGCCATTGTGTTTGCGGGTGTTGTTTCAAACACAGCTTCAGAACTGGGATATGTGGTATTGATTCCACTGGCTGCCATGATCTTTCACTCCTTAGGTCGTCATCCACTGGCCGGTCTCGCAGCAGCCTTTGCCGGTGTATCGGCCGGTTACAGCGCTAATTTATTTATCGGCACTGTCGATCCTTTATTGTCAGGTATTACTCAAGAAGCCGCTCGATTAATTGATCCGGCCTATGAAGTGGGTCCTGAGGTCAATTGGTTCTTTATGGTCATCAGCACCTTCTTAATTGCCATCCTGGGCACCTTTGTTACTGAAAAAATTGTTGAACCGCGATTGGGTCAATATGATGAAAGTGAAGCCAGTATTGATTTGGGCGAACAAAAAATTGAACCGGTTTCTCCGCAGGAAAAACGTGGTCTGAAAATGGCCGGTTTAAGCTTTCTTATTTTGTGTGCCATATTGGCTTTAACCATCGTACCGGAATGGGGTGTTCTGCGTAATCAGACCACCGGCGAAGTGGCCGGATCGCCCTTTCTTAAAGGTGTTGTGGTGTTTATTTTTATCACCTTTGCCATTCCCGGATTTGTTTACGGTAAAGTGGTGGGCACCATGAAAAATGACCGCGATGTCATCGATGCCATGAGTAAAAGCATGGGCACCATGGGCTTGTATATTGTCCTGGTATTCTTCGCGGCGCAATTTGTGGCCTTTTTCAAATGGTCAAATTTGGGCACAGTGATGGCCATTAAAGGCTCCATTCTGATCCAAAGTCTTGGTTTAGATGGCCCGATTATCTTTTTATTCTTTATCATCCTCTGCGGTATGGTGAATTTATCCCTGGGCAGCGCCTCAGCACAATGGGCCGTGACAGCACCCATTTTTGTGCCGATGCTGATGCTGGTCGGTTATGCACCGGAAACCATCCAGGCGGCTTACCGCATCGGTGACTCGGTGACCAATGTCATCACCCCGATGATGAGTTACTTCGGTCTGATTCTGGCCATGGCTTGTCGTTATAAAAAGGACTTAGGTATTGGTACGCTGATTGCCACCATGTTGCCTTATAACATCGTGTTCTTTGTCGGCTGGACTTTACTGTTCTATTTGTGGGTGTTTGTTTTTGGATTGCCGGTGGGCCCGGGTGCCGCCACCTATTACACACCCTAAACTTTAAGGGCATTTTCTTTTTGGCTTATTGGCCCTAAGATAAGGGCCTTTGAGTGGATAATATTTTCTTAATGCCGTGAGCAACCAGACATTTGTGATTTTCGGTTCCGTTTTAGGCGGGCTGGGTTTATTTTTACTGGCCGTCGGTATGATGACCGATGGTTTGAAGCTGGCTGCCGGTTCTTCATTACGGCATATTTTAGCCTATTGGACCAATTCCACACTGCGCGGTGTGACCTCAGGCTTAATCATGACCGCCATTGTACAATCCTCCAGTGCCGTGATTGTCGCCACCATCGGTTTTGTTAATGCCGGTTTATTGACCATGCGCCAAACGCTGGGCATTCTCTATGGGGCCAATATTGGTACTTCCATGACCGGCTGGCTGGTGGCTGTGGTCGGGTTTAATTTTAATATTCAGCATTTTGCCTTGCCAATGATTGGTGTCGGCATGCTGATTCGTTTATTTAACCGCTCAGAAGGCAGACTACCTTCTCTGGCCCTGGCTTTGGTTGGTTTTGGTTTGTTTTTTGTGGGCATCGACATCCTTAAAACGGCCTTTGAAGGGATTGTGGCCGGCTTTGACTTAAGCGCGGTGAATGTCAGTGGCTTTCAGGGCCAGCTGTTGTTTTTTTTGATTGGTATTGTCATGACCCTATTGACCCAGTCATCCAGTGCCGCAATCGCTTTGACCATCACCGCAGCGGTGTCGGGTATTTTAGTGATTGAATCAGCCACTGCCATGGTCATCGGCGCCATTGTCGGCACCTCTTCCACCTCCTTACTGACCACCATTGGTGCCACCGCCAACGCCAAACGGGTGGCCTGGGCCCAGGTTATTTTAAATTCAACCACCGCTTTGGTGGCCTTTATCATTCTGCCTGTACTGATGTTTTTATTGCATCGCGGCAGTACTTATTTTCAGGTTGAGTTATCCATTGGCTTAACACTGGCCTTATTGCACACCACCATTAACATCGCGGGTGTACTGTGTTTTCTGCCACTTAACCGCCGGCTTGCAGAATTTTTAGAGCGGCGCTTTACCACGCTTGAGGCGACACCAACCCAGGCCAAATATTTGGACAGCTCGATTGCCGCTTCACCCACTTTGGCCATTGACGCCTTGATTCTGGAGCTTAAAGACAATGCTGATCGCATCAAATCTTTACCACAAGTTGAATTTACCCAAGCCGCTCAATCACCCACTACAATGACTGAAGAGCTCCGGGTCATTACTGACTTATCAAAACAAATTTCGGAATTTATCGTGGTGGTTGAGCAGCATGCCCTATCAGAAAATACTTCTAAACAGTTGGTTTTATTATTGCGCATTGACGAATATTTACTGACTTGTGCCCAAGCCATCAACACAATATATCATCAGTATCAGCGTTTTGATGATTCGGAATTAGGCAACTTCAAGTTAGATATTAATCTTTACAAAGACAGTATTTTACTGAACCCGGATTTATTATCCGGTTTCGACCTCGACCAGCTACAAGCCCAGGTCAAAACGGACCATGACGCCGTTAAAGTCAAACTTCTGAACCTCGGCTCGCGCGGTGAAATTTCTTTCACCACCATGACACTGGTTTTAGATATTATGCGGGAACAACTTTATATGATTCAGCAGTGGCTAAAAGCCATTCATCTGCTAAAGCATGTTGACGCACAAAACCAACAAGCCGAACAATTAGATGACGATGATCATAGTCAATCAAATTAAATGGCTTACCAGCTGAATCCTAAAATGTGACTTCTGCCTCATTTTAATTTACTTTATCAATCTATTCTTAAGCAAAATAACTTTTTGGATAAATAATGCCCTATAAAATCTTCGCCCTGTGCCTAAGCCTGTTTGTCAGCTTCAATGGCCAATCAGGCGTCGTCGATTATGACATTATCTATGTGAAGCAACCACGCTTCGGTGATGCGGTTAACACCATCTGGCCGGAAATAGCGCACCCCGGACGATTGGATTATGGTGCTGATCTAATGCTTTTACACCCTGATGGCAGTGAGGAGATTTTGGTGGATTGTGAGGTCTGTAGTGTGACCGATCCGGTGATTTCCTTCGATGCTCAGTGGGTTTATTACAGTTTATTTCATGATGTCAGTCCGGGTAACCTCAACACCCAACGCGGCAATTTACCCTATCAGGGTGCCGATATTTTTCGTATGCATTTACAGACCCGGCAAATTGAACAGTTAACCCACGGTGAATTTACCCCCAACACCGGTGCCGGCAATTGGGATGAAAGTAATCCGTTAGATCCGGATAGTAGCTACAATCGTCTGGGTTACGGCATTTTAAATTTGGGCCCGATGCCCTTACCGGGCAATAAACTGGCTTTTACCAGTAACCGCAATGGTTTTGTGCCGCCACGCGGGTACACCAACCCCAATATGCAACTGTATGTGATGGATGTGGATGGCTCTAATGTCGAAGCCATTGCACCGATGACCATCGGCAGCGCTTTGCACCCAACCATCCTCAATGATGGGCGCCTGATGTTTTCTACCCTGGAAACGCAGGGCATCCGAGACCTTCGATTATGGGCGATTTGGACCATTTTACCCGATGGCCGGCAATGGCAGCCTTTGGTCAGTGCCATGACTTCCCCCAATGCCTTTCACTTTATGACCCAAATCTCATCCGGTGATATTGTGGTGGAGCAGTACTATAATCTGAACAATAATGGTTTCGGGGCTTTGTATAAATTCCCCATAGACAGACCGCCTAATCAGCCGCAATTTGGCAGCCCCTATCCGGAATTAAATCCGCCGATTGAACAAACGGTCACTCAACAAACCGGTCTTTATCCTTTTCGGTTTTCTTTTACCCCTTATGGCTATCAAGCGGTGACGCCCATGACCCATCCCGGCGACAGCGCCGCACCCATTGGCAGTAATAATGTTGATCGGGTGGGAAAATTCACCCAACCTTCAGCGGCACCGAATAATGATTTACTGACTGTTTGGTCACCGGGCCCGGCCAATGATCTGAATCGACCCACCACCATTCCTTACTACGATGCCGGTTTATATGTGATTAAAAATACCGAACAAGTTTGGCAGCCGGAAGATTTGGTGCTGATAAAAAATGACCCCGATTTTAATGAAGCCTGGCCCCGGGCAGTGGTGCCCTGGCAGGCCATTCACGGCACACCGGAACCCGCTATCCGGAATTGGTTACCCAATGATGGTGAACTCAATACCCAACTACCGGCCGGTACACCCTATGGCCTGGTCGGCTCAAGCAGTCTTTATAAACGCGACTCCTTTCCGGGGCGCGGTTCAGCTGATTTTGATGGTTTAGATCCCTTTAACACCTCACAAAACCGCGTCAGCAGTAACTGGTCGTGGCAGGGCGCTGAAGCCGGTAAATACGACAACAGCGACATCTGGGCGATTCGAATACTGGCGATGGAACCCAATACCCACCGCCGATACGGGCCCAATTATGCCCCCAGCGGTTCCACCGATTTCTATAACCACGCCAATGAACGGTTGCGTATTATGGGCGAAATACCGGTGCGTAAGGAAAACCCCGACGGCAGCCCGATTCTGGATGCTGAAGGCAATCCGGACACCAGTTTCCTGGTTAAAATTCCGGCTGACACGCCGTTTACTTTTCAAACCCTGGACCGTAAAGGCATGGTACTGAATATGTCACAAACCTGGCATCAGGTCAGGCCCGGCGAGGTGCGCACCGATTGTGGTGGCTGCCATGCACACAGCCAACAACCGTTGGATTTTGCCGGTACTGCCGCCAGTTTGCCCGACTATCCGGTTTGGGACTTATCGAAAACCACACCCTTTATCAAGGTCAATCAACAAGGCGACAATGAATTAGAAAATAGACCTGAAAAAGTCGTGGATGTGGAATTCTATCAGGACATCCGACCCATTCTGGAAAACCATTGTGTCAGTTGTCATAACGGCAACCAAAACGCCGGTAATCTGAATTTAAGCGATTACAGCCTGGAGGATCATTTACCCGGCGATTACCGCCGCTTAGCCAAAGATGAATCAGCCGATTATGGCTATCCGCCGGTGATTCATAATGGTGTCTGGCGCCAAACCAATGCCAGTCGCTATATTCGTAAATTCCAGAGTCGGCGCAGTTTACTGATCTGGAAAGTGTTTGGTGAACGCCTGGATGGCTGGCTTAACAGCGATCACCCCACCGCCACCATTCCGGGTGATCCCGCATCGATTCCTGGTGGTGCCAATCCAAATTTGGCGGATTTAGATTTTATCCCCAGTGCCGCCCACCCGGCCGGTGGCATGAGTGGCTTAAGCAATGAACAGAAAATGATCATCGCCCGCTGGATTGATCTGGGTGCGCCCATTGATACTGCTGAGGTTCGCGGTAATCCCGGTTTCGGCTGGTTTTTGGATGATTTAAAACCGACCCTATCCATCAGTTTACCGCGCCCTAATTACAACGAAAAGCCGGTCGATTTGATTCGACTGGGTCTGGCAGATGCCAATTCCGGAATCAACTTATCAACGCTGTCCATTAAAGCCAATTTTATGGTTAATAATCTGCCTGCAGAGAGCGAATTAAGTGGATTAGCGGTTAGCAACGGTGATGGCATTTACCAGATTCCTTTCACATCCGCCCTGCCGATTGATACAACTGAACGCCATATTCGCGCCGAAGTGGCCGATCATCAGGGCAACATCAAACGGGTCGATGTGCGCTTTTATACCGGTAATCCGGATATAATATTTATCGATGGCTTTGAGCTTACCCCGTAAAAGATTTTATTAGAGCTCTATGGGTTTGCTTTATTAACACGCCAGGGCGGGAAGCGTCGGTTGTCACCCGCCCAATAGAGTTTTATTTTGTTACCCGAAGGGTCGTGCAGAATGGCTTCACGCCAGAGATAAGTCTGGTCGGTAGGATCCTGGTCAAAAACCACACCCTTTTCCTTAAGCACCGCAACCCATTCATCCAATTTTTCATGCTCAAAATAAATCACCGCACCGTTATTATAAGCGGCTGTTTCATACGACAGTGAAAAGGTGGCCTGGCCGTCAGGGCATTCAAAACGGGCATAATGGGGTGAATCCACAATCAGAATAAAACCCAATTGCTGATAAAACCGTATGGCTTTTTTAAGGTCGCTGACCGGTAAAGTGATTTGGTTCAAATTCATAAAAGATAATTCTACGGGCGGTTCTAAACTTTATCATACCAATTATCCGGGTTTTCAAGGCATCAAAACCGAGCATCACCGATAAAAATTAAAAATAATTGGCGTTATCTTGATGCTTTTAGCGCCTTTATATTTAACACAACCACGATATCAGGTGATGCCATGTCTAAACAAACCTATTTACTTATTTTTTCCGCGCTCACGGTCATTCCGTACAATGCAAACAGCAATAACGGCAACTGGAGCCAGGTCCCGATTTTTAATGAAGCGCCTTTAGAGACCGTATTATGGAGTGACGGCAGCCCGATTGATCCTGATATGTGGGCCGCTATTTTGTGGAACGATGGTGTCAACAATCGATTGGATGTGGTGAATATACCGCCACCCTACGATGGCACCGGCTTGTCTTCAACCCCGCTTGAAAACACCGCTAATTTATTTGCTTTGGGAAGCCCGTGCACCGATGGTACAAACGTCGTGGTACCTTATATTAAAAATTTTAACGTTGAAGTGGCCCGATATAATGGCAGCAGTTGGTCCAAATCAACCTTGCCTGATACCGTCACCAATAATTTTGATAACACCCACTGCGCAGCAACGCAAGATGGCTTTTTTATTGGCACCCACGATCTAACCGATGGTGAAACAGAAATATTTAAATCCAATAATGGCGGTGCCAGTTATACCTTTTATGGTCGTTATAATTCCAGCGGTCCTTTTGATGGCGCCATCAGAGAGCCGTTGGCAAGCAATTGGGGTCAACGCTATATCCGGTCTGTGTTTCAGCAAAGCAACGGCATGATCAGATCATGTCGCTTTGATACCGCACCACACACACTAACCCCTTCTTGTGTCAATATTGAGCAACAGACACCACCGGGCGGTTTTACTTTTGTTAGAGAATCAGCCGGTGGCTTCAATGGCCAGGGAATCACATTCACGTATAATAGCAACGGCACCGCCAAAGCGTTGACATTTAACGAACAGGATCTGATTAATTTCCAAAATGATGTGTTAGGGCCGGTTAACAATAACGGCAGTCAGTTTTCATTCCAAGGGTCAACCATCATCACTGTCTTAGATGAGAACAACAAGCCGATGCAAAACCATGTGCTGTGGGGTGATTATTACTATATTGATACCAGCACGCCATTCCCGCCACCGCCTTCAATTGACAATAATTATCCGGTTGCCGGTGTCGGCGGCCCCATTGACGGTTGCGTGGTTCGACAAAAGCAAGGCCATCGTATTACTGATCGTGGTTTTTTTGTGGCGCCGCGCGTGGGCCCGGATGGCACGGTTCTGTATAAAAGGACGCTACGTTCAGATCCTATTTTTGCCGATGGCTTTGAATCAGGTAACACCGCCGCCTGGTCTTCCACTTGTCCTTGATAAATCGGCTTAGCGGTGGAGTTCCCCGGCACGTTCCGGCTGGTAAACCACTTCCTCGATTTGCACTTTAAGGGTACCGCCGCCGGGTTTTGACCACTCAATGGTTTCGCCTTCTTTAAGACCCAGTAAGGCACTGCCAACCGGGGCTAAAATAGAAATGGTTTCGCCATTGTCTTTCATATCTTTGGGGTAAACCAACGTTAAACAAAACGTTTCATTACTGGATAAGACCTTAAACTTCACTGTTGAGTTCATGGTCACCACATCCGTCGGTATGTCCTTAGACTCGACAATATCGGCCCGGCTTATTTCGGCATCCAAAGCATCTGCAATGGGTGTGTTATCGCCGGTCACGGCGTCCAATAAATCTTCCAAGCGTTTAGCATCAGTCTTGGAAATTATAATGTTTGGTAAATCACTCACGATAATCCTCGTTATTCTATTTATGAGTTTTAGTTACAAATAAAAGCAACTGTTGGCTAACCATGCCTAAACATTGTAGCTGTTAGCCAATAAATCAATGCCGTCTATTGTAATACCAATGGCTGATGCTTTGGCAATAATTAAATCCGCTACTATTCAAAATCAGGAAAATACTTTTCGACCGCGGTCATTAAGGCATCTTTGCGGCCTTCTTCCGGCCAGCCGATTATTTGATCAAGTACCTGGCCGTTTTTTAAAAAGTAAATGACCGGGGTGCCCCATTCTTCTAATTTGGTAAAATCTTGTTTTAAATAGGCGATATCTAAGGACGCCATGGGGTATTTTTTATTCCAGTTAACAATGGCATCAATGTTACTTAAGTAATTTTCATCGGCAATCCATCTGGAATGGTTTTTGAAAAACTGCGACAGTTTTTCATCGGCGACGATATCTTTAATCAGCAATTGGCAGAATTGACAGTAGGGATGGGCAATTACAATGACTTCTGTTTCGGTGTTAAAAGTAAATTCCTGTTGTATTAAGCTGGATTCATCGCTGGCGATTCGATAAACAGAAGGACCTTCAATTTCTTGGCTTTGAATGGCTGGTAAATCACCGACGGCCATGTCGGAATATTGTTGCTGTAATTGCTGAGCAGCGACTAACTGGCGGCTACTCAGTAATGATTCATAAACATCCGTGGCCACGGAGGGGATGTATTTGGATTCGGAAAACTGACTCACATAATCATTAAAACAAGCTAAATGCTGACCCGCAATGTCCTGATCATTGCGGTAAAAATTAATGGTGTAGAGCACTTCCAATACCGCCAGGGTTTCATTATGACCGCGTTGTGAGCAGTTTTTCTGGGTCAATTCAGGCAATAAGGTATTATCATAAAAATCCCGAAAATCAGCCATTCTGTCTAAATCGCTCTTATTTATATCATCTCGGTTATCGATGGCGCGTAATTGTGCCAGTAAGGGGTATTCAGCATTGCTCAGGTAGGGTTTTGTCGGCGGGCTATTATCGTCATCATCCGATGGAACAATATGCTCAGCTAAATAAGACTGACCGAATAAGGCCAGGACTCTATAGGCATCGGCGTAGGAAAGTGTTTCGATAATATTGGTATTAAAGCGAATTAAACCTTTATCAGAAAACCGTAAACCGTCGATAAAATCCTGTCGAATATATTCATTACTAAACACATTGAGTGGAAATTCAGGATACTTGAGGGTTTTGTAATAGGCCAAATCAGCTTTATTTTTAATTAAGGCGTGTCTTAACTGAAGGTCTTGAACCTTATCGAGTTGATTTATTAAGGCATCGGTTTGTGATAACGCTTCAATACTGTGGGCCGTGGTGAGGGACATAACACCCAGAGTTAGTACAAGACAGGTGATCAGAATTTTCATATCATTTCGCTGGTTTTAATATTTATTTGGCTTGAAACAAGGCCAAAAGTTCATGTGGATTATTAAAGCTGTGATGGGCTCGCCAATGTTCGGGCTGATCGTGGTCATGCAAATAGCCCCACAACGCCACGGCTGATTTAGTGCCGGCGGCATGGGCGGCCAGTACATCACTTTCGGCATCGCCTAAATAAAGCGTATCTTGCGCTTTGACTTGAACCACTTTCAGTGCTTGATGGATGGGTTCCGGGTGCGGCTTTGAATGACCGACTTCATCGGCACAAATCAATACCTGACTGGCGCTTAATTCCGGTAAGTGGGCGACAATCGGTTTCGCCAACCAGCCGGGTTTATTGGTGACAATACCCCATGGAATGGCTGCCGCATTTAAGTGATTTAACAGGTCACCGACACCTTCAAACAGGTGGGTGTTTTGATTCAGGTTTTGTTGGTATAACTTTAGATAGCGTTGTTGTAAGCGATCGCGTTCGACTTTGGGTGGTTGACCAAAAATAGATTCAATCAAGGCCGCTGAACCATGGGTAATAAAACCACGATAATCAGCGATGTTGATATTATGCGGCTGCTGGTGTTCATCGGCTAACTGTCGAAGGGTCAGCAACATATCGGTGGCGGTATCTATTAAAGTACCGTCTAAATCAAACAGTACGGCGCGATAAGGCATGGTTAATCTTTGCCTGAATCCTGGTTGTTTTTTTGAATGGCCATCAGATAATTAATGTCTAAATCACCCGCATCAATGACCGCGGTTTTGGTGATGGGGTTATAACGCATGCCGCTGATGTCTTTAATTTCAGTTTTGGTGTCATTCAGCATCTGCACCAATTCCGAAGGTTTAATAAATTGCTCAAAGTGATGGGTGCCTTTGGGAATCAGTTTCAGCACATGCTCTGCGGCGAAAATGCCCAGCATCATGGCTTTTGGGGTGCGGTTTAAGGTGGATAAAAATAACCAGCCGCCGGGTTTTAAGGCTTTTAAGCAAGCCGTTATAATGCCTTTTGGATCAGGCACATGTTCCAGCATTTCCAAACAACACACCACATCGTAGTGCTCCTGGTTTTCATCACTGAAAGTGGCGATGTCTTGCTGCTGATAATCAACCGTTAAATCCGATTCCAACAAATGCAATTTCGCGGTTTGTAATGATTTCTCAGCCAAATCCAAGCCAGTGACTTGTGCCCCCAGCTTGGCCAGTGCTTCACTCAAGACACCACCACCGCATCCCACATCGAGCACTTTTTTATCCTTAAATTCCACCATCGATTGCATATAAGCGACCCGTACCGGATTAATGTGATGCAAGGTTTTAAACGGTCCTTCAGGATCCCACCAAAAGGCCGCTTGCTGGTTAAATTGATCAATTTCTTGTGGATAATGATTGGCTGTCATGGGTTTTAAAACGTGAAAAGCAAAAGCTTATTCTAACGTTTTTATGGCAAAATTGGAAAAGACCTCACGATTAAACTACTCCCATCATTCACGATACATTTCATGACTTGATTTAACGCTGATGGTGCCCATATCTGGTATCATTATGCGCTTTGCCGATAAAGCATTATTACATGACCGAATCAAGCCTCAAACCAACCGCTGACAAGCTGGGAATTTTTATTTCCGGTTTGTGCGCCATCCATTGTGCTATGTGGCCTTTTTTATTAAGCGTCTCAGTGATTTTGCCCGATTGGGCACACATTGGTCATGGCTGGTTCTGGTTTACTGTGATTGCGGCTTTGGCTGTCTGGTCGATTGCTCATGGCTGGAAACAACATCGCGACCGTCGGGTATTTTTTTATGCCTCGTTCGGTTTAGGTTGTTTGATACTGGCCATCGTCACCGAAGCGTGGACCGGCATCTGGCTGGAATCAGCTTTGTATGTAATTGGCGGCTGTCTGATGGTGGCAGCACACTGGCGAAACCACAGAAGATGTCGCTGTGTCGAACACGTACACACAGCAGGTTGTGAACATTAAAGCAGTTCGAAGTCTTCTTTAGTGACGCCACAATCGGGGCACATCCAGGTATCAGGGATGTCTTCCATGCGGGTGCCTGGTTCCAGACCGTCTTCGGGCCAACCTTCGGCTTCGTCGTAGATAAAGCCACAGACAACACAGATGTATTTTTTGTATTCCGGTTCCATAAATTTTAGTGAATCGTTGGTCGTCCTTAATATGCGGATGACTGTGTTTATTTCAACCAAGATTAGGAAATTATGACCCACGCCATTGAAGTCAACAATTTAGTCAAAACCTACAAAGACGGAACCCGGGCACTTAAAGGGATTGATTTAAGTGTCGAAGCGGACCAAATTTTTGCTTTACTCGGGCCAAACGGCGCCGGTAAATCGACATTAATCGGCATTGTTTCATCATTGGTGAATAAAACCTCCGGCACGGTACGTGTTTTTGGCAAAGATCTGGACGCTGATCGTCAGGCGGTTAAATCCATGATTGGTCTGGTGCCGCAAGAATTTAATTTCAACACCTTTGAGACCCCTTATGACATTGTCCGTAATCAAGCCGGTTTTTACGGCATTCCGGCCAAAGTAGCCCGGCAACGTACAGAAAAATACTTAAAGCAGTTACAACTGTGGCACAAGCGTGATGCGGTGTCGAGGGGCTTGTCCGGTGGCATGAAGCGTCGGCTGATGATTGCCCGGGCGATGGTCAATGAACCAAAACTACTGATTCTGGACGAACCCACAGCCGGCGTTGATATTGAAATCCGCCGATCCATGTGGGCATTTTTAGAAGACATTGCGGTCACCGGCACCACCATTATACTGACCACCCATTATCTGGAAGAAGCCGAACAATTGTGCAAAAACATCGCCATTATTGATCATGGCCATATCGTAAAAAATACAACCATAAAAGAATTGATTAAAACCCTCGATATTGAGACTTTTATTTTTGATTTAGATAAAAATCCTGATCCAAAAATTCTTGAGCAGCTCGGCGCCATTGCCAAAGATGAAGCCTCAATTGAACTGTCCATTGCCAAAGACGAATGTTTAAACAGCGTCATCATGCAATTGGATGATGCCGGTTATCGGGTGATTTCCATGCGCAATAAAGCCAACCGTTTAGAAGAGTTATTTGTCGCCATGACCGGCGATAAAAGCCAAACCAATAAGGAGCAAACACATGGTTAACACCACCTATGTCGGTATTAAAACGCTGATGCGTAAAGAGATAAACCGTATTTTGCGGATCTGGACCCAAACCTTATTGCCACCGGCCATTACCATGACCCTGTATTTCATTATTTTTGGTAATTTAATCGGCTCACGGATTGGTAACATGGACGGATTCGATTACATGTCATTTATTGTACCCGGTCTGGTGATGATGGCGGTGATTACCAGCTCTTATGGCAATATGGTGTCATCATTTTTTGGCGCAAAATTTGCCAAACATGTGGAAGAGCTGCTGATTTCCCCGATGCCCAATTGGGCCATATTGGTCGGCTATGTGGGCGGTTGTTTGTTCCGTGGCCTGGCGGTGGGCATTATTGTCACCGGCGTGTCTCTGTTTTTTACCGACATTCAAATCCACAATATCTGGATTGTCATTTCTACCGTGGTACTGACTTCTGTGGTGTTTTCACTGGGTGGTTTTATCAACGCCGCTTTTGCCAAAAAATTTGATGACATCGCCATTATTCCAACCTTTATTCTGACACCTCTGACTTATTTGGGCGGGGTGTTTTATTCCATATCCTTACTGCCTGAATTCTGGCAGGGTGTCTCAAAAATTAATCCGGTTTTGTATATGGTCAACACCTTTCGCTACGGTTTTCTGGGGGTTTCAGACATAAATATCTATGTCGCTTATACCCTGATTCTGACCTTTGTATTTATCTTAGGCTTTTTCTCCTGGTTGATTTTGCATAAAGGCTGGGGGCTACGCAGCTAGTCAAAACGGCGCTTGCGGGCAGTATCACCAATCAGTCTGGGTTCAAACAAACCGCCACCTGGATGTTTATTTTTTTGTGTTTTTCCCTTGAATTACCACCCACAAACCCAATATGTCAAACCAACCAAGCGCACAGGCCTTCTGCCTGTGTGCATCAACAATAATACTGTTATTAATTTTAAGGAGTTTAATCAATGAATATACGTCCTTTACACGATCGCGTGATTGTTAAGCGCGTAAAAGAGGAAACCACCTCACCTGGCGGCATCGTACTGCCTGAGTCAGCCACTGAAAAACAGGTTATCGGTGAAGTTTTGGCCGTCGGTAACGGTCGCTTACTGGATAACGGCGAAATCAAAGCCCTTGAGGTTAAAGTCGGCGATAAGGTTTTGTTCGAAGACAAATACAGCGTCAACGAAATCAAAATTGAAGGCGAAAAAGTCGTCGTCATGAAAGAAGAAGACATCATCGGAATCATTGGTTAATAGGAGATAATTATTATGAGTGCAAAAGAAATCAAATTTTCAGAAGACGCCCGTGCCAAGATGGCCCGTGGTGTAAACCTTTTAGCCAACGCAGTTAAAGTCACCTTAGGCCCAAAAGGTCGTAACGTGGTTTTAGAGAAAAGCTTTGGCGCGCCGAATGTCACCAAAGACGGTGTTTCTGTGGCCAAAGAAATCGAGTTAGAAGATAAATTCGAAAACATGGGTGCGCAAATGGTCAAAGAAGTGGCCTCGCAAACCAATGATGTGGCCGGTGACGGCACAACCACAGCCACCATTTTGGCTCAGGCGTTTGTTCGTGAAGGCTTAAAAGCCGTCGCTGCAGGCCGTAACCCGATGGATTTAAAGCGCGGTATCGATAAAGCCGTTGAAAAAGCCGTTGAAGCGATAAAAAAACAAGCCACGCCCTGTTCTGACACCAAAGCCATTGCGCAAGTCGGCACCATTTCGGCCAACGCTGATGAGTCTGTGGGTAAAATCATTGCCGAAGCCATGGACAAAGTCGGCCAGGAAGGCGTGATCACTGTTGAAGAAGGTTCCGGTCTGAAAAATGAACTGGATGTGGTTGAGGGTATGCAATTCGACCGTGGTTATTTGTCACCTTACTTTGTGACCAATCAGGAAACCATGACCGCAGAGTTGGATGATTCTTACGTCTTATTACATGACAAGAAAATCTCCAATATCCGTGAACTGCTGCCGATTTTAGAAGAAGTGGCGAAAACCGGTAAGAAATTATTTATCATCGCAGAAGATATTGAAGGGGAAGCGCTGGCCACTTTGGTGGTCAATAACATGCGCGGTACCGTAAAAGTCTGTGCCGTGAAAGCCCCAGGCTTCGGTGATCGCCGTAAGGCCATGTTAGAAGACATCGCCGTATTAACCGGTGGCACTGTTATTTCTGAAGAAGTCGGCTTGCAACTGGATAAAGCCACCCTCGATGATTTGGGTTCGGCCAAGAAAATTCAGGTCAACAAAGACAACACCACCATCATTGACGGCGCCGGTGACGGCAAAGAAATCGAAGCCCGTGTGGCCCAGATTCGTAAGCAAATCGAAGACGCCACCAGCGACTACGATAAAGAAAAACTGCAAGAGCGCGTGGCTAAACTGGCCGGTGGTGTTGCGGTGATTAAAGTCGGCGCCGCCACGGAAGTTGAAATGAAAGAGAAAAAAGCCCGCGTGGAAGACGCTTTACACTCAACCCGTGCAGCGGTTGAAGAAGGTGTTGTTCCCGGCGGTGGTGTGGCTCTGATTCGTGCCCAGCAATCCATCAAAGGCTTAAAAGGTGACAACGAAGACCAGAACATCGGTATCGCCATCACCTTAACCACCATGGAAGAGCCTTTGCGTCAAATCGTACGCAACTGTGCTGAAGAAGATTCCGTTGTTGTTAATGAAGTGAAAAACGGCAAAGGCAATTACGGTTACAATGCCGCCACCGGCCAATACGTTGACATGATTGAAGACGGTGTCCTGGATCCGGCCAAAGTCACCCGCAGTGCCTTACAGCATGCGGCCTCTGTGGCGGCCCTGATGATCACCACAGAGTGCATGATTGCTGACGTTCCGCAAGAAGATTCAGGCACACCTGATATGGGCGGCATGGGCGGCATGGGTGGTATGGGCGGCATGATGTAAATCAGCGTCCAAACAACCTGATGTTGTTTAAAACCCCGGACCCGAGTTCGGGGTTTTTTTATGCCTGTTTTAACACCGCATCAACCAATCTATCTGCCGCGTTGGGTTGATGCCGAAAAAACAAGGACGGTTCAATCAGTTCCACTTCATTAATCACCCACTGTCCTGTTAGATCGCGAAGAAAATCTAACCGGGCATAACAAAGTGGCTCAAAGCGTTGCCATAGATACGCCATACATTGATCTGCAACAATCCGTTCAGGCACCCCAATCTCATAAACACAATCGACACCACCAAAGGTGTCTTGCACCCGGTAATCACCGGCTTTAGGTTTTTTAATAACGGCGTGCGTTAACTGTTCACCCATATAAATGATGGACAACTCACCTTGATCGGCTACCGAGGGTAGGAATGGCTGTAACATCATGCCTGAATGTGTGAGATGCTGCTGTAAATGACTCATCGCCGTTTCTACACCAGCTCTGTCCGCTTTAAAACGCAGTGTTCCTGAAGCATCCGCACCAATCACCGGCTTTATAAACCACTCATCCGTATCGACCGTGTTTAATAACTGCGCAAATTCTTCTGCATTGGGAAGCTGATTAATCCAATGGGTTTCTGCCACAGGCAATCCGGCTTTCTGCAAATCTCTAAGGTACGTTTTTTCACTGTTCCATTGCACAACCTGCGGTGGGTTAAGCACAGTCATTTTCTGACTTAACCGTTTTATGATTTTGAGAAAAGACGATGGTTTTTTATGATAATCCCAAACCGAACGAATAAGCGCCACATTATGTTTTACCGAGTCATTAATCTGATTCCAAATTAGCCATTCTATATCCACTTGTCGTTGTTTAAAGGCTTGTACTAAATGCCTGTCGTCTTTATCGCCCCCGGGCAGATTAAAACAGGTGAGTAACGCCAGTTTCATTTCGTAATAATGTCCACTTGAGCGTTGTTTTGCTGTGGTTCAAAAGTCGTTTGGTAGAGTCGACTTTGCCCATTTTCGTATTGTTGAGTAGCATTCACAAACGATGATAAATCCGCAAAGTCAGCATCGCCCATTGCAGTGCGTTTACTGGTCCAAACAAGACGCCCGTTATCCGCATCATAAAAGGGGCAATAATCCATTTTATCGGAATTAATAGTTGGACCTAAATTTACCCTGGGACTGAAACCACCGTCGCTTTGCCGGTAACTAATGTATAAATCACCACTGCCCAGACCATCATCGGCGGCGTACACCGTATAAATTAAAAAGGATTCATCAGCCGCCACATAAGCATTAAACTCATAACCCGGACTGTTAATATTGTCGCTTAATGCTTGAGCTGGCTGGTATTGTTTATCCACCCAACGGCTCATATAAATATCATCTTTGCGCGTTTCCTTATTTCGATCAGACGTAAAATAAAGATTATTATTGTCACTCACCGCCGGATAAAATTCATTGTGCTCTGTATTAACCGGTCCGGGCAAATGAATCGGTGCTGACCATTTGGATTTTTGGCTGTCTCTTTGCACATACCAGATATCATAATGACTGGATTGTTCTGTACCCGCCAACGGCCTGTTCGAAGCAAAATAAAGCCGTAAGCCATTGGAGCTCAAAAAGGGTTCGATATCGCGATAACGACCACTAAAGGGCATCAATTCAAAATGACGCCATTGATTCTTATCAAATCTGGCCTTAACGATTACGCTGTGTTGTTCAGAGACATCTTGTGCCGTAAAATAGGCTTCATCTTGATAAGCCGTAAAATCTCGAACGTTAATAAATTGACTTAAATTTTCTGCCAGCGGCTGTACTTGACTGGCTGCCTGTGAAGTGGAAAAAAACCCGAATATAATTAAAGCACAGCACTGTATATACATAATTTTAGGCTCAATAAAAGGTCTATATAGCTTATCATGGCTTACATACCGATAAAAAAGATTCTGAACTTGGCTTTTATTTCAGAAATAGTTTATATTTGTGACGGACTTCACAGTTTATTTATTGCTTTTACATAGAATAGAAATTAAGTCGAGAGATTGAGTTTACACACACCCTTTCCCCCTTTTCTCAATCTCTTGAATTTAAAAAGACCACAACCCCCTGTGGTCTTTTTTTTTGCCTCATGCTAAATTGCACCCATGACTGAACTTTCTGAAGTAGACATTGATGCCACCGGCTTATTGTGCCCACAACCCCTTTTAAAGCTCAAGCAAGCCATGTCAAAGCTTGCTGTGGGTCAGCAGTTGTGTATTGCGGTGACCGACAAACACGCTGAATTGGATTTTCAGGTGTGGTGTGAACGCTTCGGACATCGTCTGGCCGGTCCGATTGAACAGTCAGACCGGCAATTGTTTGTGGTTAAAAAGGGAGGTTAGAACCTCAGCACGGCCTGAATACGGTCGTGGACTTGTTCGATGCTACCGCTGCCATGAATTTCTGACACAATGTCCTGTTTGCGATAAAAATCAGCCACCGGTGCGGTTTGCTTGCGATATACTTCGAGGCGATTTCTGACCACGTCTTCGGTGTCATCACTGCGGTCTTCTTCCTCAGCCCGTTTCGCAATCCGCGCCACCACTTCATCGGGATCCACCTGAATCAGCAAAGCATGGTCTAATTCGATATTCAAATCGTCCAGCAAATCTTCCAGCATTTCTGCCTGGGTAAGGTTGCGGGGGAATCCATCCAGTACAAAGCCTTTTTGGGCATCGTCTTTGCTTAAGCGGTCTTTGAGCATACCCAAAACGATTTCATCGGACACCAGTTCACCGGCATCCATGACTTTTTTAGCCGCTTTGCCTAATTCAGTTTCGTCCGCGATGGCTTGTCGCAGTAAATCACCGGTCGAAATATGGGGGATACCGCGTTCTTTTACAATCAATTTAGCTTGGGTTCCTTTGCCACTGCCGGGCGCGCCGAGTAAAACGATTCTCATAGTCTTGTCTCTTATGCCTTATACCGACCATCCGGGGATATTGCATACAACGGTGCAAGTCAGGTTATTTTCAGTTAAAATTCTCAACGTCAATGCCTAATAATGGCCAGGAAATAAGGTGTTTGTTAGAAAAGCGCTAACAGTACACCGCAAACCTGAGATAGTCAATCATTCAACAAAAAAAATAATGACAGGATACCGATATGCCGAAGAAAAATGCCCTTTATTGCCAGTCCGGCGGCGTCACCGCCGTTATTAACGCCACCGCTTGCGGCGTCATCCAAACCGCACGCTCACTACCCGAAGTGGGTACTGTATTCGGCGCCAAAAACGGCATTATCGGGGCGCTCAGAGAGGAACTTATCGACACCGCACAACACAGTGATGAAGAGATTGCCACGTTAATGCACACCCCGGGTGGTGCCTTTGGTTCTTGCCGATTTAAACTTAAAGACCCTGAAGCACAAAAACGTGAATACGATCGTCTGGTGGATGTGTTCGAGGCTCATAACATTGGTTATTTCCTCTATAACGGTGGCGGCGATTCATCGGACACCGCCCATAAAGTCTCCCAGATGGCTCACCAGCGTGGTCTGGATGTGATGTGTATCGGCGTGCCGAAAACCATTGATAACGATCTTCCCGTGACCGACACCTGTCCGGGCTTTGGCACCACCGCTAAATACATAGCCACCTCGGTGATGGAAGCCAGTCTCGATGTCGAATCGATGTCAGAAAGCTCCACCAAAGTCTTTATCTTAGAAGTGATGGGGCGTCATGCCGGCTGGATTGCCGCCGCCGGTGGCTTGGCCGGTAAACACCATGACGAACCACCTCAGATTATCTTATTCCCGGAAGTGCCTTTTGATCAGGCCGCGTTCTTAGAACGGGTTAAATGGTCAGTGGACAATCACGGTTATTGTTCCATTGTGGTGTCCGAAGGCGTGCAGGACAAAAACGGCAAATTCCTGGCCGATGCCGGCACCACCGATGCCTTTGGCCATGCCCAATTAGGCGGCGTCGCCACCGTGATTGCACAAATGGTGCGTGATGAACTGGGTTTTAAATACCATTATGCCATCAGTGATTATCTACAACGTTCAGCACGACACCTGGCCTCGAAAACAGATTTAGAACAAGCCTATGCTGTGGGCAAGCGTGCCATGGAACTGGCTGCAGAGGGCCACAATGCGGTGATGCCGGTGATTCGTCGCTTAACCGAAGATCCCTACACCTGGGACATCACCACCGCAGAACTGAAAGACCTGGCCAATGTGGAGAAAAAACTGCCGCCTGAATTTATTACCGAAGATGGCTTTGGTATTACCGATGCCTGTCGCCGTTATTTACAGCCTTTGATTCAAGGCGAAGCCTTTCCACCCTTTAATGCCGACGGTCTGCCCCATTATGTGCGCCTGAGTCAAACACTGACGCCGCAAAAATTACCGGCTTTTGATATCTGATGTCAGCATCGACACACATTGCGGTGGTTGGATTGGGTTATGTCGGTTTGCCGTTGGCGATGGCTTTGGCCGAACATTATCCGACCATTGGTTATGACCTGAACGAGAAGCGAATTCGGGCGTTACGACAACACCAGGACCACACCCAAGAAGTCACTGCCGAACAATTAAAAAACAGCGCATTAGAACTAACCAATAACTGTCAGGATTTGGTGCGGGCCAACGTTTATATCATGACCGTGCCCACACCGGTGGACAGTAATCACACCCCGGATTTATCACCCTTACTGACCGCCAGCGAAGCCATCGGCGGCCTGTTAAAACAAGGTGATGTGGTGATTTATGAATCCACCGTCTATCCGGGTGCCACTGAAGGTATCTGTGCCGACACGCTGGAACAAGCCAGCGGCCTGAAGCTCAACCAGGACTTTTATCTGGGCTATTCACCGGAACGCATTAACCCCGGTGATAAGGTTAACACCTTACAAACCATTGTCAAAGTGGTGGCTGGTTCCACTTCTGAAACAGCTGATTTTATTAACGGCATTTACCAGAAAATCATCCCCGCCGGTACCCATATAGCGCCAAGCATCGAAGTGGCCGAAGCCGCCAAGGCCATTGAAAACACCCAACGGGATATCAACATCGCCTTTATGAATGAACTGTCGATGATGTTTCATGAAATGAACATTGATGTTCTCGATGTGATTGCCGCGGCCAGCACCAAATGGAATTTTCTGCCGTTTAAACCGGGCTTGGTTGGTGGCCATTGCATTGGTGTCGATCCCTATTACCTGATCCACCAATCTCAACAACACGGTTATTTTCCACAGTTAATCACCACCGCGCGACGCCTGAATGAAAATATGAGCAGCTATGTCTCTGAGCGCATTTTAAAACTCATGGCACTGCACTCCAAACACATCGTTAAATCACGTATTCTGATTCTCGGCGTGACCTTTAAAGAAAACTGCCCGGATCTACGCAACACCCGGGTGGTTGAAATTAAAGACCAGCTGGAACGCTACCATGCCCGGGTTGATATCTGCGACCCCTGGGCTGACTCCACGGACTTAAAACAGGAATATGGTATCGAACTCACACAAAACCCCCGGGCTGACAGTTATGACTTAGTCATTTTAGCGGTGGCGCACGATTGTTTTAAAGAAGATGCTTATACACCCCAAAACTTCAGTCGTGAAGATGGGCTGGTCTTTGATTTAAAAGGTCTGTTACCCAAAAACGAGGTTAACGCCCGCCTCTGATCAGCATGCAGCCCTTGCGTAAAATCATCCACATCGATATGGACTGCTTTTATGCCGCCATCGAAGTCCGTGATTTTCCGGAACTGGCCGGCAAAGCCCTGGCCGTCGGTGGTCAACCGCACAAACGCGGTGTGGTGGCCACCTGTTCCTATGAAGCCCGCGAATACGGCATCCATTCGGCCATGCCGATGGCCAAAGCCCTGAAACTTTGCCCGGATCTGATTATCCAACCGGTGCGTTCCGATGTTTACCGCCGGGTGTCCGCTGAAATCTTCGATATCTTTAAAAACTACACCGACATTATTCAGCCTTTATCGCTGGATGAAGCCTTTTTAGATGTCACCGACTCAGACCATTGCCATGGCAGCGCCACCTTGATGGCCAAAGCGATTCGCCGTGATATTGAACAACAACACCATCTCACCGCCTCAGCCGGCATCGCGCCGAATAAATTCCTGGCTAAAATAGCCAGTGACTGGCACAAACCCAATGGCCAGAAACTCATCAGGCCCGAAGATATTGAAGACTTTATGCGTGATTTGCCGGTTAAAAAAATACCCGGCGTCGGTACAGTCACCAACCAGAAGATGCACAACCTCGGTCTCCATACCTGCGCCGATTTGCAACAACTCACTGAAAGCGAACTGCAACAACACTTCGGCCGCTTTGGCCTGTCCCTGTTTAACTATTGCCGCGGCATCGACCACCGCCCGGTGCAAACCAAACGCATTCGTAAATCCACCAGCATCGAAGACACCTTTGTTAATGACCTGCCCAATCTCACCGCCTGCCAGGCGGTTATCCCCAGGCTCTATGAATCCCTGCTCGAACGCCATCAACGCGCCCTGAAAAAAAGCCATGTTCCGCTCCTTATCAAAGCCCTCTACGTCAAAGTACGCTTCAACGATTTCCAAACCACCACCGCCCAATCCATCAGTCACAAGCCTGATTTAACGACCTTCCAGGAACTCATCAAAACCGCCTGGCACCGACAAGGCAAGCCGGTGCGCTTACTGGGCCTCGGCTTTCAATACCAAAACCCCTTAACGACCCATCAAGCAGATTTGTTTGAGGTTTGATTTGTTAAGCCTTTTGGTTATTGTGATATAATTATTAAAATGACTTAGCGGGTGGCAATTATAGCCACCCTGCCTTAAAATATAGAAAAATTTACTTTTTTAAGGAGAATACCATGCCAGCAAATCATACGAAAAATATTGCGCTCACTTCAGAATGGGAGCAATGGATTAATGAATTGGTTGTTAATGGTGAGTATAAAAGTGCCAGCGAAGTCATGCGCGCAGGTTTGCGCACTTTAAAGCACAAACGAGACCTACAAAAAATGGAATTGGAAGAAATAAGACTTCGGATAGTGAATTCAATCAGTCAGGCTGAAGCTGATGATTTTGCCGTGGGTTCAGGTGAAGAAGCCATTAAAAGGGCTTTTTCCACCGCTGCACAAGATAATCCTTAAATGCAAACCTGGCGTTTAACACCGCAAGCAGAAAAAAGCTTGGTTGAGATTGCTGCCTGGACCATTAAACATTTCGGACAAGCCCAAGCGCTCAAAAATCGAGATGAATTGATTTCATGTATAAATCGACTTGCCAACAATGACCCACCTCATGGTAAAGAATGCAACGAATTAATGAGTGACAAATCGCAAGCCAAAGGTCTGTTATATTTCCATCAAGGCAGTCATTACATCATATTCAGACGAACCAAAAAACAATTAGAGGTTCTGGAGTTTTTCCATCAACGCATGAATATAACGGCACATTTAGAAGAACTGGCCAGAACAAAAAGATAATCATCTACCCATAATGAAATTTTGTGCCAGAGGATTAAAATAAATTCGCATCAAACCAACATATATAGAATTTATTAATCAGTCGGATGATTTACGTCATCAACAAATATCAGGTTTACAGGCATAGATATTCCTCATTATTTTTGTTATTTTCAGCGATGACGCTTAATGTCTTTGAATCACTATTAACCATACGCGCCATGGTTTTTATCAGATCATCTTTGGGAGCCGTTTCAAAACGACGGCCACCCATTACTACATCTTAAAAGCTCAACCGTTATAAAACATCACCTTTTATCAAAACCGGCTCTGCGACTGTATTTTCATGAAAAAAGCCTTGCTATTGGCTTTGTGATTTGTTTGAATTTGTACGCCGTCAACTTCGGTTAAATTTAAGGTCATAAGAATCGAATTGTCCTATTTCATAGTGAGCAAAAGTCGTTGTAGTTCTGCTTTGTATTGCACAATTTTATAAGTTTGTTGCATACCCAGGGCTTTAAAGAAAGCTTGCGCTCCACTGTTATCCCATTCTGTATCGACTGCAAACTCAGTAAAACCTTGTTGTCGGCACCAATGCATCAAAGCTTCGACCACTTGACGCCCCAGACCCTGACGCTGTCATTGAGGCTGAATATAAAGCCCTTCCAGATACGCCACACGTTCTCTTAAACATCCATCCACCACATTTCTTATTGATAGTTCAAAAAAACCCACATGCTGACATTTAATCTCAATAAATCCGGCAAACCAATCTTTATGCTTATCAATTTTATGCATTTCCTGTTGGAAAAATTCGTGGTCTTTTGGTTGCGGTTGATACAAAGTCTGGCGGAATGTTTGCCATTGTTCGAAATCTGTTTTTTCAATGGGAATTAATTGAAATTCAGAACAAGAGTAATAAGGCTCTGATTTACTAATATTTTTCATCGTATTTTTTATATTAAGCCGTTAATTGCTGTCCAATCAAGCCCAATAAAAAGCCCAACAATGCAAATATCGGCGGTGCCCAGTGAGATTCGAGTTTGGCTTGTGGCGCGATGTCCTGAAAGATAATGTAGGTTATACCACCGGCCGCGAACAGCATGATGGCTGCCACGATTGATTGAAAATCACTTAAAAACCAATAACCTGATAATCCGGCGATTGGACCTATAAAGGCAATTAACACAAAAACGATAATGATTTTCTTGGTGCTGTAATGCGTTGCGGCTTTGATTTCCCGAAAGGCATTGAAACCTTCAGGCAGGTTCTGCAGCGCCATGATCCCGGCCAACAGCGGTGCGACCTTTTTATCGATCACAAAGGTGGCGCCCAGCGCCAGTGCTTCGGGAATAAAATCAGCCAACATCGCCACAAGTTGACTGGCAGATGTCTGGTTTCTGGCCAGAATAATATCCAAAGTCATAAACACCAGACCACCCAGGATAAAACTTAACGCTGTGGCCCATATCGGTAAGTCTTTACTCCCTTCAGGCACCAAAACCAAAGCCACTGCCGCCAATAATGCCCCGCCGCCAAACGCCATCACACCATGACGAAGCTCGTTTTTTAGCCAATTACGGCGAATGTTCTCAAACGCCGCCAAAGACCCGCCAATCGGTATGGCAACCCCGGCCAATAAGGTTAACAGTAAAATAACTAACCACGCACTCATCATTTTAGTTTAGCGCAATTAGTCAAGGGACACAAACCGCCAACCCACCTAAAAAAAATAACTTTAATGACTGCATCTGATTGAATATAAAGAAATGTCCTTGGGGTTTCGCTTCCGCTCCCGGCTCACACAGCACACCTCCATCCATGGAGGTGTACGCTTCCGCTCCCGGCTCACACAGCACACCTCCATCCATGGAGGTGTCTTGCCTTCGGCAAACCGCCTAAGAAATAAAAAGGGCCTTTTACTTGCGTTTCCTTCCTTGAACTTCAGAATTTCAATCATTTTTTCAATAACCCAGACTTATGCAGAGGTCTCATTATATAATTCTGAATACCGAATTTGACTCGTGGAAACTAAATTATGGCGTGGATTTATTTACTGGTGGCCGGCATCTTTGAATGTGTTTGGGCCGTGGGTCTGAAGTACACTGAGGGCTTTTCTAAACCCATGCCTTCAGTTATTACTGTGGCGGCCATGGTTGCCAGTGTCTGGCTGTTGGCCTTGGCCATGAAGGAGATTCCCATTGGCACCGCTTATGCTGTGTGGACAGGCATTGGTGCCGTGACGGTGGCGCTGGCAGGCATGGTTTTATTTGACGAAAGCCGTGATGTGGTACGCTTGTTATGTCTGATGCTGATTATTATCGGTATTGTCGGTTTGAAGTTATTTTCCATACCTTCTGCCGGGTAATATTCACATCCTGTGGCTTATCGATATGCCATCATTTTCATGGTAATATCGTTATTTTGAATTTTTGAGAGTGGGATATTTGAGATGATTAAACGTTTATTTATGATGCTGTTGTCCGGTTTTACTCTGTCAGTGCAGGCACAGGAAGCGCCACAAAAAGTAGAATTCAAAACACAGGAAGTGGCAAGTGGTCTTTATATGTTGTCAGGAAAAAATGGTTTTACCGGGGGTAATCTGGGTGTGATGGTGGGTAAAGAAGCGGTGGTGTTGATTGATGATTCGATGCCGCAGTTACTTGATAATATGCAATCTTCAATTAAAGCCGTGACCGATCGTCCTGTAGATTATGTCCTGAATACCCATTTACATGCGGATCACACCGGCAACAATGCCGCCATGCACAAAAGCGGTGCCCATGTGGTCGCCCACGAAAATGTGCGCAAACGACTAATCCAAAAAGGCATTACCGACGGCAATGAAATGAAACCGACACCACAAGAAAATTTACCGGTGATCACTTTTGAACAGGCTATAAACCTCTATTTTAATGAACAACCGATGCGGGTCGTGCATGTACCGCATGCCCACACTGACGGCGATTCGGTAATCCATTTCACCCGCGCCAATGTAATACACACCGGTGATGTGTTTTTTAACGGCCGGTTTCCGTTTATCGACATTGATTCAGGCGGTTCTGTGGCGGGCATGATTGCGGCCTTAGAAACCATCGAGGGCATGGCCGATAATAATACAAAAATTATCCCGGGACATGGTGAGTTGGCGGATAAAGACGCGCTGCAAAAAGCCATTAAAATGCTCAAAGACAGCCGCGATAAAATTCAGCTGTTAATCGATCAGGGTCTTGATGAGGCGGCCACTGTTGATGCCAATCCATTGGCTGATTATCATCATAACTGGAACTGGAACTTTATCACCACTGAACGCATGGTGAAACAGCTGTACCGGGGCTTAACTGAAACGGACCATCACAGTCACTGAGGTGGGCTGACATGAAAGATGTCAAGAAAATCGACACGCCCTATGCAGGTATCGATAAAGAAAGCTACCATGTGGAAAAGCGTCGTTTGCAGGTTGAACTGTTAAAAATCCAGCAGAAAGTGGTCAAAGAGGAACAACGTCTTGCGGTGGTTTTTGAAGGCCGGGATGCCGCCGGTAAAGGCTCCACCATTAAACGCTTTGTCGAAAATCTGATGCCGCGACATTATAAAATCGTGGCCCTGGGGATTCCCAACTCGGTGGATCGAAAATACTGGTTTCGCCGTTATGAGCGGGAACTGCCTAAACCCGGTGAAATCGCTTTTTTTGACCGATCCTGGTACAACCGTGCGCTGATTGAACCCACCATGGGCTATTGCAATGAAGCCCAGTACAAGTATTTCATGAAAAAAGTGCTGGACTGGGAGCATAAACAGCAAGAAAACGGCCTGATGCTGGTTAAATTTTATTTATCCATAACCAGTGACAGTCAGTTATACCGTTTTGAAGACCGTTTAAGTGATCCGTTGACTTTCTGGAAGTTCTCTGAAAATGATTTGCATGCCAGAGAACGCTGGGAAACCTTTACCCATTTTAAAGAGCAGATGTTTAACCACACCTCCTCGCGTCGATCGCCCTGGGTGGTGATTAACGCCGATGAAAAACGGGCCACACGTCTGACCGCCATGTTATATCTTGTGCAATTACTCGGAGACGGTAGTTTTGTGCCCTTAAGCGGCGAAGAAAGTAAAACAACTTTTAGTATCAAACTGGATGGCGTGCGTTTTAATAATCTAAGTTTCAGACAGTACGCAGTGCTTAAAGCCCGTAAACGTCAACAAAAAATAATGGACCAACAAAATGACGCATAATTTAATCGACACCATCAATAAACCGGTGGTGGAATCAGCCGGTGGCCTGGTGTGTAATGATGACCAGCATATTTTACTGATGTTTAAACGCGGTAAATGGGACATGGCCAAAGGTCGTCTGGAAGCGGACCAATCCACTGAATTCTGTGCCCGCCGTGAAGTCAGTGAAGAAACCGGTTTGTTGCTGGATAAATTACACATCCGTGGCAAACTGGTCAGCACCTGGCACACCACCACCCACCAGCAGGTGGAATACCTCAAAAAAACCCATTGGTTCATGATGCATTACCAGGGCCGAGACGATGATTTATCACCGCAAATTGAAGAAGGTATTATTGAATGCCGTTGGGTGCATTTAAGTGAATTACCGGCATACCGTGAACTGATGCGACCACGCATCAACTATGTCATTGATTTCTGGCATAAAAATTTAGCCTATGTGCCAAGAAGATAGTCTATGACTTTGGACACGTTGGTTTCATGGCAGTGAAATGCTAAAATAATTTCTTTTATGTGGATATATCCATGCGTGTTCTGTACTCAGAAAATCCGGTGATGTTTAAAAATAATCCCTTAGGCTTTATTGCTTCAGTGATATTGATTGCGGCTTTTGGCCTTGGCATCATTATTCTATTGGTGTGGTATTTAAAAACCAAAGCCTTAAAACTCACCGTCACCGAACACGACATCGTGCTGGAAAAAGGCTTACTCAGTAAAGAACATTCAGAGATTAATATCGACAGCATTCGCACCATTCGGGTCTCACAGAGTTTTTTTAACCGCATCTTTGGTGTCGGTCAAATCGAAATATTTACCGCCGGAGATAACCCCGAAGTGGTGGCCGCCGGGATGCCGGAACCCAATCGGGTGCGTGAATTGGTTAAACACAGATCAGCGGAGCAATAATCATGGTGGGAGAAACAGACCAACAACAAAAAAATGAATCCCGTAAAATCGCCCTGGCTTTAGTGGGTATTGTCAGTTTAGTGGTGATTGCCGGGTTGTTAATGCTACCGTCATTAGCTGAAGCGATGGCACCGGGTCTGGGCTTAAAAGATGCCGCCATTATTGCCTTTTTTGTGACCGCCATTTTGTTGATTATCTTTGCGGTGGCCGCCGGTGACGGTTTGTTAGGCGAACTGCAATATATGTTGGCTGGGTTCTTTCTATTTTATTTAATCTTCTGGTTGATGATTGCCTGGGTGTTTTAGCGCATGCAGGATGATTCAGTGAGACCTCAATTTGCGCCGTTATACAGCCGTCGTGAACGGTGGCGTCTGTTACTGTGGGCCTTAGTAGTGACCGGACTACTGGCGTTGCTGATGATAACCCGCTTATTGCCCTGGCTTAATTCATTTCTGCCCACAGCGCATTGCCAAACAATCTTCGGAATTAACGGATTATCTGCCGTTATGCTATTAATGTTTGTGGCGGCACCCTTGTTGTTGGTTATATTTTTATTGGTTTTCGAAGGACCAAAAAGTTGGCGGGTTTGGCGGTTAAAACAAACACCATTGCCGAACGAAAAGGTCATGAAGCCAACCCGATATCGCTATGGCAATCGAGCCCTTTTACGACCCATCGGATTTTTGATCGTTATTATTGTGCTATTGGGCTTAACAGTTTGGGCTTTTATTTTAGTGGAAAATATATCAGATCAGATAACCACGGAAATGAAAACCTGTCCGCAAAGTCAAATCAGCCCAGAATAGTACTTTTGACACAGTCCAAAAGACCCGCAACCCTTTATAATCATACACATTTTAAAATTGGTTTCTTTTAAGCCACCCATCAGTGAGGAATTAACATGCAACCCAAAATTCACAAAATGGCACTGCTCTTATTCACAGCCCTATTGGTCAGTTGTGCCAGTCAGCCGGTTAATAAACAGGCAAACGCAGAAACGCGCAAAAACCAGGATGATCGTGTCTTTAACCAGGATTACGATATGCGGACTTTGGATAATGGCCTGAAAGCCATTGTTGTTAAAACCGATTATCCCGAAGTGGTCTCTTTACAGATTCCGGTGCAAACCGGTTCACGCAATGAAGTGGAACCCGGCAAATCCGGCTTTGCCCACTTTTTTGAGCACATGATGTTCCGTGGTACTGAAAACTATTCTCAGGAAGAATACGGTGCCATGCTCAAAGAAATGGGTGCCGATCAGAACGCCTACACCACAGATGATTACACCAACTACCACGTCACTTTTGTGAAAGATGACCTGGAAAAAATGCTGGAACTGGAAGCCGATCGCTTTAAAAACCTGAAATTTTCAGAGGCTCAATTTCGCACTGAAGCACTGGCGGTCAAAGGCGAGTACCTGAAAAACAGCGCCAATCCGTTCAGTAAATTGTTCGAAACGGTGCGTAAAAATGCCTATCAGGAACACACTTATCGCCATACCACCATGGGCTTTCTGGAAGACATCGAAGACATGCCCAATCAAATGGACTATGCCTTAACTTTTTTTGACCGCTGGTACCGCCCCGAAAAAGCCGCCGTGATTGTGGTCGGCGATGTGGATGTTGAGCAGACCCATGACTGGATTCAGCAGTATTTTGGTGACTGGGAAGAAGGTAATTACACGGTCGATATTCCGGTTGAACCACCGGCTAAAGGCAGTCAGTACCACCACATTGAATGGCCATCACAAACCCTGCCGATGTTTGGTTTGGTATTCCGTGGTACCGATGCCGATCCCATGAAAAAAGACAAAGCTGCGCTTGATATGCTGGGTCAAATTTACTTCGGCCAGAATTCAGATGTCTACCAGGAATTGGTTGTTAATAAGCAATTGGCCGATAGTTTGTTCTTTTACAGTCCTGACAGTAAAGACCCGGGTTTAATCTATATATTAGCCCGCTTAACCAGTCAGGATAACTATCCCGCAGTTAAACAAGCCCTAATCGACACCATTGTTCGTGCCCGTACCGAACAAGTGGACAGTGAAGAGCTGGCCGATATTAAATCTGCGGCGCGTTATGGCTTTGCCAACAGCCTCGATAATTCAGAAGCCATTGGCGATATGCTGGCTGCGGTGGTGCAGTATGACCGCAACCCCGAAACCGTTAACCAGCAATATGCCCGTTTAGATGAAATCACCGCCGACGATGTGCAGTGGGCCGCCAACGAATATCTGGTCGATGACGGTCGCATTATGGTGACGCTGGCGCAGGCCGAAGAAATTGCTAACCTGGATAAAGATTTCAGTCTGGCCGAGCAAGTGGCCAAAGCCAATCAGCCTAAAGAACCGGGTTTTCAAGTCACCGATATGCGCAACAACAGCGATATTGTCGATATTAACTTTTTATTCAACACCGGTGCCGCACAAGACCCAGAAGGTAAAAAAGGCCTGGCACAGTTAACCGCCGCCATGATTACCGACGGTGGATCTGAAAGCCGCAGCATCAAAGAAATCCAAAAAGCCATGCGCCCCATGGCGGCTTATTTTGGCGCCCAGGTGGACAAAGAAATGATTTCACTGTCCGGCCGTGTGCATAAAGACAAAGCGGGTGAATGGATGGATCTGGTGATGGATAGTTTATTGAATCCCGGTTTCAGAGAAGATGATTTTAAACGCCTCAAAACCCGGCAAATTAACAGCATCCAGACCGACCTTAAGCAGAATAATGACGAAGAACTGGGTAAAGAAGTGCTGTACGAGCAATTGTATGAAGGCCACCCCTACGGCAGCCTGAATTTAGGCCATGTCAGTGACCTCGAAAGCATAACGCTGGATGATGTGAAAGGTTTTTATCAACAGCAATTAACCCAGAATAATTTAAACGTCGGCATAACAGGCCATTTAAGCGATGATTTGAAACAAGAATTAATTGCGCAATTAACCGCCGAGTTACCCATGAAAGGGGCTGAACAGGTCAATATCCCGGAAGCGCCCGAGCTTAACGGTCGCCAGGCCTTAATCGTACAAAAACAAACCATGCCCACCGCGGTGTCCTTTGGTTTCCCGATTGACGTGAATCGCGCCCATGAAGACTGGGTCGGTTTATGGCTGGTGCGTTCATTCCTGGGCGAGCACAGAAATTCCAACAGTTTCCTCTACCAACGCATCCGTGAAGCCCGCGGTATGAACTATGGTGACTATGCTTACATCGAATACTTCCCGCGCGGCATGTACCGCACCCAGCCAAATGCCAACTTAGGCCGTTCAGAGCAAATCTTCCAGGTATGGATTCGTCCTTTGCGTTCGAATCAGGATGCGCACTTTGCCACCCGCGTGGCCATGTATGAGCTGCAAAACCTGATTGATAACGGTTTAACGCAGGAACAATTTGAAGCCACCCGGTCTTTCTTAAGTAAATACGCCGGCCTGTTATTAAAAGGCCAGGACCGCGTGCTCGGCTACCATATGGACAGCCAGTTTTACGGCACCGATGACTTTGTTGAGATGGTTAAAAACGGCCTGGCCGAGCTGACGCTGGCTGATGTCAACGCCATCATCAAAAAGCACCTGCAGACGGACGATATCCAATTCGTCTTTATCGCCAAAGATGCTGAAAACTTAAAACAGCGCTTAACCAGCGAACAAAGTTCACCGATGGAATACAACTCGGAAAAACCCAATGACTTACTGGAAGAAGACAGTGTCATCCAGGATTATCCGTTAAAGCTTGATGAAGTTGAAATCATCAATATTGACCAGGTTTTTCAATAACCACTGACCTAAGAAGACTAAAGCCGAATCACAAACGTGGTTCGGCTTTTTTTGTTGTGCTTATTTCCGAAGTGGTATCATAGTACATTTAAAATAGTCAATTTACGCGTTCGACTCGGAAATGAAAAATAATAAAACACAAAAAGCCACTAAAACGCTAAGAATTTTATGTGCCATCGTACTCACATGTCTTATTTATGCCTTTGGAGATATTGTTTTTAATCATGAAAGATTTAATCGGTTGGAAATAGTAATATTGCTGATGATAGATATCATATTAATGTCAGCGTTTATAAGACCGGTTTTGACTGGAGAATATTCTTATATCTTAAAATTAATGGGTAAGCCTTATTATCCTAAAAATAAATAGATGATAAATAAGATTTTAGATGCATTTCTTTGTAGTTTCTTTGCAACCCTTATTATTGGCATGATGGTTAACAGGTTATTACCCACATGGGAGGGTTTAGCTTCAGATGTTGGTAATAACGGTGTTTGGCTTGTGTCATTTATTGTTCACTACGTTTTTGGTCTTGCTGTAAGTGCCGGAGCAATTTTAAGTCAGATTCTCTCAAAAAATGTTACTGTCAGTAGAAAGTTTTGGGTTATTACGTCTGGTGTTATTGTGACCCTATTGCACCTGTTTCTTTTATTCGTTCAGTACGAATTTGAATCTTATGTGTTTTTCTCACTACTTTTTGGAATGAGTTTTGTATTATTTTTGGTGGCGATAGTAATGTGGAACACATTGCGTTTGAATAACAATTTTTAAAATACTGGCACATTACTTGCTCATTAAATCATGGCACCCATTCATTATCTAAAATCTCACAAATACCCTCATCTTTATAAATCTGCCAAAGCATAAGTCTTGAAAATAAATTAAAAAGCAATACAATATGTAGAAACGTACCTACAAGCAATTTTTGAGAAAAATAATGAGCAGAACAACCTTATCAAGCAGAGAATTTAATCAAGATGTGAGTAAAGCGAAACGCGATTCACGCAATGGGCCGGTATTTATTACAGATCGGGGCCGGGCTTCGCATGTGCTGTTAACAATTGAAGAATATCAAAAATTAACGGGCAATAAACGCAGTATTGTTGATTTGTTGGCGATGCCGGATGCGGAAGCGGTTGAATTTAATCCACCCAAGCTGGATAAAGAATTGTTCAGACCGGCGGATTTGAGTTGATGTATTTATTAGACACCAATGTTATTTCAGAACTGAGAAAAGCGAAATCCGGGAAAGCCAATAAAAATGTCGTTCAATGGGGTCAAAAAGTGCCGACAGCCGGTTTGTTCTTGTCCGTGATAACGGTCTTGGAACTGGAAACTGGTGTGAAGTTGATTGAAAGGCGAGATAAAAAACAAGGCGCTATGCTGCGCATCTGGCTAGATGATTATGTATTACCTGCTTTTCAAAGCCGGATTATTCCAATCGATACTTCAGTTGCATTATGTTGTGCTAATTTGCATGTTCCGGATCCCAGGTCAGATCGTGATGCCTTGATTGCAGCCACGGCGTTGACCCATAAAATGACGGTGGTCACCAGAAATACCGATGATTTTACACACATGGGTGTTGAGCTACTTAATCCATGGATAAAGTCCTGATGTAAGCCGCTAAATAATACAGATAATAAAGGTGTGTTCTTGGGATTTCATTCACTTTTGTTCCCGACAAATAGTGGCCTACAGGACGTAGGTCCGTGGCGAGAGCAGGACGCGGAAGCCGCCGCTCGCTCACGGCCTTAACGGACATTCCGTCACGCTTCTTCGCCTGCGGCGAAACCGCATGACTTCATTTACCTGGCCTAACCGGCTCGGCGGGTCGTGCTGCTGAGCAGCACTCCAATGTTCGCATTTCTGGGTGATGGTGTTGGGCTTTTTTTAATTTTGTCCGAAATAACTTATAATAGCTCGATTATCATTTCAGGCAATCAATCCTGTGGGTTAAAACTGCTTTCATGACCAAACCTAATCTTCATATTATTATCCTGGCCGCCGGTGCCGGTACCCGGATGCATTCGGACAAACTTAAGGTCTTGCACGAATTGGCCGGGCAGCCGATGATTGTGCATGTCCTGAGAACCGCGCAAGCGTTAAAGCCGGCACAAATAACTGTGGTCTGTGGTCATCAAAAGGACAGCCTGAAACAAGCACTGGCGAATGAGTCGCTTAATTGGGCTGAGCAAACGGAGCAATTGGGCACCGGTCATGCGGTGCAGCAGGCGATGTCGTTTGTTCAAAAGAATGAATCAGTGCTGGTTCTGTATGGCGATGCGCCCTTGGTGGAGGCTGAGGATTTGCAAACGATGCAGTCCGAAGCGTGTGTTCTGACGGCAGATTTGGATGACCCAACGGGTTATGGCCGGATTATTAATCAGGATGGCAAAATTACCGCCATTGTCGAACAAAAAGACGCCAATGAAGATCAGTTAGGCATTCAGGAAGTTAATTCGGGGATTATTAAAACGCCGGCGGCTGATTTAAACCGTTGGTTACAACAACTCAATAATAGCAACAGTCAGAATGAGTATTACCTGACCGATGTGATTGCCATGGCGGCTGATGAGGGCCGTCCATTTCGGGCAGTGCAAGCCGAACAAGCCGACATTGTGAAAGGTGCCAATGACATGCAGCAACTGGCCGAACTGGAAGCAATTTTCCAGCGACGCCTGGTGCAGAAGTTACTGCAGGAAGGGGTGCGGATGCCGCGACCGGAGACTGTCGATATCCGTGGTCAATTACAGTGCGGTCGTGATGTGGTGGTCGATAAAAACACCTTATTTGTGGGCGAGAATCGTTTGGCTGAGGGTGTTCAAATCGGTGCCTTTTCGGTGCTTGAGGATTGTGATTTGGCCGCCGGTACCGTGGTGGAACCGCATTCGATGTTAGCCGGCGTGAAAACCACCGGTGCCTGTACCATTGGCCCGTTTGCCCGTTTGCGACCCGGAACAGAACTGGCGCAAGGCGCTAAGGTCGGCAACTTTGTGGAAATGAAAAAAACCAAGGTCGGTGAAAATTCTAAAGCCAGTCATTTAAGTTATTTGGGTGATGCCGTTATTGGTAATCATGTAAATATTGGTGCCGGTACCATCACCTGTAACTATGATGGTGTGAATAAATTCACCACCGTGATTCAAGATGGCGCCTTTATTGGCTCAGACAGTCAGTTGGTGGCACCGGTGAGCATTGGTAAAGATGCCACCATTGGCGCCGGTTCGACCATCACCAAAGACGCCCCGGCGGGTCGATTAACTTTATCCAGAAGCCGCCAGCGCAGCGTCGCCGACTGGCAAAAACCGAGTAAGAAATAATATGTGTGGAATTGTTGCAGTAAGTGCCAAAAGGCCGATTGTTGATGTCATCATGAATGGTCTGAAAACCCTGGAATATCGGGGTTATGATTCTGCCGGCATCGCAGTTATTACCGATTCGGGCATCGCCATTCGCAAACAAGCCGGTAAACTCAAGCATTTACAAGCCGATTTGGAAGCCAATCCGGTTAATGGTGAGGTTGGTATTGGTCACACCCGATGGGCCACCCATGGCGAGCCCACGTCAGCCAACGCCCACCCCCATGACTCAGACAATGCCATTGCCGTGGTACACAATGGCATTATTGAAAACTACCGGCCATTACGGGAAAAATTAACCGCGGCCGGCTATCAGTTTAAGTCTGAAACAGACACCGAAACATTGGTGCATCTGATTCATTATTATCAGGCGCAAGACATGAGTTTTTCTGCCGCCAGTCATAAAGCCTTGCGCGAATTAGAAGGCGCCTACGCGGTGGCCATTGTATGTATGTCGGATCCCGGCCGTGTGATTGCCGCCCGCAAAGGCAGTCCGCTGGTGGTGGGTGTTGGTGAGCAGGCCAATTATGTGGCCAGTGATGTCCAGGCTTTGGTCAGCCAGACCGACCGGTTTTATTACTTAGAAGAAGGCGATGTGGTGGAAATTACCGCCGAAAGCTGCGATATCTATGATGAATCGGGGCAGGCGGTTGAACGTGAATTAAAAACCGTGACCTTGTCATCGGAAGCCCTGACCAAGGATGGCTATGCCCATTATATGCTGAAAGAAATTCATGAACAGCCAATTGCCGTGGCCAACACCATTGCCGATCGTTTGTTTAATGACGCCATCGCTGATGATTTTATCGGTGCTGATGCCAGAGAGATTCTCAGCCAAACCAAACAGATTCATATTGTTGCCTGCGGTACCTCGTATCATGCCGGTATGGTGGCGCGTTATTGGCTGGAAGCCATTACTCAAATCCCAACACAAGTCGAGATTGCCAGCGAGTACCGTTATCGCAAACCGGTGATTCCGGCGAACACCTTATTTTTGACGATTTCACAATCCGGTGAAACCGCCGATTCTTTGGCGGCGTTGCGGTTTGCTAAAAAAGCCGGTTATCTGGCCACCTTTGCGGTGTGCAATGTCGCCAATTCGACCCTGGACCGGGAAAGTGATGAATGTATTTTGACCCATGCCGGACCGGAAATTGGCGTCGCATCGACCAAAGCCCTGACCACACAATTGGCCGTAATGGCTTTGTTAACCTTAAAATTGGCAGAACTTCGCGATGTGGATATCAAAGTGCGCAAGAACTTAGCCAAACAATTACGCACCCTGCCGGGCATTATTAACCAATCGTTATTGCTCAATAATCAGATTAAGGTGTTTGCTGAACAAATCGTACAACGCGATCATGCCCTGTTTTTAGGCCGCGGCGTGCATTATCCAATCGCTTTAGAAGGCGCCTTAAAGCTCAAAGAAATTTCTTATATCCATGCCGAAGGTTACCCCGCCGGTGAGCTTAAACACGGTCCATTGGCGCTGGTGGATGATAAAATGCCGGTGATTGCAGTGTGCCCTAATGATGAGTTGTTAGAAAAACTCGAATCCAACATTGAAGAAGTCCGAGCCCGCGGTGGTGAACTGTATGTCTTTGTCGATCACAAAAGCCAACACGGTTTAAAAGACCGCGTACCTTATCTGATCGAAATGGAAGCCAGCGGCTCTTTCACCTCACCGATTGTCTTTAATGTGCCCCTACAGTTACTCAGTTACCATGTGGCGGTATTGCGCGGCACCGATGTCGATCAACCCAGAAATCTAGCTAAATCCGTTACGGTGGAATAACACGGTCTGATCAATTATGGGTGTTGTGGGTTATGCTTAACTAACGGAAAAAACCCTGCGATTGCATGATGCAACCGCAAGGCTTTACCGATGTCACATTAACCATGCACTTTTAAGCGTTTTTCAATCGGTTCGAATGATTTATCGCCGGCGGGTTGCTCGATGCCGCCGAAGACCATTTGCGCAATCAGGTGCCAGTCTTTATCGACGTTCCAGGTTTTTGCCACCTGGTCATCGATGACCGGATTGTAGTGCTGTAAGTTGGCGCCAATATTCAAGGCGGCTAACTTCGTCCAGATGACATACTGGTGCATACCGCTGGTGTGGTGTGACCAGTCGGGGAATTTATCGGCATACAGGGCAAAGTTTTCTTGTAAGCCCTTCACCACGCTGTCATCTTCAAAGAATAGAATGCTGCCGGCACCGGCTTTAAAGCCCTCAATTTTTTGTTGAGTGGGTTTGAATTTCTCATCATCATTGACGATACCGCGCAAGGTGTCTTCGGTGATTTGCCACAGTTTTTCATGGTCATCACCAAACAAAACGATGATACGTGTTGATTGTGAATTAAATGCCGATGGTGTGTGTAACAGCGTATGTTCAACCAGGTTAACAATTTCTTCCTTAGCCACAGGTAACTGCTTGCTTAAGGCATAAATTGAGCGCCGGGTTTCGGCCAGTTGTTGTAGGTGTTGTAATTTTGACATGGTTTTTCTCCAAATATTATGTTCTGTGTAATTCAAAATAAATTGTATGCGCGTCTTTAACCCTTAAATCCTTTGGGTAAAGGCGGTGCGGACAGTCTTTTCAGGTCAGAATCGACATCGCCAAAACGCGCATGTCCCGCATTCCAGTCACTGATGGATTGTTCGATATCCGCCTTATTATCGTCAACGAAATTCCACCACAGCAGTACTTTTTGCTTCAGTGGCTCGCCGCCAATAAACATTAATCGGGTGCCTTTTTCAGCGCTGATTGTGATGCCTTCTGGATCGCTGATATCGCTTTCATCAAAACGCAGTAATTCGTTTTGATTCAATTGTTGTCCGTCATATTTAAAAGCACCTTCCACCACCAAAAGCCCATATTCAAAGCCGGACTCAAGGTTTAATGTGAGCTTGTCGTCTTGTAAAAAATGCACATCAATACCCACCAGCTTTGAATACTGTAGCGTCGGTGCGGTATGGCTTTCACCGGCTGCAGTCGTATAGCTGCCTGTGGTTAAGTACAGTTCAACATTGTTTTCTGTCCAATTGGGCACTTTAGGGTAATGATGAAAGCTGCGTTCGATCTTTTGGTCCTTCGGCAGCGCAATCCAGAGCTGCACCAAATTGATATTACGTTCAGCATCGGCAGAACCGCCGGTATCGGCAAACACACTTTGTTCGGTGTGGCTGATGCCTTGTTCTAATCCGGTGCCGGCGGTCATTAAGTTAACTTGGTTTTTGGTAATCACTTGTTCGTTACCCAAACTGTCTTTGTGCAACACTTCACCGGATATCATCCAGGAGAAGGTTTGCAAGTTGGTGTGCGGGTGTCTGCCGACCTGCATGCCCGGGTCTTGATCATCAAAATTAGCCGGGCCGGCATGGTCTAAAAAGCACCAGGCGCCAATCGGTTGCTTGCCTAAATTGGGTAATAACCGGGCGATGGAAATACCGCCGACATCAGCCATTCGTGGTTTTAGGGTTTTAACTGTCATCATTAACCTCTCTTTAATTTAAAATTGTTTGCTTGTAACTACCTGGTCCAGGCTCAATCTTTGCTTACAAACGCATGGGCACTTCCATCAGTAACACATGGGCATCTTGGGCCACGTTCATGGTGAATTCTGCGGTGTCTTGAATGCCTAAACCATCACGGGTATTCAGGGTTTGACCATTAATATCCACCTGACCTTTGATTACAAACACATAAACGCCGTTATTCGTATCATGTAGCTGATAGGTTTTGCTGACGTCTTGATCAAAATCACCCAAACTAAACCAGGCGTTTTGATGAATCCATACCCCCGCATCATCCGGATTAGGAGACAACACCTGATTAAATTCATTAGGCTGCATCATGTCAGCCAGAGGCAGCTGTTGATAACGTGGTTTGACGTTCTTTGTATGGGGGATGACCCATATTTGTAAAAATTTCACCGGATCTTTGGCATCGCCGTTCATTTCACTGTGGGTGATGCCGGTGCCGGCAGACATCACCTGGATTTCACCGGCTTCAATGATGCCCTGGTTGCCCATATCATCCCCATGACGGAGTTTCCCCGACAAGGGAATGCTGATAATTTCCATATCGCGATGCGGGTGCTTGCCAAAACCCTGGCCACCGATGACATAATCATCGTTGAGGACGCGCAGGGCACCAAAGCCCATACGCTCCGGGTTGTAATAATTGGCAAAGCTGAAAGTGTGTTTACTTTTCAGCCAGCCGTGGTCGGCATGACCACGGGAGTCGGCTGCATGATATATGGTTTTCATATGAACTCCTATGCTTATTGACTGATCTCAGTCTGACGATTATCCAGCGCATAAGCACCGGCACCGTGCGCCACAATCAAAAAGAAACCACCGGCGATGGCGATGTTTTTCAAAAACATATTCAGCTGGGTTTGATCACCAAAATCAGCATGAAATATAATCGCGGAAAGGATGCTGAAACCGGCCATTAAAAACGCCACAATCCGCGCTTTATAGCCCGCCACAATAGCGATGCCACCGAGGACTTCAAGGATAATCACCAGCGGCAGCATAACACCGGGTACACCCATGGCGTCCATATAACCTTGGGTGCCGGCATAGTTGGTTATTTTGCCTAAGCCTGACATAATAAAAATAGCCGCTAAAAAAATACGACCAACGGGTGCACTAAAATTTTGTAATTTATTCATTGTTTTCTCCATATAGTTAATCAATGTTGCCATTATAAATGTTGACTAAAAAAGGATAAATGGCAATAATCACAAAATACAGTTCATATATTTAGAACAATAAGAGGTCAATTAAATGGGACAATTAGAAGATATGGCGATGTTTGTGCGGATTGTAGAGTCCGGCAGTATCACTAAGGCCGCCGAACAACTGAATACCGCCAAATCAGCGGTCAGTCGACGGTTGAAAGACCTGGAAACCCGTCTGGGCAGCCAGTTAATCAGCCGTACAACCCGACAATCGAATCTCACAGAAGCGGGCGAGCTGTACTACGAGCGCGCCAACAGCATCCTGAACGAAGTCGATGCCTTAAATGAACAAGCCGGTGGGGCGCCGACCCGTATTGAAGGTACACTTAAAATGACCGCACCGCACACATTTGGCCTGATGCACCTCACCGACGCCCTTCATGAGTTTGCCTGTAAACATCCGAAGCTAAAATTTGAACTGGATTTTTCTGACCGACAAGTGGATTTAGTCGAGGAGGGTTATGAACTGGCCATTCGTATCAGTGAATTACAAGATTCCAGTTATCAAGCGAAGCGATTGGCCCTGATTCGTTTTGTACTGTGTGCCAGCCCTGACTATCTCGATAAAAAGGGTGTCCCTGAAAAACCGGAACATTTAGCGCAGTTTGAATTTTTACAATACAGTCTCAGCAGACAGAATACAGTTCATTTAACGAATGCTCAAGGCCAAAAGCATCGCATCGAAATGAATTCAAAAATAATGGCCTCCAATGGAAGCTTTTTAGTCGATATGGCCGCCAGAGGTCATGGCATAATTTACATTCCTACCTTTATAGCCCACCAGAAATTAGCCTCCGGAGAACTGGTTCCTGTGCTAGAAGATTATCTATTACCCACCTTGAATGCCTATGCGGTTTATCCAAAAAATCGGTTCTTATCACAACGCTGCCGGCATTTAATTGATTTTCTGGCTCAACGCTTTGGTGATCAGCCTTACTGGGATCAAACCGCATAAGTGTTATTACTGCGTCAAAAAGATATGATATATTACACTAATCTTAACAGCATTTATCATCAAAATCGGAGGTAATCAATGGCGTTAACAGACAACACTGAACATTACGGCATAGTGACCAGGGTCTTTCATTGGGGCATTGCGGTACTTATCTTGTGGCAATTTCTGAGTGCAAGCGCCCATTTCTTTTTTGAAGACACCGCCGTTGAAGCATTTTTCTGGCCAACACATAAACCTTTGGGGGTGATTTTACTGGCGCTGATGGTGTTGCGATTGCTGTGGTATTTTATAAACCGGACAAACCGGCCGCAATCCGTCAGCCTGCTCGCCAAGCTGGGCCATATAACCATATATCTGTTAATTGTAATCATACCCGTTGTGGCACTGCTCAGACAATACGGTTCAGGCCGCACGTTTGAACTGTTCGGGATAACGGTGTTTCCCGGTTTTGAAGGTGAGAAAATTCAGTGGATGCTTGATTTAGGCAGTGACTTTCATGGCGAACTTGGCTGGGTTCTGTTGTTGCTTATCATCGGTCATATTTTTATGACCTATGTTCATCAAAAATCATCCACTAAACAAAACGTCTTATCACGCATGTGGAAATAATGAGCTTTTATAAAAAAATGTTATTACACAGGAGATTATAATGCCCTTAAAAGCACCTGTCGGTTTAGTCTTATCCGGCGGCGGATTTTTAGGTATTGCCCATATTGGTGCCATTAAAGCCTTAGAGGAAATGGATATTCATCCGACCACAATTTCCGGTACCAGTGCCGGTGCACTGGTGGCGTCTTTGTACGCTGCCGGTTATTCCTGGCAAGAGATGCTGACTTTTTTTAAAGAACTCGATTTGTTCTCATTTAAAAAATACACCTTATTAAAACCGGGGATGATTGATACCGATAAATTTTATGATGACTTTAAAGAATATTTTCCCGATGACAGTTTTTCGACTTTAAAGAAACGTCTGTTTATTGTCGCCACCAACATGATTTCAGGACAGGCACGAATTTTTTATGATGGACCGTTAATTAAACCACTGCTGGCGTCCGGTGCTTTTCCGGGGATTATGACGCCGGTTGAGATTGATGGCGTGCTTTATAGTGACGGTGGTATCACCAATAATTTTCCGACCGAGCCGTTATCGATTTATTGTGAGCAATCGGTGGGTGTGTTTGTCAGTCCCTTGGAATCGGCGCAGGCCGACAGTCTTAATTCAACCATGTCGGTGACCCAGCGGGCCTTTACCATTCTCAGAGCCCAGGCCTCGATTAAAAAGTTTTCGGACTGTGATTTAATTATTGCCCCCACGGCCTTGCGAAAATATAGCTTTTTGAAAAAAGATTCAGCGGATGAGATTTTTGATTTGGGATATCAGGAAACCTTAAAGAAACTGAAAAACCTGGAGCAGGATAAAAACCCCAAAGCAGTCTGAATTCGATTCATCTCGTAATTTATCATCAACCGTGTTTCGAGGGCGAGGTAAGTCTTTGATTTATCATTCTTTTAACATTCCGTTTACAATTTATTTATCCACTGTTCTTTACAATATTTACTCATTCAAACTGAGGAGAAAATAAAATGAATTGGGATATTATTGAAGGTAAATGGAGCCAGTTTAAAGGTGAAGCACAAGTTAAGTGGGGAAAACTCACTAATGACGATTTAGATGTGATAGCCGGTAAACAAGAAAAATTAGTCGGTCGCTTGCAAGAGCGCTATGGATATAATAAAGAAAAAGCCGAGCAAGCTGTTGAAGAATGGCAGTCGCGGCTTGATTAAAATATGTGGTTTTAAAAGCCTCATTCATCCATAATATTGTTATCCCCTCGCCCGGTTGGTGAATTTAACGCAATTCACTCCCTACCACCAGTCGGGCGAGGTTCTAATTTCAATTGTAAAGAGAGGACTTATGAATTTTAAATTATTAAGCTTAAGCACCTTGTTTTTGCTGCTTTCCATGCCGGCTTTGGCCGACAGAGATGCAGCCAATAAGGCCATCAACCAAGCCGAAGTGTTGATTGAATCCGCCGAACGCTCCAACGGAATGCAATACGCCGTTTATTTAATGAAATCGGCACGGGATAACCTCAACCAGGCCAAAATCGACCTGGATAAACGGGATTGGACTGAAGCTGAAATTGCCGCCAAGAAATCACAACGCGACGCTGAAGTGGCGGCCGCTAAATCTGATGCCATGAAAGCCGAAAAAGCATACACAGATTTACGTCAGGCGGTGGATTTACTGCGCAATGAATTACAACGTAAACGGAGTGGACAATGAAACAGACTGTAAAATACATGATGAAAATTTCACTACTTTTGAGCTTTGTGGCGTTACTCGCGTCCTGTGCATCCACACCGGAGCCTGACCCTCGTGTGGAAGCGTTACAAAACCGCATGTCTGATCTGTTGGCCAACCCTGAATTGGCTTCTCGTGGCGGTGAAGAATTAAAGCGGGCTCAAAACGCTTTAAAAACCGTTGAAAACCGTCCCAAGAAAATGGACGATCAGGCTTATGAATATGCCATTTACGCCACCGATCGGCTGATAGAATTGGCTAAATATAGTGCACAAGAGCGTTACTATAACGATGAACGCAAGGCACTGGCGGATGAACAAAGTCGTTTGGTCCTTGAATCACGTACTTTGGAGGCTGAAATGGCTGAAAACCGCGCCGAACGCGCCAAGCAAAGTGCGATGATGGCCGAACAACAACGCGCGCAAGCCATGGCACAAGCCCAGGAAGCACAACAAATGCGCGATGCGGCGATGCAAGCTAAAGCAGAAGCCGATGCAGCTCGTGCCGAAGCGGAGCGCTTGAAAAAACAAGCCCAAGTTGCTGCCGAATCAGCCATGACGGAAGCCGAAAAAGCCAAAGCCCGTGCCGAAGCAGAAGCCGCCAGAGCGGAAGCGGCACAAGCTGAAGCCGCCGCCGCAAAAGCCGCCATGAACAGTTTGCAAAACCAGCTGTCTGAATTGCAGGCCAAACAAACTGAACGGGGTTTGGTGATTACTTTAGGTGATGTGTTGTTTGAGTTTAATAAATCTGATTTGAAACCCGGATCGGTGCGTAATTTAGAGCCATTGGTAAAAGCCCTTAAAGATAATCCGAATCAACAGGTGATTGTCGAAGGCCATACTGATAACGTTGGCAGTAAAGAATATAATTTAAAATTGTCTGAACAACGGGCTGAATCGGTCAAAGATTATTTAACCAATAACGGTATTGAGTCTGATCGCATTGAAACCGAAGGTCTGGCTTTTGAATTTCCGGTGGCCACTAATGATACTGCTGAAGGGCGCCAAAGAAACAGACGCGTAGAAATAATTTTACCGGACGTTGAACCGGAAGATATTGAAGAAGAATAAACAGTGTTATGATTTAACTTTTGACCGGCTGTGATTAAAACAGCCGGTTTTTTTATGTTCAACCTTGCGTCAGGCTTTCTGTTAAAATGCTCTCTTTTTGTGCCTTGAATCAATGAAAATTCATATCCTGGGTATCGGTGGAACATTTATGGGTGGCTTGGCAGCGATTGCCCGTCAGCTGGGTCATGATGTGACAGGCAGTGATCAAAAAATATACCCGCCTATGAGCACCCAATTGGAACAAATGGCCATTAACGTACATGAAGGCTATGACAACACACCCTTACATTCTCAACCTGATTTGGTACTGGTGGGTAATGTGATGTCTCGTGGCATGGAAGCGGTTGAGTATATACTCAATGAAAATCTGAATTACCAATCCGGCCCGCAATGGTTGGGCGAAACGGTGTTAAAACACAAAACCGTATATGCGGTGGCCGGTACCCACGGCAAAACCACCACCGCCTCTATGTTGGCCTGGATATTAACCGACCAGGGCATTGACCCGGGGTTTTTAATCGGTGGCGTCAGCCCCCATTTTGATTCATCCGCCAGGCTTACTGACAGTGCGCATTTTGTGATAGAAGCCGATGAATATGACAGTGCTTTTTTTGATAAGCGGGCTAAATTTGTGCATTATCACAGCGATGTGCTGATTCTAAATAACCTCGAGTATGACCATGCCGATATCTATCCTGATTTGACTGCCATCCAGACCCAGTTTCATCATTTGGTGCGGACCGTACCGGGTAACGGCGAAATCATTGTCAATGCCGATGACCCGCATGTAAAGACCGTTTTGGATATGGGTTGTTGGACGGATTTGGTCAGTTTTGGCAGTGGCCCGCATGCTGATTTCTGGGTCATGCCATTGGGCGACAATCCGAGTCATTTCAGTATTCAAAACAGCACCGACCAACTGGCTGAAGTGCGTTGGAACGTGTCCGGCAAACACAACCAGATGAATGCCCTGGCAGCGATTTTGGCCGCCACCCGTGCCGGTGTCTCGATTGCCGCTGCAGCCGATTCCCTTTGTCGCTATGAGAATGTCAAACGCCGCATGGAATTGGTTGGTGAGTCCGGCGGAGTGCGGGTGTTTGATGACTTTGCCCACCACCCCACCGCCATTGAAACCACTTTATCTGGACGGCGCCCACATGTCCATGGCCGACTGATTGCTGTAGTCGAACCGCGCAGTAATTCCATGCGGGCCGGTGTCCATTCCCGACAGTTACCCAAAGCGCTGGGAACAGCCGATCAGGCTTTTGTGATGGTCTATCCGGATATGCAATGGGATGAACTGGTGCTGGAAAAGCTTAAACAAAAAGCCACCATAGTGGATTCTGTGGAAGCCCTGATCAGCCAAATCAGGGACACTGTTGAACCCGGCGACGAAGTGATATGTATGAGTAACGGTGGATTTGACAATGCCCCACGTCGTTTGGCTGATGCCATTCAGCAAAAACCAAAGCAACAAAAACAACGTCCTTGAAAAAAACCGCCCAAAACCCCTTCTGGCCAAGGGCGGTGCATAGATGCAATAATTAGAAATTTGGCTTGTCTTTTAAATTATTAAAATTATCAATGGCCTCACGAATCTCCTGTTTGGCCTCTTCAACGCCACCCCAGCCTTCGATTTTGACCCATTTGCCCTTTTCCAGATCTTTATAATGTTCAAAGAAATGGGCAATGGTATCCAGCGTGACTTCGTTAATATCGCGAACATCTGCCACATGGCGGTATAAACCACTGATTTTGGACGTGGGGACGGCGATAATTTTGGCGTCTTCACCGCTTTCATCGGTCATTTTAAGCACACCCACCGGGCGGCATTTAATCACGGAACCGGGCAACAATGGCAAAGGCATTACAACCAACACATCCACCGGATCACCGTCACCGCACAAAGTGTGGGGTACAAATCCGTAATTACAGGGATAATGCATGGCAGTATTAAGCACTCGATCCACGGTCAGCATACCGGATTCTTTATCGACTTCGTATTTAATGGCGTCGCTGTTGCGGGGAATCTCAATCACCACATTGATATCATGAGGCGCATCCGAGCCCACCGGCAGGTCTTTTAAGGTCATGGTTTTGTTCCTGTGACTAAAAGCCGCGTATTATAACGGCTTGGGGGCTGAAAGCCAGCACCTCCTGGCAATTATTGCGTTTTAACAATAATCTTCCCGATCAAACCCCCGATATGCCACGGCTTCGGATAAGTGACTTTGGCACACTTCATCTGACTGTTTTAAATCAGCAATGGTGCGGGCCACCTTGATAATGCGGTGGTAAGCCCGTGCCGATAAGCGCAACCGTTCCACAACCTGCTCTAAGAAATCCAATAATACGGCAGACAATGGAATCAAATCCTCAATCTGCCGACCCTGCAACTGCGCATTGGTCAGACCACCATTACGCTTAAGCTGTTGTGTTCGTGCTTTCATCACTAAAGAACGCGCTTGTTGTGAAGTTAAACCTGAAGTTTTTGTATTTCTTAACACCTTATGCGGCACCCGCGGAACCTCAACCTGTAAATCAATGCGATCCAGTAAAGGCCCCGATATTTTAGTTCGGTAATGTTGAATCTGCCCCAGACTGCATTGACACGGTCGGTCTTCATCGCCCAAATAGCCACAAGGACACGGATTCAGACTCGCCAATAATTGAAACCGTGCCGGAAATTCTGCACTTCGGGCAGCTCGGGAAATAACGATTTTCCCCGACTCTAATGGCTCTCGCAACACCTCCAAAACATGCCGCGAAAACTCCGGCAATTCATCCAAAAATAAAACGCCGTTCTGGGCTAATGAAATTTCTCCGGGCATTGGTTGTGAGCCCCCACCGACCAAAGCTGCAGCCGAAGCGGTGTGGTGTGGAGAACGGTAAGGCGGGATTCCCCAATTGCTGGGATCAAAGCCAGCGCTGCTGATGGATGCCACTTTAGCGGTTTCCAGACTTTGGGTTTCGGTTAAGGTGGGTAAAATCCCCGGCAAACGACTGGCGAGCATGGTTTTACCGGTGCCCGGCGGGCCGTAAAACAAAAGATTATGGCCGCCGGCCGCCGCAATAATCAGTGCCCGCTTGGCTTGTTCCTGGCCTTTGACTTCACTTAAATCGCCGATTGGTTTTTGCGCACCGGGCTTTGATGACCTGTCTTGTCGTTCATGGGCACTCGGCAATTCACGGTCACCACACAGCCATTCACAGACCTGATGCAAAGAATCAGCCGCCAAACATTCACAGGATTGAACCAAAGCCGCTTCAGCGGCATTACGACCCGGCACCACCAAACGCCGATTCGCCTGTGAAACCGCACTCACCACCGGTAAAATACCCCGAATCCCCCGCAATTGTCCGCCTAAAGCCAGTTCACCGACAAACTCCGTGCGTTCAAGCCGATCCGGACTGATTTGCTCTGACGCCGCCAGAACGCCCAAAGCAATCGGCAAATCATAACGCCCGCCACCTTTGGGAATATCTGCCGGTGAGAGATTAATGGTAATCCGGTGCGGCGGAAATTCAAAGCCACTGTTCATAATCGCCGCCCGCACCCGGTCTTTGGATTCCTTCACAGCGGTTTCCGGCATACCGACAATCGACAAACTCGGCAAACCACGCGAAATATGCACCTCAACCCGAACCTGCGGCGCCGCCACCCCAAATTCTGCCCGCGATAAAACCACCGCTAATTTCTTCATACCATCACTTCATCAAAACAAAGTCAAAGCCTAACCAAAAACAGCGAAAAAATCTGTCGTGATTATCGATTCACTTTGTAAGAAATTATCGATTGGGGTGTGGAAAATTACAAAGCAATCTCACAAACAGACGTTTTATCCAGACAGTCAAAGCCGATGGTATTCGCTTCAGCATCGTAATCAAAAGGTTCCAGGGTGTAAGGGTTTTTATAGATTGAGTTATTAACCACGGTGCTGATATTCTGGTCGTTGTGTAAGGCCAGTTCGATGCGTAGGTTTAGTAAGACCAGCATGGCGTTTAGATCGTGCACTCGTGCGAAATAATCCTGGTAGTTGCCAACACTGTATTTAATCAGTAATTTTCCGCTTGGATTATATAAGCTAATGGGTGATTTAAATTCGGGTTTATACGGCCATTCATCAGCTTGATAAGCATCGTAGAAAGCTGGGCTGTCTAAGTTGTTTAATTCTTTGGTGAGTTTTATATTTGCTAAGTAGTATTGGTTGATTGTGGCTTGAGGTTGATAAAGAGGCTGATAAAACCAACGATCAATAACATCACTGGATTCATTTAACGCACTGTAAAAAGTACTCATAGCATATTTAATTTCAAATTCAATGGGTTTCATAAAATCACCTTCTTGCTGATTTAAAGGACTGATATGAGGTTGAATGTTAAGTAATTGTTTTTTGCTTAAATCACCGGATTGAAGGGCATAGGCCAGAATTTGAATTTCATTATGGATGGCGGCAATGGCAATCATTTTGGTGATGAGCAGGTTATTGTTTTGCAGGATCATGCGCCAAAAAGCCAAATCTTTGCTGAGTAAAGGTATAAAGTCCGTTGGGTTATCAAGCCATTCATTTAATAACAGCACCCGTTGCGCACTGAGTAACGGGGAATAGGCCGGAATGGGTGAGTCAAATGTTAGCTGTGTGGCTTCCTGGTAGTTTGGGTATTCGATTAATGCTCTGTAGCGACCCAGAATGATTTGGCTGTGGGGGTTGGTGATGGGTTGATTGGACAGGTTTGTCACATATTTTGTCACACAGTTTTTTTCTTTACGGGTATGGCATCGCGTTAACTTCCTGAGTTGTTGTGCATCGAGCTTGTGCTTTTCAAGCTGTTCTTCATCCTGGTGATTCAGATAGTCATAGCCCTGTTCAGTGATGTTATCATTAAGTTGTTGGCGAATCTTTTGGGTGGCCGATTGATACGATGACTCTGGATAATAACTCAGCGCGATTAATGCCGGATAAGCATTATCCGCTTGATAAGGTTTGGCTTTGATGTCTTTAATCGCCTGGACTTCAGGTAAGAGTTCTTCATCGAACACCGAGAGGTTAACAATAACGGCGATAACAAACAGCATGGCCATCATGCCGATAAGGATAAATAACGCTTTAAGTAATTTTTTCATGGTTGTTCCTTGAATCTAAGGCTTTTTATTATGGTCTACGGGAATATTAACCGCCTGAGTAAAGTCTGAGCAATGTCTGAGGGCATGTTAAATGAATAAAATAAAATGCTAAACTGAGCGTTATGAATAAACCAGTTAAGTACCTATCTGCCGATTTATTGATTTGTCCGAATTCAGGCGAAGTCCGTCAGGGCAAGCAAAGCATTCGGTTGAGCCCTGTGAATATGCGGGTTTTGATGGTGCTCATTAAACACGCCGGTAATACAGTGACACGGCAGCAGATATTCGATCAGGTTTGGCCGAATCAAGTGGTCAGTGACGATGCCTTAACCCGGGCCATCGCCGATTTAAGATCGCAGCTAAAGCCGTTATCTACCTATTCAACTTTGATTAAAACCCGACCCAAGTTCGGTTACAGCTGGCAACCGGTGGTAAGGCCATTATCAGCCGATAATCAATATAAAAGCAACTGGCTGAGAACGCTGTTGAGAACGCTGTCAGGCTATATCGCTTTGTTTATTTTGGCGGTGGGTCTGGTTTATGGCTTTTTATACTGGCAGTTTAAATCCGAGCCGGTGGCTTTGGTTATTTTACCGACAGAAACAACGCAGCCGAACTGGGCTGTCGATGCCGCTTTACAACAGGCGGTGTTAAAAACAGATGATCTGAATTATTTATCAGACCATGCCTTTTATGCCCATAAAGGCAATCCTTATCCTTATTTCAGTCATGAATTTGGGGTGCGTTGGTTTATTGAAAGCAAACTTGATAACAATGCATTAACCTTGCAACTGGTCGATGCCCGCACGGCTTTGGTGATTTACAGTGAAGAGCACAGCATAGAGACTAAAGATGAACTAACCCGAAAAGCCCGGGAATTTATTCAATTTGTTGCTGAGCTATAATAAACCGTTGGAGTGCTGCTCAGCAGTACTCCTTGCTATCTGAATAATAAAAAATTAGGTTAAATCCAATCATCATTTTTGGGTTGGTGACTAAAATGCTGAGTCATGGCTTGTTCGTTGGTATATAAACGGTACAGCAATTTAAAATAATGAATGAAGGTGAAAATTATTAAGACTGCTAAATAGATCATTACAGCAGAGGTCAATAGAAAGGTAATATAAATGGCTATTTCGTGCCATGTAGCCACAATGGTCGATATTGCGTTACCGGTGTTACGCATAAATTGAGTAAAAAAGAGTATCAGATAAATAATCAGAACTGGAATTATTAGTCGAATCAGCATCAGGACTAAATGAATCGGGCGCCATTTTTGTGCCAACCACAATTTTTTTCTGTACGGCCAACACAGTCTAATGACCGGAATAAAGGATAATGTCGTAAAAATATTGACTAAGCCAATAAGTGATAAACACAACAGACCTATTAGCCAAATTATTTTACTAACACCCCACAGTTGGTGATTAAAAAATGTCACATGATCTTGTACTATCCAATAAGCGACAGGAATTAGGGTAAAGAAAAAAACAATACCCAAAACGGTGTTTTTGATTGCAGAATTTGATTCTTTAGATTCAATACTTTTTTGTTTTTGGTTTTTTTCAATCAGGCGGTCAAGCGCATCTTTCTTCATGCCTTTATTATACGTTACAGTACGGCAGCATTGTGACAAGTTCTGTTATAAGGTTGATTTGGGCATAAAAAAAGCGGAGACCTTTTTGGGTGTCCGCTTTTTTTGTCTTTATGGAGTGGTTATTGTTTTAGTGCCTGCAAGGCCGCTTCGTAGTTTGGTTCGTTGGTCACTTCATCGACCACTTCACGGTGGATGATGTTGTGGTTTTCATCCAGTACGAACACAGCGCGGGCGGTGAGACCGGCTAAAGGTCCATCGCGCATTTCTAAGCCGTAGTTTTGGGCGATGCTTCTGTTTTTAAAATCGGAGGCAGTCACCACATTGTCAATGCCTTCGGCGGCACAAAAGCGCTTATAGGCAAAAGGTAAATCCATGGATGTAAACACTACAGCGGTATTGTCCATATCGGCGGCTTTTTGATTAAAGGTGCGCAGTTGCTGGGCGCAGACATCGGTGTCGACGCTCGGCGCGACATTTAAAACCACCCGTTGGCCTTTAAAATTATCCAGACTGACTTCGGATAAATCGGCACCCGTGAGTTGGAAGTTGGGGGCTTGTTGTCCGACCTGAGGTTGCTCGGCATTGAGGTGAACAGGGTTGTTTTTAAAATTTACTTGGCTCATCTTTGGACTCCTTTAAATTAAATAAACAGAGTAACAAATCAGGCCTGAAAATAGCGTTAAAAGACCCGCTTATTTTAAGATAAAGTTGTCCCTGTCGTTGAGAAACCCAAAATGACTTCTCTGTTGTTGCAGGGTGTCATTGCAAAGTGTCAGTGTTTTCACAAACGGCGTCTGTCTGTCTGGCGCGGACATGGGTTCGCCAATGGCATTATAGACGGTTGAATCTCCGGCATATTTCAGGTCGTTTCCATCTGAACCGATGCGATTGACGCCGGCCACATAAGCCATATTCTCTATGGCGCGGGCTTTGAGCAGGCTTTGCCAGGCTTCACGACGTGCTGCCGGCCAGTTGGCAATATAAATGAGCAGATCAAAATCCACGTCATTGCGCGACCACACCGGAAAGCGCAGGTCATAGCAAATCAAAGGGCAAATTCGCCAGCCTTTGTATTCAATGATTAATCGTTCACGGCCGGCGGTGAAATGATGGTGCTCATCGGCGTAGGTGAAAAGGTGTTTTTTATCATAACTTTGAAAATCACCATTGGGTTCAACCCAATACATGCGATTGTAGAAGTGGCCGTGTTGTTCAATGATTAAACTGCCGGTGATGACGGCTTTATTCTGAGTGGCTTGTTGTTGCATCCAGTGGAGCGTTTCACCAGATTCAGGTTCTGCATTCTCAACCGTGGCCATGGTAAAGCCGGTTGTAAACATTTCCGGTAGAATGATGACATCGGTGGATGTTTTGATGTCTTTAATAAGCGTGGCAAAATGGGATCGATTGGCTTCAGGGTTATGCCAATGAAGTTCTGTTTGAATGAGGGTGATGGTTAATTTGTTCATAAGCTTTAAGAATACACAAACAGGACACTTTTTACAAAACACACTGCATTTTAATATAGCCGGTTCTTGATTATAATGAAGTGTTTATTAAACCATCTCATGCATTGAAGATAACCAGACAAAAACCCATACATGTTCCGGCCACTGCCCTGATGCTGCCGGGCGGTGGTGCCCGTGGTGCTTACCAGGTGGGTGTATTAAAAGCCATTATGGATATGATGCCCACAGGCTTTCGTTTTCCCATTATCAACGGTACTTCGGCAGGCGCCATTAATGCCACGGTGATGGCTTCGCATGCCAGGCGACAGAGATATGGCGCTAAACGGCTGGAGTATTTTTGGCGAAATATCCATTGTGATGATGTTTACCGCACCGATGCCCGCTGTGTGTTTAAAACCATGGCACGGGTTGTGGGGTCGTTATTTTTTGGCCGTTTGGGTTTGCAGCCACCGAAATCATTACTGGATAACACGCCGTTACAGCAATTATTGCAACGTGAATTAAAATTGGCACAAATTCAAGAGGCCATTGATGAGGGGTTTCTCACCGGCTTATCGATCACCGCATCGTCTTATGACACCGCCATGGCCAAATGTTTTTTCCAGGGCAATCAGGCCATTAATCCCTGGCAGCGCACGCGACGGGTGGGGTTGCGAGAGCGCATTACGGTGAACCATGTGTTGGCATCCACCGCTTTGCCTTTTTTATTTCCGGCACAACGTATTGGCTATGAACATTACGGTGATGGCGGCTTGCGCATGACCGCACCCTTATCACCGGCGATTCATCTCGGTGCAGATCGTATTCTTGTGATTGGTACCCGGGATGAGTCCCCCATTGAAACGCCGCGTAAAGTCACCGAATACCCAAGTATGGGTCATTTGGGCGGTTATTTACTGGACACCATTTTTATGGATATGCTGATGGCGGATCTGTCCCGACTGCAACGCATTAACCGGACACTAAAGCTGATTGCGCCGGAAAAACGCGAAGAGTACAGTCTGCGACCCATCAACACGCTGGTGATCAAACCCAGTCGCGATGTCCGGGAAATAACCGCCCAATATGCCCCCGAGATTCCCGGACCTGTGCGTACCCTGTTGAAAATGATTGGCGGCTGGGGCAAAGACTGGCGCATGCCCAGCTACCTGTTGTTCGAACCCGAATACACCGGCGCCCTCATCGACCTGGGCTACGCCGACGCGAGATCACAAGCCGCTGAAATCAAAGAGTTCCTCAATTAAAACAGCCCGTGGAACCACTATAGCTTCAATTTTAAGAGAAAAACCATCTCAATGTGAATCACCATGCCATTCGCAATTAGTTATGAATATACCGCTAATGATTAAGGATTTTATTCATGGTTTTGGCAAGCTGAATTTGGCCATTTTTTTTCAGTGCATTGATGATATTTTGCTGATCATTGGTTGAGCGGTCCTGGCTGAGTTTAAACTGGCATTGTATTGACCGGATTTCAATTCTGATGGCGACAATGGCAGAAAGCATGCTCGGCTTGTAATTGCCGTCCCAGCTGAACCCCATCAGGGTTTGGTGATGGTTCGAAAGTTTATCAACGACTTTTTTAATGATTGATTCAGATGTTTCAGTGTGACACGTTCCGCCAACATGAAGTGCCTGATAATTCCAGGTGGGTACCCCCGGTTTTTCATACCAGTCAGGTGAAATATAGCCATGTGGACCGGTGAACACCACGCTGACCGGTGAATTATTCAGGTAGGTTAAATCCGGGTTGTTTTTAGCCAGGTGTCCCCACAGGCAGTTGCGTTCGTCATCATACAACAAAGGCACGTGGTTAATGACCGGAAAAGTTTCGGTGGCGCACACCAGCTGGGCAAAGGGGTGATGTTGCATAAAGGCGGTGAACACCGAATGATCTTTGACCGCATAGTCCGGAGGTATATGCATGTTAGTGACTGCAACTGGGTTTCAGGTTTTCACGGGCATGGTTAATCACCTCCAAACCGGAACGCAAAAGATAGACAGCCAATAAAAATGCCACCAGTAAATCCGGCCAGCCCGATTGAGTCATCCAAACCAATCCGGCGGCAACAAACACCGATAAATTAGCCACAATATCATTGCGTGAACACGCCCACACTGAAGACATATTGACATCTTCATGGCGGTGCTTACTAAGCAATAACAGGCACAGGGCATTGGCTGTTAATGCAACCAAACTAAACACACCCATCAATTCAAAAATAGGCACCGCCGGATTAAATAATTTATAAGTAACCTGACCCAAAATCAGCAAACCACCCAATAAAATCAACCCGCCTTTAAAAACAGCCACTTTGGCTTTCGCCGTATTGGAACGACCGACCGCGTATAAACTGACCGCATAGGTGATCGCATCACCCAGATTATCAAATGCATCGGCAAACAACGCCGAAGACCCGGCCCACCAGGAAGCGACAACAATTACCGCAAACATCAGGGCATTGATGATTAAAACAGCAATTAAAGTGCGTTTCTGCCGGTCATTCTGTGCCGATAAAACCGATTCTGTTTCGCAACAACCCATGGAAAAATAATCCGGTTAATAATAAATGCTTATTATAACAAGTAGGTCATTATTTGTATTGAATCGGCAATCATGAGTAAAGTTTAATTATGAAATACGATTAAAAGAATAGAAGTCCCTTAATTACACCAAAAACATGTCAGCCATTGGTGCGCTTTAGCGCATCAGCAGCTGACTCATAAAATCATTGTCTTTTGCGCCATACAATTATATTTGGCGACGCAGTCGTAAGAAGCGAAAGACATTTACCGGCCAACAAAGTTGGCCTGAGATTTCACTTATTTAAGTTAACTGTAATTCGGAAAGACGATTAAAAGAGATAGAGGCCTTAACGAAACTTAAAAGCATGTCAGCCGTTGGTGCGCGAAGCGCATCAGCAGCTGACTCATAAAATCATTTTCTTTTGCGCCATACAATTATATTTGGCGACGTAGTCGTAAGAAGCGAAAGGCAAATTACCTGCCAACAAAGTTGGCCTGAGATTTTACTCAGTGAAGTTATCTTAAGACTTTGAAAGATGACTAAAAAAGCCATGCTCCATAATTACACTTAAAAACATGTCAGCCATTGGTGCGCGAACGCATCAGCAGCTGACTCATAAAATCATTGTCTTTTGCGGTTTACAGCGGAGCTGTAAGAAGCGAAGCACAAGTTACCGGCCAACAAAGTTGGCCTGAGATTCCACTTAGTGAAGTTATTTTCAGTCTTTGAAGGTTGACTAAAAAAGCCATGTCCTGTAATTACACCTAAAAAGCATGTCAGCCGTTGGTGCGCGAAGCGCATCAGCAGCTGACTCATAAAATCATTGGGCTTTGCGGGTTACGTCGTAGACGTAAAAAGCGAAGCCCAAGTTACCTTTTACTTGTCCTCTTCCAGTCCCACACCATCCATACCCATGGATAAAGTGTCGGCGTCGCCGCCTTGAGAGAGCTTAATGGCCAGGCGCACTTCGTTGGCAGAATCGGCGTGGCGCAGGGCGTCTTCGTAAGTGATCTCGCCGGCCTGATAGAGTTCGAACATGGCCTGGTCGAAGGTCTGCATACCCATGTTGGTGGATTTTTTCATCAGATCCTTGAGTTTTTCGATTTTGCCTTTGCGGATATATTCTTGTGCCAAAGGTGAATTAATCAGAATTTCAACCGCAGCACGGCGGCCGTTGCCGTCGGGTGTAGGAATCAGCTGTTGCGCCACCATGGCACGTAAATTTAAGGACAAATCCATCAGCAACTGATCACGGGCGTCTTTGGGGAAGAAGTGCATAATTCGGTCCAGGGCCTGGTTGGCGTTGTTGGCATGGAGTGTCGCCAGACATAAATGGCCGGTTTCGGCGAAAGTGACCGCTTGTTGCATGGTTTCTTTGGTGCGGATCTCACCAATCATAATCACATCGGGGGCTTGACGCAGCGAATTTTTTAAAGCCACTTCAAAACTCTCGGTGTCCAAACCCACTTCCCGTTGCGTAATCACGCAACCTTGGTGTTCGTGAACATATTCAATCGGATCCTCAATGGTGATGATATGGCCTGTGGTGTTGACATTGCGGTAACCAATCATGGCAGCCAAAGAGGTGGATTTACCGGTACCGGTACCACCGACAAAGATAATAATACCCCGTTTGGTGAGTGTCAGTTCTTTGAGGACTTCAGGCAGTTTGAGCTTCTCGAAGGTCGGGATTTTAGATTCAACCCGACGAATCACCATGCCCACGGCATTGCGCTGATAAAAGGCACTGACCCGAAATCGACCGACACTGGATACGCCAATGGCGAAGTTACATTCGTGAGTCCGTTCAAATTCTTCTTTTTGATAGGGCGACATAATGCCGGTGACCATATCTCTGGCCTGGGATTTGTTGAGGGGTTGCTGGGTGATGGGAATCACCCGACCATGAATTTTAATACTGGGCGCCAGACCGGCGGTGATGAATAAGTCCGATGCCTTTTTATGCACCATTAATTTGAGGTATGAATTAAAGTCCATGGGTGTCTCCTGTCATCGGTGTCATATTAATCAAAATCAGCTTTGGATACGGCACGTGAGCGGGCCTGAGCCTTGGCGATTAAGCCGCGATTGACCAAATCTTTTAAACATTGATCGAGTGTCTGCATTCCAATCGACTGTCCGGTTTGAATGGATGAATACATTTGCGCCACTTTGTCTTCACGGATGAGGTTTCGAATGGCGGGAATACCTATCATAATTTCATGGGCGGCAATTCGACCGCCGCCCACCCGTTTAATTAAGGTTTGGGCGATAACAGCGCGTAATGATTCGGATAACATGGAACGCACCATGGGTTTTTCGCCGGCCGGAAACACATCAATAATACGGTCAATGGTTTTCGCCGCTGAAGAAGTATGCAAGGTGCCGAATACCAGGTGACCGGTTTCCGCAGCGGTCAGCGCGAGGCGAATGGTTTCCAAATCACGCAACTCTCCCACCAGAATAATGTCAGGATCTTCACGCAAAGCCGATCGCAAGGCGTTTTCAAAGCTTTTGGTGTCGCGGTGTACTTCACGCTGGTTAATCAGACATTTATTGCTGGTGTGAACAAATTCAATGGGGTCTTCAATGGTCAGGATATGGCCGTGCTCTTTCTTATTAAGGTAGTCAATCATGGCCGCCAGGGTGGTGGATTTACCCGAACCGGTGGGACCGGTCACCAAGATTAAACCTCGGGGCACATCAATGATGTCTTTAAAAATCGCCGGACAATTCAAATCTTCAAAAGTGAGGATTTCTGTGGGAATGGTCCTGAATACGCCGCCACAACCACGGTTCTGGTTAAAAGCGTTAACCCTGAAACGTGCCAGACCCGGTATCTCAAAAGAAAAGTCAATTTCATAAGTTTCTTCATATTCCTTACGCTGATAATCATTCATGATGTCATAAATCATGTCATGCAATTCCTTGTGCTCCAGAGGGGGCAGGTTTATGCGTCGAACATCACCATCTACCCGGATCATCGGCGGTAAGCCTGCCGAAAGGTGTAAATCCGAGGCTTTATTTTTGACTGTAAAAGCCAGTAATTCTGCAATATCCACTCAATACTCTCAAATTTAACAGTTTATTGAGTTTAGCCTTGTTAAGTGATAAATTCCAGCACGGTGTATAAAAAAATAACGAAAATATGATGAAAACCAGCTTTTTATTTGGACTGTTTCTGCTATTGGCGGGTTGCCAGACAACGCCCCATCAGGTTTCCATCAATGAAGTGACCTTTCAGGTCAGTTTGGCAGAAGACGATAACAGCCGGGCCATGGGTCTCATGTACAAAAAGTCTTTACCACCGGATGCGGGCATGTTGTTTATTTTTCCCGACAGTCGGCCGCGTGCTTTCTGGATGAAAAACACCCTGATTCCATTGGACATACTGTATTTTAATCACAATAAGATACTGGTCAGTATTCAAGCCGATGTGCCACCGTGCCGAAACACCACCAGCCGGTGTCCCAATTACCCGAGTGAAAAACCGGCTCAATATGTTCTTGAAATCAATGCCGGTTTGGCCGACAAGTACGGATTCAAAGTGGGTGATGAACTCATTCTCGACCTAAAAAAGTAGCTTTGAACTTCATACCACATAAAAAAACAGTTATGATAAGCCATCTTTCGCCTGACGGATTAGCAAGGTCGTGGTGAATGCGTACTCAATTAAAAAGAACGGGAATAAATTAATGTACTTAAAAAAACTGTTAGCTTTTTTTCTGGTTTCGGCTTCGGTGCCTGCCTGGGCGGTTAAAGCGGATGAAAAAATCAATGCAATCGTCCAGCCCATTTCAGATGCGATTGCCGGTGTGGTGTTTTATTCAATCACCATTCCGGGCGGCTATCAGGTCCCGATTGTGCTTATCTGGCTCATTTTGGCAGCCACTTTTTTTACCCTTTATTATAAGTTTGTTAACCTGCGATCGTTTCGCCATGGCTTTGATTTAATCCGCGGTAAATATGATTACCACGATGCCGATGGTGAGGTGACACACTTTCAGGCACTTTCGACCGCCTTATCCGGCACTGTGGGCTTGGGTAATATCGCGGGGGTGGCGGTGGCGGTCAGTCTCGGCGGGGCCGGCGCCACTTTTTGGATGATTGTGGCCGGCTTTTTGGGTATGTCCACTAAGTTCGTAGAATGTACCCTGGGGGTCAAATATCGCACCGTGCTGGCCGATGGCACCATTCACGGCGGGCCGATGCAGTATTTAACCAAAGGCTTCAGTGAACGTGGTTTTCCCAAGTTTGGTAAGTTTTTAGCCATCTTCTTTGCGATTATGTGTATTGGCGGCTCCTTTGGGGGCGGCAACATGTTTCAGGCCAATCAATCATTCCAGCAACTGGTCAGTATCACCGGTGGTGAGGACAGCTTTTTGGTGGGTTACGGCTGGGTCTTTGGTTTGATTGTGGCGACCTTTGTGGGCATCACCATCATCGGTGGCATTAAAGGCATCGCCAAAGTGACTTCTAAGCTGGTGCCTTTTATGGGCATTATTTATGTGCTTACCGGGCTTGTGATTATTGCCATGAATTACCAACATATTCCCGAAGCTTTCAGCGATATCTATTACGGCGCCATGGATGCCAAAGCGGCTTTTGGCGGTATCGTCGGTGTTCTAATTGTGGGTTTTCAACGGGCGGCTTTTTCCAATGAAGCGGGTATCGGTTCAGCGGCTATTGCCCACTCGGCCGTGACCACCAATGAGCCGGTGACCGAAGGGTTGGTGGCGTTGTATGAACCTTTTATTGATACGGTTATCGTGTGCACCATCACCGCTTTGGTGATTGGTATCACCGGTTACATACCGGCAGCTTCTGATAACACCATTCAGGGCATTGAGCTGACTTCAGCGGCTTTTGCCAGTAATGTCTCATGGTTTCCTTATGTGTTAACGCTGGCCGTGGTGTTATTCGCCTTTTCCACCATGTTGGCCTGGTCTTATTATGGGGTGCGTGCATTTACATTCTTATTTGGCCCCGGCAAAAAACAAGAAACGGTTTACAATGTGATGTTCCTGGTCTTCGTTGTGATTGGTGCGTCGATGAACCTGTCCGGCGTGATTCAGTTTTCAGACGCGATGATTTTTGCCATGTCATTTCCGAATATTATAGGTTTATATTTCCTGGCACCGGTGGTGAAACGTGAACTGAAACAGTACTACAGGAAACTGCGCAATGATGATCTGCCAACGGTGGATTGAAACGGCTACACCCAAAAAAAATAAAAAAACCGGCTGAGTATTATCTGGCCGGTTTTTTTAATTAATGACTGCGTTTTTTGGCAGCTTTTGATATTTTTTGTCGTGTTTCGGATTGCATAGGCTGCTCAAGTGCACCAGGGAATGGTGCAAAAGGCGCCAGACTTTCTCTGATGGCCTGCTTTTCGCTTGGCAAATTCCGGCACGACTGATTTTTTGATGTGGGTTTAATCAACATATTCGTACCTCAAAAATATTTGTGGTTATGAGTCATTTTAATTAAAAAATTAGAGTAAACCACCCAATTTTCAAGCCTTTAATCTTTATTTATGTTGAAATAGTACCCTTTCAACAATAAATAAGTTTATTAATAAGAAGGAATAACCTCATGACAATAAAAATAGCAATTAACGGATATGGTCGTATTGGCCGGTGTATTTTACGGGCACTTTACGAACTCAAACAACATGACATTAAAGTGGTCGCCATCAATGACTTGGGTGACGCCCGGGCCATGGTTCATTTAACCCGGCATGACACCGCACATGGCCGTTTTCATGCCGATGTGGACCTCAAAGACGATAAAATGGTGGTCAATGGCGATGAAATTCAGTTATGTCATGAAAAGGATCCGACACAATTGCCTTGGCATGAGCTGGGTGTTGACGTGGTGATGGAATGCACCGGTATCTTCAGAGCGCGTGACAAAGCTGCTTTGCACATTAAAGCGGGGGCCAAAAAAGTCATTATTTCAGCGCCGGCCAACGGTGAAATTGACAAAACCGTGGTTTATGGTGTGAACCACCAGGTGTTGACGGCGGATGATACCGTGATTTCAAATGCTTCATGTACCACCAACTGTTTATCGCCACTGGCTCAGATTTTACACCAAAGTATAGGCATTGAATCCGGATTAATGACCTCCATTCATGCCTATACCAATGACCAGGTGCTCAGCGATATGTACCACAAAGATTTACGCCGCGCCCGTTCGGCCACCATGAGTCAGATTCCCACCAAGACCGGCGCGGCGGCAGCCATCGGGCTGGTATTACCGGAACTCAATGGCCGATTGGACGGATATGCCATGCGCATTCCCACCATCAATGTATCCTCAGTGGATTTAACTTTTATCGCCAGCCGTGAAACCACTGTCGAAGAGGTCAATGAAGTGGTAAAATCAGCAGCCGATAATTCTGCCGTATTGGGTTATTGTGATGAGGATTTGGTGTCCGTTGACTTTAATCACAATGCCCATTCGTCCACTTTTGATGCCGGCGTCACCAAAGTCACCAATGGCCGGCTGGTTAAAGTGCTGGCCTGGTATGACAATGAATGGGGATTTTCTTGTCGTATGCTGGATGTAGCAGAAGCCCTGATGAATGCCTGAATGGTGGTTGATAAACGATGAAACACATGACTGAACTCACGCTGACTGATCAGCGGGTTTTAATCCGTGAAGATTTGAATGTGCCCATGGCGTCCGGCAACATCACCGATGACAGCCGAATTCAGGCTGCCTTACCAACCATTAAAAAAGCCCTGTCACAAAATGCGGCGATAATTTTGGTGTCTCACCTGGGCAGGCCGACAGCCGGTCAATATGACCCGCAATTTTCATTATTACCGGTTGCCAACCGCCTCAGTCACTTATTGAATCAAGATGTTAAACTCATTCAAAACTGGCATCAAGGCGTGGATGTCAAACCCGGTGAAGTGGTGCTGTTAGAAAATATTCGTTTTGAAGCCGGCGAGAAAAGCAATGATGAACAACTGGCCAGGCAGTTGGCGGGGCTCTGTGATATTTTTGTGATGGATGCTTTTGGTACCGCCCACCGCGCCCATGCATCCACCACCGGTGTCGCGCAATATGCCCCTATAGCCTGTGCCGGGCCTTTGCTGGTCAAAGAATTAACTGCCCTTGAAAAAGGGCTTAAAAACCCTGCCAAACCCATGCTGGCAGTCATTGGTGGTGCCAAAGTTTCGGGTAAGTTGCAGGTGTTGCACAGCCTGGTTGGCAAAGTGGATAAACTGATTGTCGGCGGCGGTATTGCCAACACTTTTATTAAAGCCGCGGGATACAGGATTGGACAATCTTTGTATGAACCGGATTTGGTGGATGAGGCGAAACAACTCATCGAAACAGCCAGAGAAGCCGGCAATGAAATACCCATCCCCGAAGATGTGGTGGTGGCGGCAGAATTCAAAAGCGATGCCTTGGCTGAAGTAAAAAGTGTGGACAATGTGGCCGATGATGACATGATATTGGACATCGGACCCAAAACAGCTGCTCTTTATGCTTATCTGGCCAAACAAGCCAAAACCGTGGTCTGGAACGGCCCGGTGGGTGTGTTTGAATTTCCGCAGTTTTCTCGGGGCACCCAGTTATTGGCTGAAGGCATTGCCCAAAGTGGCGGTTTTTCCATGGCCGGCGGCGGTGACACCCTGGCAGCCATCGCCAAATATGGTATCGAAGATAAAATTTCTTATATTTCCACCGGAGGCGGGGCTTTTTTGCAGGTACTGGAAGGCAAACCTTTGCCCGCGGTCACCCAACTTGAACAAGTGGCTGAGCGGTAATCCCGACAGCCCTCATAAATTTAAAAACTTAACAGGATAAGATTATGACAGACAGAATAGATGAAATGATTGAAACGGCCGCCGCTATGGTGTCCTCGGGGCGTGGCGTATTGGCGATTGATGAAAGCACCGGCACCTGTCAGAAACGCTTTGACACCATTGGTGTTGACTGCACTGAAGACAACCGCCGAGATTACCGCCATATGTTATTGAGTGCTGATGGCCTGGGTGAATACATATCCGGGGCGATTTTATTTGACGAAACCATCCGTCAAAAAGCACCGGACGGTACATCACTGGTTAAAATCATGCAGGATGCCGACATTATTCCGGGTATTAAAGTGGACAAAGGTGCCAAAGATCTGGCCGGATTTCCCGGTGAGAAAGTTACCGAGGGTTTAGATGGCTTACGTGAACGTTTGCATGAATACTATGACATGGGCGCCCGATTCGCCAAATGGCGTGCGGTCATCACCATTTCAGAAAACAATCCCAGTCAGACTTGCATTGAAGCCAACAGCCATGCGCTGGCGCGTTACGCGGCTTTGTGTCAGGAAGCGGGGCTGGTACCGATTGTGGAGCCTGAAGTTTTGATGGACGGCAGTCACGACATTGCCACCGCTTATGAAGTCACTGAATTGACCCTGAAATCATTGTTTAGCCAGTTATACGAGCACAATGTAATTTTAGAAGCCTGTATTCTAAAATCATCGATGGTGGTGTCCGGCAGTGATTGTCCCGAGCAGGCTGATGCCGAAGAGGTGGCCGAAGCCACCTTAAGTTGTTTCTTTAATACCGTTCCGGCTGCTTTGGCAGGTATTGTATTTTTATCCGGGGGACAATCTGAAATTGAAGCCACTGAACATTTAAATGTTATGAATCAAATGGGTCAGTTGCCCTGGCCGTTAAGCTTTTCTTATGGTCGTGCTTTACAGGCCTCAGCCCTTAAAGTTTGGGGTGACAATCCCAAAAACAACGTCAAAGCGGCTCAGGCTGAACTGCTGCATCGTGCACGCATGAATTCTTTGGCCACATTGGGTCAATACGACGAACAGGCCGAACAAGGCTAAAACAGGGTGACGGCTTATTCAGGATGGTTAAGCCGTTACTTGTTGATACATATATTGGGGTGACACCATGAGTCTTTCTGAAGACATGAAACAAGCGGCGCTTGAATACCATCAGTATCCAACGCCCGGTAAAATTAAAATCACAGCCACCAAAGCCTTAACCACTCAAAAAGAACTGGCTTTGGCCTATTCGCCCGGCGTGGCAGCGCCGTCAGAGGCGATTGCCGCTGACCCAAACAAGGCCGCTGATTACACCGCCCGAAGTAACATGGTGGCGGTGATTTCCAACGGCACTGCAGTACTGGGTCTGGGTGATATTGGTGCGCTGGCCTCAAAACCGGTGATGGAAGGTAAAGGGGTGTTGTTCAAAAAGTTTGCCGGCATTGATGTGTTTGACATCGAGATTGATGAAAAAGACCCCGATAAACTGATTGAGATCATTGCCTCATTAGAACCGACTTTCGGTGGCATCAACCTCGAAGACATTAAATCACCGGAATGTTTTGAGGTGGAAGAAGCCTTAAAAAAACGCATGAAAATTCCGGTGTTTCATGATGATCAGCATGGGACCGCCATTATTACCGCAGCCGCGGTGATTAACGCCCTGAAAATCACCGGTAAAAAAATTGAAAATGTTCGCCTCACCACCTCCGGTGCCGGTGCGGCCGGTATGGCCTGTCTGGACTTGCTGGTGACCATGGGCATGCAACGCGAACATATTATTGTGTCTGATTCATCGGGTGTTTTGTATGAAGGCCGAGAAGATTTAAGCGATCCCCGACGCATTGAATACGCAAAAGGCGTCAAACAACAATCACTGACCGAAGCCTTGGATGGCGCGGACATCTTCCTCGGTGTTTCGGTGGCCGGTGTACTCAAACCCGACATGCTGAAAAAAATGGCCAAAGATCCGTTAATTTTGGCACTGGCGAACCCCACACCTGAAATTATGCCGGAGTTGGCACTCGAGGTCAGGCCCGATGCCATCATTGCCACCGGCCGCTCTGATTATCCGAACCAGGTCAATAATGTTCTGTGCTTTCCCTATATTTTCCGCGGTGCATTGGATGTGGGCGCCACCGCCATAAACGATGCCATGAAAATTGCTTGTGTGAAAGCCCTGGCTCACCTGGCCCGGCTGGAAGTCAGCGATGTGAGCCGTGAAGCTTATGGTGACATAGAGCTCAGTTTTGGTCGTGACTACCTGATTCCGCAACCTTTTGATCCGCGTATTTTGCTACACGTGGCGCCGGCGGTGGCCAAAGCCGCCATGGACAGTGGTGTGGCCAAACGACCACTTGATGACCTGAAAAAGTACGAACATCAGCTCAGTGAATTTGTCTATCAAAGCGGTTTACTAATGCGCCCGGTATTCAATCAGGCACGAAAAGATTTAAAACGCGTGGTATTGGCCGAAGGTGAAGATGAGCGGGTGTTGCGTGCCGTGCTCACTATCAACAGTGACCGACTTGCCAAACCAATTTTAATTGGCCGCCCGGATGTGGTGCAATCACGCATTGAACGGATTGGCATTAATCTGACCATTGGCGAAGATTTTGAGTTGGTTAACCCACAAGATGATCCACGTTTTTACGATTATTGGACACTCTACCATAAACTGATGGAACGGCGAGGTGTTAGTCCGGAAATCGCCAAAGCGGTGGTCAGAACCCGCACCACGGTGATAGCCGCGCTGATGGTTAAACGCGGCGAAGCCGATGCCATGCTGGCGGGTTTAAACGGTCGTTACCATAAAGTCTTACAACACATTATTGATGTGATTGGTTTAAAAGACCAGACACCATCGAGTTTAAGCGCGGTGGCCACCGACCGAGGCAGTTACTTTATCACCGACACCAATGTCAATCCCAACCCAACGGCCGAAGAAATTGCCAGTATGGCCATCAGTGCTGCTGAGCGTGTTAGAGCTTTTGGCAAGACCCCGCGTTTGGCTTTGTTGTCATATTCGAATTTCGGTACCCGGGACGGTGAAAGCCCTGAAAAAATGCGCGAAGCTTTAGCGCTCATCAAACAGCAGGCACCGGACTTACAGGTTGAAGGTGAAATGGATGCCGAATATGCCCTGGTACCCAATATCCGATCCAAGGTATTTCCCAGCGCTGATTACACGCAAAAGGCCAATTTATTGGTGATGCCTAATCTGGACACTGCCACCACCGCCTTAAATATGATAAGATATTTTTCTGAAGGCGTGACTGTTGGCCCCATGCTTATGGGCACCCAATTACCGGCCCATGTGCTCAACCCATCCTCTTCTGTCCGCAGAATTTTTAACATGGTCGCCATCGCCGCCGTTGACGCCCAAAACACCATAACCAAGTGATATTATGACAAACATCAAAACCCAACATGATATTGACGCTTTAGAAACCCAAGAATGGCTGGATTCATTAAAAGCCGTGATTGCGGAAGAAGGCCCCGAGCGGGCCCATTTTCTGATTGAACAACTGATTGACTTAAATCGCCGATCCGGTGGCCATTTGCCCTACCAGGCGACCACCGCCTACCTCAACACCATTCCGGTAACGGAACAGAAACAATCCCCCGGTGACAGTGATTTAGAGTGGAAAATCCGTGCCATTATCCGCTGGAATGCCATGGCCATGGTGGTCCGTGCGAACCGCCGCCCCGGCTCTCTCGGTGGTCATATTGCATCCTTTGCTTCGGCCGCCACCATTTATGACGTCGGTTTCAATCATTTTTTCCGTGGCAAAGACCACCCTTCTGGCGGTGATTTATTATATGTACAAGGCCACAGTTCTCCCGGCTTTTATGCCCGTGCTTTTTTAGAAGGCCGTATTAGCGAAGAACAACTGGACAAATTCCGCGAAGAAGTCGGCGGGAAAGGCTTGCCTTCTTATCCACATTCCTGGTTGATGCCGGATTTCTGGCAGTTTGCCACGGTGTCCATGGGACTGGGACCGATTCAGGCCATTTATCAGGCACGATTTATGAAATATCTGCAAAGTCGAGGCATCATTGAAAAAACCGACCGTAAAGTGTATTGCTTTTTGGGTGATGGTGAAACCGATGAACCGGAATCTTTGGGTGCCATTTCACTGGCCGGCCGTGAGAATCTGGACAATCTGGTGTTTGTGATTAACTGTAATTTACAACGCTTAGACGGACCGGTGCGCGGTAACGGTAAAATCATCCAGGAACTGGAAGGCGTATTCCGCGGTGCCGGCTGGAATGTGATCAAAGTGATTTGGGGCTCTTACTGGGATAAATTATTCGCCAAAGACACCGATGGCTTATTGCGAAAACGCATGGAAGAAGCCGTCGATGGTGACTACCAAATGTACAAATCCAAAGACGGCGCTTATGTGCGTGAGCATTTCTTCGGCAAATACCCGGAACTCAAAGCCATGGTTTCACACATGACCGATGATGATATCTGGCGCTTAAACCGAGGCGGTCATGATCCACACAAAATGTATGCCGCTTACAGCGAAGCCACTTCGCATGAAGGGCAACCGACGGTGATTCTGGCGAAAACCGTGAAAGGCTATGGCATGGGTCCCAGTGGTCAAGCCGCCAACACCACCCACCAACAGAAAAAAATGGACACCGAAGCGATTCGGGAATTTCGCAATAAATTTAATGTGCCCATTAAAGATGATCAGCTTGAAGAGGTGCCCTATTACAAGCCCGCTGATGATTCAGAGGAAATGAAATACATGCTGGCGCGGCGTGAAGAGCTGGGTGGTTTTTTACCGCAACGCAGTTATGAAAACCAGCCTTTAGACATTCCTGAAATGGCCGCATTTGAAAGCATCACCAAAGGTTCCGGTGATCGTGAAATCTCCACCACCATGGCCTTTGTTCGGTCACTGGCGGTGATGTTGCGAGATAAAAACATCAAGGAAAAAATAGTACCGATTATTTGTGATGAAGCGCGTACCTTTGGTATGGAGGGCTTGTTCAGACAGCTCGGTATCTATTCTCACCAGGGCCAGAAATATGAACCGGAAGATTCTGATCAACTGATGTTTTACAAAGAATCTGAAGATGGTCAGGTATTACAGGAAGGCATTACCGAAGCCGGTGCCATGTGCTCCTGGATAGCAGCGGCAACTTCGTATGCCAATTACAACACGCCGATGATTCCGTTTTATATTTATTATTCTATGTTCGGTCATCAGCGCATCGGCGATCTCTGCTGGGCCGCCGGTGATATGCGCGCCAAAGGCTTTTTACTGGGCGGCACATCAGGCCGCACAACCCTGAACGGAGAAGGACTGCAACATCAGGACGGCCATTCTCATTTGATTGCCTCCACCGTGCCGAACTGTATTAGTTATGACCCAACCTATGGCTACGAGGTTGTTGTCATTCTGCAATCAGGTTTAAAACGCATGTTTGTTGATAATGATGAGGTGTATTACTACATTACTTTACTCAATGAAAACTATCCGCATCCGGAGATGCCTAAAGATTGTGAAGCGGGCATTATCAAAGGTCTGTATAAATTAAAAGAACGTCCAAAAAAAGGCAAAGCCCAGGCGCAGCTGCTGGGCAGTGGCAGTATTTTACGGGAAGTGGAGGCCGCTGCTGACATGTTACACAAGGATTTTGAGGTGGCTTGTGATGTCTGGAGTGCCACCTCGTTCACCGAACTGAAAAGGGAAGGCCAATCGGTGCAACGTCATAACCGCTTACATGCCGATAAAAAGACCAAACTCAGCTATGTGGAGCAATGTTTAGACAAACAGCCCGGTCCGGTGATAGCCGCCAGCGATTATGTGCACGATTTCGCGGAACAAATCAGACCTTGGGTGAAAGCCCCTTACGCCACTTTGGGCACCGATGGTTTTGGTCGCTCCGATACCCGTGAGCAATTACGAGAATTTTTTGAAGTGTCGCGTAACCACATTGCTTACACCACCGTGGTAGAATTGGTGAAAGTCGGTGACTTACCGAAAACAGCGATTAAAAAAGCGATTAAAACCTATAACATACAGACGGATTTAGACGATCCACGCGTCTCTTAAGACAATTGAGGACAGTATTGTGAGTGAAACAAAACAAATAAAAGTACCGGATATTGGTGATTTTACCGATGTGCCAGTCATTGAAGTCCTGGTCAGTGAAGGCGATGAAGTCAATGCTGAAGACCCGATAATTACTTTAGAGTCTGAAAAAGCCACCATTGAAGTGCCCAGTCCTGAAGGCGGTAAGATCACCAAATTACTGGTCAAAGAAGGTGATTCTGTTTCAATGGGCACGCCGATGATGGAACTTGAAATCAGTGCTTCGGATGCTTCAGAGGACGATTCTGAAGATGATAAACCAGAAGCCAAAGAAGACAAGTCAAAACAAGATAAAACCACTCAAGACCAGCCCAAACAAACCAAGCGCAAACCGCAACCAGTCAACAGTGGCGAAAAAGGTGGACCAAAACCACCGCCGGTGCCCGAAGAGGTGCCCACAGAACGTGTCGGCAAACTGGCCCATGCCTCTCCGGCGGTGCGAAAATTTGCCCGCACACTGGGTGTTGATGTGGCGCAGGTAAAAGGCAGTGGCCGCAAAGGCCGCATCACCAAAGAAGATGTCGAAAAACATGTGAAAACCGTGATGCAATCCGGTGATACCGTGGTTAAAAGCGGTTTTGATGTGCCGCCTTTCCCGGCGGTCGATTTCACTGAATTCGGTGACATTGAAACCCGGGCCTTAAGTCGGATTCAGAAAATTTCCGGTAAATATTTACACCGTAATTGGGTGCGCATACCGCACGTCACGCAATACGATGAAGCCGATATCACTGAGCTCGAAGAATTTCGTCAGGAAAACAAACAAGACGCCAAAGACATGGGCTTTAACCTCACGCCACTGGCGTTTATGGTCAAAGCGCTGGCCAAAGCCCTGAAAAAATTCCCCAAATTTAACAGCTCACTGGATATTAACGGCGAGAATTTGATCTACAAAAAGTACTTCCATATCGGTATTGCCGTGGACACCCCCGATGGTCTGGTGGTGCCGGTGATTCGTGATTGTGATAAAAAAGAAGTGTTTGAAATCGCCAAAGAAATGGCCGAAGTTTCACAGCGGGCCCGTGACGGTAAACTATCCCCCGATGACATGAAAGGCGGTTGTATGTCGATTTCATCTTTAGGGGGTATCGGCGGCACCGCATTTACGCCGATTATCAATGCCCCGGAAGTGGCGATTCTGGGTATTTCACGATCACAGATGAAACCCCATTGGAATGGTGAAGAGTTTGAGCCGCGTTTAATGTTACCGCTGTCCTTAAGTTATGATCACCGCGTGATTGACGGTGCTGATGCGGCCAGGTTTATTGTGTATTTGTCCGACATACTGTCTGATATGAAGAAAATGCTGTTGTAAAACAATGCCTCAATGGCTGGAAAAACTTAAACATAAGGTTGAGCAAGCCAAAGCTGCCGCTGAATCAGCCGGCACACAGGATGTTGCTCACGAGCGGTTTAACGATGAATTTAGTCATCAGGTGGCCTGGACGCCCTTAAAGCCCGGGGGTAGTAGTTTCGGGACGCATTATTTAATTACGCCGGAGTCAGGTGGTCGAACATTGATGTTTAAAGCCACCAAAGGCGGACTGGCTTTTGGCCTGGTTTTTTTGTTGGTGGGTTTGGGTATTTTGTGTGGCATGATCTGGCAAATTATGCGCGGCGAATCATGGCAGTTGTTGTTTATTGGCCTGTTTGTCGGTCTGCCTTTTTCAGTCGCCGGTATCTATCTGGTTCGGTGGCTGACCAAGCCACGGATTTTTGATTTGGTGAGCCGTGAATTTTATGCCGGTTTTAAAAGGCCGGACAGACACCAAAAAGACACTATCACGGACTTAAACCGGGTCAGGGCTTTACAGTTAATGACGGAAACAGTCAGAGGCAATAAGGGCCGATATAGCAGTTACGAACTGAATTTGGTCTTAAATGATGGCAACCGGGTGGCGGTGGTCGATCACGGAAACTATGAACAAATGCTGATGGATGCCGAACAACTGGCCAAGGCCTTACACGTTCCCTTATGGGATAACACTTAACGAGATACTTTATGAGTAAAACAATTGACATAAAAATACCGGATATCGGTGATTTTGATAATGTACCGGTGATTGAGATATTAGTGGCAAAAGGTGACCAAGTTGAAAAAGACCAATCCCTGATTACTCTGGAATCAGAAAAAGCCACCATGGAAATCCCCAGCCCCGAAAGCGGCACCATAAAATCACTGGATGTCAGCGAAGGCGACAACATGGCCAAAGGCGCTGTTATCGGCACCATGGAAGTCAGTGAAGACAGTGGTCAATCGGATGAAACTGAAAAACAGCCGGACAAAGAAAAGCAATCATCTGAAGAGACACAAAAAACCACCAATAAATCCGCTGAAAAATCTTCTAAAAAACAAACCCAGCAAGACACGCAAAAAACCGTCTCACAAGACCATAATTACGACACCGATTTGGTGGTGATTGGTGCCGGCCCGGGTGGATACACCGCTGCGTTCCGTGCCGCTGATTTGGGTTTAAATGTCACCTTGGTGGAGCGTTATGACACTCTGGGTGGTGTTTGCCTGAATGTCGGTTGTATTCCTTCAAAAGCCTTGCTGCACACGGCTTCAATCATTCGTGAAACACAAGCGATGAAAGATCATGGCGTGGTCTTTAAAAAGCCTGAAATTGACCGCGAAAAACTCCTGGACTTTAAAAACGGCGTGGTCGGAAAACTCACCGGCGGACTGGCACAAATGGCCAAACAACGCAAAGTTAACCGCATGACCGGTGAAGCGAAATTTGTCGATGACCATACCTTACAAGTCGGTGACGATAAATTAACTTTTAACCAGGCCATTATCGCGGTCGGCTCGCGGGTCTTTAAATTGCCCGATATGCCCTGGGATGATGAGCGTCTGATGGATTCCACCGATGCCCTGGCCATGACCGAGATTCCGAAATCCTTATTGATTATCGGTGGCGGTATTATCGGCTTGGAAATGGCCACGGTGTATTCTGCTTTAGGCAGTGAGATTACCATTGTCGAAATGATGGATCAGCTAATTCCAGGTGCCGATAAAGACCTGGTGAAACCATTACAACAGCATTTGAAGAAAACCATGGGTGCTGAGATTAAACTGAAATCAAAAGTCACTGAATGCAAAGCCCAGAAATCCGGACTTAAAGTCACCTTTGACGGCGATGACAGTGAAACCTATGACCGGGTTCTGGTGGCTGTGGGCCGCCGCCCCAACGGTGATTTAATCGCCGCTGATCAAGCCGGGGTCGAGGTCGATGACCGAGGTTTTATTTCGGTGGATAAACAAATGCGCACCAACGTCAACCATATCTTCGCCATCGGCGATGTGGTCGGTCAACCGATGCTGGCCCATAAAGCCAGCCACGAAGCCAAAATTGCCGCCGAAGCCGCCGCCGGTGAAAAAGTCTATTTCGATGCCCGTGTGATTCCCTCGGTGGCCTACACCGATCCGGAGGTCGCCTGGGTCGGGCTGACTGAAAATGAAGCCAAGGAAAAAGACATCGCCTATGAAGTCGGTAAATTCCCCTGGGCCGCCAGTGGCCGCGCCATCGGTAACGACCGCACCGAAGGCTTTACGAAGCTTCTATTTGATCCGGAAACCGAGCAAATCCTCGGCGCCGGTATCGTCGGCACCAATGCCGGCGAGCTCATCAGTGAACTCTGTCTGGCCATCGAAATGGGCTGCGAAGCCGCCGATATCAGCCTGACCATCCACCCGCACCCAACCCTGGCCGAATCCGTCGCCATGAGTGCCGAAGCCTTCGAGGGTACGATTACGGATATGTATCTGCCGAAGAAAAAGTAAGACGGTCACTCGCCCCCGCTTAAGTGTGGGGGCGACATGTCCGAAATTATTCAAAATCAGTCATAAAAACAGTGTCCTGATAAAACAGCACATCGTCATACCGGGCTTCATTATTGGCCGTGCCTGAGGATTGGGTTTGTAGGGTTAACACCACCCGCGCAAATACACCCCCGCCGTACTCATTGCTCACTTCGCCATCAAAATCCAGCCATGTATCAGGTTGTGACATATCAAAAATCGTATGCCAGGGCCACGTGGCGACATTTACGTCATTGGCGTCGTACCACTCGACAATCATGTTCATATAAGCAGGTGTGGCGGATGACGGGTATTTGTAAGATGTCCCCAATAAATAATGATAATTGGGAATCACCGGTATTTTTTCAGAATACATATAAATAGAACCACCATTATTAAAGTTATCACTAAAAGAAATGGCACCCGGTTGATGGTGGCCATCATTCGATAACCATTGCGGTGTATGAGAAGGGTTATCCCACGGGCTTACACCTTGGGTAAAATGACCATTGCTTAAAAGCTGCTGCCCCCAAGCACCAGTTGAACATAAAAATAAAATCAATACGCGTAGAATCATATAAATCTCCTGTTTACTGTGAGTAACGAGAGATTTATAAAAAAAGGGACAAATGTATTTATAATGAAGCGGTATTAAAACCGCCAGCTATTACTAATATCATCATAAAATAAATCCAGGGAATCATCGGGACGTTTTCCGTTGAGGACGGTTTTGAAGAAGTGTCTGACGGTGTCGTTGGTGTCGGCGTAGAACAGGCCGTGGGTGCGTTCGACGCCGGGGCCGTCAGTGAAGTCGTAGTAATTGGGTTTTTGGGCAATCAGACCGCGGGCGGTGCGACCGAGGCGGTCTTTTTGGAAATTGCTGTCGGACCATTTGAGGACCCAGTCATTTTCGTTGATGGTGATGTAGATGCGTTTACCGGTTTCAATGGCATCGACCCAGTACTGGTGTCCGGGATGATCCACATCGGCCTGGCACAGGATAATGTTGGCGAAAATATTGGCATCATTTTCGTACAAGGCATCACGCACATAGTTTTGGAGCAGAAAATTACCCAAACTATACGCCATCAGTGATAATTTAACATCGCAGTTTTTCTGATGGTCATGATCAAAAGGGCCGCAATGATAAGCGCCGAGTTTCATTAAAGTGGCATCGAGTGCGGCCACTGAGGCCTGGGCGGTGCGTTTGGCATCGCGGTATTCACGGGTGGTGAAACCACCGGTATTCGACGGCCAGGAAAAAGCCACCACTTCGACGTCATACAATTCTTCGATTAACAGGCTTTGTGCCAGGTTTTTCTGGAAAGACTGGTTATAGCCGTGAATAAAAAAGACGCAATTCTTGTTGGCTTTTTGCAGGCGCTTACGCAGTGCGGAAAATTCATGCCGTGAAGGTAGATTCTCGGCGGTGAGATTATTCGGTTCTTTCACCAGTTTAATCCGCCAGTCGCCTTTATTCGGACCTGATTTAAGTTTTTTGGCGTGTGCCAGCCGGATTTCATTCGGGCCTTTGGCATTAACCTGCTCGCCAAAAGCAAACTCATCGGCCACACCATTTTGAAAACGGTCCTGGTTAATATTTCGATTGGTAACAATGAGCATGATAAAACCTTTTTATTCAGACCACACGGCCATTTCATTACCACCGGGTTCTTTAAAGTGAAAACGACGTCCACCTGGGAAGTCAAAAATATCGCGGGTGATACGGCCGCCTGCCTGACGGACTTTGTTAAGAGTTTCGTCCAGCTTGGCGGAATAAAACACGGTTAAGGGTGCGCCCTGATCGGCAGTTTTGACTTGCTCAGAACTGAAAAAACCACCATCGAGATTGCTCAGGCTAAAGGCGGTGTAGTCAGGTCCATAATCCGTGAACGACCAGCCAAAAACGGTGTTAAAAAATGATTTGCTTTCGTTTAAATCACGGCTGGCAAATTCCAGGTAATTAATCGATTCGTGTTTTGGCATGGTTGGACTCTTGCGTGGACTGATTTAATTATAGCCTGTTGGTGACAATGAGACGATGGGTTTCGTGTTAAAATAATCCTATGAATACCCCACTGCCATGTGGTGCCCAAGATACAGTGCAGTGCATTGAACATATTTGCACTATGAGAGCCAGCCACAAACCACATAACAAGGCATCGTTTGCAGGTAATGGCCTTAGTCCTTGCCAAGAACGATAACGCAGTAATGTGGTTTGTGACTGACTCCCAAAGGGTGAACCATAAAACAGTCATCTACGGCGTTATGTTTCCTTGTAATATGAATAACTATTACGAAGAAAACATGTCTTGTAGCTGACTATTTTATGATTCACTCATAGAGCAAATATGTTCAATGCACTGCACCAAGAAGCGGCGATTGTTCAAAAACGCCGTCTGGATATGGTTTGTCTTAATCAGGCAGGTGAAAAAATCAGCTATGGCCGTGTTCTACCCATCGATATTAACAGCCAGAAGGGTGTAGAGTGGTTGCATTTTATCTATGCCGATGTGGACAATAATATTCGTCGGGTACAAGTAAACACAGCGCAAATTGTGTCTTTTCAGGCGGTTGATGAACAACAGCCAAATCTCCGTTATCAACGAAGTTAAGTGCTTTCAGGTGCAGCCTGCCGGCCACAGGACCAGCACAAACCGAAATGACCTTCATTGATCTCGCCACATTGCGGGCAGGTCCAGTCCGGTGAATCCACGGATTCATCCAGTGTTTTTTTAAATGCATTCACTATTTTAATGGCTTCGGGGTAGTCTGATTTTTTGTGCAACCACAACTCCGGCCAGGTTTCGGTAAACGGCAATTCACCGGTACCGCCAGCCAACAATTCATTTTTAATAAAACAGGATATATCGACGTCATCTAACTGCTGTTTTAATTGCACCAGGACAAAAAGCCGTTCGTCAGTGAATAGTTTAATCATGAAACCATTATATCAATTATGTAGAGACCTTTGTATTAATCGTGAATTAACTGTGCTTAACAATCGGTTATAATAATGATGGTTTTAATGGTGAGTACTTTATGTTTGACTGGCAGGCTTTTTTAGGATGGAATATCCTGGTTCACTGGGGTATTTTGTTATTCGCAGCTTTACTTGTTCTGGGTGCCAAAAACTGGATGGTACGGGTGCATCAGAGATTCATTGATTTACCCCGGGAAACTTTATGGGTGTCTTACTGGTGGTTTCTGGCACTGTATAAATTATTGATTTTAGTTCTGTTTGTCGGGCCTTATGTGGTACTTCGATGGTTGATGTGAATTCTGTCTTTGAGCATCATTTCGGGCATTTTACACCCGATGAAGTCACCGCTGAGCGGATTGCCTGGTGCCGCCGTTTACCGGCAAACTGGTTTGGTAAGCAGTTGGCCCAATGGCAGCGTAAACGGGTCATCCGTGGCCTGGAAGGTCCGCTTGATTTAAGGCTGGATGGTATCAAAATGCGGGTGGTTCTGGTGGACAATGTCTCAGAGCGCAGCTTTGTGTTTATGCCCTGGCGTTTTGATGCGCTTGAGCGTGAGTTAATGCTGAAATTATTGCCCAGAGATGGCGTGTTGGTGGATATCGGTGCCAATGCCGGTATTTACAGCTGTTTGGCGGCACGGCAGTTAGGAAAGTCCGGCGTGGTGGTGGCGTTTGAGCCGAATCCGCTGATGGTTGAGCGTTTGCGGTTTAATCTCGGCGCCACACTGGCCGACTGCACAGACAAGCCACGGATTGACATTCAGCCGGTGGCCGTCAGTGATGACAGCGGTTCAATGTCTTTTTATGTCAACCGCAAAAATTTAGGCGCATCGTCTTTAAGCAGGCAGCACCACAGCCGCAAAATTGAGGTGGACTGTCGGCCCTTATTGTCTGTCATTGAAGACTTAAAACTGTCGCGTATTCATGTCTTAAAATGTGATGTCGAAGGCAACGAAGACCGGGCCTTGCTGCCGTTTTTTACCGATGCACCGAATCATCTGTTACCGGCTTGTGTAATCGTCGAAGACAATGAGTCACAATGGCAACAGCCGTTATTAGAAGTGATTATGCAGCGCGGTTATGTCGAGACTCACCGCACCCGCATGAACGTGGTACTGCAACAACGGCGTCAGATTAAATTGTCTGAGTCAGAAACAGCCGTGAGAGAAGCGGTTAAAACCAGCAGTGTTGCCGGTTTGGCTTACCGCGAAAAAACTCGAAGTTAATCTTTAATCCGTAACGACAAGCCATGATCTTGGCTTGATTTTTTGGCCCTTAAGTAAACCAGTTCAAAGGTAGCCGGTATCAGGCCCTCTTCGGTGCGAAATTGTTCGTAATGCTTTGTCAAATCTTTTAAAACCCGTGGTGAGGTTAACCCCCTTGACCGTTTGTCATCGGTATTATGGGCACCGATATTTTTCAGGTCCCGCATCACATCAACCACCGATTTGTAAGTCATGGTGATTAACTCAGAGTCAGCAATCACATCTTCAAATCCCAGGCGTAAGGCCAAATCGGCCAACTCATTGGCCGGCACAAAATGGTTCACATGCGGCTTGTCATCAATTTGGGACCAGGCATGGTGTAATTCATGCAAAGTATGTTCACCCATGGTGGTCAGGTGCATCAGGCCGCCGGGTTTTATGGCGCGTTTAATTTCCTGAAAAACGGTTTGTTCATCACACCATTGGAGCATTAAATTTGAAAACAACAAATCGATGCTGCCAGCATGAACATCAATGGCATGGGCATCGGTTTGGCGGCATTCGACTTGTTCATGTGGTTTGATTTGATTAAGCATTTGTGCACTAAAATCAGCGGCAATAATGTGGCTGTCCGGGAAACGTTTTAATAAAGGCTCAACCGCCCAGCCGGTGCCGCAACCTAAATCCAAAATGGTTTGGGGTGAAAAAGGTTGTTCAGATTCAAAGGCATCAAAATCAACCCGTTCCAATAAGCGTTCCAGGGCTTCTTTTTGCAATACTGCATGTTGTTCGTATTGCTGGGCAGCTTTGCTGAAAGCGGCCTTGATTTGATGGTGTTCTAAGCTCATAAAAAATCTCGAATGATGCCAGACATGGCATCAGCATGTTGTAAAAAGGGGGCGTGACCACCGCGACACAGATGAAACTGACCGCCACTTATTTCAGCGGCTTGTTGCATGGCATGAGGGTGAACAATGCGATCGCGCCGACCACTGAGCCAAAGTGAGGGCATTGTGAGGTTTTTCAATGCCGCACTTAAATCCGTATGCTGTAACAGTTTAAGACCATTCATCAGTGCGGTCTTATGCGGCAGGGGTTGCGAAAAGACAATGTCTTGTAACTGTTTAAAATGTTGGCGTTCATTGTGCACACCGATGACTTCCAAAGCCAGAAATCGATCGATGGTGGCCATGACATCCTGTTGTAAACTGTCTTGAAAAGCACGCACTGTCTTTATCGGCATGCCCTGTGGCCAATGCGGCTTGGCCTGAAAACACGGTGTGGCACAGACCATAATCAACGCATTCACTTGTTCCGGTTTATGTATGGCCTGATTAAGCGCGATTAAGCCGCCCATCGACCAACCCAACCAGACACCAGAGGGTATTTCCCGGCAATCATTGACTAAATCTTCGGCATTATCAGAAAGCAGTCGATCCCGGTTTTGTCCATGTCCCGGTAAATCAATTAAATTCAGGGTAAAGTCGTTCGATAAGTCAGTCGCCCAGGATTTAAAAATACCGGCATGCATGCCCCAGCCGTGAAGCATATTTATCACCGGGCCTTGTCCCCGGGTTTGTATGATTTTCATAATAGGATGTTGTGCTTTGGGCTGTCGGCATTGTATAAGAAATGCCCCGTGACTGAAAACAGACACTTGATAAATTCACTGCCAGAACCCAAAATTGAATAATTACTCCACGAGAAAAACACATGACACAAGAACGCATTATTTTGGCCGGCGGCTGCTTTTGGGGCATGCAGGATTTATTCAGAAAACAGCCCGGTGTGGTGTCCACCCGGGTTGGATACAGTGGTGGCGATGTTAAAAACGCCACCTACCGCAATCACGGCAACCACGCAGAAGCCATCGAGATTATCATTGATACTGAGCAAACCAGTTTTAAAGACATGTTGCGGTTTTTCTTTCAAATCCACGATCCAACCACCAAAAACCGCCAGGGCAACGACATCGGCACAAGTTACCGCTCGGCCATCTTTTACACCTCTGATGCGCAAAAAGAAACCGCTGAAAAAGTCATTCTGGCCGCCAATGAATCGGGTTACTGGGACAGTGAAGTGGTCACTGAATTGGCACCTGCCGGTGATTTTTGGGAAGCTGAGCCGGAGCATCAGGATTATTTAGAACGCTATCCCGATGGCTACACATGTCACTTTGTCCGCAATGAATGGCAATTACCGCAAGAATAAACTTTTTTAACTTCGTGGTGTTTATTTTAAGAAGTCAAAAATAATTGGCGTAAATAATTAATCCTTGCCGCCATAAACAACATAACCGTCATTTTTGGAGGAAAAACAGGGTGGTCATTGGCATCGCCAAAGCCATTAAACACATTATTCAAGCCCGGGATTTGACCTGTTAAAAAAAGAACCATTCGGGTTAACGCATTTGCGTAATCAACCAGGCACGGGCGGCGGACCATTGGCGGTTGACAGTACGGGGTGAGATTTCTAACAGCTCAGCCACCTGATCGATGCTGAGTCCTGAGAAATAACGTAACTTGACCACCTGTGCCATGGTCTCATCTTTGTGCTCCAGGGTGGTTAAGGCGGCATCTAAGGCCACCAGATCATCTTGGATATCCACCTCATCGGGGATATCAACATTAAAAACATGGGCTTGGCCACCACCGCGCTTTAAGGTGTTTTTAGCACGGGCCGACTCCACCAGAATACGGCGCATCGATTCGGCAACGGCCCCGTAAAAGTGTTTTTTTGACTGCCAGTTGATACAGTACGGCGAATTAGATAACCGCAGTTTAAAAAGCCTGTCGACCATCGCTGTTTTAGATTACTCTCAAGGTCATTATGACGCGGCGTTGATAAATTTTCAGGCGGTGTTAACAGCGCGACAACAACAGTTGGGTGAGCAGCATAAATTAACCGCCGATGCCCATAATCGATTGGCGGCCGTCAATTTTGAATTGGGTCAATTGGATTTAGCAGATGGTCATTATAGCGTGGCATTACAGACCTATGAACATTTACACTTAGACCGTAGTTTAGTCTATGCCAGGGTGTTAAATAATCGGGCTTTGTTATGGCGCCAGCAACAAAAATACAGCCAGGCAGTCGAGATCCTTAATCAATCCTGGCACATTCAACAGCAGCAATTGGGCAGTGATCACCCTGATCTGGCCTCGGTGGAGAATAATCTGGGCTTATTGTCCTATGATTTGGGCCAAATCGATGACGCCATTAATTGGTTTAACAAAGCCTATCAAAGGCAAATCGAGCATCACCCACAACCGCCGGTGAGTGCCGCCTATGCCATGAATAATTTAGCCCATATGTATTTGCTCAATGGCCGGATTGAAGCGGCGCGTCAATGGGCCCATGACAGTATGGCTCTTCGCCTGGCCCATTTAGACAAGGCCCATTTGGCGATTTCGGATAATGCCATGATATTGGCCAGGGTGGCATTGTTAGATCAGCAGACCGAACAGGCAGCGATATTTTTCAAACAAGCGCTGGACATTCGACAACAGCATCTGGATGACCGTGATTGGCGGGTGCTGGAAACACAACTGTGGCAAAGCTTGATAGGACCCAATGCATTTTCCACATTGGATAGAAATCAAGCATTTGCCAGCCTTTGTCAACGTTTTGGATTTTCACATCCTAAATTGAATAACTTATTTCAGGCTTTTGCGATTAAGGATAATCAAATGGCACTGTGCTTGAATGAATAAGCTTGTCGCCGGGCTATTTATCAATCAAACAATCCGCTCATAAGAGATTGTTATGACACTCTGATAACATTCTCTAATAGGTTACTGACAGTTGTTTGAAAGGGTTATAGAATGAGGATTCCTGATGTTGGCCTGCTTAAATTGAACCAAAATACATTATTGCGGACCTTGAAAACTGTCTGTCTGTTATTTCTCGCGTTATCTTTGGCGTTACTGGTGTTTCTGAAAAATGGCTGGGTGACAGAGGATGCCTACATTCTCTTTCGCAGTCTGGAGCAATTATTTGCAGGTCATGGGCCCAACTGGAATCCCCATGAGCGGGTACAGGTATTCACCAGCCCTTTATGGTATGGGGTTTTGGCTTTTTCCCGATTGTTTTCGCAGGACTTATACCTAACAACCATTGTTGTTTCTTTGTTTTTGTGGCTGGCCACCCTTTTTGTCATTCACGCCATAATCAAGCACGCAGGGATTTTATTGTTGACGGTGTTGGTGTTGATTTCATCGAATTCATTTTTTGACTACACCAGCTCAGGTTTAGAAAATGTGCTGGCGTATTTAGTTATTGCCTGTTTTGTTTATACTTACCTGACGTTTTTTTCAGGTTCAGTTAGAGAACACGCAGACGATCAAACCTTGAAAACAAGCATGCTCAAACTGTTGGTTATTTATGGCCTGTTAATTTTGGTGCGCCATGATTTGGCTTTACTCCTGTTTCCGGCAATGGCCTATGCGGTCATTCAATCTAAGTATCTTTTTAGCTGGAGACAATGGTTGCTGTATGCCGCCCTGGCTTTTTCACCGTTTTTTCTCTATAGCCTGTTCTCGTTAATTTATTACGGCTTTTTGTTCCCCAATACCGCCTATGCCAAGTTAAGCACCGGCATTCCACAAATGGATATGTTTTCTCAGGGTTTTCGTTATATTCTGGTGACACTGAAATATGATGTGATGACTATGCTGGTTATTTTGGCAGCGATTATCGTCAGTTTTCTACCGTCAACTAAACCCCAGATACGTTATTTAGGTTTTGGTTTGTTATTGAATTTATTTTATGTGGTCTATGTTGGTGGGGATTTTATGCTGGGGCGGTTTTTGTCCTATGCATTTTTACTCAGTGTTTTAATTCTCGCAGTTCATGCCGCAAGATTAAACCGTTATCAACTTGTTATGATTGGCCTGGTGGTTATGGTGTATGCGATTTTTTATCACCATACACCGGCAAATTCACCAATTAAGTACAAGAACCAACTGATTGAATCAGGGGTTGCAGATGAGCGGGGATTTTATTTTAATGACGTTTCACTGTATAGCTACGTTCAATTGGATCGGGATGCGTTTCCACAATCCCACTGGCGTAAACAGGCTGAAAAATTTAAGCAATCAGACAACATGCTGGTGATTCGCCCAACCATAGGCCTCTATGGTTATTACGCCGGTATCGATAAAATTATTGTTGACCCCTTTGCATTGGCCGACCCCTTGTTGGCCCGCTTACCGGCAGCACCCGTACCCTGGCGAATTGGTCACTTTGGACGCTATTTACCGGCCGGTTATGAGGACAGTATCAGGAACAACAACGAAGTCATCGTTGATGAAAACATCAATGCCTACTATAAAAAATTAAAACTCATTACCCAGGGTGAAGATTTGTTCAGTTATCAACGTCTGAAAACGATTGTTTTGTTTAATCTTGGGGCTTATAACGATTTAATTGAGAATCTAAAAACCGAAACGTAATGGCCTGTTCTTGAGTGATAAATAATTCGTGACATAAAAAGTAGTATGTTGTATAGTTGTACCATTAGTTGTACAGGTAGATTGTTTGATGAAAGTGATTACATTTAGCCAAGCGCGAAAAAAATTAAAATCTGTTTTGGATGCGGTTGTTAATGATATAGATACAGCCATCATTACCCGCCGTGACGCAGAAAATGCTGTCGTCATGTCTATGGATTATTATAATAGTTTAATGGAGACTGTCTATTTACTTCGCTCACCTGCCAATGCTGAACATTTGAGTGAATCAATTGCGCAATACAAAAAAGCACAAGTGATTGAGCATAAACTTATTGAAGATTGAGGTGCTGATTTGTTGGACAGAAGCTGCCTGGAAGGATTATGTTTATTGGCAAACTCAGGATAAAAAAACACTTAAACGCATTAATAAGCTTATCAAGGACTGCTGTCGAACACCCTTTTCCGGGCTGGGTAAGCCAGAAGCCTTAAAAGAAAATCTATCTGGATTCTGGTCCAGGCGTATTGATGCCAGTCATCGACTTATCTATGCCGTAGACGATAATCGCTTAACCATTATTTCTTGTCGATATCATTACTGATAGACCGATTTTGGCAGGACTAACCGATTTCTTCAATAATTCCGAATCAAACACTGCACCAGTAAATCAATGTCTTCGATTTCTAAGGCGTGGTGCACGGTTAAACGTAATCTCGACTGGTTTTTTGGCACCGTTGGTGGTCGGATGGCGGCGCTGAAAATACCCCGTGATTTTAAATAATCGGCGGTTTCCAGAGCGGCGATTTCGCTGTTGAGAATAAAAGGCTGAATCGGCGTCTCGCTGTGACTGAGGTTATCGGCAATGCCGTATTGCTGGCATTGTTGGCGCAGACGGTCAATCAGCTCCAGTAATTTTTCACGTCGCCAAGGCTCGGATTGAATCAGTTCCAGGGCTTTTAAATTGGCCGCCACCACCGGTGTCGGCATCGATGTGTTAAAGCGATAGCTTCTGGCTTTTTGCAGAATGGTTTCGATTAAATCATCATCGCCAACCACAAAAGCCCCGGCACTGCCAAAGGCTTTACCGAAAGTACCTGATAGTAATGGAATATGTTCTGAAGTCAATAATTGCTGTTCGATGACGCCACGCCCCTGTTCGCCGATGACGCCGATACCATGGGCATCATCCACCCATAACAAGGCATTAAACACATCGGCGCTTAAGGCAGTGGCAAATAAATCCGGACTGTCGCCATCCATACTAAAAACACCTTCGGTGGCCCACAAGATGGTGTTGTCAGGATATTCCTCATTAAAATGCTGACACTGTTGCTCGCCCTTTTTAGAGTCTAAATGTGGATAACGTTTAAGTCTGGCACCGGCCAGTTGCGCCGCATCAATCAATGAAGCGTGATTCAGTTTGTCCTGAAGAAATAAATCATGGCGATTAAGCAAAGCCCCGGCAATGCCTAAATTGGCCAGATAGCCCGATGAAAACAACAGGCAACGCGGATAGCCTAAAAATTCAGCCAGGGCAAATTCCAGTTCCTGATGCACCGAGGTGTAGCCCGATAGCAATGGAGAACCTGTGGCGCCAAAGCCGAATTTTACCGCGGCTTCATGAGCCGCCAGCACAACTTCGGGATGATTCGACAGACCTAAGTAATCGTTGCTGTTAAAATTTAATAATTGTTCACCATCAATGCTGACATAACGACCTGATTGGCTGGTTCTAAGCACCCGACGACGAAACAGTTGTTGTTTTTTTAAACGGTCTAATTCGTCGCGGCGTGACATGGTACTTAGTGACGTTTCGGCATCGGTTTAATGCCCAGTTTTTGAAACAGCGCCATGTCTTTATTTTCTTCGGGGTTTTGGGTGGTCAATAATTTTTCGCCGTAAAAGATGGAATTGGCTCCGGCCAGAAAACACATGGCTTGCACCGCTTCGGACATGTCGTTACGGCCGGCGGACAGTCGCACCATGGATTTTGGCATCATGATACGCGCCACCGCAATGGTACGGACAAAATCCAAATCATCAATTTTTTCAATGCCATGTAGTGGTGTGCCTTTAACCTGTACCAAGGCATTAATCGGTACACTGCCTGGATGCGGGTCTAAATTAGCCAACGCCATCAACATGCCGCCACGGTCTTGCTGCGATTCGCCCATACCGACGATACCGCCGGAGCAGACATTGATACCGGATTGCTGAACATTTTTTAAGGTGTCCATGCGCATATTAAATTTACGGGTGGTAATAATTTTATCGTAAAAGGATTCTGAACTGTCGATATTGTGGTTGTAATAATCCAAACCGGCGGCGGCCAGTTTAGAGGATTGTTGTTCGTTTAACATGCCTAAAGTTAAACAGGTTTCCATGCCCAGCGCTTTTACGCCCTTGACCATATCAATCACCTGATCCAAATCCCGGTCTTTTGGGGAACGCCAGGCCGCGCCCATGCAAAAACGCGTGGCCCCCTGTTGCTTGGCCGCCGCGGCTTGCTCCACCACCGCGTCCACCTGCATCAAAGGCTCTTTTTCAACACCGGTGTCATAACGTACTGATTGTGGACAATAACTGCAATCCTCGGGACAGGCACCGGTTTTAATGCTGAGCAAGGTGCTGATTTGCACTTGGTTCGACTCAAAATAATGACGATGGGTTTGTTGCGCTCGATACATCAGGTCATTGAAAGGTGTGGCAAACAACGTGTCCACTTCTTGTTGGGTCCAATCATGACGGATTGGCAGGGCTGGCTTCATAATCTGCAGTTATATTAAGAATAAAACAGTATGCTTTTTTGCCCTGCATTAGTCAATAAACAGGCGTTTGAAATTATCACGAGCACGAAAAAGCCGGTTAAAAAGCCGGGACAGGCATCAAGATTTTAAGGCTGTGCGGCTGCTTTAACCGGTTTTTTAAGAAAAGCGAACAAAAAAGCGATCACTATCAAGATCAGGTTAAAGCCGTTAAACCAGCTGACTAAGGCATAATCGTATTGTATTAAATGACTTAGAACGCTGAGGATGATGGCGGCTAACGTGGCAAGTCTTAGGTATTTAACCCATGTCATTAAGCGCTGTTGCTGTTCTGGATGGTTCGGGTTGGCGACAAAAAACCAGGCGGCGATCAACAGGTAGCTTAACCAAAAGCTCAAAGCCACAGCAGTACCGAAAAGGATTGACGTTAATAAAGCCAGACTGAAGCTTAAGGGCGCACCCCAGATAATGCCCTGCCACAAGGCATACCAACGGTTGAGCAATTGACGTTTGATAAACCAGATATTGACACCAGTGGCCACCATCACAGCCATGGCAATGCCTAATAGGAAATACAAAACCTTAATGGCAAAAGAGCCAAATTGGCCGAAGTGAAGTCGATAACTGGAATAGGCCACTTGTCGGCCCCAGTCGCCATCTGACATGTGTTTGGAATCGATGTATTCGCCGGTGTTATGGAAACGAAAGACTTCTGAGTAGATTAAACGCTCGGGCATCTGTAAATTGACTTCAATATATTGGCCCTGTTTGCCGCCATTTTTCAGGGTCACAAACATCAAATCAGCCTCCGGGTATTGGCTTTTGAGTTTTTTTAGCATGGGTTCTAACCGGACCGGTTCGGCCGGTGCATCAAACGCAAGCTGAGCCGGGAAGATGGTGTCCACAGCCTCGCTTGTGGTCATGTCATCATCGAGTAAATCATAACCCAATAGTGTGATGCTAAATAAGCCAATGTAAGCGCCGGTTAAACAGACAATAAAGAAAAAAGGCAGACTCCAGACGCTTAGGCGGTTGTGAATATCAGTTTGTTCCAGTTGGCGGCTACCGCCCCAGCGCAGCTTAAAAGCATCTTTGAATAGGCTCGGGTGGGCTAAAATACCCGAGATCATCAGTCCCAGCATCATCGCCCCCAATAAGCCCACCAGAATGATGCCAAAGGTGTTGGGTAAGTGCAGGTAAATATGCAAATCACTGAGCATTGCGGTCCAGGGTGTGTGCATATCAACACCTCGGCTACCGTCTTTATTCAGGTAATAACCACCACTGCGGTTGCTGACATGTGCCCGCGGAATAACGCTCGACGGTGGCGCAAAGTAGAGTGTTTTAGGCAACATTTCCCGGTTGTTGATGGCGCGATTAATGGCATTATTAATAGCGGTTTCTAATTGCTGGATATCGACTTCAGCGGATTCGCTGATGGTCGGTTGTTCCCAGCGCTCAGTCTCCTGAAAAAACACCACCAAAGCGCCGCTTAAACAGACCAGATAAAGCAATGCTGAAAAAAACAGACCCAACCAGGCATGGCTGCGCAGGGATTTTTTGACCACATGTTTTGAGGGTGTGAGTGATTTCTTTAAGTTCATTGCAGGCCCCAAACACTTAAACCGCTGATACTGATTAAAATAAGTCCGGTTCGGCTTAAATGGGTGGTCGCCGTTAGCCAAACAGCGATGAGTCCCCACAGTAAAGGCATCAGCATAATCATTACCACTAATCGGTTCAGCGTTAACAGTGGTAATAAGTGTGTAACACCGGTGGCCATCACAATGGCCATGGCCAATGCCAAGGGACCGGCTAACAGAATCATTAATAATTTATACCAGATTGACGCTGTGCTCCGGTAAGGGGACGGCCGTTTTATGGGTTTGACCGGTTTACGCGTACTGTTGATATAAATCCAGACATAAGCCGGCACAGTGATTAAAAATAAGCAATAAAATACAGCATGCTCAATGCCATGAGCCGATTTAAAAGCATAAAACGAACCCACCAGTAACACCAAAACCAATAAGCGATACGGCCATTTCGGTGCTGATTTTTGGCTTAAATACCCAATAATTGGCGTGATAGCCAGGAACAAAAAAGCAATGGTGGTTAACAAAACAGGCATGTAAACAGCGGTATGTAAAGGATTCAAAAAAGGGTATATTATGCCAAATGATAATCATTATCAATCTTAAAAAATGTATTTTATTTTACTTATGCTTGTAATAGGAATCATTATCATTATAATTCGCATCCTATTGACAGCTGCGCGGTTAATTCGCCCATGTCTTTAAAGCACAGTTCTTATGACAACAACAGAAAATAAAAAATGATAAAAATAAACTATTTTAAAGCCCTGGTATTACCAGTGATTACCTGTTTAGCCGTATCAGACGTCCAGGCACAAGCCGAAGATAAGGCATCCGAAAATATGACAATGGATCAAATGGTGGTGGTCGGTTCCAGAACCCCGACGGCCATCAGCCAAATCCCCGGCACCGTCTGGGTTATCGAGTCCGATGATATTCAACAACAAGCGGATTCCGGTGCTGATTTAAAAACAGCTTTGGGCCGTTTGGTGCCGGGTTTGGATCTGGCGCCGCAAGGTCGCACCAACTTTGGCCAAAATCTACGCGGCCGAAGCGTCCAGGTGCTGATTGATGGTGTCTCGATGAACGGTTCACGCGGCTTATCACGGCAGTTTGATTCGATTGACTTATTTAATGTGGCTCGCATTGAAGTGCTCTCCGGTGCCAGCAGCTTATATGGCGGCAGTGCCACCGGCGGCATTATTAATATCATCACAAAATCCGGTGATGGTGGGAATTTAAGTTTTGAAACACAGGCGCAATTGAAATCCGGTTTTAACAGCAGCGATGATCTGCAAAAACAACTGGCCCAATCGATCAGTGGCGGTGGTGAAAGCGTCAACGCACGCTTGGGCATTTCGTACACCGATAATGAACGTTTTTATGACGGTAACGGTGAGGAAATATTTCCTGATATTACCCAGACAGACTTACAGGATAACCGGCAGATTGATGTGCTGGGTCGTGTCGATTTCGCATTAAGTGATAATCAAAGCCTGGATTTAACCGCGCAGGTGTACCGTTCGGGCTTTAAAGGTAATCGGGATGTGTACTTTCCGAATTTAACCGATGCACCGGTGGCTAATTTGTTTGGTGCTGAAATTCGGGATGGCTTTGATTCCGATCGTGACCCGGCCACCGACCGGGAATTATTTAACGCGCAATATCACCATGCTGATTTATGGAGCCAGGATTTTTACCTGCAGGCTTTTTATCGCAATGAGCAGTCAGCGTTCCATGCCTTTCCCTATCCTTTTTTACTGGCGGCTGAACAACGCTACGCCATTCAGTTTGCCGCCTCAGAACAAAATACCCGACAAACCGGTCTAAAAGCCTTGTTTGATAAGCGCGTTAATGATCGTTTTAGAATCAGTTATGGTGTGGATTTGGATCAGGAGCGCTTTGATGCCAATCAAATGTTTTTTGATTTTAGACGCACCGATGAAACCGGGGGGTTGGTGCAACGCCAATCCGGTATCGAAGATCGTTACCCGACCTATGATGTGGATGGTCAGGCAGCCTATGTACAGACTGACTGGCACATCACCGATGCCTTTAAATTAACCGGTGGTCTGCGTTATCAGCACACCGATGTGGAAGTGGATGATTTTATAAAATATGGTTATAGTGGTTTTGATGAAACCCGCGTGGGCGAGTTGGTACCTGGTGGCAGCAATGATTATGATGCCACTTTATTAAACTTAAGTGCTTTGTATGATTTTGGTGCGCATCAAACCTGGCTGCGCTTCAGTCAAGGTTTTGAATTACCGGATCCGGCCAAATATTATGGCAAATCACCGGACATTAATGTTAATGACAATCCCTTAACCGCGATTAAAACCGACCAGGCCGAACTGGGCTGGCGTTATATGAATGATCATATTTCTACCCAATGGGCGCTGTATTATGCCTGGTCAGATAAAGCCGTGGAAAATACCGAAGATCTGTCGGTGATTGTGGTGGATGAAGACACCCGTGATTTTGGACTGGAAGGTGCCTTTGATTACTATGCGGATCATGGATTTGCTTTTGGCGGTACACTCCATTGGGTGCGTTCAGATCAGAAAAATAACACAGGAGACTGGAAACGACAGGATGCGCGGTATGCTTCACTATCCTCTTTGACCACTTATGTCGGCTGGCGTAACAACACCGTTGATTTACGCTTACAAGGCCAGCGAGCTTTTGACTTAAAAGACGCCGCCGGCCGCGAAATCAACGGCAACACAACCTATGATTTGGTCGCTTCTAAAGATACCGCCATTGGTCGCTTTACGGTTGGCATAGAAAACTTACTGGATAAATCTTATTCCACCGTCTGGGGACAGCGGGCCACCTTGTTTTATGCCGCTTTTGGTCCCGAGTACCTGTTCGATTTTTAGGGCCGTGGTCGTACATTTGCCTTCAATTGGTCGTACAGTTATTAACAAGACTGAAAAGCTAAAAAAACCCGGATGCGCATCCGGGTTTTTTAATCCTGACAAAAAAATAAAAAAATCCTGCGATGATGTTATAGGTTCTATACAATATTGACCTTTGTTATTGCATAAAAAGAGGATTGGATATGGAAGGTTTATTCACCCTGGAAAACTTAATGACCCTGGGTATGCTGGTGATGCTACAGGCGGTGTTGGGTTTTGATAATTTATTGTACATTATTATTGAATCCAAGCGGGTCGAGCCCACTCGACAGTCGAAGTTACGCACCACCGGTATTTGGTTGGCGGTGGCGTTTCGTTTATTGCTGTTGTTTTTGTTGATCAAAGTACTGAGTTATTTTACCGACCCTTTATTTTCTATCGGCTGGGGTAATGTGGTTGAAGGGACTTTTACTTTGCGTTCTTTGGTGGTGTTGTTTGGTGGAATATTTATTATTTATACCGCCATGAAGGAAATTCTGCATATGATGTACATGGAAGAACACATGCAGGAAAAAGACAAGCCACAATCCTCTTTTGCCAAAGCCCTGATTCTGATTGTCACCATGAATGTGGTGTTTTCCTTTGACTCGATTTTAAGCGCCATGGCCCTCACCGATAATTATATTGTGATGGCCACTGCAATTTTAATCGGCGCTTTGCTGATGGTGTGGCTGGCGGATACCATTGCTGACTTTTTACAGCGTAACCGGATGTTTGAAGTCCTGGGATTATTTATTTTGTTGATTGTGGGTGTGATGCTGTTATCAGAAGGCGGACATTTGTCTCATCTGGCGTTCTTTGGCCATGAAATCGTGCAGATGAATAAAGTGACCTTTTATTTTGTGATTGTGGTGCTGGTACTGAGCGATATTGTGCAGTCACGTTATTCAAAAAAACTCAATGCTTTAAAAAGCAGATTTAAAAAGGACAATGCTTAATGGATAATTATTTACTGATTGCGATTGCCGCCATTGGCGTTTTGGGGTCTTTGGCGCATTGGTTGTCATGGTGGTTGAAATTACCGTCAATTTTATTTTTGTTGATTATTGGTATTATTTTGGGTCAACCGGTCACCGGCTGGTTACAGCCGGATGTGGTGTTTGGCGATTTGTTGTTCACCATTGTGTCACTGTCGGTGGCCGTGATTTTATTTGAAGGTGCCCTGACTTTAAATTTTAATCAAATCCGGGGACTTGAATCGGTGGTTCGGCGGATGGTGACAGTGGGGATGATAGTCACCTGGCTGACCATTGCACTGGCGACCCATTGGTTACTTGAACTGGACTGGTTATTATCTTTGTTATTCGGCTCTCTGGTGGTGGTGACCGGGCCCACCGTGATTGTGCCGATGTTGCGCATTCTTAATCTTGATAAACGCATTGCCAATGTGTTGCGCTGGGAAGGCATTGTGATTGATCCGCTGGGCGCTTTGTTGGCGGTGTTGGTGTTTAATTTCATTATTTCTTCGCAACAGGGGGCCGAAGGTCTGGTTGGTGTACTGTTTGATTTTGGCTGGATTATCATGGTGGGCGTGGTCATCGGAGGCATTGCCGGTGAATTGATGGCGCAGGTTTTACGTCGGCATTGGGTGCCGGATTTTCTGCACAATGTGTTCACCCTGACCCTTGTATTTGGTGTTTTTGCGGTGTCTGATGTACTCGCCCATGAGTCCGGTTTGTTAACTGTCACCGTAATGGGTATGTGGCTGGCCAACAGCAAAAATGTCGAAATTGAGGATATTTTAAACTTTAAAGAAAGTCTGACCCTGTTGCTGATTGCCGGTTTGTTTATTATCCTGGCGGCGAGGATGGACATTGAACCCTTAATTGAAATCGGCTGGCTGTCGGTGGTATTGTTTTTAATCATCCAGTTTGTGGTTAGACCCCTTAAAATTGTGGTCTCGACCTGGGGTTCGGATCTGAACTGGAAAGAACGGGTGATGTTGTCCTGGATTGCACCGCGCGGTATTGTGGCAGCCGCAGTATCGGCTTTGTTTGCCTTGCGTTTAGAACAAGAAGGCTATGCCGAAGCACCCTTATTGGTGTCACTGACCTTTATGGTGATTATTGGTACGGTGGTGTTTCAATCGGCCACCGCCGGAATGTTATCCAAACGATTGGGGGTGGCCAGCCCCGAGAGTAAAGGGATTTTAATCGTTGGTGCCAATCCGGTGGCACTGGCGATTGCCGAATCTTTGAATGAACAAGGTTTTGATTGTATGGTGACCGATTCTCACTGGCGTTATATCAAGGAAGCCCGAATGCGTGATATTAAATCCTATTGGGGCAATGTGGTGTCAGAACACGCGGACCAGCAGTTGGATTTAATCGGTGTGGGACGCATGTTGGCGGTGTCAATGAATCGCGAACTCAATCTGTTGGCCGCCACCCGTTATAAAAATGAATTTGGGGCCGGTAATATCTATGTGATTACTAACGAGGAAAAACAAAAGGACGAGCGAAAACACACCACTTCAAAAGGCGGTAAAGCGCAAACCTTATTCTCTAAAAAGGTGACTTTTGCCAATCTGGCCAGTTACATTTCCCGTGGTGCGCAGATAAAAACCACCTTGCTCACCGAAGAGTTTGATTTTGAGGCTTATCAGGCCAAACATGGCGACAATGCCATTCCGCTGTTTGGTATCGCTCCGGATGGTATCCGGTTAAAAGTCTTCACCGGTCAGCGAGATTATGAAAAACTCAAAAGTGACTGGAAAGTGATGAGTCTGATTATTGAAGAAGATAATAATGACAACAGGATAGTTGATAAAAGTCAAAATTTCTAAATCAAGCGACACCTAAAATAAGGGCTTTTCATTTGGAGAAGCCCATGGTCGGCAAAGCACAGGTTTTATATCGCGGCGCACAGCATGAATGTTTGGCCTTTAACGACTTGGTTGAAGGTGAAGGGGTTCAGTCGAATCAGTTTTTAATCCGCAACGGCACGCATTCAATGCTATTGGATCCGGGCGGAGATCTGACCTATATTCCATTAACCATTGCCTTAAGCCGTCACATCCGCTTACGAGATTTGGATTATATTTTTGCCTCACATCAAGACCCCGACATCATTGCTGCAATTGATCGCTGGATTGTCAACACTGGCTGCCGGGTACTGGTATCCAAATTGTGGAGTCGTTTTTTACCGCACCTGGTGGCTGCCAATGTGGATAAGCAAATGGGCAGTTTCGTCAACTTTATCAATCCCATTCCCGATCAGGGTAAGCGCATTCAACTGGGCGATGCGGAATTAATTATCTTACCCGCTCATTTCCTGCATTCAGTGGGTAATTTTCAAATTTTTGATGTCACCAGCGGTATTTTATTCTCGGGTGACATGGGCGCGTCCATGGATGAAGTGACAGACAACCCTTTCGTGGATGATTTTGAAAACCATATTCCAAAAATGGCCGGTTTCCACGAACGCTATATGTGTTCCAATAAAGTGACGAATCTGTGGGCGCGTATGGTGCGTGAACTGGACATCAAAATGATTGTGCCACAACATGGCCGGGCTTTTAAGGATGAACAGGTGGGACAATTTTTAGATTGGGTCAGTGATTTAGAATGTGGGATTGATTTAATGGGCCGTGGTCACTTCACGGTTCCTGATTAATGCTGAACTTAAAATTATGCAATAAAAAAGCCGGCAATATGCCGGCTCAGGCTAATGACAAACCCCTGTTTTTTTCAGGGGTTTGTTGTATTTAGGGCTTTTAATTAATTATTGATGATTCATCAAC
>NZ_BMEO01000008.1 GCF_014636635.1 Marinicella pacifica | reverse complement strand
AACGCCGCATCCTTGGGTGAGATTATTATCGCCAATGACAGCGATTGGAATGTGGGGGCAGCGACGCCACTTGAAACCCCGGCTTCAGGTGCGATAGTTGAACCGATAACGATTAAACATGCCCGGGTTGATATTGGTTCTTCTGTAAGTAATTTACTGTCAATCACAGCAGAAGACAGCTTAATTAATCAGCCTCATGATCTAATTATTGATAGTCTGATATTGACCAATGACAGTCATTGGGTGCAAGGTGGTGAACTCACGGTTAATACCACTTACGATATCCAAAACTCAAGCATTGATCACCAAGCCAACTTCACCATTCCTGAAGTCACGCCTTATGTTATTAGCAATGGCGCACGAGAAGTCCTTAATGCCGTGCATCCGGCCTGGACTGAGATTCGGGTTGAAAGCGGGGCACATTTACAGATTAATGTTAATCAACCGCAACTCAGTGATTTAAGTATTGATTCAGCTGAAGTTGAGATTAATGTGCCACAAACCTTAACCAACTTAAATTTAACTAATGGTGCCATACTAACGCATGGTCAAGGCGTTTCAGGCGTTCACCTAACAGTCACGGATGTGACAGTAAGTGCCGATTCATCAATTGATGTCAGTGGTAAAGGTTTGGATTATGATGCTAATACAATGAGTTGGCGTTCTGGAGCCAGTCATGGTGGGTTGGGTGGTCTATACAATTCTGGTGACTCCACTAATTCAATTTATGGCGATTTAAGACAGCCGATAGATTTGGGTACTAGCGGAAATAGCAACAGAGGAGGTGGTTCGTTACGATTAACAGTAAACAACACTTTGGATTTAGCCGGCAGCATTAAAGCGGATGGTGTTAAAGAAAATAATAATTATAGTGGTGGCAGTGGTGGTTCTATCTGGCTTGAAGTCAATGAGCTCAGCGGCTCAGGTGAAATTAGTTCCAATGGGACAAATACATACAGTGGATCAGGTGGCGGCGGCCGAGTAGCCGTTTATTATGACACTTTAAATGGTTTTAATTTAACTAGTCAGGTTCAAGCCTTTGGGGGTTATATAAGAGTTCCTCCCAACAAAAACCATCATAACGGTGGAGCCGGAACGATTTACCTCAAAGACAATGCAGCTTCTTTGGGTGAAATTATTATCGCCAATGACACCGATTGGAATGTGGGGGCTGCGACGCCGCTTGGTGATGCATACACCCTTGTAAATAATGAACCCATAACCATAAAAAATGCGGAAGTTCACTTTAATGACATTGATTCGATTGCTCACTTAACAGCTTATAAGAGCCAAATTTATCAAAATGCCGAACTTACACTCGACGCCATTCATGGCCAGGATTTCTTATGGGTTCAAAATGCGCAACTCAATTTGCCCAGTGACGAGCTTATTGTCAATAATTGGTCATACATTCCTAATTTCAATCAAGCTTGGGAAAAACTAAGTCTTATCAATGGCGGAATTTTAACCCAAGAACAGGCACAAAATCTTACTGATGCCATTCAACTTAATGTAGGCCAGTTATATATTGACGATAATTCACATGTTGATTTAAATGGTTTAGGCCTACCAAAATCAGTTGATATTCAGGGCACAGCCGCCGGATCACATGGTGGACTGGGCGGTGTTAGGAACAGTGACGTTACTAATGCCATATATGGAAGCGAAACAGCGCCGAGTTTAGTTGGTGTCGGCGGATCCGGTTCGGCTATGTATGGTGGTGGTGCCATTAAAATTGTCACTGATTATTTATCGCTAGAAGGAAATGTGGAATCAGATGGCCGCGCTTATCAAGCCTATAATGCCTACGGCAGTGGCGGTTCAATCTGGTTAGAAGTTGGGGCTTTATCAGGCAATGGTCAAATTCATGCCAATGGCGGTGCATTCGCTCCCAATCGATATGGCTGGGGCGGTGGTGGTGGCCGTGTGGCTGTATATTATGGTGTTAATCAAGGATCAAATCTCAGTTTAAGAACCCTGGCATCCGGTGGCGAAGTCCAAGAAACCTCAGGCGGACAAAGTGGACAAGATGGAACCGTTTACCTGGAACAAACACTGCTAAACACTCAAATTGTAGATATCGACCATAAATTTATTAATCAAGCCGGTAATCGTATTCGGGTTAGATTTAATCAAGCTGTGAATACCACTGATTTCTTAACATCTGAATTTACCATTACGCATCCATCTGATACCGTAAATGTTAATTCATTAGAGTTAATTAGCCCCGGCGTTATTGATTTGCTGTTAGACAAAGACATGGATACTGAGGGCGTCTATCAGCTATTAGTCCAGTCATTAGCACTTGATCAAAATGGAAACGGCATTCCCGGCGAGCCCGTTGATGATGATTACAGTCACTCAATTGTCTATGATATTACAGCGCCCGATACACCGATTGTTACTAATGCAGATGTGGCGCCGGCCAGTAATACCGTCAATGTTGATCATTGGATATTAATAGGCACTAGACCGGCCGATTCTGCCATTATGGTGGGTACTCAAGTTGTTACTGACTTTGGTGACAGTGATTGGTCGGCCGTCTTAGAGTTACCGGCAGGTACATCGACTTGGTCTATTAGAACTATTGATCGAGCTGGTAATACATCACAAGCCGTTGATGTCACTTTTTTCTATGCCAGTGATCAACCGGCCATTGTCGCCATGACACCGCCGGATGGCGCATGTTTAGCACAGAGTCCAGCCGTCATCAGCTTATCGTTATTTGATTATTCAGGAAATGGTTTTAATTTAGCCGAGTCGAGCTTTGAACTATCTGATGGTACCAACTTAGCAACTGGTGTGACCCAAATTGCCAATGATATTTTCACCTTTACGCCGGATTCGTCTTTACTAGAGGGTGGTTATCAGGTTTCTGCTCAGGTACAAGATAATGATGGCGTGGATAGTGCTGTATTTAATGCCGGTTTTAGTCTAGATTTAACTGCACCGGCCGAGGTCGTTATTGATCCGGTGACCACTCCGACAGGTAATAGCATTCAACTCATTAGTGGTAGCAAAGAAGCTAATACGTCAGTGTGGCTAAATGGTGCTGAGGTGGTTGCTTTGGATGGTCAAACAAACTGGCAAGCTTCAGTGGCTTTATCAGAAGGTATCAACAACCTGTCTTTTACTAGTCAAGATTGCGCCGGAAACGAAAGTCCAGCCGAAACAGTTCAAATAGAATTTAATAATGAAGTTCCCGGACCGGTTTCTCCGCTAATAACCATTGATCCAAACGGACATCAGGCCTTGCTGGATTGGCAGGCGTATGATGAATTATCCAATGGCGGAAACATAGACTTTTATACTGTATATGAATCAAATACGGCATTTAATGATGTGGCTAACGCCACCCAAATTGCCACAGTGCCTGCCGGTACTCAACAGTACTCAATCACAAATAAAACACCACCGATAACATTATATTATGCCGTTGTGGCAACCGACTTATTGGGATTAAGTGATCCTAATGTCACATCAATTGAAGCTGAATTTGTGGATGTACAGGCGCCAGAACCACCGGGTCGTGCCTATGTGGATGATTCTTATGCCGACTCGGTTGACATTAGATGGACGCATTCATCGAATACATTGGGTGATTTAACCGGCTATAAAGTGTATTTAGATGATGTCTTTTTAGTAGACGTTGCTCCATCTGTTAATACCTATCAAGTCATTTCTCTGGATCGGGCCACAGCCTATACCGTAAAAGTGACAGCAATCGATCAATTCGATAATGAATCCACCGGTTATGAACAAACCATCGTGACCTGGCCAAATCATCCCACCAACATTCAAGCCGAAATTCACGACAGTAAAATTACTCTCGTCTGGAACCACGCAACACCCAAAGATGTGGTTCAAGTTTATTACATTTACTCTGATACCGTCGATTTTACCGATGTCAGTCAAATGACTGGTATAGGTCATGGCGGTGGTAGTAGTGGAGAACCTTTAAGCCGTGATATTGAGAACTTAAATAATGGCCAAACCTATTACTTTACGGTCGTGGCGAAAAACGTACACGGCGATTTTGACCCGATGGTTCAAACCATCAGTGCCACACCGGTTGCTGATATCCAGCCACCCACCATCAATCAAGTAAACTTTAATGGCAGCCCACTTACAGATGGCATGATCGTTACCCACAGCGGCCTGATAGAAGTCAATGCCACAGACGATTCCGGTTTGGCTTATGTTCACTTTGCCGGTTCTACCGGTCATTTGAATGTCACGGATGGCAATGGTTCCAATAACTATAAAGCCAACTGGAGCCTTGAACAAGAAGCTGACGGTGCGGTGACGGTCGTTATTACTGCTGAAGATGTGTTTGGTAATCAGGCAACCGAGTCTTTCGATTTAACTGTGGATTTAGCTGCCCCTCCTGTACCATCCATTCAATTTCCGATTAACAATGCCGTAACCAGTGAATTAACAACCCAAGTCTTGGGTACGCTACAGAACAGTTCACTGTCTACCATTGAGTTACAAGTCAACGGTGTGGATCAAGCCAGCTTGAATACGGATATTAATGGTCAATTCCAAACAGTTGTTAATTTAGTCAATGGTGCCAATAGCTTGCGTGCGCGTGCCGTTAATAACCGGGGTGATGCCGGAAACTACAGTAATCCCATCACCATCACTGTCGATCAGTCAGTGCCTGTGCAACCCATTGGTTTGATTACTAAAGCCAAAGCCGATGGCGTTATCAGAATAAACTGGAACCCGGACTCTGAAGGCACCACAGCAGGTTATCATATCTACCGTTCTCAGAATCTGTTTAATCATTACACCGATCCGGGTGTGACTCAAATTAATAGTGCGCTGGTGACATCAGCGCATTATGAAGACTTGGCCATTCCAGATGGTGTTTTCTATTATCAAATCGTAGGTGTGAGCCAGACCGGAATTTTTGGTGCACCGTCAGAGGTGGTCAGTGAAATTTCAGACAGTCTGCCACCCAAAGCCGATATCAGCTATGAGGCACAAGGTGTCTATGATCAACCCAGTAATACCTATGGTGCGGGCGTGGTTCAAGTTGACATAACATTTACTGAACCCTTATTAACGACACCCTATGTGAGTATCGTGCCTGACGGTGGGGTACCTATTCCGGTGACCTTAAATAAACAGTCCGATACGCTTTATACCGGCTATTTTGAACTGGGCGTGCAAAAAATTGATGCCGTCGCTTATGCCGTTATGTCTGCCTATGACAAAGCCAATAACCGCGGTACCGAAGTCACCTCGGGCAGCTCATTTAATGTTGATACCTTAGGACCGCAGATGACTGATTTAAATCTGTCGGTTTTAACACCCATCGACAACAGCTTAAACCCCAGCATTACGGTTGACTTTACTTTGGACGATGACAGTCAAGGTGCACCCCAGTTATTTTATCAACTATCGGGAATAGGACGAACTGAAGTTGAAATAACCGGTCTCAGTGAAATTGCTAACAGACAATGGCAGGCAACGTTTACCTTACCTGCAGATGCCGGTTTAAGTGAAGCGGAAACACTTAGTTTCAGTTATTTAGCCATAGATTCTCTCGGTAATGAAGCCGGTGTGATTAACCTGGAGAATCAATTTCAGGTCTATCAAGGCAGCTTGCCGCCTTTAGACGCACCGATTGGTCTCACCGCACAAGCCCATCCTGATGGTTTGGTTAAATTGACCTGGTATAACGTACCTGATGCAGCCGAATATGAACTGTGGCGCAAACTTGATACCGATACCCAGTTTTTACCCATAAGTCGTACCATCGGTAATGTGTTAGAGATAGATGATACGCCGCCGGTGGATGGTTATTATGATTATGCCATTGCCAGTGTGCGTCAAGAAAACGGGCTTGAAGCAGTGAGCGGTATCAGTCAATCCGTATCTGTTTATGCCGACTCTGTGTCGCCGGAAGCCCCCACTGGTTTATTATTGCAACTTCACGGCAATGGCATTAAAGCCGAATGGCAAGCGTCTGTGCCCACCCATCCTTTGGATGATCGTTTGACGTATCGACTGTATAGAGACAACAGTCCTGAAATCACGGATGTTACCGGATTGACACCCATTATCGAGAAAATTCATGGTGCGCTTGCCTTAGACAGTGCCCCTTCTGAAACAGACCACGCCTACGCCGTAACAGCCGTGGACGCGGCAGGTAATGAGTCACTGCCTTCTAATTCTGAATATTTGAATGCAGGTTTATTGCCGGTTAAGAATTTAAACATTGATGTTTATCCGGACCAGTCACCTAATATCACATGGGCACATGATTCAGCGACCATTGCCGGATTTGATATTTATAAAACCCAGAGTGGCAATAATGTAAAACTCAATAACAGCCTGCTGACATCAGCTCAATTCATTGATGATCATTATGCCGGCACTCAAACAGTGTATTCTGTTATTGCCGTGGATGATCAAAATCAACAATCGCTGCCGCATTCCTTGCGATTACCGCAATTAAGTACCCAGGTGCTTCAAAACCAGTCAATAAAACGCGGACTAATGAATCGTGTGACATTCACTGTTAACAGCTATGAAGATGTCGAGTTACAGGGTGTTTCGATTGGTCTGACCGTGGACGGTGAAGAATTCAGGTCAAATGCTATAACAGTTCCGGTGCAAGGCACCGTGGATATCTCCATCGTTATTCCGGGTAAACCCACCTGGGGCGATCAGTTAACTTCACAGTTGGTGACCTATTACCAGCCCAATGCCGGTGAATCGGTTAATTTCCATAAAACACAGCCACAAACGGTTGAAGATGGTGGCTTAATCATGAGCATCACCACCGACGAATTTCTTAAAGGCACCGAAGGTTTAATTCAGTTAAACATCGCCAACCCCGGTGAAGAGCCCATTGATATTATCACCGCCACCCAAACCGGTAAAAATGTATCCTCAGATATCCGTTTCCGCCTGGAAGATTTGGCCGGCAATGTATTAAGCACCAGCACCTTTAAACAATCCCTGGGTACAGATGTCATCACCATGGCCAATGGCACCACCATCAGCCGAATTGCGGCCGGTGAGAATTTTTTGTCTGAACCCCAAGGTATTAATATTCCTGCCAATGCACCGTCGGAATTAATTGTTATTGCCCAGTTAGACTGGTCTTATCATAATTTTGGCCTGCCGCAACAGCGACAATTACAAGGTATTTCATCCCGACAGAACATCACGCTGGCAGAAACCAGTTATCGGGGAGAATTAACGGCTGTATCACCGGCACTTGTGGTGGGTGATGGCGTCATTACGCTTACAGGGCGAGCCATTGATCGCAGCAGTGGTGCAACCGTGGCTGAAGTACCCTTGAGTATTTCGCTCCGAGTCGATGGTTTTGAACAAACGATTGAAGTCTATACGGATATTAATGGTGAGTTTGCATACAGCCATGAGCCCACAGACACCGAAGCCGGTATTTATCATGTGTCGGTCACCCATCCCGATATTCTAGATCGACCCATTGATGGTCAGTTTGAGGTGGCTAAGCTCTATGTATCGAAACCCACAGAAGCCGTTAAATTACCCTTTAATGTCAGCCGACCCCAAAAAGCCTATGTTAAGGCACCACGGTCTCTTGATTTTAATCAGGTGACCTTAGCCTATGTGGCTTCAGATCAACCCGGCAGCAGCTTTTTACCGGGTATTCAAATCAATAATATCACCACCGTTGACTACCTGAATCACCAGTCCGATTGGCAAGCCATTCACTTTGATATGACCGCCGATAACAGTGCCCCGACCGCCGGGCGTATTGTTTTGCGGGTGTTAAGTCAAGATACCGGTGCGCTGATTCCGGGTTATTTTAGTTTTGATTACCAGCTTTCTACCGCTGAACCGGTCTTCAGGGCGTCGCCGCAAATTATTTTCACCGGTGTTAATCAGGGCAACTACGTCAATGAAGCGCTAACATTAAGTAATGAGGGCTTTAGTGACGCCTTAAATGTCAATATCAGCTTACTTGATACTCTTGGTAACCCGGCACCCAATTGGGGTTCATTGGTCACAGACCATCAATATTCTCGGTTAACCATTGGCGAGGCCGTCGATATTGCCATGTCCTTTAACCCGCCGAATTTACTGGCTGACGGTAATTACGAATTTAAGCTGAGAATCAGCGCCGATAATGCCAATACCTTAGATGTGCCGGTGATGGTCACGGTAACAGGTTCCGGCACCGGCAGTGTCCAGTTTAAAGCCGCAGATGTTTATACCAACACCCCCGATGAATTGGGCAGCCTCATTCCGGGTTTAGCCGGTGCGCGCATTAAGCTCATCAATGAAGTGGTGCAGGGTCAAGAGTTCACCGGCACCACCGATGCCTTTGGTGATTACCTGTTTGAAGATATCCCGGTGGGTTGGTACACCTACCGTGCCAGTGCCCCAAGGCATAATGACTTAAACGGCCGCATTCAGATTAAACCCGGTAACACCGAATCAGAATACGCCTTCTTAACCCAGGATTTTATTACCATTGAATGGTCCGTTACAGAAACCAGTATCATTGATCGTTACGAAGTGGTGATGAACCTAACCTTTGAAACTAACGTCCCGGCCGCCGTTGTCGTCATTCGCCCGGTTGTTACGAACCTACCCGATATGTACCCCGGCGATGTGTATTCGGGCGTCTGGGAAATTAAAAACGAAGGCTTAGTCAGAGCCGATGATTTTATTTTAAATATCCCGGCGGATGACGAGTATTTTGAGTACCAGATATTGAATGAAGTGCCGAGCGTCATTGAGGCCCAGCAAACCGTTTATGTGCCGTTCAAACTAATTAATAAGAAATCCGTGGTGCCCGGTGCCAGTGGCGATGCAGGTGGTGGCGGTTGCGGTGGTTACGGTAGCAGTGTCACAGGCTCTTGCAATTATCAGTGTGCTGATGACACCATTGTAGGAGCAGCTACACCGGCATTTATAAGCTATACAGCGGGTAATAGCTGCAGTGTTGAATCAGGTCCATCTAATGATTCTCCACCTCATAGTAGCAGAGAAGGTGGTGGTCCTTGGGATTATCGCTGTTGGCAGAGTAATTGTCCCGGAATTGGAACTGAGACTCAATGCACCCCTGATTGTGAAGGTGATCAGTGTTGTGATTCCTCTGGACAATAAAAATTAAAATTTAATGGAAAAAACAATGAAATATTTTGGATATATCGCTTTATTACTGATATTTTCGATCAGCGCCTCAGCCAGTGTTGAACCTACTTCAGGTCGTTATGTAGAAACGGAAACAGATTTATCAATTCAGATTATTGGTGGCCCCTTGGTTTGGGAGCGCGAATATCGTGATCGGCAGTGGACATTCAATAAATCATGGTCATCATTGATTTTTGAACATGATGTCAGCTCCGGTGACGTTAAGCGCATTATCCGTGGCACTGATTCTTATACTAAATTAGACAGCGCCGGAACCCTGTTTAAATTTGGCCCCAGAATGCGTATTCGTAAAAACCCCGATGGGACCTGGACCTGGCAAGACCGGGATGGGCATCGCACAGAATATGCCGCTAACGGTAAAACCTTGAGTATGCACACCCAGGCAGGCACCTCTATGACTTTAATGTACAACGGTGATGATAAGTTATCAGGTGTTAAAGATGTTCATGATAATCAGGTATTGTGGATTGAATACGACTTGGTCACCGGGCAATTGGACACTGTAAGAGACTATGGGAATCGAGAAGTAAAATACACCTGGGAAGCCATTGGTTCGGGTAGCAAATATAAATTAACTAAAGTCACCGATGCGCGGGGTTACGATTGGCTCTATGATTACGCAACAACACCGGCCAAAGATGGCTATGTCAGCTTAATTAAAAAAACCGACCCCGAAGGCCGAGAAGTGCAAATTGCTTATACAGGTTCGGGCCGCGTAAAAAATATCACCAATGCTCTGGGACATATCACAAGCTATCAGTTTGATTACATTAAATCCCGCAAGGAATTCTATTTAAAGGTCAGTTACCCCGGCGGTCGGGTCACTGAAAAATGGTATAACCGCGAAGGCGAAGTTAAGCGCAGTGATGTCAATGGTATAAATTTATCAACCATCACCGAAGACCAACGCAAAGACATTTTAAAAAACACCTTTGGCCATACCACGGTTAAAGAATACGATGAGTTTAGAAATTTGTTGAAAACGACGTATCCCGATGGCTCATCCACCAGCGCCACCTATGATGTTTCTAATTCAAATGTCCTGACCCGCACCGATGAGCGTGGCACCGTGACTCAATATGAATACTTCCCAAATGGCCATTTGAAAACCCTGACCGAAGCCCTGGGAACAGATGTTGAGCGTTCAACGACTTATACCTATGACGTCTATGGCCAACTTAAAACCCTAACCCAGGTCGGTGATGCGGACACAGAAACCGCCATCACGCAGTACTTTTATGACGATTACGGCAATCTCATTAAACTCATTAATGCCGAAGGCCATGAAACTGAATACACCAGCCATGATTCCATGGGTAATGCATTAACCAAAATAGATGGTCGTGATAAAGAGTGGACTTATACCTACGATGCCCATGGCAACCTAACCAGCAGTACGAACCCACTTTCACACACCACCAGTTATGACTATGACAAGGTAGGGAATCAGGTTAAAACAACTTTTCCGGATACTCATTTTAGTCTACATGAGTATGATGAGTTAAATCGTCTGGTTAAGCAGACAGATGAGCTGGGTCACTTTATCACGTATGAATACGACCAGGCAGGCAATCAAATAAAGCAGACTGATAAGGCCCAAAGAACAACCACAAATACCTATGACTTACTGAATCGTCTGATTACAAGTACAGATGCAGTGGGTAATGTTACCACGTATCACTACCCGGATAGTAGTGGTTCAAACAATTCGAATATTTATCGTGCATATAAAATTGAATATCCGACTTTCTCCAGACAAATGACGTTTGATTTAAGAGGTAGGGCAACAGAACAAACCACAACATATCTAAGTGGCGGTGCGCAAAAATCAGAAACAAAGAAATTTAAGTTTGATATGACAGGTAATAAAACAGAAATTATTGATGCTGAACAGCGATCTGTTAAAAGTGAATATGATGAGCTCAATCAGCTCATAAAAACAATTGAACCTTATGGCATAGAAACTACTTTTACTTACGATAATCGTGGAAATATGCTTACTTTAACTGATGGAATGCAACAAACCCACACCTTCACATACAGTAAAATTAACCAAAATCTCACTGAATCAAGGCCTTTGGGTCAAACAGAAATCTATACCTATGATGCCAACGGCAATATAGCGACAAAAACCAATCCGCAAGGTCAATTAATTGAATACACCTATGATTATGCTAATCGTAATACCCAAACTGAGTTTCATACGGACGCAGGTACATTGGATGTAACGGTTAGTTATGGCTATAACAACAGAGGAAGTTTGGTAAGTTATAATGATGGCACATCTCAAGGTGTTATGACCTATGACTCTGCTCAGCAGAAGTTATCAGAAACCATTCAGTATGATGGTCAGTCATTTGGTCACAGTTACTCCTACCATCCTGATGGGGAAAAATCCACGTTTACCGGCATAGATGGTATCACCTACAGTTATTTTTATAATGAACTTGGTCTATTGAATAACGTTGTTATACCCAATGAAGGCAATATTACCTATCAGAATTTTAAATGGTCTCGACCACAAACTGTCAGCTATCCGGGCGGCAGCCAAAGAACCAATACTTACGATGGACTTCAGCGATTAAAATCCTTTACTGTTAAAAAACCCGATAATACGCCCATCATGACCTATGAATATACTTATACACCAGCAGGTAATATCAGCCACAAAAGCACTGAACATGGTGCTTATCAATATGGCTATGATGAATTAAATCGATTAACCAATGCAGATTACCCAGTACTCACGGATGAATCATTTACTTATGATGCCTTGGGTAATCGAAAAACAGATTCAAACACCGGTGTGACTGAATGGCTGTACAATCAGAACAACCAGTTGTTGAACTCAGTTAGCAGCCAATACGAGTACGATGCCAATGGCAACCAAACCATAGAAAAAGACCCACAAGGCCAAATCATCAGGCAATATATTTACAACACACAAAACCGATTAGGTGAAATCAAAGATGGTAGTAACCAAACCATAGCCAGTTATTATTACGATCCATTTGGGAGAAGGCTTTCTAAAACAGTCACCAATCCAGATCAAAGTACCACTAAAACCTATTTTCATTACAGTGATGAAGGCTACAGTGCTGAAATTACCGATGGTGAAATTATCAGCTATGTTTTTCATCCTCAAAGAACTTGGTCAACGAATCCTATTTTAAAAAAACAGAATAATACTTATTACTACTACCAAAACGACCATTTGGATACACCTCAGATTATTCATAATAACCAAGGAGAAGTGGTCAATGCCAAAGAAATGAAAGCCTTTGGGGGTTGGCAGACTACAGTTAGTATAATTGATGATGAGATGGGCTTTCCCGGACACTACTTAGACAATACAACCTTATATTTTTATAATTTGAATAGGAATTATTCGTCAAATACTGGAAGGTACATACAATCAGATCCTCTTAAAATAGAAGGTGGATTTAATATGTATGTTTATGCATTTTTAAATCCAAATGTGAATTTTGATCCATTGGGTTTATCTACTTTGGGCATAACCGCATGTGATGGTAAAGATAATTTGAAAATTTTTAATGATGATTATGAGTGCACCCGTAATTGCACACAAAAGCATGAAGAGGTTCATCTTAAGTGGCTTAAAAAATTTATAGCAACTGGAAATAGAGCTGATTGTAAGGGTGTGCCAGAAAGAAGCATGCCAAATTTTCACAGTTATGATCTTGCAGACTATTACATAGAAAAACAAGAAAATGAATGCAAAGCTGATAGAGTTTCTGCTGATTGTTTGCGCAAATTATTGGATGATTGTGAGTGCAAAGAACGAGCAAAGTCTCAATTAAAAGTAGTTGAAGAGAGGTTAAAACAATGCAAAAAAGTAGGGTACTGATTGTAGTTATTAGTGTACTAATTCTCCAAGGGGTTTTATTTGTAACACATGCTAATAATTCAAAAAACATCAAATCTATAAACAGAATATATATTGAGGTTATGGCAAGAAAAATATTTGCGGATGAAACGGGACATGAGGATTTTGTAGGTATTCACTGTTCTCCAGACAATGTGAAGAGTAGTTTGTGGGTTTGTAATATTTCTCAAATTGCTGAATCATTCGACGGTAAAACTTATCAGGTTCTTCCTCCTGGCTCTGGAGATTGGTTATTGTATTTAAATTATAAAATAAATACTTTCCGGTTAATTAAAACGCACCAAACTCAACCATGAAAGTTATATGTTGTATTGTTTTTATTTGTATGCTTAGTTCTTGTTCTTTAAAAAAAAATGAAGAGTTTAAAGGTGATATTTCATCTATGCATATGATTAAGATTGCGACAGAAATTATATCGATGGAATTATTAGATAGTCATTATTCGGTTCTGTTTTGTTCACCTAGCACTCAGGAAAGTATGTGGCATTGCTTTCTTATTCAATTGTCCGAACAAAAACAAAAAGCCCCTGTTTTGATAATAAATTTTGCAGATTCGAACTATAAGTTTGTTGACTATGTAAGACCAGAGGATAGGTGATTTTTATATAATTTATAAAGATTGTTTCATTAGCCAGAATGGCTGTGATTGTTTTTTTGATGGCAAGTAAATTAAGTAAGTATATTATTACTATAGAGAAAAAATAGAGTTATTATGAAAAGAATAGGATTACTAATATTGTTGTTAATGGCTCCATTAACTCTAATGGCAGAAACCATCTGTGCCATCGTCAAAATTGAAATCAGGCAGGAACTGTCTTTGGAGCGGCAAGCTTTTGATGCCAAGATGGTGATTACCAATGGTTTGGATCTGGCGGCTTTGGAGAACTTGTCGATTGATGTGTTGTTTCGGGATGCTGATGGTAATCCGGTTTTGGCGTCCAGTGATCAGAATAATACCCAGGCTTCTTTTTTTATTACCTTAGATCGCATGGAAGGTGTGAATGCGGTGGATGGCACCGGTGTGATTAATGCCGGTGAAGCGGCGGAAATTCATTGGTTGATTATTCCAGCGCCGGGTTCCGGTGGGGAGTTTCCTCAGGGTTTGCGTTATGGTGTAGCCGCCACGGTCAGCTATACCTATGGCGAGGAAAGCCAGGTGGTAAATGTTTCACCTGATTATATCCAGGTTAAACCAACGCCTTTATTGACGCTGGATTATTTTATTCCGAAAGATGTCTTTGGAGACGATCCGTTAACGCCTGAAGTCGAGGCGGTCACGCCTTTTGATTTGGGTTTGCGGATTTACAATGCCGGTTTTGGTGAAGCGAAGCAATTAAAAATTGAATCTGCTCAGCCGGAGATTATCGAAAACGAGCAGGGCTTATTAATTGATTTTACTTTATTGGGCAGTTCGCTGAATGATGCGTCGGTGACCAATTCTTTATTGGCTGATGTCGGTCTGCTGCCTGCGGGGCAATCGGCTGTGGTGAGCTGGCTGATGAGTACCTCACTGAATGGTGAGTTTATCAGTTTTGAGGCGGATTTTGTCCATGCCGATGAACTCGGTGGTGCCCTCACGTCTTTAATCGATTCGGTGAACACTCATTATCTGTTTCATCGGGTGGTGGTGGATTATCCCGGGCGGGATACAATATCTGACTTTTTGGCGCTTGATGGCAGTCAATATCGGGTTTATGAGTCATCCGGTACCCAAGCGGATGTTATTTCATTACCCTCTGGCATCGCCAATACCGGTGTCGTTAATGGTCAACAAACCTATGCCTTAACCCTATCGCCGACGGCCGGACCAATCGTTACCCAAGTTACCGATCCTTATCAGGGACAACCCCAAGTCATTACAGCCGTGCGTTCCGATGGTAAGGTTTTACCTGAGCGCAATGTCTGGCAATACAAAGAAGAAACTGATCCAGGTGTTTATGCGTACTATATTGCATTGTTCGATGTTGAAACCACAGGTGCGTATCAATTAATTATTAATGGCGGCGAACCCAATGAAGCGCCGGTTATTAACGTCAGCAGTCCACAAACTGGAGTCGCAGGTACGCCTTTATCTTTTGATATAGAAGTCACCGATGCCAATGCAGGTGATGTTCTTTCTTTAGTCTCTATTGGTGCGCCGGCGGCATCCAGTGTAGCCTTTGTTAGTGGTAGTACCTGGCGATTTTCCTGGTTTCCGGAATTGGCCGATATTGGCACACACCAATTTATACTGCGTGCCGATGACGGACAGGCGCAAACCGATGCCTCGGTGACTGTTGTGATTGAGGAACCTGATTTTATCGATACCGATGGGGATGGTATGGATGATGATTGGGAACGTGATCATTTCGGTGATTTGTCGCAAGATGCGGAGGGTGATTATGATCAAGACAGCGCCACTAATTTAGAAGAACACGATCATGGTGGCAATCCGATCGTAGAAGATCGGCCTTTACCGGCCACCATTCTGAATCCTGTTCGGGGTGCCATAATCAGCAGTCCGGGGAGCGAGTTTACGATTGTCAATGCACAAGCGGCTGTGGATGCGGCCCTTGTTTATGAATTTGAATTGTATGAATCAGAGTTGTCAGAAACGCCCTTAGCACAAGCAACGGTCAGTGAAACAGCCGTGCAAACCAGTTGGCAGCATGGCGTGACTTTAAATGAAAATTCAACGTATTTCTGGCGGGTTAGGCCATTCGATGGCGCCACACCGGGTTTATGGTCTTATGATTCATTTACCTTGAGTGCCACGGATGAACCACCCTATGGCTGTGCACTTGCGTTCCCGGATAACCAGGTCGTGACCAGCACACAACCGAGCTTATCTGTTATGGCAGCTCATGATGATGACAGTGATTCTTTAAAGTATCGCTTTCGGGTGTTCTCCGATGATTTAATGACGGAGCAAGCAGTTGATTCTGGCTGGTTATCCGAGGACGTTTTAGATACAAGCTATGACTTCCTGAAACAATGGCAGCCTTATGCCACATTTGAAAATTTAGATACTTATTATTGGCAGGTCAGTGTTAAAGACGATAGCACTGAAGTGGCTTGTGGTGACTCGGCCTTTACCGTTGATACGGCGTTAACCTTGCCTTATGGCTATGCTGTAGATTCACAATTAATGGATGCAGTGATCGGTACCGATATTGAGCTTATTATTCACCATGATAATACAGTGCCTTCAGAGCAGGATTATCTCTATGACATTCAAATTGATAAAACCCTCGATTTTAGCTCAACTGATTTTCAGGATATAACGGATCAGGTCGCTGACAGCAATCAGCAGATTAAATGGCAACTAAGCAATTTAGACGAAAACAGTGTCTATTATTGGCGAGCCAAAGCACGAATCAATACATTATCGGGTGACTGGGTGTATGGTCGTTTAACGGTTAGAACAGATACCTCAAGCCCGGTATTAGTGCAGTTAAATCCAAGTAACTTAAGCTGGGTTGATCATTTACGACCTGTACTGTCTTTTCAAGCCGATACCGGCGTTAAAAAAGTTAGTCACTATCTGGTGGAAGTATTTACCGATGAGGCAGCCACTCAATTATTACACAGCCTAACGACGGATCATACTGAAGTCGTTGTGCCGGAATTAACAGACAGAAACTATTATTACTGGAGAGTTACTTCGGTTTATGAAGACAGTTCTCAAGGCACACCATCACAATTGAGTCGTTTTTACACCATTAACAGTGGCGTAATTCATATCCCTGAATTTGAGTTTTTATCCTTACAACAAGCTGAACAAAACCAAGGTCTTAACTACACCATAGAGTGGGTTGATAGTTATGATGGCGGTAATGCTGATATCGAATTGTTTTATGACACGGATAACCAAGGTGAAGCTGGTATTCTGATTGCATCAGGTCTTTCTGAGGATGATTTTAATGATTCATATAATTGGGATTTAATGGGTGTCGGGGAGGGCAATTATTATTTATATGCCACCATCAGCGCCAATGGTCAAAGTGTGACAAGGTACTCACTGAATCCGCTGACACTGACTTATTATCAGGTGTCTTACCAGGCAGATACGCTGATTACAACGGAATCAGGTGATGTCGCAACATTATCGGTCACACTCAATAAACAGCCGACAGACTATGTTCGTGTTAAAGCACAGGTCTCGGATATCAGTGAAGCAGAAATTCTGCCAGCAGAATTGATTTTTACACCGACTAATTGGCAAACACCGCAAGACTTTGTTGTGCAGGGTATTGACGATGGTATTTATGACGGTGATGTGGCTTATCAGGTGGTTTTCGATAACGTTGAATCAGCTGATCCCCATTACCATGGCTTTACTCTTGATGCCATCGAATTAACCAATATCGGCGATGGTGTGTTCACCCCTGTGGTTGATATCGAGTTGCAAAAGAATTTATTAAGCTCATCACCTTTCCAGGTCGGTAACCAAATCCAGTACGAGCTTATTATCTCCAATCATGGCCCCAATGATGCCACCGGTATCGTTGTCAGCGACACCATGACAAACTTAACGCTGGTCAGTACCTCAGGCGCCAGCTGTCTGCCGGCTGATAGCTTTCCATGTACCATTGATGATTTGGCCAATGGCCAGTCTGTCACACTCAATGTCACCACCCAACTATCAGCAGCCGGTACCTTTGATAATGAGGCCTCAGCATTTGCAGCAGAAGATGATGCGGATGAAAGTAATAATACCGATAACACCGATAATGGTGGTGTCAGTGTAGGCCCCAATTTAGCGGTATCGATTAATGTCTGTGAACAAAATATTCAACCGGTTCAATCAGTGGTTTATCAGCTCGAAGTGAGTAACATCGGTGATTTGGATATAAATGCTGCGGCTTTAACAAGCACCACCTCAAGTCATCTGAACGTTCAATCATGGGAATGTAGCGCCATTAACGGTGCCAGCTGCGCTTCAGCCACCGGCAGTGGCAATATAAATACCAATGTTGATTTACCCATCGGTTCATCACTTGTGTATTTATTATTAACAGACATAAACGCCCAGGTCGGTGAGGTGATTAACCACTCAGCATCTATAGCCATGCCAACAGGTATTACAGACGTTGACCCAAGTGACAATAGTGCAAGTCAAAGTAATTTGATAACTGATATTATTTTCAAGCATGGTTTCGAATTAATGGTTAATCCATGTCAGTAGTATTATTTGTAAGATTCAGCGCCAAATAGATATTCGCTGTGTTTACTGTGATTCTAGTGTGAGAGCATTTTATTTTTTTATGGGTTTAAAGCTTGGCGCATCGAGATCTTGCTTTTGCTGGTTTTCATCGTTCAGGGGTTGGCAGGCGCGGAAGCTTTTGAGGCAGCGTTCGGTGAGGTTTTGGTAGACTTGGGTGCCGCGGGTTTTCCATTCGAGTTCATGGTCTTTAACAGCGCGTTTGACTTCAGCCGGGGAGCCGTGGATGATGCTGCGGTCGGGGGCTTTGAAACCGGGTTTAACATAACTTAATGCACCGATAATACATTCAGCGCCGATTTCGGCGTTATCCATAATCACGGTTTGAATACCGACCATGGTGTTTTCACCAATGACACAGCCGTGTAACACCGCACCGTGGCTGATGTGGCCGTTTTTGCAGATACGGGTTTCACCGCCCGGAAAGGAATGGGCAATGCAGCCGTCTTGCACGTTGACACCATCTTCAAGCACAATGCGACCGTAATCTCCACGCAAACTGGCATGGGGGCCGATGTAACAATTCTTGCCGATAATGACATGGCCGATAATGGACGCCGTTGGGTGTACAAAACTACTGTCATCGATAATCGGTCTAACACCGTCAATTTCGTAAAAACTCATATAATCACCTTTATCTTGATAAATTGGCTCTCAGTATTTTACGGGCTTTGTCCTCAGAAATCCCGGCTCTTTGCGCATAATCCCGGGCTTGGTCATCGTCAATTTTGCCGACCACGAAGTATTGTGAATCCGGGTGCGCGTAATAAAAACCACTGACCGAGGAGGCCGGATACATGGCATAGCCTTCAGTAAGTTCGATGGCGGTGTGTTGGCTGACTTCGAGCAAATCAAAAAGCACATCTTTTTGTGGATGATTGGGGCAGGCGGGATAACCCGGTGCCGGTCGGATGCCCCGGTACTTTTCATCTATCAGGTCTTGGTTGTCTAAATCCTCATCGGCGGCGTAGCCCCAATAGCGGGTGCGTACCTGATGATGCATGTATTCAGCGTAACTTTCAGCCAGACGATCGGCCAGGGCTTTCAGTAAGATGGCTTTATAGTCGTCATTATCGGCTTTAAAACGCTCAATATGCGGTTCAATGCCGACTCCGGCGGTGACTGCAAAGGCGCCGATATAATCTTGCACGCCACTGTCTTTGGGGGCGATAAAATCGCTTAAGCACAAGTTGGCTTTGGGTTTGTCGGCTTGTTGGCGCAGGTTCAAAAGCCGATGGCTTTGTTTTTGATGTTCGATGATAACATCATCACCGTCTCGGTACGCCGGGAAAAAACCAATCACGGCTTCTAAAGACAGCCACTTGTGATCGATGATTTGTTGCAGCATGGTTTGTGCGTCCCGGAACAACTCACGGGCACTTTCACCCACCAGTTCATCGTCTAAAATGGCCGGGTATTTGCCGTGTAATTCCCAGGCCTGAAAAAACGGTGTCCAGTCAATAAAGGGTTTTAAATCCTCGATGGGCGTGTTTTTGATGACTTTAATGCCGGTGAAGCTCGGTTTCGGTGGTTGGTAGTGAGTCCAATCCAGTTGTAAGGCATTATCACGGGCGGCTTGTAAAGAAATCAGTTTTTTATGTTGATCCCGGTTTTTACGTCGTTCCCTGAGTTCTTCGTACTGGTTTTTTATGTCCTGACAGAAATCATTTCGGTCTTTTTCAGACAATAATTTTTGGACCACATTAACTGCGCGGGAAGCGTCTTTGACCCACACCGTGGCGTGCTCATAACCCGGTTCGATTTTTATCGCGGTGTGGGTGCGTGAGGTGGTGGCACCGCCAATCATCAGGGGTAAGCTCATGCCGCGTTCCTGCATCAGTTCAGCCACATAGCACATTTCATCCAATGAGGGTGTGATCAGGCCGGAAAGGCCCACAATGTCGGCATTCTGTTCAATCGCGGTGTCGAGGATTTTCTGGGCCGGCACCATCACACCAAGATCAATGATTTCGTAGTTATTACAGCCCAGCACCACGCCGACAATATTTTTTCCGATGTCATGGACATCGCCTTTGACCGTGGCCAACACCACTTTGCCTTTGGTTTGTTGGCGGCCTTTTTTGGCTTCGATAAAAGGTGTCAGATAAGCCACCGCTTTTTTCATTACCCGCGCGGATTTCACCACTTGTGGCAGAAACATTTTGCCGGCACCAAATAAATCACCGACCACATTCATACCATCCATCAGCGGCCCCTCAATCACCTCCAGCGGTTCATCCAGCGCTTTCCTGGCTTGCTCCGCATCCTGTTCAATATAATCACTGATACCGTGTACCAGGGAATGACTGATGCGTTCATTAATCGGTAAATCACGCCAGGCATTTTTGTCACTGTCATCGGTTTGGCTTTTTTGCAATTCTTCCGCCAACACCATCAAATCTTCGGTGGCATCAGGGTCACGGTTAAACAACAGGTCTTCAATTTTATCCCGAATATGTGTCGGAATATCATCGTAAACGGTCAGTTGCCCCGCATTAACAATGCCCATGTCCATGCCGGCCTTGATGGCATGGTATAAAAACACCGAATGAATCGCTTCACGCAGCGGATTATTGCCCCGGAAAGAAAAAGAAATATTGGACACACCGCCGGAAACATGCACATGCGGCAGGTTTTTTTTAATCCAGCGGGTGGCTTCGATAAAATCCACACCATAATTATTGTGCTCGGCAATCCCGGTGCCGATGGCAAAGATATTGGGGTCAAAAATAATGTCTTCCGGCGGGAAATTAATTTCTTGTGTCAGTAAATCATAACAACGCTGACAAATTTCTATGCGCCGCTGCAGATTATCGGCTTGACCTTGTTCATCAAACGCCATGACAATCACCGCTGCGCCATATTTCATGGCCAGGCGGGCATGCTGTAAAAACTCTTCTTCGCCTTCTTTGAGGCTGATGGAATTGATAACGCCTTTGCCCTGAATCAGTTGTAAGCCGGTTTCCAGTACGCTCCATTTTGAAGAATCGAGCATAATGGGGACTTTTGAAATGTTGGGTTCTGAGGCGATCAATTTCAAAAATGTCGCCATCACTTCTTCAGAATCCAGTAGTCCCTCATCCATATTGATATCAATAATCTGGGCACCGTTATCCACCTGTTGTTGGGCCACCTCCACCGCTTCGCTGAGTTTATCCTCTTTAATCAGGCGTTTAAATTTGGCTGAACCGGTGACATTGGTGCGTTCACCAACATTGATAAAATTAATATTGGGTGTGATGGTGAGTGGTTCTAAACCTGATAAGCGACACATTGGTTTAAATTGGGGGAGGGGACGGCCATTATTTTTAAGTGGTAACGCTACCATGGCCGCAATGTGCTCAGGTGTTGTGCCACAACAGCCGCCCATGATATTGATATGTCGGCGGTCAATCATGTGCTTTAAAATCGTGGCCATCTGCTCAGGACTCTGGTCATACTCACCCAGTTCATTGGGCAGACCGGCATTCGGGTGGACGCTGACATAACATTCGCAGATATCATTCAGTTCTTTGATATAGGGAATCAGATCATCCGCGCCCAGCGCACAGTTCAGGCCGATACTGAACGGTTTGGCGTGGCGTATGGCATGGTAAAAGGCGGTCAGGGTTTGACCGGATAAAGTCCGGCCACTGGCATCAACAATGGTGCCTGAAATCATCAGTGGTACGTCAATCTGGCGCTCATCTAATCGGGTTTGGATGGCAAACAAACAGGCTTTGGCATTCAGCGTGTCGAAAATGGTTTCTACCATCAAAATGTCTGCACCACCATCTAACAGACCATTCACCGCTTCACTATAGGCATCGGTGAGCTCTTGAAAAGTCACATTACGAAATTCAGGCCGATTAATATCCGGTGAAATGGATGCGGTGCGGTTGGTGGGGCCAAGAACACCCACCACCCAACGTGGTTTGTCTGCTGTGCTGTATTGATCACAGGCTTGTTTAGCCAACTCGGCGGCGGCCTTGTTAATGGCATAGCTGTAATCTTCAGTACCGTAATCGGCTTGTGCGATGCGAGTGGCGTTAAAGGTGTTTGTTTCAATTAAATCACTGCCGGCCGCCAGATTTTGCTCGTGCAAATTACGGATTAAATCGCCTTGGGTCAGGGATAAAATATCGTTGTTACCTTTTAAATCAGTGCTGTGCTCTTTAAACAGGGTCCCGCGAAAATCAGATTCAGTGAGTTTTAATTGCTGAATCATGGTGCCCATGGCGGAATCCAGTAACAGAATTCGTTCATTAACGGCTTTGGTGAGGGCTTGACGAATGCTGCTCATTTAACGGCCTCGGCGGTGATGATTTCAAAATGGGGTAAACGTTGTTCCTGTGAAGTAATGCGGGCTTCTGCTGACTGACAATTTTGCTTTAAAAAGTAGTTTTCTATGGTGCTTGGTTTGAACCCCATATGAATGTGGCCGTATTCCTTTTTAACATGACGGTGAGCGTGTTTATTTAAGGTAGCCAGTATAATGCGACCGCCGGGTTGGGTGACCCGAACCGCTTCAGATATGGTTTTTTTGGGGTCTTCGGCATAAGTCAATACCTGTAACAGCAACACACAATCAAATTGATTGTCCTGAAACGGCAGATCATGCATGTCGGCTTCTGAAAATTGAACATTGTTTAAATGTTGTAAGCGGTTTTGTGCCGCCTGCATGGCTTTGTGGTTATTATCAACACAGGTGTATTCTTGGCACTGCGGTGCCATGAGTTCAGCCAGCACACCGTCACCGGAACCAATGTCCAGTACTTTATTCAGCTGAATCATGCGGGCAATTAAGCGGGTGGTGGCTTCCCAGGTGCGGCCCGGAGAATAATGTCGCTCCATGTCACCGGCGACACTGTCCACCCATTGATTGCTTTTGGCTTTCTGGTTTAAAACCTGATCGAGTCGTCTTAAATCTTGTTTGATTAAAGCATGGTCACGGTAATGAGCGATCAGTAAGTTTAAAAAATCGGGGTGACGCGCATCAAAAGTGCCGTTGTTTATGCGGTAATAGGCGAACACACCTTGTTTACGCACAATCACCAAATCACTCTGACGCAATAAAGATAAATGGGTGGATACCCTTGGCTGCGGCATTTGCGTTATTTCTGCCATTTCTGCCACAGTCAGTTCGTTGTCCTGCAACAGCAATAACAAGCGAATCCGTGATTCATCGGACAGTAGTTTAAATAATTCGTTGAGTTCCATATATCTTTATATACGAATAAAGGGATATGATGGATTTTAGTGGGATTTGTTTAAATTACAAGCCTAAATTTTGGTGATTTTCTGTCAATGGTTAATCCGCGTGGTTTGTCGGATATCAAACAACCATTAAATAGCGCTTTTCAACCTACCTTTTCATTGGTTAAAAAGTTACAATTCGGTAAGTTATTTCAGTCCTGTTACGCAGACTGAATCGTTGATTTTTTTAATTAAACGTGATGCCGACTATTCACTATATTCGGACACAGGAAAGATATATATGCATTCTTTATTGACTTCTGAGCATAAAAAATTCATCAAGAAATTTGCCGCCCACATCAGAAAAAACAAATACCCCTACGCCCAAAGTGCTGAGCAACTGGCGAAACAATTGTTTACCCACATGACCATGGAAGAAGTCACTTCACATGATATTGACTATTGGGTTGAAGTGATGACCCGCATGATTGGCATTATGAGCGAATCAAGCCTGAAAAAACCGGTGATTGAAGTCACCCATCTGGCCGATGACCCGACGGTTTCGCATATATTTTTGGTCAATGACAACATTCCATTCCTGGTGGATTCAGCGACCATGGCCTGTGCAGAGTTTGGACTTGAGGTAAAATTGATTTCACACCCGATTATTCAAATCGAAGGTCGGGATAAAGACCGGGTATTGATTGATAAACCTAAAAATAAAAATGTACAGCTTAAATCATTAATTTATATTGAGGTTTCAAGAATTGATGATGACAATGAAAGACAGCAGTTGCAGGATTATCTCAACCGGGTTTTTGGTCAAATTCGCTGTGCAGTGGCGGATTGGAAGCCGATGCTGTCACAATTGGAAACTGCGCAATCAAAACTCGGTGATTTGGGAGATAGCGGTACCCGCAAAGCCCAGCAAAAATTTATCGCATGGTTGGCGGCTGATAATTTCACCTTTCTCGGCTACCGCCACTATGAAAAGAAAAAAGATTATTTGGTGGCTGATAAACAATCCGGTTTGGGTCTGTTGCGGCCTGAACTGGATGCCGATAAGAATGATGCCAGTCAAATAAAAGTCAGTGATTATAAAGTCAAAAAACAATCTGACCTGGTGGTATTAACCAAAGTCAATAAACTATCAAAAATTCACCGCAAAGGTAACCTGGACTATATTGGCGTGCTGGAAACCAATGCCGACGGCGATGTGGTGGCCGAGCACCGTTTTATAGGTTTGTTCACTTCACAAGCCACCAATACCAGCCCCGCTGAAATTCCTTACATCAAAACCAAAATCAAACAACTGATTAAGCAATTTGATTTTGAAGCCAATTCCCATTCCGAAAAAATGTTGATACATATCATTGACAGCTTTCCACGGGATGAGGTGATGCAAAGTAATACCAAAGAATTGTTCTATGCCATTTATCAGTCGCTGGCTATACAGGAAAAGGTGACCACCCAGGTGATTGCCCGGGTGGATAAATTTGGTCGATACGCTTCTTTTATGATTTATGTGCCGCGGGATTTGTTTAACACCAAAGTGCGGCATAAAATTCAGGATCTGGTGACGCGTGCGGTGGACGGCGTTGAAGTGGAATATGCTGTTTCGATTGATGATTCCCATTATGCCCGCCTGTATCTGGTGATTCGAGATGTTCAACAATTTGACGATACTTTGCTGGCTCAATTAAAACAGGATGTTATCGAAGAAGTCAAAACCTGGGAAGATCAACTGCGCATGGTATTGATTGAACGGTTTGGGATGGAGCAGGCCCAAAATTTAATCAGTAAATTTAAAGGCGCATTTCCCGTGGCTTACACGGAAGATGTCAGCCCACGGGTGGCCTCATACGATGTTGAACATGCCAATAAACTGGAGAATGATGAGGATTTGCGTGTCAGCCTCTATATGCCCCGGGTTAAACATCAGGGTGAATTTCGGTTTAAGGTGTTTCGCTTTAATAAAACCATGCCCTTAAGTGAAGTGTTGCCTGATCTTGAAAATTTAGGTTTGCAGGTGGTCAGTGAACGGCCTTATGAGTGGCGTCTTGCTGATGGCCGTGTCATTTGGGTGCAGGATTTTGACTTAAACCTGGCTTCCGGCGCCGCTTTAAAATTAGAGCTGGTGCGGGAACGCTTTCACAGCACCTTTGCTAAAGTGTCACGCAATCAACTGAGTTCTAATCCGTTGAATAAATTGGTTATCTTGGGTGGCCTAAACTGGCGTCAAATCTATTTTATTAATGGGCTGGTTAAATACTTGTTACAAACCGGCTTACCATACAGTCGAGATTACATTGTCAAAGCGTTGGTTAATCAGCCGCACATCAGTCGCTGGCTGGTGGAGTTGTTCACGATTCGATTAAGTCCTGCGCTGGATCAGCTGGATGCTGCCGAAATCCGGGAATATTTTAAGGTCTTTAAACAAAAATTCGGTGATCAATTAAATCATCTGAATATTAAATTAAATGACAACCAGCAGGCCTGTGTGGATAAATATTTCCGCAGCCGAAAATTAGACCGTGAGAGTCTTGCCGATAAGGTGGAAAAAGCCATTAACGCGTTGTTGGTGAGTGTTAAATCTCAGGATGAAGACCGGATTATTCGCTATGTCATGGAGACCATTCGGGCCATTTTGCGCACCAATTTTTTCCAAAAAGATGACACGGATCAGTTTAAGCCGGCGATGAGTATCAAAATAAATTCTGCCGCCATTTCTTTCTTACCCAAACCGGTACCGTTCCGTGAAATCTTTGTTTATTCTCCGGATGTGGAAGCCATTCATTTGCGGATGGGTGAAGTGGCTCGCGGTGGTTTGCGCTGGTCTGATCGCTATGAAGATTTCAGAACCGAAGTGTTGGGGTTGACCAAAGCACAACATGTTAAAAATTCGATTATTGTACCGGTGGGCTCGAAAGGCGGTTTTGTGGTGAAAAACCTGCCGCAGGGTGACCGGGACACCGTGATGGCAGAAGTGAAGCGCTGTTACCAGATTTTTATCGGCTCGATGCTGGACATCACCGATAACATTGTCAACGAGAAAGTGGCCCATCCGGATAATGTGGTGCGTTATGACGGTGATGATCCGTATTTGGTGGTGGCGGCGGACAAAGGCACGGCCACCTTTTCGGATATCGCCAACGCCATTTCCACGGAACGTGGTTTTTGGCTGGGCGATGCCTTTGCCTCAGGCGGCTCAGCCGGTTATGACCACAAAGGCATGGGCATAACTGCACGCGGTGCCTGGGAATCGGTGAAACGTCATTTTAGAGAAATGGGCATCGATTCCCAAAAGCAGGACTTTTCAGTGGTCGGTATCGGCGATATGGGTGGTGATGTGTTTGGTAACGGTATGTTGTTATCAAAACACATTTGTCTGAAAGCGGCTTTCAACCACATGCATATATTCCTTGACCCCAACCCCGATTCAGCCAGTTCCTGGAAAGAGCGTAAACGCTTGTTTGAAATGCCGCGCTCCACCTGGGATGATTATGATAAAAAACTGATTTCCAAAGGCGGCGGTGTTTATTCGCGGTTTGATAAAGCGATTCCTTTGTCCACTGAAGTCAAAGAATGGCTTAAGTTAAAACAAGATGATATCGCGCCGCAGGAGTTGATTAAAAAACTGTTGCAATCAGAGGTGGATCTTATCTGGAACGGCGGCATCGGCACCTATGTGAAAAGCAGTGAAGAGACCCATGCTGATGTGGGTGACAGTGCCAACAACATTTTACGGGTGAATGGTGCTGAATTGCGATGTCGGGTGTTTGGTGAAGGTGGCAATCTTGGCATGACCCAGCGCGGTCGGATTGAATATGCCAAAACCGGTGGCCGTTGCAATGCCGACTTTATCGATAATTCTGCCGGCGTGGATTGCTCTGACCATGAGGTCAACATCAAGATTTTATTGCAACAGATTATGAAAGATGGCGGCATGGACCTGGCGGCGCGCAATGATCTTTTGAAAGACATGACCGATGAAGTGTCCCGTTTGGTGCTCACCAATAATTATCGGCAGAACAAAATCCTGTCTTTCATGCTGCATGTCAGTGCCGAGCGCATCGGGGCCAAAGCCCACCTGATTAAGACCCTGGAAAATAAAGGTCTTTTAGACCGGGAAATTGAATATTTACCTTCAGAAGCGGCGTTAAAGACCCGCCAGCAAAATGGCGAAGGTCTGTACAGTCCTGAATTGTGTGTGGTGTTATCCTATTCCAAAATTGATTTATACAAGCAATTGTTGGCATCTGAGGTTCTGGATGATCCCTGGTTGGCTGATGTGATGGTGCATTATTTTCCCAAACAATTACAATCAGTGGATGCCAAATACCTGCAAAACCACCAGCTGAAACGAGAAATCATCGGCACTGTTTTAACCAGTCAAATCATTGATCGCATGGGTGCCACATTTATGATGCGCATGAATGAAGACACCGGGGCGGATGTCAGTGCCATTGCGTTGGCTTACTTTTTGGTGGTGGAATTGTTTGATTTAAATAATCTTTGGCAAGCGCTTGATGATCATGACAGTGTGGTCAGCGCAGAAGAGCAGTTAAAAGCCCTGAAAGCCATCTGGTCATTTGTTCGGCAGTCAGTTCGTTGGGTATTGAATAACATCGGTCACAGTCTGGATTTACAAGCTCAGTTAGAACAACTGCAATCAGGTGTGAATCAATTTGTGACAAATTTTGATCAACATATCACCCCTGCGGATGTGCAGTTGTATCAGCGTGAGAAGAAAAATTTAACGGACAACGGCTTTCATAAAAACATCGCGCAGCAATTGGCCGCATTGCCCTATATCAAAGCCGCGCTGGATGTGGTGAAAGTGGCCAATGACGAACAGGTGACGGTGAAAAGTGCCGCTGACATGTTTTTCCCGCTGGGCCAATACCTGAATTTAGTGTGGCTTAACAGCATGGTGGAAAAATTGCCGGTGGACAGCCATTGGCATGTGCATGCCCGCGGTGATTTGCGCGACGATCTGAGTGAACACCATGCGCAATTGACTGCCGCGCTGATACGTCGCTATGGCACCAAAAAATCAGCACAAACGGTGATGGATCAGTGGCTGCATGATCAGCAAAAAATGGTCAATAACATGAAGCAACTCATGACCAACATTAAAAGCGACAAACAGGCTGACTATGCCACCGTTATGGTGGCGGTTAATTCCTTGAGTAATTTGGTGTCAGCCACCCGCTAAGCAATTTGTGTACGCAAAAAAAGCAGTCTGTGATATCACATGCTGCTTTTTTTATGTTCTAATCTGAGCTGCGTTGACGGTATTTTTGAATATTGCTTTGGAACAAGGCACGAATCAGTTTGTCCGGAAATAAGCGGGTCATTAAGGCAATCAAGCGGTTGCGCCAGCCATTTATTTTGACCGGTTTATTGTCTGCCAGTGCTTGTAGGCTTTGGCGCACCACATCATCGGCATTCATCCACAGGGATTTAGACAGGCTGTTCATGCGCTTGCGGGTGCCATTGACATCATGAAACTCGGTGTAGGTAAAGCCCGGACAGACGGCAGTCACATGGACGCCAAAGTCTTTGGCTTCTAAATGCAAAGAATGGGCAAACTTAATCACAAAAGCTTTCATCGGCCCGTACAGAGTGTGTCCGGCGGTCGGCGGCGCCAGACCGGCCAGTGACGCCACCTGTAAAATGCCGCCGCAACCGGCTTTTTTCATGGCCGGATAAAATAAATAACTGAGTTTCACCAGATTGTTGAGCATCACATTCAACTGTGCCTGATGGGTGGCCCAATCCACATGATCAAAATCGCCGGGCACACCATAACCGGCATTGTTAATCAGGGTATGCACCGGCCATTGATTGTTTTGGCATTGCTCAAAAATTTTATCCGGTGCATCGGGATGGGCCAAATCTGCGACCAGGTAATGGGCTTTTATACCGTGTTGATCGGTCAGTTCTTGGGTTATTTTTTGCAAGCGCTGTGCACGCCTGGCCACCAGAATTAATGCTGTTTTTTTAGCCGCCAGTTGTTCGGCAAAGGCCAAACCCAAACCGGCGGAAGCACCGGTTATCAGGGCGTATTGGGGTTTTGACACAGTCTTATTTCAGGTCTAAGACAGGTAAACGATTTTCTTTTAAGGTGGCGTAGTAGTACGCCAGGTTTTGAATTTCTTCGTCACTTAAGGTGGCGGCAAAACCCGCCATAATGGCATTGCTGCGTTGACCGGAACGGTAGTCTTTGAGGGCTTTGGTCAGATAATCCACATACTGGCCGGCAAGATTTGGGTAGGTGGGGATGATGCCCACACCATCTAAACCATGACATGAAGCACAGACTTGTTCGGCTTTCTTTTTACCCGCTTCGGCATCAAAGGCCAGCGCATTGCTTCCCACTAAAAGAGCGAACACACACAGTGCGACAGAGATGATTTGTGGTTTTTTAAAATTGTTCATGGTTTGTCCTGCTGATTTTGGCCAAGTTGAGAAAAATAAGCGGCGATATCACTAATGTCCTGATCGCTCAGACTGCCTGCTTGCGCTTGCATGGTGCCATGGCGGCGGGCGCCGTCACGGTAATCTTTAAGGGCGGTTTCCAGATAGGCTGCATTTTGGCCGCCAATTTTCGGCACATGGTAATTGGGATAGGAATTTTTATATTTCGGGATACCGTGACAGCCGGTACAGGTATAAGCAATTTGTTCACCGCGAACCGGGTCACCTTCGGCCATTGCCGGACCGAAAGAAAACAACAGACACAACACAATAATTTTCTGCATGATAAACCAATGAAAATAAAAAGGCCATTATAAGCAGGAATGACAGGCGACTCAATTGCTTTGCCATAAAAATATCTGTTTATTTGACGTTTCATTAACGCGCTGTTAATTTTAGTGCGTTATAATGTGCGCATTGAAAAATTTAGATGATTTACAGGGTTTTCCCGGTTGTTATCACTTGAATTTCAGGTCATAAACAACCATATTTATTTTACTTTTTTAAAAGGTACTATTATGAAAAAATTGATTACATTAACAACTTTATTATTGTCATTTGGTTTGGTTTCTGCGGTCAACGCCAAAACCTGCGAGTTGGAAATTGACAGCAACGACCAGATGCAGTTTAACAAGTCAGAATTGACTGTGGGTGCAGATTGCACCGAAGTCAAATTGACTTTAACCCATTCAGGCACCATGGCTGCCAACGTGATGGGTCACAACTGGGTGTTGACCCAAACCGACGACATGCAGTCAGTGGCAACAGCCGGTATGTCCACAGGTTTGGACAACGATTATATGCCTGCTGACATGTCTAAAGTTATCGCCCACACTGAAATCATCGGTGGTGGTGAAAGCACATCCGTTACTTTTGATGTGTCTGAATTATCCAAAGACGTGAATTATTCTTTCTTCTGCAGCTTCCCCGGTCACTGGGGTGTGATGAAAGGTCAATTTATCATCGAATAAGGTTTAACCATATAAACCAACAAAATCCCGGGTCACTCCCGGGATTTTTTTTGCTCAAAACCAGGGCTAAACAATTCGAACTTCTTCTTCCAGGGTGATGCCGAATTTGGATTTGACGGCTTTTTTGGCGGATTGAATGAGGGTGAATATATCCTGGTGGGTGGCCCGGCCGTGGTTGACCAGAATCAGGGCGTGTTTGTCGTAGAAACCGGCATCGCCGTGGCGTTTGCCTTTGAAATGGCATTTTTCTAACAGCCAGGCGGCGCTGGTTTTTTTAATGTCGGGTTTGTTTGGGACCGGGTAAAGAGGTATTTTTTTGTGTTTTGCAGCCAGTTTTTCGGCTTGATGGCGGTCGATGACGGGGTTTTTAAAAAAACTGCCGGCGTTCGGTAATTGGGTGGGGTTGGGTAATTTCGATTGTCGAATTTCAGTAACCGCTTTGGCAACATCGGCGTAGCTTGGATTTTTGTTGTCACTCAGATACTGGTTTAAGGCCGGGTAACTGAGGTTAACCGGTCGGTTGGGGCGTAAGTCAAGTCCGACGCGGCTGATAATCCAGGGCTGGTCATGGTATCTAAACAGACTGTGGCGGTAGCTGAAATGGCAGTCTTCGTTGCTCAGTCGGTGATAACCGCCGGTGTGCCAGTTATAGATTTCGACCCACGCCAGCACGTCTTTTATTTCGACGCCGTAAGCGCCGATATTTTGAATCGGTGCGGCGCCCACGGTGCCCGGAATCAGGGCCAGGTTTTCTATGCCGCCCAGTTGTTTGCTGACCGCCCACACCACCAGTTCGTGCCAGGAGGTGCCGGCCCAGGCGACCACCAGATTATCCACGATTTGAATGTGGTTGCGGGGTTGTATGTGGGCGACAAGGCGATTAATTACAGGACTGAGCAAAACATTGCTACCGCCGGCCAGAATCAGCATGTCTGAAACTTTCAGGTCTCTGGGCAGACTTTCCAGGTCGCTCAATGAATTAATTGGCACATAGCGTTCGCAGACACTGTCAAGTCTTAAGGTATTGAATGGTTTAAGCTTGTGTTGTGAATCCATGGGGTTGTGTTAAGCCGTGGTTTATGTCATCAATCAGCTGCGGACCATGATAAACAAAACCGCTGTAAATTTGTATTAAATCAGCGCCACATTCAAAACGTTGTCGGGCGTCTGCCATATTCATAATACCACCGACTGCGATAATTGGGAAATCGGTGCCTAAGTGTTCCCGCATGCTTTTGAGGGTTTCGGTGGCTTTCGTTTTGAGTGGTGCACCGCTGAGTCCGCCGGTTTGATTGATTAAATCGGCAGCGCTGTTGAGATGATCCGGTCTTGAAATCGTGGTGTTGGTACAGATCAGACCGTCGATGCGGGTTTCCAGTAACACTTCGGCAATGGCTTTTAATTGCTCGGGGTTTTCATCCGGTGAAATTTTGACCACAAGAGGGGTGTAATGACCACTTTTCTTTTGGGCGTCAAACTGGGCCTGTTTCAGACCCGACAGCAGGTGATTCAGACTGTCTTTGCTTTGTAAAGCCCTTAAGTTCGGGGTGTTGGGTGAGGAAATGTTGATGGTGATGTAATCAGCCAAAAAATGGGTTTTCTGAAAACAGATCAGATAATCATCCAGTGCCTTGTCGTTGTCCGTGTTTTTGTTTTTGCCGATATTGATGCCTAAAATACCTGAATAATGGCTTTTTTGAACCTGGTTAACCAGATAATCCACACCTTTGTTATTAAAGCCCATGCGATTGATAATGGCCCGGTCTTTGGCAAGGCGAAACAACCGGGGTTTGGGGTTGCCGGTTTGTGGTTTTGGGGTTACGGTACCAACTTCAAGGAAACCAAAACCCAGACGGTTTAATCCGCTGATGGCATCGGCATTTTTATCAAAGCCGGCAGCCAGTCCCACCCGGCCTGGAAAGTGGATGCCCATTAGTTCAATCGGTGAATCCGGCTGTTTGACAGGTGTTATTTTAGCCAAGGGGCTGCCCAATGAGCGTATCGCCAAATCATGGGCGGTTTCGGCCGGCAGTTGTTGTAAAAACCGGCTGTAAAGTTTGGAGATAAGCATTATAAAAAAGCCTCACCAAACGGTGTGCTTGATGAGGCTATAATGGAATCAAGCAAAGTCATTAAATATCGAACTTAATACCTTGGGCCAAAGGTAAATCCGTTGAATAATTAATGGTGTTGGTTTGACGGCGCATATAGGCTTTCCAGGCATCTGAGCCGGCTTCACGGCCGCCGCCGGTTTCTTTCTCACCGCCAAAAGCACCACCAATTTCAGCACCGGAGGTGCCGATATTAACATTGGCAATACCGCAATCACTGCCGCCGGCGGACAAAAACTGCTCGGCCTGGCGAATGTCGTTGGTGAACAGGGCCGATGACAGACCGTGGGCCACACTGTTATGTTGCTCAATGACTTCATCTAAATCTGAATAGGTCATCACATACAAAATCGGGGCAAAAGTTTCGGTCTGTACCACTTCCCAGTCAGATTCGGCTTTAATAATACAGGGTTCAACAAAGAAGCCGGGGCCGTCACCATGGGGTTTACCGCCGGTCAACACTTCGCCGCCGGCTTCTTTGGCACGGTTAACGGTATTGAGAAAGTTTTGCACTGACACACCGTCAATAAGTGGCCCCATGAGCGTGTCTTTGTCCAGCGGATTACCGATTTTAACCTGTTGGTAGGCGTTCACCACTTTGTCAATCAATTCATCGGCAATGTCTTCATGCACAAATAAACGTCGGGTGGTGGTGCAACGTTGGCCGGCGGTACCCACGGCGCCAAAAACAATGGCCGGCACCGCTAATTTTAAGTCTGCTGATTTGTCCACAATTAAACCGTTGTTACCGCCCAGTTCAAGCAGTGAACGACCCATGCGTTTGGCCACCTGGACGCCCACCTGTTTGCCCACCTGGGTGGAACCGGTGAACGACAATAAATCGACGCGTGTGTCATCGACAAAGGTTTTCGCCAGTTCATTACCACCGTCGTTAAACAGCATAAAGATGGGCGGATAACCGTGGTCTTTTAAGGCTTTGTTACAAATATTTTGCACCGCAACACCACATAAAGGTGTTTTCGGGCTGGGTTTCCACACCGAAATATTACCGCAAATGGCAGCAATAAAAGCATTCCAGGACCACACCGCCACCGGGAAGTTAAAGGCTGAAATAATACCCACCACACCTAAGGGATGCCATTGATCATACATGCGGTGACCGGGACGCTCAGAATGCATGGTGTTACCGTATAACATACGAGATTGACCCACGGCAAAATCTGCCATATCAATCATTTCCTGTACTTCACCGTCACCTTCTGATTTGATTTTGCCCATTTCAGCGGACACCAAAGAGCCCAGTGCATCTTTGTGTTTGCGCAGGGCATCGGCCACCAGGCGCACCGCTTCGCCCCGTTGGGGGGCAGGAACCCGGCGCCATTCTTTGGCCGCCGCTTGTGCGGTTTTAATGATCTGTTCATAATCGGATTCGCTGGCAGAATATACGCTGCCCAATAATTCACCGGTGGCCGGGTTATGGGATTCAATTAAACCGGCCGATTCATCGCTTGACCACGCATCGCCGGTGTAAGTGCCGGGGTTAATGTCTTTCAGACCTAATTCTTGTAAAAATTTCATTGATAACTCCGTTATACTTTTTCAATCATTTCGGGGATAACCTTAAATAAATCACCCACCAGGCCAATATCGGCCACTTCAAAAATGGGGGCGTCGGCATCCTTGTTGATGGCGACAATGGTGCCGGCATCCTTAATACCGGTGAGGTGCTGAATGGCGCCTGAGATACCAAAACACATGTATAAATCCGGGGCAATGATTTTACCGGTCTGACCCACTTGCATATCATTGGGCACGTAACCGGCGTCCACGGCTGCCCGAGAGGCGCCGGTGGCGGCACCGATTTTATCCGCCAATTCAAACACCATGTCAAAGTTTTCTTTGGAACCAACACCACGGCCACCTGAAATCACTTTAGCGGCGGTTTGCAGATCAGGTCGATCAGAATCACCAGTGGCTAATTTCACAAATGAGGTGTGTTCAGCGGCGGTTTCTAAGCTGCATTCCTTTATTTCAGCTGAACCACCATCGGTTTTATCAGCTTCATAAGAGGCGGTGCGCACTGTGGCGACCTGATGATTGCTGTCCGTGGTGACGGTCAAAATGGCATTGCCTGCATAAATAGGACGCTTGTAAGTGTTGTTGTCAATCACTTCCATGATATCACTGATTTGGTTGACCTCCATTAAGGCCGCCACCCGTGGCATCACATCTTTACCAAAGGTGGTGGACGGGCCCCAGATGTGACTGTAATTCTTTCCTAATTCAGCAATCGTGGGGGCAATCGAAGCCGCCAGTTGATCGTGGTGGTTATCACAGGTCACCACCTGCACATTGCCAACACCTTCAAATTGTGCCAGCTCTTGAGCCATTTCGGCATTGGGTGCAAATAACACCATGTCGATGCTGTCTGTCTTTAATTGTTTGGCTGCCGTTAATACTTTGGCGGTGGATTGGTTAATGCTGTCACCATTGTGCTCTGCGAGAATTAAAACTTTGCTCATGATAATAACCCCTTGTCTTTTAACATGGTCACTAATTCATCCACCGATTCAACCATCACACCTTTTTGGCGTGGTTGGGGTGGTTCGTATTGGGTCGCTTTAATGCGATGGCCGCTGCGCTGTGGTGCCAACTCATCAATAGCCAGGGTTTCCAGTGGTTTTTTCTTGGCTTTCATAATATCCGGTAGTTTTACAAAACGCGGCTGATTGAGTCGCAAGTCGGTGGAAATCACCGCGGGTAATGCCACTTCAATGGTTTCTAATCCGGCATCCACTTCACGGGTGGCCTGCAATCCTTTATCGGTAAATTCGATTTCTGACACAAACGTGGCTTGTGGCCGGTTCCATAAAGTGGCCAACATTTGCGGGGTTTGGTTATTGTCATCATCAATGGCTTGCTTGCCGGTGATAACCAGACCGGGCTGTTCTTTTTCAATGACTTTGAGCAATACCTGAGCTGCCTGCAACGGTTGAACGGCCTGATCGGTGTTGACCAAAATGGCCCGGTCGGCACCCATGGCCATGGCTGTTCTGAGTTGTTGTTGCGATTCATCACCACCGATGGTGACCACCACCACTTCATCGGCTTTGCCTTGCTCTTTAATACGCAGGGCTTCTTCAACCGCAATTTCATCAAATGGGTTTATGCTCATTTTGACGCCGTCGGTGGCGACGCCTGAGCCGTCCGGTTTAACCTGGACGCGAACGTTGTAATCCACAACGCGTTTAATGGCGACAAGTATTTTCATAAATTGAGTGCTTTGTAAAAGGCGCTGAATTATAGCACTTACGACTTAAAAATTCATCAGCCGGTGTCATCTGTTTTAGGCTTTATGCTGAATAATTAAAACCATTTTTTAAATCCTTTAAATAAGTTTTTAAAATATATCTTCGGGTTAAGAAAACCGGTTTGGGAAAAGGCCAGGATAACAGCCAGCCCAGCATCAGTTCAGGGCTGTATTTCAAAAAAACAAATAAATGCGCCAGCGGTTTGCGCCAGCTGATAAAGTGTTTATTGATGTAAATGTGTTTGGCGGCCAAAGCAGCACTTTTGCTGCGCACCCGATCGGCTGTTCGGTGTTTGCTGGAGACACCGTGGTGATGGAGCCAGGTTGTTTGGTTGGTGACGCCCACTTTGAGGGCTTTTTGGCTGGCTCGGAAACATAAATCAACATCTTCCATAAACATAAAAAAGGCTTCGTCCCAGCCGCCCAAATGCTTAAAATCATTGAGACGCATTAAAATCACGGCACCGGAAATCCAATCACAAAAAAATACGGGTTTGGTTTCAGATGTTGGGTGGCTGCCTTTGAATAAGCCGCCCATTAAAGGCAGATAGCGCCATAGATTAGGAAACCGGCCCGAAATGTTCTGTGGCTTGCCCTGCAAGCTTACTTGATTGGGGGCCAATAAATCGACCTTGTGGTTTTGATATACAGCGATTAAATGATTAAGCCCGTCGGCGGGGATTTCGATGTCGGGGTTACAAAAAAGCAACAGTCCGTCTTTGACCTGTTTGGCGCCTAAATTGCATCCTGCGGCAAAACCCCGGTTGTTTGGTGACTGAATCCAGTCAACCTCGATGGCAGCGGCGTTTAAGGATTTGATGAGCGCGCTGAAATCGGGTTTTTGTACAGTGGAGTCGTTATCCACAATAATCACTTTGAATGATTTTATCAGTACCGGATTGATTTGTTGGCTGGCAAGGCTGTCAAGCAGCTTTGCCAAAACCTGCCAGCTGTTGTAGTTTACAATAACTATGGACAGATCAGCGCTCATGGGTCATTCAGTAGATAAAAGCGGCATTATAAACTAATTTCGATTGGCTTGACGGGGCTGACCGTTGGGGCGGGTTCTGCTATAATTGCCGGTTTTGACGGATTCTTCAAACGATGCAGGAAAAATGGTTAGTCACCGGTGGTGCCGGCTTTATCGGCGGTAATTTTGTGTTGCGACAAGTCTTACAACATAACCGATTTATTGTTAATCTTGATAAGCTTACTTATGCAGGGAATTTGGATACTTTGGCTGCCGTGGCTGATGATCCACGCCATCATTGGGTGCAGGGTGATATACAAGATCAATCATTGGTGACTCAATTACTAAAACAACACAAGCCGGAAGTTGTGGTTCATTTTGCCGCCGAATCCCATGTAGATCGTTCCATTGAAGGGCCACAGGCATTCATTGATACCAATATAATGGGTACTTTTCATTTGTTACAAACGGTTTTGGCTTATTATCAAAGTTTAACGGATAAGCAACAACAGATTTTTAGATTTTTGCATGTTTCCACTGATGAGGTTTATGGCTCTTTGGGTGATACCGGCTTATTTACCGAATCCACTGCGTATGCACCTAATTCTCCATACTCTGCATCAAAAGCCGCTTCCGATCACTTAGTACGCGCCTATCACCATACTTACGGTTTACCGGTGCTAACCACCAATTGCTCCAATAACTATGGGCCTTATCAATTTCCGGAAAAGCTGATTCCGTTAATGATAGATAAAGCATTAACCGGTCAGGCTTTGCCGATTTATGGTGATGGTAAAAATGTTCGGGATTGGTTGTATGTGGAAGACCATTGTCGCGCCATCGAAACAGTTATCGAACAGGGAAGATTAGGCGAAGTGTATAATGTTGGTGGTAATGAAGAATGGCAAAATATCGATATTGTGCATGCTGTTTGTGAATGTTTGGATCGACTAAAGCCGACCTCGAATTCTTATAAAGAACAAATTACTTTCGTCAAAGATCGTCCGGGTCATGATAAAAGATATGCCATAGATTCCAGTAAGTTACAGAATGAACTTAACTGGAAACCTAAAGAAACATTTGAGTCAGGCTTAGAAAAAACCATCCAATGGTATTTAGATAATCAAAACTGGGTAGAGCGTGTTAAAGATGGTAGTTATCAGGGACAAAGATTGGGTGAAGACGTTAAGCAATCACAGGAGACAGCATGAATCGTAAAGGCATTATTTTGGCCGGTGGATCGGGCACCCGATTGTATCCTTTAACCCATTCTATCAGTAAGCAACTGTTGCCGGTTTACGATAAGCCGATGATTTACTACCCGTTAAGCACTTTAATGGGTGCCGGTATAAGAGAGGTGCTGATTATTAATACACCCCATGAACAACCACTGTTTAAAGCGCTATTAGGTGATGGTTCCCAATGGGGTATGACTTTACATTATGCGGTGCAGCCGGAGCCCGGTGGATTGGCACAGGCATTTTTAATAGGTGAGGATTTTATCGGTGATAATCCATGTTGTTTAATCTTGGGTGATAATATTTTTCATGGTGCCGGAATGCGTCAGTTAATGCGCAATGCCGGAGAGCGTGAAAGCGGTGCCACGGTGTTTGGTTATCGGGTACATGATCCTGAGCGCTATGGTGTGGCGGCTTTTAACGAAGCCGGCCAAGTCATTGATTTAGAAGAAAAACCTAAGAATCCAAAATCAAATTTTGCGGTTACGGGGTTATATTTTTATGATAATCAAGTGGTTGAAATCGCTAAAGCTTTAAAACCATCACCCCGCGGAGAATTAGAAATTACTGACTTAAATAAAGTCTATTTACAACAACAGAATCTACAAGTTGAATTAATGGGACGTGGTTTTGCCTGGTTAGATACCGGCACCCATGATTCTCTGGCTGAAGCCACCAACTTTATTTCCACCATTGAACGACGCCAAGGTATTAAAATTGCTTGCCCTGAAGAAATTGCCTACAACCAAGGCTGGATTGATGCTGAACAGGTGTTAAAACTGGCCGAACCCATTAAGAAAAATGGTTACGGTCAATACCTAATCTCTCTGATCAAATATAAGCAATGAAGATTATTGAAACAGCGTTGCCGGGCGTGTTGATTATTGAGCCAAAAGTATTTGGCGATGAACGTGGGTATTTCATGGAATCTTGGCAACAACAACGTTACCGGGATATTGGCATTGAGCGAGATTTTGTACAGTCAAATGTCTCAAAATCAGCGTACGGTGTGTTACGGGGTTTACATTTTCAAAACCCAAACCCCCAAGGCAAATTGGTGTCGGTTCTGGTGGGTGAAGTGTACGATGTAGCGGTGGATATTCGTCACGGTTCGCCGACTTTCGGTCAGTACGTGGGTGTCACCTTAAGTGCTGAAAATCACCGCCAATTCTATGTTCCGGAGGGTTTTGCCCATGGTTTTTGTGTGACTTCAGAGAACGCCATTTTCAACTATATGTGTACTGATTATTACCATGCAGAATCTGAAGCATCGATTGCCTGGAACGATAAAAACATTGGTATAGATTGGCCGATCGATGAGCCTAAATTATCTGCCAAAGACCAAGCCGCTAACCATCTATCAGATTATCCACTCAATAAATTACCAACTTATCAACCATGAAAATTTTACTCACCGGTGCCGATGGACAAGTGGGATTTGAATTGTGGCGAATGCTGCAATTTAATCGAGAAGTAATTCCAACCACATCAAACGGCCGTGATGTGAATGGTATGAGTACCATTAAATTTGATCTAAATGATGCCGATGATGTGGCTAAGAAATTAGAGGCCATTGCACCTGATGTCATTTGTAATGCCGCTGCTTATACCGCCGTTGATCAAGCCGAAACTGATGTGGCCATTGCGCATCGGATTAATTCTGAAGCAGTGGCACAAATGGCTGAATTTTGTTGTCAAAAAAAATTACTTATGTTGCACTATTCAACCGACTATGTGTTTTCTGGCGAACATCGTTTTCCTTGGCGTGAACAAGATCCGATTAATCCACAATCAGTGTATGGCCAGAGTAAAGCGGACGGCGAGCAGGCTTTAATGAGTAGTGGCTGTGAATATATGATTTTTCGTACCGCATGGGTGTATGCCAGCCGTCGGCATAATTTTTTAAAAACCATGCTAAAACTGGCACAAACACGTGATGCGTTAAACATTGTGAATGACCAGCAAGGCACTCCGACATGGGCTAATACCATCGCTTTGGCGACCATGCTGGCTTTAAATATTCCCGAAACCGGTGTTTATCACTTAACTGCCGCCGGCCATACAACGTGGTATGGTTTTGCAAAACGTATTTTTGAGCAGGCGGTGCGCATTGGATTACTGCAAAAGATGCCAAAATTAACCCCTGTTACAAGTGATGAATTTCCCACTGCGGCCACCCGACCAAAATATTCCGTACTTGATTGCCAAAAATTTTCAGGTACCTTTAATGTTAAACTGCCACATTGGCAATCAACTTTACAACTTTGTATGCAAAGGATGACTCCATGAACATTATTCCAGTTATTTTATCAGGCGGTGCCGGTACTCGATTATGGCCGGTATCTCGCCAAGCTTACCCGAAACCTTTTATGCAATTGTCAGATGGACAAAGTCTGGCTGCCTTAACCTTTGGTCGGGCATTAAAAGTGGCCACAGATAACACGGTTTTGACTGTGACTTCTCGTGATTATTATTTTTTGTGCAAAGACATTTATCAAGCCAACCCACAAGCTGATATGCGTAAGCAGTACTTCTTGTTAGAACCCAGCGGTCGAAATACCGCCCCGGCGATTGCATTGGCGGCACTACAAACCCAACAGTTGTATGGAAATGAAGCGATAATGGTGGTGATGCCATCAGATCATCTCATTAAAGATGAGGAATTGTTCATTGATACAGTTAAAACAGCTGCGCAACAAGCTTCGCAAGGTTTCTTAACCACTTTTGGTATTTATCCGACCGCGCCTGAAACCGGTTATGGTTATATCAAAGCCGGTCAATCATTGACAGCAGAGGGGGTTTCGGAAATCGCAGAGTTTGTTGAAAAGCCTGATTTAGCCACTGCTAAAAAATACCTGGCTTCCGGCGAATATAGTTGGAATTCAGGCATGTTCTGCTTCCAGGTGGGTGCTTTGCTGCAGGCATTTGAAGACACAGCGCCGGATGTGTTGGCTGCGGCTAAAAACTGTTTTGACGCGGTTGATAGCAATCAACAGCAAATTGAGTTTAATGCCGATTTATTCACTCAGTTACCGGATATTTCCATTGATTATGCCATTATGGAAAAAGCCAAAAAGCGGGCGGTGGTTGATTCGCGTTTTGATTGGAATGACATTGGTTCATGGAATGCCATGGCCGGTTTATTGGACAGTGATGAAAGTGGTAACCGCATTGAAGGCAAAGCGGTGACGGTGGATGCCAGAAATAACTACATTCGCGCCGGTGATCGGCTGGTGGCGGTGGTTGGTGTGGATGACCTGATGGTGGTGGACACCACCGATGCGGTGTTGATTGCGCATAAAAACAAATCGCAAGGGGTTAAAGATGTGGTGCAGTTTTTAAAAGCCAAAGCCCACGATGCCGCCATTTACCACACCACGGTTCACCGACCCTGGGGCAGTTACACCATATTGGAAGACGAAGATGATTGCAAAGTCAAACGTCTGGTGGTGAAGCCGGGGCAAGTTTTATCCTTACAAAAACATTACAAACGCAGTGAGCACTGGACGGTGGTCACCGGTACTGCGAAAGTCCGGGTCGGCGATGATGAATTTATGCTCAACGAAAATGAATCGGTGCACATTCCGGTGGAAACATTGCACCGACTGGAAAACACCACCGACACAGACATCGCCTTAATCGAAGTGCAATGCGGCAGTTACTTCGGGGAAGATGACATCGTCCGTTATGAAGACATCTATGGCCGTGTCAAAGACCAAAAAGCCCAATAATGGATAAAGCAGACTTAGAAAAAGCCACCGAAGTGGCCCGTTACGCCGCCGCCCAGGCCGCCGGCGGTATTCGTTCGTACTACATGAACAAAGATAATGTCACGGAAATCAAAGCTGACAACAGTCCGGTAACCGTGGCTGATAAAGAGGCGGAAAAAACCATTATCAGAATCATTAAAGAGGCCTATCCGGCGCATAATTTTTATGGCGAAGAATATGGTCGAGACAGTGAAGACAGTGATTACTTGTGGTTGATTGATCCCATTGACGGCACCAAAAGCTTTGTCCGCGGTTACCCGTTTTTCTCCACCCAAATTGCGCTCATGCACCGGGGTGAACTGGTGTTGGGGGTGTCCCACGCGCCGCTGATGGACGAGCAGGCTTATGGTTTTAAAGGTGGCGGGGCTTTTTTAAATGGTGAACCCTTGCAACTGCAGTCGCAATGGCTTGAACACAGCTCTTGTGTCTCCACCGGAAATATTCAGTCCCTGATCAAAAATAATTGGGCCCAATTGGGTCAGCTTTTGCTAAAATTCAGCAAAATACGCGGCTATGGAGATTTTTACCATTATCATTTGCTGGCAGGGGGGCAGATTGATTTGGTGATTGAAAGTGATGTCAATATTCTCGACATCGCCGCGTTAACGGTGATTGTCCGTGAAGCCGGTGGCCTGATCACTGATTTCAAAGGGCAACAAATTGGATTGGATACCACGGAGGTGGTGGCCGGTAATCAGAAAACCCATGCCATGGCAATGGATTATTTATCATGAAAAGTTTATTAAGTTCAGTGGAACAACTGGCGGTTAAAGCCGGTGACGCCATTATGGAAATTTATCAATCAGACGATTTCTCGGTAGAACATAAGTCTGATGATTCTCCGTTAACCCGCGCCGATATGGCGTCGCATCATTGTATTGTGGAGGGGTTGCAAAATCTGGAGCAGTCTTATCCGATTTTATCGGAAGAATCGGCGGATATCGATTTTAATGAGCGCAGACAATGGCAACGTTATTGGCTGGTGGATCCGTTGGATGGGACCAAAGAATTTATCAAAAAAAATGGCGAATTTACCGTCAACATTGCATTGATTGATGACGGCGGGCCGATTTTATCGGTGGTCTACGTGCCGGCTCAGGCTTTGTGTTATTCGGCGGCAAAAGGTGTGGGTGTTTTTAAACGCGATAACGGCCAGAAGCAAACCATTAAGGTGATGAAAAACAGCCGCTTCAAACCCACTGTGGTCGGCAGCCGTTCACATCCCAGTGATGAATTAAAGGACTATTTAGATCGATTGGGTCAGCATGAACTGGTGCCGATGGGCAGTTCACTGAAGTTTTGCCTGGTGGCAGAGGGCAAAGCTGATTTGTATCCGCGCTTAGGCCCTACGTCAGAATGGGATACCGCGGCTGCCCAATGTATCGTTGAACAGGCCGGTGGCCGGGTGGTCACCCTGGATGGTGAGCCTTTGCGCTATAACCAAAAAGAATCTCTGCTCAATCCCCATTTTCTGGTGTATGCCGACACCGGGAAAAATTGGATTGGTGTCTAAAATCAACGTGCATAAATACAGCGTCAGAACAGCCTAAGTTGATAACTTATATTCAGCTTGGTGTTGATATAATAAGGCCATGAAATCCACGATTGTTCTGGCAAAATACAGCCTCATTGCCTGGCTGTTATTTATGACATTGACTGTCTATGCGGCTGAAGACGAGCCTGCATATCGTTTTATTGTATCCGGCGTGGATAAACCCTTAGCCGATAATATTCTGATATTTCTTAATAATTTAACCCTTTCTTGTGACACATCTGAAAGCATGCGCCAAGCGGTTAAAGAAAAAATTCCTGAACAAGTACAGTTGGCGCTGCAACCCTTTGGTTATTACCAAGCCACTGTTGATGACATTCATATTAATGCCGCGAACGGATGTTGGCAAACTGAGATTAAGGTAACTGCCGGTGAACCGGTTGTGGTTCGCGACATCGATTTCTCAGTGACCGGCCCGGGTTCTGAACACCCCAAAATTAAAAACATTAAGGTCAGTAAGTACATTGAGAGTGGGCGTGTCTTTGTTGATCCGGAGTATCAGCAATTAAAACAACAACTGCGGCAATGGGCCAATGATTATGGGTTTTTAGATGCCGATTTTAGTCAACAAAAAGTCGATGTTTATCCTGCACAGCTGGCAGCGGATATTAAACTCACATTTGACACCGGCCCACGTTACCGATTGGATAAGGTGGTGATTGAGCAAGACCCGAATTTTATGCGACCTCGCTTTCTGCAAGGCTTGGTCGGTTTAGAGACTGGTCAATACCTCAATAATCAAACCTTAATTGATGTGAGAAAACGCCTGGTTGGTAGTCAATATTTTGGTAACATCAGTGTCACTTTTGGTGAGAAAGATAAGCAGACGGCCACTGTGCCGGTGTTGGTCAAACTGACGCCGGGTTACCGCATTGATTACTCGGTCGGCCTGGGTTATACCACCGATACCGGCGCCCGTTCGACCTTTGAATACCAGCATCACCGTTTAAATGATCGCGGTTTTCAATTGAGTGCCAAGTTACAATTGGCCGAGGTCAATAATGAATTCACCGCCCGCATGAAATTTCCGTCCTTAAGCAACCCAGATGAAAAGTGGTACCAATCTGAACTCGGCTATCGACAAGAGAACAATGATGTGTATGAAGCTGACACCACGAAAATTGGTCTTTCCCAAACCCGCTTACAATCGGACAGATGGCAAAACATCAACTTTATCGATGTGTTACAGGAAGACTATATTTTTGGCGATAAAAAGGGCAGCACCCGTCTTTTGGTGCCCGGTACTGCCTGGACCTATCAACACGTTGATGACCCGTTGAATCCGCGTTTTGGTTTTAAAGCCCAAATGGACTTTAAATTGGCCACTGAAAGTATGTTTTCTGATATGAGCATGGTACAAATCAGCGGCCGGGTGAAAACCATTTTGCCCATTGCAGATCAAGATCGATTGATTATGCGGGCTGAAATAGGCACCACCGCCACCAGTGATTTTGATCAATTACCGGCATCTTATCGGTATTTTGCCGGTGGTGATCAATCTGTCAGGGGATTCGATTATAAAAATTTATCACCCTTGAACGATGAAGGTGATTCAATTGGTGGTAAACACTTAGCAGTGGCCAGTGTTGAGTACGAGCACCGTCTTTACGACAGTTACGCGCTGGCGGTTTTTGTTGATGGTGGTAATGCCTTTACCAATGATTTTAAAATGGCCAGTAGTGTCGGTATTGGCTTTCGCTGGTTTTCGCCCATAGGGCCGTTGCGGGTCGATTTAGGTGTGCCTGTCACCGAAGCTGACCATGATTTTAGAATTCACCTGTCTCTGGGTCCGGATTTGTAATGACGGATAAAGATTTAAATAACGCAAAAGATAGCAAGAAGCCGCGCTTCCGGCGTTGGATTGGCTATATGCTGGTCACATTGTTTGTTTTGCTTGGACTTCTTTTCATGTTGCTTTATGGCTTGCTCTATACGGAAACCGGAAGCCGTTGGGCTGTTGCTAAAGCTCAGGACTGGTTGCCTTTACATATCCGGCAAAGCGGCGGACGTTTGGCCGGCGAAATGACCGCCTTAAACCTTACCTATCAACAACACGGCGTAACCGTCAAAGTCGATCGACTGACGTATCAAATCGCTGATATCAACTGGTGGCAAAGGCACATTGTTTTTGATAATGTTCACATCGGTCAGGTCAGTATTGAATTAGCCGATAATGACGCGGAAAAAGTAACCGAACCGTTGCCTGAAGGGGCAGCGATTGAATTACCATTACGTGTCGATGTCAACGAACTCTTTATCCAAAATATTGATATCAACAAGGGTCAAATTGATTATGGTTCAATTTGGTCGAAAGCGGCCTTACAAAAAGAGACCATTGATATTAATACGCTGCAATTATTAGATGAAGACATTGTACTTAAGCTATCCGGTGAAGTGACTTTACATAACCGTTGGCCATTTCATTTAGAAACAAACTGGACTTACAGACCCGAGCAAATCAGTGGGCAGGGTACCATCAACGGCGACATCACTGCTTTGAATGTGTCCCAACAAACGCATTTTAATAATATCAATGCGCAGGGTGAAGCGCAGATAGAAAGTCAGGTATCGCTGTACCCGGCATTATCAGTGGATGCCCAAATAAGCAGTGATGAGTTACTTATTCCTGCGGCCAATACAGAACAAATCAGTACCCGACTGACCGATGTTTTAATCACGGCTGACGGTGAATTAGAGGATTACCGTTTAAACCTTACAGCCACGGCTAAACAGTCGATTAAACCGTTAATGGCCGCAGCCGATCAACACGTCGGCTCTGCGACTTATCATAATCAGATCAAGCTAAAAGCCCAAGGTAACAGCGAACAGCTTAAGCTGGAAACATTAGCCATCACCGGTGACTTTGGGCAATTAAATGCCGAATCAATGATTGATTTCACACCACAATTACAGGTCAATGCACGCTTTAATACAGACGGCTTTAATCCGCAATGGCTGCTGCCGGCGTGGCCGGGGCAACTCAGTGGATCCGGTGAGTTCATCGCATCACAGGACAATGCACAATCCTGGCAGCTGGCTTTAAATGACCTTAATTTACACGGTCAGTTAAAAGGACAGGATTTAACGTTGTCTGCCAATGCCGATTGGCAAGATGCGTTATTGGATTTAAAGCCATTGAATTTGCTGTGGGGTGAGAACCGGATAAAACTACAGGGTCAGCTAAGTTTAGCTGATCAGGCCAGTTCAGATCAGCTTATATTCGATTTAAAGATACCGCAACCACACTTATTTTTAACGGATTTAGGTGGTGAAATTCAGACTCAGGGACAATTATCCGGGTCCATAGATACGTTAAATTATGATGTGAATTTACAGGCCGAGGCACTCAGCTATCAAGAACAACAAATAAAATCATTAGTGATCAAAGGCTCCGGTCAATGGCCGCAAAAATTGCAGGCAGAAATAAGCGCCACAGATATTGACAGTGCCAATCAATATTTACCAAAAGTAGCGCTTCAATTAGAAGGCAATCTGCAGCAACATCAAATTGAGGGTGATATTTTGCACCAGGATTTAACCACGCAAATTATACTGACAGGCGGCTGGTTAAAGGATAAACAAACCTGGCGTGGTCAGATTAAAAGTCATGATATCCGTTTGAATGACAGTGATATGACCTGGCAATTGCAAGCACCGGCCGATATGTTTATCGGCCAACAGATCCATTTATCGCCTGCCTGCTGGCAGTCACTGCATGGTGAAGGCGAAGCCTGCGCTGAATTGGATGTGCAAACCCGGACAGAGACAGAGGTTTTGGCTAAAGTACAACTCAGAAATTTGCAAATTAAGCTGTTTCAAAGCCTGTTACCTCAGGATTTAAAACTGGATGGTTTGATTCAGGGCAGCGCAGATCTGAGTTATCAGCAACAAGCCTTGTCTCTGACCGCTGATTTAAAAACTGAACAGGCTAATATTTATTACCGTGAAGGTCAAAAAAACAGCTACCAGGTGGCCATTAACAAAGCAACACTCACAGCGCGTCAGGACAACGGCCGCACGGAAATGAATACCGTCATTATTTTGGATGACGGTGGCTATCTTAACGCTTCCGCCACGCTGGATGACATAGCAGATTCTCCTTGGCCTGAGGTTAATGCCGACATTAAGGGTGTGATAAAGCACACCCGTTTTTTGGTGGCTTTATCACCTGAATTAGAACAATTGCAAGGTGAATTGAGCGTCTCAGGAGAGGTCACAGGCCCCCTCAATCAGCCCGCTATTAGTCTGGATTTAAAACAACAAACCGGCTTTCTTGTGTTAAGACAAACCGGCAGTCGTTTAACCAATATTGCGTTACTGGTTAGCAGTCAAAAACCAGGTTTAATTGATTTAACAGCCAACGCTGACAGTGACAACGGTTCCATAGAAATTACCGGTGAATTGGATATTCAAGAAGCAGATGATTGGTCTTACCATGGACAAATCAAGGGCACTGATTTTCGATTATTGACTTTACCGGAAATTAAAATCAACATTGATCCTGATTTAACAATTGATGCCACACCCAAAGCAGTTAACATTACCGGTAAACTGTCGTTACCGATGGCTGAAGTTCATATTAAAAATCTTCCGCCGTCAGCCATCTCTACCTCCGATGATGTGGTTATTCATTACCCTGAACAAGATACCCCGGAAAGCAGCACATCGATACCCATTAATTATGATGTTACTGCAGAAATTAAAGAACCCATCAACATACAGTTATTGGGCTTAGAAGCCAAAATGGCCGGTCAGTTGCGGGTTTTTAATGTCCGCAAACAAACCCATGCAGAAGGACGTCTTAACTTAACCGAAGGTTTTTATAAACTTTATGGTCAGCGTTTAGATATTGAGCGTGGTGAATTGATTTTTAATGGCCCGATTGACAATCCGGCCATTGATGTTAAAGCCGCGCGTAAATCTGATGATGGCACGGTGACTGCGGGTATTTTAATCTCAGGAACTGTGAACCAATTGCAGTCAACCCTGTACTCAGAACCGGCCATGAGTCAGTTAGAAATCTTGTCTTATTTAGCGACGGGCAGGGGACTTAATGAAAGTGGCGGTGGCACCAATGGCGAACAACTGGCACAAGCCGCTATTTTGCTGGGCTTAAAGCGCAGTGATTCGGTGTTCTCACAATTGCAAAATGCTTTTGGCATCGATGTCCTCACCATTAGACAAGGCACTAATAACGAAGACAGCTACATCGAAGCCGGCCAAAATATCGGTGATGATCTCTACGTGGGTTATTCACAAGGCCTGTTTAATCGCCTGGGTTTTTGGATTTTACGTTATAAAATCAATGAGGCCTTACGCCTTGAAACCACCCAGGGCGAAAACCAAACCGTTGAACTGATTTATGTCCGCAAAAAAGAATAAAGCACACTGTTGATAGTGACCTTTGGCCTAGTGTCATAATGGCGTCTTCAATGCTAACATAACTGCCATTTTTAGTATTGGATATTAATTATGCTGCCCTTTCTCTCACCTAAAGCTTTCCAGCGCTTTGTCATGGTTTTATTATTACTGTTTTCTGCGTCCATAATGGCCCAATCTACCAGCCAGGGAACCGCCTTATTACGCTACGCTGACATTCACAAAAACCAGGTAACCTTTGTTTATGCCGGTGATATCTATATCGCGGATATCAATAATGGTGAAGCCAAACGATTAACTTCCGATAAAGGATTTGAAGCCTTTCCGAAGTTTTCCCGGGATGGTCAGCACATTGCTTTCTCAGCCGAATACACCGGCACCCGACAGGTGTATGTGATGAATACAGACGGCAGCGATTTAAAACAACTCACCTGGTACAACGATGTCGGTCCGATGCCCCCGCGTGGTGGTTATGATTACCGCATACTGGACTGGTCAGCGGATGATAAAAACGTTTTGGTGCGTGCCAATCGTTTACCCTGGGGTGAGCGCATGGGTCAACCCTACTGGATACCTGTTGACGGTGGTATGGAGCAACCTTTACCGGTGCCTGAAACCGGTGGCGGTATGTTGTCGCCGGATGGCACAAAATATGTGTACACACCGATTGATCGCGAGTTTCGGACCTGGAAACGTTACCGAGGCGGTCGCGCCCAGAATGTCTGGGTCTATGATTTAGAGAATGATACATCTGAACAACTCACCACCCATCGTGCCACCGATCACCAGCCGGTCTGGGTTGGCGATGACATTTACTTTATCAGTGATCGTGATTACCGCCTGAATCTATACCGTTATAATCCGGATGGTGATCCTGTGAAAGTCACCCATCATGACAAATATGACAGTTTATGGGCGTCAGCGGGTCCTGAAGCCATCGTTTATGAAAATGGCGGTTATTTATGGCGCTTTGATCCTAAAACACAAGACACTCAACAACTGACTATTGACATCACCACCAATCAGGAAAATCTGATGGCTCAGTATAAAAATATCGCTGACTATATTGAATCCGGTGATATTTCACCGGATGGTCAACGTGTGGTTTTGGGTGCACGAGGTGAATTGTTTTCGGTTCCGGCTGAACACGGCGAAATCAGAAACATATCCAACACCCCCAAAGCCCGTGAAATTGCCGCCAACTGGTCACCCAATGGCCGCTATGTGGCTTATTTAAGTGATCAAAGTGGTGAATATGACATTTATATTTACGATATAAAATCCAAACAACATAAACGCGTTACCTCAGATGGCCATATCTGGCGTTTTAATCCGGTGTGGTCACCGGACAGTCAAAAACTGGCTTTTTCGGATAAAGACCATATTCTGTGGTCGGTGTCGATTGATGGTGGCAAACCGAAAAAATTAGACAGTTCCAGCACCAATGACATCGAACATTATCGCTGGTCACCGGACAGTCGTTGGCTGACCTACACCAAAACAGAAAACACAGGTTTTTCAAGTATTTATGTGTATGACTTAAACAATAATAAAGCCCATAAACTCAGCACGGCTTCCTATCATGATTATGAACCGGTGTTTGATGACAGTGGTCAATACCTGTTGTTTTTATCAAACCGTGATTACAACCTGGCATTCAGTGCTTACGAATTTAATTATCTCTATGTGGATGCCACCCGTTTATACGCCGCTCAGTTAACCGATGACACGCCACCGATTTATCCCTATCAAAGTGATGAGGTGGAACTGTCAGAGAACACATCGAAAGAGAAAAAAGATAAAAAAGACCGTGACGAAAAAATTAAGGTCAGCATTGATTTTGAAGGATTTAACAACCGCATCACTGCATTACCCGTAAAACCCGGAAACTATAACGGTTTACAAACAGCCGGCGACAAGCTTTTTGTGTTGAAGGGTGATGACAATGGGCAAAGTCTTTTACTGGTGAGTTTGAAAAAAGAAGATGAGTCTAAAACTGTCAGTAATAATGTGAATAATTACCGCCTGGCAGCACAGGGTGAAAAGATTTTATTGCAGCAAGGTGATAAATTATCCATTGTTGAAGCTAAAGAAGGTCAGGATAACAACGGTCAAAAATTGGATCTGACCAACCTCAGTCTGAAAATAGACCCGCAAACCGAGTGGCAACAAATGTACACCGATGCCTGGCGTATTTTACGGGATTGGTTCTATGACCCGAATATGCACGGTATGGATTGGGAAGGCATCAGAGCCAAATACCAACCGCTGGTTGATGCGGCCACCCACCGAAGTGATTTAGATTATATCCTGGGTGAAATTGCCGGCGAAATGAATTCAGGGCATATTTATGTCAATTCCGGTGATATGCCGAAAGTGAAACGTCAGGAAAATGGTTTACTGGGCGCGACTTTTGAAAAAGACGACAGCGGTTATTTTAAAATCACCTCTATTTTTGAAGGTGAAAACTGGAACAAAGACCGTTTATCGCCCTTAACCGAAGCCGGCGTAAAAGCCGAAGCAGGCGATTTTGTGCTCGCCGTTAACGGTCACAGCACGAAAGATGTGGCCAATATTTATGAACTGTTAGAACATCAAGCCAAACGCACGGTGACACTGACACTGAATAATAAAGCCTCAACCAAAGGCAGCTGGCAAGCCAATGTCCAGACCATCACATCTGAAGGCCAACTGCGTTACTTAAACTGGGTCAATGAACGCCGAGCCATGGTGGATAAATTATCCGACGGTCGCATCGGCTATGTACATTTACCGAATACCGCGATTGAAGGCAATCAGGAGCTGTTTAAGCAAATGCTGCCACAGATTGGCAAAGATGCCCTGATTATCGATGACCGCTATAACGGTGGTGGTTTTATTCCTGATCGGATGATTGAACTGCTGTCACGAAAAACCTTAAGCTACTGGAAACGTCGTAACCTCGATGTGGACAGCATGGCGACACCTTTGATTGCCCATGACGGCCCGAAAGTGATGCTCACCAACGGCCAATCCAGCTCCGGTGGCGATGCCTTACCGTATTTCTTCCGTAAAATGAATCTCGGTAAAATCATCGGCACCCGAACCTGGGGTGGTCTCATCGGTATCAGCGGTAATCCCGGCCTGGCTGATGGTGGTTCTGTGATTGCCTCCACCTTCCGTTTTATGGACACCGAAGGCAACTGGGCAGTCGAAAATGAAGGTGTGGCCCCGGACATCGAAGTCATCGACCGACCGGAACTGGTGGCCCAAGGCCAGGATCCCACCCTGGAACGTGCCGTTGAGGAATTGCTTAAAGACCTCAAACCCAATCCGCGCAGCACCATCCAATCACCACCGGAACCCACTGAGTTTTAAGAAAACACCATAAGATAATCGCAGCCATAAAAACATATGGCTGCGATTGTTTTGAGGTGAAGAAATGATCACCACAGAGACACAGAGGGCACAGAGAAAGCACATTTAATTTTTATATTGTTGTGCTAAAGACACTGGGAACTGGACTGCGCCGGTAAGGCTATAAAAGTACACATCCTTGCCGGCGAAGGCCGGCATACAGCGTTTTGAGAGTGTATTTGGTTGTGGTCTACTTTATAATTAGGCTTAAATGGTGATGATTTACATAATTTACAGGCCAAATACAATTCAGAAATGCCAACAACAAGCGGCTGAATAATAATTATTTCATTGGACGATATTCACTATGTATAAATTAAAAGGTATTCTTTTTGTTGCTTTTGGTGCGGCTAGTTACGGCTTGTTGGCGACCATGGTGAAGGTCGCTAATTTGCAAGGTTTGTCAACGGCGATGCTGACTTTTTATCAGTATCTTTTGGGTTTTATAGTGCTTTCCTTGGCGGCTTATCATGTTGCGCGAAAGAAACTACCGGCCTTTAACCGCGGTGATAAACGGTCTTTGATTTTATTTGGTTCGTCATTGGGCTTTACCAGCAGTCTCTATTATCTATCAATTCAATATGTGCCGGTTTCAGTGGGGATTATTCTGTTGATGCAAACCATCTGGATGGGTGTGGTGGTGGAGTTGTTGATCAGCCGGCAAAAGCCGCAGGCGTTAAAAATTATTGGTGCTTTGGTGGTGTTAATCGGGACCTTTTTAGCGGTGGATGCCCTGGATAATCTGGATCAACTCAATTTAACCGGCGTGTTCTATGGTGTGGCCGCGGCGGTTTCCTTTACCGTAACATTAACCGCCACCAATCGAATTGCCACCCATCTGCCTAATATCGTGCGTAGTCAGTATATGGTCTTGGGTGGTGTACTGGCGGTGCTGCTGTTTTGGAACATTAACCTCATCAGTCCAGACATTTTGAACGCCAAAACCTTGGCTTTTGGCTTATTTCTGGCTTTGTTTGGCACGCTAATCCCACCGATTATGTTCAACAAAGGTTTCCCCATTATCGGCATTGGTCTTGGCAGCATTCTCACCGCCATCGAAATTCCGGTGTCGATACTGTCCGCCAACTGGCTGTTGGATGAGCAATTAAAAATGATTCAATGGCTGGGCGTAGCGATTATCATTGTTGCGGTGGTCATTATTAATTACCGACATTTAACCAAAGAAGAATCTTAATCATCATCAAGAACACGCCGTAGTTTTTGTTTGAAGTCATCAAGCTGTTGTTGTGAGTACGATTTATCGGGTAATTCACGCCCCCACACAACATCCGGCCACAAGGGATCTTTGTTGTGCCGACCAATCACATGAACATGTAATTGCTGCACCACATTGCCGATGGCTGCAATGTTAATTTTTTCAGCGCCACAGGCTGTCTTAAAGTAATCACCAATCATTCGACTTAACTGGGTAATTTCTAATTGTTGTTCGTTGGGTAAATCACAAAATTCAATTTTATCTGTCTCAGGAATAATAATAATCCAGGGCAGGGTGGCGTTTTTATGCAGTCGAACATGGCATTTTTGCCAGTTAAATAGATCGTGACTATCAGCAATGAGTTGTGGATGAATGATCATCGTATTATTATTTTATGTCAGTAAAAATCAGTATACTTTGTTTGAAGTTATAAAGAGCAGAAGTTATGCGAAATTATATTAAGGTGCTTTTGATGGTTTTCGGATTAAGTCAATTATTTTCATGTGGTCAAAACAACCAACTCAGCGGCTGGATAGAGAATGACAAGAAATTGTCGCAACAAGACTCGACTGTTATGTCCAAATGGTTGTTAGATAATGCCTTAAAAGCAGAAGACTTTAACATTATCGAACCACCCAAAGGCCACAGCGGTGAGTTTTCAGTGATTGTTGTGGATCAACACATTGAATCGATCAGAGCCAAATCCGTCACCAGTCTGAAAGGTTTGTCACAATTACCTGCATTGTCCTCATTAGAGCTCAACAATTTTAAAAATGCAGATTTGTCTGACTGTCCTACCCAACTCAAATCACTCAGGGTATCAGGTGATCAATTGGCAACATTAGACGGCGTTCAGAATTGTCAGCAATTAGAAAAGATCAAAGTCGTTCACAGCGCGGTGACTTCAATGGCACCCTTATTGACTTTGCCACAACTCACCTCGATTAAAATTAACTTCAGTCAACTGACATCGGTTGAGATTGCGCACACAGCACCGGTGTTAAATTTTCTGGATTTAAGCCACAATCAAATCGATCACTTTGCCATAAACGCTGACCTACCGCAGTTGGAAACACTGGTTTTGGATAACAACCACCTCATAAACTGGGCACACAAGAACCACACCCCGATATTGGAAGCTTTATCCCTCTCAAACAATCAGATTGAAGACCTTGAAACAGTTTCACCGATTAACAGCGTAAAGCGCATCAGCTTAAAGAATAATCCGTTACATAACTTGGTGGCATTATCAGATTGGCCGAATTTACAATCCATTGATTTTGATGGTGTTTTGACAGATGCGTCCGCGCCCATAAACAGCAAGATTACTCAATTAAGTGGACCGCTTGAATTACAGATAGCCGAAGCCGAATACCTCAAGGAAAGTTATTTAAACAACACTGAGTTTATGGAAAATTTACCCAAATCAACCGGTGGCAAAGCTTATGGTGTTAGCAAAAACATCAGCAGTCGTTTTAATCTTCACAGCGATCCCACTGTTTCGGGCTCTATCAGCATTGATACCCTGAATGGATTGATGCGCTTAGAGGTTACCAGCACCGATCACCTTTTACAGTACCACAGAAAAATTGTCATACAAGGCACAGCCACGGTAAAGGAAGGCTCATTAAATATTTACAGCCCCATCGAAGAAAACTTTTGGGACATGGCCAAGCTTTTTGTGGATACGCCGATTAAACAAAGACCCGAAGACCGGGATGATTTGGTGATAAAGGGTTTTACTGTTGACAGGGCATCCGCTGGTGAAACGGTTGAATTCAGAGCCAATTTGGTCGCCATCGCCGGTAAATACTTTTTGTTATTGGGGCCGGAGCAGGGTAAGGCTACGGGTATTCACCTTGAGTTTGAATAAATAAATCATGGGTGTGACTGTCTGTGCATTTATTGAGTTCCACCGGGAAGGTCGTTGGCAGCTGTATAAAACCACCGAATTGGCTGACAAAGCGCCACCACAAAACTTTGCCCCACAACCCTGGGGTGAATACAATTTCAGCATTTACTACCAGCAATCGGGTGAAAAAGGTCTACCCAAGGACCTCAGCACAGGGCTTAAAAAAATCATTGAAACTCACTTGAATCAATTCAATGATGACGCTTTGAATCGGCCTTCTTGGATGTCATTTGATGACTTGCTTGAATTCTTTAATTCCGATGCAGATTGCCGATATGCACATTTTGATTTGGATTACTTACAACAGCTCCAGGAGTCATTAAACGCGGATATCCGTGTGGTGTTCTGGGCTGAGTGAAGCAAAGGCACTCGAATAAGTGCAGCTGCAGATAAGGGGAATTGTGTTTTTTGTAGCTGCGAGGCTGCCCTAAGGGGCCCCACTGTTGGTGTCCTCGCCATACACCGCATCTGGGTATCGGTCGTCCCTGAGTTTGATATCTCCATTCCAAGCCAGAAGATAACGATTAAGCACCGCGGTGATTATATCTCAAACCCATCATAAAAAATCAAATCATCACTACAGGCATCGCCGATGCCATCGCTATTGCCATCTTCCTGTAATGGATCAAAAGTATTTGGGCAAACATCACATTGTGAACCCACATAATCACCATCCGGATCATCACCAAAGCATTTGGCTTCATAAGCGCCAATATCACAAGAATTGCCATCAAAGACATTGGTGTCGCTGTCCAGGGGTCTGGACATGCCACGTTGGTCATAGTCCAATGGCACCTCGACCGGATTACCGGTAAAATCAATATGATAAGTACAACCATCAGGGTCGCCACCATCGGCTTCACTGCCTTCACCGATAATAGGATGAACCGGGTGTAAACCGCCTAATTGTGTCAGTGGGCCTAACTTTGGAATCGCCGAGCTGGTGTAATTGGGTTCACCGGCAAGATCTGTGACGGGGCAGTTGTCATCATTACCGGTCATGACCCAACCCAGTGACTCAATGCCAATGGTTCCACCTTGGGTGTCATCACAGTTTCTGCCATCTCTTAAACATAAGGGTACACCTGTGGGACAGGGTAAATAGTTACCATGTATGATTGAATTTTTTGCTGTTACAACAGTAAAGTCATTAATATATATACCACCGCCAGTGCCACCTTCAAAATCGTCATAGTCGGCTGCATTTTGGGTTATGGTGGCGTTTTCCAGTCGTATCGGTCCTTGGGCAAATATGCCACCACCATCTCGCATGGCTTTGTTTTGGCTGATGGTGCTGTTGATGATGTGTAGGCTGGTTCCTGTTTGATGGCTATAAATCCCGCCACCACTGACGCCTTGGTTGTTATCTATCAGTGAATCTTTGATGATTAAATGGCCCATTTGCAACCTCACGCCACCGCCTTGGTGATTGCTTGTATTGGTATTTCCGGTAATCCTTGACTGATTCAAAGTCACAAAGGATTCATTATTACCGCCACTGCCGAAAATTCTAAGGCCTAAGTAATCACCATCACGAATTTCACAGCGGTTACAAATTAATTTGCCATCGAACACCGCTAAACCAGCGGCGGAGCTATGTGGAATGATGGTGATGTCATTTAGAGTCGCTGTTTCTAAGCTGTTGACATAAAGCCCATGCACGTAGGAACCGGAACTGGTGTTGGGTCGGAATTCCAAATTTTCAACCGTGGCTCGACTACCTACTTTTATCATCCCACTTTCAATGAATAAGTCACCCTCGATGACTGCCTTGCCTGCGCCAGTACCTCGTACTGTCATGTTAGTGGTAATCCAGATGCCACCAGCAGCCCATACAGGATAACTGTCATTTTCAAGATAGGGCACTTGTACTGTATGGGGACCATTGGGCGTGTAATTTGCCGTATCAATGGCTGCTCTCAGAGTGCATTGGCCATTTCCAATAGCGGTTTCGCAAACACCATCTGCGGGAGCGGGGTCATTTAAATCATCGTCATTGTAGTTAACAGTAAAGGTGGCTGCCATTACGGCGTTTAGATTTAATGTTAGCAGGCAAAAGAGTAGAAATTTATTCATAATAAGCTCAGGTTATTAACTGTATTACTCAATAAACAATGAAATGAAACTTTTACTGCCATAAAGTTAACTTTTATTGTCAATTATATTGTTTTCTGGCAAACTCCATGCAAAGGAAGTGGCTTATCAGGAGAGCGTACTTGCGCTGATAAAAACCGGCTGTGTATAACAACCGGTTTTGTCATACACTTTAAGTTACTCAATGACACCGGAAGCGGCACCGGCGAAGGGCGTGGTGATGCCTTGTTCCTGCATTAATTTGGGTGACAATTTACACGAGTTGGGGCTGCCGAAACGGCCGGGTTTAAAGGTCCACACCACACAAGCATCAGTGGCCTGGCAAGCTTTTAAGCATTGCTCGGCATCGGCCACGGTGCCATTTTCAGGTTGCACATCATCAGCTAAATAATATTGGCTGTGATCAGCATCTGCCGGCATGCTGTAAATGGTGTCTTTTTGCATGGCATGTGCACCACTGCTCAGGCCGATTAAACCCATTAGAATGGTTGCTGTTACTAATTTTTTATTCTTCATCATTTTCTCCGTTGGTTAAAGTAAGGTGGGCTTTGCCCACCACGAGGTTACGAAATTGGCTTTTATTGGCAAACAATGCCATCAAAGCCGTCTTTAAATAGGTAATCACTGACTGCCAATTGTTTGATTTCCAGGAATTCGGTTCGAACCACCGGTCCGCCTTGAAGTTGGGCTGTGGCCGCCACTTCCGTGGTGTATTGGCCCGGCGAGGTGGCTTGATGACCAAGCTTAATAGTGAATGGAACGGTGCTTTGGGTGAATGAAATGGTGTCTGAGGGTAAAAACACACATTGACTGTCCGGGTTATCGCACGTTAACACCGGTTCTTCGCTCCAGCCGTTGATGGAATCCGCCTGACAATCGATGGTACAGGTCATGGCCGAGGTGGTGGTGAATACGGTGGTCTCACAACTGATGGCAAAATCGGCATCGCCGGCCAGTTGAAACGATGGGGAAAATTCAGAAGTGCGACCGGCGGCATCGGTGGCGGTGGTAACAATCAAATCGCCCTGACTGACCGGCGCATCGGCAAGCAAGCTGCGGTTGATCGGTAATCCGCTTAAATAATGGGCTTCTGTAAAGGTGGTGGCTGCCAACCAGGTTTGGCCTTCTTCACCGCCGCTGTCGGCCTGATAAATATCCACCGTAATGGGATAATCGCTGGCACCGGGGTGACTGTCTACCGCCAGTTCGATGCTAATGCGGTTACCGTTATTGTCATATTGAGCGGCTGTTATATCCGGATAATTCTGCAAGCGATTGGGGCCGGCATCGAAATCACCGACGTCATTGGCAGTCACTCCATCGACTTCTAAATCAATGCCGATACGAAAGTTATCATGGATTTGATTTTTCTGCACACGGACGCTTCCAGTAGACTGTTGTCCGACACTGACACCGATATTGCCATGGGCAATGATATTATCGGGACCAATAATCAAATCGGTGGCTCCGCCATTGGCTTTGACACCGGTTCCGGTAGAAAACGGTTGGCCACTGAAATTAACCCCAATCCGGTTGTTTGTTACCAGAATGTCTTTGGGTTCTGAGCTTACATTTATGCCGTACCAATTATTGCCGGCAATGACATTGTTATGAATGGTAAAGCCTTGACCACGTTGTACATAGATACCGACCTGGTTGGGTATTTCCGCATCGGCCAATCGGTTTAAGCCAATGATATTGCCTTCAATGACATGACCGCTGTCTGTGTCATGTGGGTAACCACTGATTTGAATGCCATTACTGATATTGCCTGAAATAACATTGCCGGATAAGGGAATTGAAATATTGCCAATGCGATGATTTAAACCTCTGATGTAAGCGCCCAGGCTGTCATTCGGCACTGCAATCATACCATCCGGATCGGTACCAATCAGATTACCGTAAATGCCCAAACCACTGGATTCGGAACTGGTTTCAATGCCGAAATTTGTGTTACCGGATATCACGTTACCGGAAAAGCCCAGAGTGCCTGATATGCTATTGTTACCGCTGGCATCATAGCTGATTCCCACATGATTAGGCGCTGCTGCCAGACCATAGGGCATATTGAGTCCGAACCATGACCGGGTGACAATGTTATTTGCACCGGCTTTGATACGCAAACCGGCTTCATCCCAATAGATAAAACTAAGCCCTTTCACGGTGCTGTTGCCGCGCATGGTCAGTCCATCCATGGGGTCTTGGTTGGTACCGGTACCGGCCAGGCTGCCATCTATCACAATGCTTGGGTTGCCCAACGGGGATGAATCGGCACTGGTGCCATCAATGGTAATGCCTAAAATTTCCGGTAATTCCTGTGTGGGCTGGATGATCCAATAAAAGAAAGCACCATTACCAGTACCGCCTGAAACATAATTCTGATTCACTGCATCAGCCGGAATATTAAAATTGATGGTGTCCGTGCCCAGTGTGCGCATGGCATCCTTGATGGCGCCCCGCAGGGTACAAGTCGTCTGGTCGCATTGATCCGCATCACCGGTATCATTGACCACAAACACATCCGCATGTGACAATGTGCTCAAACAAATAAACAGACTTAACAAAATGGCTTTCATGATTTTCCTCGTTGTTTTTCTGGTTAAACAAGTTGTGTTAATGAAAACTGCCAATTAATTTAACCGATTGTGTTTTAATTCAGATCAGTAAAGTTAACTGCTCGCTGAAAGACGCTGGGTACCGGCCTGCGCCGGTACGGTTGCTTTTTTATAATGATGACATCTATTTATGGGCAATTATGCGGTACCATCATCTCACCCCAGCGTTCTTCGGCATCTTTATTTTGTTTTTTCAGTAAATCAAAAAACGCAAACTGGGTGATGATGTTGATACCTTTTAACTTCTGATAAAGTTCCGGGCTGGTCTTGTGATAAGGAAAAATGTTTTTTGAATAATCTTCAAATCGCTTTTTGGCTTTCTCGTTGTATTGCATGGCCATATGTTCTTTGTTGATGGCGCTTTCGACTTGTGCTTTCTCGGATCCGGACATGACCATAACATGTTGACCAATGAGTAACAGTTTTGTTTGCCAGGATTCAATGAGTGCATTAAATTCAGCTTCGAAAGTTTCTGCTGCTGCCTGGTCTTGCGTTAGTCGGTTGGTTTCATCCATGGCGTTTCGGTAAATCTCGATAATTTGCGTACCGGCTTGTTGGGCGGTGAGTTGCATACATGTTTCCTCGGTTGTTATTTGGGTGCTGTCATTTTGACAGGCCATAAGAAGTAAACCACTCAGCACAATCATGAGCTGAGTGGTTATTTTTATGACTGGTTTCATATTTCAGTCTAATTCTCTTAATCAATATCACCCAGGGCCATGGTGCCTTTGATGTCCAAAAACGCCAGTTGTGCGGTTTTATTAACGTCAAATTGAACGGTTTGGATATACCAGGTGCCCTCAGATTCGGGTTCTTCCTCGAATTTCATCAGGGTGTAGCTGTTTTTGCCGTTCATGAGTTTACTGAGCTGGTAACAGGTTTTATTTAACACACTGCGGTCTTCGCCTTTGGCTGATGCCAGGTCTTTGTATTTTCGATCACGGTCTGAGCCTGTATAGACAACCAAACCCGCTGCTCCACTGTAATCACCGCCTTTATCGGCACAGGCTTTAACCAGTTTGGATAAGTTACTTTCCACCCGTTCCTGCGGCGTGCCACTTTCACCACAGGCTGACAACAGGGCAAATGGAGCGATTAAAATTAACAGTTTAAATAAGTTCATAATAGATTCCTCTTGGTTTGTTTGTACCTGTTTAAACAAGCCAAAGAAGTGAACACTGCCAGAAATTTGATTTTTTATCATTTCAAATAGATTGTATTCGCCTTTTTCATTTGCTAATCTATTGATAAAACGATAATTTATTGTCATGGACCAAGCCAATCTCACGCAACTGTTAAATAAAGACCAGAGGGACTTGTCTGCACAGCAACAGGTGGATATTGAAGCCGTCTATGACCACTTAAAAAAAATCGCCCGCAGTCAGCGTTTTAAAATAAAAGGCACCGGTATTAACACCACCGCACTGGTGAATGAAGCCTGGTTAAAAAATCAAAAAACTGCTAAAACTTTCAACGACCGCAATCATTTCTTTGCCTATTCTGCGTTGGCCATGCGTCATATTTTATTGAATGAAGCCCGTCGTAATCAGGTGCTGACCTATGTGGATGATCAAAGTGATGTGGAAAATCCTGTACTCAAGGAATCGACTTATTTGTTGGATTTGGAAAAGCAGCTGGTTAAACTAAAGGCGTTTGATTCACATTTAGAGCAGGTTTTTACCTATAAATTCTTTGGTGATATGGAATTTAAAGACATCGCTGAAGTTATGGATATCAGCGAACGCACGGTGTTTCGCTATTGGAAAAAAGCCCGGGCCATGCTGGCTGTCGCTTTGCAATGAAACCAGGCGATAACATTGAGCAACTGTGGCAGCAAATCAGCCGTGATTTTGATAGCAACGCAGATATTGATTTATCGGTGTACCTTCAATCTAAAGGTTTACAAGAACCTACACCTGAATCCTTTAACACAACCCTACCGCATTTGCTTGATCATGCCTTTATACCTGAACAGGAACTCGATCACGCCATCCACAGCAAATACAAGATAATTGAGCAACTGGACAGTGGCGGCCAGAGTGACATTTATTTGGCTGAACGTAATGACGGTGTTTATCGGCAAAAGGTGATTATTAAATTTATTTCCGGTCATTATGATCCTGATACCCTGAAGCAACAATTTATGCAGGAAATGCAGCTGTTGGCTGATTTAAAGCATCCGGGTGTGGTGGGGATTATCGATGGAAATGTGTCAGCGGATGGCAAGCCCTGGCTGGTGCTGGATTACATTGAGGGTGTACACATTGATGACTATGTGCTTGATAATCAATTATCAACGCATGATGTGGTGAGTCTGATTATGAGTTTATGTGAAATTCTGCAGTTTATTCATAAACGCGGGGTTTTGCATAAAGATTTAAAACCGAATAATATCCTGATTAAACAAATCAATAAAGTGCCGTATCCGGTGCTGATTGATTTTGGTATTGCTTCTTTACACGGTGAGGAATCAGAACTTGTTTTTGGCACCCCGGCCTACAGTTCACCGGAGCAGATAAAGGGTACATCGATTGATCAGCAATCGGATATATATGCGCTGGGCATTCTGTTTGGCTGTTTATTATTGAAAATTGACCCATCCCAAGACTTTATGCTGAGTCATAAAGACAGTCGTCAACACATGTTGGCTGCGTTAAAACAAGCCGGTATTGATTCTGATTTACAGCAGGTCATCGCCAAAATGGTGGCCAAAACCCCTGAGAATCGGTATCAAACAGCTGATTCGGTGCGTTCTGATTTAAATCTGTGGCAATCGGGTTTTCCCTTAAGCTTTAACAGCCATCAACTACATCGTGTTTTACTTAAGTCGATAAAGCGTCATCCGCTGGCATCCTTTGGTTTACTACTGGCGGTGTTTCTGGCCTTGTTTTTTACCCTGAAATACACCCAGGACACCCATCATCTACAGCAACTCACCATCGCCGAAAAAAATGCCACCGACGAGCTGATGAACTTTATGCTCGATGACATGTATGAGAATTTAGAGCGCATTGGTCGTATTGATGTGTTGCAAGAAGTGGCGGAAAAAAGTGTGGCGCATTTAGGGCAACAAGATCCGTTGACCTTGGATGAATCAGGCTATCTACAGGCCGCCAAAGCCTATATGAATGCAGGTCGGGTCTTTGACTATCTGGAACAGTCGGAACAAGCCCAAGAAATGTACCGGGCAGGGGAACAACATCTTAAGTCGGTTCAGCAAAACTCGCTGTCTTTTCATCAGATACTGGCTGAATTAAAGGTCCATCAGGCACAGGTATTTATTTCAGCCGGTCAGCAAGACAACACCAGAAAAGCCCTGCAACAGGCCATCGATGCCATGCATGTGGTGATGAGTATTGAACCTGACAGTGACGCCACTTTTCTCTGGGAAGCCCATTTGGAAATGGCTTATCATCTGATGGAATATGCCGAATCAGAAGAAGCCTTAAGGCACATTAATGAGGCGCTTGCCCTGGCGACCGACCCCCGGCGTCAACAACGACAACCGGCCCATTGGCTATATAGCGAATCTCACAGTCGTCAACTCAAAGCCTGGTACGAGCTTGATTTTGGCTCGTTAGCTGAAGGTATTTCGGACGTTAATAAAGCCATTGTAGCCGGTAAGAAAAGTAATCAATTAGATCCCGAAGACATTAAAAAACAGCATAATGTCCGTATTTTGTATAACCAATTGAGTTATTTCTATCTGGAAGATCAGCAAATCGATGCCGCCAGGCAGGCAGCCGTTAAAGCCATTGAACTGGGTCGGGCACTGAAATTAAAGGCCCCGTTTAATCAGGAGTATGAACGAGAACTGGCGTTTTCTTTCACCACAGCCGGTGAGATATACCAATCATTGGACGATGTCCAAACGGCGTTAAACTATTATCAGTCAGGTCGGGAAATTTCAGTCAGGAATTATGCCGCCGATAAAAATAATTACTCCACCGCCAATGATCTGGCAGTGGATTCTTTGCTGATTGCTGACCTGTTACAACAACTTGGCCGGACTGATGAAGCCGAACAACTGTTTTTGGAAACCGAAGCCATGATGGTGCCGATTCACCGGGCTGAACCGAATAACAAATACTATACCCACAGTTTATTGGTGGCAAAATTACAATTAAAAAAATTTGATGAAGCCAAAGCGCTGTTTGAACGCACCCAAAAAAACGACATGGTGGACAATGCCATTGAAGAATTGCTGGTTAAAAATAATTTACAGGCATGGAAAAGCGACCTGCCTCAAGAAAGCAAGTCGCTTTAAAAGTTACTCAATATCCGCCATCGCCATGATGTTATAGCCGGCATCCACGTAGGTGATTTCACCAGTGATGCCCGATGCCCAGTCTGAGCACAGGAAAGTGGCGGCTTTGGCCACGTCCATTTGATCGACGGTGCGTTTGAGTGGGGCGGCACGTTCTACATGGTGCAGCATTTTCTTAAAGTTACCGATGCCTGAGGCCGCCAGGGTTTTTATCGGACCGGCAGAAATCCCGTTCACACGAATACCATCCGGGCCCATGGACTGGGCAATATAACGGACATTGGCTTCCAATGCAGCTTTGGCCACGCCCATGACATTGTAATTATCCATGGCGCGTAAAGCGCCCAGATAGGTTAAGGTGAGCAGGGCAGCGTCACGGTCTTTCATTAAATAATGACCGGCTTTGGCCAGTGCGGCGAAGCTGTAGGAACTGATGTCCATGGCAATTTGGTAGCCCTCACGGCTGAGGTTTTCCAGGTAATGGCCTTGTAGCAATTCGCGCGGTGCAAAACCAACGGCATGAACAATAATATCCAAACAACCCCACTGTTTTTCCAGTTCACCAAACACCGCTTTAATCTGCTCGTCTGAAGCGACATCGCAGGGTAGTACGATATTGGAATTGGTTTGTTCGGCAATTTTATTGACCCGTTTAGCGAGTTTATCGTCTAAGTATGTAAAGGCCAATTCAGCGCCTTGTTGGTGCATAAATTCAGCGATACTCCAGGCAATGGAGCGGTTGCTTGCGACACCCACTATCAGTGCTTTTTTTCCGGCTAATAGACCCATGATTTATCCTCGTATATGTTGTGTTATTTGACTTGTTTAAAATGAAGCTTAAAGTCCACCTCGACAGTGGGTGAAATGCTGTTCAGGCCGGCAATTTCACGTAATTTTTCCAAAGGCTTCTGCAAGCCGAATGTGGCTACAGAAACAGACACCGGTTCAGCACTGGTGACCATCATTTCACCACCCCCGCTGTGAATTATGACCGAACTTTGAAATTCCCGGCTGTGTGCCTTTAAATTTAATGTGAAGTTGATTGGGTAGGCGGACATCAGCGGTAAATTGTCCTCAATTTGTGCAGTCACTTTGGCAGTCGGGTACTGATTTGTTTCAAAGAAAATTTCACGCATTCTCTGGTCGCGAATATCGATATGGGTGTTAATGCTGTTTAAATCGATAATCAGTTGAACATTCTTGTCGGTATCAATGTGACCGGATATAAAGCGCAGGGTGTTGTGTTCCCGGATGTCACCGTTTTTAGTGCTGAGGTAATTGATCTGACTTTTCATGGTGTCCAATTGCCACAGCAACTGAATGTCTTTCGGTTTAACGGTTTTTACGGGTGTTTGTTGACAGGCTTGTAAAAGCCAAACCGATAAAATCAACAAGGGGATGCGGATCAATGCTTTCATAATAATTCCTCTGCTTTGACGGGCGTTACCTTGACCAGCACACCAAATTGTGGGTGGTCAAAGTACTGCCATTGGTCTAATTTGATTTGGCGTTGTTGTTTGCTGCCGTATATCAGCACCTCTTGGTTCTGATTGATTCTATAATAATTAAACTTGGTATGTAAATGGATAAAACGACCTTGTGACAAAGCCACTTGTCCGGCCACCTGAAAGTCCTGGATTTCGATTGGCTGTGCTAAAAAATCTTTTGAATCAGGCCATGCCTGCGTTGTATTCTCTGAAGTCGCCGGGTCTGTCAGAGGGGGTGATTGCGCACTGTTGACTTTGACATACAAAGGCTTATTAAAAGGTGTGGTCGGTTGCCGCCAGAGCTGTCTGATTAAGGGTTTGTATTTGGGGTTATTATCCAATAAATTGACCACCGATCCGATTAATTGCCGGCTTTTTAAGTACCAAACCAACACTTCATAAATAACTGGCTGTTCATTTAAAGGTACTTGCCAGGTGCTTTTCTGAGCAGCCTCTTGAGAGGCTTCTTGAGATACATCAGGATTGTTCGGTGATTGGGCCGATTCACCGGCCTGCTTGTCTGGCGGCATTTTAATCGTGGGCCAGTCTTCATCCGCTGATATAAAGTTGATATCGACCGTCTGTTGTTGATCGAAGACAGTGGCTTGCTGAATGCTGTCAGCCGACGGCTGTGTCAAGTTGTGGCCAAAAACAATCACTTCAACATCATACACCGGTTCTTCGGCAGTGCGTTTGATGTAGTTTTGACCCCATGCCGCGCCTGCTAATAAAAAGAGCAGACTGTTTATAACAAATTTTTTCATGGTTGTAGTATATCAAAGAAGAGACTCTTGGATGAAACCACACCTTTGGAAAAAAGAATTAAAATCACACCAATCAAGGCAGGAAGTGAAGTTAATAGGTCCGTTTTTATTTGTAGGCGATTTTCCGAAGGAAAGAAGCCTGCGAATAAGAAACGATATGACCGTGGTGCTATTAACAAGCTTACTAACGCAGAGTGGTGTGGTTTTAAACTTTTTAACATGTTGTGGGATTATGCAAGAGTCTCTATTAACTGGTAAACACCGTCAATGCGTTGCTCAGCGGTTTCAAAATCACCCACATAACGCAAGCCGTTGTCCGGTAAAGGCTTAAAGCGTTGTGGTTCAGTTTGTAACAGTTTAATCAGTCCGGTGTAAAAAGATTCTTCGGGGTGATTAAACTTAAGATCTACATGGTCTTCGGTGGCGATAAGTCGGGTGATGTGACCTTTAACAGCCCGTAATTTAATTTTTAACACATGAAACAAATTGACCGCATGCTCCGGTAACGGGCCAAACCGATCCACCAACTCAGCACGGATGTTGTCCAGTGAGTCCGTATCTTTGGCGTTATTCATGCGTTTATAAAAGGTTAAGCGGGTATAGACATCAAATATATAGTCCTCGGGAATCAAAGCCGGGATATTCAGTTCTACATCGATGTGGTTGTCATCATCTGCCATCAGGTCGATGTCTTCACCTTTTTTCAAGGCATCTACGGCCCGTTCCAGCATCTCACAATAGAGGTTAAAACCGATGTTATGGATTTGCCCGCTTTGTTCTTCACCCAGTAATTCACCACTGCCGCGAATTTCCATATCGTGTGTGGCCAGGGTAAATCCGGCACCTAAATCTTCAAGTGATTCAATGGCTTCTAAGCGTTTTTTCGCGTCTTTTGTGATGGCTTTCCAGCCGGGGATTATTAAATAGGCAAAGGCTTTATGGTGAGAACGTCCGACCCGGCCGCGCAATTGGTGCAATTGGGCCAGCCCCAATTTATCGGCACGGTTGATAATCATGGTGTTGGCGTTAGGAATGTCGATACCCGATTCAATGATGGTGGTGCAGACCAGAATATTAAAACGTTGCTTGTGAAAATCCACCATCACCTGTTGCAGTTCTTTTTCATGCATCTGACCATGGGCTACGCGAACCCGGGCTTTGGGATTTATTTTTTGCACTTGTTCCGCCATCTGCTCAATGGTTTGCACTTCATTATGTAGGAAGTACACCTGACCACCACGTTGAATTTCACGGGTACAGGCCTCGTTAATCAGGCTTTTGTTCCATTCAATCACTTGGGTTTTAATGCTTAAACGGGCTTTGGGCGGGGTGGCAATAATCGACAAATCCCTTAAACCGGACAGGGCACTGTTGAGGGTTCTTGGGATTGGTGTGGCGGTCAGGGTCAATAAATCCACGTCTGCTTTAAGCTGTTTTAAGCGGTCTTTTTGTCTTACACCAAAGCGTTGTTCCTCATCCACAATCACCAGCCCCAGGTTTTTTATTTTCAGATTTTTGTTCAGTAATTTGTGGGTGCCAATGACAATGTCCACCGTGCCGTCAGCCAGCCCATCAATCACGGCTTTAGTTTGTTTTGTGCTGACAAAACGGGACAACAGCTCGACCCGAATCGGAAACGGCGCAAATCGGTCTAAAAAGTTATCATAATGTTGTTGCGCCAGCAGGGTGGTGGGCACCAGCATAATCACCTGCTGGCCGTCATTGGCTGCCAGGTACGCGGCACGCATGGCGATTTCTGTTTTACCAAAACCCACATCACCGCAAATCACCCGATCCATGTGGGTGCTGGCCTGCATGTCTTTTTTAACCGCTTCAATGGCTTGTATTTGATCATCGGTTTCGGTAAAGGGAAATCCATCACAGAATAAGCGGTACTCGTGCTCGTTAATTTTTATCGGCTGGCCGCCGGCGGCTTCTCGCAGGGCATAAATGGATAATAATTCAGCGGCCACATCTTTGACTTTCTTGGCGGCTTTTTGCTTGGCTTTGGACCAGCTGTCTGAACCCAGTTTATGCCAAGGCGCCGCTTCACTGCCGGCACCTGAATAGCGGGACACCAGGTGTAAAGAAGACACCGGCACAAACAGTTTATCACCGCCGGCGTATTCCAGTTCCAAATACTCAGCCTCGCCGTCATAGTCGAGCATCTTTAACCCCCGGTAGCGACCGACACCGTGGTCAATGTGAACAATCGGTGAATCCAGATGCAAATCGGTTAAGTTGCTGATGATGTCTTCGGGGTTAGCTTGAAATTTTTTACTTTGTTGGCGCCGGCTAACGCGTCGGCCGAATAACAAACCTTCATCATATATCCGCACACCGTGTTGTTTAAGATAAACACCATTTTCAATGGCAGCCACCGTGAGTCCGCGTGGTTTATTATCGGCTAAAAAATCATCGATTCGGTCAAAAAAAACAAAGTCGGGTTGGGCTTTTTTTAATTTGTCCCGAATAATATCCAAACGTCCCGGTGAATCCAGCGCAATCAACACGCGGTCCGGGTTTTGATTGAAATAGTCTGTGATTGAGCGGTCTTCAAAATCCGGTTTTGTAATCAGGCTGCTGTGAAAATTAACTTGTTGAACGTCCTGACGCGGGGCGTTAATCCAGATTTGTTGATAGTCAGTCAGGAGTTGCCGGGTGTATTTGGCAGATAAATAGAGGCTGTCAGGCGGCACCAGAGGTCTTTGCAAATCATGCCGGCGATCTTCATAGCGGGCTTTAATTTGTTTTTCCCAGGTCGCCAACACATCAGAGCTATTGTGGCAATGAACCACGGTGGCATCGGCCGGTAAATACGCAAAAACATCACTCAATGATTCATGGAACATCGGTAAATAGTGTTCAATACCTGAAAAGTTTAAACCTTTGCGCACATCCTGATAAATTTCTGAACGGCTTGTATTGACGTCAAAATATTCCCGAAATCGACTTAAGAACAATTCACGGGCTTTATCATCAAAGGGGAATTCATTGGCCGGCATCACCCGAATGTGCTCTACCTGCTGAATCGTCAATTGACTGTCGGTATCGAATATCCGAATACTTTCTACCTCGTCATCAAATAATTCAATGCGAAAAGCGTCTAAACCACCCATCGGAAAAATATCCAGCACCCCGCCACGGACCACATATTCACCGGCCTCGCGAACTTCTGTAACATGGTGATATCCATTTTTGTCTAAACGCTGACGCCATTGGTCCAAAACCAGTTGCTCGCCAATTTTGACCTGAAAACTGCGGCCTTTGATAAAGTCCTTAGGTGGAACTTTTTGCATCAGATTCTGCACCGGCATCACCACAATGCCATGGTCACGATGATTGCTGATTTGCTGTAAAAAATTTAACCGTTCTGAAATGATTTCAGGATTGGGTGAAAACACGTCATAGGGCAGGGTGTCCCACACCGGGAAGTGCAACACCGCTAAATTTTCTTGAGCCGAAACCAACGCCAATTCTTCCTCTAATTGGCGGCTGTGGTGGACAGAATCGGTTAACACCAGTATCAGATTATCAGTTTGTTGGTATAATTCAGCCACCGCCAGCGGTAGTGCCAAACCTTTAACCTGCATCCAGTTTTGGTTTTGATTGTTGTGTGGCAAATCAAACATGCATCATCCGTCAAAAAATGGGGCATTTTAACGTTTTTAAGGGTGATGAGGTAGCCGATGAAGTGATTAATCTCGGATGACCGCTTATCTTTCGTTAAAACTGTTGCAATCCATGCCGTTCACCGCTAAAATCCGCCTTCTTTTAATCCTTGCTGCACCAATCGGTTAACAACAGGTGTTGACTGAATCGGGTGGCATTATTCCATAAGGAGCTTACGATGCGACATTACGAAATTGTCCTGCTGGTTCATCCGGACCAAAGCGAACAGCTGCCTGCCATGATTGAACGCTATTCAGGCATGGTCACCAAAGGCGGCGGAACGGTTCACCGTTCTGAAGACTGGGGACGCCGACAATTGGCTTACACCATTCAACGTTTACACAAAGCCCACTACTATCTGCTGAACATCGAATGTGATCAAGAAACCATTGACGAAATCATTGATGCTTTTCGATTTAACGATGCCATTTTACGTCATTTGCTGTTGTCGGTGGACAAAGCCTATACGGAAGATTCTCCTTTGAAAAAAGATGATGACGACAGCGATAAAAAAGTCTCAAAAGAAGACGTGAAAGCGGTTGAAGAAAAAGAAGCCGCTGCCAAAAAAGAAGCCGAAGAAGCCACTCAAGAGGATGCTTCTGATGATGAGGCTGAAGAAGAAACCGAAGAACAGGAGTCCTAATCATGGCCAAACCACAAAGACGCAGAAGACCTGCTCAACGCATCATCAGCCGCAACTGTAAATTCAGTGCAGCCGGTGTAGAACGTGTTGATTACAAAGATTTGGATATGCTCAAGCAGTTTATCACTGAAACCGGCAAAATTATTCCAAGTCGCATCACCGGCACCAAAGCCAAGTACCAACGTCAGTTGTCAACGGCCGTTAAACAAGCCCGTTATTTAGCTTTGGTCCCTTATTGCGATCAGCACGATACATAAAGCAGGAGCCCACTATGCAAGTAATTTTATTAGACAAAGTTCAAAATTTAGGTGATTTGGGTGACGTGGTTGACGTAAAAAGCGGTTTTGCCCGCAATTACCTGATTCCTCAAAAAATGGCGGCCCGCGCCTCGACTGAAAACATCAAAGCTTTTGAAGCCCAAAAAGCCGAACTGATTGCCAAAGCCGAAGAATCTTTGGCCGCGGCGAAAGCCCGTGCCGAGGCCTTAAAAGATGTGCGCATCGCCATCAGTGCCAACGCCAGTCCCGAAGGTCATTTGTATGGCTCTGTTGGTCCGCGTGAGATATCTGAGAAACTTACTGACAGCGGTTATCCGGTGGATGCCAGTGAAGTGATTATGGGTGAAGGCCCGCTCAAGGAAGTGGGTGAATTCACGGTTAATTTAAGCCTCTATGCGGATGTTGAAACCGATGTGATTGTGGTGGTTGAAGCCATCGAAGAAGACGCTTAAATTGCTTTACTTTATATCGTTTCAAAAAGCCGGTTGTTAAAAAAACCGGCTTTTTTTGTGTTCGTTTTCAGGTTGCTGGTGTAGACTATTTGGCCTGTTGTTTGTTGTTAATTTTTCAAACCTCTCTATGTCTGAAATATATCCCATAAGCCAGGACGAGACCACCCGGTCTATCAAAACACCGCCCCATTCTCTGGAAGCAGAACAGGCGGTGATTGCGGGATTATTGCTGGTAAAATCGGCCTGGGACAAGGTCAGTCATTTAATCACCGAAGAAGATTTTTATTTTGCCAAACACCGGTCCATTTACCGCGGTATCAGTTTTTTAAATAATCAAAATGAAGCCTGTGATGTGGTCACCGTCAGCGAATGGTTGCAATCTCATGATTTAGAAGAGAAAACCGGTGGTTTGGATTATTTGACCGATATCGCCAATAATTTCCCAGTGGCCTCCAATATCGTCGCGTATGCCAAAATCGTGCGTGATCGTTCGGTGTTGCGACAAATGATAGAAATTGGCAATCAACTGGCCGAAAGTGCCTTTAATACCGAAGGTCAAAGTGCCGATGACCTGATTGAAAATGCTGAAAAAATGGTGTTTAAAATTCGTGAGCAAACCCTCAAATCCAAATCCGGTTTTCATGACATTAAAAATGTACTGGCCGAAACCTTTGACCGTTTGCAGGAATTGTCCGAACACGATGGCGACATCACCGGTATTCCCTATGGCTGGGATGATCTGGATAAAATGACCGCCGGTCTGCACAAATCGGATCTGGTGGTGGTGGCCGGGCGTCCAGCGATGGGTAAAACTTCGTTTGCGATTAATATTGCCGAACGGGCGGCCTGTAACGACCAGCACGTGGCAGTATTCAGTATGGAGATGGCTGCCACCCAATTGGTTACGCGGATGTTTTCATCCCTTTCGCAGATTGATTCCAATAATTTGCGCTTGGGTAAGATCAGTGATTCAGAATGGCCGCGCTTAACCCAGACCAGTGATATTCTTAAATCGGCTTCCATTTATATTGATGACACACCGGCGATGACCCCCAATGAGGTGCTGTCTAAATGTCGTCGCTTGCAAAATACCAAGGGGCTTGATTTGGTGGTGATTGACTACCTGCAATTGATGCAGGTTAAAGGTAAGACCACTGAAAACCGCGCCACTGAGATTTCTGAAATTTCGCGGGGTTTGAAAGCCATGGCTAAAGAATTGAATGTGCCGGTGATTGCTTTATCTCAGTTAAACCGCTCGCTGGAACAACGACCCAATAAGCGACCCATCATGTCTGATTTGCGTGAATCCGGTGCCATCGAGCAGGATGCGGATCTGATTATCTTCATTTATCGGGATGAAGTGTATAACCCCGAAACTGAAGACAAAGGGGTGGCGGAAATTATCATCGGTAAGCACCGTAACGGCTCTATTGGTAAAGTTGAACTGCTCTTTCGGGGACAATACACCCGTTTTGATAACCTGGACAAACGTCATTTTGAGGTCAGTGTTCCTGATGATGAAGTACAGACATTTGATTAAATATTGCGGCCTCCATGTATCCTGAACGCGGCACACGCGCCGACATCTGTTTAGCGCATTTACAACACAACATTGAGGCCTTTAAAAATAAACACAATGGCCCGTTGATTGGTGTGGTCAAGGCCGATGCCTATGGTCACGGGCTGGCCCGAATAACCGATGCCTTACTGGGTTGTGACGCACTGGCGGTGGCCACCATTGAAGAGGCCATTCAACTGCGGACCTTTATTCCCGATAAACGCATTTTACTGTTAGAAGGTGTTTTTAACCGGGCCGAATTGGAACTGGCCGTTGAAAAGAACTTTGATGTGGTGATTCACCAGGCTTATCAGCTTGAGCTGCTGATGGCCTTTGAAGTAATAACCCCGGTTATTGATGTCTGGTTAAAAATTGATACCGGTATGCACCGTCTGGGTTTCGACTGGTCTGATTACCCACAGGCGCTGCATCGGATTCAACAATCCAAAATGGTCAGAGATGTTCGTTTAATGGCACATTTTGCGCAATCAGATCAACCTGATTGTGATCAAACCCGACAGCAAATCGAACGTAACCAGATGTTGCAGGCACACGGTCTGGAAGTGTCGTTTTCCAACACCGGTGCGGTTCTTAATGGCCTGTCTCAGGATCGTGAATGGGCCCGTGTTGGTCTGGGATTGTACGGTATATCACCCTTAGCAGAGAGTGATGCCTCTGATTTCAATCTGAAGCCGGTGATGCGTGTCAGTGCCAAACTGATTGCCATAAAAAACCTAAAACAAGGCCAACCGGTGGGTTATGGAGCCCGTTTCATTTGTCCCGGAGACATGCCGGTGGGCGTGGTCGGAATGGGTTATGCCGATGGTTATCCATGGAGTGATGGTCACAGTCATGTGGTCATTCGTGACCGACAGGCGGCGGTGATTGGCCGCGTTTCTATGGATATGCTGGCGGTTGATTTGTCGGCTGTTTCAGCACCACAAATCGGTGAGCCGGTTGAAATTTGGGGCAATCGGCAACCGGTAGAACAGGTGGCCAGAGATTTACACACCATCCCGTATACGCTGGTGTGCGGTATTACAGGACGCGTTAAATTTCATGTTATTGAGCAAGCTTAAAAACTATTTTAAAAATCAGGTTCATTCGGGTGAATGGCCGGTTTTAATCTGGTCCTACTTCTATTTTGTGTTTCTGCTCACCGGTTACTTTATTCTGCGGCCCATCCGGGAGGAAATGGGTGTGACTGCCGGGACGGAGAATTATGGCTGGTTGTTTTTAACCACTTTTGTGGTGATGCTTTTGTTACAGCCCTTCTACGGTAAGGTGGTTTCACGTTATGCCCGTAAGCAATTTATACCGATTGTTTATGGTTTTTTTGGACTGCTGATTTTACTTATTTGGCTGGCTTTTCACTGGATTGGTAAAGACAGCGTGGCTTTAGCCCGGGTGTTTTTTGTTTTTGTATCGGTGTATAACTTATTTATAGTCTCCATATTCTGGAGCTTTATGGCCGATGTGTACAGCAAAGAGCAGGGCACGCGATTGTTCGGTGTGATTGCTGCCGGCGGCAGTACCGGCGGGATTATCGGCGGATTGATCACCAGCCAACTGGTGTTTATGGTCGGCACCATTAATTTATTACTGATTTCGTTGTTCTTTTTATTGATTTGTATTTATGCGGTGCTCCGCATCCGAGGTTATGCCGGTGAGTCCGAAGTTAATCCCAAAGCCCCCTTGGGTGGCACGCCCATGGAAGGTTTTAAACTGATGCTGGAATCGCGTTTACTGCAACAAATTGCCTTATTAGTGATATTCAGCGTGACCATTGGCAGTATTTTTTATTATCTACAAGGCGAATATGTGAAGCAGTATTTTCCGGGTCGTGACGAACGCACCCATGTATTCGCCAACATCAATATCGCCACCAACGTGTTGACTTTGTTTTTTCAGTTGATTCTGACGCCTTTTTTACTGCAGAAGTTTAAAATTAATCAAATTCTGGCCATTTTCCCTTTATTAATGGTCATGGCACTGACCTTCTTTTCATTGATGCCGGAGCTTTCGGTGGTTTTGTTGGCCATTATTTTACAGCGCAGTGGTGCCTATGGCATTATGAAACCACCCACAGACTGGTTATTCACCGGCCTGAGTGATGCGATTAAATATAAATTTAAAAATTTCCTCGACACAGTGGTGTACCGAGGGGGTGATGTGTTTGCTCAACTGGTGGTGGTGCGCACGCTGGTGATTTTTTCCAAGGATTTAAGGGTGTTGTCATTGGTGGGTGTTTTGCTCAGTGTTGTGTGGGTTTGGAATGCCGTCACAGTAGGTCGCCTCGCGATAAAAAAATTCAATGAATCACACATAAAAGATTATCCGGTTTCAGCTTAAATTCAGCAAGACAACATATTAAGTTTATGTTAAACTCTTAAACGTACGTTTGAAAGGCGTCAGATCTTTTATTAACTTTTTTTCAAGGGGACACAATGAAACCATTCACATTAAAAAGTATGGTGGCTTGTTTGGCTTTGACAGCTTCTGTGGCGCTGGCCGCCACCGATAAAGCCGGCACCACCACCGTGATGACCAACAAAGGCCTGAGCGCTCCGGCCAAAGTTTATTACAACGCCACGCAAATACCCAGTGTAACCGCTGAAACGGAAGTGGATGCGGCTTTTGTATTGGGTTACATACAAGCCGGTGACCGTTTTTACCAGATGGATTATACCCGTAAAATTGCTCAGGGTCGCCTGGCAGAACTGGTGGGTGAGGCGGCGTTGTCTAATGACATTCAATTCAGAACCATTGGTTTTGAACGCTGGGCCAGAAACTCAATGAAAGTTTTGAGCCCGCACACCAAAGCGGTGTTAAAAGCGTACAGTGATGGCGTGAATGCCTGGCTTGACAGTAACCCTTTACCACCTGAATATCAGGGGTTGGAAATTGATACAGCAGACCGCTGGTTGCCAATTCACTCGGTGGCCATTGCAAAAGTGATTGCCTTTCAATTATCCAATGACTTACAGGAGATTGACTGGACCATTGCCATTAATACCTTTCAACAAGTTGGTCAAGCGGCCGGTTTTGATGGAACGGCCTTATTTATGGAAGATTTATACCGGGCAGCGCCACCGGATGACCGCGTCAGTATGCCGGATTTCTTTGCCGATAATGGCATTATCGGTGAAGCCGGCGCCAAAAGTCTGGTTGAAGCGGCCAACGATTACACTTTAAACCTGAGTGATTCACAATTGGGTTTATTGCATAACATCAAAGCCAATTGGGAAAGCACGCCACTGATTAAATCCATGAAAAATGATGGTGAAACGGATAAGGGCTCTAACTTCTGGGCCGTGTCATCAGAGCACACTGAAAACGGCTTTCCTTTGATTGCCAATGACCCCCATTTAAGTTTGGATTATCCGTCGGTTTTTTATCCCGCGCATGTCGCCACTGAAGATGGTTTGAACATTGCCGGTGTACAGTTTCCCGGCGCACCGATTACCGCGCAAGGCTGTAATAAAAGCCTGTGTTGGGGCAGTACCGTGCATCCGGTGGATGAAACCGACTTCTACTTTGAAAGCATTAAAACCAACAGTTTTGGTTTACCGACCCACACCGTTTACAAAGGCCAGGAAGAACCCCTTGTGTGGATGTTCCAAAGTTATTTCGTCAATCAAATTGGTGATGAAGTGATGAACAACAAAGAACGTGCCAATATAGGTTATACCAATGGTGGCTTGACCTTCCTGGTGCCGCGCCGAAATTATGGCCCGATTTTAAGTTTGGATACTGAAAACGCCCAGGCCGTTTCCATGCAATTTACCGGTTTTGGGGCCACCAAAGAAGTGGAATCCTTCCTGGAAATGAGTCGTGCGGCCAACATCGAAGAATTTAAACAAGCCGTGACTAAGTTTGATTTCGGTTCACAAAACTTTGCAGTGGCCGACACCGATGGTAATGTCGCTTACTACACCGGTGCCGAAGTGCCTTTGCGTGAGGATTTGCAAACCATGATGCAACCTGATGGTGTGCCGCCGATGTTTATTCGTGACGGTTCCGGTGAACGTATGAATGAGTGGATGCCTTTGGGTGAACCTGATATGAATCAGGCAACACCTTATGGCGTTATTCCTTTCGATGAAATGCCGCACCAAATCAATCCAGAGCGTGGTTATATTGCCAACGCCAATAACGATCCGGTGGGTGTGTCCTTGGACAATAATGTCCTGAATCAAGTCCGTCCGGGTGGTGGTCTGTATTATATTTCACAAGGCGGCTATTCCGCGTTCCGTCAGGGTCGCTTAGACCGTATTATGGAAGCCGGTATCGCTGAGGGCAAGAAATTTAACTTGCAGGATATGAAAGAAATTCAGGCCAATAACCAGATGATGGACGCTGAATTGATTATGCCGCATATCATGAACGCGGTACAACGCGCTTCAGCTGCCGATGCCTGGCCTGGTATTCAACAATTCCTGGCTGACCCACGAGTGGTTCAGGCGGCCGGTTATTTCCAAAATTGGGATTTTAGTACACCGACCGGTTTAGCCGAAGGTTATGATCCATTTGATAATGCCTTTGCCTTAAATCCACCGAGTCAGGATGAAGTGAATGCCTCGATTGCCGCCAGCATTTATGCGGTGTGGCGCTCAAATGGTATTCGCAATACCATTGATGCCACTTTAGCCGGTTATGACGATGCCATTGGTATGACTGTTTTGACAGAGAATAGACCGGGTAACAGCTATTCGATTAATGCCTTTAAACATTTATTGGATGCTTTTCCCGAGAATCAGGGTTATGGCGCATCAGGTATTAATTTCTTCACCAATCCACAGGCACCAACCCGCGAAGATGCCCGTGATTACATTATTCTGGCTTCGTTAAAACAATCGCTGGATCAAATGGCCGGTGATGATTATGCCGCGGCCTTTAATAATTCCATGGATTTAACGGATTACCGTTGGGGTAAATTACACCGCATTACCTTCTCACATTCATTGGGTGCACAATTATCCGTGCCCAATGGTATGTTCGGCTTAGCTACCGTGGATGGTTTACCGGGTGTCGCCCGAGCCGGTGGTTATCAGGTCCTGGATGCCTCGACCCATGGTGTCCGTGGTAATTCCAGTAACGGCTTTATGTTTTCATCGGGGCCGGCCAGACGTTTTGTCGGTGAAGTCACACCGATGGGCATTATGGCCGAACAGGTGATTCCCGGTGGTCAAAGCGGCAACATCACCACAGGAGCCAACTATGTAAATCAGTTGTTCTCCTGGCTGGTGAATGATTACTTGCCATTGATTACTGACCTGAACACCATTCAGGCGATGGCGACAGAAGAAGTCGAATTTACGCCTTAAAAGAGTCTAAAATCTAAAAAACCGTCACCTTTAATTTTATGGTGGCGGTTTTTTATTGAACTTTTTAAGAGATTAAGTATCATAGGGGTATCATGAAATCGCGAAAACGGCACATACCACCTCTTAGTGTGATCATCACGATGTTACTGTTGTTCTCAACAGGACAAGTGCTGGCGGTTGCCCATACGCATACCATGAATAGCCAAAGCCAACCCCAGGCAATGGCCCAAGATTGTAATCACATGGCTCAACATGAGAACAGTCAACAATCCATGAATAATAATGCCATGAATCACACTAACATGACTGCCATGTCAGATTGTTGTGAGACATTATGTCAATGTCCACAGGCCTTGTGTTCCACGGTTTTATTATTGTCTAAAGCACAATCAACGCCATTTTTTGTTTATAAGCCCATTACCCAAGCGGTATTTTCAGATGGCTTTTATCTGAACAAAGACCAATCACCACTCTATCGTCCTCCAATAATTTAATTTCCACAGCCGACCTGCGTCTGAAATAAGTGCCTTTGAGGCTCTATTTCATCGCCTTAGAAATTAAATTTTAAATTCATTCGGGTTCTTATCATGACCAGCCAGTTAAAACTGGTGTGATTTCACCTCGATGAGAAAACAATTGGAGTTCACATGAAAATTATTCAATACACACTTTCAGCCATGGTGCTGACACTATCCTTTGCATTGTTATCAATGATGACCGTCACTGATTTAAAAGCGGAGACTGTCGATATGCCTTTAACCGTCTATAAAAGCGCAACCTGTGGCTGCTGCGTGAAGTGGATTGATCATGCCAATGATCATGGATTCACAGCAAAAGGCATCAACAGTACACAGTTAAATAAACTTAAAGACCAACACCAGGTCCCGGCCAATTATCGCTCCTGTCATACTGCCGTGAGTCAGGATGGTTATGTGTTTGAAGGCCATATTCCGGCCAAATATGTACAACAATTTTTACAAGAACAGCCCGATGATTATATCGGTCTGGTGGTACCTGGTATGCCTGTAGGCAGCCCCGGAATGGAGTACATGAATAAATTCAGTCCTTACGTCATTATGGCGTTTGATAAAGAAGGTAAGCTCACACCGTATGCAGAAATCAATCATTTTGAGGCGCAATTCAAATGAATATACATTTGCTTAAATTTTTTCTCTATGCCGGATTGCTGGTGATTGTTATGCAATCACCGGCCGTTCAGGCTGCAGACCAACAGTTTAATGACCCTTTGAGTTTAACCACCGCCATTCAGTTGGCTGAAAAAAATGACCCCTGGCTTTTGGGCAATCAAAGCAAGCAACGCTCGCTTGAGTCTTTAGCCATCGCCGCGGATCAGTTACCGGATCCTAAAATATCTGTGGGTGTGATGGGGCTCGCTGCCGACAGCTTTGATTTTAGTCAGGAAGGCATGACCCAGCTCAAACTCGGGGTGTCACAAATGTTTCCTCGCGGTGACACCCGGCAATTAAGCCAAAAACGGCTCAATACGTTGGCACAACAATACCCATACCAAAGGCAAAACCGCACAGCAGAACTCAACGTTAAAGTCAGTCAGCTTTGGCTCAGCGTTTTTCAGGCCCAGGAAAGTATTCGCCTGATTGAACAAGACCGAGAACTGTTTGAGTACCTGGTGGATGTGGCTGAAGCCAGTTATACCACCGTGACTGGTAACACCCGGCAACAGGATTTAATCCGTGCACAACTGGAGTTAACCCGTTTGGATGATCGCCTGACCGCCTTACAACAAAATAAAGAACAGGCCATGCAACAACTGAGTGAATTTATCAATGATTACAGACCTGATATGTCCGGTCATGTCGGTGCCGACAATAATCATACCAAGCAAGCAGTCAGTCAGCAATTACCATCGATTAAGCCATTAGATCAATCGCTGATCGAGTCTCAGGACATTGATAAAAACCATTTATACCGTCAATTTGCTCACCATCCTGCCATCAAAGCCGTGCAACAACGTATTGAAGCTGAGCATGTCGGCGTTGAACTGGCCCGACAAAAATACAAACCGGCCTGGGGCGTTAATGCCGCTTACGGCTATCGGGCCGATGCCAATAATGGCCTTAATCGGGCTGATTTATTTTCCGTGGGGGTTACATTTGATGTGCCTTTATTTACAAAAAACCGACAGGATCAGACGCTTAAAGCCGCGGTGTCATCGGCTGAGGCCATTGAAACCGAACAGGATTTACTGCTGCGTAAAATGATTGCTTCATTCCAAACAGAACAATCAAACCTGTTACGACTGTATCAAAGACAGGCACTCTACAAACAACAATTATTACCCCAAATGAGTGAACAGGCAGAAGCATCGTTAACAGCTTACACCAACGACGACGGTGATTTTGCTGAAGTGGTGCGCGCCCGCATTGCCGAATTAAATGCCCAAATAGATGCCCTGAAAATTAACGTTGATATCGAAAAAACCACAATTAAACTCAATTATTTGTTAATGACAAACCCCGAACAGGTCGTAACCATCGCCATGGAGAACAGCAATGACTAAACAACACAGCAACAACATAAAAGGCATTACTATTGGCCTTATTCTAGGTATTGGGCTGACCTTTATAGCCTTTAAATTTCTGAACAGCGCAGAATCCACACAATCGGCAGAATCAGCAGACAGCAAAGAACCGTTGTACTGGGTGGCACCGATGGATCCGAACTATAAAAGAGACCAGCCCGGCCAATCACCCATGGGTATGGACCTGATTCCGGTCTATGAAGAGCAGGGTGGTTTGGCTGACAGCGGTCCTGGCACCATCCAAATTTCCCCGGCTGTGGTCAATAATTTAGGAGTCAGAACCAAAACCGTTAAAAAACAAGATATCCACACCCAAATTAATACCGTAGGTTATGTCCAATATGATGAGGATTTATTGGTACATATTCACCCCAGAGTAGATGGTTGGGTGGAAAAACTCTACATCAAGACGGCTGGCAATCCGGTTACCAAAGGCCAGGCCTTATATGAATTGTATTCACCGGAATTGGTAAACGCTCAGGAAGAGTATTTACTGGCACTGGATCGAAAAAACCAACGTTTAATTCATGCGGCCGAGAATCGCTTGCAATCATTGCAAATAACAAACGAACAAATCAATCAATTGAAAAAAAGCCGTCAGGTAAAACAAAAAATAACCTTTTATGCACCACAAAGTGGTGTGGTTGATAACTTAAATATTCGAGAAGGATATTTCGTTAAACCAGGAACAACCATGATGTCCATTGGTTCATTAGAACAAGTGTGGGTAGAAGCTGAAGTCTTTGAACGACAAGCCGATTTATTAGCCATCGGCCAACCGGTAACCATGACTTTAGAATTTTTGCCGGGTAAACAATGGACTGGTGAAGTTGATTATATATACCCAACTCTGAACCCTGAAACCCGAACGCTTAAAGTGCGGCTTAAGTTTGATAATGAAGATCAGAAACTCAAACCCAATATGTTTGCACAAATCACCATTCACAGCAATCCCATGAAGGATGTTCTGTTAGTACCCACTGAAGCGGTCATCAGGACCGGCGATTCAAACCGCGTGGTACTGGCGTTAGGTGACGGTCAGTTTAAGTCCATTGACGTTGAGCTGGGCCGGTTTTATAACCAACATGCTGAAATTCTGAGTGGACTTCAAGCGGGTGATCAAGTCGTGACTTCAGCCCAGTTCTTGATTGATTCAGAATCCAGTAAAACTTCAGATTTTAAACGCATGGAAGATGTCGAAGACATGCCAGAAAGCGTTTGGGTGGCTGCCACCATTCAAAGCGTCATGCCGGGTCACAGAATGATTAATGCCAGCCATGAGCCCATTGAAGAATGGGACTGGCCAGAAATGACCATGGACTTTACCGTTGCAGAAAATGTGAATATGAGCGGCTTAAAAGCCGGTACACAAGCCCATTTAGAGATTAAACGAGTGTCTGAACAGTCTTATCAGGTGACAGGCATACATATTCAATCAGATAAAGAAGCCGGTTCTTCCATGGATCACAGTCAACATGATATGTCTGATGAATCTGTGGATAATTCGACTGAGGATAACTCGACTGAGGATCATTCGGATCATGATATGTCAGAAATGGACCACAGCCAGCACGATATGTCTGAAGAAGCAGAGGATAATACAACCATGGATCATTCAACCATGGATCATTCAGGCCATGATATGTCTTCGATGGATCACAGTCAGCATGAGATGTCAGAAAAGTCAGCTGAACAAGCCCCCATCGATCATTCGGGTCATGATATGTCCTCAATGAATCACAATGATGATGCGGACAGTGGAGACAACCATGATTAAAGGCATTATTCATTGGTCTGTCCACAACCGCTTCTTTGTTATGTTAGCGACCTTTATTTTAATGGGCATGGGGCTGTATTCATTAAAAAATACACCGGTGGATGCTTTACCTGACTTATCGGATGTCCAAGTCATTATTAAAACAACCTATCCAGGCCAAGCGCCCCAAGTGGTTGAAGATCAAGTCACCTATCCGTTAACCACCGCCATGTTATCTGTTCCAGGTGCCGTAACTGTCAGAGGTTACTCATTTTTTGGCGATTCTTTTGTGTATGTTATTTTTGATGAACAAACCGATCTTTATTGGGCCAGAAGTCGTGTACTTGAATACCTCTCTCAGGTAGCGCCTTCTCTACCACAAAATGCCCGGCCCCAGTTGGGACCGGATGCAACCGGGGTAGGTTGGGTTTATTTATACGCCCTCGTTGATAAAACCGGCAAGCATGACATCAGCCAATTAAGAAGTTTGCAAGATTGGTTTTTAAAATATGAACTACAAACGGTTCCGGGCGTATCCGAAGTGGCCGCTCTGGGTGGCATGGTCAAGCAGTACCAAGTCAAGGTAAATCCCGATAAATTACGTGCCTTCAGCATTCCTTTGGCGCAAATACAAACGGCCATTCAAAGAGGTAATCAGGAAATAGGCGCGTCTGTGGTGGAATTGGCTGAAGCCGAATACATGGTTCGAGCCACGGGTTATTTGCAAAGTGAAGATGACCTGAGAAATATCCCCTTGGGTACCACTGTTAAAGGCACGCCGTTATTGCTGAAAGATGTGGCTGACATCGGTATTGGGCCACAAATGCGACGCGGTGTGGCTGAATTGAACGGTGAAGGCGAAACCATCGGTGGGATTATTGTGATGCGTTATGGGGAAAATGCCCAAAAAACCATCGCCGGTGTTAAAGCCAAGCTGGAACAACTCAAACAGGGATTGCCTGAGGGTGTCGAGGTGGTCACGGTTTATGATCGCAGTGGCTTAATTGAAGAGGCGGTGAATAATTTATGGATTAAATTGTTGGAAGAATTTGCGGTGGTGGCCCTGGTTTGTATCGTCTTCCTGTTCCATGTGCGATCGTCCCTGGTGGCGATTTTATCCTTACCGGTGGGCATTCTGACCGCTTTTATTATCATGCACTGGCAAGGTTTAAATGCCAATATCATGTCCTTAGGCGGTATCGCCATTGCCATCGGTGCCATGATTGACGGCGCCATTGTCATGATTGAAAATATGCATAAACACATGGAACGCACTGAAGTGACCAAAGACAACCGCTGGCAGATCGTGGCTAAATCCGCCGGTGAAGTGGGACCGGCTTTGTTCTTTAGCTTGTTGATTATTACGGTAAGCTTTATTCCGGTGTTTACCTTAGAAGCCCAGGAAGGCCGCATGTTTTCACCGCTGGCCTTCACCAAAACCTATGCCATGGCCGCATCAGCCGCTTTAGCCATCACGCTGGTGCCGGTTTTAATGGGATATTTTATTCGAGGTAAAGTTTTACCGGAACATAAAAACCCCATCAACAAAATCCTCACAGCCCTCTACATACCGGTATTAAATCAGGTTTTGCGTTTCCCTAAATCAACACTGGTGTTAACGCTGGTGGTGTTAATCATCGGTTTTTGGCCGGTGAATAAAATCGGCAGTGAATTTATCCCACACCTGGATGAAGGTGATTTGATGTATATGCCCACCACCTATCCGGGCATTTCCATCGGTAAAGCCCGGGAATTACTGCAACAAACCGATAAACTGATTAAAACCGTACCCGAAGTTGAAACGGTCTTCGGCAAAGTCGGGCGGGCTGAAACCGCCACCGATCCGGCGCCTTTAACCATGATTGAATCCTTTATTCAGTTAAAACCAAGGGACCAATGGCGGCCTGGCATAGATACCGAAGACCTTAAAAAGGAGCTCGATTCGCTGGTCAAACTACCCGGGGTAACCAACGCCTGGGTCATGCCGATTAAAACCCGCATTGACATGCTCGCCACTGGCATTAAAACGCCGGTAGGGATTAAAATTGCCGGCCCGGAACTCGATCAGATTCAACAAATTGGTCAGCAATTGGAAACCATTCTTAAAGAAGTTCCCGGCACCGTTTCTGTGTATTCTGAGCGGGTGGCCGGTGGCCGGTACATCAAAGTCGATATCAATCGTAGCAAAGCCGCCAGATACAATTTAAACATCACCGATATTCAACAGGTGGTGTCATCAGCCATCGGCGGTATGAATGTGACCCAGACCATTGAAGGTCTGGAAAGGTACCCGGTGAATATACGCTATCCACAAGATTACCGGAATTCACCGGAACAGCTGGCTTTACTGCCGATTGTCACCCCCGGTCAACAACAAATCGCCTTGGGTGATGTGGCGGAGATTAAAATCGAAGACGGTCCACCGGGTATTAAAAGTGAAAATGCCCGGCTGAATGGCTGGACTTTTATTGATATAGACGGGGTTGATATCGGCAGCTATGTGGTGAATGCCCAACAAGTCGTTGCCGATCAGCTGGAATTACCCGCCGGTTACTCCATTAACTGGTCGGGTCAGTATGAATATATGCTGCGTGCCAAAGAAAAGCTCACCTACGTTATACCTCTGACGCTGGCCATTATTATTATTTTACTGTATATGAACTTCAGGAATTTCACTGAAGTGGCCATTATTATGGGGACTTTGCCTTTGGCTATGGTCGGCAGTATCTGGCTGATGTATTTAACCGGTTATAACTTTTCAGTGGCCGTGGGTGTTGGCTTTATCGCGCTGGCCGGTGTGGCCGTTGAAATTGGTGTGATTATGCTGGTATACCTAAACCAGGCTTATCAGCAATTATCTCAACAACCCCCTGAGCAGATTAACAAAAACACCTTAAAAGAGGCCGTAATCGAAGGGGCAGGGCGACGCTTACGTCCGGTACTCATGACATCATTGTCGATTATTATCGGACTGTTACCCATATTAATGGCCACCGGCACCGGCTCTGAAATCATGAGTCGCATCGCCGCACCGATGGTCGGCGGTATGGTCAGTGCCTTAATACTCACTTTATTAGTGATACCCGTGGTGTTCTTTTTATGGCGCTCACGAAGCATTCAAAATGATTTTAAACTAACCGAGGAAACCCAATGAACATTAAAAATTTTATAACAACGTCTTTACTGCTGATGAGCAGCTTAGTTATGGCCCATTCTGATTTGGATCAATCCAGTCCGGCAAACGGTCAGACTGTCAACAAACCACTGAATGAAATTGTGCTGACCTTTACACAACCGGTCAAACTGGTTCAATTTGAACTAGTGAGTTCAGATCAACAAACGGTTGACACGAATTTTAAACCGACACTGGAAGATAAGACCGAATTTGTCATTAAACTGAACAGCTTAGATGAGGATGATTACACAGTTTTGTGGACGATTATGGGTGGCGACGGCCATAAGAGTGAAGGTGATTTTAGTTTCACGCTTAAGCAATCCAAGCATAGCAACCACTCAAATCATCACTGAGATTAACGTAATATGACAACTATTATCTGGGATAGTGCGACACTGGTGACTAAGCTGCTGATCTATGCAGGCTTTGCCCAGGCAGTCGCACTCCCTTTTATCGCTGGCCTGTGCCGATTTAATCAAAGCCTACTGAATCAGCTGAAAAAGGTCAGTTATATCAGCCTGTTGTTAGCGCTGGTGGCCATCATCGCTTATTTTTTTATTCAGGTCGCGGTGTTTGCTGAAGAGGGCTTAAACGGTGCATTTGAGCCTTTTTATATTAAGCTTATCTGGCAGTCCGGGGTGGGCGAGATGACCGTTTGGCGAATCGCTGCTGTTATCATGGCTTTGCTTAATTTAACGCTGGTTTATCGACATAGTCATAACCCGAGACCATGGTTAAAGGTTCTCAGCATAGTTATGTATGCGGCTGTTTTAGTCATGATGGCGTATTCTTTTTCAGCCTCAGGCCATGTTTCAGAATTAACAGGATTAGCCCACTTTGCCATTGGCTTACATGTCATAGTAGCTTTGGGGTGGTTAGGTTCTCTATGGCCGTTAATCATTATTTGCCGAATATTTAACAAGCAAGCAGTGGCTCGCATCATGCACCGTTTTGGCCAATCAGCCATGTTTATGGTGGCTTTGTTAATCGTGGCCGGCGGCTATCTGGCGTTTAATCTTATTGATGATTTTAATGCCTTGGCTAATACTGATTACGGTCAGCTCTTTTCATTTAAGCTGATACTGGTCTTTCATATTTTACTATTAGCTGCATTTCACAAATTTATACTGGTTCCGGGCTTATTAAAAGCCCGTAAATCGAAACAATCATTGGCCGGCTCAATTACAGCTGAACTTATGATCGGTCTGGCTATTTTAGTTGTCACAGCCATTTTAACGACCTGGGTTGGACCCACTTCACATTAATTATTAAACAGAGGAAAACTATTATGAAAAAAAGCATGCTTAATTTAATCACACTATTATCACTGGCACTCTCATTTAATCTATTCGCACACCAGGGCGAGCATCAGGGTAAACAAACTAAGCTGATGTCAGGTCTTGACACTGACGCAGCCCAAGTGGTCACAAAGTTCCACAAAGCCCTCAGATCAAAAGACACCGATGCGATTCAATCTGTACTCAGCGAAGATGTCCTAATTTATGAATCTGGAAAAGCCGAGCGCTCATTAGAAGAATACGCCGCTGGCCATATGAAGGCTGATATGCAGTATTTGGCTCAGATCAAATCCAAATTAATCGAACACCAGGTTAAAGTCAGTGGCGACATGGCCGTTTCAACCGCACGCTTCGAAAACACCCGTATGGTGGCCGGAAGAGCCCGCGTCAAAATATCCATGGAAACCATTGTTGTAACCAAGAAAAAGGGGCAATGGAAAATAACGCATATCCATTGGTCTTAAACAAAGACTTCTTCTTGATGTAGTTATCATATGAGCAATCATATTTCAGATTATTTGAAAGACTGGGTGTTGACCTATGTGCGGAACATAGGTGTATTATCAATCTCATCATGACGAAGAAAATGAAAGTAAGCGAACTTGCTCAGAAACTTCAAACCACCGCAGAAACTGTTCGGTATTACACCCGCTTGAAATACCTGAAACCAACAGTCAATCCTGTAAATGGCTATAAGCTCTATGGTGTTAAAGATCGGCATCGAATGTCCTTTATTCTGAGTGCAAGAATGCTGGGTTTTACTGTAAAAGATATTGGTTTAATTTTAAAAAAATCTGATAAAGGTAAAACACCTTGTCCCCTAGTAAGAGAGTTAATTGAGTTAAGAATTGATGAAATAAATTCCCAACTTGAAAAAACCATTGCACTTAGGAACACAATGGAAAAAGCCATAAAACAATGGCGGAATGAACCTGATCGTGAACCAACTGGTAATTCAATTTGTATCTTAATCGAAAATTATGATGAATACGATATTAAATCTAATGAGTAATACTTAATTAAAGATGTATGGCAAATCGTATCAGGATAAATGGCAGCGTTTTTATATCATGAAACGTTGTGATGGGTTTGACTATAAACTGTGAAAATAAATTAATAACATCTATTAAATGAGGAAACTATTATGAATAACAGAATATCATTATCTGTAGTTGGCAATGCCAGCAGTCTTTTTTTGGCAATCACTTTTAGTCTTTGTATTGTGTTTGATCTGATTTTCCCGGATCACGCGATGTATAAAGCTTACATACAATTATTGCCGGGTTTTCAATGGATTTCCTGGAAAAGCTTTTTCTTGGGCTTGATAGAAAGTTATCTTTACGGTTGGTATTTCGCGTTAATTTGGGTGCCTTTGTATAATTATTTTAGCAATAAAGCCAAATAATATAGTGTCGATTTAATCACAATCCCTTAACCATCATTGATAAGCATATGAATCAAAATGTTTCACATACGGGCGCGTGGGGACTGGCAATCATCATGATTGTGCTGGTTTCCTGGATTTTGTACCGTTATTTAGCACCCAAAACATGGCGCGAATGGGCCGGGGCAGGCGTTGTACAGGCTTTTATCATTGCCTTATATGCTGAGATGTATGGTTTTCCGTTAACCATTTATCTATTAGCTCGTTTTTTTGGGCTTGATGGCAGCGGCCTCAGTGCTAACTTATGGTCATCAGCTGTTGGTCTGGGTGAAACAGGCATGATGATTTCAATGTTGCTTGGCATATTTTTTATTATCACAGGACTTGGTCTGTTCTTTAAAGGTTGGCAACAAGTTCATCAAGCGAAGAAAAGTGATCAGTTAGTCACTGACGGTCTTTATGCACTATCCAGACATCCGCAGTACACAGGTCTATTCATCGCTTTATTTGGAGAAGGTGTTATTCACTGGCCCACCTTATTTTCGGTTGCTCTGTTTCCAATCATTATTCTGATTTATTACCAACTTGCTAAAAGGGAAGAGAAAAAGATGGTGGCTCAGTTTGGTGAGAAGTATCGGAATTATATGAAAAATACACCGATGTTTATTCCACGTAAGGCGCAATTGAAAAAATTCATTAAACAAGCCAACAATTAATACACAGGTCTCATAGGAGTAAACAAGCATGACTATAAAAAACAATAAATTAACATCAGATGATGTCAAAACCCTTAACCAGTATTGGGCACTTGCGAACTATATTTCGGTGGGTCAAATTTATCTGCTTGATAATCCACTATTGAAAGAAGATTTACGACTTGATCATGTCAAACCAAGATTATTGGGTCATTGGGGAACGACACCGGGCTTAAATTTAATATATATTCATCTTAATCGCATTATTGTTGAAACCAAATCAAAGCTACTTTATGTAACCGGTCCCGGACATGGTGGACCGGCCTTGGCAGCCAACACCTATATTGAAGGTAGCTATACCAAGCACTATCCTGACATACAAAAAAATGAAGATGGCTTAAAAAAACTATTTAAACAATTTTCATTTCCAGGAGGTATTCCGTCACACGTGGCACCTGAAATACCGGGTTCTATTAATGAAGGCGGGGAATTGGGCTATGCCTTATCACATGCTTTTGGCGCGGTTTTTGATAATCCTGATCTTATTGCGGCTTGTGTTGTGGGCGATGGAGAAGCTGAAACAGGGTCTTTAGCTGCTTCATGGCATTCGAATAAATTTATTAACCCAATCGAAGATGGTGCGGTATTACCGATACTTCATCTGAATGGTTACAAGATTGCCAATCCAACCATTTTAGCCAGAATACCCGAGGATGAATTAATTAATCTCTTCAACGGCTATGGTTATGAGCCTATCTGGGTTGAATCAACAGATGTTAATGAAATTCATCAATTGATGGCTGATGCATTTGATAAAGCCGTGCACACGATAAAATCAATTCAACAATCAGCCCGTGAACATGGCTTCACGGATCGTCCGGTTTGGCCAATGATTATCATGAAAACACCCAAAGGATGGACTGGGCCAAAAACATTTGACAATGAACCGGTTGAAGGAAACTGGCGTTCTCATCAAGTGCCTTTTAAAGATTTACATGGACATCCGGAACGCCTCGAACTTTTAGATACATGGCTAAAAAGTTACCATCCTGAAGAATTATTTGATTCTAAAGGTCGTATTAAAACCAACATAAATAAGTTTATTCCGGATGAATCCTTACAAATGGGTATGAGTCCACATGCCAATGGCGGAAAACTCACAGTACCACTTGTTCTCCCTGATGTCACAGATTTTAATATTAGTTTTGATTCAAGAGGTTATGAAAAAACAAGTGCCACCCGAATTTTGGGGCAATATTTGGCAGCCGTGATGGACTTAAATAGGGCTAACTTCAGAGTATTTGGCCCTGATGAAACAGCATCAAATCGATTGGATGCTTTGTACGACGTGACCGACAAAACATGGGTGGCAGAAAAACATGAAGACGATATACATTTACAAGCCAATGGCAGGGTTATGGAAATATTAAGTGAGCATACATGCCAGGGTTGGTTCGAGGGTTATTTATTAACCGGTCGGCATGGTTTTTTCTCTTGCTATGAAGCTTTTATTAATATTATCAATTCCATGGCCACCCAGCATGCCAAATGGTTAAAAGTTTCAAGTCAGGAAATTTGTTGGCGAAAGCCAATACCTTCATTAAATTATTTACTGACATCCCATGTTTGGCGTCAGGACCATAATGGATTCTCACACCAGGATCCCGGATTTATTAATCACCTTGCAAATAAAGATCCGCAGGTAATCAGACTTTACTTTCCACCTGATGCGAATACATTATTGGTGATTGGTGAACAAGTACTCAGGTCAACCAATAAGATAAATGTGATTGTTGCCGGTAAACAACCGCAATTACAGTGGTTGAATATGGAAGAAGCGAAAAACCATTGTCAACAGGGCATTGGCGTATGGGATTGGGCCAGTAGTTCAGATATTAAGTCGCCTGATTTAATCATGGCCTGTGCCGGTGATGTGCCCACCATCGAAGCACTGGCCGCCACCAAAATTCTCAATAAATTGCTACCCAACTTAAAGATTAAATTTGTCAATGTGGTCAATATCATGACTTTGGCGAATCCATCATCAACTTCTGAAGGCCTCACTGATAAAGAATTCAATGAAATTTTCAATCTTCAGGTCCCCATTATTTTTGCCTTTCATGGTTACCCGTCCATGATTCATCGATTAATCTATAACAGATCGTGCCACGCCAATTTTCATATACATGGCTTTAATGAAGAGGGCACCACCACAACGCCCTTTGATATGTTGGTATTGAACAAATTAGACAGATTTAATTTGGTAAAAAATGCCATTCTACGACTGAAAAACATAAAAAACGAAGCGACAATAATAGCAGATATGGACCATAAACTTTATCGCCATAAAAACTATATTGTAGAAAAGGGTGATGATTTACCTGAAGTTAAGAATTTTATTTGGGATTGAAAATAAAAATATGACAGATAACGATTTTAATATGCCGATGACAATGGTGATTACAGTTAATACAAAAAATAAAACAGGATGGATATGATATGAAAAATATTGCAGTTATTGGATATGGTGTTATCGGCAAAAGAGTGGCCGATGCCATTAAACGTCAAGATGACATGAATCTCATCGGCGTTTGCGATGTTATTAGCGATTGGCGCATACAAAATGCTGCACGAAAAGAATATGCCATCTATGCAGCCACACAAGAAGCCGCCGATAAAATGAAGTCCGAAGGGATTTCAGTAAAAGGCAATATGTCGGATCTTTTAAAAATCGCTGATCTCGTTGTGGATTGTACACCTAAAAATATTGCTGCTGAAAATGTGACCCTTTATAAAAAACAGAATATCAAATTTATTCTACAAGGAGGTGAAAAGCATGAAACCACGGGTCATTCCTTTAGCGCTGAAAATAATTATCAATCGGCCATAAACCTGGATGCCACGAGAATTGTTTCCTGTAATACCACATCTATTTTAAGAACATTGAGCGCTTTAAAAAGAGCTCATTTATTGGATTATGCCCGGGGAACACTATTAAGAAGGGCCACAGACCCCTGGGAAAGTCATCTCGGCGGTATAATGAATACATTGGTTCCAGAAAAAAGCATACCGAGCCACCAAGGTCCTGATGCGCAAACTGTCGATCCTGATTTGGATGTTATCACGACCGCAATAAAGGTACCCCAAACCTTAAGTCATTTGCACTATTGGAACATCAAGTTAACTAAACAAACCACCAAAGAAGAAGTGTTGAATGCGTTTAAGACGTCTAGCCGCATTAAACTAATTCGCTATGACCAGGGTCTGGTTTCAAACAACACCATTAAGGAAATGTTCATGGATATGGGCAGGCCCTGGGGCGATATGTATGAAGTTGCCCTCTGGGAAGATATGCTAATGATACAGGGAGATGAGCTTTTTTATGCCTATGTGGTTGATAACCAAGCGATTGTCGTGCCTGAAACCATCGATGCCATTAGAGCACTGACCGGAATTGAAACGGATGGCGTAAAGTCTATTTTAAAAACCAATAATAGCTTGGGAATTTAATCATGAAAAAGTACTTTTATTTGGACGGGCAAGCAATGGAGATTGAAGAGACATATCAATCCTTTATAAGGCCGATTATCACCATTAAGGCGGAACAATGAATAAACCGGTTCTGATTAAAAAATATTCCGGTGAATACGAAGCTTTTGATGTCAATAAGCTCATCAGATCCTTACGACGCTCAAAGGCAGATGAGACTGTTATTCAGGATATAGCCCGTAGCGTGCAGGCACAGATTGAAGAAGGAATGACCACAAAAAAAATCTATCAACTTGCATTCAAAATGCTCAAGGGCAAATCGCGAGTAGGCGCTTCAAAGTACAAGCTTAAAAAAGCCTTGATGGAACTCGGCCCAACGGGGTTCCCATTTGAAAAGATAGTAGGCAAACTATTGGAGCACGAAGGCTTTGCCACAGAAGTTGGTGTGATTGTACAGGGTAAATGTGTCCAGCATGAAGTGGATGTGATAGCGCAAAAAGGCAATAATCATTATATGATTGAATGTAAATACCACAGCGATCAGGGTCGGTTTTGCAATGTGAAAATTCCCTTATATGTCCATTCGAGGTTTCTGGACGTAGAGAAGCAATGGCAGCGGCAAAATGGCCACCAAGCTAAACATCATAAAGGTGGCTTGTATACGAATACCCGGTTTACAAGTGACTCTATACAATATGCTGAATGTGTAGGATTATTATTGACCAGTTGGAATTACCCAAAGGGAAATGGGCTTAAAGAACGAATAGATAAAGCCGGCTTACATCCACTAACAGCATTAACAACAATGACCAAGGCCGAAAAAACAAAATTATTGGAAGAAGGTATTGTTCTTTGTAAGGAGCTTTATGAAAACCCTGAATTATTAGAAAAAATCGGGGTACCTAAAGCAAGATATAAAAAGATTTTAGAAGATTCAGAAAAATTATGTTCCACACATTAATCCCAAGGCAAAAATTATGAAAAACAATAAAGTAAATATTCACTTTTTGGGTGCAGCCGGCACAGTGACTGGTTCAAAATACCTTATGGACACCGGAGACAGGAAGATACTGATAGACTGTGGACTTTTCCAGGGGTTAAAGGAATTACGCCGCAAAAATTGGGAATATCCGCCAGTGGAAGTTTCAGAAATAGATGTGGTGTTGCTTACCCACGGGCATTTAGATCATACAGGTTATTTACCAAGATTAGTCAAACAAGGGTTCTCAGGACCTATCTACGGCAGTTCTCCGACTTTGGATATTGCTGAAATCATTTTGAATGATAGTGCAAAAATACAAGAGCAAGAAGCTGAACGTGCCAACAGGGAAGGTTATTCAAAACACAAACCTGCAGAACCACTTTATGATTTAAAGGATGTGGAACAAACAATACCCTATTTTAAAGAGGCGCCCTTATCTCGATGGATACCATTATTTGATGGAATTAAGGCCCGTTTTCAAAACAATGGACATATTCTGGGTTCTACTTTCATCGAGTTGGATGTACATGGAAAACGTTTCGTTTTTTCTGGTGATGTAGGCAGAATTCATGATTTATTACTCTATCCACCCCTCAAACCGCAACAAGCCAATGTACTCTTAATAGAATCAACATATGGTGGAAGATTTCATCCTGATGAAGCCGACACCATTCCTCAGATTGAAAAATTAGTTAACGATACCATCGATAGAGGTGGCAGCCTGTTTATCCCAAGTTTTTCGGTGGAACGAGCTCAACTGATGATGCTTATTCTTTGGAAATTAATTAAAGAGAACAAAATTCCCAGGGTACAAATGATCATGGACAGTCCCATGGGTGCCAGTGTTCTGGAGTTATTTCACCGTGCCAGTGAGTGGCATCGTTTAGAGGAGAATGAATGTGATGAAATGTGTTCACACTTTACTGTCGTAAGCAGTTATCAGGAAACCATGGCATTACGCATTGATGACAACCCGAAAATTGTCATTGCAGGAAGTGGCATGCTCACCGGTGGAAGAATACTCAACTATCTTGAAACTCAGGCACAAAATCCAAAAAATACATTACTCTTTGTGGGTTATCAAGCGGAAGGAACACGCGGCAGAAAATTATTGGAAGGTGAAAAAGAGCTGAAAGTGTATGGAAAATGGGTGCCCTTCAACATGCAAGTATCAGAAATAGAAGGACTCTCGGCACATTCAGACCATAATGAACTTATTGACTGGATGGGTGAGTTGGCAGATAAGCCAGAACGTATTTTTGTTGTACATGGTGAAAAAGAAAGTGCAGAAGCATTGCAACAAGGTATTAAAGAAACCTTTGGATGGGATGCTGAAATACCACAACTCTATAGCATTGCGGAAATAGAATAGGTTTTTGGAAACTAAAAAAGTTGAAATAGTATGGAACAACAACCGAACACACTTAAATATAAACATCTTGGTATTTATACACAGAATGAAAACGTGGTGTATATGCACGAAGATTGCCACGTCTGTATCTCCGAAGGTTTTGAAGCCCTCACCAGAATTAGAATATCTAAGGCAAGTCAAACCATTGTGGCAAGCCTCAATATTATCAATTCAGATATGCTGTTGCCCAACGAAATCGGACTGTCAGATGCGGCTGCACAAAAACTTAATATTACAGAAAATGACAACCTGTATGTTTCACATTTGGAACCGATTGAATCCTTAAGCCACGTTAGAGCCAAAATCTACAATCAGAAATTGGATTATAACGCTTACCATGAAATCATCACAGATATCGTTCAGGGCGATTATTCCAATATCCATCTGTCGGCTTTTATTACAGCCTGTGCGGGTGACCGAATGGATATTAATGAAATATCATTCCTTACTAAAGCAATGATAGCTTCAGGGGAACAACTGAATTGGGACAAAAATATCGTCGTCGATAAGCACTGTATTGGCGGACTACCTGGTAATCGAACCACACCGTTGGTGGTCGCTATTATGGCCGCTTATGGACTTACCATGCCCAAAACATCGTCTCGAGCCATCACCTCGCCCGCAGGCACAGCAGATACCATGGAAGTACTGACTAATGTGACCCTTTCTCCAGAAGAAATAAAGGCAGTAGTAAAAAAAGAAGGCGGATGCATCGTCTGGGGTGGAACAGCACAATTAAGTCCAGCCGATGATGTCTTGATTAAAATTGAAAAAGCCTTGGACATTGACAGTGAAGGTCAACTGATTGCTTCGGTACTTTCAAAAAAAGCAGCAGCAGGTTCCACTCACGTGGTCATTGATATTCCGGTGGGTGAAACCGCCAAAATACGCAGTATGGAAATGGCACGAAAACTAAAGAGCCATATGGAAACTGTAGGCAATGCTGTTGGTTTGAATATAAAAGTTGTTATTACTGATGGTACACAGCCGGTAGGGAGAGGTATTGGTCCTGCTTTAGAAGCCATTGATGTTTTAAAAGTATTGAAAAACGAAGCCGACGCACCAATTGACCTTAAGGAAAGGGCGTTACTATTGGCGGGAGAACTCTTGGAACTTTCCGGAAAAGTTGAATCAGGAACGGGCGACCAGATTGCCAAACAAGTGTTGGAATCAGGACAAGCCCTTGAAAAGTTCATAGCCATTTGCAAAGCGCAAGGTCGCTTTACACTGCCAGTGCTATCACCTTTTAAGATTGAAATTAAAGCACAAAAATCTGGCACTCTAAAAAGAATCAATAACCGAAAAATAGCAAAACTTGCCAAGCTTTCAGGAGCGCCACAATCTAAATCAGCAGGTGTTTTATTAAATGTTCATTTAGGCGAAGCAATCGAAGAAAATCAATTGCTCTATACCTTATATGCAGAATCCAAAGGCGAACTTAACTATGCCATGGATTACAAAAATAACCATAACGACATTCTAACCATTATTTAACAATAAACCATGAAAACAATATTATTTAGTTTACCCGGCAACGAAGAACTCACAGAACGATTAGCATCTAAAATGGATGCCGAAGTCGGTGAGGCCACAATACGCAATTTTCCCGATGGAGAATCTTATACTCGCATACTATCTGATGTAAAAGGCAAGAGAGTGGTTTTAGTGTGTACCTTGCATCAACCCGATGAGAAATTGCTCTCTCTTTATTTTTTAAGCAAAACGGCCAAATCATTGGGGGCTAAATGCACCTGTTTATTGGCACCTTATCTGGCTTATATGCGCCAGGACAAGGTCTTTAATGAAGGCGAGGGTGTTACATCTGGTTTTTTTGGAGAATTGGTTTCAGGATTTGCCGACAGCATTGCCACTGTAGACCCCCACTTACACAGAATAAGTACTTTGGATGAAGTTTATACAGTTCCCAATAAAGTTATCCGCGCTGCTGATACCATTGCAGAGTGGATAAAAGAAAACATAGAAAACCCGGTTCTTATCGGTCCCGATTCTGAAAGCGAACAATGGGTTTCCGAGGTGGCAAAAAATGCAAAAGCACCCTTTACTGTTTTACAAAAAGTACGTCACGGCGACCGTAATGTGGAAGTATCGGTACCGGATGTTGAAAAATACACAAATGCCACACCTATTTTAGTGGATGACATTATTTCCACGGCACGAACAATGATTGAAACTGTGCAACACTTGAAAAAAGCAGGGATGAAACCACCGATATGTGTAGGTATTCATGCCGTTTTTTCAGGTAATGCCTATCAGGACTTGTTGGATTCCGGAGTGGAAAAAATAGTGACCTGTAACACCATCCCACATCCGACAAATGCCATTGATTTAAGTGATGTTATGGCAAAAGAAGTAAAAAAACTAATGCACCATTTATGATAAAGAATAGCTTCATACTCTTTTTTATATTGTTTACTGCCACAGTAAATGGACAAACTGAGATGCTTATTGGACAGATTTCCGATAGGATAGTTGTTCGGGAAAATTTTAATGAAAAGGGTGCTTTTCTTAACAAACAAATATTTGTCGCTAATAAAGTTATCTATAATGATGGTTATTATGAAATTGAAGTCATTGCGGAGCTGTTTGATAAAAATAAAAAGTCTATTGAAAAGTACAGAACCATTTATCGTTGTGAGCCTGATGAAGCCAGTATGATGGTTATGGCTTTTCCATTTACCAATCCAAAATCAAAACAAACCGAAATCAATACCATCTCTAAAAACTTTAAAAAACTTTATGATTTTGAAAACATGAAAGACATCGAAATGGAAATGAATTTTGACTCAGGCTGGTTAAAATTTTTAGGATCAAAAAGCCTCATAAAGATTTTTGACCGAAAATTAGAAAAAGAACAAAACAAAAATAACATTAAATCAAAAATTAGTATGAAAGCCTATGCGTGGGGAATTCGCATTAAACAACTCAATTACACCGTTAACGAAGTATTAAATGAAAACGGTTTATTAGACTTTCAGAAATTTACTGAAGCCGATGGTAGTTATTTTACAATAAAATATGCAGAGGTCTCTAAATAATTGAGTCATAAATATCACTATAACAACAAAATGGGTTGCACAAAGATGAAACACACAAAAGAAGATCATTCTAAAATGAACCACGAAAGTGGAGACCATTCGGGTCATAGTCCGGGGCACGGGCAAATGGGTCACGACCATCACAAAATGATGATAGATGACTTTAAAAAACGGTTTTGGGTAACGCTGGTACTGACTGTCCCCATACTGTTCATATCACCGATGATTCAGGATTTTTTAGGCTATGAATTTCTACTTCCGGGAAATCCATATATATTATTTATCCTTTCTTCGGTGGTCTATTTTTATGGCGGCTGGCCATTTATAACCGGCTTTTGGTCAGAAGTTAAAAAAGCCGCACCCGGGATGATGACGCTGATTGCCTTGGCCATTACTGTGGCTTATGTATATAGTTCAGCGACAGTGTTTGGCTTGCAAGGCGTTGACTTTTTCTGGGAGCTTGCCACCCTTATCGCCATTATGCTTTTGGGTCACTGGATAGAGATGAAAAGTGTTCTGGGGGCTTCCAAAGCATTGCAACTGCTGGTCAGTATGATGCCGGCTGAAGCACATCGCGTTAAAGGTGATAACATTGAGGACATTCCTCTGGATGAGTTATTAATAGACGACATCATTCTGGTCAGGCCGGGAGAAAAAGTCCCTGCCGATGGAATTATTGTAGAAGGCTCCAGTTATTTAAACGAATCGATGCTTACCGGAGAATCTAAACCGGTCAAAAAAGAAGAAAAAGACAAAGTAATTGGTGGTTCAATAAACGGCAATGGCAGCATAAAGATAAAAGTAGAGCATACTGGAAAAGACAGCTATCTTAACAAAGTCATCACCATGGTCGAGGAAGCTCAGAAGACCAAATCAAAAATGCAAAACCTGTCGGATAGGGCAGCCAAGTGGTTGACCTATATTGCGCTTGTCATTGGTTTTGGAACCTTGTCAGTATGGTTAATTTTAGGCTTTCCTTTTGTCTATGCATTAGAGCGAATGGTGACCGTTATGGTCATAGCTTGTCCACATGCATTAGGGCTTGCCATTCCGCTTGTGGTTGCAATTTCTACCGCTGTATCTGCACAAAATGGATTGTTGATTCGCAATCGGACTGCTTTTGAAGAATCACGTAAAATTTCAGTTTTAGTTTTTGATAAAACAGGGACATTGACCAAAGGTGATTTTGGTGTTACTCGAATTAAATCTGTCCATGTGGATTATTCTTCTGATGAAATTTTACGTCTGTCAAGTGCCTTAGAGCAAAGTTCAGAACATCCTATTGCTGTAGGTATCATTAAAAAAGTCAAAGAAGAAAAAATGACCATTCCAAATCTCGAAAACTTTAATGCCATTACCGGTAAAGGAGTCGAAGCCATTGTAGAAGGCAAGCAAATAAAAGTAGTGAGCCCGGGTTATTTAAGAGATGAGAAAATCACCATTCCAAAAGATGCCTACAGTGATGCCGCGGAAACGGTCGTATTTGTGTTAATCGATGATCAATTGGCCGGTTATATCGCTCTGGCTGATGAAATAAGACCAGAATCCGCTAAAGCCATTAAAATATTTAAAGAAAACAACATCAAAGTCTTGATGGCCACTGGCGATAATGAAATAACAGCCAAAGCGGTCAGCGATAATTTGGGTTTGGATGGGTATTTTGCAGAGGTTCTTCCACATCAAAAGGTAGAAATCGTTAAAGATCTACAAAGCAAAAATGAATTTGTTGCGATGACTGGTGACGGGGTCAATGATGCCCCTGCTTTGGCACAGGCAAATGTTGGAATCGCCGTAGGTTCCGGTACAGACGTTGCGGCCGAGACCGCCGATATTATTTTGGTTAATAGTAACCCACAGGATATTGCTAACTTGATTTTGTTTGGTAAAGCAACTTACAACAAAATGATTCAAAATTTGACATGGGCTACAGGCTATAACGTAGTCGCCATACCCTTGGCAGCAGGTGTATTGTACTCGTCAGGCTTTGTTTTAAGCCCAGCTATTGGTGCAGTCTTTATGAGTTTGAGTACCATTATTGTGGCCATTAATGCACAATTACTAAAACGAAAAATAGCTAAAAAATAATTGAAAAGAATGTAGTTATAAAATTAGCAATGTAATTGAGGCTTGGTTTATCTGCTGTTGTCTGTCTAATTGGTTTTGATCTATTCAGAGTGCAGTTATATAACACTTAGAGTTTGCTTTTTTTAATTCAAATTCCTAAAACGAAATCTGAGGTTAAAATGAAACAGTTAGGCGCAAAAGAAACTGAAAAACATAACTCAACCAATCACCAATTTCACGGCATGCAAGCCGACGCCAAAGCCTTAAAAATAACCGGCTGGTTAACCGGTATTTATTTTATTATTGAACTTATTTTGGGTTTTTATTCAGGCTCGGTCGCCGTCATATCAGATGCATTCCACACGTTTTCTGCAGTTGGCGGGGTTCTCATTGCTTTGGTCGCAAACCGTATTGCGACCAGACCTCCTGGTAAAAGTTATACATTTGGCTTTATCCGCGCAGAAATAATAGGCGCTTTATTGAATGGTCTGTTTTTGCTAATGATGGCAATTTATGTTCTTTGGATGGGATATAGCCGTTTGAAAGTAAGCATAGAGCTACCAACAAATATCATGTTTATTTCAGCGATTGGCGGACTGATTACTGAATTTATATCAATGGCCGTCATGTGGAAGGGTTCAAAAAACAACCTCAACATGAAAGGTGCACTTTGGCATGTCTTACAAACCTTTGTTGGTAGTATCATTATTATTATTGCTGCAGTGGTTATTAAATTTACAGGTTGGTATCCCATTGACCCGATACTGGGGATGTTATTTGGTTTGGTTCTATTTGTCGCGTCCATAAACATCATCAAAGACAGTTTTGATATTTTGTTAGAGTCAGCACCCAAAGACATCGAAGTGACAGAAATTGTTAAAGACTTAGAAAATATAAATAGCGTGACTGATGTCCACCACGTCCATGCCTGGGCCTTAACATCTGGTAAGAATTTGTTCATGGCGCATTTGAAAATTAATAAAATCAATGGTCATGAACAGGTTCTTGATGAGGCTGATAAATTACTCAAATCGAAATACGATATTTACTTTTCAACCCTACAAGTTGAAGAGAATTGTCGGATGAATGATGATTCCAAATTTATTGATTACTTAGACAGTGACTCAAAACCGACTATCCAAGGGTCATGAAGAGTAGTAAAACTAATAATGTTCTGGCTATTATTCTGGTAATGGTTTTGTGGGCTATTTGCTATCCGTTAATAGTAATGGGTCTAAACTTTGCGCCTCATATCACTTTTGCCGCCATGCGTGCATCAATAGCAGGGGTTATACTGCCTGAATTCGGATAATAAGTGCAATTTCCTGAGAAAGTCGGTTAACTGATATAGTTACTGATTTTTCTCACCAAAAGGAAAATGCAATATGAGCTATAAACAGTTAACCGAACCAGAACGATATCAGATTTACAGGCTAAAGAACATGGGTTTCACACAAAAGATTATAGCCAAAGAGCTTGGCAGATCACCTTCTACCATTTCTCGTGAAATATCCCGTAATACAGGCAAAAAGAATTACCGGGCCAAGCAAGCCCAACAGCTGGCTGAAAGTCGTCGTAAGAACGCCCACAAAGCCGTTAAGTTAACAGAACAAGTTAAACATTGGATTATCACACTTCTGTATCATGACCTGAGCCCAGAACAGATTACTATTTATCTCAAAAGGCGTAAGAGTATCTCGTTGCATCACGAAACCATATACCAGCTTATTTATGCTGATAGAGATGCCGGTGGAACACTTTACAAACAATTACGAACTGCTTGTAAGAAGTACCGCAAACGTTATGGTTCTTATGATAAGCGGGGTAAAATCAGGAACAGGGTCAGTATTGACGACAGACCGGCTGTGGTTGATAAGAAAACAAGGATTGGTGATTGGGAAGGTGACACAATCATTGGCAAAGGTCGTCAAAGCGCTTTGCTCACCCTGGTTGAAAGAAAGACCTTGTACACCATGATCTTCCGGTTAACCGGAAAACAAGCTTCACTGTTGGCGGAGGCAGCCATTGAAGGTATGGCACATATAGTTGACCAAATACTGACTATTACATTGGATAATGGTTTGGAGTTTGCAGCCCATGAACTGATCGCTGAAGGGCTAAAGGCTGACATTTATTTTGCCCATCCTTATAGTTCCTGGGAGCGTGGTATCAATGAAAATACCAATGGCTTAATCAGGCAATATTTTCCAAAGGGAACCGATTTCAATCAAGTCACAGTGACTAGCCCAATAAACCGCTACCATTTGTAAAGAGAGAGATTTCATCATGAAAGCATGCTTTCATGA
>NZ_BMEO01000007.1:72759-110850 GCF_014636635.1 Marinicella pacifica | reverse complement strand
TGTCACTTGTTTTGCCAAAAAGCCGGCAAAACAAGCGCCAATTTTGTCGGCAGCTGTGCCAGGCGTTATGTGTAAACAACGAATATGATATTGATAAAAGTAGAAAGGGATAGTGTTTGTATGGGGGATGATGTAAATGCGCCCCATGAGTATAGTTTTAGCTTGGCTGAAGATTCTTCTCTGTTAGAGGTATTTGTTCACTTGGAGAAGAAGCGATATTTGGCTGGAGTTGCAGGTAAAAATCATAGCTGGGATGCAATAATAAATAAAAAGCAAGTGGCACATTTCAAAGGAAATAGCCAAAAGCCTGAACCTAATAAGTTTCTCAACAAGCCAATCTCAAAATATTCTAAAAGCGGTCAGTTGAATCTGGGTTTTATTTACAACAGTGCAAACACATAACAAACCAATCAACGCCCGCCAGCAAGCTGGCTCGGACCTCCACTGCGTGGTTCGCTTTTGTGCTTTAATAGCACAACGCAAACCACTCCGTTCCGGCCCGTTATTGGGGCGTTATGAGCCAATCGAGATATGCAAATGGAAATAATTCCTGGTGTTGGAGCAGATATAATTCAATTCGGTTTTACAGAAAATGAAGTTGTGACCTTGTTAGGAGAACCGAATAAAGCATTTTCGACGGACGAGGGATGCAAGAGGTTGCAGTTCAATGAGTTGCGCTTAGAGCTATCATTTGAGCCTGAGAATGAAAATCGCTTAGGGTGGATTGAGTTTCATAATCCTACAGTAGCGCTAGGTGGTCGCCAGCTAATAGGTAAATCACAACAAGAAGTTTTATTATTCGTTTCTGAATTACTAGGCGAGGAGCCTGAGCTGGAGGACTTTGGATCATTTCTATCGGTTTCGTATAGCGAGAATTGGGTGGAGCTGCAGTTTCAATTTGACCGTCTTGATTGCATAAATATTGGTGTAATTTATGATGAAGCGGGGAATCCAAAGTGGCCCAGCTCATAACAAACGGCTCCACGCAGACGCGCAAACCTACGCTGCTTTTGTGGGTTTCGCTGCGCTACACTTTACCACAAAAGCCTCTCCGGTTTGCGCGCTGGTGAGCCGGGCGTTAGATGAGGAATAAGGCTAGTGGTTACTTCTAAATTTAATGCAAAGATATTGAAGCCTCAAAAGGCGGGATCTGACTTTGAAGCTTTTGTAGTATTGCCTAAAGACGTTAGCGATAGCTTGCCTCGTCGAGGTAGAACAACAGTAGAGGTATCAGTTTCTGGTTACGTATTTCAAGTTACACTGGAGCCTGACGGCAATTTAAGTCACTGGCTTAAACTAAGATCCAAAGATTTGGTGTCGGGAAAGCTCAGTGTTGGTGAAGAATACCTATTTGGATTGAGCTCGGTTATAGACGAGCCCGAACCCCTCGTTCCTAAAGACTTGGCTGACTCAATTCAGAGCTTTCCTCAAGCACTCAAAACGTGGGAAAGTACAACGACAATCGCGAGAGTTGACTGGGTCCATTGGGTTGAGTCTGCCAAGCAAGACAAGACACGTAAAAAGAGAATTTCAGATGCTTGTAATATGCTATCTGAAGGAAAGCGACGAGTGTGTTGCTTTGATAATTCAGGGTTTTATAGCAAAGCACTAAAACTACCAAAGGTATAAAGGCTAGGTTGTAGGGCCTTCATCTAACAAGGTGCTCAAGCCGAACCTTCACCTACGCTTCACACAGCGCATTGCTGCGCAATTGTACGCGCTGTGTTACGCTTTCGGTTTGGCCGGCTTAGCACGGCGTTAGGTTTAAAATTAGACAAGATTTAAGATGAATATTGATAGCTTTACGTCAGACATAACAGCGCCGGGAATATCTGACCCCACCGCACCGCGAAGGGAGTTAATTATTGATAAAGAAGACGAACAGTTAATAGATAGAGCTATCGAAAGATTAGAAAGGTCAAATCTCAAAACCAAAGACCTTTATGAGGTTTTCTGTGATTGGCAGACCAAAAAGACGTTAACATCCAAAAGAATATTTGTCTCAACCTCGATCCTCGTGGCTGCATCGGGTTGGATTGGCATCGATTACACAGAGTTGTCCTTTTTTGGCTTAGAAGTCGCTAACGGATCACCCACAAAATTTTTAGTTTTTGTCCTGATATCCATAATTATTAGCGGATTATTTTACGAAATTTCAAGAAAAGTAGATTCATCTGTTAGAAATGCGAAAATTAAACATATCAACTGCGATTTGAAGAACCTAGTACAGCCTATCGAGGTTTTGGATGGGGCTATGGAGCGCAACAATATAGATGATTTTGTTCATTTGTACTTTGATTTCCGATCCTCATTGAATTCGTTACAGCATGATGCGATTGATGTGTATCGCGCTGTCAAGTTCTACAAGAACAATCTTTCACGGGCTGGTATCGGTTTAAGTCTCGTAACCTTGATAGAGCATCTAATAGTTTACTCAATTGCAGCTATTGCTATATTTTCCTTAGCCAAGCAGCTTGTATAATGAACTAATATAACAAGGAGAATAAACAAGGACAGTAAAATAAACAAGGACAGTCATTAAATGAAGGTCGTAAAACGAGCCATGATGTTAAATTTTACGCATAATAACACGTTAAATTGAGTGTTTTTGAGTGGTTAAGTTTGTTTAAGGTTTGTAGTGCCTTGAAAAAGCTTTTTTAGGTTGTTTTCTCTGATTCAAGCCGAGCGGTATGGCTTCACAAAAGTGAAGTGATGAGGCTAATATGTATAATCCGGGCTATTCGAGAGCTGACTTTAAGCGTATTCCAACCGACCATGACCGATTTGTTTTATTTGAATATTCTTTGAGCTGGCTAGTAGTTCCAACGGTGTTATACCCAACAGATTTAAAGCCTTTTAACTCATCGATTTATCAACCTGGGAATCTGAACATTGGTCATTTGACGTCATAACGTTGTGACGCTATAATGACTTATTGCCACAATCTTCTGAAAGCACCATGACCGAAACATCAAAGCGTTCTACAATTTACTTTGAACCGCAGTTGCATGCGGCGCTCAGGTTGAAAGCTGCGCATACACACCGTTCCTTATCAGATATCGTTAACGAGGCGGTTCGGGCAGCGCTGGCTGAGGATCAGGAGGATTTAGCGGCCTTTGAAGAACGGGTTTCCGAGCCGACTATGAGCTATGAGGCCTTGTTGGACGATTTGAAGGCTCATGGCAAAATATAAGCTGGTCTTCAAGAAGTCAGTCGCCAAAGATTTACGCCCAATCCCAAACAAAGATGTGGCCCGAATCCTTCAGCGTATTGAGTCACTGCGGGAAAATCCCCGGCCAATTGGCTGTGAAAAGCTTTCAGGTCAGGAACGTTATCGGATTAGACAGGGCGTGTATCGAATTATCTATGAAGTGACCGAGAAGCAGTTGATTGTCACGGTGGTGAAAATAGGTCACCGAAAGCAGGTTTATAAGCGTTAAAAATCATAATTTTCATTAACTAAAATGGTGATCACTTTATCTCGTTCCCATGCGCTGCGTGGGAACGTAAAGATCCAAAGACTAAATATGAATTCCCACGTCGGGGCATGGGATCGAGTCAATTCTTTTGCAGTCCGTCCTTATCGTATTGGTGTTAAAAAAGCACGCTTTTTAAATCACAGATTTTTTGATTTCTGTGTTGTACAATCACAGCACTTCTAAAATACCTATTGACCATGAATCAAAACCTCAAATTATTTACCCTTTGTTGCTTATTGTCTTTCTCAATGCTTATTCACGCAGAAACAGATATACAAAAACAGGCCGAAGCCATCAGCAAAAAATACATTATTGCCGATTTGCATGTGGATGTGCCTTATCGGTTAAGGGAACAGTATGAAGACGTGAGTCAGGCCACTGAAAGCGGTGATTTCGATTATCCGCGGGCGAAAAAAGGCGGTCTGGATGCGCCGTTTATGTCGATTTATATTCCTGCGCGCATTGAGGCAGAGGGCGGTGACAGCACAGCTTTGGCCAATCAATTGATTGATGGTGTGGAAAAAATGGTTGAGCAATCGCCAGATAAATTTGCTTTGGCGAAGTCACCTGCCGATATTAAAGCCAACTTTAAAAAAGGCCTGGTTTCTTTGCCGATGGGGATGGAGAATGGTTCGCCAATTGCCGGAAACTTGGCTAATTTAACGCATTTTTATGATCGCGGTATTCGCTACATTACTTTGTCGCATTCGCTCAGTAACCATATTTCTGATTCGTCTTATGACGAAAAACGACCGGCGCAGGGCTTAACGGACTTTGGTAAAAAGTTAGTCACAGCCATGAATAACATCGGCATGATGGTTGATGTCTCGCATATTTCGGATAAGGCTTTTGAGCAGGTGATTGAAATCAGCAAAGTGCCGGTGATTGCTTCGCATTCTTCAGCGCGGCATTTTACCCCGGGCTTTGAGCGCAATATGAGTGATGCCATGATTAAATCCCTGGCTGATAAAGGTGGCGTGATTTTTATCAACTTTGGTTCAACCTTCGTTTCTCAGAAATCGATTGACAGTTATAATGCTTATAAAGAGGCCGTGGCTGATTTTATTAAAGTTAAGGGCGTGGCGTCAGACAGTGAAGAAGTTAAAGCCTTTGCCAAAGCGTATCTCGAAAAAACACCCTTTGAGTTCGCCACCTTAGACACCGTGTTAGATCACTTCGATCATGTGGTGAAACTGGTGGGCATCGACCATGTCGGTATCGGTTCGGATTACGACGGTGTCGGTGATTCACTACCCACCGGCTTAAAAGACGTTTCGACCTACCCGAATTTGATTGCCGGGCTGTTAAAACGCGGCTATTCAGAACAGCACATCGAGAAAATCCTGTCCGGTAATTTGTTTCGTGTGTGGCGGCAAGTGGAAGATTATGCCAAAAAGTACAAGTCTCAATAAAACATATTCATGGCAAACAGTAGGGTGTGCTTTGCCCACCTAAATCAATGATAACTTGTCAACATACAAGGTGGGCAGAGCCGACCCTACATGGCTGAATTTATACAACAAACAGATAACCATTAATTGGGGGGGGTAAAGCCCGCCCTTCATGCGTAAATAGGCGTTCCCACGCCAGTGCGTGGGAACGAGGGAATGTTCTCAAATCTACCGTAAAAACTTGTCGAGAAATTCGAGGTATTTTTGGGAGGCTTGGATGCGGTTTTCTTTTTTGCTAAAACCGTGGCCTTCATCGTCGAATAACAGGTATTCCACGTGGGTGCCGGCGCTGCGGATGGCTTCCACCATTTCATCGCTTTCCACCTGCAGAACCCGCGGGTCATTGGCGCCTTGTACCACCAGAACGGGGTTTTTCACCTGATGACCGAAGAACACCGGCGAGATGTTGTACAGCCGTTCTCCATCGGTCTCAGGGTCACCCAGTTCATCATAGAGTGATTTTTTAAAGGCTTCCCAGTACGGCGGAATACTTTTCAGGGTGCGCACCCAGTTGGTGACGCCGAAGATATTGATGCCGACGTCAAATTCATCGGTGAAGGCCATGGCTGCCATGGTCAGGTAGCCGCCATAACTGCCGCCCATCACGCCGATTTTATCGGCATCGACCCAATCGAGGGATTGTAAATATTTCTTGTTATAAACCACGTCTTTAAGGTCGTGGTCGCCGTGCTTTTTATCATCGAGGTGAAAGAAGGTCTTACCGTACCCGCTGGAGCCGCGGTTGTTGATTTTAAAGATGGCATAACCGTTGTTGACCAGGTGTTGGGTGAGCGCTGAATAACCAAAACGTGACTGACCACCCGGTCCGCCGTGGATAAAGACCAGTGCCGGAACTTGTTCGTAAGCGGCTTGTTTCGGTTTATAAAGAATGCCGGGGATTTCTAAGCCGTCAAAACTCTCAAAGCGTCTGACTTCACCGGCCACCAGATGGTCTTCATTAATATCCGGGTTGCCGGTGCTGGTCAGTCGTGTGGCTGAATTGTCACCCGGTGTGTAGGTGTAGAGATTAGACGGCGAGGTGTCTGAGTTCAGATAAAACACCAGGGTGCTTGAATCATCACTGAAATTAACCCCGCGTAAATCACCGGCCGGTAAATTGGGAATATTAAGCGCTTCACCGGTTTCGGTGTTAACGATATCCAGGACCGTTTGGGCATCCTGATTAATACCGGTGACGCGGTATTGACCGTCTTCTGAAAAGTAGGTGAAACTGACATCCCAGTCGGCGGTGTAGCTGACGTTGTGGCTGGCATCAGCTAAATCATAGGCCATGGCCTGGTTAAATTCGCTGTTGGCATTGCTGCCATAAATTAATTGTTGGCTGTCCGGCGTAAAGGTGTAAATACCATGCGCCACATCTTCAGGTGCATCGCCGGCAATCAGCTGTGGCTCGGCGTCGCTGTCATTGAGGTCAACCAGATAAATATCTGAATCGGCATTGCTGTTGGTTTTGGATAAGGCCAGCCAGCGGCCATCGGGACTGATATCGCCTAACTGATAGCCGCTGTCGTTTTGATAAACCATTTCACGGGTATAATCATCGACCTGATAACGGTATAAATCAAAGAATTTGGGGTTCCGTTCGTTGCTGTTGATGTAGAACTGTTGGTCATCTTCATGCCAACCGGCAAAGCTGGCTTTTAAGCCCTCACCGGGCGTCAGGTCTGTTACGCGCCCGTCTTCTTCACGGACATAGACATGGTCCAATTCATTGCCGCCCTGATCGGCGTTATAAAGAATGCGGTCATCGTTGGGGAACCAGCTGTTGACATAAATCGATTCATCGGTTGAATGGGTTAAGGCTTCTTTGCCGGAGCCATCCAGTGCCACTTTATAGGCATTGAAAATCCCGCTTTCATCGCTGCTGACCAAAACCGCCGTCTGGTCATGGTTAATGGATGAGCCAAAAACCGAGGTGGTCTGGAAAAATTCTTCCGCCGAGTAAGTTTTAAAGTTATCGGCAGCGGCGGTCGGTTTTTCCGCCGGTTGTTGGCAGCCACTGAGCAGTAAACTCAGCCCAAGTGAAAGTAATAAAATATGTTTGTGCATCGGTTATCCTCCGTCAATTTTGAAGTGATATCATGACTGGCGGGGTTTTGATTGTCAAATATTCTCAGGTGATGGGTTAGAAAATGTTTATAATGGAGTGATTGACCCAGAATGGCCGCTGTAAACCATCTCTGGTGTTGGCTTGTAGATAGCGGATAAAGATATAAGTGTAAAAATCTTCGGTAAAGTGGGGCTTAATTACCGATAAGACCTGGTGAATTACTCAAAAGGTGATTTAAGCCTTAAAACTGGATTAAGATGCGTATTTAATAAGTTGTTATTTTTTAAAACCATCGATTAAGCCAAGGTATCTCACAAAAGGCTTGAAGTCTTTATCGAGATAAAGAAGAGGCATTTTATTTTCGATGCAAAAAGTGGCAATAATGACATCATTTGTTTTTCGAATGGTTATCCCTTTCTTTCTGAGTTTTCGGTAATTACTGGCTGCTTTTAATACCTGGTTGTGACCAAACATTTCAAATCGTTCCAGGGTGCTTAAGGATTTTTTGGCTAAATTATAATCTTTATCACTTTTAAACCCTTGGAGGATTTCTAAAAATATTATATCGCCAATGGCAATCACACCATCTGTTAGTCCACTATCTAAGGCATCGGTGAATTGGCTGTCAACACCGTTAAAGTAATCTATCCAAATGCTGGTATCGGCAATAATCATTAAGCACCACGCATTTCATCCAGGTTACCTTCCCATTTAATTTGCCCTCGTAGCTTTCTTATGGCTTGCTGTTTTTGGCGTTTCACAAGCAATTTTAATCCCATTTCAACAGCTTCTCTTTTAGTTTGTAATCCTGTGGCTTTGAGGGCGTCTGCCATTAGTTTGTCATCAATTACAATGTTGGTTCTCATAAATCACCTAATGTGTATATAAATAAAATATATACACATAATAGCAATTTATAAAAAAATTAACAAGGGCATTCACTCTGATGTCGTTAGGTGTTTCATGGTATTAAGTAGACTCTTTTTATCTTAACTAATGATAAATATTTATTATTTATGACAACATAATCCCCAACTGACCCACCGGCGGTAGCGGCTCTTGGTTATCTAATTCCCGCAAGGCTTTGAAGAGTTTTTTGGAGTGGGGTGGTTCGGGTTTTTTGCGGTAATTGCGGATCAGGTTGCGGAGTTCGTTGAGGGTTTCGTGGGGGTAGGTGTCGTAGAGGTGGGCGTTGAGTGCTTTTTCGTGGTCTTTGAAGGCGTCGAGCCATTGGTTAATGATGGCGTCTCTGACTTGAAAATGGGCGTTTTTGGCCTCATCTTGTTGCATCTGTTGTTCAATGCTTTGATAATCGCAGTTGGCCAGCAGTTTACCCATGTATTGGGTGTGCCTTTTGGCTGCGATGTGGCTGGTGATGCGTTTGGATTCATCAATGGCCGCTAACAGTGCCGGTGGTAAATCCAGGGCGTCACGCTTGGATACCGGCATCTCAGCAATTTCCCGGGCCAGGTCCTGCAGACGGTGGGCCTGTTTTTTAAGCTGGGTTTTGCTTATGGTATTTTCAGCGGATTGGTCGTTATCAGGCGACTGGTCTTTATTAGACATAAAACGGCTCAGGTATGAAACAAACAGATATCGTCACAAAAGTTCTCGAAACAGTCAAGCACAAAGGTGCCGATGCGGCAGAAATAAGTTACGCCGAAGGCAGTGGTATCAGCGTCAGTTGCCGCCAGGGTGAGGTGGATACCATTGAAAATAACAATGATAAATCCTTCAGCTTAACGGTGTACAAAAACGGCGCCAAGGGCAGCGCCTCAACGGCGGTGGTGAATGAAGACAGTATTGCGTTGACCATTGAAAAAGCCCTGGCCATTGCGGCCTTAACCGCGCCGGATGAGGCGGCGGGATTGGCCGATAAGGATTTACTGGCCACTGATTTTAAAAATTTACAGACCGCTCATGACAACCCTTATGAGCCCGATACTTTGATTCAATATGCCCTGACTGCCACCGAAGGTGCGCGGGCTGAAGCGGCGGATAAACAGGCCGATGTGGTGGTCGATGAGGCCAATGTGGAAGTCGGTGACGGATATGCGATTTACGCCACCAGTGACGGCTTTCTCGGTGAAAAACGCGGCAGTAATGCCTCGGCCAGTGTGGTGGCGATTGCCAAAGAACATGGTGAGATGGAGCGTGAATACTGGTGGGATGCAGTGCGAGATTACCGGCAGTTAATGGACGCTGAAATCATGGGCGCTAAAGCGGTCGGTCGCAGTGTCGCGCAATTGGGTTCACGGCAAGTCAAATCTCAACAGGTGCCGGTGTTGTTCGATCCGGCCATGAGTAAAACCCTGATTGGACATATGCTGTCAGCCATCAGTGGCAGTGCGCTGTATCAGGAAGCCAGTTTTCTCAAAGATGATTTAAATACCCAGTTATTTCCCGAGTGGTTTTCTATTCAGGAAGATCCCTTTATCCCGGGTGGTTTCGGTAGCCGGAATTTTGACAGTAACGGCATCGCCACCAAACCCAGAACTTTAATTGATCACGGTGTGTTGAAAGGCTTTATGCTGTCGCTTTATTCAGCCCGTCGATTAAATTCACAGCCCACCGGTCATGGTGGTGGTGCCCATAATTTAATGGTGGAGGCAGCGACCACAGCCGATTTAGTCAAAGACATGGATCGCGGCTTTTTAGTCACGTCGTTAATGGGGCAAGGTGTGAATACGGTGACCGGCGATTACTCGCGCGGGGCGTCGGGTTTCTGGGTCGAGGATGGCCAAATCGCTTTCCCCATCAGTGAAATGACCATTGCCGGACATTTAAAAGACATGTTTAAGAACTTGCGGGCGGTGGGCGCGGATATCGATCGGCGCAGTAAAATCCACACCGGCGCCTGGCTGGTGGATGGCATGACCATCGCCGGGGATTAAGAGCGTGACGGCGGCTGATTCTACTTTTACTTTTAAGCAGGCTTTCTTTGACGCCGAAACCGGTGTCTTAACACTGAATTATCAGGACAGTCGGTTTGGTGATTTTCAGGAACAATTGGTGTTTCCGGCGGCTTTATTACAACAGCCGTGGTTAGATGATGCGCAGCGCAATACTTGGTTGATTGCGGTTAACCGGGCGGTGCAGCATATATTCTGGATGGCCGGTGTCAGTTATTATAAAACCAATCTGGCCGCTGAGATTCAGTTTGAACATGAACAACCGTGCGAAACCGAAGCCCGGTGGCTCGCCGATACCTGGCAGGCGGGTTTGGCGGAACTGGCCCATGAGAACGATTTAGGCTGGTTGTCGCATATTCAGTTTCCAGGCCAGGTTCATAATCACAAGCATTCGGATAACTTAACTCTGCCGGGCAGGTCTTTGGTGCCGATTGGTGGTGGTAAGGATTCTTTGGTCACGATTGAACGATTGCGTCAGGCCGGTGAAGATGTGACTTTATTTCAGGTGGGTTCTTCTGAGTTGATTCAACAGGTGTCGAAAGCCACTGAATTACCGCTGATTCAGATTAAACGCCGGGTGGATGCGCGTTTAAAACAGGTCGCTGAGCAAGGCGCTTATAACGGCCATGTCCCGATTACGGCGATTAACAGTGTCGTGGCGGTTTTAACGGCTTTACTGGGCGGTTTCGATAGCGTTGCTTTTAGCAATGAGTGTTCCGCCGATGTCGGCAATGTTAAAGCCGATAATGGCCAATGGGTAAATCATCAGTACTCAAAATCCTGGGCCTTTGAACAGCAATACCGTGAAGTGCTGACTGAAAGTCTGGGCTCGGCCGTGGATTATTATTCGATACTGCGCCCTTATTCAGAACTGACGATTGTGCAAGAATTTAGTCGTTATCCGCAGTATTTCGAGGTTTTTTCCAGTTGTAACCGAAATTTTCATTTAGGTGGTTCACGCAATGAAAACGGCCGGTGGTGTGGTCAATGCCCGAAATGTGCCTTTGTGTTTGTCTGTCTGGCGCCGTTTATATCCCGGCAGCAGTTACTGGCAATCTTTGGGCATGACTTATTGGCGGATAAAGAACTATGGTTTTTATTCATGGCCTTATTCGGCCTTGAGGGTGATAAGCCTTTTGAATGTGTCGGTGAGGCCTTGGAGATGCGAGCAGCCTTGACTTTGCTTAAAGACCACGAAGATTGGCAAAAGCAAAAGAGTTTACAGTATTGGACACAACAAGTGCCCACTGTCAGTCAATCAGATATCGAAGCCTTAATGGCTAAGCAACAGCCGTATTTCTTACCGAGTAAACGGGACTTGTCGTCGGTTCATTGGTCATGAAATTAGAACATTTAAACAATCAAAAGGTGGCAATATGGGGCTATGGTGTGGAAGGCCGGGCCACGGTTGAGTATCTGCAGCACCATTTACCTGAATTAAAGCTGACGGTGTTATGTCCTGACAAGGAAGCGGATGCGGCCGACGCCAGGTTTAATCACCAAACCGTCACCGCTGAGTTATTGAATCAATTCGATGTGGTGATTAAATCACCCGGTATCAGTCCTTATCAGGCGGCGGTACAAGAATGTCAGGCCAAGATAATCAGTGCCTCGGCTTTGTGGTTTAGCAATGAACTGAACCGTGTGGATAAGCGTCCAACCATTGTCGCCATCACCGGCACCAAGGGCAAAAGCACCGCTTGTTATTTATTGCATCAGGCTTTAAAGGCGTATGGACTTCGGGTGGTGATTGCCGGTAATTTCGGTACACCGTTAATCGCCTGCGATAGCGATTATGATGTGGTTGTTTTAGAAACCTCCAGTTATCAGGCCCAAGACGGTGCCATTCAAGCTGATATCGCAGTGTTATTAAATCTTTATTCAGAGCATTTGGATTGGCATGGTGATGAAAAAACCTACCATCGCGACAAATGGCGTTTATTGGCTGAATCAAAACAAGCCCTGATTAACGCGCAAGATGACAACAGCCGACAGTGGCAAAAACAGTGGGTACTGAAATCTGTGACTTTGTTTAATCATCTGTCCGGATTTTATGTGATGGATGATGTCCTAATGTTTCAGGACAAAGCCTTATTATCCACTGCGGGCTGGTTGTTGAAAGGTGCACATAATTTGCAGAATTTGGCAGCGATGTTAACCGTGCTAAAGGTGCTTGGTTTGGATGTTAAAACGGCTTTGAATGCGGTCAAACACTGCCCGCCCTTACCGCATCGCTTACAAAGCCTGGGTAATTTTAAAGGTGTGCAAGTGATAAACGACAGTATCGCAACGACGCCCCATGCCACCTGGGCGGCTTTACAGACAGTACCGATTAAAAATACCGTGTTACTGGTGGGTGGCTATGAGCGCGGCGTGGACTGGCGCTGGTTTGCTGAGAAAATAGCCGATAAACCGCCCAAGCTGGTTATCTGTAGCGGTGCCAATGGTGAACGTATTTCACAAACCCTGCAACAACACAATGTTATAATTAAGCTTTTACTGGTGGATACGCTTCGGTCAGCTGCTGAAAAAGCCCTTGAAATCACTCAGGCAGGAGACTGTATTTTACTCTCGCCGGGTGCGCCGAGTTTTGATGCATTTAGAGATTATCAGGACCGCGGTGAACAATTTAGTCAATGGATTCAGGAATTTTCACAATCATGAAACAAATACCGACAATTATATTCTTATTGACGGCTTTACCATCTTTGGCTGAAAAGCCTGTTGCTGATGATCAAAGTAAGATAGCTCATCAGGAATTGATTCCCGAAACCTTGCTGGAAAAAGTCCAAAAGGGTGATGGTGAAATGGCCTATTTTATTGGCAGCTTGTTTAAACAAGGCGTGGACAATGAATACCAGACCATCCCACAGGATGAGCAGGCGGCGCAGCTCTGGTTTGAAAAATCCGCCGAACTGGGTTATGCGCATGGCATGTATGAAACCGGTCTGATGTTATATCGCGATAAAAAATGGCCGGCGGCGAAGAAATGGCTGCAACAAGCCGCAGATGTGGGCATTGGCGATGCCTTTTATCGTCTGGCCTATTTTCATGTGTACGGTGTCGGCGGTGAAACGGTTGACTGCCAAAAAGCCTATGAATTATTTTCCGAAGCGAAAATCCGTGGTGTCAGATATGCATATAATGACTGGGCCTGGATGCTGACCACACAACCAGATAAAAAATGTCGGAATGGCCATCAGGCGTTAAAAATTATGGCGGAACTGGAAAGCGAATTTGGGCGACAGCGGATGCCCTGGTCGATGATTGATACCAAGGCAGCGGTGCTGGCGGAAATTGCTGATTTTAACGGCGCCATTGAATTACAATCCTGGGTGGTGGCCGGTTATTGTGGTATTACGGTCAGTGAAATTGATGACTTTTCACAATTATTAAAGGATTATCGGCAACGCAGTGAAGAGGACAAAGTCAAAGGTTGTGATGGTTTTGTAGAACGCTTACAGGTTTACAGTCAGCGGCAAGTCTGGCGTGAAGAGATGGTGTTAAAAGATGACGAATAACAACAAACTGCAACCGAGAGAACCGGAAGATATCAGATCGCGTTTACTAAAGGAACGTGGTCCGATTGACTATCTGGAAGTCCAAAAATTTTTTGCCAAAGGTGTGATTCTGGTGGTGGATGCGCAACTGGATCTGGTGGATGTGGCTGAAAAAGTTCATGCCGATGATACAGCCTGTATTGAAGAGTGGATTAATGATAAACTGGTAATCAGAGCCCATGATGAGCACGCCAAAAAATGGTTGGATAATAACAGCCGTTTTGAGGCAGTGACCATGATGCCCTGGGTACTTGTTCAGGAAATTAACCAGGACAATGATGAGAAAACACAATGATTGAGTGGATTTTAATACTGTCAGCCACATTACTCGGCACGGCCTTGGGGATTGCAGGTATGTATCTGGTGAGCCAACGCAAAGGCAAGCAGACTTCTGTAAAAGAAATGGAGCGGCGCTTAGATGATTATCAGCATAAAGTTGAAGAACACTTTGCCAAGACCGCTGATTTAATTGATAACCTCACGGACAGTTACCAGGCGGTGTTTACCCATTTATCCGAATCGGCTGAAGACTTGTTAACTGATGAACAAATACGGAATCAGTTAATCAACCGCCGTTCGCGTGAAGTGACCATCAAATATCTGAAGAGTGGCGAAGAGGATGATAATATCACCACCAACCCGATGGTGGATTAGACCATCGGGCTGGTGGCGCTTTAATGGCTTATTTCAGCAAGATATTTTTGCGGTTTTTTTCCACGGTTTTTAAACCCACGCCTTTGACTTCCGTGAGCTGTTCCATGGTTTTAAAAGGACCGTTTTTTTCACGGTAACTCACAATGGCGGTGGCTTTCACGATGCCGATGCCTTTAAGTTCTTTCGAAATATCCTCGGCAGATGCCTTGTTGATATTAACCGCTGCAAACGCTGTCGAAATAAATAAGCTGACCAATAAAAAGAATGTTTTAAACGTGTTCATCATTGTTTCCTCATTTTGATTGTAGATAACGAGTCAATACTCGCCTGAAGATGTTTTCACATCTGACTGCTATGGTAGCGAAGTGAATTTAATGACAACACCGTCAAATTCTGATAATGTTGTTAAAAATAATCCATGAGTTTAGTGGTCATGACGACAGGCTGTAAGAAAATATCGATTGCGCTTTTATTATTGTGGGTAATCAGCACTACGCACGCACAAGACTTTACCCCGCACGGCAGTCAGCCGGGTTTGAATTTTCCATTAAGAAGTGCCGCTGATTGTTTAAGCTGTCATCAAAGCAGCCAGCGCAGCAGTGATCCTTATAATATGCCCGTTGATACCTGGATTGGGTCGATGAAAGCCAATGCCATGCGTGATCCATTATTCTGGGCGGCATTGGATGTGGCCAATAATGATATTCCCGGTGTGGGTGATTTTTGTTTGCGTTGTCATACGCCCGAAGGCTGGTACGGCGGCCGGGTGGTTAAGACCACTCAGCCAATGAAAGGTCTGGTCAATGTGAATGGCGCACAAGGCTGTGCTTTACAAGGCAGTTTTACCGAAACCGCCTCGGACCACAATGATTACAGCGGTGTCACCTGTCAATTCTGTCATCGGATTGAATCGCATACACCACAGGGACAGCCGGCAGCCACACAAAATGCGGATATCTGGCTGGACGATGAAGTTTGCGCCAACAGTTTCTCCGGGGAACCCTGTCGTAAAGGCCCTTATAAATACGACACCAACAATCATTTTCCGCCGCCCCATGACTGGGTCTATTCATCGTTTCTGGCGTCTTCAAAATATTGCGGTAGTTGCCATGATATATCCTCACCGGAAATTGAGCAAAACGGCCAATTAAGCATTGCCCGAAAATTCTGGCACAACGGTCAGGAAACCGATGTGGCGATGCCGATTGAGCGCACCTATTCAGAATGGCAAAATTCTTATTTCGCCGATTTAATTTACCGAGACCCTTTTGAAGCGATGAGTATCACGCGGCAGCCGGTTTTAAAAACAGGCCAAAATTGCCAGACCTGTCATATGCCGGAAACCAACGAAGCCGATGCCCGAGCCTGTACTTTTGGCAATGACCGCCCCGGGAATTTACCGACTCATCAGTTTGCCGGTGGCAATACTTGGATTCCACAGGTGATTAAGGCGATTTATGGTGACGACCTGGCGGCCAATGATCCATCGGGATTAGACCGTAAAGGCGCACTGGATTTAACCACCTCCTATGCCTTTAACATGTTGCAGAACAAAAGTGCCCTGGTGACCACTGAAGTGACGTCACAAACGGCTCAGCAGTTAGACATTGCTGTTAAGGTCACTAACCTGACCGGTCATAAGCTACCCACTGGTTACCCCGAAGGTCGGCGTATGTGGTTACAAATCGAGGCGCGTGACAGCAATAATAATGTATTCTGGCAATCCGGGGCTTATGACAACAACACCGCCGTACTTACTGAAGACAGCCAGCTCAAAGTCTATGAGACGCTGCAAGGTATCTGGAATGAACAAAACAATACCTGTGAAACCGAAGATGGTGACGGCGATGCCATGTTCCACTTCGTATTGAATAATTGTATTGCTAAAGATAACCGCATACCACCGTTGGGTTTTACCGGGGCAGTTGACCGGGAACTGGCACCGGTGGGTATGACCTATCCGTCCGATCCTGATTTAACCGGTGCGGTGGTTAATTATGATGTCACCGATTATCAGATCAACATTGATCAGGTGGCTTTACCCATCACCCTAACGGCTCGATTAAATTATCAGGTAGCCAGCAAAGCTTATATCGAGTTTCTGCAAAAAATCGCCGATGAAAATAATATCCCATCAGAAAATGCTTTGTGTAATCGGAGCTGGACCGAAGGCCCCGCCAATCAAAACCGCGCCAGCTTTATGACCAACCTCTGGCAAACCTACGGTCGCTCCGAGCCGGTACCGATGGCGGTGGATACCTTGGTGGTGAATTAAGCTCAAATATCCAATTCAAAAATTTATCTTGACAAATGTAGAGATAGGGCCAATAATGCTCATATCGACATTTGTAGAGAAACATGAAATTAACTTCTTTTGAATTGGATGTGATGCAATACCTGTGGCAACAGGGTGAAGCCACATCGCCACAAGTCCATACCAATATTGCAAAAAATCGTGATGTCACTTATTCAACGGTTAAAACCATTATTGACCGGTTGGAGCAAAAAAAGGTCATTAAACGCCACCGTGTTGATGGTCGAACCATTTATTACCAGGCCGTTGTGACGCCCAAAGAAGTTCAAAAACCCATGTTGAAACACATGTTGCAAAAACTCTTTGCCGGAAATAAAAAAGTGCTGATGAACCAATTATTTGAACAGGAGGAATTGAGTCAGGAAGACATTCAATACTTAGAGAACCTCATCAAACGCAATAAAAAATCATGATCAGCTATGTGTTCATTAACCTCCTGATTAGTTTTTGGGCAATGGCGATTAACCGATGGATGTCGATTCCTGAGCGCTTAAAATTCCTGTTTTTAATGCTGGCCATGGTGAGTTGGTTGATCCCTTTTCACTTATTTCGCTTTAATGTTGAAGTTGGTGCGGTTAATGAAACAATTTATGCCGTTCAAAGTTTAGCACCCTATCTGGAAACAGATGAAGCTGTTAGTTTGTGGATGCCAACAATGATTCAAGTGGGTTTAATTTTAATGTTGTTTGGTGCTTTAATATTTGTCACTGATGTGGTTAAACTCATTCATAAACATCGGTGCTTAGTTAAACGAGGGCAAATAAGCCAATATAAAAATGTATGGCTTGTGGATGATTTAGTGGGTGCTTGCGTCACAGGGTTTTGGCAACCCAAAATCTGGATTAATACGGATTTATTCCATCAAGCCGAACGTGTCGCCGTGTTAGCGCATGAACGCCAACATATTCAAAACGGTGATGTCTATTGGCTCTTAGTCATTGGCTTTATTCACCGGATATTGTGGTTTAATCCGGTGGTTTATTTTCTGAATAAAAAACTACGTGAATCCATCGAATTGCGATGCGATGAGGCCTGCCAAAAGAAATTTAACAACAACAGCTATCAGCAACAATTGGCCAAAATTATATTGGCGCATCAACAACCCGGGTCAACCGCTTTAATCAACGAAATCCTGCACAACAACAATTTCCAAATTAAACGTATTCAACATTTATCTAAGGAGAACATAATGACAACATTCAATCAATGGCAAATATCACTGAGTTTTATCTTTATTGCACTGCTTTCCACTGTAAGCCTGGCGAATCAGGATAAACTCGATAAAGCCGAGGCTGGCGACAATGAGGTGGTGGTCGAGGTGGCCTTTGAAGTGACTGAGCAATTTTCGGGTTTAAGTGAGACTTCAAGCACAAAAAAGCAACTCATTGTTCAACAGGATGAATGGCAGGAAGTTCAATTGGACAGATACACGGTTAAATTAAAGGTTTCAGTGTCTCAATCTGATGATGATCACTTTATGATCGATACAAAAATATTGAACAGACAAAATACCACGCTGTACAGTCCCAGTATAATGACCTTATCCAATCAATCTGCCGGTATAAAAATAAGTGCAGATACGAAAAATGATCCCGCTTTTAATTTAGGATTTACCATTTTGGCTGAGTAAAAAACACATAATTGCAGTAATAAAAAAGCGGCGCTTATGGTCGCTTTTTTTTGATGGAGCCCTGTAAAACAGAATGTGCGTTATCAAATTTATGACCGTTTAATCACTGGATTTGACCGTTAATCAGAAATATGGGCCAAATGCGATAAAAATCACAAAATAACCGGTATAAAAATTATGATAAATCATGTTTTCGTTTTCCAGCGTCATGAGGGCTTATGTTTTTACGTTTGTTTTGTTTAGTCTTGGGTTTGATTTGGGGGCACAATGTAGCGGCTTATTGTACGTCTGACCACATCTTTAAATCGGGGGTTGAAAGTTTGTTCCCGGCTGCCCCGAACAGTCCTGTCTTGAATGCAAATGAGGCCAGTCGTTTGTTATACCAGGCGACCTACGGTGCGAAGCTAAATGAGATTCGTCGTTTACAATCCCTGGGTGTCGATAACTGGTTAACTGAACAAATGAATCAACCGGTAACATTACAGGAACCCTGTATGCAGGCTATTTTGGCTAATCCCGAGCAGCCACTGTATCAAAATTCACGGATGGAATCCTGGTTTTTGAATTCTGCCGAAGGACCTGATCAGCTGAGACAACGCATGGCTTTTGCCTTATCTGAAATTTTTGTGGTGTCAGATGCCGCCAGTTTGGGTAATGAGGTGATGGGACTGGCCAAGTATTACGATATGCTGACACTGAACGCTTTTGGCAATTACCGTGATTTACTGGAAGATGTTACGCTGAATACCATGATGGGGCATTATTTGGGGATGTTTAAAAATGCCAAAGCCGATCCGGCAGCGGGTACGCAGCCGGATGAAAATTATGCCCGGGAGATTTTGCAGTTATTCTCCATCGGTCTACATCAGTTGAATATGGATGGCACAGCCATCCTGGACCTGGATGACAACCCAATACCCACATACGATCAGAGCACCATTGAAAACTTCGCCCGGGTGTTTACCGGCTGGAATTATGCCGGATGTCCGGCATGGAATTGGACCTGGTGCAACCCCACTGAGCCGACTGTGGATCCTTACGCCCCGATGGAACCCTTTGAAGACTATCATGACACCGATGCCAAAACCCTGCTCAATGGTGTTCAGATTCCGGCCGGACAAACGGCTTATCAGGATCTGACCGCGGCATTGGACAATATTTTTAACCACCCGAATGTACCGCCGTTTATTTCCAAACAACTGATTCAGCGTTTTGTCACCAGTAACCCCTCACCGGCTTATGTGCAACGGGTGGCGGGTGTTTTTGCCGACAATGGTGCCGGTGTTCGGGGTGATCTGGCAGCGGTTATGCGGGCTATTTTAACAGATGATGAAGCCCGCAATTCAAACCACTTAAACGACCCCGCATACGGTAAATTAAAAGAACCCTTATTGCGCTACCTGAATGTTTTAAGGGCTTTTGAAGCGCGCAGTCCCACCGGTCGCTACGGCAACTGGAACCCGGAGTATGGTTATTTGCAAAGGCCCTTGGGTTCACCTTCGGTGTTTAACTTTTTTAAACCCGGTTATCAGCTGCCGGGACCGATTCGTGATCAGGGTCTGGTGTCGCCGGAATTTCAGATCACCAGTGAAACCACGGTAATCAGTGTCGCCAATGAAATGAACGAGGCCATTAACCGTGGACATCATTTGGCCAATCACTGGAATGACAATATGCCACGTCTTCAGTTACAACGGGAATTATTGCTCATTGATAACCCGACGGCTTTGTTAGATCATCTGGATTTACTGTTGTTTTCCGGGCAGATGTCACCACAAACCCGAACCACGGGTTTGAATTTGTTGAATGACATTAGCCAAGAGTCGGCGATTACGCGCCTGGCGTCCTTAATTTATGTTCTGGTATTGTCACCTGATTTTGTGGTGCAGCGGTAGGAGAATAACATGAAAAGAAGAGATTTTTTAAAACGATCCATGTGTACCGCTTTGGCCACCGGTGGTTTGTTGTCTGCCGGTGGCTTGTTACAAGTGGCTCAGGCGGCGGCTTTAAATAACAGCGGCATTCGGGGCACCGGTTATAAAGCCCTGGTCTGTGTGTTCTTAGACGGTGGTAATGATTCGGCCAATATGGTGGTGCCACAGGGCATTAGTGAGCACAATGCTTATGCCCAGGTGCGCGGTGATTTAGCGCTGGATCGAAACGCTTTATTGCCGATTTCACCGGCTAATAACGGTGGTCGAAACTGGGGCTTGCACCCGAATTTAAGCGGACTTCACAATTTATTTAATCAAAACAGGGTCGCTGTGGTGAGTAATGTCGGTTCGCTGGCATATCCCATTAACCAAGACCAGTATAACAACGGCTCGGTGCCGGTGCCGATTAATTTATTTTCCCATTCCGATCAGCAAATTCAATGGCAAACCTCGGTAGCTGATCAGGCTTCCCTATCCGGCTGGACCGGTCGGATTGCCGATTTGCTTCACAATACGGTCAATAACGGTCATGATTTGTCCATGAACATCTCCTTATCGGGCAGTAATCAACTGCAGGTGGGTGAGGCGATTAACCAATACCACATGACCAATCAGGGCAGTTTAAGTTTAAACGATGTGCAATGGGGTGCGGGGCCTGCCCGGTTAGCGGCCATCAATGCATTAATGGACGCGCATCAGACTAATTTGTTTAAACAAGGTTATGCCGATATTTTTCGACGCTCTTTGGATTTGGATGGGGTGATTTCGACCGCCTTAGACAATGCCACTCCGTTAACCACTCAATTTCCGCAACAAGATGGCTGGAACACCTTATCTGAGCAGCTGGAAATGGTGGCACGCATGATTTCTGTGCAGTCTGATTTAAGCATGAACCGTCAGGTCTTTTTCTGTCGTCTGGGTGGTTTTGATAACCATGATAATCATCTTTATGATCATGGCCTTGGCATGAGCAATGTCGATGGTGCGCTCAGCGCATTCCAAGCGGCCATGGCTGAATTGGGTATGGAAGATCAGGTGACTTTATTTACCGCGTCAGATTTCTCCCGCACCTGGGTGTCCAATGGTCAGGGCTCTGATCATGGCTGGGGTGCCAGTCATCTTGTCATGGGTGGCGCGGTTAATGGTGGTGATTTTTATGGAGATATGCCAATCATTGAACCGGGCAGTCTCGATTCTGTGAGCGACCATGGCCGCTGTATTCCGACCATTGCAGTGGATGAATATGCCGCCACACTGGCGCAATGGTTTGGCGTGAACATCAGTCAGATACCGGATATCCTGCCCAATATTGGTCGATTTAATACCAATGACCTGGGTTTTATGAATAGTGTCTGATGCCTTTAATCTGGTTTATTTTATTCGGAATAATAGGGGTGAATACAGCGTTCGCCGGTCTCAGCGGTTGTGATGATTTAAGTACCATTGCAGAAACCCCGGCTGTGGGAATGAGCACAGATATTCAGCCCATTTTTGACACCCATTGTACGGCCTGTCACGGCCCACCGGATCCGATTGCTTTTATGGATTTAACTCATGGCGCACAGGATATTGTGGCGGTACCGAGTTTTCAAATTCCCGAATTGAATCGCGTTGAACCCGGTACAGTCAGCATGAGCTACTTGTTCTTTAAGATTAACTGCAATGGTCAACTCTCCGGCAATCGCATGCCCCGTGACGCACCACCACTAAACCTGACCGACCAGGCACTTATTCGAGACTGGATTAATCAGATGCTGATTTTTAAAGATGGGTTTGAACCATGATAAACTGGTGGAACACACCCTCAATCACTAAATGGATTTAGGTGTGCAGCGATAGCAGGATGCGGTAGCCGCCCCCTCTCAAGAGGGGAAGCAAAAATATCAATTTTTGTACTGTTTTTGATAAACAAAGGAGCAAATCCAGTCCTCTCTTGAGAGGGTGCAAGGGTGTGTTCGTTCGGCCTTTCGCAATACAAAAAAATGGTGAGGAGACGTGTCTATTCTCTTTTTCATGGCAAATAAAAGTTTGGTTAACCTGTAATGAGTATGATAGAACTTATAATCAGTAGTAGCAATTGAGTGTTTGTCCTGTATAGTGCGCAAAGGAGTGCTGTTGAGCAGCACGACCCGCCGAGCCGGTTGGTGAGCGAAGCGAATCAGAGGCGAAGAGCGCGAGGTTATTAGAAGTGTTCGCCGTGGCCGCTTTCACTTTTGTCGGGAACAAAAGTGAATGAAGTCCCAAGAACACACCTTTACTATCCATACATAAGAATTAGTTGACAGGATTATGAAATTCGAATCACTGGGTTTAGCCCCTAAAATACAAAAAGCCATTGAAGCGTGTGGTTATCAGGAGATGACGCCTATTCAGGAACAGGCGATTCCGGCGGTGCGGCGGGGTCAGGATGCGCTGATTAATGCGCAGACCGGAACTGGGAAAACGGCGGCTTTTGCGTTGCCGATTTTGCAGCAAATGGTGGACAAACCCAGAACCATGGCAGCCGGGAAAGTGCGGGCGTTGATTTTAACGCCGACCCGTGAGCTGGCGGAGCAATTAAGTGAAGCCATTTCCGAATATGCGCGCAATATGGACATTACCATGACCGCCATTTATGGGGGAGTAAACCTCGATGGACAAGTGGCTAAATTGCGCACCGGCTTGGACATACTCATTGCCACACCGGGTCGATTATTGGCCCATACCCAAGCCAATCATGTGGATTTATCCGAGGTGTCGGTGGTGGTGTTGGATGAAGCGGATCGGTTACTGGATATGGGTTTTATTGAAGATGCCTTGCGCTTAATTAACCAAACCGCCAAAAACCGACAAACCTTGCTGGTATCAGCCACAATCACCCCGGCGTTGAATGAACTGGCCCATCAAATCCTTAAAAATCCGGCAGATGTCCGTATCAGTAAAGCCAACATCACCGCAGAAACTGTTGAGCATGTCATTTATCCGGTGAGTGAAGACCGCAAGCTGGATTTGTTTATGGCTTTACTGGAAGAGCATAACTGGTATCAGATACTGGTGTTTACCGGCACCAAAAAACAGGCCGAGCGTTTACTTGAGCGACTGAAGAAAACCGACGTGCCGGTGGCCTTGTGTCACGGCGATACCCGACAAGGCCAACGTCGTCGGGCGCTGGCTGAATTTAAATCGGCCAAGGTTCAGGTTCTGATCAGTACTGAAGTGGCGGCCCGTGGCTTGGATATTGATAATCTGGATTACGTACTGAATTACAATCTGCCCCATTTGCCTGAAGACTATGTGCATCGCGTCGGTCGCACTGGCCGCGCCGGTAAATCGGGGCAGGCGATTTCCTTTGTCTGTCCACAGGAAGCTCGCGCCTTACAGCGTATTGAACGCTTAATCGGTGAAGCCATTCCCCGTGTTTATAAACGGGGCTTTGAATTGTCAGAAGCCGATACCATTCGTGAAACAAACATTCATCAACCCAAGCCCAAAAAATACAAACAGTCGTCTCAAAAGCAAAAACCAGGCAATGCAAATAAAGCGACGAAACCCAAAAGAAAATCAAGAAAATCCATCAGCAGCCGTGCCGGCGGGGCTAAAAATCGTAAAGCGCGGAAGAAAAATAAGTGAGGTGTGTTCATGAGTTTATCGAGTTGTATTTACCCAATTGAATAGAACAGCCGTTGATGGGGTTGGATTGTGAATAAATGCTAGGTTAACACCGATATAACATCAATTTAAGCTTTGCTATGTATAATATTTTTATAACAATCAATAACATAGGAGGCTATATGGACTTTTTTAGAATTTTATTTTCACTGTTAATACCGCCTTTGGGCGTGTTCTTACAAGTGGGTATAGGCGGCCAGTTCTGGCTGAATATTTTACTGACTATTTTGGGTTATATTCCCGGTGTGGTGCATGCGGCTTATGTGATTGGTAAGAAATAAGCAGTTTTATGGAATAGTCTAAAAAGCGGCGATTATAGCCGCTTCTTTTTGTTACATTCTGAATTGCATAAGCCTTTAAGCCGCTTCTGACTCTTCAAAGGTAATGTGAGCCGTTATATCCAAATGGCTGAGAATTTCAATGAGCTTATCGACAGTCATATGTCCGACTTGTCCGTTAAAAATTTTTGATACTCGGTCATGGGTTAGACCGGGAACACGTTTAGCAAGCTTTCTCTGAGAAATTTGATGTTTTTCGCATTCGGCCTTAATTTTACGGATTAATTGATCTTTAACCAAGACAAGATGGTAATCAACCCCCATCATTTCGGCAAAACCTTTTAAATCTGTTGTTTCAATTTTTTTCATGATGTAACTCTTTAATTCGATGGATAATAATCTTTTTGTCTTTTTCTAACAGTTTCTGTGATTTTTTGTGAAAAGCATAAATAAAAGTTAAGGCTTCTTTATCCAATTGGCACGAAATGACTCGCCAGTTTCCTGTTCTGTCTTTGACTTTAAATTCTTGTATCTTTTTATTCTTTTCTAAAGTAAAGGTTTTAAACTGTGTTTTAGGAAGCCGCTCACCGGATAAATAACGATTAACCAATAGGAAAATATCTTCTTTTACTTCAACTCCAAATTCGTTGATTTCTTTTTTAAATTGAGCTGTGAAACGAAGTTTTTTCATTAATTAGAATGGTAGTAAAAATACTAACGCTCGTCAAGTATTATTTGTGAAAGTTATGGGCACAAAAAAAGCGACTTTATCGCCGCTTTTTTCGTTTAAATACCATATAACAATTATCTGTTTTCAATGGGCTCAACTTTGCGCGCTTCGGGACCGGTGTAATCGGCGTTAGGGCGGATGATGCGGTTGTTTTCGCGTTGTTCGAAGACATGTGCTGTCCAACCGGTGACCCGTGACATCACGAAGATTGGGGTAAACAGTTCTGTGGGAATTCCCATAAAGTGATACGCCGAGGCGTGGAAGAAATCGGCATTGGGGAACAGTTTTTTCTCGTCCCACATTTTTTGCTCAACCGCGCAACTCACCCGGTACAAGGTGTCATCGCCATATTCTTCGGCCAGTTGTTGTGACCATTTTTTGATGATGGCATTGCGCGGGTCAAATTCAGTATACACCGCATGACCAAAGCCCATAATCAGGGTTTTGTTTTTCAGCATCTCATCAATGGCGGCGGTGGCTTCTTCCGGTGTGGACCATTTTGCCAGCATGGCCATGGCGGCTTCGTTGGCACCACCGTGTAAATGACCACGCAGGGCACCGATGGAAGCGGTCACACAAGAATGAATATCGGATAAGGTCGATGCCACCACACGACCGGTAAAGGTCGAAGCATTAAATTCATGTTCGGCATAGAGGATTAAGGACACATCCATCACCCGCGCATGTAAATCACTGGGTGCTTTACCATGCAACATTTCCAGGAAATGGGCACCCACGCCGTCAATATCAGACGCGGTGTCAATGCGTTTGCCGTTGGTGACAAATTGATACCAGTAACAAATCATACCGGGCAGGGTGGCAACCAAACGATCGGCTTTGTCCCGTTGCTGGTCAAAATCAGTTTCGGTTTCCAGATTACCCAGCATGGATGTGCCGGTGCGCATCACATCCATTGGATGGGCATCGGCGGGAATCAGTTCCAGGGTTTTTTTCACCGCTTCAGGCAATGCCCGTAAGCCGTTAATTTTTTTCTTGTAGGCGTCCAGTTCGTTTTGATTCGGTAAATGGCCGTGAATAATTAAATGTGCGACTTCATAAAAACTGGCGTTGGTGGCCAGATCATCCACATCGTAACCGCGGTAGGTGAGGCCGGTGCCTTGTTTGCCGACGGTACATAAAGCTGTTTGTCCGGCCACCTGGCCGCGTAATCCGGCGCCGCCGGCTTTTTTTGCATTTCCCATGTTATTTGTCCTCCGAAAATAGTTGATCTAATTTTTGTTCATAGCTGTGATAATCCAGATAATCGTACAGCTCTTCTCTGGTTTGCATAATGTTAAGAACATCTTTTTGATGACCTTGATCGAGCAGCGCCTTGTACACCGTTTCAGCGGCCTTATTCATCGCTCGGTAGGCGCCGCAGCAATAGAGTACGATATCGACATCGTGTTGTGACAATTCATCACAGGTGAATAAAGGTGTGTGGCCGAATTCGGTGATATTGGCCAATATCGGCACCTTAACCGCGGCTTTAAAGCGTTTGTATTGTTCGAGGGTTTTCATGGCTTCCGGGAAAATCATATCCGCGCCGGCCTCGACACAAGCGATGGCACGTTCAATGGCGGCGTCCTCACCCTCAATGGCCAACGCATCAGTACGTGCCATAATAACGAAGTTTTCATCGGTCCGGGCGTCCACGGCGGCTTTGATGCGGTCCACCATTTCCTGTTTTGAGACGACTTCTTTATTGGGTCGGTGGCCACAGCGTTTTTGTGCCACCTGATCTTCAATGTGCATGGCCGCCGCACCGGCTTTAATCACTGAGCGGGTGGTGCGGGCAATATTGAAAGCACCGCCCCAACCGGTGTCCACATCAATCAACAGCGGTAAATCACAGACATCGGTGATTCTGCGTACATCAATCAGCACGTCTTCAAGGGATGAAATACCCAAATCCGGCATACCGAGTGAATTGGCGGCGACACCGCCACCGGATAAGTAAATGGCCTGGTGGCCAATGTCTTTGGCCATACGGGCGGCATAGGCGTTGATGGTGCCGACCACTTTTAAAGGGTCATTTTGTTCGACGGCCCGGCGGAATTTGAGCCCGGGACTAGTGATTGTTTGTGTCATATTTTTAGGATTTGTTGTTGACAGCCCGGGTGTGGATTGCGGCCATCGATTGAATGTAAATGATCATGTTACACCCGATTTAAGCTCTGTTTAAAGCGTTGATTATGCCCGCTTTCAAGGATTGGAAATTGTATCAGAAAAGCCTTTAAATAGCCACCGTGGTTGTGAAGCTCAATGCTTGTCAAGTGCGTTCTAAATGACGCACCAGGCCGCTGATACCACCTTGCAGGGCGTACACATCAAAACCTGTTTGAGCCAGTGTATAGGCCGCAGCGGCACAACGGGATCCCATGTTGCTGCCGGTAATAAGAACGGTTTCAGGATTAAGCTGTTTGCTGCGTTGGCGTAATTCCGGCAGGGGTATGTTAAGACTGCCTTTAATGCCCAGTTGTTGGTGCTCATCCGGTTCACGCACATCGATTAAGGTGGCACCGTCGGCAATTTTTTGCAGGGCCCTTTCAGCGGTGATCCAACGCACCACGTGGGCTTTGAGTAATTTGCGAAAGGCTTCTCCGGACAAGCGCATCAGCACCCCGTCGCTCAGCATACGAACACTGGCATCCCGCGGTTCATTGGCAACCAAGGCCGATTCACCAAATAAATCACCGTTACTTAACGTGGCCACCTGTTGTTCGCCTTCGCTCCGGCATTTAAAGACACCGGCCTCACCTTCGGCAATGATATAACAATAATCACCGGCTTCGCCTTCACTCATCAGTTCATCACCCTGCCGCACTTCGGTGCGTTCCAAAACCGAAAACAACTCAGCAACATTACCTTGTGGAATCATTTGTACGGTGCGGCTGTTTAACAACCCGGTCACCCATTGATAATCTTTGTGATTGCGCAAAGGGCTGTCTAAGGCTGCGTCGTTATGACAGCGGTCCCAGACCTGAAAATGTTCCAGTAAACGGGCATTAATCGCAAATCCGGTGATTTCTTTTGAGGCTGCCACAATACGCGCGCCGGCACTTTTTTGGGCGTCTATAATGGGGTATTTGGCCGACAAACTTTTTGATTTAAGGGTTTTTTCCCGGCCGGATTCTGTGGTGATATAGACCACGCCACGGGTTAAGTAGAGTGTTTGGTTTAATGGCTGCCCCGGTTTAGTCAGGGTATCGTCTTTGCGGGCTTCAAAAGTTTCGCAATGGGATAACAGCAAGGAATAAAAATCCGGGTTGATTTTATTAAACGGAAAATAGTCCTTGAGTTGTTCTGCGCTGATCATGGATGGCGGCCCCTTGTTAGTCTTGATATGGGTTTATCTTACCTGATTTTTTGGGCTTGTACAAAAAGGAATGGCGTTCCAATATCACGCCTTCGTGGTACACTTGTTCGCATTTAATTTTCTGCGTGTCATGCCGACGGTTCTGCGATATTTATTAAAACCCAAATTTTTGCACATGACTTTACTCGGTTTTGTGGCCGGCGTTCCGCTTTATTTGATTTTTTCTTCCCTGTCCCTGTGGCTGGACCAGGTGGGCATTGCCAAATCTGAAATCACCTATTTCAGCTGGGCCGCTTTGGGTTATTCGTTTAAGTTTTTATGGTCACCGTTGGTGGATCGCCTGCCGATGCCGGTGTTGAGTCGTTTACTGGGACAGCGGCGAGGTTGGCTGTTGGCGGTGCAATTGCTAATTATGACAGCCATTGTCTGGATGGCGATGACCGATCCGTCAGCCGGTGATGGGGCTTTAATACGCATGGCGATGGCCACGGTGTTATTGGGTTTTTCATCGGCCACCCAGGATATTTTAATTGATGCCTGGCGGATTGAAGCATCCACTGAAAAAGATATTGCGATGCTGTCATCGGTGTATATTGTGGGTTATCGGCTGGGCATGATTACCTCCGGTGCGGGGGCTTTATTTATTGCCGGCTATTTGGGTACGGCAGTGGGCGATTATCAATATCAGGCCTGGCAGATAAGCTATTTGGTGATGGCCTGTACCATGCTGGTGGGGATTGTCACCACATTGATGATTCAAGAGCCGCCGACCAAACAGGATTTGCTTTACAACACGCGGGATTATTTAGGGGTTCTGCTGGTGTTTGTGGTGGCGGTGTTGGCTTTTGTATTCATCTATATATCATCCGCTGATTTGATGCTGTGGTTTTCAATGCAATTATCACATGTCATCAGTAACCAGATATTGATTGATACCCTGACGGTGGCAATCAAATTAATCATGTCTTTATTGGGTGCAGTTCTGGTGGCAACAGGAGTGAGCTACAGTCGCTTAATTAATCAAACGATGTTGGTGTCGGTGTACGTGCAACCGGTGGCGGACTTGTTTAAACGTCATCGTAACCATTTAATATTGTTGGTAGGTATTATTGCATTGTATCGGGTGTCAGATATTGTGATGGGTGTGAGTGCCAATTTATTTTATCAACACATGGGTTTTTCACTGGATGAGATAGCTGCAATTGTCAAAACCTTCGGTTTGGTGATGACCCTGACCGGTGGTCTGCTGGGCGGGGTGTTGGTGGTGAAATATGGGATTTTACGGATTATGCTGCTGGGGGCGATTTTATCGGCCCTGACCAACCTGCTATTTATGGTGATGGCAGGTATGGGCAAGAGTTTGTGGTTTTTGGGTGTAATGATTTCGGCGGATAATTTATCGGCCGGTCTGGCGATGGCAGCGTTTGTCGGATTCTTATCCTTACTGGTCAACCGCCGATTTACGGCGGTGCAATACGCCATGTTTTCTTCGGTGATGACTCTGTTTCCAAAGATCCTCGGCGGTTATTCAGGCGGTATGGTGGAAGCCCTTGGGTTTGGTTCGTTTTTTATGCTCACCGCCCTTTTGGGCGTACCGGTTATATTGATGTTGCTGTACGCTTTGAAGGTGAAGGCCTTTGACTTCGGTGAAAACGATAAGTCGCCTCAATGACATGTTATAATGCCAGCCTTTTTTAGACCCAATCATTATGTCTGAATCACCTCAATTCGCCGAAGAATCCACCGTCTTGATGATACCCGGTCCGGCTGGTCAAATCGAAATACTCACCGCACCGCCGGTGGCTGATGCGGTGGACAAAAATCGGGTGGCCATTATCTGTCATCCGCATCCGCTGTATGGTGGCACCATGCGAAATAAAGTGACCCATATGCTGGAAAAAGCGTTTCGTGAAATGGGCGCTTATACGGTGCGCTTTAATTTTCGCGGTGTGGGTGAATCTGACGGTGTGTTTGACGATGGAGTCGGTGAAACCGATGATCTGATGGCGGTTTATGAATGGGCCAGGCAGGCCAAGCCGGACAGCAAATTCTGGTTGGCGGGTTTTTCATTTGGTTGTTATGTGGCGATGCGGGCGGTGCATGACATTAATCCGGAACATTTTGTGACCGTGGCGCCACCGGTTGAACGTTATGATTTCACTGAATTAGATCCGCCGGAATGCCCGTGGCTGATGGTGATGGGTGAAGAAGATGATGTGGTGAGTCCGCGCGCGGTGTATGAATATGTGGAAGCGCAAAACCCCAAACCTCAATTGGTGACCATGAAAGCCGGGCATTTCTTCCACCGCCGATTACTGGATTTAAAAGGTGCGGTGAAAAACGGCTTATTACGACAGGTGAATACCCGTTCGGACGACTGATGGGGCCACAGCAGCGGTATCAACAGGAGATTGATGACGGTACTTTGTTGCCTGACCAACGTCAGGCAACCGTGATTCGGTCGTTTCAACGTTTATACGATGACCTCAGAAACCCGGTTAAAAAAAAATGGTGGGCCCGACAACAGCCCGGTGCTGCACAAGGTTTGTATATTTACGGATCGGTGGGACGCGGTAAAACCCATTTGATGGATTTGTTTTATGACTGCGTGCCTGCCTCGGTGCCCAAGCGCCGCCAACATTACCATGATTTTATGCAGTGGGTTCACCGCCGCTTACGCGAAGTGGATGGCGTCAGTAATCCAATCGATTACATTGGCCGGCAATTGGCCAAAGAAATCAAATTACTTTGTCTGGATGAGTTTTTGGTGAATGACATCGCCAATGCCATGTTGCTCTCAGGACTCTTAAAAACCCTCCATCATAACCGCATTACCCTGGTCACCACCTCCAACGTCAAACCCGATGATTTATACAAAGGGGGCTTGCAACGGGCAAAATTTATGCCGGCGATTGACTGGATTAATCAATATATGGCTGTTTTGCGACTTGATGGTGCGCAGGATTACCGCTATCAGGACAGCCACAACCATGAGCATTGGTACTTTCCGCTGAATACATCTTCGGCAAAACGTCTGGCGGTGTTTTTTGCGGATTTTGCAAGCGGTGAAGTGCACCATCAAGCGCTGTCTGTGAATGGCCGTGTATTACCCGTTCGCAGTGCATCGGAGAATATGCTGTGGTGTGACTTTGAGGCCTTGTGTGGTGATGCACGCGGCGCTAATGATTATCTGGTGCTTGGTGAGCAATTTGACTTTATTGTGGTTGATCACATACCGATACTGACAAAAGAAATGGATGACCGAACACGGCGTTTTATCACCCTGGTTGATGTGATGTACGAGGCTGAAGTGGGCATGGTGTGTCGTGCCGCCGGGCATTATGAAACCCTGTATCAGGGTCAGCGCATGACTTTTGAATACCAGCGAACCCGTTCCCGGCTGACTGAATTGGTGCGAATTCAGCCATAAAAAAATCAGCTAAATACCCGCCAAAATCTGCTAAACTTTAATTTTAGGTTTATGTGGGGTTTTCTGTTGTCGCGATTTGCGGTTTACCATTGGATTAAAACCAAGGCAATCAAGCCTGAAGCGGCGCTCAAAGCCCTGCAATTGGCCGGTGAGCGCACGTCTCCTGACAGCTGGCCATCATTTATCCGACGCTTGCTGTGGATATTGGGCTGCCTTTCGTTGGTGGTGGCGTTGTTGTTTTTTATCGCCTTCAACTGGCAGATTATGGGGCCCATGTTTAAATTTGCTTTGTTACAGGGCAGCCTGTTGTTGGTGTTTCTTTTGTGCGCCTTGTGGTCATGGGTTCTGGTGCCGCGATATGCATTCAGTCAGCAGACCATTGAACTGGGACAAACCATCGCTCAGGTGGTGTTGGCGTTACTGGTCGGAGGCTTGTTGGCCTTATATGGACAGGTTTATCAAACCGGTGCCGATCCCTGGCAACTGTTTGCCCTGTGGTCTGTGCTCATCAGTGTGATGGTGGTGACTTCAGGTCAGGCCCTGATGTGGGTGCTGTGGTCGGTATTAATTAATGTGGCCGTGGTTTTGTATGTGGATACCCGACCCATGTGGTTGCTGCTGATGGGTGGCACAGAACAAGCGATTTGGTTATTTTTAATGATCAACGGATTGTTATGGCTGATATTGTTGTGGCTCGATGGTGAACATCCGCATTCGCTGGGATTTTTTAAAAGGTTGAGACCGACACAGCGCTGGGCCCTGCAACTGCAGGCTTTGGTGTTGTTATTATGTTTTACGTATATGGGCATGGCAGCCATTTTAGACGGACAGAAATATGGTGTTGTTTTTGGTTTGACTTCGGCATTGGGTTTGGCGGCATTTTATGCTTATTACCGACATATTCGTTTGGATTCAGCTTTACTCGCCCTGTGGGCAATGTCCCTGATAAGTTTAACTTTCACGCTGGTAATGAACATCATTGATGGCTGGGATTCGGGATTCAACCTGTTTTTGTTGTCGATGTTGTTGATTGCCATGACCACCGCTGCGGTTAAGTGGCTTAAAGCTGTGCGCACCGAAAATGTCCGACAAAATGTGGCTGATATTTCACATCAAAACCAGCAGTGAGCGCCTTGTCTTGTTTTTGTCCTAAAACGACATGCAATGTCCTGCAGATGTCCTGATAAAAATGGTGCTTTGTTTGTAAAATGATCAAAACCAGTTGGGTTTTAATTTTTGAAATCATTTATTTTGTGCAGGGTGTTATGATGAAATTGGTTAAGATATTTCTTTTATTGATAGTCAGTGGCCAGGGCTGGTCCCAAATTATTTTTTATAACGACTTTGAAGTACCGGCCATACAGCCATTATTTCCTCGGGTGGCGGGTGAATTTGTGTTGCCCAACGAGCCCGCGGCCAATCAGCTTGAATGGGTGGTGCAGCAGCTAAGCGAAACCAGTACCTCGATTGCTGATATTAATGCCCATTTTTCCAGTGGATTTGATGCCAACACCCTTCAAAACTTTTTTAACACTTTGCGCACAGATTATCCAAACGGAAAAATCACAGACATTGTGGGCATGACACCCATGAGCACGTCCGTGGTTGTTCAAGGTCAGGACAGTCAGGCCAAAATGGGCTTTTTTGTGGTGGAAAGCCGTTATACCGGCAGTCAGAAAATCACCTATTTTTATGTGAGCCCCTATTACGGCAGTGTACAGTACCCGATTGACCAAAATCTAACCATGCAACAGGCTGTCAACAAATTTAATACCTTGGCTGCGGATGTCGGCCTGTTAGTGGCCTATGTGGACCACAATAACCAGTGCCAGCCAATTTATCAAAGTAATTCGGGGACATTAAAAGCCACCGGTTCGATTTTTAAAACCTGGGTGTTGGGAGGTCTGGCTGATGCGGTTGAGAATAACGTCATAACACCCTATCAAAATGTGACTTATGATGCCGGACAATGGGTCAATGGCGGCGGTGTTGTGAATAATGAGCCGGCCGGTACCGTATTTACGGCACAAGATCTGGCGGTGCTGATGCTGGGCGTGAGTGATAACACCGCCACCGAAATTTTACATGATGTGGTGGGTCGTTCGGTAATTGATGCCTATATTGACTCATCGGGTGTAATGGATGCCACCGTACTTAAACCGATATTATCCATTAATGAACAGTTTCACCTGTTTTTTTCCATCGATCCGACAACCGCCACCAACTTCATTAACGACACGGAAAGCAATCAACTCAATTTCATTAACACCCAGTTAGAACCTTTGGGCGCAGTGACCAGTTACCCGTATCAGAATGATTTTCTAATGACATCAGGCAGCTGGCGGGCATCGCCCATGGATGTGTGTCAGAATTTCGCGCATTTGCGCACCTATCCCCAAGGCTCTGATGCCCTGGCCTTAATTGAACGGGCCATGGGCGCACAGACAGCCCAACCTGAAATCCGAAATAATTGGGATCGTTCCTGGTACAAAGGCGGCAGTCTGGTGTCCGGGGTTAATGGTTATCATGTGTTGACCCATGCCTGGTTATTAGAAGATAACGGCCATGCGCCTTATGTGGTGGTTGCGATGGCCAATGATGACAATGGCGGCATTGACAATAATAACGGCATTTATAAAATTCAGTCGGTGTTGGCACGCATACTTGAATTAACCCGTGAAGGTCTATAGTCAAAAGATTCCGTTGAAGTCCAAGTGGTGGTATGATGAATTAAATCAATTTGTTTTTTTCAACTACCATTGAAACAGCCTTATGCCATAAACAGCGCGGAACAGCAAATCGACACAGCAGCGATGCAGCGCGATCAATTATGGCGTGGGTTGAAACAACACAATTTCACCAGCCAGGAAGCGTGCCCGGATGATCCTTTTTTAGCGGATGATGATGACTGGATAACTCGGGTGCTTCAGGGTGTCGGCGGATGGTTTGCGGCGGTTTTTTTGTTGGTTTCAGTGTCTGTGCTGGCATTCCCCATTATCGAACATCCAAGATTATGCGGCTTGTTGGGTTTGAGTATGAACCTGTCGGCATTTCATTATTATTGGCTGCATAAAAAATCATCCGGCAGTTATTTCCTTAAACAATTATTTCTGGTGTTGTCTCTGGCGGGGCAGGCGCTGGTCACCTATGCGGTAACTGACTTGATGGGCTGGCAGCATGAAGCGCTGTTTTGGGTGTTGGCCTTGTATCAGTTTGTTTTGGTGCTTGTGATGCATGATTATGTGCACCGTTTAATGAGTGCTTTGTTTGCAGTCACACTGATCTTTTGGGGACATTCATTGTTATTAAGTACCGGTGTCGGCAGTGCTTTATTGGCATTAGCGGTGGTCTGGCTGTGGCTGGATAAAGTCGGCTGGCAGGCAGAAAAAATTTTTTATGAGCCATTGGCCTATGCCGCTGCCTTGTCGCTGGTTGGTCTTAATTTGCAGGCACTCAGTTGGTATTGGCAACTGGGCAATCAGGCGGATGGCTGGTTATTGGCCCATGGTGAATTCATCAGCGGTCTATTGCATATAGCGGCTTTTGGTTTTTTCTACCGACGCCTGCAGCAAAAAGATTTATTGCCTCAAAACAGACGTGACCGGCTGTTGATGGCTTTAGTTCTTTTCGGACTGGGAATATTGGGTTTTGTGATTCCGGGTCTTAGCGGGGCGGTGCTGTTGTTGATGCTCGGGTTTGGGGTTTGTCAAAGCCAACTCATGGTCTTGGGGGTGGTGTCGATGTTGGGTTTCGTCAGCTGGTATTATTATCAGCTGGACACCACTTTGTTGAATAAAGCCATGTTGCTGGTGGTTTTGGGCGGTCTGTTGTTATTGGCGGCCTGGTTCGGACGACGGCCGGCCGGCGTGTTACCGGTGCCCAGAGGAAAATCTGCCGGAGGTCGAATAGGGGTACTTGTTTTGACCGTTTTGGTCACTTTGCTTGTGGTGAATGCCGGTATTGTGCAAAAACAACGCCTGATTCAATATGGCGATCTGGTATTTTTTGAACTGGCGCCGGTGGATCCGCGGTCTTTGATGCAGGGTGACTATATGCGTTTACGGTTTGCGCTGGCGAATCAAATTCAAGCGTCAGTCCGATCAGAAGCAGAGGACAGCTTGCCGCGTTTTCCGAACCAAGGCATTGTCACCGCCGACGACCGACGGGTGGTGCAGTGGCAGGGTTTTTACCGGGGGCAGGACTTGCAGGCAGATCAATACCTGCTTGATTTACGTTGGCAGGGGCAGCAGGTCCGGCTGGCCACCGATGCGTATTTCTTCGAAGAGGGCAGTGCCAAAACCTTTGAACAAGCTCAATACGGCGGTTTTCGCATGAACACCTCCGGTGATGCTGTGTTGGTGGGATTGTATGACGCCGATCTAAAATTGTTGATTCATTCTCCGACGCCGGCTGAAAACTGATTCACTTGACGACAAATGCTGTCCACCGCTTCCAAGATTCTGGGTGTGGGGCGGCTAAAGGTATCGGGATTAACCACAATAATCTGTTGTTGTTTTATGGCGGTGATTTGTGGCCATTGCTGTAAAGGACTATTCTGGTCAATCGGCTTCATTTGAATAATATAATCCGGATTGCGAACTATCACCGCTTCTTGTGTTACAGTGGCTGTGGCCGTCGGCAGATGCTGAAAAATATTATTCAAGCCGCATAAAGACGCCGCTTCACTCATCCAGTGCGACGCGTTCACAGTGTAAAGCGGTTGGCTTGATAGCTGAATTAAGACAGAATGCGAGCGCGGCGATTGTTGTTGGCGTTGTTTAAGCCGGTTTATAAATGTCCGATACCCGGGCGGGTCGGGTAAATCAAGGTGTCCGGCAATGGTTAACAAGGCATCACCAATTTCGTTTAATGACTCAATTTTGATCGGGACTGTCTTAAACTGATGGTATTGCAATTGTTGCAAGACCTGGTTGGTGGTGCTGCCGTGCCAGTAAAAGACGATATCCGGTTGCAGGGCGATAATTTGTTCCAGATCGATGCGAAAGGCATCTCCGATGACGGGTAATTTTGCGGCTTGGGCGGGGTAATTGCTGTAAGCGCTGACACCCGCCAGGCTGTCACCGCCACCGGCGGCAAAAACCAATTCTGTTATGTGCGGTGCCAATGCGATGGTTTTCAGCGTTTTGGCGAAAGCCTGGTCAAATTGAATGAGCAGACTTAAAAACAAGATGAGCCACAATTTTTTAAGCATCGGGTTAAAGAAAAATTTTAAAACCGAGTTATTGTAATGGGGCAATCATCTAAAAGCCACCGGATTGGACGCAGAAAAATACTGAAACGGATTTAAAAATAAAACTTGCAAACAGATAAAATATATTTACAATTCGCGGCGCAGTGATGTCGCTTCTGGCTTTGGCTTTAAGTTACCCAAATTACTGCTATTTTTTATTGACATTAAGGCGATATTCTACGAAAATGCCGTGCTTCGTTCGTTGGAGGGATACCCAAGCGGCCAACGGGGGCAGACTGTAAATCTGCTGTTTTTAACTTCGGAGGTTCGAATCCTCCTCCCTCCACCATTAATTAATAACCCTGAAATACGTTTCGGGTTTTGACGAGCGGGTGTAGTTCAATGGTAGAACATTAGCCTTCCAAGCTAAATACGTGGGTTCGATTCCCATCACCCGCTCCAATGTTAGATGCCCATATAGCTCAGTCGGTAGAGCACTTTCTTGGTAGGGAAGAGGTCACTGGTTCGACTCCAGTTATGGGCACCATGACAAACGAATTTAATTTAACTGCTTTTGTTTTTGGAGTAGCAACTATGTCAAAAGAAAAATTTGAACGCACCAAGCCCCATGTAAACGTGGGCACAATCGGTCACGTTGACCACGGTAAAACGACCTTGACTGCAGCGATCACAAAAGTTGCTGCGGAAAAGCAAGGTGGTGATTTTAAAGATTACGATCAAATTGATAACGCGCCAGAGGAAAGAGAGCGTGGTATCACCATTTCTACGGCACACGTAGAATATGAAACCGACAACCGTCACTACGCCCACGTGGATTGTCCGGGCCATGCTGACTATGTGAAAAACATGATCACCGGTGCGGCACAAATGGATGGTGCGATTTTGGTTGTATCGGCCGCTGACGGTCCGATGCCACAAACCCGTGAGCACATTCTGCTGGCACGTCAGGTTGGCGTACCTTACATTGTTGTGTTCTTAAACAAATGTGACCAGGTTGATGACGAAGAGTTGTTGGAGTTGGTTGAAATGGAAGTTCGTGAGTTATTAAATGACTATGAGTTTCCAGGTGATGACACCCCATTGGTGAAAGGATCAGCCTTAAAAGCCTTAGAAGGCGACACCAGTGATATCGGGGTACCTGCTGTTGAGAAGCTGCTTGAGGAAATGGATTCTTATTTCCCTGAGCCTGAGCGTGACACAGCGAAACCATTTTTGATGCCGATTGAAGACATTTTCTCAATTTCAGGTCGCGGTACTGTGGTAACCGGGCGTATTGAAACCGGTATTGTGAATGTTGGTGACGAATTAGAGATTGTGGGTATCCGTGACACCACCAAAACCACGTGTACCGGTGTTGAAATGTTCCGTAAGTTACTGGATTCAGGTGAGGCCGGTGATAACGTGGGTATTTTGTTACGTGGTACCAAGCGTGATGATGTGGAGCGTGGTCAGGTACTGGCTAAGCCCGG
>NZ_BMEO01000007.1:0-72720 GCF_014636635.1 Marinicella pacifica | reverse complement strand
GATGGTTGTTGAATTAATTGCACCGATTGCGATGGACGAAGGTTTACGCTTTGCGATTCGTGAAGGTGGCCGTACTGTGGGTGCGGGTGTTGTGGCTAAAATTATTGAATAATTAAGCCCGATAAAAATACGCAAAAGCCAACACTTTTCAGGTGTTGGCTTTTGGTGTCTTTAAGAGAATACAGGCCAGTAGCTCAATTGGCAGAGCAGCGGTCTCCAAAACCGCAGGTTGGGGGTTCGATTCCCTCCTGGCCTGCCATCTTATTGAGAAGATGGCAATTTTGGAAGTGAAATTAATATGAGTAATGCTGAATCATCGCATAATGTCGGTGACAAACTGAGGTGGTGGCTGGCCATCGGCATCATGATTGCCGGGGTGGCAGCCAATTTGTATTTTGTTGACACTTATCCGACCATTATCCGTGTGCTCATGGTGCTGGCCGGGGTTTTGATTGGTGGTTTTTTGGGTTATACCACGCCCAAAGGTAAAGAGTTTGCGCGTTTTGTTCGCAACGCCAACATTGAACGTCAAAAAATTGTCTGGCCAACAAAAAATGAAACCATCCAGTCAACCATTATCGTGATTGTGATGGTGTTGGTGATCAGTTTCTTTTTATTCATGTTGGACACCCTCTTTAGTAATTTAGTGGATTACTTCTTCGGAAGTTAATCGCCCAGGAGTTTTTCATGTCACACAAATGGTATGTGGTTCACGCCTATTCCGGTTTTGAACAGCAAGTCTGCCGTTCTTTGCAAGAACGCATTGAGCGTTTTGGTATGCAGGATAGTTTTGGCGATGTGCTGGTGCCGAAAGAAACCGTTGTGGAAATGAAAAAAGGCCAGAAAAGAAAATCTGAGCGCAAATTTTTCCCGGGATATGTTTTGGTTCAGATGGAGATGAACGATGAAACCTGGCACCTGGTCAAAAGTGTGCCGAAAGTGCTGGGCTTTATTGGTGGTACGGCTGAGAATCCGGCGCCGATTACCGAACGCGAAGCCAATGCCATCTTGCAGCGCATTGAAGAAGGTGAAAACAAACCGCAGCCAAAAACCATGTATGACGTGGGCGAAGTGGTGCGGGTTATTGATGGTCCTTTTGCCGATTTTGACGGCGAAGTGGAAGAAGTCAATTATGAAAAAAGCCGCCTGCGTGTGGCGGTCTCAATTTTCGGTCGCTCAACACCTGTTGAACTTGAGTTCAGCCAAGTTGAGAAAATGTAGAAGTTTAATTTATTTAATGGGGAGCCCTTTCAGGGCGTTTGCACCCGGAGAGAATTATGGCAAAGAAAGTACAATCCTATATAAAACTACAAGTGCCTGCCGGTCAGGCCAATCCGAGTCCGCCTGTGGGTCCTGCATTGGGTCAGCATGGTGTTAACATCATGGAATTTTGTAAAGCCTTTAACGCCAAAACCGGCGATTTAGAACAGGGCTTACCGGTTCCGGTTGTTATCACGGTTTACAATGACCGCAGTTTCACTTTCATCACAAAAACGCCCCCTGCTGCTGTGTTGTTGCTGAAAGCAGCCGGTGTCAAAAAAGGCAGTGGTGAGCCCAACAAAAATAAAGTGGCCAAGGTCAAACGCGCTCAACTGGAAGAAATTGCCAAGATGAAAGAACCGGATTTGACCGCTGCAAATATGGATGCGGCCGTGCGTACCATCGCCGGTACCGCGCGCAGTATGGGTATTGAAACAGAAGGGGTGAAATAATGGCACAAGCAGGTAAAAGAATTCGTGCGATCAAAGAACAAGTTGATCCGACCAAAAAATACGACATCAAAGAGGCTGTGGCTTTTTTACAGGAAAATGCGTCTAAAAACTTTGATGAATCCATTGACATTGCCATTCAGTTAGGCGTTGACCCTAAGAAATCAGATCAAGCTGTGCGCGGTGCCACCGTGTTGCCAAACGGCACCGGTAAAACAGTGAAAGTGGCGGTTTTTGCGCAAGGTGAAAAAGCCGATGAGGCCAAAGAAGCCGGTGCCGATGTGGTGGGTTTTGAAGACCTGGCTGAAGAAGTTAAAAAAGGCAACTACGATTTTGATGTGGTGATTGCGGCACCCGATGCGATGCGTGTGGTCGGCCAGCTGGGTACTATTTTAGGCCCTAAAGGGCTGATGCCAAATCCTAAAGTAGGCACTGTGACACCGGATGTGGCCACTGCCGTCAGAAACAACAAGTCCGGTCAGGCTATGTACCGCATTGAAAAAGCCGGTATTATCCACACCGTGGTCGGTAAAGCATCATTCAGTGCCGATGCCTTAATTGAAAATATGCAAGCCCTGTTGGGTGATTTGTCGAAAAAGAAACCACCTCAATCAAAAGGTCGGTTTATTCGTAAGATCAGTGTTTCGTCGACCATGGGTCCTGGTTTGCAAATTGACCCCAACTCGTTGGGACTTTAAAAGAATTTGAGGGTTGGCCGGCTCTTATGAAGTCGGTCGGCCATCAAAGACCGTAGGGGATTGGTGATTTGTCAATCTTAATGTCCTACGCAGATGGTGTCCTCGCACAAAACACTGTGAGTCACCAAAATGGTTTCACCCGTTGTGGGTGAATTTATGTACTGCAGCATCAGCTGCATGAGCCTTTGGAGGTTATCATGGCGCTCACATTAGAGCAGAAAAAAGCTGTAGTCAGTGAAATTGCTAAAGTGGCTGAAATTGCCCATTCTTTAGTGGCAGCGGAGTACCGTGGATCATCGGTTGATTCGATGACAGCGATGCGTGCCGATGCCAGAAAGAATGGTGTTTATTTAAAAGTCGTTAAAAACACGTTAGTACGCCGAGCCGTCAAAAACACAGAATACGAATGTATTGCTGATGCTTTGGTGGGTCCTTTGTTATTTGCCTTCAGCCAGGAAGATCCCGGTTGTGCGGCACGTCTGCTCAAAGACCATGCCAAAGAAAACGACAAGCTCGAAGTCAAGTTTCTGGCCGTTGGTGGTCAGATGCTTCCGGCCAGTGAGTTATCTCGTCTGGCTTCATTGCCAACCAAAGACGAAGCCATTGCACTGCTGATGGCGGTAATGAAAGCACCGATCGAGAAGCTGGCGCGTACTTTGAACGAACCACACGCAAAACTGACACGTACAATTGCAGCCGTCAAAGAACAAAAAGCTGCTTAACTAAATACTTTTTTGGAGAATTAAAATGGCCGTATCAAAAGATGATATTTTAGAAACTATCTCATCAATGACCGTAATGGAAGTTGTTGAATTAATCGAAGCGATGGAAGAAAAATTTGGTGTTTCAGCCGCTGCCGCTGTTGCCGCTGCTCCGGCTGCTGCCGGTGGTGAAGCTGAAGCCGCCGCTGAGCAAACCGAATTTGATGTTATTTTAAGTGGTTTCGGTGACAAGAAAGTCGGTGTGATCAAAGCTGTACGCGGCATCACCGGCCTGGGCTTGAAAGAAGCCAAAGAATTGGTTGAAGGCGCACCGGCACCGGTTAAAGAAGGTGTTGATAAAGCTGAAGCCGAAGAAATCAAAAAACAACTTGAAGAAGCCGGCGCTTCTGTTGAGTTGAAATAATTACGTAACGTAATGAGATAAACCTAAAGGCTGGCATTTAATGCCGGCCTTTAGTCGCTTGAAAAATACCGGAATTAAACGGTTATGTTCAGGTGTCGTAAAGTTTAAATCGATGCGGCTTTTCAGCGGCATCACAGGTGAAGGTGATTAGAGCGATGGGTTATACATTTACTGAGAAAAAAAGAATCAGAAAGGATTTCAGTAGTACGTCTGCGGTGTTGGATGTCCCTTACTTACTGGATACACAAATCAAATCTTACAATGCTTTTTTGGGTGAAAATGATCAGGGCCTCAATGGATTGAATGATGCTTTGAATTCAATTTTCCCGATAGAAAGCTATTCAGGTTTTGCAAAATTAGAATACGTCAGCGTTTCCGTCGAAGATCCTGAGTTCGATGTTCTTGAATGTAAATTGCGCGGTATGACCTACGCGGCTTCAATCCGTGCTGTGATTCAACTGGTGATTTATGATAAAGATAAAAGCACCAAGAAAAAGAAAAAAGTTAAATATGTTGAAGAGCAAAGTGTTTACCTTGGTGATCTGCCGTTAATGACCGAAACCGGAACCTTTGTAATTAACGGAACGGAACGCGTTATTGTTAACCAATTACACCGTTCACCGGGTGTGTTTTTTGATCACGACAAAGGCAAAACCCATTCATCGGGTAAAATTTTATATTCTGCGCGGGTCATTCCTTACCGTGGTTCCTGGCTGGACATGGAGTTTGATGCCAAGGACAGTGTGTTTGTGCGCATTGACCGTCGTCGAAAACTACCGGCATCCATTTTGTTGCGTGCTCTGGGTTTTAATGATGAGCAGATTTTAGAACAGTTCTTTGAAATCATTCCCATCACCCTCAATAAAACCAACGCCAAAATGAAACTGGTGCCTGAATACATTAAGGGCGACACCTTTGATTTTGATATCAAAGACGGCAAAGACGTGATTGTCGAAGCCGGCAGACGTATTACGGCACGCCACGAACGTAAACTCAAAAACTCCGGTCTAAGTACTTTAAGCCTGGAAGATTCCTATTTGATCGGCAAAATACTGGCGAAAAACATCATCGACAAAGAAACCGGTGAAATCTTATTTGCGGCCAACACTGAAATCACCGAAGACGTGTTGGAAAAATTGCGTGATGCGGCCGTTAAAAACATCGATATTCTGTTGATTAATGATCTCGATCGCGGGCCTTATATGTCCAACACTTTGAACATTGATCCCACCACCACCCCGGAAGAAGCCCTGATTGAAATTTATCGCATGATGCGCCCGGGTGAGCCGCCAACGGAAGATGCGGCACGGTCTTTGTTTGAAGGGTTGTTTTTTACGCCTGAGCGCTATGATTTATCGGCCGTTGGTCGCATGAAATTCAACATGCGCCTGGGTCGTGAGGAATCCGAAGGTGAGGGCACCTTATCAAAAGAAGACATTGTGGATGTGATGCGCGAACTGGTGAACATTCGTAACGGCAAAGGCCATGTGGATGATATTGACCATTTGGGTAACCGCCGGGTTCGTTCGGTCGGTGAAATGGCGGAAAATGTCTTTCGTATTGGTTTGGTGCGTGTCCAACGGGCGGTTAAAGAACGTTTAACTGTGGCCGAATCAGAAGGTTTAACCCCGCAGGATTTAATCAATGCAAAACCCATATCTGCATCAATCAAAGAATTCTTTGGTTCAAATCAGCTGTCTCAGTTTATGGATCAGAACAATCCTTTGTCTGAGATTACCCACAAGCGCCGTGTTTCAGCACTGGGCCCAGGTGGTTTAACCCGGGAACGTGCCGGTTTTGAGGTGCGGGACGTACACCCGACGCATTACGGGCGTTTGTGTCCGATTGAAACCCCTGAGGGGCCGAACATTGGTCTGATTAATTCGCTGGCGGTTTATGCCCGCACCAATGATTACGGTTTTCTGGAAACACCCTACCGAAAAGTCAAAAACGGCAAAGTCACTGACGAAATTGTTTATCTGTCTGCGATTCAGGATTCGGACAATCCAATCGCCCAAAACAGTGCCAAACTAAACAAGGACGGTTCTTTTGCCGAAGAATTTGTTTTATGCCGTCACAAAGGTGAAGTGGTGTTAAAACAGGCGGAAGAAATTAATTATATGGACGTGTCCGAGAAACAAATTGTTTCTGTGGCCGCGGCTTTGATTCCGTTTCTGGAGCATGATGATGCCAACCGTGCACTGATGGGTTCTAATATGCAGCGTCAAGCCGTACCGACTTTACGTGCTCAAAAACCACTGGTGGGTACCGGTATGGAACGCACGGTTTCGCGAGATTCCGGTGTGACCGTGATTGCTAAACGTGGCGGAACCGTTGAAATGGCGGATGCCTCACGGATTGTTGTGCGCGTCGATGCCGAAGAAACCGAAGATCAAGATCCCGGTGTGGATATTTATAATCTGATTAAATACATGCGTTCTAATCAGAACACCTGTGTTAATCAGCGTCCCATCGTTAAAGTCGGCGATGTGATTGAAGCCGGTGATACCCTGGCCGATGGTCCCTCCACCGATTTGGGTGAACTGGCTTTGGGTCAAAACATGAAAGTGGCCTTTATGCCTTGGAATGGTTATAACTTCGAGGATTCAATCCTGATTTCAGAGCGGGTGGTGAAACAAGACCGACTGACCACCATTCATATTGAAGAGCTGACCTGTATTGCCCGTGATACCAAATTGGGCCCTGAGGAAATTTCTTCAGATATTCCCAATATCAGTGAACATGCCCTGACCAAGCTGGATGACTCCGGTATTGTTTATGTCGGTGCTGAGGTTAATGCCGGTGATATTCTGGTGGGTAAAGTGACACCTAAAGGTGAGACTCAGTTAACACCGGAAGAAAAATTATTGCGTGCCATTTTTGGTGAGAAAGCGTTGGATGTCAAAGATTCATCTTTACGGGTTAAATCGGGCATGAGCGGCACCGTCGTGGATGTTCAGGTTTACACCCGCGAAGGTATTGAAAAAGGCTCTCGTGCTGAACGCATTGAGCAAGAGGAAATTGAAAAAGTCCGCAAAGACATGGACGATCAATTCCGCATAATGCGCACGGTTATTCACCAACGGATTAAAGAGTTGTTGATTGGCGCTGAAGTGGTGAAAGCACCGGGCGTCAAGAAAGGCACTAAACTGGATGAAGCGTATTTTGACGGTCTGGAAATCGATCAGTGGTTCGATATTAAACCCAAAGACAATAAGCTGGCTGAACAAATGGATCGTTTTGCCGATCAGATCAAAGAACAGCGTAAAATCTTTGACAAAAAGTTTGAAGAGAAAAAAGCCAAAATTGTCCGCGGCGACGACTTGGCGCCCGGTGTTCTGAAAATGGTCAAAGTGTATCTGGCTGTTAAACGCCGTATCCAGCCGGGTGACAAAATGGCCGGACGCCACGGTAACAAAGGTGTGATTTCCATGATTGTGCCGGAAGAAGATATGCCGTTTGATTCAGACGGTCGGCCGGTGGATATTTGCTTAAACCCGCTGGGTGTTCCCTCGCGCATGAACATTGGTCAGATTCTGGAAGTACACTTGGGTCTGGCAGCCCGTGGTCTGGGTTATCAGATTGAAAAAATGCTCGAAGAAAATGTCACCATGGCCAAACTTAAAGACTTTTTAACTGAAATTTATAATGTCGATGAAAAAGGTCAGGTCAGTTTTAGCAGTTTTAATAAAGATGAAATGCTTGAATTGGCACATAACCTAAAAGACGGCGTGCCCATGGCGTCACCGGTTTTTGACGGTGCCAAAGAAGAACACATCCGTAAATTACTGAAAATGGCCGGTTTGCCGGAAGATGGTCAAACCATTTTGTTTGATGGTCGAACAGGTAAACAATTTGACCGTCCGGTGACCGTGGGCTACATGTATATGCTGAAATTGAATCATTTGATTGATGACAAAATGCATGCCCGTTCCACCGGTCCGTACTCACTGGTGACGCAACAACCACTGGGAGGTAAAGCCCAGTTCGGTGGACAGCGTTTTGGTGAGATGGAAGTGTGGGCCTTGGAGGCTTATGGGGCAGCCTATACATTGCAGGAGATGTTGACGGTTAAGTCCGATGATGTACAGGGTCGTAACCAAACCTATAAAAATATCGTCGACGGCAACCATAAGAATGTTTCAGGCGTGCCTGAATCCTTTAACGTATTGGTCAAGGAGGTCAGAGCCCTTGGTTTGAATATGGAATTGGAAAACGAATAAGCCAGGAGAAACAGATGAAAGATTTAATTAAATTATTTAATCCCAAAAAAGAAGTCCAAGACTTTAATGCCATTAAAGTTTCTCTGGCACCACCGGAATTGATTCGTTCCTGGTCTTATGGTGAGGTGAAAAAACCCGAAACCATAAACTACCGAACCTTTAAACCCGAACGCGACGGCTTGTTCTGTTCGGCGGTGTTTGGACCGGTGAAAGACTACGAATGTCAATGTGGTAAATACAAACGCATGAAGCACCGCGGTGTGGTCTGTGAGAAATGTGGTACCGAAGTGACACTGGCGAAAGTGCGTCGTGAGCGCATGGGTCATATTGAACTGGCCAGCCCGGTCGCGCATATCTGGTTTTTGAAATCTTTGCCGTCTCGCATTGGCTTAATGCTGGATATGACCTTACGGGAAATCGAGCGTATTTTATATTTTGAATCCTTTGTGGTCACTGATCCGGGTATGACCGAACTGGAAAAAGGTCAGTTGCTCACCGATGAGCAATATGGCGAAGCGATTGAAAACTACGGCGATGAATTTAAAGCCCTGATGGGGGCTGAAGCGGTTTATGAATTGTTGTCGGAAATTGACATCAACGCGGAACTGGTGAAGTTACACGAAGACATTAACTCCACCAAATCAGCCACCAAAATTAAGCGACTGTCAAAGCGCATCGCCTTGTATGATGCCTTTAACAAATCAGGTAATAAGCCTGAGCACATGATTTTAACCGTGTTGCCGATTTTACCGCCTGATTTACGTCCTCTGGTGCCTCTGGATGGTGGTCGATTTGCCACTTCCGATCTGAATGATTTATACCGCCGCGTCATTAACCGCAATAACCGTTTGAAACGGCTATTGGAACTGCATGCACCGGATATTATTGTGCGCAATGAAAAACGCATGTTGCAGGAATCTGTTGATGCCTTATTAGACAATGGTCGTCGCGGTCGTGCCGTGACCGGCAGTAACCGCCGTCCACTGAAATCACTGGCTGACATGATTAAAGGAAAACAAGGTCGTTTCCGTCAGAACCTGCTGGGTAAACGGGTGGATTACTCCGGTCGTTCGGTGATTGTGGTGGGACCGACTTTACGTCTGCACCAGTGTGGTTTGCCGAAAAAAATGGCATTGGAATTGTTCAAGCCGTTTATTTTAGGTCGTTTATTAAAAGATGGTTTTGTGTCAACGATTAAAGCCGCCAAACGGGCGATTGAAGCTGAAGTGCCTGAAGTGTGGGATATCTTAGATCATGTGATTCGTGAGCATCCAATTCTGTTAAACCGGGCGCCAACCTTGCACAGATTGGGGATTCAGGCTTTTGAACCAGTGTTGATTGAGGGTAAAGCGATTCAGTTACATCCGTTGGTTTGTACCGCCTTTAACGCTGACTTTGATGGCGACCAAATGGCGGTTCATGTGCCATTGTCCATCGAGGCGCAATTAGAAGCCCGTACCCTGATGATGTCCACCAATAACATCTTGTCACCGGCTTCCGGTGAACCGATTATTGTGCCATCTCAAGACGTGGTATTAGGTTTGTATTACATGACCCGCTCATTGGTGAATGAAAAAGGCGAAGGCATGATTTTCTCCGATATGGGAGAAGTCAACCGCGCTTACCAAAATGGTCATGTGTCCTTACAAGCCAATATTAAAGTGCGTTTAACCACCACCGATGAACAAGGTGAAAGACACACTGATTTACTTGAAACAACGGTGGGCCGCGCCATCCTGGCAGATATTTTGCCTGCCGGATTAAGTTTTGATTACATTAATCAGACCCTGAACAAAAAAGCCATTTCAGCGTTGTTGAATGCCTGTTATCGTCAGTTAGGCACCAAAGCCACGGTTATTTTTGCCGACCAGCTGATGTACACCGGTTTCAGATACTCAACCATTGCCGGTATATCAATTGGTGTCACTGATCTGATTATTCCCGATGCCAAGAAAGACATTCTGGAAGCCGCGGATAAAGAAGTGCTGAAAATTCAGGAGCAATACACCTCTGGTCTGGTAACCGCCGGTGAACGCTACAACAAAGTGGTGGACATCTGGTCTAAAGCCAATGAAGAAGTGGCGGCGGCGATGATGGAAGTCATCGGTAAAGAAGAGGTCAAAGATAAAGATGGAAACACAGTGGTGCAGGACTCCATGAACTCGGTCTTTATCATGGCAGATTCCGGTGCCCGGGGCTCACAGGCGCAAATGCGTCAATTGGCCGGTATGCGCGGATTGATGGCGAAACCCGATGGCTCGATTATTGAATCACCGATTAAAGCCAACTTCCGTGAAGGTTTGGACGTGATGCAATACTTCTCTTCGACTCACGGAGCGCGGAAAGGTTTGGCCGATACCGCTTTGAAAACCGCGAACTCAGGTTACTTAACCCGCCGATTGGTGGATGTGGCGCAAGATGTGGTCATCACCGAAGTGGATTGTGGCACCTTGAACGGCTTTGATTTATCGCCGATTGTTGATGGCGGTGAAGTGATTGAAACCCTTGCCGATCGTGTACTGGGTCGTGTGGTGGCTCAAGATGTCTTGAATCATCAGGATAAAGTGGTGATTGAAGCCGGTACCATGATCAGTGAAGATCTGGTTGATCTGATTGAAGAAGAGGGCCTGGATAAAATCAAAGTCCGTTCTCCAATTACCTGTGAAACTGAATTTGGTATTTGTGCACAGTGTTATGGTCGTGATTTATCGCGCGGTCACCGGGTTAATATCGGTGAAGCCGTCGGTGTGATGGCAGCACAAAGTATTGGTGAGCCCGGTACTCAGTTAACCATGCGGACTTTCCACATTGGGGGTGCAGCAACCAAAACCACCGCCTCTGACAGTGTTGAAATCAATTCCTCCGGTACCATACGGATGCACAACATTAAATTTGTGACCAATGCAGAGAAAAAACTGGTGGCCATTTCCAGATCCGGTGAGATTTCCGTTATTGATAAATCGGGTAAGGAAAAAGAACGTTACAAAGTGCCATACGGTGCGGTCATCCATGTCAAAGACAAAGCCAAAGTCAAAGCCGGTGAAGTTATCATTAACTGGGATCCGCACACCCATCCGATTGTGTCGGAAGTTGCCGGACAAGTTGTCTTAAGTGACTTTAAAGAAGGTGTCACGGTAGAAGAAAAACTGGACGAACTGACCGGTTTAACCAGTTTTATCATCACCGATCCGAAACAACGCGGGCAAGCGGGTAAAGACCTGCGACCCATGGTTCGTATTGAAGACAAGAAAGGTAAGCCTGTGATTATTCCGGGCACAGATATGCCTGCGCAGTATTTGTTGCCACCCGGCGCGGTGGTCAACATCCGCAATGGTCAGGAAGTGTCTGTGGGTGATTTCTTAGCCAGAATTCCGCAAGCTTCCTCAAAAACACGTGACATCACCGGTGGTTTGCCCCGGGTTGCTGATTTGTTTGAAGCGCGTAAGCCCAAAGATCCGGCCATTCAGGCGGAAGCCAGTGGTGTGGTGAGTTTTGGTAAAGACACCAAAGGTAAAAACCGGCTGGTCATCAGTCAGGCCAATGGTGAGAAAAATGAGACCTTGATTCCTAAATGGCGCCAAATCATTGTGTTTGAAGGTGAGCATGTGGAAAAAGGTGATATTGTGGTTGAAGGTGAACCCAATCCACACGACATCCTGCGCTTACAAGGCGTGGCTGCTTTGGCGGCTTATCTTGTGAACGAAATTCAAGATGTGTACCGGTTACAAGGTGTAAAAATCAATGATAAGCACATTGAATGTATTATTCGTCAAATGCTGCGCAAGGTTGAAATTGTGGAACCGGGCGATACCGATTATTTACAGACCACTCAGTTGTCCTATAAAGAAGTCACGGCAACCAACCGGGAGATTCTGAAAAATGATGGTATGCCGGCGGAGTTTGAGATGCTGTTACTGGGTATCACCAAAGCGTCCCTGGCCACCGAATCCTTTATTTCCGCGGCTTCATTCCAGGAAACCACCCGGGTATTAACTGAAGCTTCAGTAAAAGGTACGCGCGATGAGTTGCGTGGTTTGAAAGAAAATGTGATTGTTGGGCGTTTGATTCCGGCCGGTACCGGTTTGAATTATCATCTCAAACAAACACAAACCAAAGAAGCTGAACTGCAGTCAGAATTACAGGCGATGGTTGATAATGCCGAAGCCGACATAAAAGACGACAGTGAAGCCGCCTTAATTGAAGAATTGCGCAAGGCTGCTGATGAACAGCCCGAGCAGTCTGCAGATGAATAATCTGCACAGTATATGACGGGTATTTGTCAGGCAGAAAAATCAAAATCTGTTCTTGACTATTGAGGGGTAAAAAACTAAAATCCCCGTTCTTTAATTCGACAGGCTGATTTTTTAATCGGCCTGTCGTTTATTTCTGGAGGTCTTTAAATTAATTAAATGCCTCTTCAATCAGGTAAATTTTGCATATGGCAACAGTAAATCAATTGGTTCGAAAACCAAGAAAAGACAACATTGAAAAAACAAATGTGCCCGCGCTGGAAGGCTGCCCCCAAAAACGGGGTGTTTGTGCGCGTGTCTATACCACAACGCCAAAAAAGCCAAACTCGGCTTTGCGTAAAGTGGCGCGTGTCAGATTAACTAACGGCTATGAGGTAACTTGCTATATTGGCGGTGAAGGACATAATTTACAAGAACACTCTATCGTATTGATTCGGGGTGGTCGTGTAAAAGACTTACCCGGTGTGCGTTACCACATTGTTCGCGGTGCACTGGACACTGCCGGTGTCAGTGAGCGCCGTCAGGGTCGATCAAAATACGGCGCAAAACGCCCTAAATAATCAATAGGTAGACATCATGTCGAGAAAAAGAAGCAATTTTAAACGAGAAGTATTACCGGATCCAAAGCACGGCAGTGAATTGATCAGTAAATACATCAATATGGTCATGAAAAGTGGCAAAAAAGCGGTCGCTGAGCGAATTGTTTATGGTGCCATGGAGCAAGTGGCTGCTAAAGAAAAAGGTGATATCGTTGAGATCACCGAACGCGCTTTAGAAAAAGTCAAGCCGATGGTTGAAGTCAAGTCGCGCCGTGTGGGTGGTGCCACTTACCAGGTGCCGGTGGAAGTGCGTCCTCGTCGCCAAATGGCTCTGGCCATGCGTTGGATGATTGATGCCGCCCGAAAACGGGGCGAATCCAACATGCCGTCCAAACTGGCCGGCGAAATGCTGGATGCCCTGCATGACCGTGGTGCTGCCATGAAACGACGTGAAGAAGTGCATAAAATGGCTGAAGCCAATAAGGCTTTTGCGCACTACCGTTGGTAATCACCTTAGGATTAGGATATTGAAGTGGGTCGCGATACAGACATTACAAAATACCGTAACATCGGTATTATGGCCCACATTGACGCCGGTAAAACAACCACCACAGAACGGATTCTGTTTTATACCGGTATCTCGCATAAGTTAGGCGAGGTCCATGATGGTAATGCCGTTATGGATTGGATGGAGCAAGAGCAAGAGCGGGGTATCACCATTACCTCTGCAGCCACCACCTGTTTTTGGCAGGGTATGGATGGTCAGTTTGACAAACACCGTATCAACATCATTGATACGCCCGGTCACGTTGATTTCACCATTGAGGTGGAGCGCTCGTTAAGGGTGTTAGATGGTGCGGTGGCAGTGTTTTGTGCCGTCGGAGGTGTTGAGCCGCAATCTGAAACCGTGTGGCGTCAGGCGGATAAATACCAGGTGCCGCGAATGGCTTTTGTCAATAAAATGGATCGCACCGGTGCCGATTTTAACCGTGTGGTTGAACAAATAAAAAACAGATTGGGTGCCAGGGCGGTGCCTGTTCAGTTGCCGATAGGCGCTGAAGACAGCTTTCAAGGCGTTATTGATTTACTCAGAATGCAGGCTGTTTACTGGGACGAAAGTGACATGGGCGTTACTTTTGAGCTCAAAGACATTCCGGCTGATTTATTGGATGCTGCACAAGCAGCCCGTGAGCTGGTTCTGGAAGCGGCCGCTGAGGCCAACGAAGGTCTGATGGACCAGTACCTTGAGTCAGGCGATTTAAGCTATGATGAAATCATCGCCGGCTTAAGAAAAGGAACCATTAATAACGAAATCGTATGTTGCTTGTGCGGCACGGCCTTTAAAAACAAAGGTGTTCAGGCCATGTTGGATAAGGTCATCGAAATTATGCCGGCCCCTACGGACGTACCGGCCATCTCAGGTGTTTTGCCGGATGGTGAACAGGGTGAGCGGCACCCGACTGATGACGATCCCTTTGCGGCACTGGCGTTTAAAATAGCGACCGATCCATTTGTGGGTAATTTGGTGTTTTTTCGGGTTTATTCAGGGGTGCTCAAATCCGGTGACACGGTATTCAACCCCATTAAAGACCGCAAAGAACGAATTGGACGCTTATTGCAAATGCACGCCAACAGCCGCGAAGAAGTGCAGGAAGTGCGGGCCGGTGATATTGTGGCTGCCGTTGGTTTGAAAGATGTCGGCACCGGTGAAACGTTGTGTGATGTGGATGAAGTCATCACTTTGGAGCGCATGGAATTTCCGGAACCTGTGATTGCAGTGGCGGTGGAGCCAAAAACCACCAGTGACCAGGAAAAAATGGCGACGGCTTTGGCAAAACTGGCTTTAGAGGATCCTTCCTTTAAAGTCGCCACGGATGAAGAATCCGGCCAAACCATTATCTCCGGTATGGGTGAGTTACATCTGGAGATTATTGTTGATCGGATGCAACGCGAATTTAAAGTGGCGGCCAATGTGGGTAACCCGCAGGTGGCATACCGCGAAACAGTGACAAAAGTTGTTGAACAAGAGGGTAAGTTTGTGAAACAATCCGGCGGTCGCGGCCAATATGGGCATGTAAAAATTAAAATTGAACCCATGGAACAGGGTTTTGGTTATGAATTTGTTAACAAAATATCAGGTGGTGTCATTCCGAAAGAATACATCGCACCGGTTGACAAAGGCATACAGGAACAAATGGCCAATGGTGTTTTGGCCGGTTATCCGGTAGTGGATTGTCGGGTGACATTATTTGATGGTTCATTTCATGAAGTGGATTCCAATGAAATGGCTTTTAAAGTGGCCGGTTCCATGGCGTTTAGAAACGGCGCCAAGGCTGCCGGGCCGGTGTTGCTTGAACCTATAATGCGGGTTGAAGTGGCGACACCGGAAGAATACATGGGTGATGTGGTTGGCGATGTTAATCGCCGACGTGGTGCCTTAGACGGCATTGATGATTCGCCCACCGGGAAAGTGATTAAGTGTCAGGTTCCCTTAGCAGAAATGTTTGGCTACGCCACAGCACTGCGCTCTGCGACCCAAGGTCGTGCCAGTTACTCGATGGAATTTGATCATTACAGCGAGGCACCGGCCGAGGTGTTGGCAGAAAAAACAGGATATTAATACATTTGAGAGATTGACGATGTCAAAAGAAAAATTTGAACGCACCAAGCCCCATGTAAACGTGGGCACAATCGGTCACGTTGACCACGGTAAAACGACCTTGACTGCAGCGATCACAAAAGTTGCTGCGGAAAAGCAAGGTGGTGATTTTAAAGATTACGATCAAATTGATAACGCGCCAGAGGAAAGAGAGCGTGGTATCACCATTTCTACGGCACACGTAGAATATGAAACCGACAACCGTCATTACGCCCACGTGGATTGTCCGGGCCACGCTGACTATGTGAAAAACATGATCACCGGTGCAGCACAAATGGATGGTGCGATTTTGGTTGTATCGGCCGCTGACGGTCCGATGCCACAAACCCGTGAGCACATTCTGCTGGCACGTCAGGTTGGCGTACCTTATATTGTTGTTTTCTTGAACAAATGTGACCAGGTTGATGACGAAGAGTTGTTGGAGTTGGTTGAAATGGAAGTTCGTGAGTTATTAAATGACTATGAGTTTCCAGGTGATGACACCCCATTGGTGAAAGGATCAGCCTTAAAAGCCTTAGAAGGCGACACCAGTGATATCGGGGTACCTGCTGTTGAGAAGCTGCTTGAGGAAATGGATTCTTATTTCCCTGAGCCTGAGCGTGACACAGCGAAACCATTTTTGATGCCGATTGAAGACATTTTCTCAATTTCAGGTCGCGGTACTGTGGTCACCGGCCGTATTGAAACCGGCATTGTGAATGTTGGTGACGAATTAGAGATTGTGGGTATCCGTGACACCACCAAAACCACGTGTACCGGAGTTGAAATGTTCCGTAAGTTACTGGATTCAGGTGAGGCCGGTGATAACGTGGGTATTTTGTTACGTGGTACCAAGCGTGATGATGTGGAGCGTGGTCAGGTACTGGCTAAGCCCGGTACGATTACACCGCACACTAAATTTGAAGCCGAAGTCTATGTATTGAGCAAAGACGAAGGCGGGCGTCACACCCCATTTTTCAAAGGATACCGTCCACAGTTTTATTTCCGTACCACGGATGTGACCGGTGCCTGTGAGTTACCTGAAGGCGTTGAGATGGTTATGCCTGGTGACAACGTTAAGATGGTTGTTGAATTAATTGCACCGATTGCGATGGACGAAGGTTTACGCTTTGCGATTCGTGAAGGTGGCCGTACTGTGGGTGCGGGTGTTGTGGCTAAAATTATTGAATAATTAATTAATCCCGGGCAATAGCGAAACGTTATTGCCCTTAATCAGAGGCAAATTAACATGGCTGGTCAAAAAATCAGAATTAGACTCAAAGCGTTTGATCATAAACTCATTGATCAATCGGCAGGCAGAATTGTCGATACGGCAAAACGAACCGGAGCCCAGGTCCGTGGACCGATTCCGTTACCGACAAAAATTGAGCGGTACACGGTATTGACATCTCCACACGTCAACAAAGACGCGCGGGATCAATATGAAATTCGTACCCACAAACGCTTGGTGGACATCGTTGATCCAAATGATAAAACAGTGGACGCATTGATGAAACTGGATTTATCTGCCGGTGTAGATGTTCAGATTCAATTGAATTAGGAGTTGAAAAATGTCATTAGGAATTATAGGTAAAAAAGTCGGAATGACGCGCGTTTTCAACGATAAAGGTGAGTCTGTACCAGTCACAGTTATCAATGTTGAGCCGAATATAGTGGCTCAGGTTAAATCCGTGGACACCGATGGTTATCAGGCCGTTCAGGTGACCACAGGTTCGCGTAAGCAATCTAAAGTCAATGCGCCAACGGCGGGCCATTTTAAAAAGGCCGGTATTGAAGCGGGTGCTGTCAGTAAAGAATTTCGCACTGATCAGGCATTCAGCGTCGGTGATGCCATTGAGCTGACTATGTTTGAAGACGGTCAGAAAGTGAATGTCACCGGCACCAGTAAAGGTAAAGGTTACCAAGGTGTTATTAAGCGTTATAACTTTCATATGCAAGACGCCACTCACGGTAACTCACTGAGTCACCGTGCGCCCGGCTCAATCGGCCAGTGCCAGACCCCCGGTCGCGTGTTTAAGGGCAAAAAAATGTCCGGACACATGGGTGCTGAACAAGTCACAACCCGTAATTTGGAACTGGTTAAAGTGGACGTGGAAAAAGGTCTGCTGTTAATCAAAGGTGCTGTGCCCGGTGCTAAACAAAGTTTGGTTGTGGTCAGCCCCTTAGCTTAAACAGATTTTGGAGAATTATTGTGGAACTGACAGTATCAGGAAAAAAACAAAAAGTTGACGTTTCAGAATCTGTTTTTAACAGAGATTATTCTGAAGCCTTGGTGCACCAGGTGGTGACCGCTTATCTGGCCACCGGTCGTGCCGGAACCAAAGCCCAGAAAAACCGCTCGGCGGTCAGCGGCGGCGGTTCAAAACCCTGGAAACAAAAAGGCACCGGCCGCGCCAGAGCAGGTACCATTCGCAGCCCGATATGGGTGGGTGGTGGTAAGACTTTTGCGGCATCGCCACGCGATTTCAGTCAAAAAGTCAACACCAAGATGTACCGCGCCGCCATGAAAACCATTCTTTCTGAGTTAAACAGAAATGAACGACTGGTTGTGGTGGACAGCTTAGACACGGCCAATGGCAAAACCAAGGAAGCCATTGAATTGTTGGCAAAGCATAAGGCTGATAAGGCATTGCTGGTTGATGTGACACCCAGTGATAACCTGGTACGTTCAACCAACAATCTGCCCCATGTTTATGTCATCAATGCTTTGGGTATAGACCCGGTTTCATTGGTGGCTGCCGATAAGGTGTTGATGACCGTTGATGCCATTAAACAGATTGAGGAGTGGTTAGCATGAGTTTAAATAATTTATACACAACAATTTTATCGCCGGTGATTTCAGAGAAATCAAACCGTGTGGGTGAATTAGCCAACCAGTATGTGTTTAAAGTGGCTAAATCAGCCAACAAACAACAAATTAAATCAGCCGTTGAGCAGTTGTTCAAAGTCGATGTACTCAATGTTTCGGTGTTAAACGTAAAAGGCAAAACCAAAAGTTTTCGCATGAAAACCGGTAAACGTCCGGATTGGAAAAAAGCCTACGTTCGCATCAAACAGGATCAGATGATTGACTTTGGCGCCAAAGCTGAATAATTAGGAGAGCAAAAGTGGCATTAATTAAACATAAACCAACTTCTCCGGGTCGTCGCGGTACCGTTAAAGTAAAACGGACCGATTTATATAAAGGTCGTCCCGAAGCCAGTTTGACAGAAAAGAAATCTAAAACAGGCGGTCGTAATAACAAGGGTCGTATTACCAGCAGACACATAGGCGGCGGTCACAAACAAAAATACCGTGTGATTGATTTTCGCCGTAACAAAGACGACATCAGTGCCAAAGTGGTGCGTATCGAATATGATCCAAACCGCAGTGCCTATATCGCTTTACTGCAATATACCGATGGTGAAAAGCGTTACATTCTGGCACCAAAAGAACTGGAGCCGGGTATGGAAGTTGTATCAGGTACTTCGGTGGCCATTAAAGTCGGTAACTGCTTGCCGTTGGATAATATTCCGGTGGGTACCGTTGTTCATAACGTGGAAATGAAACCCGGCAAAGGCGGACAATTGGCACGCAGTGCCGGCACTTCAGTTCGTTTGGTGGCCAAAGAAGGCATTTATGCCACATTACGATTACGTTCCGGAGAGACCCGCAAAGTTCCGGCGCAATGCCGCGCCACTTTGGGTGTGGTTTCTAACAGTGAGCACAATTTAGAAAAAATCGGCAAAGCCGGTGCCAGTCGTTGGCGAGGTATTCGCCCGACTGTACGGGGAGTTGCCATGAATCCAGTTGACCATCCGCACGGCGGTGGTGAAGGAAGGACCTCTGGTGGTCGTCATCCGGTTACACCGTGGGGCGTCTCCACTAAAGGACATAAAACGCGTAAAAACAAGCGAACAGATCAGTTCATTGTACGCAACAGAAACAAGAAATAAGGTAGCACTATGCCAAGATCGCTTAAAAAAGGCCCTTACGTTGATGTCAGCTTAATGAAAAAAGTTGACAAGGCCGTTGCAGAGAACAGTAAAAAACCCATTAAAACATGGTCGCGTCGATCCATGATTTTACCGGATATGGTCGGTTTAACTTTGGCTGTTCATAATGGTAAACAACATATTCCCGTGTTAATTTCAGAAGAAATGGTTGGTCATAAACTCGGTGAGTTTTCGCCCACCCGCACATTCAGATCGCACGTGGCGGATAAAAAGGCAAAAAGGTAAATACGATGGAAATTCAAGCTAAATTAAGAAGAGCCAACATATCGGCCCAAAAAGTGAGATTGGTGGCCAATCAGGTCCGCGGCATGAATGTAGAACAGGCTGAACAGCTGTTAACATTTAGCCCTAAGAAAGCGGCTCATATTGTCAAAAAAGCCTTGATGTCTGCTGTGGCCAACGCTGAGCATAACAACGGACTGGATGTGGATGACTTGTACATCAGCACCATTTACGTTGATGAAGGGCCAACGCTGAAAAGAGGTCGCGCGCGCGCGAAAGGTCGAGGTACACAAATTTTAAAAAGAACCAGCCACATCACTGTTAAAGTGGCTGAAGCATCATAAGGGCAAGATTATGGGTCAAAAAGTACATCCAACAGGAATCCGCTTAGGAATATCAAAACAGCATAATGCCAAATGGTACGCTGAAAAGGAGCAGTTTGCAGATCAGCTGGTCAAAGACATTAAAGTCCGTGACTACCTGCACGATAAATTATCGCATGCGTCCATCAGCCAGATTGAAATTGAACGTCCGGCTAAAAATGCCCGTGTCACCATCCACAGTGCCAGACCCGGTATTGTGATTGGTAAAAAAGGTGAAGACATCGAAAAACTTAAAAATGAGTTATCAAAAATGATGGGTTTGCCCACACATGTCAGTGTCAATGAAATTCGCAAACCTGAATTAGATGCCTTCTTAGTGGCTCAGGGCATTGCCTCTCAGTTAGAACGCCGGATTATGTTTCGCCGTGCCATGAAACGTGCTGTCAGCAGTGCCATGCGTCTGGGTGCCTTGGGTATTCGGGTTGCCGTAGCCGGCCGATTAAATGGTGCAGACATCGCCCGGACTGAATGGTATCGTGAAGGTCAGGTGCCCTTACACACCTTGCGTGCTGACATTGATTATGCCACCGCTAAGGCCTTTACAACTTATGGCATTATCGGCATTAAAGTATGGATTTACAAAGGTGAGGTGTTTGATTTAGAGCAGCATTCTCAGGAAAAGGACAGTAAAAGCAACAAAAAGTCTCGGGGTAAAAAATAATGTTACAGCCGAAAAGAACTAAATACAGAAAACAACAAAAAGGCCGAAACCGCGGATTGTCAAACAGTGGCAACAAAGTCAGTTTCGGAGATTTTGGATTAAAGGCCACGACCAGGGGATTACTGACAGCGCGTCAAATTGAAGCCGGTCGTCGTGCCATCACCCGTCACGTAAAACGTGGCGGAAAATTATGGATTCGCGTGTTCCCTGACAAGCCGGTTACTGCTAAACCGATTGAGGTTCGTATGGGTAAAGGTAAAGGTAACATCGAATATTGGGCAGCTGCCATTAAGCCCGGTCGAGTCATCTATGAAATTCAAGGTGTTTCAGAAGACGTGGCAAAAGCAGCTTTTGAAAAAGCAGGTGCTAAGTTCCCTGTGCAAACAACATTCGTTAAACGGACGGTGATGTAATGCAAGCGAAAGAATTAAAAGACAAAGATCTTGCACAGTTGCAGGAACAGCTTAACGGGCTTTTACAAAAGCAATTTGATTTGCGCATGGCCCGTGGTAACGGACAACTCAACAAAGTGCATTTATTACGCCAAGTGCGTCGTGATATTGCCCGTGTTAAGACCGTTATGAATCAGGTAAGAGGATAATCCGATGGCAACAGAAACAAACAAGATCAGAACTAAAAGTGGTCTGGTGACCAGCAATAAAATGGACCAAACGGTAACCGTTTTGATTGAACGCACCATTAAACATCCACTGTATAAAAAATACATAAAAAAATCGACCAAAATACATGCGCACGATGCCGATAACAAATGTCAGGAAGGTGACATTGTTAAAATCGCTGAATGCCGACCCATTTCCAAGACCAAATCCTGGAAAGTGGTTGAAATTGTTACGTCGAACGATTAAGGGGTACTGATATGATACAGATGCAAAGCAGATTATCCGCGGCTGATAACTCAGGTGCCAAAGAAGTGCAATGTGTAAAAGTGTTGGGTGGATCCAAACGACGTTATGCCGGCATCGGCGACATCATTAAGGTTTCAGTCAAACAAGCCATTCCGCGCGGTAAAGTTAAGAAAGGTGAAGTTTATAACGCCGTGATTGTGCGTACCCGCAAAGGTGTCCGCAGAAGCGATGGCTCATTGATTCGTTTCGACGGCAACGCCGTGGTTATGCTGAATTCAAAATTGGAGCCCATTGGTACACGTATTTTCGGGCCCGTAACACGTGAACTCAGATCCGGTAATTTCATGAAAATTATTTCATTGGCTCCGGAAGTATTATAAGGAAACGATTATGCAAAGAATTAAACAAGGCGATGAAGTTATCGTTATCACCGGACGCAGCAAAGGCCAGACAGGCAAAGTGCTTAAAGTTCTGAAAGACGGGCGTTTACTTGTTAACGGTGTCAATACAGTTAAAAAACATGTTAAACCAAACCCGCAGTTAGAAGAAAAAGGTGGAATTAAAACACAGGAAGCGCCTATTCAAGCTTCTAACGTAATGCTGTATAATGCCGCATCCGGAAAAGGCGAGCGCGTTGGTTTTAAAGTGACTGAAGACGGCCGAAAAGTGCGTGTTTTTAAGTCAAACGGCGAACAGGTTGACGCCTAACAAGAGAATTATTATGGCCAGATTAGAAAAATACTACAAAGAAAAAGTGGTTCCTAAACTGATGGAAACCGGCAGATTCGACAATGTGATGGATGTACCACGTATCACAAAAATCACTTTGAACATGGGTGTCGGCGAAGCGGTTGGGAACAAAAAAATATTAACCCATGCCACCGAAGACATGGCAAAAATTGCCGGTCAAAAACCCATCGTTACCGAGTCACGTAAATCTGTGGCCGGTTTTAAAATTCGTGATGGTTGGCCGATTGGTTGCAAAGTGACCCTGAGACGTCAAAAAATGTATGAATTTTTGGATCGTCTGGTGAATGTTTCCTTGCCCCGAGTTCGTGATTTTCGTGGATTGAACCCTAAATCTTTTGACGGACGGGGTAATTATTCCATGGGCGTTAAAGAGCAAATTATTTTTCCAGAAATCGATTACGATAAAATTGACGAAATCCGTGGGATGGATATCACCATCACCACCGATGCAAAAAACGATGCTGATGCACGTTTGTTGCTTGATCAATTCGATTTTCCATTCAAAGGCAGGTAATCTAACATGGCAAAGAAATCAATGGTCCAACGTGACCTAAAAAGAGCAAGAATCGTTGCGAAGTATGCTGAGAAACGTGCCGCATTGAAAAAAATTATTCAAGACCCCAACACGTCTTATGAAGACATGATGGCTGCACAGGAAGCTTTGCAAAAATTACCGAGAAACTCTTCGCCGGTGCGTATGCGCAACCGTTGTCAGGTTTCCGGTCGTCCACGCGGTTATTACAGAAAATTTGGTTTAAGTAAGTTGCAGTTACGTGAAGCCGCCATGCGTGGTGATATTCCGGGCTTAACAAAAGCCAGCTGGTAAGGAGATAAAAATGAGTTTAAGTGATCCTATTTCAGACATGATCTGCAGCATTAAAAATGCGCAGGCGGTCAATAAAAAAAGCACCCTGACACCGGCTTCAAAAATGAAGAAAGGTATTCTTTCCGTGATGCAGCAAGAAGGTTATATCCGCTCTTTCGAAACAGTCGAAAAAGACGGTCATCCCTATTTGCAAATCAACATTAAATACCACCGCAATCAACCCGTCATTGAAGACATTAAGCGTGTCAGCAAACCGGGTCTACGTCAATACCGCGGAAAACATGATCTGCCACGCGTGGATGCCGGTTTTGGGACCGCCATTATTTCAACCTCACAAGGCATCATGTCCGATAAGTCTGCCCGTGAAGCAGCCATCGGCGGTGAAGTGCTTTGTGTGCTTAAATAACTCGGAGTGATAAGATGTCAAGAATAGCAAACCAACCGATTGCCATCGCTGACAAAGTGGATGTTACCATTAAAGACCGTGAAGTTTCAGTCAAAGGACCCAAAGGCACCTTACTGTTTCAATTGCACCCGACTGTACAATTGGAAAAAAATGACAGTGAACTTACCGTCAAAGCGGCACCCGACCACATGTCTATGGCGGGCACCATGCGTACCATGGTGGCCAACATGATTGAAGGTGTTACCAATGGCTTCACCAAAAAGTTACAGTTAACCGGGGTTGGTTACCGAGCCAGTTTAAAAGGCAAAGACCTGGATTTAAACCTCGGGTTTTCGCACCCGGTGGTTTATCAGGCCCGTGAAGGCATCACTTTTGAAGTGCCGACTCAAACAGAAATTGTGGTCAGTGGCATTGACAAGCAAGTGGTTGGCCAAGTGGCCGCAGAAATCAGAGCCATCAGACCACCTGAGCCTTACAAAGGTAAAGGTGTTAAATACGCTGATGAAAGAATTTACAGAAAAGAGGCCAAGAAAGCGTAATGCTTTCTTGAGATAATCATGCATCAGAAAAACAGCAAAAGATTAAAAAAAGCAACCAAAACACGGATTAAATTGCGTCAGTTGGCCATGCCCTCATTAAGTGTTCATAAGACCAACCAGCACATCTATGCGCAAATTTTTTCAGGTGACGGTGAAACCACATTGGTGTCTGCATCGACCAAAGAAAAAGGGTTGATTAAAGACGGTGAGTCAGGCTGTAACATTAAAGCCGCTCAAGCCGTGGGAAAAGCCATCGCAGAAAAAGCCCAGAAAGCCGGTATTGAAACCGTTGGTTTTGACCGATCGGGTTACCAGTACCATGGCAAAGTGAAAGCTTTGGCTGAGGCCGCGCGAGAAGCCGGGTTGAAATTTTAAGAATTAGTAGAGAAATATTATGGCAGAAAAAGATCAAGGCGATAATTTAATGGAACGATTGGTCACCGTGAACCGCGTCGCAAAAGTGGTTAAAGGTGGTCGTCAATTCGGATTTGCTGCATTGACAGTTGTCGGCGACGGAAAAGGTAAAATTGGTTTTGGTTACGGCAAAGCAAAAGAAGTTCCCGTGGCCATTCAAAAAGCCATGGAGCAAGCCCGTAAAAATACGGTTGAAGTTGATTTGCACGGCAACACTTTATGGCACGCTACTAAAGCCAAGCACTCAGGTTCACGCGTGTATATGCAACCAGCTTTAGAAGGTACCGGCGTGATTGCCGGTGGTGCGATGCGGGCTGTTTTTGACGTCGTAGGTGTCGAAAACGTACTGGCCAAATCCCAGGGATCAAATAATCCCATTAATTTGGTTCGCGCCACCATCAAAGGTTTACAAAAAATTACATCACCGGATACTGTGGCCGCCAAGCGTGGTAAAACCGTTGAGGAGGTAATGGAAAATCATGGCTAAAACAAAAAAAGTGGGTCAGCTTAAAGTGACCCAGATTAAAAGCACCAATAAATCATTGGCGAACCATAAAGCATGCGTCAGAGGTTTGGGTATCCGTAAAATACACCAATCCCGTATCGTAGATGCAACCCCGGAAAATCTGGGCATGATTCGTACGGCGAGTCATTTGTTGGCTGTTGAAGACGTTAAATAAACGAGGTTTATTATTATGAAATTAAATACCATTAAACCGGCGGCGGGCGCCACCAAAGCATCAAAGCGAGTCGGTCGCGGTATCGGTTCAGGTTCCGGTAAAACCTGCGGACGCGGCCACAAAGGTCAAAAATCACGCTCAGGCGGATTTCATAAAGTGGGTTTTGAAGGCGGCCAATTGCCGATTTTCAAACGCTTGCCTAAATTTGGCTTTACGTCAAAAATCGCGCCAACCCGTGCAGAAGTTTGTTTGTACCATTTAAATGGCCTGAACAGCGATGAAGTGAGCATTGACACCTTAATTGATGCCGGTCTGGTTAAACGCGGCGTGACTAAAGTGAAAGTGATTAACACCGGCCAGTTGGATAAGGCCATCACTGTCAACGGACTGCAAGTCACCAAAGGGGCTCAAAAAGCGATTGAAGCCGCCGGTGGAAAAGTGGCATAACCATGTCAAGCAGACAAGAGCAAGTTGAAAAATTACTCGGCAATAAAAAAGGCCTGGGTGAATTAAAGAGCCGCATTCTTTTTGTGATCGGCGCTTTGGTGGTTTATCGCATGGGTACGTTTTTACCGGTGCCCGGCGTTAACCCTCAGGTACTGGCTGACCTGTTACAACAAAACTCAGGTGGCTTATTGGACATGTTCAATATGTTCTCCGGGGGTGCTTTGGGTCGTTATTCGATATTTGCTTTGGGTGTGATGCCTTATATCACGGCCGCCATTATTATGCAGATATTGGGTCACACCATGCCGACATTGCGTGAACTGAAAAAAGACGGTGAAACCGGAAAGCGAAAAATCACCCAATACACCCGGTACTTTACCATTGCGCTGGCTGGTTTTCAGGCTTACAGTATTTCTTTTTCATTGCAAAAACTGGGCTTTGTGGGTGCCAACGCAGTGGTACCGCAACCCGGATTCGGCTTTTTGTTTACTGCCACGATTTCATTAACCGGGGGCACCATGTTCCTGATGTGGCTGGGTGAACAAATTACCGAACGGGGTATCGGCAATGGTATATCGCTGATTATTTTCGCCGGTATTGTGGTGAACTTACCAAGCGCCGTGTTTTCTGTGTTCCAGATGGTCAGTGAAGGCCAGCTCAATGCTTTAACCGCTATTTTCTTATTGGCACTGGCTTTGGGTTTAACCACCTTTATTGTGTTTGTGGAACGCGGTCAACGCCGGGTCACCATGCAGTTTGCCAGACGCGGCGGACGTCAGGCAACACAGGCACAGACCTCTTATTTGCCGATGAAAATTAATATGTCCGGTGTGATACCGCCTATTTTTGCGTCGTCACTGGTGTTATTTCCCGGCACCATTGCCAGTTTTGCCGGTCAGAATGAAGGCTTTGAATGGCTGACTGACTTATCGCAGCAGTTATCCCCGGGTAACACCCTGTATCTGGTGTTTTACGGTGCTTTGATTGTGTTCTTTACTTATTTTTATACCGCTTTAACCTTTAATTCGGATGAAACAGCGGATAATTTGAAACGTCAGAGCGCGGTCATTCCCGGTATTCGTCCCGGTAAACAAACCGCCAACTATTTAGATGGTGTACTCAATCGTGTAACGCTGTGGGGTTCCATGTATTTGTTGGGTGTCTGTTTGTTACCGGATATATTGAATTCAGCCCTGGCGGTACCTTTTGCCATTGGCGGAACCGGCTTATTGATTGTTGTGGTGGTTGCCATGGACTCAATGGCCCAGTTACAAAATCATCTGGTTTCACAACAATATGAATCTGTGTTAAAAAAATCAGATATTAAAAATTATCGCCGATCTTCATCCAAGATTCGACGTTAATTGACTCACATAATCAGTGCACAATACCTTGATAAAATAATCATGGTATTGTGCACTGTGTTGTATTATAATTTGCGCCCTTTTTTGGGCAAAAGTACAGGTTTTATACCTAATTAGTGTAATAAAAATCGGCTTTTTGCCGGTTTAGAGGAACAGGAGTAGAACATGGCTCGTATAGCGGGTGTAAACATTCCGGATACTAAGCACGCTTGGATTGGTCTTACCAGTATATATGGTGTCGGCCGAACAAGGGCTTATGAGATCTGTGACAAAGCAGGGGTTAATCCTGCACAAAAAGTGGGTCAGCTTGATGAAGCTGAACTGGATAAATTACGATCTGTGGTTGGTGAATTCACTGTTGAAGGTGATTTACGTCGTGAAGTGGCCATGGATATTAAACGTCTGATGGACTTGGGCTGTTACCGCGGCTTAAGACATCGTCGTGGATTACCGGTGCGTGGTCAAAAAACCAAGAATAACAGCCGTACCCGAAAAGGTCCAAAAAAACCAATTAGACGTTAATTAAATAACTCTTTGCGATATTAGATAGAGAATTGTAATGGCAAGACCACAAAAAACGAAAAAGAAAGTAAAACGAACTGTTGTTGACGGAATCGCTCACGTACACGCGTCGTTCAACAATACCATCATCACAATCACCGACAGACAAGGTAACGGTTTGTCGTGGGCAACGGCTGGTGGGTCTGGATTTAGAGGTTCAAGAAAAAGCACTCCTTTTGCAGCTCAAGTCGCTGCTGATAAAGCCGGTCAAGTGGCTTTAGAATATGGAATGAAAAACATTGAAGTTCGCATCAAAGGTCCAGGTCCAGGTCGAGAATCCTCTGTCAGAGCACTCAATGCCCTCGGAATACGCGTCACCAACATCGTTGATATTACACCCATTCCTCACAACGGTTGCAGACCGCCGAAGAAGCGTCGGGTATAGGAGAATAACATGGCAAGATATTTAGGACCAAAATGTAAACTGGCCCGTCGTGAAGGCGTTGACTTGATGACCAAAAGTCCTGCGCGCGCGATGGAAACAAAATGTAAATTAGACGTTGCACCCGGTCAACACGGATTGGCCGCGAAACGCAATAAACCGTCAGATTATGCCTTGCAGTTGCGTGAAAAACAAAAAGTGCGCAGAACCTATGGCATTTTAGAAAAACAGTTTGTGAATTATTATAAAAAAGCCGTGCGCCAAAAAGGTGCCACCGGTGAAAACCTGTTAAAACTGTTGGAAACACGACTCGATAACGTTGTTTATCGTATGGGCTTTGCGGTCACCCGCAATGAGGCCCGTCAATTGGTCAGCCATAAATCTATTATGGTTAATGGTCAGGTATGCAATATCCCGTCTTACGAAGTTAAAGCCGGTGACGAAGTTGAAGTGCGTGAAAAATCCAAAAAGCAATTGCGTATTAAGCAAGCGCTTGAGTTATGGCAAGAAATGAACCTGTTTGCCGATTGGGTGAGTGTTGATGGCACAAAAATGAAAGGTGAATTTAAATCGGTACCGAACCGTGAAGATTTACCGGCAGACATCAATGAAAACCTGATTGTAGAGCTGTATTCTAAATAACCTAACAACGAGAGATTTATCATGTCTGACATACTTGCTAAATTATTGCGCCCAAAAGTTGTGGACGTCGATGAACGTTCAGATTACAGCGCAAAAATAACCATAGAGCCGTTAGAACGCGGATTTGGTCACACCCTGGGTAATGCTTTTAGACGTATCTTATTGTCTTCAATTCCCGGTTGTGCCATCACAGAAGTTAACATTGACGGTGTTCAGCACGAGTTTTCCACCATTGAAGGCGTCAGCGAAGATGTGGTCGAAATTCTGTTAAACCTCAAAACCCTGGCTTTTTCCATGCCGGATCGTGATGAAGCTGAACTGACCTTAAAAGCGTCCAAAAAAGCCGTGACTGCCGGTGATATTCAGTTACCCGATGGTGTTTCAGTGGCCAATCCGGATGTGGTGATTTGTCATTTGGACAAAAAAACCAGCATCAATATGACCATGAAACTTGAAAAAGGTGTGGGTTATGAGCCGGCGGCCAATCGCCAGACCGGTGAGGAATCACGTCCCATTGGTCAGTTATTGCTGGACGCCAGTTTTTGTCCGGTCAAACGGGTGGCCTACAATGTGGATAACGCCCGGTTACAACAAAAAACCAACCTCGATAAGCTGATTTTAGACATCGATACCGATGGGTCCATCACGGCTGAAGAGGCGGTGCGCATTGCGGCCCGCATTCTGGTTGAACAACTGGCCATCTTTATCGATTTCAAAATTGAAGCCACGGTTGAAAAAGAGGAAGAGGAAGAAAAACTCAACCCGATTTTACTCAAGCCCATCGATGAGTTGGAATTGACGGTGCGATCAGCGAATTGCTTAAAAGCTGAAAACATACAATACATTGGTGATTTGATTCAACGCACAGAAGTTGAACTGTTAAAAACCCCTAATCTGGGTAAAAAATCACTCAATGAAATTAAAGGTGTACTATCCGAAATGGGTTTAACCCTCGGAGTGCGATTAGACAACTGGCCGCCGGCAGCAATCCGAACTGCTGAGCGTCTTATCGGATAAGGACAGACTCATGCGTCACAGAAAATCAGGTAGAAAATTAAACAGAAACGCATCGCACCGTAAAGCGATGTTCAAAAACATGTCAGCATCATTGTTCGAACATGAGCTGATTAAAACCACGGTCCCTAAAGCCAAAGAGTTACGTCGTGTTGCCGAGAAGTTAATCACTTTAGCGAAAGTGGATAATGTGGCTAACCGCCGTCTTGCATTTGCCCAATTACGCAGTAAAGAAGTGGTGGGTAAATTATTCAATGAACTGGGACCGCGTTACCAGGAACGACCCGGCGGCTATTTGCGCATATTAAAATGCGGTTTCCGAGCCGGCGACAATGCACCGATGGCCTATGTTGAATTGGTGGATCGTCCGATTAAATCTGCTGCGGTTGAAGTGGCCGATGACGACGAATAAATTTTATCGTCCGGATTTAAGAAAAACCCGCCCATGTGCGGGTTTTTTTGTCTTTCATATAATAAAAAGGCTGACATATGGTGTCGAATTTTGCTAATCTAACTGTTTTATAACTGAACGCCATGGCCGTGCAAAAAAACACATTCAGACTGATTACTTTATTGCCGTTTTTACTTTGTTCGGGTTTAATTGCTTATGCGCTGTATGTTGAGTACGTTGATTTCTTAATGCCCTGTAACCTCTGTATTTTACAACGTGTGGTGTATATCCTCATTGGCCTATTGTTCTTTGTCGCGGCTTTTAAACCAACCTTGCACTGGGGACGCAAATTAATCGGCGCATTGGCGCTCATTGTGTCAGTCATCGGAATTGCCATCAGTGGCCGACATGTCTGGATGCAGGGTCTGCCACCTGAACAGGTACCCGATTGTGGTCCCAGTTTACAAATGATGATGGACTCAACACCGTTATGGGATGTCCTGGAAGCTGTGCTCACAGGTTCGGGTAATTGTGCCGATGTTCAGTGGGAGTTGTTTGGGTTGAGTATGCCCACCTGGTCCTTGGTGATGTTTATCGGTCTGTTCTTATTTATTTTAATCTGGATGTTTATGCCAGTTCATATCTTAAAAAAACCATGAATACCCATGCCCATAAAAAACTAAATCCTGAATGGTCTGTTGACAGCTGGAAGCATAAAACCATCCGGCAACAACCCACATACCCCGATCAACAAGCTTTAAACCAGGCTTTGGCTACCCTCGGTGACTTACCGCCATTGGTAACATCCTGGGAAATCATTCGCTTAAAAAAATACCTGGCCGAAGTGGCAGCCGGCAAACGCTTTTTAATTCAGGGCGGTGATTGTGCCGAAAGTTTTGATGATTGTAATTCCTCAATCATATCAAATCGCTTAAAAGTACTGATTCAGATGAGTCTGGTCATTATTCACGGTTGTCAGACACCGGTGGTGCGTGTGGGCCGGTTTGCCGGACAATATGCCAAGCCACGCAGTGCCGATATGGAAACCCGTGATGGTCAGTCATTACCTTCGTTTCGTGGCGACATTGTTAACCAGAATACTTTCGACGAGGCCGCGCGGGTGCCCAACCCGGATAATATGTTGAAAGCTTACCATTATTCAGCGATGACCCTGAATTTTATTCGGGCCCTGGTTGATGGTGGTTTTGCTGATATCAGACACCCTGAGTACTGGGATATTGCCTGGGTACAACATTCTAAAAATGCCGAAAAGTTTAGAGAACTGGTCAGTAAAATCACAGAATCTGTGCATTTTGCAGAGGTGTTGGTAGGCCGACCGGTTAATAACCTCTCCAGTGTCGAATTTTTCAGTGCCCATGAAGCCTTGCATTTGCACTATGAACAGGCGCTGACACGCCGGGTACCACGACAAACCGGGTATTTTAATCTGGGCACGCATTTTCCATGGATTGGTCTCAGAACCAACCAAATAGACAGTGCTCATGTGGAACTTCTGCGCGGTATCGAAAATCCGATTGGCGTTAAAATCGGTAAAGAAACCGAAAGTGATCATTTAATTGATTTGTGCCAGACCCTCAACCCCAATAACGAAGCGGGTAAACTCACGCTGGTGCACCGTTTCGGCGCCGGTAATATTGAAAGCAATCTACCACGCCTGATAAAAACCGTGCAAAAAGCCGACCTCAATGTCGTCTGGTGTGCCGACCCCATGCACGGTAACACCGAATCAACTTCTAACGGCTACAAGACACGTCGTTTTGAAAATATTTCTAAAGAAGTCGAAGAATCCTTTAAAGTGCACAAAGACAACGGCTCTCTGCTTGGTGGTGTTCACCTCGAACTGACCGGCGAAAATGTCACCGAATGCCTCGGCGGTGCCCGCGCCTTACAAGAAGCCGATCTCAGTCGTGCTTACACCACTCAGGTCGATCCGCGTCTAAATTACGAACAAGCGCTTGAACTGGCCTTTTCGATTAAGGACTTTTATCATCAATAATTATTTTGTTTTGATGGGTAAACGCAGGGCGTGTCATGGGTCTTAATGCATTATTTTTATGAAAGCGTCTGCATACCAAAATCTGGCTGAAAACCAGCAACACCACTGGTGGTATCGTGGGCGCAGAGCAGTCATTAAAAAGACACTGACAAAATACCTCCCTCATCGGGACAAGCGTATTGTAGAAATCGGTTCAGGTGCCGGGGGTAACTTATCCATGCTTAAAGCATTTGGTAAAGTCAGTGCATTTGAGATGGATGACTTTGCCAGAGAACACGCGACAAGACACAGCAGTGATGTTGACATCAATAAAGGGCATTTGCCCGATGGTTTGACGGTTCGGCCCGGTTCGGTGGATGTTGTTTGTTTATTTGATGTCTTGGAACATGTTCAAGATGACCGAAGTGCATTAATAAAAATACATGAATTGCTGGCTGATAATGGCGTGTTAATTCTGACGGTACCGGCGTATCAGTGGCTGTATGGTCATCACGATGAACAACTTGAACATTTTCGTCGTTATTCCATGCGGCACTTAAAGCGCCTGCTTCAAAGCACGGGATTTAGGGTCACATACAGCAGCTATTTTAATTTTTTATTGTTCCCGGTTGCTTTGGTGGTGCGGCTAATGAACAACATTAACCCAAACCTGATGCCGGTGGGCACCGGTAAACCGCATAATCGCCTCAATGAATCCCTGTATTTTATTTTTAAGCAAGAGTCGAAAATTTTGCCTAAATGGCGTCTGCCTTTTGGCTTATCGATTATTATGGTGGTCACAAAGTCAGCAGATTGCTGAGGATAGGCCTGCTTGGACTAAAAGACTGAGGTATGTCTAAAAATCATTTATAATAATTACAAGCTGAGGTCCGTTTTATGTCAAACCATCAAACCCAGGTCAACGAACTACTCAAGAAAATTCTGTCTATGCAAACACAGGATGCTTTTGAATTTCTGAAACAGTCTGATGCCCCCAAAGATGTGATTGATGAGGTGGCATTGCTAATGACCCCATCAAAAACCCGAACGGCCTTTCTCAACGACAGGGGGTTATTAGAATCGGTCTTGAATGACTTAACAGAAAAAGATCTATCCGGTCAGTCCATTCAAAACCTTAAATTGATTCAACCGCTCGGTCAAGGTGGCATGGGGCAGGTTTACCTGGCCGAAGACACCACATTAAAACGCCGTGTGGCAGTGAAAATACTCCACCGAAATCACAGCATCAGTTCGCAGGCCAAAGAAAGGTTTCGCCGTGAAGCGATGATTTTGTCACAGCTGGATCACCCCAATATATGCCGGATATATAATTTATTGGAGAATCCCGACAGTGATATATTGGTGCTGGAGTTGATTGAAGGTCAAACCCTCAGAGATGCACAAACTGAACATTGGTCAAATGCCCGGAAAATCCGCACCGCCATGGCTTTGTTAGCGGCTTTAAAAGTTACCCACAATCAAAACATTATCCATCGGGATTTAAAGCCCGAGAACATCATGTTGACCCACTCGGGACAGCTTAAAGTACTGGATTTTGGAATCTCACGTTTAGAATCGAAAATAAACAGCCCCAAAACAAGTCCAAATCATGACAAATTAGCTGTCAATACCACTGTTCAGGGAGCAATCATGGGCACCCTGACTTATATGTCCCCGGAACAGGCGACCGGTGATGAAGTCACCACCGCTTCTGATATCTATACCCTGGGTTTGGTGTTTCAGGAATTATTTTCACAAACACCGGTGTATAAAAAGGACTTAACCGCTGAACAGTTATTAGATCATTCATCCCAGGCAAAAACCCAGAAGCCCACCGATTTGAGCCATGATCTGACTCACTTAATTGAGCGCATGAAGTCCGCTTCGCCGGCACAACGCCCCACCGCGGTGGATGCTTTAGCCATGTTGAAAAAGATACAACAAAAACCGGCACGTCGTCTTAAATGGTTGGCGGCTGTTGTGGCTGTTCTGGTTGTTTCGGTGGCTGTTTTTAAGTATATCAGTGATTTAAGTCATGAAAGAAATCAGGCTCAAATCGCCCAACATAAAGCCGAAAAAGCGCAGCAGCAAGCCGAGCAGGTGGCCTCATTTTTGGTGTCTATTTTTGAAGTTTCCAATCCATTTTTACAAAAAGCAGAAGACATCACCGCCATCGATTTATTGAATCAGGGTGCAGAAAAAATTAACACAGAACTGGATGATGAGCTGGAATTACATCATGTGATGAAAGCCACCATTGGTGATGTGTTTCATGTACTGGGTCGTATGGAGAAAGCCGAATCTTTGATTCAGCCGGCTTACGAACAGATTAAAGACATGAATGATGCCAGTGCCGCCAATAAACAAGCCATCGCCTCGCAGTACGCCACCTTGCGCATGGATCAGGGGGATTTTGATCAGGCTTTGAAATTATTTAAAGCCTCGAATCAATACCAGCCTGATAATCTGGAGACAATTTTATTTAATAAAAATTACATGGCTCTGATTCATATCCGCTTAAACCAGTTTGATCAGGCACTGGCCATCACCGACGAAATCATTCAAATCGCTCAACAAAACCCGCAAACGAATCCCCAACATCTGGCTGATGCACATAACGCCCGTGGTATGGGTTTTTTGAATAAGGGTGAGTTAAGCCAGGCTGAAAACAGTTTTAACCAGGCCCTGGATATTATCGACAAAAAACAGCCAGATAATGTGCTGGGTTTAAAAGCCAATTTGATGGGCAATCTGGCGCACGTGTATTCATTGACCGACCGAAGACCTGAGTCAATAAAACTTAGGCATCAGGTGATTGAAATATATGAAGCCCAATTACCGCCCTTTCACGCTGATTTAATTGGTGCTTATGATAATCTGGCAGTGGATTACTTTTTCCTTCAAGACTTAGAACAGGCGAAATTCTGGAATAGAAAATCATTGGACGTGTTTGAACACATCATTTCGGTTAATCCGGACAATGGTCAGAACTTTAATTATGAATACGGTATGACTTTAGCCAATTACGGTGTTTTGTTGACCAAAAATGAGGATTATCAGCAAGCTGTGGACGTATTCACGCAGGTGGTGGATTTGATGACCCGGGCATTGGGTACTGACCATGATACCGTGGCCGCCTATCGGTTCGAACTGGCCAATGCCTGGTATCATATCGGCGAGTCGGAAAAAGCCCTGCAGGAAATCGAATTAGCCCAGGCTATTTTTCCCCACGATGACATTCCTTTTCACCGCCGTGAACTGAGAACCTGGTTGCTCAAAGCCACCATTAGGCATGAACAAGGTCAACACGCAGCGGTTGAAGCGATTAAACAAATTGTGTTCAAGACCCTGAAAGCACAGGATCCGGTGAATGAAGACTGGCTGAAGATGGCGCAGGAAAAATTTGACACATTCAAAACCGACAAAACTTAATCTTGTCTTCACTAACAGAATAGATGATTTATGTAATGGCGGTATAATTTTAGTTTATAATTGTTGAGTAAAACCATCAGGTAACCGCCATGAAGCCAACTGATACATCCGATCCAGACTATTTCCACAAGGTGGTGGACTGTCAATACGCGTGCCCCTCACACACCCCGGTGCCTGAATACATTCGTCTGATTGCGGCCGGGCGGTATGATGATGCGTATATGATTAACTGGCAGTCGAATGTCTTTCCTGGTGTTCTGGGTCGCACCTGTGACCGGCCCTGTGAGCCGGCTTGCCGGCGGGGCCGGGTGGAGGCTGAGCCGGTGGCGATTTGTCGTTTAAAGCGGGTAGCGGCGGACAATAAGACTGATATCCGAGACCGTTTACCGGCTATTCCCAAACAAAAAAATGGTAAAAAAATTGCTCTTATCGGTGGTGGTCCGGCGTCATTAACGGTGGCCAGGGATTTGATGCCGCTGGGTTATGAAATTGATTTGTATGATGATCAGAGTAAAGGCGGCGGTTTTATGCGCAGCCAAATCCCGGCATTTCGGTTACCGGAGACGGTGCTGGATGAAGAGGTGAATTACATTCTGGACATGGGTGTGGTGACCTTGTTTAATCAGGAAGTTACCAGCATGAAGGAAATTTTAGCTAAAAACTACGATGCGGTGTTTGTGGGTACCGGCGCGCCTCGGGGCCGTGATTTACCTGATTTGCCGGGACGTAAAGAAGGTGATGCCAATATTCACATCGGCATTAATTGGCTGGCTTCGGTGGCTTTTGAGCACGTCAAAAAAATCGGCAAACGGGTGTTGGTTTTGGGTGGCGGTAACACCGCCATGGATTGTTGCCGCACAGCCATTCGCCTCGGCGGTGAAGATGTCCGGGTGGTGGTGAGAAGTCCGAAATCCGAGATGAAAGCCTCGCCCTGGGAAATCGAAGATGCCCTGCATGAAGACATCCCGATTTATGAAAATCACAACCCCAAAGCTTTTATCACCGAACAAGGTCGGCTTGTGGGGATGTTGTTTGATGTGGTTGAGCCGGTGTTTGATGAAAAGGGTCAGCGCACACTGGTGCCGACCGGTGAAGAGGTGATGATGCCTTGCGATGATGTGCTGATGGCGATTGGTCAACTCAATGCCTTTCCCTGGATTGAGCGTGATATTGGCATTGAATTTAATGACTGGGATATGCCGGAGGTGGATAAAACCACCTTTCAAACCTCGCTATCGCAGGTTTTTGTTGGCGGTGATGCGGCCTGGGGTCCGGAGAACGTGATTACCGCAGTGGCCCATGGTCATCAGGCGGCCATTTCCATTGATAAACACTGTCAATCTGAAGATGTGCGGGATCGACCGGCACCGGATTTTAATCTGGCGAGCCAGAAAATGGGCTTTCATGATTGGCTCTATGATGCGCATATTTCGGATGATGCGCGCAATATTGTGCCTTTGGTGGACAAGAAAACAGCGATTGCGGATCGTAAGTTAGAAGTCGAGAAAGGCTTTGATTTTAGCCAGGGATATGAAGAGGCCATGCGCTGTTTAAACTGCGATGTACAAACCGTGTTTGAGACCGACCGCTGTATTGAATGTGACGCCTGTGAGGATATTTGTCCGGTGGATTGTATTAATTTTATCGATAATGACACGGAGGATAACTTACGCGAGCAGATAAAAGTGAAAGCCACCAACCTGGACCAGTCCTTATATGTTTCTGACACCTTAAAAACCAAACGGGTGATGGTTAAGGATGAAAATGTCTGTTTGCATTGCGGCTTATGTGCTGAGCGCTGTCCCACCGGCGCCTGGGACATGAAGAAATTCCTGCTGCATTCAGCCACCGCCGCCAGCAACAGGTCCAAGCCATGACTAATGAAAATACCCTGTCAGCCACCAACGATTGTGTGATTCGTTTTGCTAATGTCAACGGTTCGGGCTCGGCGTCAGCTAATAATTTATTCAGCAAGGCTGTGTTCCGGCTCGGTGTGCCGGTGTCGGCGAAAAACATTTTCCCCTCGAATATTCAGGGCCTGCCCACTTGGTTTGAAGTCAGGGTCAGCGAGCAGGGCTATTTGGGGCGGCGCGGCGGTTATGATTTTATGGTGGCCGTCAATGGTCAGACCATGTATAAGGATTATCTCGAATTATTACCCGGCGGCTATTTTTTCTATGATTCATCAAAACGTCTGCCGGATAGCTATGACAGATCAGACATCCATTTAATCGGTGTGCCCTTAACGGACATCACCAACAGTCAATACAGCGATCCGCGGCAACGGCAGATTTTTAAAAACATTATTTATGTGGGCGCTTTGGCTTATTTACTGGACATGGATTTTCGGGTGTTTGAAGAATCCATTGAATCGCTGTTCGCTCAAAAGCCTAAACTTATCGAACCCAATATCAAAGCCCTGAAATTGGGGTATGATTATGCTGAAAAACACCATACTGATATTTGTCGATTGAATATCCATCGCCGCGATTTAAATGGTGATCAGATATTAATGGAAGGCAACGCCGCTGCCGGCTTGGGGGCGGTCTATGCCGGTGCCACCGTGGCCGGCTGGTATCCGATCACGCCATCGACCTCCGTGATTGAGGCCTTTGAGCGCTATTGTCGGGCTTACCGGGTTGATAAAGCCAGTGGCCGCAACAAATTTGCCATTTTACAGGCGGAAGATGAATTGGCCGCCATTGGCATTGTCATAGGTGCCAGTTGGAACGGCGCCCGGGCTTTTACCGCCACCTCGGGTCCCGGCGTGTCTTTGATGAGCGAATTTCTGGGGCTGGCGTATTTTGCCGAAATTCCGGTGATGTTGATGGATATTCAGCGCACCGGTCCCAGTACCGGTATGCCGACCCGTACCCAGCAGTCAGACCTGATCAGCGCCGCCTATGCCTCACACGGTGACACCCGGCATGTTTTACTGTTTCCGGCCAACCCCACAGAATGTTTTGACATGACGGTCACCGGCTTTGATCTGGCCGACCGTTTACAAACCCCGGTTATTCTCATGAGTGATCTGGATCTTGGCATGAATGTCCACCAGTGTGATCCGATTAAATGGGATGACAGCCGGGTGTATGACCGCGGTAAAGTACTGAATGAACAGCAATTGACTGATTTAAGCGAACGCTGGGGCCGTTATTTAGATGTCGATGGTGATGGTATTCCTTACCGCACCATTCCCGGGACCCATCCTGAAAAAGGGGCGTTTTTCACCCGTGGCTCGTCCCATGATGAGTATGCCGCCTATACCGAAGATGGCGAAGTCTATGCCCGGGGCATGCAGCGTTTATTGGTCAAATGGGACACGGCAAAAACTTTGGTACCGGCAGCGGAAGTGACATCTGACGGCGCCGATATCGGGGTGATTTATTTCGGCACCAGTGCCTATTCCAGCCGGGAGGCTTTGGATCAATTGCGCAGTACACAAGCAATGGATGCCATGCGCATCAAGGCCTTTCCTTTTGGTCAAGAAGTGGCAGAATTTATTAAACAACATTCGATTATTTTTCTGATTGAGCAAAACCGGGATGCACAAATGAAAGCCCTGTTGGTGAATGAATTGGCCATTGATCCGAATACAATTATTTCGGTGTTGAATATGGACGGTATGCCGATTACGGCTGAATTTTTAGTCACTGAAATTCAATGTCATTTAGATCAGCTGGCTGTTCACAACCCTGACAATCAACAAACAACCGGAGGTGCGGCATGACTTATATTCGTCCCAATTTCAGACACCCCGAAAGCCTCCGCAATGATGCCGGTTATTCGATTAAGCACTACGAAGGCGCTTTATCCACCTTATGTGCCGGTTGTGGTCATGATTCCATCAGTGCCGCGATCATTAAATCCTGTTTTGATTTAAACTTAGCGCCGCATAAAATCGCTAAAATTTCCGGTATCGGCTGTTCATCGAAAACCCCGACTTATTTCCTGGGTAAAGCCCACGGCTTTAATTCCGTTCATGGCCGCATGCCTTCTGTGACCACTGGTGCCAATATGGCCAATAAAGACCTGTTGTATTTAGGCGTGTCTGGTGATGGTGACACCGCGTCCATCGGTATGGGACAATTCGCCCATGTGGTTCGGCGTAATTTAAACATGGTTTATATCGTTATGAATAACGGTTGTTATGGCCTCACAAAAGGTCAGGATTCTGCCACCGCTGATCAAGGTTCAGTCAGCAAAAAAGGCGTCCCCAGTGTGTTTGATTCCATTGATTTATGCCAAATGGCCTTGCAACTGGGTGCCGGTTTGGTGGCTCGCTGTTTTTCCGGTGACAAGAAACAATTGATACCGATTATCAAAGCCGCCATTCAACATCAGGGCTTCGCTTTTATTGATGTGATCTCACCCTGTGTAACCTTTAATAACACGCCGCAATCAACCAAGGGCTATGAATGGGTGCGTGAGCATATGGAAGCCACGGGCACCATCGACTTTATTCCGGACCGGACTGAAATTACCCTGGATTATCCCGCCGGCAGCTCCCGCACAGTGACCTTGCACGATGGCAGCGAATTGCATTTACAAAAAAGTAGCGCCGATTATGATTTAAGCAACCGCAAAGCCGCCATGCAGCAAATAGAAACCGTCAAAGAACAGCAAAAAATCCTCACCGGACTGATTTATCACAATGACACCAAGCTGGATACCCACGGCAAAATTAATACCGTCGATACACCTTTGAATGCATTGACGCAGGATGAGCTGTGTCCCGGCTCTGAAGTGCTGGCGGCTTTGAACGCGAAATTACGCTGATTTATTGGCTGTGATTTGAACGTGTTATTGGCGTCATATCGCACCGCATAAGGCAGCCGCAAAGGGTGCGACGACAAGAATATTTCAACATTGAGCAGTTGTTATGCCGATAGAATTTATTAAGAAATATCTATTGATGGGATTTTCTGGGTGCCGGCAATTTCATAATAAATAAGGTAAATTTGAAGCATTTGTGCTATTTTAATTAAACCTGAAACAGGCATCATAAGATACCTGTTTGACAGGCACATAATGAGGAGGAGAAAAGTATGACACTCGAAGGTTTTTTAATTATTTGTTTGATTGGTGGTATTGCCGGTTGGTTGGCGGGCGTACTAGTTAAGGGTTATGGCTTTGGTATTGTGGCCAACATCTTAATTGGTATTGTCGGTGCATTTATTGGCAGTTGGCTGTTTACCCAGTTGGGAATTTCGATTGCCGGTGGTATTTTAGGGAGCATTATTGTCGCCACCATTGGTGCGGTGGTGTTACTACTGGTTATTGGTGTGATTAGGAAAGCAACCAAATAACAACGGACAAAAATAACAAAAAAACCCAGGCTGCTACTGGGTTTTTTTGATTGTATCGTCAGTGTTTTTGTTTAAATCAGTTATGATGAAACCCAAAAGTTGAGGATAAAATTATGGATAAAGTATTAAAGGCCAACGGTCAATGTTTATGTGGCGCAGTGCGCTTTGTGGCTCAAGCAGCGAGCCAAAGTGTTGGGGCTTGTCATTGTAATACCTGTCGAAAATGGACCGGCGGGCCGCTTATGGCGGTCGAATGTGGTACCGATGTTGAATTTTCGGGTCAGGATTCGATTGGTGTTTATGCCTCTTCAGATTGGGCGGAGCGTGGGTTTTGTCAAAAATGCGGCACCGGTTTGTTTTATAAACTCAAACAACCCGGGCTTTACATTATACCCGCGGGTATTTTGGATATTGAATCCCAATTAAATTTTGATAATCAGGTTTTTATTGATGAAAAGCCAGGCTATTACTGTTTTTCAAATCAAACCAAAAACCTAACCGGAGCCGAATTATTTGCTCAGTTTGGGGCTGAGTGATTTATCTTTTAAAAAATTATGTAACAAAAAGCCTGTTTCGTTACTAACTAAGTACTTTATTAAAATATGTGAATGCAATGAAAAAAATTATCACCTTATCTATTTTAACAGTTGTCTTATTTGACTTATCACTTGGCTTTGCAAATGCCAATAACGATTCTGAGGTTAAGCAATTAGAAAAATCAGTAGTCTGGGAAGTCACCGGACCGAATATTGAACATCCCTCGTACTTGGTTGGTACCATGCATATCATGTGTGAAAAAGATTTCGCCATTAGCCCAAAAATCAAAAACGTTTTTAATCAAGTTGAGCAGGCCTACTTTGAGATGGATATGGATAATCCGGATCTACAAGGGCAGATGATGAGTGCCATGGTGGCCAAAGAACCTCTGAAAGAACGGTTTTCAGAAGCGCAGTACAAGCAATTTGCTGAATTTTTAGAACAGCATAGTCAGTATAGAATTAGTATGTTTGAACAACTTGAGTATATCGCCATTATTTCGGCGTTAACTGTGGAGTCACTGGCCTGCCCAAATGTGAAGACCTTTGATACTGAACTGGCGGCTTTAGCACAAAAATTAGAGATGCCCATTTATGGTTTTGAAACTGTGGCCGAGCAGATGCAAGCTGTGACTGTCATGAACCCTAAAAAAGGCCAACTGATGTCTGAGAAAGAACTGGAAATGTTCGCTGAATTAGATCGGGTATTAAACCAAATGGTTGATTTGTACCACAAAGAGGATATCGTCGGTATGTTCGATTATATGTCCAATTATCCGGGTTCAGTCGATAACTGGGATGAAGTTCAAAAGGATATTCTTGATGACAGAAACAAAAACTGGGTCACCAAAATTTCCGAAATTATACAAAAAAAACCAACCGTGTTTGCATTCGGTGCGGGTCATCTGGCCGGTGAACAGGGCGTCATTCAATTACTGCGGGATGCCGGTTTAACCGTTAAGCCAATTATGAAATAATTAAAAATGAAAACAGCCATGTATAAATACAAACGACAACGTATCAGCGTCAATGACACCACATTTGACTTAATTACGCGCCTGGATAGTGAACATAATGATAGTATTTATCACCAAAATAAGCTGCTGTCATCTATTGAGATTAAGGGCGATAGAACCCATGAATTTGAATTTGTTAATAATCACTATATATTTCATGTGGACAGCGAACAGACCGTGACCGAGGTTCTGGTGAATGGCCGGTCGCAGGACTTTGCATGTGATGAAGTTAAATTAAGCCCATGGTTGAAATATTTGACGGGTATTGCATTTTTGATTATGGCGGCGATGGCCATCTTTGTCGATAAAACACTGAAATCTGACTATATGATGGGCTACTATGGTTTTCAAATGACCATTGCTGTGCTGATTTTATATCTTTTATTTAGGCAATATCGCTTTGCCTATCCACGGAAAAAATAGCCATCATTGGTTGCTTACCGGGCAGTTTGGTGTTTCTTACACTATTAATTTATGCCCTGTGCTAAAATAATTCACTGTTTAAGTCAGCAGGCCGATCAAAAGTGGGGTCGATTGTTAAACATCAACACAGCACTGAACGCGTGTGTCCAAATTGTGGCGGAAGTTATTCCGTAAGTTATAAGTATTGTCCGTATTGCAGTCAGAAATCCGGTTTAGGTCTTCACAGTGTCTGGCATATGATTGGTCAGTTCTTTGCCAACACTTTTAACTACGAAGCAAAAATAACACAAACTGCTATCGGACTGGTTAAACCCGGGTTTTTAACACGAGAATATTTAGCCACTCGCCGGGTTAATTACCTGTCGCCGATTCGGGTCTTTGTGGTATTGATGTTTATGCTGTTCTTATTGTTATCGCTGGCAGGCGTTGATAATCTACGTTTTACCAGCGGAGATAATAATTCCGAAAATAATACAATCAAAGGAACTGAAATAGACCGGTCAATATTGTTACGCTATATCTCACCTGACAGTTTTATTAATCAACATCTGACTGATATAAACGAATGGCTACAAAATCAGGATTTACCTGTCGATAAAAAAGACCAGATCCAGCAACATTTAACCGCTGCCGAAGAATTGATGGCATTGAACTTGGATAAAACCGGGCAATTAACCTTTTTTAATGGCAGTTACACCTTCAAACAGAATGATATTTATCAGCTGTCTGTTGATGAATTTATAGAAAAATACCAGGTGTCAAGCCTTCTGGATCAACTGACTTTTCGTGCCCTTCTACGGTTCACCCAGGACCCGAAAGGCTTTGTGAAATTTTTATTTGGTAATATGACCTGGGCGATATTTCTGGATGTGCTGTTAATGGCGACCCTGTTTAAATTGTTCTATCCGAAAACCCGCTATGTGGTCCATTTTGTTTATCATTTGCACCTACGGTCCTTTATTTTTCTCGGCCTGATGTTGGTTATTGGCTTATATGCCCTGATACCCAGTGGCTGGACTGTGGGTCTATCTATTATAGCCCTGTTAATTTACATCGCCATCAGCCTGCAGCGCGTTTACCCGCGTCACAAATTAAAGACCACGGTTTACTTTATTTTATTTATCCCTCTGGCGTCGATAAGCTTCTTCACCGCCACCTTTATTGTTTTGTTCCTCAGTTCAATTATGTTTTGAGACACCCTATGAATGCTAGCAACATTGATAAACAAGCCCATTGGGATCACATTTTCAGCGACAAACCTGACGAATCCTTGGGCTGGTATGAGCGGGATGTCTCTTACACCTTGGATTTCTTTCCGCCTGGTTTATTGGACAAGCCGCAAACGATATTTATCGTCGGAGCCGGGACCTCGCAGTTGGTGGATGGTTTGCTGGCCATGGGGTATCGATTGATTCTCAATGACATCAGTGAGGCGGCACTGGCCAGGCTGCGTGAACGAATTGGTGAGCAGAAGGACATCATCTGGTTAGCAGCTGATCTGTCACATCCTCTACCGAATGAATTACCAGCCGTGGATATCTGGATTGATCGCGCGGTGCTGCACTTTTTAATTGATAATCAGGCTATTGATAACTATTTTGTGAATCTTTATCGTTTGCTGAAAATGAACGGCTATGTGCTGTTGGCGGAATTTTCAGAATCCGGCGCGGAGCGCTGTGCGGGGTTACCGGTGCGGCGGTATTCTTTAGATGATATGAATCAGCGGATGTTACCGGATTTTGCTTTGATTAAGCATGCTCATTATGACTATATAACGCCGGCGGGTGGGCAGCGCCCGTATTTATACGCGTTATATCAGCGCTCATAAAAATCCTGCGATTAAATCTTAATAAACATCCTCGCGGTAACGGCCGGCGGCTTTTAGGGCGGTGACATCGAGTTCGATGGGAGCCAAAATGTCATTCATGGCGGTGACCACGCCACCTGCCATTTTGCGCCCGCCGCACACTAAAATCTGGGCATTATTTTGTATCAGCGCACGGATATGTTCGGCATCAGTGAGTAACTTGTCCTGGACGTAACCACTGTCTTTGGGGATTCTCGAAAAGGCGGTGTTGAGGCCGCTGAGTCGCTGGTCGCTGAGGTAGGTTTTGAGCTCTTGTTCATAGAGAAAATCGGAATCGGGATTGCGTCCGCCCCAATACAGGTACATGGGATGACGGGATTTGTTGTTACGAATAAAGCCGATTAAAGGCCCAAGGCCGGTTCCGGCACCGATTAAGATAATCGGTTGTTTGCCGCTGGCGGGGCGAAATTGTGGATTGTCCTGAATAAACGCTTCAATGGTTTCACCGATGTTCAAATTATGCAGAAAATTTGAACACAGTCCGCCTTGTACCTGACGAACGCATATTTCTAAAACCCCGTCAACGGATGCCGACGCCAGGGAATAATAACGGGGTATGGCGCTGCCCGGCGGTAAAATACCCACTAAATCACCGGCTTCAAAGTGAGGCAGTTTCGAGGTTTTGAATAATGTCTGAAACCATCCTGTGTGCTGGCTTTGGTCGGCCATTTTAAAACGCAAAACTGATGTGGGGGCCTGCACGCGTTCACCATAGTTAATGCGTTCTGCTAATTGTAAGGTTACGGTTTTGGGTTGTGGCGGGGTGTGGTCCAGTGTCAGTGGCGTGCCGATTTCCTGGCCGATGGCCTCGCCCCAACGGGCAAAGGTTTGACTTGATTGGCGATCAATCATTTCAGTGGTCAATAGCGCCGGCCAGCCTTTATGTTCTAAGGCGTCTGCAATCTGTTGTGCATAGCCACAGAATTTTGGAAATTGGCGGTCACCAAAACCCAAGACCGCAAAAGGTATGGACGGGGTATCAGCAACTTCTGCCAGGCGCTTAAGGAACTGTTTGGCTGACGCCGGGGCATCACCATCACCATAGGTGGCCGTTAAAATAAACAGTCGTTTCGCCTGTGGGTAGGTGTCGGCGAGCTTATTCATGGCGGCGGTATGAACCCGGTAACCGGCTGAGTTCAGGGCATTATGCAGGTTTTCAGCAAAGCCCCAGGTGCTGTTATTTTCACTGCCCACCAGGATCACGCTGTCAGCCGATGGGGCTTTGCTGTTGTTGCTGATACGTGGAATGGCACGTCTGCGTCGCCACCACACCTGGATGCCGGTCCATGTCATTAATGGCACCGTGAGGGCACTTAAGCCCAGTATTAAGGCCAGCCACCACAGTCCTTCACCGGTGTGTAACATATAGATGAATTCATAGATTTTTTGTCGGCTGTTATAGGGCTCAAAAGCCAATAATTGACCGGTTGATTGGTCAATAAAACCCATGCCTTGTTGGGTTGTGATTGAATAGACATCATAAGCGTCCTGCGGGTAGGGGTACACCAGTTCTCGAAGTTCAGAGACCGGAATGGCTTTAAGCGCAGCCAAGGAAGCAATGGCTGCCGGCTCTCCACCGTCCACTTGATCAGGAAAAGCCGGCTCCGTAGTTTGATGATCAGGAATAAACTCAAAGGTTTCCAGAGACATATAAAGACCGGTGATGGCCGATAACAGCAAGCCGATAAGTGCCAGACGACCGACCTGGCTGTGTAGCCGCTGTGATAGTGTTGAACCCTGAATGGGGCGGAACAAATAACGCCAGCCACCGGCTCTGTTCACCAGCATCAGGGTGCCGGAAATACTTAACAGCAGCATCACAAGGGCGCCTAAAGCGACCGCAATACGTCCCGGGGTGTCGAGTAGATAGGATCGGTGCAGGTTTTTCAGCCAGGTTTTAAAGGGTGTGATGGTATAAGGGCCAATTGTATTGGCGGTGAATGGGTCGATGCGATCGGCACCGGCCTGATTATTGTCCGTATAAAAAACAATCAGGGTGCCGGATGGGGTACGTTGTAGCTGCTCAATTTGTGGGTATCGGCTCGCCAGATTGCCGGTTAATTCCGCCACAGTGATGGCTGAAGTGCCCATAACGCTGGCTTGGCTGCGCTCAATGGTTGGATTAATCGATAAAATGACGCCGGTGATGGCCAGTACCACCACCAGTAGCAACGCCGATAAGCCCAATATGGAGTGGAGTTTACGTATCATGGCGTCTTTTCCTTATAGTAATCCGGCAGTCCTGAATACAATGTATTGGGCTGCCGGGTTAATCATGGTAGATTAAAATGAATAGCTGAAACTTTGCACGTAGCCACGGCCGGCAGTGGTTTGGCCGACACCTTCCGTGGTTAATGACACCACCACATCATTGCGATTATCCCGCATATCTTCCACCGCTGTATCCACCCTCACTTGAAAGCCAGAATCAATAAAGGAGTCTTCTAAATCGAGGGTAACTGTCATGGTTTTACCGGCTGCCACACTGGCACCGGTGAGGGCATCATATTCACTGCTGCGCAAGCCACTACCACGCGCCCAGCCGCTTAAGTGCTTGTAATATTTAGATTTTTCTCCGGCAATCCATAAGGTTTTTTGATATTGACCGGCTTCATTGGTGAGGTATAAGGCCACATAAGCGCCATCACCACCATAACTTTTCAGTTCGGTGGTGAAGGTGACTTCGCGGGCGTTGGCAACCATGGCCGATAATAAGCTGGCGATGGCTGCCGGTATCAGAATGCGATTGGTCATGCTGTCATCTCCGTGTTGTTACTGAATGTTTACTTTGGGTCTTTGTTTGCTGTCTTTATTGTTCGCAGGTTTTTGTTGGCCACTGCGTTTTTTTAAATAGCCAGAGCGATTGCCGGAACCCGTAAACTTGATTTCAAGTTCTATAATTTCCAAGCTAGCCGGTGAGAATTTGGCTTCTACACGGTGACCGTCCTGGTCAAAGCCTTTGACTTCATAACAGCCGTCATCGACTTTAATGCGCTTCACGTCCCAGCCGTTGTCAATCATCAGTTGACGCAGGTTTTCCTGCGGTTGCCATTCGGCCACCGGATCGGTGCAGTCATCATCAGCCAGTGCCGCTGTTGATATTAAAAAAGCGACCATCAATGCAGCCATTTGTACAATTTTCATGGTGTCTCTCCAGTTGTTTGAACCTTAACTATAATCTGCTTTCCTGACAATAACCTGAAAGCAGGTTTAAAATATTTAATTTATCGAAATTCAAAGGCTTCTTTACGAAACCGCAGTGAACCCGGTAGCATTTTCTTTAAGCCTGTTTCCAATAATCTGGCCAGGCCTTTGGGGCCACAGTACCAAACTTCCGTTACCTTTTTCGCAGCATCTCGATTGAGCAGGTCTTCCGTTGTGATTTTCTGACCTTTTTGACTGTCATGTATGTGTAGACTGATACCAGGTGAGTTATCAGATTTCAGGTTATCACATAACTGCTGTAATCGTGGCACCATCGGATCGGAGGAGCCATCATGGGTACAATAATGCATCTGCGCAGTCGGTACCTGTTCCGGGTGATTTTGTAATTCTTCTAACCAGGCTAAAAAGGGGGTTACACCAATACCGGCGGCCACCCAGATTTGCTCGGCGTTGGCTTTGTGGTGTTTTAAATCAAACCGGCCATAAGGCCCTTCAACAGTGACGGCTTGACCCTCGGTTATTTTTCCGGCTAAATTTTTGGTGTAATCGCCAAGGGCTTTTATTTCAAAAGTTAATTGACCATTGTTTTTATCCGCATTGGCAATAGTGAAAGGGTGGTTGCCTTCAAGCCGATCGAAACGCACAAAAGCAAATTGTCCCGCCCGGTGACCGGGCCATTTTTTACCCAATTGACAGACCACCTGAGTAATGCCTTGAGCACTGGCTGTAATGGATTTGATGGTGCCTTGAACCCGTCGTGTTCGGCCAATGTGTCCGGTTAAAGAGCGCATGGCTGCGATACTGCCGGCCACCATTAACAGGCCCAGTAGTAAGCCGATGGGTTGTTGCCACCAGCTAAATGGTGTTAGCCAGGCTGCATGAAAGACCAGTAATAAATACAGCACCGGCATAATACGGTGTAAATAACGCCAGAATTTGTAGGGAAAAAACTTCAATAGTGACAACAGCACCATGCCAGCCACCAGATAAAAGCTCCATTCACCCAAATCCTCAGCCAGTTCTTGCATAGTATCAACAAAGCCTGAAACCGAAGCCTCAGTGGGTTGTCCGGAGACCAACAAGAGCGATTCTAACAAGTCATCATTCATTTCAGTTAACCAATGTAGAACCGCAAAAATAACCGCTAATATCGCCGTCCATTTATGCAGTCGGTAGATCTTATCAAGGCCATTAAACACAGGTTCTAATATCGCCGGTCTGGTCGCCAGTATCATGGTTATCGACAGCAAGGCCATCGCCAATAGTCCTGTAACATACAGGATATTGTGGTATGTTATCCAGGGCAAATGAGTGCTTGCAGTTGCGTTCATGGCATAACTCCAGGCCCAGATAGCAACAATTACAGTGCTGATGAGTGCCAGCATAACAGTGAGTTTTTTATTATTCATTGTTTACATCCGATGACTAATTGTTGTTCACTTTATATGGCTATCCTGACAGCAAGCTGAAAATACTTATCGAAATTTACCTTATAATGGCCAATCGCGTTATGATTGATTAATTGAAAAGGCAGATTTTGAGATGCGGCTATTATTGCTTGAAGATACCATCGAGTTAGGTGAGGTAATCGACAATCAGATGACCGATGAAGGCCATGCGGTGGATTGGGTGCAAACCATTGGTCAGGCCAAAGCCGCACTGGCCAGTACCGAATACGATTTAATTTTACTTGATTTGATGCTGCCTGATGGCCATGGCATTGATTTGTTGAAGGCATTAAGACATTCAGGCGACAGTACAGCGGTGATTATTTTAACCGCTAAAGATCAGATTTCTGATCGGATCAAAGGTTTAAATGCGGGTGCCGATGATTATCTGGTCAAACCCTTTGATTTATCTGAGCTGAGTGCCCGGGTTGGTGCGGTAGCCCGACGTTATGCGGGCAACCCCAATCCAACCATTAAGCTGGCTGACTTAACTGTTGATTTAAACAATCATCAGGTTACTCGAGCCGGTGGTGAAATACAGTTAACCGCCCGTGAGTGGGCTTTGCTTGAAGCATTCTTACAAAGACCCGGTATGTTATTGTCAAAAGTGCAATTAGAAGATCATCTCTATGCTTTTGGTGCCGAAATTGAAAGTAATACCATTGAAGTTTACGTCAGTCGTTTACGCAAGAAGCTGGGCAAGGAACTGATTGAAACGGTGCGTGGTTTGGGCTATCGGATGAAAACTTCATGAAGCGGACAAAAAGTTTGCAAAAAACCCTGGGCGTCGGCTTAACTCTGGGTGTTGCTCTTTTATGGGTTTTGGCCCTGGTGGTGGCGGTAACTGTGTTGCGTGACAGAATGAATGAAATGTTTGATAGTGCTTTAGCGGAAACGGCGCAGCGTATTATGCCGTTGGCGGTGGTTGAAATTATCAACAGTGAACCCCCCGGGCAATTACAAAATATTATGCCATTCGCCGCTCATGACGAATATTTTATCTATCTGGTGCGCGATAACAGCGGTGCGGTTTTGCTGAAATCGCACAACGCGGATCCGGCGGTATTTAAGCCAGATTTTCAGACTGGTTTTAGTTCATCGGCAAGTCACCGGTTTTATGGTGCCTCAGCAGTTCAGGATACACTGCATATACAGGTGGCAGAACCCTTATCACAAAGACAAGAAGCGCTCCGGGAAATGGTTTTCACCCTGGTGTGGCCGCTGGCGATACTTATTCCACTGTGCTTTTTCGGCACCTGGGTTTTTGTGCGTTACAGTTTGCGCCATGTGCTGGCTTTTAGCGAAGCCATTAAATCACGTGATGGTGGCGACCTATCGCCGATACAAAACCATAATTTACCCGCTGAGGTTAATACCATTGCCGAATCTTTGAATGATTTATTGCAGCGATTGCGCCGGGCCATGGAGTTAGAACATGCCTTTACCGCTAACAGTGCCCATGAATTACGCACACCGATTGCCACGGCACTGGCACAAATACAAAGGCTGCAACAAACCTTGCCGGCGGGTTCGAGCCAGGAACAAGCCAGCAAAATCGAAACCTCGATACGGAAGCTGTCTCGATTATCTGAGAAACTGATGCAGTTAGCCAAAGCCGAAGGTGGCCGTTTATTGTCCTCTGAACGGCATGATTTAATCAGTCTTTTACGCTTGATTGTTGAAGAATTCAGACGCTCCTATGCAAATGCAGTCATTCACTTAAATGTACCGGACAATGAATCATTCATGTCTAATCTGGATGCCGATGCCTTTGCCATCCTGGTGCAAAACCTATTGGATAATGCCATTAAGCATGGTCATGAAGGTAAACCGATAGAGATACAGTTTTCTGCCCAGGGTACTTTACGCATCATCAATCATGCAGATGTTATCCCGGCCGAAAAATTAACTCAGCTTCATCGTCGTTTTGTCAGATCTAACAGCCAAGCTGAAGGATCCGGCCTGGGTTTAGCGATAGCTGATGCCATTGTTAGCGGTGTCGGTGCCACCATGACCATTCACTCACCTGCCGTTAATCGTATAGATGGTTTTGAAGTGCGTATTAATTTCTCTGGTATTTAGCCCGACGATGTCTTCAAAACAAGATAGATCTTTCCGCTTATATGAAAGGTAATTCAGCTAAGAAAACTAATGATTGGCAGTGGCATAAAAATATGAGAAGATAGTGGTCACTTACTATCTAAAATGTCATGACTTCCAGAACAAAAAATAAAACCGCTGAACAACGACGCCTTGAAACCGTTGAGACCCTGATAGATTTAGCAGGCGAACAGAACCCCAATGCCATCACCACCCAGGCTCTCGCCGATAAAATGGGTTTAACGCAAGGCGCGATATTCAGGCATTTCCCCACCAAGGAATCTATTTTTTCCGGGGTCATGGGTTGGGTGGCCGAGCGCTTAATGAAGCACATTCATAAAGCCATCAAATCAGAAGATTCGGCCATAGACAAATTACAGTCTATGTTTTTAGCCCATATTTCTTTTGTCAGTAAGCATCCAGGAATTCCACGCATACTCTTTGGTGAGCTGCAACATGACAAAAACAGCGTACCCAAACAGATGGTGAAGCAACTAATCGCGCAGTATGCTGATTTATTACAGGATATCATGCGCACAGGGAAAGAACGTGGTGAGCTCAATCCAAATTTAGACATTGAGGCGGCAACGCTGCTTTTTATTGGCAGTATTCAGGGGTTGGTGATGCAATCAATGCTGGCGGCAGATCGACAGGATATGTTGGCGCAGGCAGAAGCGGTCTTTAATGTGTATCGACAGTCCTTACTATAAACCCATAAACAAACGGATGTTCATGGGGCGCAAGCGGTCGTATACTCACGCCCTTAACGGGCATTCCTTATGCTTCGATCTCTGATTCAATCTCGATTCTAACTTCTTCATCCATGGAGTCGTCTTAAGCTGTGGTGAAATCGCATGTCTTCATTACCCGGCGCAGTGAACTGTGCTGCTCTCAGCACTTCTCGGATAGATTAATAATCACTTAAATATATAAAATTGCTTGACAAAGCAGTCAGAAAGATTAAAGATAGTGAGTACTCACTTACTAAACCGTGGTTTTCAAGAGAATTATTATGACAACACTAAAAAAACAGACTTTTTGGATTCGCCTTGTGGCTTTATTTGCTGTGGCATTTGGGCTATTAACTTTAAAAGAAGGTGGCTTGGTTCTGTATGGTGATGAAGCCGCTGTTCAAGCGGCCGGTGATTATGTGCCTTTTGTACTGTGGTTTAACTTTATCGCCGGTTTCTTCTATATTCTGGCCGGAATCGGCATGTGGTTACAAAGGCGTTGGGCGGTTTGGTTGGCGGTTAGCCTGGCAGCCGCAACAGCGTTTGTATTTGCCGCTTTTGGTCTTCATGTTGCATTGGGTGGCGCCTTTGCCCAACGGACGGTGATTGCCATGAGTCTTCGTACGGCGATATGGGCCGCGATTGCGGTGATTGCCTGGCAGCAAATTAGAAAGCGTCAGCTAGGTGGAGAGTCACCATGAAAATAACATTTCACGGTGCCGCCCAGGAAGTCACCGGTTCATGTTTTTTGGTGGAAACCGAAAGTACCCGTTTTTTAGTCGATTGTGGTATGTATCAGGGTGGCCGTCAAGCATCGACTCGCAATCATGAGCCGTTTGCATTTGATGCAAAATCCATCGACTTTGTGCTGTTAACCCACGCCCATATAGACCACAGTGGTTTGTTACCTAAATTAACTAAAGCCGGATTTGCCGGAACCATCCATTGCACTTCGGCAACTGCAGATTTATTGCAGGTCATGTTGCTTGACAGTGCCCATATTCAGGAAAATGATGCTGAACGTGCCAAACGTTACGCCAAATCAAGACGAGCCAGACAAGCTGTTAATGAGCCGCTATATACCCAAATTGATGCGCAAAACATGCTGAAGCAAGTGCGGTTACATGACTATGACAGAGAGATAACTCCTGATACAGGTATTCGTTGTCAATTTCGCGATGCCGGTCATATTCTTGGATCAGCCATTATTGAAATTTGGCTGACTGAAGGCACGAAGACTATCAAAATAGTTTTCAGTGGTGATTTGGGTCAACCGGGAAGACCCATTATTTGTGATCCTACGATTATCGATGAAACGGATATTTTGGTGATTGAATCAACCTATGGTAATCGGGTGCATAAAGATATGACTGCCACGGAAGCTGAGCTAATCACTGCCATCGAAGAGACCCTGAAAAATGGTGGTAATGTCATTGTGCCGGCTTTTGCCGTGGGCCGTACCCAAGAGGTTCTTTACCATTTACATCGTCTCAGCCGTTTAGGCCGATTACATCACTTAAAGGTTTTTGTGGATTCACCCATGGCCACCGAAGTGACCCGAATTACCCAAAATCACATGGATTTATTTGATGTGGCTGCTCGAGATTTGGCCGGTTGGCACAACTTGGGAAAGGATATTCCCTTTTTGTATTTCACGGAAAGTGTGGCTGAATCAAAAGGTTTAAATCAAGTGCGTTCCGGGGCCATCATTATTTCTGCCAGTGGTATGTGTACTGCAGGCAGAATTAAACATCATTTGGTGCATAACTTACCCCGGGAAGAATGCAGTGTCTTAATAACAGGATTTCAGGCCGAAGGGACACTGGGCCGACGTTTAATCGATGGCGCGAAACGGGTACGAATATTTGGTGATGAGATTCCCGTGCGTGCTTCGATATATAGTGCCGGAGGCGGTTTATCAGCGCATGCTGATTTGCCGGCTTTATTGGCCTGGACCGGTCATTTTCAACGGCCACCACAACATACGTTTGTGGTTCATGGCGAGCAAACAGCGGCCACAGATTTTGCCGAAAGTTTACGGCAGGCGCATGGCTGGCAGGTATCAGTGCCCGAGCCCGGACAGGAAGTCATGGTGTGACACTCATTTATCAACAAACAGCTGAATATAGCTGATTGACAGGAAACGATTATGAACAACAAAAGAAAAGTGAACTGGCAGGCCAAACAATATTTGGCTGACCATTTGTATGGCTGGGGCGATGATGGTGTTATGCCCATTACTATCGGTGCCCAAGTCATACCCAAACAGAAACCAACAAGTCCGATTAAGCCCAGTGCTCAATCGGTTAACGTCAGCATTCAATGGGACAATCAACGATGAATACGCAACAATCCGGCGGTAAAAAAGGCCGCATACTCTTGGTTCTTATTATCATAGCTGTCACCGCCGTGTCGGTGTGGTGGTTTGTATTACGTGAACAAAACGATGACTCGACCTTGCGTTTATATGGCAATGTGGACATTCGTGAGGTGGAACTGGCTTTTCGTCAACCCGGTCGATTAACCGAGATGCTGTTTGATGAGGGCGATCAAGTGAACGCCGGCGAGATTATGGCGCAGCTGGATGGCGGGCCTTATCGGGATAAACTGGCGGCTGCCAAAGCCGAATTACAAGCCGCCCAGGCAGAACTGGATAAGCTTCACAGCGGCAACCGGCCGCAGGAAGTTCTGCAGGCAGAAGCGACAGTCGCGCAGACGCAGGCAAATTACCATGAGGCGGAACGCAATTATCAGCGTCAAAGTGCGTTACTTGAATCTGGTGCCACCAGTCAACGGGCAGTGGACGCGGCGCTGGCCATGCGTAATCAGTCGGCGGCCAATCTGGCCTCAGCAAAAGCCGCCTTGTCATTGGTAGAAGCCGGATTTCGGGATGAAGACATTGCTGCCGGTGAAGCGCGGGTGGCGGTGGCGCAAGCGGCGGTGGCACAAGCTGAAAGGGCGCTGGCAGATACTGATTTGGTGGCGCCCAGTGATGCCACGGTTTTGGCGCGGGTGCGCGAACCGGGCAGTATGGTGGCCAGTAACAGCACGGTCTATAGTTTAAGTTTGCGCGATCCGGTTTATGTGCGCGCCTATGTCAGCGAGCCGAATCTGGGTCATATTGCCCCGGGTACTCAGGTGCGGGTATTCACCGATTCATCTGATCAGGCTTATCAGGGTCAGATTGGGTTTATTTCGCCGCGAGCCGAGTTTACGCCGAAGTCGGTTGAAACCACAGATTTGCGCACGGATCTGGTTTACCGCTTACGAATTACCGTCACGGATGCCAATCAAGATTTGCGTCAGGGTATGCCGGTTACGGTTGAAGTGGATCAGAGCGGTCATAAATCGGTATCAGGGCAATAACCATGTCAAATGTTAATCATGTCATGAGTACCGCCATCACAAGTGATGTTTTTCGCCGATTGGGTAAAAATAATGCCGCAGTGGTGATCGAAGATGTGGTGAAGCGTTTTGGCGAGGTGCAAGCGCTCAATGGTTTCAGTGCCGAAATCCAATATGGTCGGTTAACCGGTTTGGTGGGCCCTGATGGTGCAGGTAAAACCACCTTGATGCGTATTATGACCGGCTTATTGGTACCTAACAGCGGTCGCGTAACGCTGGCCGGGTTTGACGTGGTGGATGACAACGAAGCCATTCATATAGTCAGTGGTTATATGCCGCAGCGATTTGGTCTTTACGAAGATTTGTCGGTGATGGAAAACATGCGTCTATACGCACAATTGCGTGGTATGGATGCCGATCAGCATGGTGATATCTTTGACAGTTTGCTCGATTTCACCCGGCTTGGGCCGTTTACCAAACGTCTGGCCGGTAAGTTATCCGGTGGTATGAAACAAAAACTGGGACTGGCTTGTGCGCTGATGGCAAAACCCAAGGTATTGTTGTTGGATGAGCCCAGTGTCGGCGTTGATCCGGTGAGTCGTCAGGATTTGTGGCGTATGGTACAGGAATTAACCGACGACGGCATGGCGGTGGTGTGGTCAACAGCCTATCTGGATGAAGCGGAGCGCTGTCAAAGCGTGTTGTTATTAAATGAAGGCAAACTTGAATTTAATGGTCCACCTCAGGAACTAACCGATCAAATTAAGGAACGCAGTTATCGATTGGAACAGGTTGGCACTGAACGCCGCGCGGTGTTATCCAAGGCACTCAATTTAGCCAGTGTCGGTGACGGTGTGATTCAGGGTGATGCGGTGCGGGTGGTGTTACGTGAGGATGCCAACACCCGGGAAATTAAAGCACTGGCCGATGACGTGGGTGCCAGCCTGACTCTGGTTCAACCCAGATTTGAAGATGCATTCATTGATTTACTGGGCGGCGGTCCCGGTGGCACTTCGGCGCTGGCTGAGCGTATTGATGCGGTTGAACTGGGTTCGGATGTGGCCGTTTCTTGTCGCAATTTAACCAAACGTTTCGGTGATTTTACCGCCACAGACGATGTCAGTTTCGAGGTGCAAAAAGGTGAAATATTTGGTCTGCTCGGACCCAATGGAGCGGGCAAATCAACCACTTTTAAGATGCTCTGTGGCTTGCTTAAACCGACCGAAGGTGAGGCGCAGGTGGTTGGACATGATTTACGTTATGCCACCGGATCTGCCAAAAGCCAGTTGGGTTATATGGCACAAAAGTTTTCTTTATACGGTTTGCTGTCGGTGCAACAGAATCTTGAGTTTTCCGCCGGTGTTTATGGGCTGGAAGGCGATATCAAGCGACAACGTATTGATGAGATGATTAACACCTTTGATTTGTCTCAATATTTGAGTACTTCACCGGATTCATTGCCACTTGGTTATAAACAGCGCCTGGCGTTGGCCTGTGCTTTGATGCACCGGCCGCCGGTGTTGTTCCTGGATGAGCCGACTTCCGGTGTGGACCCCATTACCCGACGCGAATTCTGGACCCATATTAACGGTCTGGCACGCAAAGGTGTGACCATTATGGTGACCACCCATTTTATGGATGAAGCAGAATACTGCGATCGGGTGGCGATGATGTACCGGGCACGACTGATTGCGCTGGATACACCCGATGCCCTGAAACAGGGCGCCGTTAACGAAAAACATCCTGACCCCACCATGGAAGATGCTTTTATACATCTGGTGGAGTCAGCACAATTGGACGATGAGGCGCGTCGTGACGCGAAGGCCGCTGTATGAATGATCAGACATCCAAAACTGTCGATTCTCAAGCAGATTTAATACAAGATGAGCGTGCCCAACGTGCCTTTGACTGGCGGCGTTTGATGGCCCTGGTTCGAAAAGAAAGTTTGCAAGCCATTCGTGACCCATCCACCATTCTGATTGCCTTTGTGCTACCCACTATATTGCTGTTTTTATTTGCTTATGCGGTTTCTCTGGATGTCCGTGAAGTGCGTATCGGGTTGGTACTGGAATCTGACAGTGCTTCGGCGCAATCGTTGGCAGCGGCCTTTGCCGGCACCCGTTATCTGAAGGTGACGCCGGCACGGGATCGGCGGGAAGTGGCTGAGCAGGTGGTGTCCGGTCAATTGCGTGGCTATGTGGTGATTCCTCAGGATTTTGAGAAACGCCTGACATCAGGTCAACCGCAGTCGGTGGTGCAGGTGATAACAGATGGTTCGTTGCCAAATACCGCCAACTTTGTTGTCAATTACGCGCAGGGCGTGGTGCTTAACTGGCAGGCGAGTCGCCATAGCGGCAGACCGGTATCGGTGATTAATCTGGAGCCGCGCTATTGGTTCAATGCCGAATTGGAAAGTCGTCGCTCACTGGTGCCCGGTGCCATTGCCATTGTTATGACCATTATCGGTACCATGTTGACGGCATTGGTGGTGGCACGGGAGTGGGAGCGGGGCACCATGGAAGCGGTGTTGTCGACACCGGCATCCGTGGTGGAGATTCTGATTGGTAAATTATTGCCTTATTTTGTCCTGGGTATGGCAGCGACCCTGGCTTCAGCCGTGCTGGCCGCTTTTGTCTTTGATGTGCCGCTGCGAGGTTCGTTACCGGCGTTATTAATCTTGTCTGCTGTGTTTTTGGTGCCGGCTTTGGGGCAGGGTTTGTTGATTTCATCGGTGACAAAAAATCAGTTTCTGGCTTCTCAGATTGCCTTATTCTCTGGTTTCTTACCGGCCTTTTTGTTGTCCGGCTTTCTGTTTGAAATTGATGCCATGCCGGTGCCGATTCAAGCCATCACCTATTTAATTCCGGCCCGTTATTTTGTGTCTTCTTTGCAAACGGTGTTTTTAGCCGGTGATGTGTGGGCGGTGTTTTTACCTGATTTGGCGGCCATGATGGCGATTGGGGTGTTCTTCTTTGCCATCGCCAAGCGCAAAACCCGTAAAAATTTGGAGTCATAGAGAATGCGTCGCTTTTTAAATCTATTTGTTAATGCCCGGCTCAGCGCGCAGATTGTGAAAGAATTATTGAGTATTTTGCGCGATCCCCGCAGTCGCATCATTGTGTTTGTACCACCGTTGATGCAGTTGTTAATTTTCACCTTCGCCACCACCTTAGAAGTGCGTAATGCGGATATCGCTGTTTATGATCGCGATGCCGGTCACTGGTCCCATGAGCTGGTGGCACGTATAGATGCGGCGGATTTTGTGAATGAGATTCATACGGTACACAGCCCCGAAGCCTTACGCGATTTGATTGATCGTCGTGCCGTGATTGCGGCGCTTAATATCGGTCCGGAATTTTCCCGTGACATTGCCGCAGGCAAAGTCGGTACGGTCCAGGTTATCGTGGATGGTCGTCGCAGTAATGCCGGCCAGATCACCGTGGGTTATCTGAATACCATTGCCGCCGGTGTCAGTGCTGCCATACAACGAGACACAGTTCATGCCAATCCGGTGGCGGTGCGCCACTGGTTTAATCCAAATCTGATTTATCGCTGGTTTGTGGTGCCTGCTTTATCGGGTATTTTGGTTTTCTTCAGTGCGCTAATGATTACCTCCTTGTCCATTTCCCGGGAACGGGAACTGGGGACATTTGATCAATTGCTGGTATCACCGACCACCACCTTTGAAATCATTGTGGCCAAAACCATGCCGGCCTTGGCCATCGGATTGGTTTTGGGGTTGATGATGATTGTTGCCGCGGCGTTTGTTTTCCGGGTGCCATTTGAGGGCTCATTTTGGTTATTGATGCCAAGTTTATTGTTATTTATCTTATCAGTGGTGGGTATCGGCCTGATGATTTCGTCGGTCTCTGCCACCCAGCAACAGGCTATTTTAGGGGCTTTTGCCATTGGTGTACCGGCAGTTTTGATGTCCGGTTTTGCCACCCCGGTTGAAAATATGCCGACCTTATTGCAATGGTTGGCCGAGGCGATTCCGCTGAAGCACTTTTTGGTGATTGTAGAAGGAACCTTCCTCAAAGCCATGCCGGCGTCAGATATTATCGCCAATACCTGGCCGTTGGTCATCATTGCACTGGTAACACTCTCCATGGCGGTGGTGTTTGTGCGCAGTCGTTTGGAATAATTTTTGGAGTGATTAATATGACACAAGGTTTAAATTTTGGGCGACATGGGCTTTACCTGGCAGCGAGTTTATTGCTCGGTGCTTGTGCCGTGGGGCCGGACTATCGTCAGCCGCCAGCCGTTGATACCGGTGATGGCTGGACACTGTCGGTGAACGCCAAAGACAGACAAATTGAATGGGTACAATGGTGGGCGGCATTGGGTGATCCTGTTTTGGATCGTCTGGTGGCCGATGCCTTGTCGAGTAACCTGAATTTGCGACAAGCCTATGCCCGAATTAATGAGGCGCGGGCATTGCGTGACCGCGCAGCCGGTGGTTATGCGCCTGTTGTGGACACCTCAGGCAGTGTCGCACGACGACGACAAAGTGAGCATGGTCCGTTACCGATTGCCTCAATTCCGGGACTTGATCGTAATCAGACCATTTATGAGATTGGCTTCGATGCGGCCTGGGAAATTGATTTGTTTGGTCAAACCGGTCGTGCGCTTGAAAGTGCACAAGCGCGACTTCAGGCTGCGCAGGCCGATGCCATTGATATTCGTATCAGTGTTGCCGCGGAAGTGGCCCGGGTTTATTTAACGCTGAGAGGCGCACAACGGGAACTGGCAGCCCGACAAGCTTCCGTAGAAACATTGCAACAGACTTTAGACCTGGTGCAAAAACGCTATGAATTGGGCGATGTCGCAGAAGCGGACATTGCCATCAACCAGTCACGCCTGGCAGTGGCTGAGGCCGGTTTACCGGGTATTCAAGCACGCATACGTGCCGCTGCTCTGGGTTTGGGTGTGCTGTTGGGGATGCCGCCTGAGCATGAATTGGCATTGATTAATATGGATGCACCGGCGATTGCCTTAACAGCGTTACCGGTTGGTGAACGGGCTGATATATTGCGCCGACGTCCAGATATTCGGGCTGCAGAACGGCGTTTGGCTGCCAGTACGGCCGATATAGGTGTTGCCACGGCTGAATTATTTCCTCAATTATCGATTGCCGCCGGCGGTGGTTTTCAATCCCTGGACTCAAGCCAGTTATTTGATTCTGACAGCACCACTTTTTCACTTGTGCCGTTGATTTCCTGGCGCTTGTTTGATGGTGGACGGGTGCGTGCCGAAATCCGGGCCACCGAAGCGCGCCAACAACAAGCCGCATTGGCTTATGAGCAAGCGGTGTTGACCGCGCTGAGTGATGCCGAACGTGCCCTTAGCGACTATCTGCTTGGTCTTGATGCTGTTGAACGTCAACAGTTGGCAGTGAATGCAGCCAGACGCAGCTACCAACATGCCCAAGCACGATTTCAGGCCGGTGATATGGCATTAACCGAATTGCTGACTGAAGAACGGGTTTTACGCGAAGCCGAACACAACTATGCCCAAACCCACACCGCCACGGCGATTAATCTGGTGGCTTTATTTAAAGCCCTGGGAGGCGGTTGGGATATGGGTCTCATCGATTCGCAACAATGAAGACCCTAATATGAACTTGATTAATCGAGGAGAGTGAACATGTCTGATCAATCAAAACTGCATGCAGAACATAAGCAACTTGTGCAAAACATATTGTCGGGTGAGGCTTACCGGCTGGCTTATGAAGACATCGCATTTCTCAACAGTGACGATTTGCGGCCGATTCGATTACAACTGGAATTGCTGAAACCTGAACAGGAATTGCGTCGAAAAAAGATTAGCTCAACGGTGGTGGTTTTTGGTAGTGCCCGAATCATCGCGCAACAACAGGCTCAAGAAAATCTGGATAAACTTGAAAGACGTGCGGCATCAGAACAGGCAGATGCCCCGGATACGAGACAGCTTGATGAGGCTAAAAAACAACTGGCGCAATCACAGTACTATGAAGAAGCCCGGCGTTTTTCACACATTATTTCAACTCGATTTCAGGAACAACACCACCGTGATTTTGTGGTGGTGACCGGTGGCGGTCCCGGTATTATGGAAGCGGCTAACCGCGGTGCTTATGAAGCCGGTGCACGTTCCATTGGGTTAAATATTACCTTACCGCATGAACAAACACCCAATCCGTTTATTACGCCGGAATTGGCTTTCCAGTTTCATTACTTTGCCGTGCGTAAAATGCATTTTTTGATGCGTGCCAAAGGTTTGGTGGTGTTTCCGGGTGGTTTTGGTACGCTGGATGAATTGTTTGAAGTCCTGACTTTGGTACAAACCGGGAAAATGGCAGAGATTCCCATCGTGCTGGTTGGCAAATCCTATTGGCAACGTGTGGTTGATTTTGATTATCTGGTTGAGTCCGGTTATATCAGTGCTGAGGACAAGCAGTTAATGACTTATGTGGACACAGCCGAAGAAATCATGACTGTGTTGGAAGGATTCTATGCGGGAAGACCGCCGAAGGAAGAAACTTTAGACGTGTAGCCATGGTTCGTTTTTATTCATTTTTTTGCGACCGCTTTAATTATTGTTATCCAATGCAGTTGATGGCCGCGATGAGTATGCTGTTGTGGTCGATGTTGGCAGTGGCCGCCGATGAAAATATGGATATTGACCTGGCCTGTGCGCCCGAAGAAACAATTCAATTCCGCGGTGGTACGATACGACTGGAAAATGACAAGTTTACTGATACTGATCAGGATTATACCAATGGTGTGTCAATCACCATGGTTTCGCTCGATATTCCCGGTCAATTACGGCCTGAGTGCCTGTCAAAGCCAAGTCGTTTGTATATGCGCTTTATTCAAATGATGAACCCCGGATTCTGGAATGATATGAATTATTCAGCGGATAGCCAGAATGTGGTGTTTCGGTTTGGTCAGTCGATGTACACACCGGAGGATTTTACCCGCACTGATTTAATTGTGGATGATCGACCTTATGCCGGGTTGCTGTATACCGGTATGGCCTGGAACCGACGAAAATTTAATCCCGAATCAAATCTTGATATGCTGGATACCCGTGAAATTACCATCGGCGTGATAGGACCTTTATCATTGGCAGAACAAGCACAAAACCTGGTTCATGATGCCTTCGATGATGAGCGTTTTCTCGGTTGGGATAACCAATTGGAAAATGAACCGGCCTTGCAGTTGGCTTTGGACCGGAAATATAAATCATCGAATCAAGACGGTGCCGTTACCCCGGGTTTTTCAGTCGATTCGATTCGCTCAATGGGGCTTAGACTGGGAAATATTGAAACCTCGGCAACAGTCGGTATCGAAGGTCGTATCGGTTGGAACCTGCCCAACGATTTTGGCAGTTACCCAATCAGACCAGGTGCCGAAAATCGTCCGCCATCGGCTTTCGCTCATGGAAATAACGGCGATAATTCTATTTCTGATTTAAGCCGGCCGGCACCCGGAATGCACCTGTTTGTTACTCTGGAAGCCAAGGCAGTCGGTTATGACTTTTCTCTGGATGGTAATTTGTTTCAAGACAGCCACAGTGTTTCGAGACGGCCATGGATTGCACAAGCGGCCGTGGGAATCAGTGGTCAGGGTTTTATTGCCGGTCATGGTTTTCGATTGGCGGTAATGCATGTTTACCGTACCCGTGAATATGATGAGCAATTGAATAATCACAGTTATGGTTCAATTGCTTTAAGTATTGAATTTTAGTTGAGGACAACGTTATGTTTGATAAGCGCCGATTAAAGCCGGTTTTCGTCATTGTGCTGATAACCATTTTATGGCCATTGGCCTGGGCACAGGACAGTAACCAGTCTGAATCCATGGTGTTGCGTCAAATTATGCAAGAGATGGGTGACCATATGGAGGTTGTAACCGCTGCCATTGCCCATGAACAATGGTCGCAAGTGGTCGCCATGGCACCTTTGATTGGAGAGCATCGACAACCTCCGTTTATGGAAAAGACGCGTATTTTGCGTTTCGGCGGTACCGATGTGGGTACTTTTCGATCTTATGATAACAAAACACAAGAAGCGGCCGAAACATTAAAACAGGCCGCTCTGGAAAACAATGGGGAGAAGGTTATTGAGGCATTTGCAAGGCTGCAAAAAACCTGTCTAAATTGTCATCAGCGGTTTCGCGAACCTTTTGTGGCGCATTTTTATAAAAAATAACAATTCTATTGATACACTTAATCACTTAACAGCAGGATAAAAATATGACCATTAGGAAGAGTACTTTATCAAGTCAAGACATAACAAGCCTTAACCAATACTGGTCATTGGCCAATTATCTGTCAGTAGGGCAAATTTATTTACTTGACAATCCCTTACTAAAACAACCGTTAACCCGACAAGACGTCAAGCCCAGATTATTGGGCCACTGGGGTACAACGCCCGGCTTAAATCTCATATATGCGCATCTGAATCGATTAATCGCCAGGCATCAATTGAATATGATTTATGTCACCGGTCCCGGGCATGGCGGCCCGGCCTTGGTGGCCAATACCTATATTGAAGGCAGTTACAGTCATTATTATCCTGCTATTCAGCAGAATGAATCAGGCTTGAAAAGACTGTTTAAACAATTTTCATTCCCCGGCGGCGTACCGTCCCATGTGGCGCCTGAAATTCCGGGATCGATTAATGAAGGCGGTGAATTGGGTTATGCCTTATCTCACGCCTTTGGTGCTGTGTTTGATAATCCCGATTTGATTGCCACCTGTGTGATTGGTGATGGAGAGGCGGAAACCGGTCCACTGGCGGCTGCCTGGCATAGCAACAAATTTCTTAACCCGGCCAGTGATGGGGCGGTGTTGCCGATATTACATTTAAATGGCTATAAAATTGCCAATCCAACTATTTTTGCCCGCATACCCAAGAAAGAATTAAACCAGCTGCTCAAGGGTTACGGTTACCAGCCCATATGGGTCGAGTCCTCCGATGTCAACGCGGTTCATCAATTAATGTCAGATGCACTCATCCAGGCTGTTAACCGCATACAAAAGATTCAAGTGGAAGCGCGAACTCAAGGTATTACGCAACGACCTATCTGGCCGATGATTGTCATGAAAACACCGAAAGGCTGGACCGGACCTAAAAGCTTTGAGAATTTACCGGTGGAAGATTCCTGGCGCTCACATCAGGTGCCTTTTAAAGAATTGCGACAATTTCCGGAGCGCATCGAATTATTGGAGGCATGGTTAAGAAGCTATAACCCTGAACAACTTTTTGACTCAACCGGCCGTATCATTGCCGATATTAACGATTTAATTCCCGAAGACAGCTTACAAATGGGGCGTAATCCGCATGCCAATGGTGGTGTGCTTATGCAAGCTTTGAAGATTCCCGGCGTCGGTGATTTTGCCGTGGATTTAAAAAGCCGAGGCAGTCAAAAAATCAGCGCCACCCGGGTGATGGGCACTTATCTGGCTGAAGTGATGCGCTTGAATGAGTCTAATTTCAGGGTTTTTGGCCCCGATGAAACCGCCTCAAACCGGCTTGATGATTTGTATCAGGTCACTGCTAAAACATGGGTTGCCGAGCAACTGGACAGTGATGAAGATTTGGCCATGGATGGCCGGGTCATGGAAATATTAAGCGAACACACCTGCCAGGGTTGGTTAGAGGGCTATTTGCTCAGTGGCCGTCATGGCCTGTTCTCTTGTTATGAAGCCTTTATTAATATCGTCAGTTCCATGGCAACGCAACATGCTAAATGGTTGCAAGTGGCGAGCCAAAAAGTCAACTGGCGACAACCAATACCGTCGTTAAACTATTTGTTGACTTCGCATGTGTGGCGTCAGGATCATAACGGCTTTTCTCACCAAGACCCCGGTTTTATCAACCATTTATCCAATAAAGAACCGAATGTTGTCAGGTTGTATTTTCCGCCGGATACCAATTGTTTATTGGCAGTGACCCAAAAAATTCTACAAACCACCGATAAAATCAATGTGGTGGTGGCCGGTAAGCAGCTGCAACCGCAATGGTTGGCTATTGATGAGGCGCAAAAGCATTGTGATCAGGGTTTGGGGATTTGGCACTGGGCCAGTAATACCGATTCGGCCAAACCGGATTTGATTATTGCCTGTGCCGGTGATGTACCGACCATTGAAGCGTTGGCCGCCACCAAAATATTGAATCAACGATTACCCGATTTGTCCATCCGTTTTGTTAATGTTGTTGATATTATGACGCTGGCCATGGACACAACCCATCCCCATGGCATCAGCGATGATCAATTTCGACAGATATTTTCAAGCGATGCCCCTGTAATTTTGGCTTTTCATGGTTACCCGTCGATGATACATCGGCTTATTTATAACCGTCCGGGTCATGAGAATTTTCATATCCATGGTTTTAATGAAGAGGGCACAACCACCACACCATTTGATATGTTGGTGTTAAACCAATTAGACCGATATCATCTGGTTAAGAATGCCGTCAACAGGTTACAGGATATGACAGATTCTGGTGCTATTTTAGATGACATGGACTTTAAATTGGCACAGCACCATAAACATATTCTTCAAGCCGGTGATGATTTACCGGATGAAATTTTTAACTAAGAATATGGTTTATCCACTTAAACAGGTCATTAATGGCTAAGCGGCTTTGACCGCGATAAAATCTTCCATAAACCAGGCCGATAGTTCGTGTCGGCCGTCAATTTGCGCTTTTCTGTAAATGGCAGAAGCCTGGTGCCTGACTGTTTTTTCTTTGGTTGATCGCATAATAGCGATTTCAGGAATGCTTAAACCTTTTAAAATCAACAAAGCCACCTCCTGTTCACTGCGACTGAGCTGCCAGTCATTAAACTGTTTTTCTATCGCCTTAAAGTAATCATGACGCGCTGTTTTAAACTGTTCAGTAATCTGCGCCTGTTGATGATGGGCTTCTTTGAGCTCTTTTGATAATTGTTTCAGAGATCGGCTTCGACGACGCATTTCGATTATTAAATAAGCCGCCAGAAAGCCGGATACCATGACAATCATTGCTTCAGACAGAATATGCCATAAAGCCACATTCATTCGAATATCAGCAATTAAGTCTGCCATATTAAGCAGCATAATAAGCACCAGCCCAAAGGCAATCAATTTATCTTTAATCATATTTTTCTAATTTTATTTATTGTTTTAAATCAGTGGCTTACGAAGGCATAGGTCATCCGACCGATGTTATATGGCGGCCAAGAAGTTATATTGATTTTACTATTTTACGATAACCATTGCCATGACACTTCAACGATTGATGATAGTTTTTATTATTATCGGGCTACAGCCAAGCACGGCCCAGGCCGGGGCGCCTGCAAATTTGCAACAATTACTTGACCAAAGTATCCTACACACAAAACAGAACAGCCACACCTTATATCCGTTAAAAGCCACAGAAGAGCTCGTTTCAGGTTGGCTCGGCGACACCCCCACATTACAACTCACCAGTTTATATGGCAGTGACAGCCAAACACCAGTTGAATATGAAGTCAATGTTCAATTGCCCATTAAATCCGGCAGCCGGCGACAACTGGATCAGCAACTGTCTAATCAGAATCAACAGTTACAACTACAGCTACAGCACATGCATCGCTGGTATCTGTCCGGTCTCATTAGAGAGGTGTTGTGGCAACGCATCATCAGTGAACAGCAGTTAGAGATTGCCAACGGTAAAATTAAGTGGTTGCAACAGCAGCAACGCAGTGCTGAAGCCCTGGCTGACACCAATCAATTATCGCAAACACAATGGGTGATGATTAAAAATGCGATACTGCAAACCCAAATCGAAATTCAGACGTTCACTGAACAGCTTAATTTAGCCCATCAGCACTATCAGGCTTTAACCGGCACCACAGCTTTACCCGAAAATTACCGCGAAACCACCGCCACTGATTTTTCAGAGTCTATCAATGAGCACCCCGAGATTAGACTGTTACAGGCACAATTGGATCAAGCGGAGTTGCTCTATGAAAATAGCACAAGCGGCCATCAAAACTGGCAATTGGGGGTGGTGGCCAAGCAGGTTCGTGATATCGGCTTTCATGAAAACCAAATGGGTGTACAAGTCAGTATACCGATTAAAGCCATGAAAACGATATCTCAGGCCGATCAACTCAGCTGGCAAAACAGCCAACAGGAAATCAGCCTGAGTTTGCAGAAAAGCCATACGGATATCAAGCAAACCTGGTTACAACTGCAATCCGAACAGCGACGCTTACAACAGCAACAAGAATTACTGGAGCAGCAGGCTGAACTGGCACAACAGTTAATGACCCAGTTACAACAGGTCTATGAAATGAATGAAATCAATCAATCCCTGTATCTTCAACAAATGATTCAAGCGCAAGATGATTTGTCAGCCGCTCGCCTGAATGCACTGTATATCGAGCGCAACAAAGCGCGTCAAAATCAAACCTTAGGTCTGCCATTATGAAAATATTTTTTGCTCTTCTAAGTGTTCTAACTTTTAATAATTTATCTGCTGATTCTGTATCACTTGATAAACTCGGTGCTTTAAGCCTCGACTTTCAGGCCATTAAGCAGGTTCAGGGTTTTGATTTAAAACCGGTACCGGCTCAAGTCAGCTATCTGCCCGGCGCAGGTTATCAAATAACAGCTCCTTTTCGGCCACAGCAAATTGATGTCTTGGTCTCGGCCGGCAGTGAAGTTGATAAAGATCAGCGCTTACTCAGGCTCTCAGGCAGCGAAGTGCATCATTTTCAAAGCCAGTATGCGTCGCAAAAAGCACTCTATGACCTGGCCTATAAACGTTATCAGAACAATTTAAGCTTGATGCAAAATAAACAAATCAGCGCCAGCCAATGGCAGGAAATTGTCACAGGGTATCACCAACAGAATATGGCTTTAGCGCATTTTCGTCACTTTTATCAGCTTCTGGAAACGCCAGTCGATGACGATGAGGTGTTTGTTAAAGCACCCAAAGCCGGCATTTATTTACCGCCTGCTAACTTTGATCAATCAGACAACCTCTATTTAGGGCAAATCTTAGCCCGGGATGCTTTGCGTTTACAGTTCAGTTTACCAACCCGAACCGCCTTGAATGTTACCTCGGTAAAAACCGATTTATGTGAATTAACGGTGGACCAAGTGGCTCATGACAGTGATGGTTTTTTTGTCAACATATGGAGTGAACCGATTAAAACAGCCTGTCAGTTATTGCCCGGCCAACACATTCAAGCCAAACCCCATTATCAAAAACAAGCCTATCAAGTGCCTAAAAGCAGTCTATTTGATTTTCAGGGACAGTCACAGATCTTGATTAAACAGGATAATATGTTAACAACTCAAGTGGTTTCAGTGATTCATGGGGACCTTGATTTTTATTACTTCCATGCCGAGAGAGACCTCACCGGGTTACCGTTGTTGATTCATTCAGTGGCCGCCATAAAAGGGCTGCTGTTGGGTATGGGGGGCGAATAATGCTTAATGCTTTTGTTAGATTTGCCCTGACTCAGCGCTTATTTATCAGTGTGTTGTTGAGTATTGCTTTGCTGATGGGTTTTTTGGCCTGGAAAAATATGCCGATTGATGCTTTTCCGGATATTTCAGCCACCCAGGTTAATTTAATCATTAAAGCCCCGGGCATGACTGCTGAAGAAATTGAGGCTCAAATTACCCGACCCATTGAAACCGAGTTATTAGGCATCCCCAATCAGGCGATTTTGCGTTCCACCACAAAATATTCGATTACTTCAATCACTTTGGATTTTACCGAAAGAACCGATATTTACTGGGCCAGACAACAAGTCAGTGAGCGACTTCAGAACTTGTGGGGTGCATTGCCCGAAGGCATCAGCGGTGGTATGGCGCCAATGAGTACACCCTTGAGTGAAATGTTTATGTTCACGGTGGAAAATCCACAGCTATCACTGCAACAACGCAAGCATTTGCTGGATTGGCAAATTCGACCGGCTTTACGCACGGTGCCGGGTGTCGCGGATGTTAATGTCCTGGGCGGGCAAACCAAAACCATTCAATTTGCACCCGACCTCAGTCGTCTAAGACAGGCCGGTATCAGTCTTGACCAGATCGAGGCAAGTCTGGCCATGAGTAACCTCAATGGTGCCGTCGGGCGTATGGATGTGGGTACTGAATCAATGATCATCCGCACCGAAGGCCGTATGCATCAGCTTGAAGATGTGGCTGGTTTGATTATTAGTAATGGTAACAGTATCTATCGTTTATCCGATTTAGGACAACTCAGCAGCGGTCAGTTAACCCGCTATGGTGGTGTTACCAAAGACGGCGCGGAAACCACCCAGGGTTTGGTGGTGGCTTTAAAAGACAGCAATACCGCGGAAGTGGTGGCGGCTGTACGTGAAAAATTAGCACAAATTCAGGCGACCTTGCCTGAAGGCACTAACATAAATATTTTTTATGACCGGAAGGATCTCATTGATACCGCTGTTGGCACCATAAGTTCGGCCCTGTTTCAGGCCATTTTTTTGGTGGCAGTTATATTGGCATTATTTTTAGGTAATTTCCGAGCTTCTCTGGTGGTGGCGGCATCAATTCCCATTTCCGTGATCTTCACTTTTTATTTAATGCGTCAGTTTGGATTGACTGCTAACCTCATGAGTTTGGGTGGTTTGGTGATTGCCATCGGCTTGTTGGTGGATTCTGCGGTGGTGGTGGTCGAAAATACAGTCACAGCTTTGCAAAAAGACAAGAGTTTACCGAAACTGCATTTAATTTATCGTGCCACAGGTGACATTGTTAAACCGGTTTTCGCCGGTACCCTGATTGTTATCGTGGTCTTTATACCCTTGCTGACCTTAACCGGCTTAGAAGGGAAATTATTTACCCCGGTGGCCCTGACCATTGTGTTTGCTTTACTATCTGCTTTATTAACAGCCATCACGGTGATGCCGGTATTGGCTTCATGGGTGATCACGCAAAAACGCAGCAAACCACCGAAATACCTCAACAAGTTACAACAGGTTTATCAACGCTCATTACAAAGAACCCTGCTAGCACCACGCTGGTTTGTGGCGATTATCAGCCTTGTTTTTATCGCCAGTCTGGTGCTGTTTACCTTTATCGGCAAAACCTTCATGCCGGTACTCAATGAAGGGGATATTATTATTCAGCTGGAAAAAGTGCCTACCATTAACTTACAGTCTTCATTGGAACTGGATAAAGAAATAGAAAAACACTTATTGGCTGAAATCCCTGAAATTGAACAAATTGTGGCACGTACCGGTTCCGATGAGTTGGGCTTAGATCCTATGGGTTTAAATGAAACAGATATTTTTCTGACCCTCAAGCCAATGAATGAGTGGCGTTTTAAGGACAAGGACAAATTAATCGACGCCATGCGTGACATTTTATTGCAATATCCGGGGATTAATTTCGCTTTCACCCAACCCATCCAAATGCGCTCAGCGGAAATGCTGACCGGTAGCAGCGGCACCGTGGCCATTAAAGTGTTTGGTGAAGACACGTCTGTTCTGGCCCAATTGGCCGAACAAATTTCAAATCAAGTGAAAGCCATCGAAGGCAGTGTTGATGTACAAATGACCTTGATAGACGGCGGAGATTACATCAGTATTTCTCTGCAAAACGAATTGGCTGAGCAATATGGTTTAAGCAACCAACAATTGGCCAAGCTACTGCGGATACAGGTGGACGGTGAACCGTTTTCATACATTATTGACGGTAAAATAAAAACCCCTATTTACTGGGCTTACGACAGTGATCAAGGTGAACGGCCTACGTCTGTGGCCGAATTAGAAGGGTTACCCTTATTATTGCCTGATAATCGATTGGTCACCTTAGCAGATATTGCCACGGTTAAACGCACGGTGGGCCCGGCTATTATTGAGCGTGAGAATGGCGAGCGGTTTTCAGTGGTGGCTGCCAATGTGCAAGATCGGGATTTGGTGGGCTTTGTCGAAGAAATAAGATTAAAAGTTGACCAGAACCTGACCATGCCGGAAGGTTATTTTATCACCTATGGCGGTGAATTCGAAAACCAACTGCGGGCAACACGCAATCTGCTCACAGTGATTCCCTTGGTGTTGTTGTTAATCGTTATTATTTTATTCAGCACCTTTGGTAGCTTAATGACCGCCGGGCTTATTTTAGCCAATATCCCCTTTGCCTTGATGGGTGGTGTGCTGGCTTTATTTATCAGTGGCGAATATTTATCGGTACCGGCCTCAGTGGGCTTTATTGCCTTATTGGGTATCGCCATTCTTAACGGCGTGGTGTTGCTGTCGCATTTACAAGACACCCGCTTTCGAAGCAGCGAGTTATTAAATGGCGTTTTAGTGGGGTCAGGAGATCGTCTGCGACCTATTTTAATGACTGCGACCACCGCGGTATTTGGTCTGTTGCCGTTGGTTTTGGCCACCGGGCCGGGCGCTGAAATCCAAAAACCTTTGGCCATTGTGGTAATCGGTGGTTTATTTACCTCAACCCTGATTACTTTGTATTTATTGCCACTTTTATATTACCGAATCGAATCCAGGACAACCTCATGAATGACCCACAATTACTGACAATCATTATTCCCTTATCCATGAAAAATACCTTGGTTGATGTATTAATGGCTTATCAAGATATTTCCGGTTTCACCATGACTAAGGTGGCCGGCTTTAGCCGTCGCCACAGTCAATACAACATTAAAGAACAGGTCGCCGGCTATCAAAATTTTTTTCGTATAGAAGTGGCCTTAAGCCGTGTTCAAGTGAAACCCTTATTACAGCATCTGTGTCAATTTAAAGATCGTTTCCCGCTGCGTTATTGGTTATTACCCTTAACCGATACCGGTGTCATTGATCCAGACAGTGACTGCCAGGCGATGGATCAAGATTTACCACAATCTGAAGATCACCATATTACCAAAGACAGCAATTAAATCGATATGGCTCATCGATCAGTTAAGGTGTGAAAATCTTAGGATGCGTATAGTGTGGTGCCGAGGGAGAGAATCGAACTCTCACTCCCGCAAAGGAACCGGATTTTGAATCCGGCGCGTCTACCAATTCCGCCACCCCGGCACGGGAGGGATTAGTATAAGTTATTTATTTTTAATGGCAAGGATTTATCTTAGAAATTTTATCATTTGAATTTGAAATAAACTTTATAGCCCCCAGAATTATGGTATGAAGCAGTCAATGCTAATTTGTTATTAATTTAGGAGAGTCCTATGCAAATCCAAGTAAATCATGATCACAATATTGTCGGTGGTGAGTCGTTACAAAACTATGTTGAAAATTTGATGACTGACGCTTTACATAATTTTAAGGACCAGGTGACCCGGGTAGAAGTTCATGTGGCCGATGAAAATGGGCAAAAAGGTGGTGATGATGACATGCGTTGCACCATGGAAGTGCGCTTGCGTGGCTTAAAACCATTTGCGGTGACCCACCGTGATAAAAATATTCATGCCGCCATTGATGGTGCGGCGGATCGCGTTACACGCTCAGTGCGTAAAACAGTGCAGAAAAGGCGGGAAATTTAAATAACATAAAAAAAGGAACCTCCAGGGGTTCCTCAGACTGCTGACAAAGTCCCCACTTTTGAGTGGGGATTTTTTATAATAGCAGTATGCTAAAAGATCACCCCCC
>NZ_BMEO01000006.1 GCF_014636635.1 Marinicella pacifica | reverse complement strand
GTTGATGAATCATCAATAATTAATTAAAAGCCCTAAATACAACAAACCCCTGAAAAAAACAGGGGTTTGTCATTAGCCTGAGACCATTTTAATGGTGTGATTTTTTATGGACAGGACGTGTTTTTTACTGTAAGTTAATTTGGTCAACCCCAATACCACTGCCGGATATGTTGTCCGGTGGATAATTTTAAAGGGGAAAAATCATGAATAAATTCTATTCAATCTTATGTCTTTTATTACTTATTCCGGGCTGGTGTGTGGCCGCGGATGAAAAAGAGCCCACGCTTATTGCTGATAGTTGGACCATGGTGCCAAAAGTCGGCCATGACAGCCAATTTGAAGCGGCTTTAAAAGAGCACATGGCTTTGCGATCTGAAAAAGGCGATAGCCGACAGTGGCTGGTTTATACACCGGTCACCGGTAATAATTTTAATCATTATGTGGTGCGTTCTTGTTGTGCCACGTGGGCTGATCAGGACAGTTATGAAGACTGGGATACCAAAGAAACGCATCAACATTTTATCGAAACCGTGCATCCGCATGTTGAGTCGTACAGCCATAATTTTTCGGAACTTGATCAAAAAAATTCTCGCTGGGGCGAAGAGGTCAAAGCACCTTATGTGGGTGTGACGCACTATAAAGTCAAAATGGGCAAGTGGCGACAAATGAATGAAGCTCTGAAAAAAATGAGCACGCTGGCCAAAGACAATGACTGGCCGCATCATTGGGCCTGGTCCTATCCGGTGGCGGGTTCAGGCGCTGTCAATTTAGTGATTCCGTTTGAAAATTATGCGGCTATGGCGCCCCTTGATGAAAGCTTTTATGCGTTTATCAGCAAAGTCATGAAGTCCGAGAAAAAAGCCCAGAAAATGTTCGACCAATTCAGTGGCTCATTTTCTTCTGCCGAGTATCAGATTTATCGACTTCGAAAAGATCTGTCCATGGCGGATAAAAAAGAATAGGGTTGATATTTAATTGATTTATAAAGGGGCCTTATGGTCCCTTTTTTTTGTGGTTTTACCACCAAGGTCACAGAGGTTTTTACAAAGGCCACGAAGTCGTTCATTATATTATTTTTTCTTTGTGAGCTTTGTGCGTTCTTAGTGTTCTTTGTGGTTAATCTTAATCATTTTTAAATAGCCTTTTAACTTAAGAAATAATTTTTGGTACTTTAAATTTTGATGCGGGGCAAGGCGAGGGTAAACCTCGCAGCTACAAGTGAAAATTTCTCATATTCTTGCCGCAGGATTAACAGAACGAGTCTGGTCTAATCCGGTTAAACATTTTATAATTGAATGATGCAGGGGGATTATCAACCAACCATTCAATTCAATTTAACGCCGTTAAAACAAAATCATCAGGACTTATTTTGTGCACTTTACAGCGATGCGCAGGTCATGGCGTTTATTGGTGCGCCGATGTCGTGTGATGCTGTGGCCGATTATTTTCAGCGACTATTAGGCAAAATAACTCAGGCAGATTCAGGTGTTTTATACCGGGTGATTGTAGCTGATACTGATTGTGGTAAGTCACAATACGCTGGTATTGTGCGGTTGACAAAACATCAAGATAACCGTGAAACAATTATCGGTGTAATGCTGTTGCCTCAATTTCAGGGTCTGGGTCTGGCCTATCTGGCGCAAAAGCAACTGATGACTGAAATTCAATCCAATGCATCGAATCAGCTGTTGACTGCCTATTGTCACATCAATAATGAACGGGCACATCGGCTGTATCAGCGTTTGGGTTTTCGTCAAATCCGTGAACTTATTTATCACCAACAACCCGCCATTCAGTGGCAACGAGAGATTACATGCAAAAAAAGCAAGGCAGTTTAGTCAACGTCGGTTTGGGCATGACTTTGGGGGCGCATATTACGCCCTTATCAAGAACCTATATTGAGCAGGCGGATGTGGTGTTTGTGTCGGCTTCGAATCGACTGATTGAGCAGTGGGTGGAGAGTATGAACCCCAATGTGATAAGTCTGCAGTCGTTTTATGCCGAGGGTAAATCACGGCGCGAGACCTATCGGGAAATGACTGAGTCCATTTTAGACGAAGTGAGAGGCGGAAAAACAGTTTGCGGGGCTTTTTATGGTCATCCGGGTGTGTTTGCCTTGCCGCCTCACGTCACCATTCGCAAAGCCCGAGAAGAGGGCTATCGGGCCCATATGGAGCCGGGCGTATCGGCGGAGGATTGCTTGTATGCGGATTTGGGGATTGATCCGGGGCGTTCAGGTTGTGCCCATTTTGAAGCCAGTCAGTTTATGTTTAATCACCGGCCCTTTGATCCGAGTGCCTATCTGGTTTTGTGGCAAGTGGGTGTGGCCGGTGATAAGTCCTTGCAAGTGTTTGAATCGACCGTTGCACAAAAGCAATTACTGGTGGATTTATTGTTAGAAACCTATCCGGCTGAGCATCCTGTGACCTTATACGAATGTGCGGTGTTGCCGATTGAAGAAACCCGTGCCGATACGATGGCCTTAAAAGATTTGGCCGGGCAGCCGATGACGATGAAAACCACGCTGGTGATTCCACCGTGTCAAAATAAGCAAAAAAATCAGACAATGATCGAAAAAGCCGCGCAATGCGCTAAAAAGTAATTAATCGTTATAGTAAATGTGCTAATATAAATGTCGGTTGTTTGGCCATAAAAATTATTTTAAAAACGGAGGAAAGAAAAGATGTCTTTAATTCAGCAATTAGAAGACCTGGGTCAGTCAGGTTCATTAAAACAGTTTGGTTCTGTCGATGGAATGTTCAATCACTTTAAAATTGAAAAACAATTTAAAGATGATGTCTGCGCAAAGAGCCAAGAATTAGTTTGTATGATTGAACCTGATGATGACGATGATGATACCAACAAGTTATAAAATTATTTAAACATTTACAATGAACAGGGAGTTATTATTTAAACAACTTGGGACACTGATTTTACTCAGTGTCTCATTGTTTTTAAATGCCCAAAATATACCCTATCAGGATTTTGACCAATTATTAATAAAGGCTGATCAACATAAAGCCGCTTCTAAACAAATTTTCGATGAGGCGTTGCAGCAGTTACAAAATAACCGAACTCAATTAAGCAATGAGCAGAAAGAGTTTTTAGATTATTTAATGATTTTCAATCAGGCCTACGATGGTCGTTATGATCAGGCAGTGGAAGACTTTGAGAATTTATTCAATCGAGTTGATTCGACCTTTGTTAAAGTCCGAATCCAATCGAGTCTATCGAATTTATATGCCTTTAACCACAATTATCGGGCGGTTTTTACTGCATTACAATATGTCACCACAGAACTGCCTAAACTGGATGATAAAGAATTAAAACACACCATCTACCTGGCCACCGCCAACAGCTATTTACTCACTGATCGGTTCCTCCTGGCCCGTGAATTCAGCGAAATATTGTTAAAAGACAATCCAAATCCCTTTAAGCGTTGTCGTGCAATGGCCTATCGGCAATTAGCAGATATTAAGCTCAATAATATTGATACCAGTGAGGATAAGGCTGTACAAGATATTATCCGATTCTGCCAGTCTCAGAATCAAATGGCTGTCAGTGATCTGTTGGCCCTGAATTGGTATGAATATCAGTTTAAGCAGTTAAATGAAGCGGCCTCATCAGAATCGATCAATCAGTTAATTGCTGCGGCGGAGAATACCTGTTTAGATATCGATACCAAGCAATTTAAAAGCATTATCGCCGGTAAAGAGGCATTATTGGCGCAGTTATATTTAGCAGCCGATGATATTCGATCGGCTCAGGATTATGCCCAATCGGTGGTGCAGGATAATAATCAACTGGGCAATTCTGAACACATCCAAAAAGCCTATCAGGTACTTGAAACCATTGCTCGGCGAGAGAATAATTTCTCACTGGCCTATGAGTATTTAAGCCAAAGAAGTGATATCGAGCGGGATTTAATGACCGATTCTCTGGATAAGCAGGTGGCCTATGCCTCGGTGCAGCATGATTTAATGGCCAAGGAAATCCAGTTGCAACAACTTAGTCAGACCAATGAATTGCTAAAAACCCAGCAGGCACTGGCGGCCAAGGAAAGCCTGAATCAAAAACTGATTATGGCCTGGCTGGCTTTGATGGTGGGTTTATTGCTGTTCTGGGTGGTGCGTGCCATCATTAAACGCAGGAAATTAGAATCATTGGTTGAAATGGATCATCTCACGAAAATTTATAATCGCAAAGGACTGGAGGAGCATGTGGGGCAATTACTAATCCGGAAATCCGGGCAGGGGGTGCCGGTTCATCTGGCGATTATGGATCTTGATCATTTCAAAAAGGTCAACGATGAATGTGGTCATTTAACCGGTGACTGGGTATTAAAGTTTGTGGTTTATCATCTTAAAACCAATTTGCCCGGTGGTATGATGCTGGGTCGTTTAGGGGGTGAGGAATTTGCGGTGATTGGTCATGGTTTTGGCATCAAGACCATGCTGGAACATCTGGAGCTTATGCGCAAACGTGTGAAGAATCTGGACTACGGTGAATCAGAGCAGCCCATTTCTTTATCTGCCAGCTTTGGTGTGGCCTCTTCAGAAACCGCCGGTTATTCCATGCAAATGTTATTAACACAAGCCGATTTAGCCCTGTATCAAGCCAAGCGAGCGGGTCGTGACCAAGTGGTGGTGTATCAACCCGATGGAACCAAAATTCCCACAGTGCCTGATGGCCCGGATTCAGAGCAGTGAACTTTGAGGACAGAGGACGGAGGACATAAGACGGAGGACATAAGACGGAGGACAGAAGACGGAGGACAGAAGACGGATGACGGAAAGCGATAAAAACATTGGATACCTCGTTCATAAGGCGTAGGTCGATAAACCGGGCCTTTGAAAACAGTCCCCGGCATTTTTTTATTTACAACAGCGTTAAAATGCTTAAATTTAAGTCAATTCTCAGTCTGTCCTCTGAAAACCACAAAGGTACGATGGCAATACCAAGCATGGGAACGAGATAGGCTCAAAAGACACCGGATACTTACCTTTGCAGGCATGTCCACGTCAAATGATTAATCAGTCTTTAACAGTGGGTAATGTTCGGCTATAGCCGCATCGGCGATACTCAATCGAAAGCCCGGAATATCAGTGACAAAACAGGTGTCGGGATAGACCAGAAGGCCCTGTTGTTGAGCAAGTTGTTCGGCAAATACCTGTCCGGTTAATGTTTGCTGGGTATTTAATCTGGCAAAGCAGGTAGCGCCGGCTTCGGGTGGGTGACATCGTAGGTGGGGTAGTTGCGGTAAACAGTCAGCCAAAAACGAACGGTTGTGGTTAAGTTGTCCGCGGTGGTGGTTAAAGATGGTTTCAGAATGTGGCAAAATCTGAATCGCCACATTTTCATCGAGACGACTGCCACAGATGGATATATGGCGTTTGACCGTCAGCATTCTTTGCCGCAAGTGTGGGTGACGACAGGCAATCCAGCCTAATCGGATGGCCGGCATACCATAGGCTTTAGACATGACGGCGATACTTATGGCTTTGTCGTACAAATCCACGGCGGCCGGTAAGCGCCGACCGCTTTGGTGTTCCAAACCACGAAAAACTTCATCGGACAACAGCCAGCAATCATGCTGACGGCATAATTCCAGCAATCGGTTCAGTTCTTGCTCGGTGATGTGTTTGCCGGTGGGGTTATGTGGAAAATTGATAATCAGAAGTCGGGTTTTTTTATTGACGACTTTTTTTAATGCCGGCCAGTCTATTGCCCATTGTTGGTCGGGCAATAAAGACACCGTGGAAACTTGTGCACCGGCCATTTTGGCTTGTAATGTGAGGGGTTCAAAAACGGGTGTGAGACAAACCACCTGATCGCCTTTGTTCAGTAAAGCCTGCATGGTCACAAACAAAGCTTCCTGAGCGCCGCAGGTGGTGAGAATATGATCGGCTTGGGTGCTGGTGTAATGCGCATCCGCAATGGCTTGACGCAGCTCTTCACTGCCGGCCATCGGCGCATAATCCTGTGACAGGATATGTGGCAATTGGGCTGGTTTAAAATCAATCAACTCAGTCAACTGAGCCGCTGTCAGCGGTGCCGGATGACTGCTGTGTAAACTGATTAAACCGGCCGGCAGGCTGCGAAGAAACGCAGCCATAGCGGGTTCAGTGTTTAAGTCCGTTTTCGCCATAAGGTTAATTGGGCCAGGGTGTGTTGGTGTTTGCGGGCGGTTTCACGTATCACAAAAGGAATGTCAACAGGATCACAGACCGTTTCAAATTGTTCACCTAAAATACGTTCTAAACTGTCCAGGGTGGTGATGTTTTCGCCATTTTCTTTGAAACCGCCGAGCCAGTGTTCACGTTCGGTGAATTCTTCCAGCCAGGTGTAAGGAGAAGTCAAAGCCAGGTAGCCGCCGTCATTGATGCGGCTTATAATATCGCGTAAAAAGGCTTCCGGTTGGTACAGGCGATCAATTAAATTACCGGCAAACACCAAATCATAACCGTGGAATTTGCCCTTTAAGTTACAGGCATCACCCTGGGCAAAGTGAATGTTGTTGACCCGTTCATCGAGATCTAATGTGTCCAATTGAAATGATTTTAAGGACTGTAATTCCCCTTCATCGGTAATCAGGAATTTAATTTCACCGTGTTCAATCAGTTTTATTGCGTTTTGGATAAACCGCGCAGAAAAATCCAGGCCATCTACGTGCTCAAAATAACGTGCCAGCTCAAAACTGCTGCGGCCCACGGCACAGCCCAGATCAAGGGCCTTTTTACGGTGGGTCTCCGCGATGTGAGGCATGATAAAGTCGATACAGGCTTTGGGAAAATTCGGCACATTGAAATACTCTTCACCGTAGTGAAACTCCAGATACTGGGCAATCAATTCGTCGGTTTCGTAGGTGTTGAACTGCTGATCAATGGCCGCATCGGATTGAATGTAGCGAAAGCCCGCATGCTGATAAAAATGTCGCCGAAAAGCATAACGGGCATCCCGGTGGGCTTCGTTTCCGGTACTGATAAAGCTGCCGCCTTTGATGAGGTTATGACGACCGTCAAAAGTGGGCACAGAAAAATCATCATATATCGGGTGGACTTTAAAGCCCGAAAAACCGTCAATCGCGGTTTCGGTCCACTGCCAGATGTTTCCGATGACATCGCCGAATTGTTCTTCACCAAATAAAAATCGGTCAATCGGACAGGCTGAGGCATAATGGGCTAAATCAATGTTTGCAGGTGTCTGCGTCCAATGCGGATAATGGGCTGATTCTTCTCGGGGCAAGGTGTGCTCATAAAGTCGCATCCATTCGGCCTCGGTGGGCAGGCGAATGTTTTGATTCAGTTTTTTGCTCAGCCAGCGACAAAAAGCTTTGGCTTCATGGTAATTAACATCCACCGGCCAGTCCCAGGGCATGGGGAATTCTTCGGTCAGACTGCGGTACAGCCACTGATCGCCATCATGGCGCCAAAAAACAGGGTGTTGAACACCCATGTATTGTCGCCATTGCCAGCCTTCTTCGCACCAATAAGCCGCATCTTTATAGCCGCCGGCTTCGACAAAAGCCAGAAACTCCTGATTTGAAACCAAAAACCGGGCGGCTTTAAATTCATGTACCTGTGTGCTGTGATGACCATATTCATTGTCCCAGCCATAGGTATGAGATGGTTGGTTTCGGCCTTGTTTAACCAGTCCTTCGGGAACGGTGATCAGTTGATTGTCCGGTGCTGAACTGAAATCCTGGCAACGCGGCCAGTCATCATTGGGTTGAATGTACTGAAGATCCAGTTGGCGAATCAGCACGGATGAGGTTTCTAAATGAATGCGTTCATGTTCGATGCCCATTAAAATCACCCAAAAGGGGTCTTGCCACTGAATTGGAACGGTTAAAGGCAAGACATCGATTTGCTCAAGCACCAATGTTTTTACTTGCTGGCGGTAATTGTACACGTCACTGACAGAAGGCCAGTCATAATGTGCGCTATTTAAATCATCCCAGGACATTTCATCCACACCGATGGCCATCATCGCTTCCATGTCAGTGTCCACCGGCTGATCAATCAGTTTGGCCACCCGCAGTTTATTCACAAAAAATACGGCAGTGTGCGCCAGATAAAAAATTAAGGGGTGGCGTAAGGCTTCAGGTTGCTGCTCATAGGCGTCATCATTTTTGAGTAAGCCAAAAAGGGCTTCATAAGCTTCATAGGTAACTATGAAGTGTTCTCGAATGGTTTGTCTTAACTTTTCGGGTTGACCCCGATCGATAATAGGTGTGCGGGTTAGTTGTAAAGTCATGGTTTAAATTTTATCATTTTAAGACGCAGTTTAGCCAAGGCCTGTGAAATTTATGTCAGTTTGGGTTATTTTTCAGCAAATACTCGGTTTCGTATGCATCAGCATGTTAAAATCAGGACTCATTTATAATTTTAAATTGTGTGCAAAACAAAACATCCAAGCAAAATACCCGGCAAACAGCACAACAGGCTATAACCGTTTTAACCCAAGCTGTTGAAAATGCAAAAGCCCAAAACATCATCACCTTAAATGTGGCTCACTTAACCAGTATCACCGATTATATGCTTATCTGCAGCGGCACATCATCACGTCATATGCGTCATATTGCCGAGACCACGCTGGCAGCGGCCGAAGATGCGGGTCTGACTGTGATCAGCCGCGAGGGTATGAACTCTCAGGATTGGATGATTGTGGATGTGGGGGATGTGATTGTGCATGTAATGAGCGAACAAGCACGCGGGTTTTATCAGCTGGAAGGCTTGTGGGATATGACTGAAGCCGGCAGTTAATGCGTATTCAGCTTTTGACCCCCGGTCATAAAATGCCCGATTGGGTGGCCACCGCTTTTATGGACTATAATCAACGGTTACCGCAACATCTGGCTTTACAATTGGTCCCCATAACTCCGGCCGGCGGGCTTAAAAACCAATCCCCTGAGGCCATCAAATTTCGCGAGGCAGAAGCCATTAGGCAACACACCAAACCCGGTGATTTAAACATTAGTTTTGATGAGCGCGGCAAAAAAATTGACACCGCATATTTATCGGGGCAATTGGCCAATTGGCAAATGAATGGTGTAGATGTGAATTTGATTGTCGGCGGTGCCGAAGGTTTGCATGACACCCTTATAAAGCAATCACAATATCAATGGTCATTGTCCGCGCTAACTTTTCCGCATCAGTTGGTCAAGGTAATTATTGTGGAACAAATCTACCGGGCTTATTCTTTGTTAAACAACCACCCTTACCACCGTGCCTGATAGCGTGTTAGCCAATCCGGTCAGCGTATGCCTGGCGTCGGCTTCGCCTCGACGTCGTGATTTATTGCACCAGTTAGGTTTGACGGTTCATGTTCAAGCGGTCGATATTGACGAAACAAGACGTCACGGAGAATCCCCACAAGATTACTGTGTTCGACTGGCGGTGCAAAAAAACCGGACAGCGTTTGAACGATTTAACCCGACACAACCGATTGTTGCGGCAGACACCATTGTGGTTTTAGGCGATCAGACTTTGGGCAAGCCCCTTAATCGGGAAGCGGTCATTCAAACCTTGAAGCAATTGTCCGGTCAGCGCCATCAGGTGATGACTGCGGTGGCCGTTTCGCACCGTGGACATGCATTGTACGACCTTCAAATCAGCGAAGTTTGTTTTGCACCCATTGATGACAAGTGGATTCAGGCTTATGCAGACACCGAGGAACCTTATGACAAAGCCGGTGCCTATGGTATTCAGGGCGCTGCCGCTTGCTTTATTGCCACCATTTCTGGCAGTTACAGTGGTATCATGGGTTTGCCTTTGTTTGAAACCGCCCGTTTATTGCGTCAATTGGATATAATCGCATATGGACCGCAACAACAGCAACAAACCCTATAGCGCATGTGCAGAGAAATACTGATAAGCAGCAATGATTTTGAAACCCGCGTGGCGCTGGTCGAAGACGGTCAGCTTTGCGAGGTGTGGATGGAACGTGCCAGAAAATATTCTCTGGTGGGTAATATTTACCTTGGTCGCGTGGCCAAAGTTTTGCCCGGTTTACAAGCGGCTTTTGTGGATATTGGTGAACAACAGGCCGCTTTTATGCATGTTTCGGATTTAAGTGATGAAGACCAAGCCACCGGACACAGTGCCACCATCAGTGAGCGGGTGCATGAGGGCGAAAAGCTGATTGTGCAGGTTTATAAAGATCCGATTGGCACCAAAGGCGCACGTATCACCACGGCCTTGAGCATTCCCAGCCGTTATTTGGTGATGATGCCACACGCACCTGACATTGAAGCCATTTCTGCGCGCATCACAGACGATGAGGAACGCCGGCGCTTACAAAGTCTTTTGGCAAAGCTCAATGCGCAACAAAATGCTTTTGGTTTGATTGCCAGAACCCATGCCGAACATGTCAGTTACACCGCTTTATATCACGATTGGCGGTTCTTAAACCGTTTGTGGTCAAAAATTAAAGAACGTCTGAAATCTGCAAAAACCCCATCGCTGATTTACAGTGAGTTTAGTCTTGCAAAACGGGTGGTGCGTGATTTAATTAATGATGATGTGGTCAAAATCAGCATCGATCACCCGCATTTATTTGCTTCACTGAAGGCATTTATCACGGATTTTGCCACCGAATGGGGTGGCCAGTTACAACACCACAACAGTTCCCGGCCATTGTTTGATTTGTATCACATCGATGATGAAATTGACCGTTCAGTGAACCGCACCGTGCCGTTAAAGTCAGGTGGCAATCTGGTGTTCGACAGCAGTGAAGCGATGACCACCATTGATGTCAATACCGGTCAATACGTGGGCTATAAATCACTGGAGGACACTGCTTTTAAGACCAATTTGGAATCCGCTCAGATGATTGCCCGGCAGCTGCGCTTACGCAATATCGGCGGGATTATCATCATTGATTTTATTGATATGTTTGATGAATCGCACCGCGAACAGGTTTTGCAAACTTTGCGCGACGGTCTCGATAAAGACCGTGCCAAAACCCATGTACTTGGCTTTACGCAGTTGGGTCTGGTTGAACTGACCCGTAAACGCACCACCGAAAGTTTACTGGATATTCTTTGTGAACCGTGTGACAAATGTCACGGCAGCGGTCGCATAGAAACCATTGAAACTGTGAGTTTTAAATTATTCCGTGAAATCAGCCGTTCTGTCAAACAATTTAAGGCCAATAAAATCATGGTGATTGGTTCATCACGGCTGGTACAGTACATCACCGAAGAACATTCCACCACCATTGCTGAAATGGAAGAAAGTCTGGGTAAACGCATCGCTTTTCAGGCTGAAGACAGTTATCAACGCACCCAGCATGATGTGGTTTTGCTGTAAAAAATGCAAAACACTGTTAAACCATGACCAAAACCCGACGTCATCACTGGATTTTTAAGCTGTGGATTAAAATTCGTGGCTTATTGGCGTTATTGATTATTCTGGCTGGTGTGGCGGTGGGCTTGATGAGCCTGTTATTACCGTTTGATGGATTATACAAAGATCGTCTGGTTCAGTTTCTTGAACAGCAATGGCAAATGCAGGTAACGGTGGGTGAAATTGACGGCTCCTGGCAGGGTTACGGCCCCAGATTCCTGTTGCAGGATTTGTCATTACAGGGCGAGCAGTCTCTTCAGTTAAAATCAGCTCAGATTCAGTTAAATTTATACCAATGGTTAATACCGGGTGGTGAGCGGGGTATTGATTTGAGCATCAATGAAGCGGAACTGGCGATGATCCAAACCGGGGCTCAAGTCAGTATCAAGGGGCGTAAGGATGAACAAAAGCTCACACAAACGCTGGATAGGTTATTGCAAGCAGGGGCCTTGCGGGTACAGGCGTTAAAACTTAATTTTTTAAATGCACAAGATGAGCCGATTGTGTCCGATGTGACCGCTGATTTTTTATTGCAACAAGGCGAGCGGCAACGGGGTCTGCAATTATTAATTAAAGAAGCCGATCAGCAGGAGCTGGACATTAGAGCGGTGACTGATCGCGGCCGGCAAATCATGAAATCCGCGCAATGGTATGTGCGTTTTGAAGAAATATCGTTGGGGTTTTTACAGCCGTTTCTGGCCGTTGAAAACCTACCGGATGCGCGCATTAACGGCGAATTATGGGTCACCACCGAAGACGGCGTCATCACAAACGCCACAGGTCAATGGCACTGGCGACAAAGTGAACCAGATTTAAGTTTTGACCTGACCATGCACTATCTGGGGGATGCGCACAACGGATTCAATGAGTGGCAGATCAGTCAGGTGTTGATGAACAAGCAGCGATTTGCGGATTTCGCCTTTCAGGGTCGGTGGCAGGGTGATGTGGTTGATTATCAAAGTCAGTCTATTCCGGTACCCTGGCTCAGTCATCTGGTGATAAATTCGCTGTTGCCGAATGTGGACGATCAACAACGCACAACCTTAATCAACAACAGCCGGGGTGTTATCGACCGCCTTCACTTCAGCTATGATTACCAACAGCAACAACTGAAACAACTGACTGCTGATTTCAGCGATGCGGGTACCGCGATGCAGGATTTAACCGTCAGCGGACTGACCGGTCAATACCGTTTTCAAAACCGGCAAAGTCATTTACAAATTGATAGCCGTGATGGCGCTTTGGTTTTGCCAAAAGTATTCAGAGGTGCGGTCGGCTGGCAGCGACTGTTGATGCAACTGGGCTATGATCCTGTGAATAAGCAGATCAGCATCAATCAATTGTGGTGTGACTGCAGTGATTTTAGGCTGGATGCCAATGCGGTGGTGCGATTGGATGAGCAACCGTATTTTCAGGTCAGCAGCCACATCACTGATGTTCATGTGTCACAATTAAAAAATTATTGGCCCCACCAAGTTTGGAAACCGGATACCCTGGCTTGGCTGGATCAGGGTTTATTGGGCGGTACTGTCAGCCGTGCACGATTAACCGCAGCCGGGGAAATTCTGGAAGATACCTTTAAAAACGGCAGAGCTTTTTTGCAAGCCTGGGCGCAGGTGGATGATGCCACAGTGCGTTTTAATCCTGAGTGGCCTGTTGTTAACAATGTCTCGGCAGCGGTGGATATCAGTGACCACAGCATTGCCATCAATCTGGCGCAAGCCGTCACCCGGGACATTGATGTTCAGTCCGCTCAGATCAGTATTCCTGATTTTAGTGATGTTGAAGTGGTGGCTGACATCATTGCACGCAGTCATGACAATGGCTTGTTAAATTACCTGAGTCTTACACCGGTGGCTGCTGATTTAAGTTTACAGCAAGATATTCATCTACAGGGTCAACAGGAACTGTCGCTGTCACTGCGTATTCCCATTGAAGATGGTGACGGATTTTTAGTGGCGCCCCAAGGCCATGTGCGGTTAATCCATACAGAATTACAATGGCAGGATTTATTGTTATCGGACATCAACGGCCGCATAAAACTCGATGGTTTTACCTTAAAGCCACAACAATTAAAAGCACAGCTGGCAGGGCGTGATACTGTGATTACAGGTGCCATCAACACCCGCAAAGCAGGCACTGGACAAGTGGATTTACGATTGCTGGGTGATTACAGTATTCTGGACTGGTTCAGTTTTAACCAAACGCCTGAAGTGATGTCCGGTATTTCTGCCTGGCAGATTAAACTCAAAAGTCACCAAGATCAGGTCAAGCTTGAAGCAACGTCTGATTTGCTTGGCGTTTCGCTTCTGTTGCCACCACCTTTAAACAAATCCGCAGAAACACCCAAAAAACTCACTGTCATTTGTGATATCCCCTGTGACCAGGGTTCGGTTTTGATTAATTACAACCATGAAATTATGGCTGAAATAAGTGCCGATAATCAAAAATTTTCAGTCAATCGCATTCATTTCGGTGCTGAAGACGACAGCGGAGACAAGGTGCAAATCAGCGGACGCATCCATCAGCTCAATTTAGACCAGTGGTTGGAACTGGCGAAAAACTGGCAAATGGCCGAAACACAAAACGCGCAACAAAAATTATTGGCCACAGAAATCGAAGTGGAACAATTGGTTTTTATGTCCCGCAGCTGGTCCGAGGTCAACTTATCTTTGCAGGATGAAGCCGACGGCTTGTTGATTCATATTGACAGTGCGGCGGTCAAAGGCCGGATTAAAGTGGCCAATGATTTACAACGACGGGGTATTACGGTTGAATTTGATCACTTGCACTGGACCACTGCGGATGTTGAGTCATTGACGGAATCGCCGTCCGACAGTGATATACCCGATATCCATTTAGTGGCCGAAGAATTTAGTTTTGCCGGTGTGCCTCTGGGTCGATTGCGCATGGAACTGCGCAATGTGGCTGATGGCATAAAAGTAGAACAACTCAACATAAAATCCCCATTGCTGGAGCTGAATGCCACCGGTGAATGGCTGGCTTCTGAAACAGGTTTGGGTGTTTCACGTTTTAAAATGGTGTTTATTTCAGAAAAAATTGCCGATTTTTTACAACAAATGGATTTTAATCCCCCCATCACCAATGCCCAGACGTTGATTGAAATGAATGTGTATTGGCCCGGATTACCGGCGGCTTTTGACGTGGCTACATTGTCGGGTGATCTTCGCATTAGCATCGGCGAAGGTGAGGTTGTGGATCAGCAACCGGGATTTGGCCGGGTTTTGGGTTTGTTTAATTTGACTAATTTGCCGCGCCGTTTGTTACTGGATTTCAGGGATGTGTTGTCTGATGGCCTTCATTTTGAAGAAATGACGGGTGATTTTAAGCTCAATGATGGTGTGGCGCGAACAGATGATTTCCTCATTCTGGCATCGGCCGCCAAGATTCATATGCAAGGGTCGGTTGATTTTGTCGAAAAAAGTTACAATCAGCACATTATAATCCGACCGCAAATTGGTAAAACATTTCCTACCCTGGGTGCCATTGCCGGCGGACCGGTGGGTGCCGCCGCCGGTTTTCTGGTACAGGGTTTGTTGGGCAAACAATTAAAAAATGCCAATGAAATCAAATACCATGTCACCGGCCCCTGGAGTGAACCGGTGATTGAACTATTGGAACAAGACAATGAATAATGTGGTGTTATGGCGGGCGTTGTTTTTGGTAATCATGGTGGTCTTGTGCGCTTATTTTGCACAGCAATCGTGGCGCAATTCAATTCAGTTTGAACAGGAAATCATTACCTTGAATGAACAGCTCAGTCTCAGTGATAATTTAAAAACCACCGGCAAAAAGGCCCTGGAATGGCTGACCTTCAGCTGGTATGACGGTTACAGTGAACAGTTGGCTGAAATACAGGCTCAGCAGCAACGGGCAGAACGGACGCAATTTCTGGCGCATAAATACACCAAGCTTTTTATGGCCAGTTTTGTACTTTTATTTCTGTTAACGTTTATGTTGCCATCAGTGGCCACTTTAGCTGCCTTATTGGCCGTCACCACGGTGGCTTTAGTGACCGGATGGTTCGCCCCGATTTTGGCGATAGAGGCTTATCAGGAGGTTCCGGTTCTCGGGCATACCTTGTTTCAGTTTGAATCCAAGAGTATTGTTACGGGCTTACAAAAATTATGGCATAACAACCATCAAGTGGTTACCGGACTCATCTTTATTTTCACCATCATCACCCCCATAATGAAAACTGTGGTGATGGCCCTGATTTTAAGCAGCCGGCGTTTTCATTTTACTTCCGCCTGCGTTCACTGGTTACAACTGGTGGGTAAATGGTCGATGCTGGACGTATTTGTTATCGCCCTGTTACTGACTTATTTCAGCACCAAAGCAGGTGGTGCCACCGACGCCACCTTACAAATTGGTGTGTATTATTTTATCAGCTATGTATTAGCTTCCATGCTATTGTCATTTATTTTAAATTCGCGTATTTATGAGCAGCAAACAAATTCAACAAAGCTTTCTGGAACCGGGCAATCTTAGCCTCAATGATTTAGAACATTTACTGGGAGATGCCCTGAAGACCGGCGGTGATTTCGCTGATTTGTATTTTCAATCAGCCCGGGTGGAGTCCTGGGTGCTGGAAAACCAGCAGGTGAAATCAGGATCTCACCGTATTGATAAAGGCGTTGGCGTGCGTGTTAATGACGCTGAAAAAACCGGATTTGCTTACACCGATGTGCTGGATAAAGCAGCCATTGCGGCAGCTGTTGAAACGGCACGCAGCATTGTTCGTCATGGGCAAAATAAGGCACGCGGTATCCGTTTAAATACACAAAAAGCACCCCTTTTATACACCGCCAAAGACGTGCTCAGTGAAGTGGATAATCAAACCGTGATTGATTTGTTAATGCGCATGGACAAACAGGCCAGAAAACAAGACACACGGGTTAAAAAAGTGGTTTGTTCACTGGTGTCATCACAAGAAGAAATATTGGTGGCGGCCAGTGATGATATATTGGCCACCGACATTCGGCCAATGGTGCGGCTGACCATTCAGGTGATTTGTGTTGATGACAAAGGCCGCACTGAAATGGGTTATGCTGGGGGTGGTGGACGTATTTTACTTAAAGAAGTTTTTCAGCCGGGTTATGCCGATGCTTACGTACAGGATGCGGTGCGTGGTGCTTTAATTAACTTACAAGCGCAACCGGCACCGGCCGGTGTGATGCCGGTGGTATTGGCCGGCGGCTGGCCCGGGGTGTTGTTGCACGAGGCGGTGGGCCATGGCCTTGAGGGTGATTTTAACCGCAAAGGTTCTTCAGCCTTTGCCGGAAAAATCGGCCAGCAAGTGGCAGCCAAAGGTTGTACCGTGATTGACAGTGGTATTCTGCCGAATCGACGCGGTTCATTGCGGGTGGATGATGAAGGCACACCGAGTGCTGAGAATGTGCTGATTGAAGACGGTATTTTAAAAGGATATATGCAAGACAAGCTTAATGCCCGTTTAATGGGTATGTCACCCACCGGTAATGGTCGCCGCGAGTCTTTTGCCCATTTACCGATGCCGCGGATGACCAATACTTATATGCTGGCCGGTGACCATGATCCCGGTGAAATTATTGAGTCGGTTAAACGGGGCTTATATGCCGTTAATTTTATGGGTGGTCAGGTGGATATCACCAACGGCAAATTTGTGTTTTCAGCCTCTGAGGCGTATCTGATTGAGAACGGCAAAATTAAACACCCGGTCAAAGGCGCCACTTTAATCGGTGACGGGCCCACCGCGATGCAGCATGTCAGCATGGTGGGCAATGACTTACAATTTGATCAGGGCCTGGGCATGTGTGGTAAAGACGGCCAGACCATCCCGGTAGGCATCGGCCAACCCAGCATGAAAATCGACAAGTTAACCGTGGGTGGAACTCAGGTTTAAATAGCACTCTGTTTTTTTATTGGTTCCCTGAAAAGATAACCACAGAGGGCGCAAAGTTTTTCACAGAGGGCACAAAGTTGATTATTAAATTACTTTAACTTTGTGCCCTTTGTGGTTTTCAGATGACAGAGAACAGAAGACTGAAGACAGAATTAGATTAGAATAACTCACTTTAGATTTAGACACTTTAACGCTGTTGTTTAATATAGATTTTGTAAAGGTTATTCTAAAAGATGCTGGATGCCGGCCTGCATCGGTATTGCGGTGTGATACTTCGCATCACACCTTATTTCAGCTTCATCAATAAATAACTGTATATTAAAGCGCGTAGGTAAGCGGTTTGGTCGTTGTTGGAGGCACCGCCGTGACCGCCTTCGATGTTTTCATAGTAATAAAAATCATGACCATAAGCCTCCATCAGTGCCGCCATTTTACGGGCATGTCCCGGATGCACACGGTCATCACGGGTTGAGGTGGTGAAAAAGATTTCCGGGTATTTTTTATCTGATACTAAATTATGATAGGGTGAATAGGTTTTGATGTAATCCCATTGTTCCGGAATATCAGGATTACCATATTCACCCATCCAACTGGCACCGGCCAGTAGTTTATTGAAGCGTTTCATATCCAATAATGGCACCGCTGACACCACGGCATTGAACAGATCCGGACGTAACATGGTGACAGCACCGACCAGCAAACCACCATTAGAACCACCATAAATGCCTAAATGCTCAGGAGAGGTGATGTTTTTGCTGATTAAATCTTCCGCCACGCCGATAAAATCATTATAAGCCACCATGCGTTTTTCTTTCAGCGCTGCCTGATGCCAGTCCGGACCATATTCTCCGCCACCCCGGATATTGGCCACCACATAGACACCACCATTTGCAAGCCAATCAGTGGCAACGATGGATAAATAACGTGGACGCATCGACACTTCAAATCCGCCATAACCATACAATAAAGTCGGGTTTTTGCCGTCATAAATCATGTCTTTGTGATGAACCGTAAAATAAGGCACTGTGGCGCCATCTGATGTGGTCATAAAATGCTGTTCAACCACATAAGAATCTGCATTAAATTGTGCAGGTAACTGTTTAATAACTGATAGTTCTTTTTTATCAGCCTGGTAATGATATAGGGTGGATGGTGTCAGGTAGTTATGGTAATTGATAAACACATCGTTGTTGGTGTCAGAGGTGCCGCTGACCGAAACACTGCCCAGTTTGGGCATCTCAATCACTTGTTTTGACCAGTTATTATTGGGTTCAAACTGGTAAAGGACACTGCTGACATTATCAAGTGTATTAACAAAAACATAATCACGACTGGTTGTTACGTCGGCAATGGCCATTTCGTTAGTGGGTGCCATCACCACCTGATAGTCCGTCTGACCGTCAATTAAGGCCATTAACGGTGTGCTGACCAAGCTGCCTTGTTTATAGATGCGGTCGGTTAAATCCAAATCGGACTTTAGATTTATCAGCAGGTTTCCGTTGATTAAACCAGCCACATCGGCATCTTCTGGGATATTTAGCTGAATTGGTTGAAATTCTCCATTAAGTATAAATTGTCGTCCGCTGTAAAAACTTTCCGATTGGCGAATCATTAAATACTGATTGTCACCATCATAAAAGGTTATAGGCCAGATACCGACATCGCTTTGGTTGCCGGTGAATACGGTGTCTGCCTGACTTAAAGGTTCATTTCTTTGCCATAATTTGATAATTTTCGGGTAGCCTGAATCTGTGACACTGTCAGTACCGAAATCTGTACCCACCAACAATTGGTCTTGATCAACCCAACTGATACCACTTTTGGCTTCCGGCAAATAAAAACCATCTTTGATAAATTGTCCGGTGATTAAATCAAATTCACGGGAAACGGCGGCATCCGCACCACCACGGGAGAGATTAACCATACAACGGTCATAAGCAGGTTGACGACAATTAATGCCCTTATAAACCCAGTTTTCGTCTTCTTCATTTGCCAATGCGTCCACATCCAAGACCACCTCCCATTGCGGCTCATCCGTTTTATAAGATTCAAGGGTGGTGCGCCGAAAAATGCCACGAACATGCTCGTCATCTCGCCAGAAATTATAGAGGTAATCGCCCATTTGCGAGACATAAGCAATGCGGTCATCGGCATTCAGAATTTTTTTATTGGCCGCATATAATTGTGCAAATTGAGGCTCATTTTCTAACACCGCCAGACTGCGTTTATTGTGTTTTCTGACCCAATCAAGGGCTTTTTCACCACCGACGTCTTCAAGCCATAAAAAGGGATCGTGTTGAGAAACATTGATGTTTTTTGAATTATTTTCGGGTTTGTTGGGTTGCGAACAAGCGCCTAAGACTAAGAATGTTATAAAAACAAGGGTCAGATTTTTATGCATGGTTAATGGTGATTAAATTAAAACCTCATTATACACAACCAAGTCGGGTCATTGCCTTGAAATTAAATCAAATCATCCCATATTACTGTTTTTAAAATAAGCAACTACCATGACGATTCAAGCAACCATTAAAACCAATAAAGGCGACATACATTTAGATTTGTTCGCTGATAAAACGCCCGTGACTGTGGCCAGTTTTGTTAATCTAGCCAGGCACGGTTTTTATGATGATCTTAGTTTTCATCGGGTTATTCCAAACTTTATGATTCAGGGTGGTTGCCCGATTGGCACCGGCACCGGTAATCCCGGCTATCGTTTTGAAGATGAGATTGTACCGGGATTAAAACATGATAAGCCGGGTATTTTATCGATGGCCAATGCCGGTCCCGGCACCAACGGCAGTCAGTTTTTCATCACCCATCTGGCGACGCCGCATTTGGATGGTAAGCACACGGTGTTCGGTGAAGTCCAATCGGCAGCTGATATGGCTGTGGTGAATCAAATAGAAGGTAATGATGAGATTAAAACCATTGAAATCAGCGGTGACGTGGATACCTTATTGGAATCCCAGTCTGATCGTGTTGAAGAATGGAATCAGCAACTGTAAGCAATCAAATCATATGTTTTTGCAATCATCCGACGTCTCAGCTGTGAATCGTCGGGTGATTGTTTGAAACACTAACAGTCTTTTTACGTATCAGTATTTTCGGCAAGCTGATGACGCCGTTAAAAAACAAACTGAACAAAACACCACCCACCAGTCCGTACAGCCAGGACCAGAGGTTTATCGGCATGCCCGGGGTAAAATTACGGGCTGTACCTTTCACCAGATCTATGCGAAAATGACTGATGAAATAGGGTATGGTGTACCACAAGGGTTTGGTTTCATAAATTTCTGCTTCATGGGCCAGCGATTCACTGTTCACTATCAGGGTATTCAATTGTTGGGCCGAGTCGGCAATCACAGGATCCGGATTTTGCTTGAGTCTGGTGATATAGGCATTTAAATCCCCGTCGAAGTGACGATCTGCCAGCATTTGGTATTCTGCTATTTGTGCTTGTTGCGAGTCCACATAGCCGCCAATTCGCTGGGTGTACTGGTCAATAAATTGGGGTAACTGTAGAAACAGAATAACGCCAAAGGCAAAACAGATTTTATCCAACAGATTTTTGAGCATCCTTCAATTATAACAGCAGGTTAAAAAAACCGGCAACAAGGCCGGTTTTTTATGGGTTGAGGCAGGAATGTTTAGAGACATTCGGACAGAGCGGCCACAAATTCGTCTAAATCTTGTTCTGTTTTGGTTTCCGTGACACACAGCAGTATGCATTGGCCCAAAGCCGGATAATCCTCAGAGATATTAACGCCGGCCACATAACCTTTGGCGGCCATGTCAGCAATGATATCAGTCGCCGGTCTGTGTACCTGAATCACAAACTCATGAAAACAAGGGGCATCAAACAGAATCTTTAAGTGATCGAGTTTTGCCAGTTTGTTTTTCAAAATTTCGGTATTTTTTATGCAATGAGCGGCCACATTTCTAAGGCCATTGGAACCCAGCAATGCCATGTAAATGGTGGATGCGGTCACCATCAAGCCCTGATTGGTGCATATGTTTGAGGTGGCTTTGGCGCGCCGGATATGTTGCTCTCGGGCCTGGTAAGTGAGGGCAAACCCCGGTTTATTGTCCAAATCCGTGGTCATGCCGACAATGCGTCCGGGCATTTGTCGGACATAATCCTGTTGACAGGTTAAAAAACCGTAATAGGGGCCACCTGATGACAGCGGAACACCCATGGCTTGACCTTCGCCACAACAAATATCCACACCATGTTCTCCCCATTGACCGGGTGCGGTGAGCAAGGCGAGACTGATGGGGTTAACCACGCCAATCGCTAATGCCTTGTTGTTATGTGCCCAGTCGGTGAGCGCATGGACATCTTCATACAAACCAAAATAATTGGGCTGTGGAATCACAAGAGCGGTGATGTCTTCACCTGCGAAACGTGCCAGATCCTGTTGGTCAACCAAACCGGTGGTCGGGTCAAAATGGACCGACTCAAGCGTGATTTCCTGGTTATGCACAATATTGTGGGCCACCCGTTTGTAAACCGGATTCAGTGTGTCAGGCACAAGTATCCGTTTGGATTTGCTTTTGCGGTTGGCACGTACCGCCATTAAAATCGCTTCTGCCAAAGCCGAGGCGCCGTCGTACATAGAAGCATTTGAAACATCCAGGCCGGTCATATGTGCAATCATACTTTGGTATTCGTAAATAACCTGCAATGTGCCCTGTGAAACTTCTGCCTGGTAGGGGGTGTATGCGGTATAAAATTCACCACGGGTGGCAACCTGCCAAACGGCTGCAGGTATATGGTGTTCATAGGCACCGGCACCGGCATAGCAGACCGGTGTGCCATCTTTTTTGGCCAGCGCAGAGACCTTTTTGACCACCGCCATTTCCGGCATACTGTCGTCTAACTGATCCAGTTTGGATGACCACAGTTCTTTGGGAATTTCATCAAACAAATCATCAATATTGGCCACACCGATGGTGTTCAGCATGGCTTTGATGTCATCCTGTGTGTGGGGTATGAATGGCATAATGAATTTACTCTTCGTCTTCGATGCTGTTGCGGTAATCTTCAGCGCTCAATAAATTATCCAGATCAGATTCATCGTCCACTTCAATCACAAAAATCCAGCCGTCGTCATAGGGTGAATCGTTGATTAGTTCAGGTGTGTCCTCAAGTGCATCATTGATCTCCACAATGGTGCCGCCAATCGGTGCATATAAATCCGAAGCGGTTTTGACGGACTCAACCACACCGCATTCATCTTCCTGAGCGTAAGATTCATCCATTTCAGGTAATTCAACAAACACAATATCACCCAATTGGTCTTGCGCAAATTCGGTGATACCGACACGGTAACGCCCGGTTTCGATTTTTTCTAACCATTCGTGGCTGGCGGTATATGACAGATTATCAGGTACATAACTCATAATTTTATTCCTCTATTAATGATTGACCATTTCTAACAAAAGTGGGTTTAACAACCCGGCAGGGCAGTTGTTTTTTGCGTATTTCAACTTGCAGGGTGTCGGTTTTTAAAGAGGCCGGAATTCTGGCCAAAGCAATCGCTGATTCAGTGGTCGGCGAAAAACCACCACTGGTGATAACGCCGATTTCCCGGTCATTGTTAAAGAGATTCTGGCCATGACGTAATACGCCGCGTCCCGACAACACCAGACCGACCAGTCGCTGATCGGCTCCCTGCTGACGCTGTGTTTTTATCACGTTGCCACCGATGAAATCATAATTGTTTTTGCGCACCGACCAGGCCAAACCACAATTAACGGGTGAAATGGATTCATCCATGTCCTGACCGTAGAGGTGCATACCGGCTTCCAGTCGCAGGGTATCCCGTGCGCCGAGTCCACAAGGTTTGGCACCTGCCTGAACGAGCTTATCCCATAAACCGTTTGCCTGATTGTTGGGCACCAGTAATTCAAAACCATCTTCACCGGTATAACCGGTTCGACCAATAAACAAATCGTCTGACTGGGTAGCCCTGAATTTTTTTAAGTCGCTGAAATCAAAAGACAACACACTGTTTAACAGCTGTTCACTGTGCGGCCCCTGTAAGGCGAGAATGCTTAATTCTGATTGTTCTTCAATGGTTACCTTAAAATCATCGGCCTGTTGAAGAATCCACGCAAGATCTTTTTGCCGGGTGGCGGCATTGGAAATGATGCGGTATCGTTCGTCGGATTGTTTATAGACAATTAAATCGTCAATGACGCCACCATCTTCATTCAGCATGGTGCTGTATAAAGCCTGATTGACATCAGTTTTTTTGATGTCACCGGCCAACAGTTTATACAGAAAATCGGTGGCATCTTCTCCTGCGACATCGATGATGGTCATGTGAGAGACATCAAAAAGACCACAATGTTGCCGCACCGCATGGTGTTCTTCGAGTTGAGAGCCGTAATTTATGGGCATCTGCCAACCCCCAAAATCAACCATTTTTGCGCCCGCATCCAGGTGCGCCTGATACAAACTTGTTTTATTCATTGAATCATAAAATTGATTGCAAAAATTCCAGTCGAACTATACTCTATAGGCCTTATGAACTGCAACCAAAGTTTAACATAATGGCCAGAATTTATACCCGCAGCGGTGATGCCGGACAAACCGGCTTGGCCAATGGCAGCCGTATCGACAAGCAAGACCGGTTAATGGAAGCCATTGGTGATATTGATGAACTGAATGCCCATGTGGGATTAATCCGTGCTGACCAGCCCGAGGCAGACATTGATCAGCAGCTGGCCCTGATTCAGCATCAGTTGTTTGATGTGGGCGCGCAGGTCGCACAATACAAGGACAATCCGATTAAAGCCCATCACGTCAAACAGTTAGAACAATGGATTGATCAGCACCAAACCCGGTTACAACCAATTAAACAGTTTATTCTGCCGGCAGGTAATCGCATCGGCAGCCATGTGCATCTGGCACGCAGTATTTGTCGCCGGGCTGAACGCCATGCCTGGAAAGCCGCTCAGACGCATAATATTGAGACTGAAGTTATGCAGTATTTAAATCGTTTATCTGATTATTTGTTTGTGCTGGGGCGGCGTTTAAATGGTGGTGATGAGGTTTTTTGGCAACCCGGTCAATAATCGCTGATTCACAATCCGGCTAAAAAATCTTCGGCCACCGCTAAATGGGACTTTTTCTTGTGGGTATCCTGACGTAACCAGTTGCTGGCCATCATGGCGGTGCGCCGGTTATTTTTAAAGTAGTCAAGGTGTTTGTCGATAATCCGCCAATACAAGCCATCCCACACTTCACACCAGTCACCGCTTGCATAATCGCTCATCTTTCTGATGTAGTTACTGCCAGAAATATACGGCTTAGTGGACATCAGTCCGCCATCGGCGAACTGGCTCATACCGTAAACATTGGGCACCATCACCCAGTCATAGGCATCAATAAACAATTCCATAAACCACCGGTAAACAGCCTTTGGGTGAATTTCACACAAAAACATAAAATTCCCCAAAACCATCAAGCGTTCAATGTGGTGACAATAACCGCTGGACAATACTTTGTGAATGGTTTGATCGACCGGGTCGATACCGGTTTCGCCGTTATAAAAACCCTTCGGCATCGGGCGCTGATGGTTCCATGCGTTTGAACAGCGTTGCTTTCGTCCTTTGAAATGGTATAGACCGTGAATGTATTCCCGCCAGCCGATGATTTGTCGGATAAATCCTTCCAGAGAATTGATGGGGATGTGGTGTTCTTTGGCTTGGGAAAGTACCGCTGAAATAACCTCTTTGGGTGTGAGTAAACCGATGTTCAGCATAGGTGTCAACAGACTGTGATTTAAAACCCGCTGGTCAAAACAAATGGCGTCCTCATAAGGACCGAACTCAGCCAGTCGGTGCTGCACAAAATCAGCCAGCCAGGTTTGTGCCTGTTGGTGGGTGATTGGATAAATGAGGTCATTGTCCTGTGCCATCGGAAAACCGTAATGATCACCAAAATACTCTTCGGTATAGTGTGCTGCCTGCTCATGATAGCTTGTCCAGTTGGCTTTTTTGAGCTTTGGTGGTTGCTTGTTTTTGGGGTATTTTTTACGGTTTTCACCGTCAAAACTCCATTGACCGCCACAGGGTTTATTACCTTGCATTAACAGCTTGTGCCGCCGACGTTGTTGCTGGTAAAAATGATGGTGAAAAAGGTTTTCATGGCCTTTAAAAAATGCGGCCAAATCTTCAGTTTTGTTGAGAAACAGATGTGACGGTATGGTATTGATATCCAAACCTCGGGATTGACAGCCCTGTCGTATCTGTTGATTAAGCCAGTCATCATGTGTCGGGTAAATATTCAGACGGTCAATATTATTGTTGGCCAGGTGTTTGATTAACTCATAAATGTCAGCCAGCGGCGTGTGGGCTTCGATGTAATGTATGGAAGCCACATGGGGTTCAATAAACGCCTCATACGCTTTCATCGTGGCCCGGTGGAAAGCGATTTTTTGCTTGTGAAAAGGGTACTGATTAAAAAATAAATCAGTTTCAACCAGATATATTGAGTGGTTTTTAATGGCCGATAAATCGGCAAATAATTGGTGCGGAAAAATGATTGTGGCTGATTTCATACCTCAATTTTTCCTTTTGTTCAGTGAAAAACAGGTCAAAATGACAGTTTATGTCAATATTCTGACTTCATGATGATTTTTAACCGTTAAAATAAACATCTGTACGGAATTCTGTTTGAATATGATAAAATCTAAACTTTCAACCTAAAACGAGAGGAATCGTCTATGAAAAAATTATTGTTAGGATTGTCATTGTCGGCCTTAGCCGGTACCGCATTGGCACAAGAATATGATGATCGTTGGCATTTATCACCAACTATAAATTTCACCGCCACTGACGGCGAAAAAAACATTGAATCTCAGTTTGGTGTGGGTTTGGGTTTGGGTAAATTCATCAATCCCAATTGGACCCTGGATTTTGAAATTGACCATGCCAGATTTGCCAATGAAGGTCGTGCCGGCTCCATGAAACAAACCGGTTACGGACTGATGTCTCGTTATCATTTTAATCAGGGCGATAGTCTCAGACCCTTTATTGGTATTGGTGCCGGATTATTGAATCATGATGGTCAGGGTCCTCGCGTCAGTTCTGATGACTGGATGTTAAACCTTGGTGTAGGTATCCGTAAAAACGTGAATGATCGCATTGATTTTATCAGTGAGGTTAAATACCGGCTGGATACCGATGACTACACCGGTTCTGCCAGCAGTTATGATGATTATATGTTCTCAATGGGTGTCAGTATCGCTTTGGGTGAAGCCCGTCAGGCGCCGGCTGCAGAAGCGATTGAACCGGCACCGCAGTTAGATTCCGATGGTGATGGCGTCAGCGATCAAATGGACCGCTGTCCAAACACACCGGCAGGAGTCGAAGTTGATGAGTACGGTTGTCCCATCACTGACGGAGATGATGACAATGACGGCGTGCCTAATTCACAAGACAAATGTCCTGACACACGCGCCGGTGCGGTGGTGGATAAAGACGGTTGTGAAGTTCAGGTTGTGATTGAACTTCAGGGTGTTCACTTTGATTTCGACAAAGCCACCTTACGACCCGAATCCATCAAGATTCTGGATGCAGCGGTGAAAACGATGGGTGAACACGGTACAATCCTTGTTGAGGTGGCCGGTCACACCGATTCCATCGGTACGGAAAGTTATAACCAGGATTTGTCTGAGCGCCGTGCTAAAGTGGTGTATGACTACCTGGTTGATAAAGGCATAGATGCTGATCGTATGACCTGGAAAGGCTATGGTGAAAACAGCCCAATTGCCACCAATGAAACCGATGAAGGTCGTCAACGCAACCGACGCACTGAATTACAAATTCAAAATTAATAAAGACATTCAGTGTAAAAATCAAAAGGCCGCTTTATCAAAGCGGCCTTTTTTATGCACTACAATGTTCGGGTTAACCCTGTGGTGTTATCCAATGATTGCCAATCAATAATAAAAAACCAATCGCAGCAATAAGCGTGCTTAATACCGGGAAAAAGAACACCAGTGGTACGGCTAAAATCAGTAATGCCAATCCTTTAGAAATAAAGTCAGACTGTTGAGGTGGTCGTTCATCACATCCAATCAGATAATTAAGTAAATAATCCAGACTGAGTTTACCGCCGCCAGAAAACACCAGAGGCAACAGCATCACCATAAAAATCAGGGGTAATTTAAAATTGCCGTATCCGTCGTTGCTGATGGCATAACCTTGCCACAGTTGGCTCAATGAGTCGTAAGATTCCGGCCAGTGTACGGCATAAAGGGCCACTGCCGTGATTACAATCATTGCCATCGCGGCAAAACGGGTGAATAAACCCAGCAACAACAGCACGGCAAAGACCACTTCTCCCCAGGCGGCCATTAACCACAGCGTATCAGGATGCAGGGATCTGAAGACCGGTGGAAAATTTTGTTGAATAGCACCAAACCAATTGTCACCATTGAGTTTGCCGACACCGGCTTCATAAAATTCCCAGAAAAGAATGGCGCGCAGAAAAAAGGGCGGAAGCCATTGGCCTGCGCTATTTAAACGAGATTTGAGCGGTTGCCAAACACGATTGATGATGCGGATTAATTTCATGAAAATTCTCTTATTGGGTGTTGATGATGATGTCCTGACTGTACCATTTAAGCAATTGATGACGGCCGTATTCAATCATTTTATTGTCCGGATGTATTTTATTGTCCGCCAATACAGATAACAAAGCCTCAGTGCCGTTTAGATCTGTGGTGATTAATTGTTCCAAAAGTCGCATAGACAGTGGGCTTAATTCAGCAAAATGTACATTACCATCCCGGTTCCTCCAGACCACAAGATGACATGGTTGTGAATGTGTAGGCTGAAATGTATGACCTATTCGGTGAACCGGGTATTGATAATTGCGGGCATATAAAAGCGGTGAAATGACGGGTGACTGAGACTGCAGTAAGTCCTTGTTTAGTTTACGGTAGTTCGGTTGCAGAGGACTTTTTTCGAGATCAAGTTCAAGCCATTCATAGTCAGCCAGTTCAGCCACAAACGGCCGTTTGTCATCTGCTGGCCGGTTTTTTAAAAAAACTACAAATTCATCGGCAATATCGGTGAAATAGGGGGTTTTATTGTATTTAGGCTGATAAAAACTGCGTATGAGCTGTTGCCATTCTTCTCGATTATACAAAGTAGCCAGAACCGGAAAGGTCTGTTTTATCAGGTTGTTAATATTGTTAAAAAACAAATCCCGATAAACCTGCATGCGTTGCTCATCAATGCCCTGAGGTTTGGGGTACTTGTCCGGGTTTCGTATATGGGCCGCAAAAGCCAGCTGGGTTGTTTTATGCGTGTGATAATCTGGCATGGCGGGCTTGGTGCTGAGATTGTAGGGACCTGATACGTTGAACCTCATTAAGCAACGAGCCCAGTTGAGGAAAATCAAAATCCCGTTCCAGTAGTGTGGGGAACAGACCATGTCGGTGGTAACTGAAATCCAAAAGTGCCCAAACCGGATCAATAACATCACTGCCATGGGTGTCAATAATGAGCTGTTCAGACTTTTGTTCATGACCTGCGATGTGGCCATAAACGATGCGTTCGGTGGGTAACTGACGTATAAAATCACGGGCATCGTAGCCATGATTCACACTATTGACATAGACATTATTAATATCCAAATGCAGGTAACAATCCGCACGTTTCAACAGCGCCGACATAAAATCAAGTTCTGTCATGTCACTGCCGGGTTGTCTGAGGTAATAGGAGGCATTTTCTAGGGCGATGCGTTCGCCCAGAATGTCCTGCACCTGATGAACCCGATCGGCCACATAAGCAACCATTTCCTGATTAAAAGGAATGGGCATTAAATCATACAATTGACCGCCATCCGTGCAGTAAGTATTGTGTTCGGTATAAAGGGGACAGCCGTAGCGTTGCTTAAAGGATTGAATTTGCTGCACCAGATCAAGGTTAAGCGGATCTGGTCCGCCAATGGACAGGGACAAGCCATGTAATACAACAGGAAAGCGTTCGGCCAGCGCATCAAAAGCTTGTCGGTGGCGCCCCCCCAGTTGAACCCAGTTTTCCGGTGCCACTTCGAGAAAATCAAGAGCCGTCAAATCATCGGCTTTAGCCAGTGCCGGCAGGATCGATCGTCTCAATCCCAAACCGGCACCGGATAAACTGGCTAAATTCATATCAATGGATTAATGGCCACATTTACCTTCGCCGCATTTGCCTTCGGCCTGTTTGTCGGATTTCGTGTCGGCTTTTGGCTCATCTTTGGCTTCATGTTCGCCACACTTACCTTCACCGCACTTACCTTCAGCCTGTTTGTCACTTTTGGCTTCATGCTCACCACATTTGCCTTCACCGCACTTGCCTTCACCGCATTTACCTTCGGCCTGTTTGTCACTTTTGGCTTCATGCTCACCACTTTTGCCTTCACCGCACTTGCCTTCACCGCACTTACCTTCGGCCTGTTTGTCATCTTCGGCTTTCTTTTCACCGCATTGACCTTCACCAACCGCTACTTTTCCCATTATAGTTGTGTTTAGGTTGTTGTAGCCATTGTCAAGATCGTGTTGCAGAAAAGGATTGTCGGCGGCGGCAGTGCCCGCGCCCAAAGCACCGACTGCGCCGGCTAATGCCACATTGAGGGTGGTTAAATTGTTGGTTTTCATTTTTTCTCCTGATTGGTAGTAGATACTTGGTTTAACCTCAAAAAAAAGGTTTTTTAATGATAGCATGAAGTTGAGGCTCGGTGCGTGAAAAAAAATTCAAAAAAAAAGCCCGACCATTGATCGGGCTTTTGACTGACTGGATGCTGATTTACTGGCTTTTTTGCAAGTCTTTAATCATGGCTGCCAGGAAGCGAGCCGCTTCACCACCGGTCACAGCGCGGTGATCAAAAGTCAGGGATAATGGGATGGTGCGGTGGGCTTCCATACCACCCATCACCGGCACCACTTCATGGCGTAATTTACCCGCAGCCACAATGGCCACACACGGCGGTGTGATTATAGGGGTGGCATAACGACCGGCATAAACCCCGAAATTAGACAACATGAGCGTGTAGTCTTTCATGGATTCCGGTGGAATGCTGCGGTTTTTCACCTGTTCTTTAATCACATTCATTTCTTCGCGAACCTGCTGGGGTGTTAAGGTTTCACAATTGCGCATGGTGGGTACAAACAAGCCGTCTTCGGTGTCCACCGCTATGCCAATGTCCACATGGGAAATGATTCGGCGTGCCAGTTTGTCGCCGTCAAACCAGGCATTGAGGGCCGGTTCTGCTTGGGCCGCTATCACCAGAGAACGGATTAAACGACCGGTGATGTCCTGACCGGGTTGCCAGGCATGGATATCGGCATCGTCCATAATACTGGTGGGCACAATGGTGGCATGGGCGTTTTGCATCACCCGCGCCATGGTGCGGCGGGATCCTTTAACCTGTTGCCATTGATCATCAGCTTGCGCTTTTGGCGTGGCGGGTTTGGCTGAAGGGGCTGCTTGTTTGGCTGCCGGCCGAGTCGGTGCCGGCTGGGCTGTGCTTTTCTCGGTGGCTGACGCTTGAGCCTGACCTGATTGGGCTGCTTTTTTAACATCACTGGGACGAATAACGCCACCGCTACCGGTGGCTTCCACTTGGGATAAATCCACATTAAGCTTTTTCGCCAGTGCACGCACTGCAGGCGCGGCTTTTTTGCCGCCGAAATCGGTCATACTGTCCTGAACCGTGTCGGAGGTTTCCATCTGACCCACCACCGTACCTTGTTTTTCTTCAGCGGCAGCCGCCGGTTCTTCTGCGGGCACGTCATTAACCCCGTCTTTGTCTAAATCCATCAGCACCTGTTCGGCTTCTTGCCTGAGTTTACTGGCTGAATCAGTGTCTTGCGATTCGGTTTGTGCCTCAGATTGTTTATTTTCGTGTTCGCCTTCAAATTCAATCAGTGGCGCACCGGTGTCAATCACGTCACCGGGTTCACCGTATAATTTTTTAACCACACCGTCGTGGGGTACCGGCACATCGACCACCGCTTTAGCGGTTTCCATGGATACCATCGGTTGGTCTTCTTTAACATTGTCTCCGACTTTAACATGCCATTCAACAATTTCGGCATCGGGTAAACCTTCACCTAAATCGGGTAATTTAAAAATACTCATGAAACCTCCAAAACTTGGTTAACTGCTTTTAAAATCCGATCTGTGGTCGGCATGTATTTCTTTTCCATTTTAAACAACGGCATAATGACATCATATCCGGTGACGCGTTTAACCGGGGCATTCAGGTCATATAAGCCCTGATCAGCCAGATTGGCGGCAATTTCAGAAGATAAACTGCAATGGCGCGCGGCTTCCTGAATAATCACGCAACGACCGGTTTTGGCCACGGATTCGGCGATGGTGTCCATATCAAGCGGACTGACGGTGGCCACATCGATGACTTCAGCAGACACACCTTGTTCGGCCAGTTTATCAGCCGCTTCCAGGGTTTCTTTCATCATCGCGCCCCAGGTGACAAGTGTCACGTCTTCGCCTTCACGAATAACATAACACATATCCAAGGGGTACTCTTCGCCGTCATTTTCGACTTCCTCTTTACTCCAGTGGTATATGCGTTTGGGTTCTAAGAAGATAACCGGATCTGGGCTGCGGATGGCAGCCAGTAACAAACCATAGGCACGGGTCGGCGAAGAAGGAATCACCACCCGCAATCCCGGAATATGGGCAAATAGGGCTTCGGTACTTTCTGAATGATGCTCCGGCGCATGGATTCCGCCACCGTAGGGTGCGCGAATGACCAGCGGACAGGTTAAACGTCCGCGGGTTCGGTTGCGCATGCGGGCCGCATGACACACAATGTGTTCGACCATAGGGTATATAAAGCCCATAAACTGAGCTTCGGCAATCGGCTTCATACCCTGCGTGGCCATACCCACGGCCATTCCGGCAATCATGGCTTCGGCCAGTGGGGTGTCAATCACCCGGTCTTCGCCGTATTTTTGAGCAAGACCTTTGGTGGCGCGAAACACACCACCGTTGATGCCCACATCTTCGCCCATAATGACCACGTCCTTATCATGACCCAGTTCGTAGTCCATGGCCATGGTAACGGCTTCCACTAAAGTCACTTTAGCCATTTGACTTCTCCTCTAAATCTAATGCATATTGTTTTTGTGCCGCCAGCGTATGCGGCATCTCGGCAAACATATAATCGAACATCGAGGCCACGCCGGGGTTACCGGTGCTTAAATATTCATCCACCGCTTCATTGACTTCTTTTTTACAGGTTTCCAGTAGTTGATTTTCCAGTTGTTCATTCCATTGTCTGTTGTTCATTAAATATTTGCGCATACGTTTAATTGGTTCAAATTGCCGGGCATTTTCGACCTCATCGTCCGGCCGGTAACGACTGGCGTCATCGGCGGTGGTGTGGTCGCTCAGTCGGTAAGTAATGGCTTCAATCACGGTGGCACCTTTGCCTTCATAAGCCCGTTTTAAGGCGTCTTTAACAGCAGTGTACACAGCGATGTAGTCATTGCCATCCACCTGAATAGACGGTAAGCCGCCGGCCAAGCCTTTCTGAGCCAGGGTTCGGCCTGATGATTGTTTCTTACGTGGTACTGAGATGGCCCATTGGTTATTCACAATCATTAAAACCATTGGTAAGGTAAAGGCACTGGCGGCATTGATGGCTTCCAAAAAATCACCTTTTGAACTGCCACCATCACCCACCACTGAAACAGCGGCGCGTTTTTCACCGCGTAATTTCATGGCCAATGCCGCGCCGGCAGCATGGGTGCACTGAGTGGCTATCGGCACACACCAGGGAAAATCATGTTGCGGTCCTGAAAAATGACTGCCACGTTCATCACCACCCCAGTAATTGAGCACTTCAGACATTTTCACACCCCGGTAAAACTGGGCACCGTATTCTCGGTACATGGGGGCAAATACATCTTCTTCTGCCATGGCCGATCCGATGCCGATATGCACCGCTTCATGCCCAAGACAGGAGGCATAGGTGCCGAGTTTGCCAGTGCGTTGAAGTGCAACCGCTTTACTGTCAAAAGTGCGGGTTAACACCATTAATTCATAAATGGATTTTAATTGGTCAAAATCAGTGGCAATACGTGGTTTTTTGTCCCCCACCAACTCACCGTTTGGGGTGAGGTATTGTAAATAGTCGATATTGAACGAAGCAACTGTAGTCAATTTCACTCTCCGAATTATTGGATTGGAATTATCATGCCATAAACCCGCGAGCATATACGGGGTTGTGATGGCAGGCGGCAGGCCCGTTTATAAGACCGACCGCATTGCCGGTGACTTGAATCATCCTGTGTCTGGGCATACCTTATATATAGGTCGTCTTTACCGACCTGCTAAGCGCTGTATATTATAAAGTAAACGCGGTTATTAATAAAGAGAGCAGGTCATTGAACGCATCTTTATAAATCATCCTAAAAACTTGATTTGAAACAATGCGAAATGAAGACCAAACTTTTACAATAGACGGTTACAGATAATTATTTGCATTATGAGCCACGAAGACAATCTACGGGATTTAGAAACCGACATTAAACTGGATTTGTCAGAACGACAAAATTATGGCGGCTACCTCTGTTTGGATCGCTTGTTATCCGCGCAAAAGCCCTTAAGCCACCCTGAGCATCATGATGAAATGCTGTTTATTATTCAGCACCAGACCTCGGAACTGTGGTTAAAACTGATTATTCATGAGCTCAAAGCGGCCATTGACTGGATTCAGCAGCACCGTCTTGGTAAAGCCTCTAAAATTTTGGCGCGGGTAAAGCAAATTCAAAAACAGTTGTTTGAGCAATGGGCGGTACTGGAAACACTGACTCCCAGTGAGTATGTACAGTTTCGCGGTGTCTTCGGCAATGCCTCAGGCTTTCAGTCGCTGCAATACCGGCAGGTTGAGTTTTTACTGGGTAACAAAAATAAAAAAATGTTGTCGGTTTTTCCCGAAGGGTCAGTGTCAAGGCGGGTATTGCAATCGGTTTTAGAAGCACCCAGCGTTTATGATGTTTTTATTCGTTATCTGGATGAAAAAGACTATCCGTTGGATGATGATTTGGTGCACCGTGATTATACCGAGCCACATCGCTATAATGAATCACTGATGAAGGCTTTGCTGGAAGTTTACCGTCATCCCGAACATCATTGGACGGTGTACGCCTTGTGTGAGCAGTTGGTGGATGTGGAAGAGTCTTTCCAGTTATGGCGATTTCGGCATATGAAAACCGTGGAAAGAATCATTGGTTTTAAAACCGGCAGCGGCGGTTCTTCGGGCGTGGGTTTTCTGAAAAAAGCACTGGAATTAACCTTTTTTCCTGAATTGCTAAAACTCAGAACCGAGTTATAAAGAATGCGCTGAGATTGCGGATTTTCACAATAACCTAAGGTATAAACGGGTATCCGGTCAGTGATTTTCCGGGTCCGACATTTCATTAAACTGAAATTGACACAAACCAATTTTTGGGTAAGTGCCTTCAGGAACATTCGCCACGTATTCATTAATAAGGTTTTCGACATTTTTTTCAAACAGACTTAACCGGTGTTTGATCTGTTGTTGCAGTCGGGCTTGTTTTCGGGGCGGTATTTGACTGGATTGCAGGGTTTTTTGGGTCAGTAAATCGCCGTCTTGACCAAACATTTTTTTGAAAAAGGTTTCAAACAGACGTTGGGTGGTGACATCCACCTCATCAGCCAGTTCAGCTTGCAGGGATAATTTTTGGTGAAGGGCATCGGTGATGCGGTAACGGTTTTTTTCTGGTGTCAGCATTTCAGCCTGTATCAGCTCGTTAATCACGGCTTTGGCACGAATATGGTGACCGTAAATACCATCAATAATCTGACTCAAGCGGGCCATACTCAACGTTTTTTGTCCGCCGGCTTTACATTTTTGCAGAGCCAGTATAACCAGATCCATTTTATTAAAACCTTTTTTATGTTTTAAGGCTTTGTTGTGTTCAGCCACTTTACGCCGGTCGATGCCCGTTTTTACGGCAATGGCCTGGTTGGTGGCGGTGCGGTTTTCCTCGCGCAATAATTCCTTAGCGGCCTGAATATAGGCAAACTCGATATTTTCTTTAAATTCATGACACTGTAGTCCGAATTTAATGACCATTTTGGTCACGGGAACCAGGGCTTTTTGTAATTGAATTAGATGGGTTTGGGACGTTGTCATTGTTTTTTGTGCGCATATTTGTACACAATATTAGCATGGGGCTAAAAATATGTACAATGGTTTCACCTTGAACAGACCCACATTGACTATCTCATTTCGCAAAAATGTGGGTGTTCACAGGGGAGGTATAATTAAAATCTCCAAAATGGGTTATCTATTTTTGACCCGATGCGGTGAGCCAATACAGAGTTTTGTGGGTTGACGTTTTCTCTCTGTATTGGTCTCGCCTTTACTCACATCACCTTATCTTTTTCCGTCTGATTTTTTTGACGTGCCATCCTATCTCAGGATACGTTAAAATGTCGTTTTTTTAGAGAATGTTTTTTCCTGTTATGACAGCGTTAAGTGTGAATCTCAATAAAATTGCATTATTGCGAAATTCACGGGGCCGTGATTATCCTAATGTGGTGGCCTATGGGCGATATTTAATTGATTTGGGTGTACAGGGCTTAACCGTTCATCCAAGACAGGATCAGCGCCACACCAAAGACCGCGATGTCCATGATTTACGAGAATTGGTGGCGGCTTTTCATGGCATAGAGCTTAATGTAGAAGGCTATCCGGATGAGCGGTTCTTGCAATTAATTTTGGCCAGCCGCCCCCATCAGTGCACACTGGTACCGGATGCCCCGGATCAATTGACATCGGATCATGGCTGGGATTTGCATCAGCATTTTGATCAAATAAAGACGCTGGCGGAACAACTGCGACGTATCGGTGTTCGCAGTTCGATATTTTTAGACCCCGATTGTCAGCAGGTTGAACTGGCGGCCAAAACCGGCGTCGATCGCATAGAACTTTATACGGAAGCTTATGCAAACGCCCATGCGCAAGATGATTATAATGACACCTTACGACAATATCGCCGGGCAGCCAATCTGGCCACGCAATTAGGCCTTGGGGTGAATGCCGGACATGATCTGGATTTAAACAATTTGGCTGACTTCTTGACCATACCCTCTATTTTAGAGGTTTCCATTGGTCATGCCCTAACTGTTGAAAGCCTCTATCAAGGGGTTGATTCGGTCATCAAACAATACTTACAAATTTGTTCTGCTAAGGCGCAATAGCACGGGTAACGTGTTATAATCCCGCTCCTTTTTGACAACCCGCAAAGCGTAATTTATCTTTGTGTTTATTGGATTTAATTAATCATGATTACGGTGACTTTGGCTGATGGTAGCCAACGACAATATGATGCCGCTTTAACGGTGGCGGAAGTGGCCGAGGATATTGGTCCGGGTCTGGCACAGGCGGCATTGGCGGCCCGTGTCAATGATCAGAAGGTTGATTTATCTTACAAAATCAACGAAGACATCGACTTGACCATTATTACCGGTCAATCTGAAGACGGCTTGGAGGTCTTGCGACATTCGGCGGCTCATATGATGGCGCAGGCGGTTCAGCGTTTGTTTCCAAATGTGGAAGTGACCATCGGGCCGGTGATTGACGATGGCTTTTACTATGATTTTGCCACCCAAGAGCCGTTCAGCGATGAAGATCTTGAAAAAATCACCGCTGAAATGAAAAAAATTGCCAAAGAAAAACTGCCTGTTGAGCGATTCGAATTGTCGCGGGATGAAGCGATTGAATTTTTTGAGCAAAAAGGCGAGCATTACAAAGCCGAGATTATTCGTGATATTCCGGCCGATGAAACCCTGTCATTGTATCGCCAGGGTGAATTCACCGATCTATGTCGCGGTCCGCATGTACCCAATACGGGTAAGCTCAAAGTATTTAAACTCATGAGTGTGGCCGGCGCTTATTGGCGGGGTGACAGCCGTAACGCCATGCTACAGCGAATTTACGGTACCGCCTGGTACGATAAGAAAGACTTAAAAGATTATCTGTTTCGTTTACAGGAAGCGGAAAAGCGCGATCACCGTAAACTGGGTAAAAAGATGGATTTGTTCCATTTTCAGGAAGAAGCCCCCGGCATGGTGTTCTGGCATCCGCGCGGTTGGTCGATATATCAGGCAGTTCGCGGTTATATGCGAAAAAAACTGGATGAACGCAATTATCAAGAAATCAACACCCCATCAATCGTTGAATACAGCTTGTGGGAACGGTCAGGACATGCCGATAAATTTGGTGAAGATATGTTTTCGGTGGCTTCTGAAGGTCGCCAATTTGCGATTAAACCGATGAATTGTCCATGCCATGTGCAGGTCTTTAACCAGGGACTGAAATCTTACCGTGATTTACCGATTCGCTTGGCTGAATTTGGCTCTTGCCACCGCAATGAGCCTTCCGGGGCACTGCACGGTTTGATGCGGGTTCGGGGCTTTGTTCAGGATGATGCGCATATATTTTGTGAGGAAAAGGACATTGCCCGCGAGGTGTCAGAATTTATTGATTTTTTGCATGAAGTGTATGCTGATTTTGGGTTTGAAGACATTATTTATCGTTTATCAACACGGCCGGAAAAAAGGGTCGGTAGCGATGCCGACTGGGATAAGTCAGAACAGGCATTGGCCAGTGCGTTGGATGCCAAAAACATCGCATGGCAGGAATTGCCCGGTGAAGGGGCTTTTTACGGACCCAAAATAGAATTTTCCTTAAAAGATTGTTTGGGGCGGGTGTGGCAGTGCGGCACCATTCAGGTGGATTTTTCTATGCCGGGCCGATTGGATGCCAGCTATGTGGCAGAGGACGGCGAGCGCAAAGTACCGGTGATGTTACACCGTGCCATTCTGGGTTCTTTTGAACGTTTTATCGGTATTTTAATTGAACACCATGCCGGTCAGTTACCCTTATGGTTAGCGCCAACGCAAGTGGCGGTGCTTAATATCACAGGCCAGCAGTCGAAATATGCGGAAAAAATTGGCAAAACTTTGAAAAATCAGGGGTTTCGGGCCATTTATGACTTGAGAAACGAAAAGATCGGCTATAAAATTCGCCAACACACGCTAAGTAAGACCAATTATTTACTTATCGTGGGTAATGAAGAGCTTGAAAACGGTACCGTTACGGTGCGAAGCCACAGTGGTAAAGACTTGGGCTCAATGACATTAGATGCTTTCATTTCACAGCTAAGCCGTGAAGTAAAAGAAAAACAATAATTTTTTAGGAGGATTGACTAATCGCTAAAACTGAAAAAGTGCGTCGGAATCAGCAAATTAAGATTCCTGAGGTGAGACTGATTGACCAGAATGGAGATCAGGTTGGTGTTATGGCCACCGATGAAGCGCTAAAACGCGCTGAGGAGGCCGGTTTGGATTTGGTGGAAATCTCACCCAAGGCCAGACCGCCGGTTTGTAAAATCATGGATTATGGCAAGTTCAAGTTTGAACAGGCCAAAAAACAACAACAAGCCAAGAAAAAACAGAAAAAAGTCCAGCTCAAAGAGGTCAAATTCAGACCGAATACGGATGAAGGCGATTTTCAGGTCAAAATGAAAAATTTGCGTAAATTCATCGACCAGGGGAACAAGGTCAAAGTGACCATTATGTTCAGAGGTCGTGAATTGGCGCATCGGGAACTCGGATCGCAGATGTTGGATCGGGTGGCCGAAGAAGTACAGGATGAAGCGGTTGTTGAACAACGACCGGCGAAAATGGAAGGTCGCTTTATGATTATGTTACTGGCGCCGAAATCGGACAAGTAAATAATCTTTAATCAGTCGAAATGGTTGCAGTTTTTCACGTAGTGAAAGAAGCGGCCATGAAGACACAGGCGAGATACAGTTGGTGAGCGGAAGGGCAGGCAATGCAGTGAGAGCGGTTTTAACGTCGTTAAAGAAGTGCTCACGTAATGCCGTAGCCCGTGAATCAGCAGCATCGACCCTTAAATAAGTCGAAGTAGTTACGGTTTTTTGCGAAGCAAAAAGAAGTGGCTACGAAGACACCATAACGAGCTGACCTGCGAGTCCCCAAATGCCGTTGAATCGGCAACTTGCAGGAGTAAAAAATATAAGTTTAGGAGGCATTATGCCAAAAATTAAAACCAAAAAAGGCGCGGCCAAGCGCTTTAAAAAAACCGCGGGCGGTTTTAAGCGTAAACACGCTTTCCGTTCTCATATTTTGACTAAAATGAGTCAGAAACGTAAACGTAATTTACGTGGTACGAGTCTTGTTCATGAGTCTGATGAAGCGGCAATTGAACGTTTGTTGCCCTACGCTAAATAAAAGGAGTTAAATTATGGCCAGAGTCAAAAGAGGCGTACAAGCCCGAAAAAAACACAAGAAAATTTTAAAATTAGCCAAAGGCTATTATAACGCACGCCGTAAAATTTACCGCGTTGCTAAACAGGCGGTGATTAAAGCCGATCAGTATTCTTACCGCGATCGCCGCACCCGAAAACGCGCTTTTCGGGCATTGTGGATTACACGCATCAATGCAGGTGCCAGGAACAACGGTTTAAGCTATTCACGATTTATCAACGGCTTGAAAAAAGCTGATATCTCTTTAGATCGTAAAATTCTGGCTGATATGGCAGTGCATGACAAAGCGGGTTTTGCCGCTGTGGTTGAACAAGCCAAAGCCGCCTTGTCTTAAGGCATTTCCTGAAAGGGTGTTCATTACCCGACAGGATTGGAATGAAGTTAACCGATGAGAGGAATCAGTGTTCACTGGTTCCTCTTTTTTTTGAGTCAAGAACAAAAGCAGCGTGGCTGTTGTTAAACATGAGAAATGAAGTGAATCATTGGGAAAACGTATTAAAAGAAGCCCTGGTTGCCGTGAACGCAGCCACCGACAGCCGTTCCTTAGATGAATTGCGGGTGCATTATGTGGGTAAAAAAGGCGTTATCACCACAGGCTTAAAAGACTTGGGCCAATTGGCACCTGAAGAACGTAAACAGGCCGGACAATTAATCAATCAGGTTAAACAACAATTATTCAAAGCCATTCAGGCGCGTAAAGAATTTCTGTTGGCTGAAGAATTGAATCAACGGTTAATGGCTGAATCCATTGATGTCACATTACCCGGTCGTGAGCAGCACGGCGGTGGTTTACATCCGGTAACACGTACCATGCAGCGAATCGTTGAGTTATTTTCTCAGGTGGGTTTTCAGGTGGTGACCGGACCCGAGGTCGAAGATGATTACCATAATTTTGAGGCCTTAAACTTTCCGCCACACCATCCGGCCCGCGCCATGCATGACACTTTTTATTTTCCCGATGGTGATTTGTTGCGTACCCATACGTCACCGGTTCAAATACGCGCTATGAAAACCATGCAACCGCCAATTAAAATTATCGCCCCGGGTAAAGTGTATCGCAGTGATTCTGATCAAACCCATACCCCGATGTTTCATCAGATTGAAGGTTTGGTCATCACTGAAGATGTGACATTTACCGGTTTAAAAGGTGTTTTAAATCAGTTTGTTAACGCTTTTTTTGAAGATGATTTGGAGATTAGGTTACGGCCATCCTATTTCCCTTTTACCGAACCGTCAGCGGAAGTGGATGTGGCCTGGAAAAAAGAAGACGGCAGCGAAGGCTGGTTAGAAGTTTTGGGCTGTGGCATGGTACATCCCAATGTCTTAAAGGCCGGAGGTATCGATCCTGAAAAATACACCGGTTTTGCTTTTGGTCTTGGTGTTGAGCGCTTTGCCATGTTGCGATACGGCGTACATGATTTGCGTCAATTCTTCGAAAACGATTTGCGTTTTTTAAAACAATTCAGTTAAAGGTCTGTAGCCATGAAAATCAGTGAACAATGGATTAAACAATGGGTGGATATCCATCAAGACACCCAAACCACCGTTTCCCAGTTGACCATGTTAGGTCTGGAGGTGGATGATGTGTTACCGGCTGCCGGCGAGTTCAGTGGTGTTGTGGTGGCTGAAATAACCGCCTGTCAACCACATCCCAATGCCGATAAATTACAAATATGCACGGTCAATGATGGTCAAAACAGCTTACAGATTGTTTGTGGTGCGCCCAATGCCCGTCGCGGCATAAAAGTTCCTCTGGCACAAGTGGGTGCTGTTTTGCCAGGTGGTTTTAAAATTAAAAAATCCAAATTGCGTGGCGAAGAATCTGCCGGTATGTTGTGTTCTGAAGTTGAACTGGGTCTGAGCGAAGAGGGCAGTGGTTTAATGGAATTACCAAATGATGCACCCTTGGGTGAATCGATGCGTGATTATTTACAGCTTAAAGACACCATCATCGACATTGATTTAACCCCGAATCGCGCTGATTGCTTTTGTGTACGTGGGGTTGCACGGGAGCTCGCAACATTACATAACTTGCCAATGAATGAGCCGGTGATTCAAACCGCTGATATTAAACATAATGAAGCGGTGTCGGTTACTGTTCAAGCGCCTAAAGCCTGCCCGCGCTATTGTGGACGCATTATTAAAGACATTAATAACACGGCCGATTCACCTTTGTGGCTTAAAGAAGTGTTGAGAAAAGCCGGACTGCGGTCGATTCATCCGGTGGTGGATGTCACCAATTATGTGATGCTTGAACTGGGACAGCCAATGCACGCCTTTGATTGCGATAAAATTGATGGCGGTATTATGGTGCGTATGGCAGAAAATCTGGAAACCATCACTTTACTTGACGGTTCAGAAGTGCAAGTTGATGAGTCATTTCTGCTGATAGCAGATCAAAATAAACCACTGGCAGTGGCCGGTGTGATGGGTGGCTTAGACAGCGGTGTACAGCCCGATACCCGAGATATTATTCTGGAATCTGCCTATTTTGATCCGGCTCATATCATGGGTAAATCCCGACGATTGGGAACCCATACCGATTCCAGTTTACGTTTTGAGCGAGGTGTTGATTGGCAATTACAGGAACGCGCCATGGAGCGTGCCACTGAGCTGATTATATCGATTTGCGGTGGCCATGCCGGACCTATTAACACCGTTTGTAGTGAGCCGGATATGCCGCAACAACTTGAAATCAAGTTATCAGCCGGTCATCTAAAACGGGTGTTGGGCTTTGATGTGGCTTTTGATCGCGTGACGGATATTTTTAATCACTTGGGCTTTCAGGTTTTATCCGATCAGTCGGGCTGGACCGTTAAAACACCCAGTTGGCGCTTTGATTTAAGCCTTGCTGAAGATTTGATTGAAGAAGTGGTGCGGGTGGTAGGTTATGACCAAATGCCGGCTGATTTACTGCACAGCGATGATGTTATCCATACTTTACCTGAACAACAAGCTTCTCCCATCACTGTAAAAAAACAACTGGTGGCTAAAGGCTATCAAGAGGTGATTAATTACGCCTTTGTGTCTGAAAAACAGCTGCAGGATTGTCATTTGGCTGAGTCAGGTTACGCTCTGGCCAATCCTCTGACCCGGGACATGGCCGTGATGCGCACCCATTTATTACCCGGAATTTTAGTTAATATTCAGGCCAACCGTGCCCATGGTGAATTAAATCTCGCTCTGTTTGAGCTGGGTAAAGTTTTTAATCGGTCGGTGGCGCAAGACTTAATTCAGGAAGATGTCCTGATACTGGCTCGTTGTGGGCAGGCCCAACCGGAACAATGGGGTTTGGAAACACGTGCTGTTGACTTTTATGATTTAAAAGGTCAGGTGGATGATTTGCTGGAAGCGGTGCCGGGTGATGTCAGTTACCAGCTTGGCAAAAAACCATTTTTGCACCCCGGCAGACAAGCCGATATTTTGTTGAACAAGCAATGCATCGGTCATATGGGTCAGGTTCATCCGACCATTACCCAACGGTTAAAAATCAAAACACCGGTGTATATGGCTCAGTTGGACTGGCAATCAATCGCTCACAGAACCTTGCCACAATGGCAGGCGATCTCTAAATTTCCAAGCACACGACGCGATTTATCCATTCAATTAGCTGAAGATTTAAGCTGGGAAACAGTTAAACAAGGTATTGAAAACAGTATCGGTTCTGAAAGTGATGTTTTGCGACAATTATTGTTATTTGATGTGTATAAAGGTGAGCATATTGAAAAAGGATACAAAAGTTTCGCCATCGCGCTGATATTTCAGGCAAATAATCGAACTTTGGAAGATAAAGAAGTGGACAAACTGGTGGCAGTCGGGGTATCCTTTTTAGAGAAAAATTTAAATGCCGTTATCAGAACATGAATGAAACCATTACAAAAACTGATTTAGCAGAAATTCTGTATATGGAAGTTGGCTTAAATAAACGTGAAGCCAATGAATTTGTTAGCGTGTTTTTTGATACCATAAAAGAACAATTATTAAATGGTTCCGGGGTCAAATTATCAGGCTTTGGTAATTTTGAATTGCGTGACAAAAAATCACGGCCCGGCAGAAATCCCAAAACATTAGAAGAAATCCCGATATCAGCTCGCCGCGTGGTGGCTTTTAAACCGGGACAAAAACTGAGGAACACCATAGAGACTTATGCTGGATCAAGGCCACAATAAAACCTTACCCCCGATTCCCGCCAAGCGCTATTTCACCATCGGTGAAGTGAGTGACTTGTGCGATGTCAAACAACATGTCCTGCGTTACTGGGAAAACGAATTTGATAATTTGAATCCGGTGAAAAGACGTGGTAACCGGCGATATTATCAACGCAATGATGTGATGATGATTCGACAAATCCGCAGCTTATTATATGATCACGGCTACACCATCAACGGCGCCCGTCAAAAGTTAAACGGTCAGGTGGAAGAAAAAGAAGCCAGTAAATCCTATCAAGTGATTCAGCAAACTGTACAGGAATTAGAAGAAATCCTCAGTATCCTGAAATAATGTTCTTACTCAACAGTTCTTACCGGCGCAGGCCGGTACCAGCGTTTTTCTGTCGTCAGTCTTCTGTCCTCAGAAAACCACAAAGAGCACGGAGATTACACAAAATACACTAAGGAGAAATTGTTATTTCTTTGTGCCCTTTGTGAAAACTTTTGTGACCTCTGTGGTTGAAATAAATCCATCATTATTTTATTAGTTTGTGTATGACGAATGTGACGCTCGGTTAAATCATTTAATCGATTCTAAATCTTTCAAATAAGATTCCAAAAGTGTTAGAATACGCACCTGGTTTCGGAGCGTGGCGCAGCCTGGTAGCGCACCACAATGGGGTTGTGGGGGTCGGAAGTTCGAATCTTCTCGCTCCGACCATTTTTTCAGTCAGCTAAGGCTGTTCAATTACCTGAGATCTTTTTCAAAGCGACACGGCCCATTCAAAAAGGTCTCTTAAAAGCATTACGCATACAGGAGATGATATGAAATCACCCGTTCGAGTCGTTGTTACCGGTGCCGCCGGTCAAATTGGCTATCAACTTTTATTCAGAATCGCGGCCGGCAATATGCTGGGTGATGACCAGCCGGTTATTCTACATCTGTTGGAAATCCCCCCGGCGATGCAAGCGGTGCAGGGTGTGGTGATGGAATTAGAAGATTGTGCCTTTCCCTTATTACAAGGAATCGTTGCCACAGACGATGCCAATGTCGCTTTTAAAGACGCTGATTATGCTCTTTTAGTGGGTGCCATGCCACGTGGACCCGGCATGGAGCGCAGTGATTTATTAAAGAAAAACGCTGAGATTTTTTCTGTGCAGGGTAAAGCCATCAATAATCACGCCAATAAGGACATTAAAGTACTGGTTGTGGGTAATCCTGCCAACACCAACGCCTTGATTGCGCAACAAAACGCACCGAACATTAATCCGGCACAATTTACTGCCATGGTTCGCCTGGATCACAACCGAGCGATTGCCCAAATGGCTGATAAATTATCGGTGGGCACCCATGAATTAAGCAATATGACCATCTGGGGCAACCATTCCTCCACCCAGTATCCGGATATTTCACAACTTAAAGTGAATGGCGAAGTGGTTAAAGACATTGATCATAACTGGTATGAAAACGATTTTATCCCAACCGTACAGCAACGCGGTGCAGCAATCATTAAAGCCAGAGGTGCCTCCAGTGCCGCCTCAGCGGCTTCAGCCGCCATTGACCACATGAAATCCTGGGCATTGGGTACGCCTGATAAAGACTGGGTTTCAATGGCGATTCCCAGTGACGGCAGCTATGGGATTGAACCGGGGGTGATTTTTGGTTATCCGGTGACCTGTGCCAACGGTCAATACAGAATTGTGCAAGATATACCCATCAGTGATTTTTCACAACAACGCATTGATGCCACCAATCAGGAATTGCGTGAAGAACGTGCGGCGGTCGAGCACTTATTTAGCTAAACAGTTTATTTTATGACCATGAGCACCGCCGTTGTTTTAACAACATCAGGCGGTGTTTTTTTATCAGAAACATTATTTGGAGATATTATGATTTCAGCCAACATTCCACAAACACCAGCGGTCAGCAATGAGCCGATCAATGAATACCGTCCGGGGAGTGATGAAACCATTGCCTTGCAAAAAGCCATGGACGAAATGGCGAATCAACACACGGATATTCCCAATATCATTAATGGCAAAGCGGTTAAAACGGACAACAAAGCCGAGGTGACCATGCCCCATAATCACCAGCATGTGCTGGGTACGTATTACAAAGCCGATAAAGCCATTTTAAACCTGGCAGCCGATGCCGCGGTGAAGGCTCAAGGAGATTGGGAACGCTTACCCTGGCAATCCCGGGCAGCCGTGTTTTTAAAAGCCGCTGATTTATTGGCTGGTCCCTACCGCAACATCATTAATGCCGCCACCATGCACGGTCAGTCCAAAAATGCTTTTCAGGCGGAAATTGATTCGGCCTGTGAGTTAATTGATTTCTTACGCTTTAATGCCGAATTTTATGAAGGTATTATGGCAGAGCAACCCGAATCCTCGCCCGGTGTCTGGAACCAGCTCGACTGGCGCCCTTTAGAAGGCTTTATCCTGGCCATCACACCCTTTAACTTTACCGCCATTGCGGGTAACTTACCGGCCGCTCCGGCAATGCTGGGTAACACCGTTGTCTGGAAGCCCTCGGGTACCCAAATGCTGTCGGCACATGTCATCATGCAGGTCTTTAAAGAAGCCGGCTTACCTGATGGGGTGATTAATATGGTGGCCGCGGACGGTCCCGTGGCCGGTGAGGCTTTACTGACCCGTCCGGATTTAGCCGGTGTCCATTTCACAGGTTCAACCGGAACCTTTAGGCATATTTATAAAGAAATCGGTAACAACATCAATAACTACCGCTCGTATCCGCGGATTGTCGGTGAAACCGGCGGTAAAGACTTTATCTTTGCCCATTCATCAGCCAATCCGGTGGCCGTGGCCACTGCATTATCCCGCGGAGCTTTTGAATTTCAGGGCCAAAAATGCTCTGCCGCCTCGCGGGCTTATTTACCGGAATCTTTATGGTCAGACATTAAGACCCAACTGGTGAAAGACGTTGAATCCTTTAATATGGGTAGCACCCGTGATTTTGGTAACTTTATTAACGCGGTGATCGATGAGCCTGCATTCGATAAAATTAAATCCTATATTGACCACGCCAAACAAGCTGATGATGCCGAAATTATCGTCGGTGGTGGTTGTGATAAAAGCACCGGTTACTTTATTGAGCCGACTGTGATTGTGACCAAAGACCCTGGTTTTAAAACCATGGAAGAAGAAATCTTTGGTCCGGTATTAACCATCTATGTCTATCAGGATGATGATTTTGAAGAAACCCTAACCTTATGTGATGAAGGCTCCATGTACGCCCTCACAGGCGGCATATTTGCCCGGGATCGCTATGTGATTAACCACATGGCTGATCGTCTGCGTCATGCCGCCGGTAACTTCTATATCAACGACAAACCCACCGGCGCCGTGGTTGGCCAACAACCCTTCGGCGGCGGCCGTGCGTCAGGCACCAACGACAAAGCCGGCAGTGCCTTAAACCTCTACCGATGGTTATCACCCAGAACCATTAAAGAAACCTTCGTCCCACCCACGGACTACCGTTATCCGTTTTTGGGCTAACACAATCAAAAGTGGACTGAAAAGGCGGCCATCGAGTCGCCTTTTTTATAACCTGTATGCTGGGCTTTGCACACAATAAAACTCAAAAGAGCATTATTTGTTTTTTTATGATTGGTGGATTCCAGTTGCAAGTGCAACGGGCTAACATCTAGATAACACTTCAAGGGGTATTTGGTAGCCAAGGACTTTTCTCGGTCTGTTATTCAAACGCTCCTCAATAAACTGCGTTTGTTCTATAGTCACGTCATCTAAACGAACAGATTTTGGCAAATATTGTCTGATGAGTCCGTTCATATTTTCATTGGTTCCCCGTTGCCATGAAGCATAGGGTTTAGCAAAGTAAACATCAAAATTCAAAGCTTGTGCCACCTCATTGTGTCTAGCAAACTCTTTACCGTTGTCGTAAGTAACAGTGTGAACATTAAAAGATTTAAGAGCTTTAATACTACTGCTGGCTATCAGTCCTGCACGTCGGTTTTTGTGGGCCCTAATAACGCATAAGCGGGTTTTGCGATCAGCAAAGGTAAGTAGCACGCCTTTGTGTTTGTTGCCCACTACGGTGTCTCCCTCAAAGTCACCGAACCTGCTGCGCTCATCAACAACAGCAGGACGTTCATCAATATCACGTCTATCAACGATCTGTCCTCGTCTTTGTTGGCCTGACGCATAACGTTTGCGGCGTTTCTTTTGACAACGAAGGTGAGTATAAAGCTTACCACCATCTTTTTTGTCAGCATAGATAAACAAGTAAATACGTTCAACGCTTGGTACATCAATCCAGCCCATGACTTTAAGGCGACCATTGATTTGTTCAGGTGACCAATCTTGTTCAATTAGGTGACTTATATAGGCAAAGCCGAAAGGGGTAATCTGCTTGTTGCCTTTACGTTTGCGAGACTGAGCAAATTCTCCAGCTTGTTTGTGTCGATAACCACGGTTACCTGTATTACGCTCTAACTCGCGACTGATGGTGGATTTATTACGACCCAATATGCGGGCAATCTCAGACAGTGAGATTTTAGTTTTTCGTAAAACTGAAATGTGGTATCGTTCTTCACTCGTAAGGTGCGTATATGAGCGATTCATAACCTGAATTCTCCTTTGTATTATTAAGCAAGTGCAACGGTACGCACCTTACTTTTTTTATGCAACTAAAATATCGTTGCACTTACAAATGGAATTCAGAATTTTATAAATAAACTGCCCTTGAATATACAGATTGGAATTAACAGAAAAAATAATAATAAATGGGGTTTAAATTATATATATAGAAAAGGAACCAAGGAAAATAAAGTTTACGTTAGCATCAATCCTAATAAATCAATACATGAGTCCTCAGTTAATAATAGATCGGATTATATCTCCGGAGGATCGTGTAGCCTAAGTCATGTTTTTATGCCATATTCAGGTCCTGGATTTAATCAAACTAATTCAAATCTTACTACCATGATGCCAATACGAACATTTGTATATGAGTTAATTAAAGAAGACTTTGAAAAATTAAATATAGAAGACTTGCTTGTTGAATTAGAGCTAGTTAAGAATTCTACTATTTAAAAGATAAAATGATTAACTAGTAGTAAATAGATTTCTGATAAAAACGTGTGTTAGAAAAATTAATATGAATTTACTGGATGATACATGCTATATGTGCGATGACATAGCCACAACAGATGAACACGTACCTCCCAAATGTTTATTTCCAGATGGGTATCGTAAAAACTTGATTACTGTTCGCTCATGCAAAAAACACAATAACGATAAGGCAAGGGATGATGAATTTTTAAGGACACTTTTAGTATATGACGATGATGCCAATAAATTTGGTAACGACCTTTTTTTTGGAAAAACACTAAGAGCAGTATCAAGGAAACCCATTGCATACGCAAATTTTTTCAAGCCCCAACTTCAAATTAATTCACCAACGGGTATAGTGCATAAGATTGATAGAAATCGTTTTGATCAATGTGTTGAACACATCGTTAAAGGGATATATTTTTATCACTACAATAAAAAAATTTTTTCACACCTATTTGTTGCATCGCCTAGATTTAATTCTAGAACTAGAAAAGGGAACCCTTATGTGAAGTCTGAAATTATTGATTTTTGCAATAGAGTTAAGTCAATTTTACAATATGAGCCAATTTATGGAGATAACAGAGAAATCTTCCAATACAGAATTTTAAGTACTAAAGACGGGATTTTATTTGCAGCTCAGTTCTACGAATCTACTGAGATCTTCGTTAGTGGAAGTGTCTGAGCAAAATTTGCTTTCAGTGGGGGTAAGCCAAATACTGACAGTCAATATTATTGTCTAAGTGAATAACATATACGGTTAATTTGTTATTAAACTTTTTTATAAATTATTTCGCTCAAAAACCATGGATAATTAATTAACCACTTTGATAGGAAATTAACTAGTTTAGTTGTCAGAAGTTAAGGACTTTAGTTGGGCATCCATTGAAGTAATTTATCCTTATTATTGTCAATATAGTTATGCGCATAATATATATTATGTTAAATTATGGAGTGATTTATGGTTAATGTATATTGTTAGGTTATTAGCCTATCTATATGTTGTTAGACGTTATTTTAAAACTTAATGTAAATTATAGGCCTGTTTTAGACAGGCCCAATTAATCCAGGTGTTTAAATCGGTTTCTTTTGGTGTCGATGTAGCGTTTGTTGTGGGGATTATGGCCGACGTGTAAGGGAATGCGTTTGTGTACGCTGATGCCTTGAGATTCTAAGGCCTCTATTTTGTCGGGGTTATTGGTCATGAGATCGACCTGTTTGACGTTGAGATGGGCGAAGACCTCTTTGAGCATGCCGTAGTCGCGGCTGTCAGCGGCGTGGCCGAGTTTGATGTTGGCGTCGAAGGTGTCCATGCCTTGATCTTGGAGTTGGTAGGCTTTGATTTTTTCAGTGAGTCCGATGCCCCGACCTTCCTGACGTAGATAGATTAAGACGCCCTGACCGGCTTTTTGGATGGCTTGCATGGCGTGTGCCAGTTGTGGTCCGCAATCACAGCGTAAACTGAACAAACCATCGCCTGTGAGGCACTCAGAATGGATTCTGGTGAGGATAACATCACTTTCAGACAAGCTGCCCATCACCAGCGCCAGGTGTTCCTGGCCTTTGTGTTCAAAGACATGAACCTGAAAAGTGCCGAATTCAGTGGGTAATTCTGCCTGTGAGATAAACCTTAAACTCATCTTTGCAGGGTTTTCTTCAATTCAAGCAAGCTGACGACCGCATGGGCTGCTTCGTTGCCTTTGTTATGTTTGCCCATCGATTCATCTTCTGATGACCGGGCTAGCGCCTGACTTTCATTCTCAACCGTCAAAATACCGTTACCGATGGGGATATTGTGTTGCAGAGACACTTCCATTAAACCCCGTGCGCTTTCCGCACAGACATAATCAAAATGCGCTGTTTCACCGCGAATCACCGCGCCTAAGGCGATAAGACCGTCAAATTGTTCGGTTTTAGCCAGCATTTGACAGGCTAAAGGGATTTCTAAGGCACCGGCGACTTCAAAATACTGAAAATCAATGCCTTTGGCGGATAAATAACGGGTGGCACCTTCATATAAGCCATCGATAATATGCTTGTAGTAGGGCGCCAATACAATACCAATATTCATAATTATTTCTCGTATTTAAGGTATTCAGAAATGGTCAAACCAAAACCTGATAAGGCCGGATAGCGGGCTTCCGGGCTCATTAATTGCATTTCACCGACGTTTAAGTCTTTCAGGATTTGTGAGCCGACACCGACATTTTGATACACAGACTCTCGCTTTTTCTGTTGATTAAATTGATCATCGATATCAATCGGTACGGATTCGTTGCTGTTTAAAATAACCAACACGCCCTCACCGCGATCTGCGATTGTTTTCATTGCCCGTTGTGCTGTCCAGTAGTCATCATTTGAATCCAGACCACGTAATTCACGGAAAAAATGACCAAACTGAACCCGTACAGGCACGGGATTATCCGGTTTCATGGTGCCCCGATAAAACGCCAAATGATCACAGTTGGCAATCGCATCCTTATATTTTTTGACTTTAAATGAACCCCATTGTGTGTCGTACTCAAACTCATCCACCACAGTCACAGTGGTTTCATTCATGGAACGGTATTCAATTAAATCTGCAATGGTACCGATTTTAATGCCATGCTGCTTGGAGAACTTCATCAAATCATCCCGCCGTGCCATGGAGCCGTCTTCATTCATGATTTCGACAATCACCGCCGCCGGTGTCCGACCGGCCAGTAAGGCCATGTCACAACCAGCTTCGGTGTGCCCTGCTCTGGACAATACCCCGCCCGGCTCCGCCATCAGCGGGAAAATATGACCCGGCATCACCAGATCTTCAGGCTTGGCATTGACTTCAACCGCATCAATAATGGTTTTATAGCGATCATAGGCAGAAATTCCGGTGGTGATACCATGGGCGGCATCAATCGAGACGGTAAAATTGGTCGCCAATTGTGCGGTGTTTTCATGCACCATCAGCGGTAACTTTAATTGTTCACATTTTTCCCGGGTTAAGGTTAAGCAAATCAGACCGCGGGCATGTTTGGTCATGAAGTTAACCACTTCCGGGGTGATGGCATTGGCCGCGATAATGAGATCACCTTCATTTTCACGTTCTTCATCATCCATCATGATGATCATTTTGCCGGCTTTGATGTCTTCAATCAGCTCGACAGTACTATTCAAATTTAAGGGCATTTCTCACCTGTTGTAATACTGCAGCATTTTGTCTGCATAACGGGCCATGGTATCGATTTCAAAATTAACCTGATGGTTAACCTGAATCGAATCCAAGTTAGTGGCTTCAAGGGTATGGGGAATTAAATTCACGGTGAATTGATCACCGTTGACTTCATTGATTGTGAGGCTGACACCATTTAATGTAATGGAGCCTTTGGGCACCACAAAGCGCTCAAATTCTGTCGGTAACTGAAAAGTAAAGACTTCACTGCGGGCATCAGATTCACGCTTAACACAAGTGGCCAGGCCATCCACATGACCACTGACCAGATGACCGCCTAAAGGTGTTTGCAAGGTCAGCGCCGGTTCGATATTGACGGCGGTTCCCGGTTGCCAGTTATTTACCGAGGTTTTACGGACGGTTTCCATGGAAACATCCACCGCCACCACATCATCCTGGCGTTCCACCACCGTTAAACAAACCCCATCCATGGCAATCGAATCACCGATGTGAATGTGATCATAATCGGTCAGGCTGGTTTTAATGTAAAACCGCAGATCGCCCTGTTCCTGGGTGTTGTGCTCGATGACTTCACCGATACTTTGAATTATTCCGGTAAACATAATTACGTATAGTCTATGGTCGCTCTGAGGCGCCAGTCCTGGTCAAAAGCTTGCATTGAGATGGTCTGAATATGGAGTCTGTCGGTCATTTTATCAATGTGAAAATCCAATAATGGCCGTCCTGATGCACCCATCAGCACCGGTGCGGTATAAATCACCAGTTCATCCACCAGATTGGCTTTGACAAAAGCCCCGGCTAAAGTCGCCCCGGCTTCCACCAACACCTCATTAATACCCTGTTCGCCTAAATAAGCCAACACCACGGCTAAATCAACGCGCTGATCCTTTCCCGGCATTGTCTTAACTTCACAGTCAATCTCTCGAAAGGCATTTTTCTGTTCATCTGAAGCCCCGGCACACACCAGCAGAACCGGCTGTTGCTGTAAGATCTTAGCGTTTAATGGCGTTCGTAACCGGCTGTCAATAATTACCCGCAGTGGTTGTTGTTCTGCGAAAAAATGCGGTTTGTTCTTATCATTGTCGGGCAAATCATCCGGACGAACCGTTAAGCGACAATCATCTTGAAGCACGGTTTCAACACCGGTGATAATGGCACCACTTCTGGCACGCCAGTGCTGAACATCACGTCTGGCGGCTTCGCCGGTAATCCAGTAACTCTCGCCGCTGGCCATGGCGGTTCGGCCATCTAAAGACTGGGCCAGTTTGCAACGCACCCAGGGAAGCCCTTCGCGCATACGTTTAAAAAAACCGGCATTCAGATCATCACCCAATTCAGCTAAAACGCCGATGGTCACTTCAATACCAGCCTCTTTAAGTTGTTTAATACCCTGACCGCCGACCAGCGCATTAGGGTCAGTATTCGCCACAACCACCCGTTTGATGCCTGCGACAATCAATGCCTGGCTGCACGGTGGTGTTTTGCCGTGATGACAGCAAGGTTCTAAGGTGACATAGGCGGTGCTGCCTTGAGCCTGTTTTCCGGCCTGTTGTAAGGCATGGACTTCAGCGTGCGGCTCACCGGGTTTTAAGTGAAATCCTTGACCAATAATCCGGCCGTCTTTAACCAGCACACAACCCACGCGCGGATTTTCGCCGGTGGTGAACAGGCCCTGCTCAGCCAGTTCGAAGGCTTTTTCCATGTATTTTAAATCTTCGCGCTTGTGATTCATGGCGTGCTTTACGATAATGTCCGGATTGCAAATCCGCTATTTTAACAGTTATTAAAACAAACACCATGAATCCAATACTTTACCGACCGATAATCGCGGCGGCATTGGCCGAAGACATCCAGCATCAGGACATCACCGGCGCCGGTATCATTTCTGAACATGATCACTGCAGTGCCCAATTAATTGCCAAAGAGGACGGTATCGCCGCCGGCTTAGCGGTGTTTAAAGAGACATTTTTGCTGCATGATTCAAGCCTTGAGGTAACTTTAAAAAAAGCGGATGGCAATCAGGTGTCAAACAAAGAACTGGTGGCTGAGCTGTCCGGCCCCGTTCAATCAGTCCTGGCTGCCGAACGGGTGGCTTTAAATTTATTGCAACGCATGAGCGGCATCGCCAGCTTAACCCGCCGGTTTGTGGATTTATGTGCCGGTCAAAGTCGCATTCTGGACACCCGCAAAACCGCGCCGAATTTACGGGTGCTGGATAAATGGGCGGTGCGTTTAGGCGGCGGTATGAACCACCGCATGGGTTTATACGACATGGCGATGCTGAAAGAAAACCACATCAAAGCCGCCGGCGGCATTGAAAACGCGGTGAAAAAGCTCCGTGACTTTCATGATGATGCTGTTCTTATCGAGGTTGAAGTGACCAACTTAGACGAACTTAAACAAGCCCTGGCCTGTGATGTTTATCGGATTATGCTGGATAATATGTCCAATGATGAGATGCGAAAGGCCGTTGCCTTAGCAGACGGCAAAACGCCTTTGGAAGCTTCAGGGAATGTGAACTTAGACACGGTTGCGGACATCGCTGCCACCGGTGTGGACTTTATCTCGGTCGGCGCCCTCACCCACTCGGTGAAAGCCCTTGATTACAGTTTATTGGTGCAATAAATGACAGCCCAAGAAAAGCACATAGCGCAATTGCGTATTTGCCTGGCGCAAATCAACACCACCGCCGGTGACATTCGCGGTAACCAAAAACGTATTTTAAGCGCCGTTGAACAAGCTCATCAGGATCACGCTGATTTGATTGTCTTTCCGGAATTAACCCTCAGCGGTTATGGCTGTGGCGATTGGTTGTTGCATGACTATTTTGTCGGTGATTGTTTACATGCCCTGAATGAAATTGTGCCAAAATGCACGGATCTTGTCGCTGTTATCGGTTTGCCACGCACAGCACCGGTGGGTGAAGATGGTCAGCCGCGCTGTTACAACAGTGCCGCGGTTGTTCACAACGGTGAATTACTGGGTTTTTATGATAAACAGGAGCTGCCTAATTATCTGATTTTCGATGAAACCCGACACTTTGTCCCGGGATCAGGTGATGGTGTTTTTCAAATTACCGATCAGGGTAAAGACATCTCACTTGGCGTCAGCATTTGTGAGGATTTGTGGCACCAGGCGCAGGCGGTCAAAAATCAAGCCCAGCACGGCGCGGAATTATTAATAAACTTAGGTGCCTCTCCTTATGCCCTGGGTAAGCCCGAACGCCGGCATCAGCAGTTCGCCGAAACAGCACGTGATCTCAATAAACCCCTGGTCTATGTTAACGCCATCGGTGGACAGGATGATTTGCTGTTCGACGGTCACAGCGGACTGATTAACGGTGACAGCAGCGAACAATTACCGGGCTTTCAGGAAGCCATTGAAACCCATACATTGAATCAAATGGCCGACAGAAATGTAGATAAAAATCCGCTGAGTGATTTATATGCCGCCCTGGTTTTATCGATTCGAGATTACTGCAGGAAAAATGGTTTTCGAGAGGTTGTTTTGGGTTTATCCGGCGGTATTGATTCGGCCTTGGTGGCCACGTTGGCGGCTGATGCATTGGGGCCGGAAAAAGTTCACGCCCTGCTGTTACCATCTAAGTATTCCTCAGATCATTCTGTCGATGATGCCCGGCAGCTGGCGAAGAATCTCGGCATTCAGTATGACATTGTGCCGATTAAAGCTGTCCACGGCGTTTTAGAAGAACAGTTAAGCGATCATTTTAATGACTATCATCGCGGCTTAACCGATGAAAACCTACAGGCCCGAATCCGTGGTTTGATGCTCATGGCATTTTCTAATAACCAGAATAAACTGGTGCTCGCCACCAGTAATAAAAGTGAATCCGCAGTCGGTTACAGCACTCTATACGGCGATATGGTCGGCGGCTTTGCGCCGATTAATGATGTTTATAAAACACAAGTTTTTGCCTTATGCCAATTCAGAAACGAAAAGCAGCCGGTGATCCCTGAAAACATCATCACGAAGCCGCCATCCGCAGAATTGCGACCCGATCAGAAAGACAGCGACAGTCTGCCCGATTATGACATCCTCGATGCCATCTTAAACGCCTACATCGAACAACGACAATCACCACAATCAATTGCCAAAGTCTTAGAGCTTGAGCAATCAGTGGTCATGGATGTAATCCAAAAAGTTAATCGCAGCGAATATAAGCGTTATCAGGCCGCCATTGGCCCGGCCGTGAGTGGTATGAAACTCGGCACCGATCGACGCATGCCCATGACCTTTCGTTACAACCATGAATAAACAAACAGACATCAGCTGGGTGTACGGCCTCACCGCCGATCCCATCCATCGCGGCCACGAACAGGTCATTAAAAACACCCTCGAAAAAGCCGAAGAACTGGGTTTAGAAACCAGCAGCTTTATTTTGGTCCCAACCTACCGCCCCAATCTGATTGCCGATAAATCAGCACCCATAGCCTCATTTGAACAACGCTTTGACATGTGTCAGTTGGTGGCCAAAGACTTAAGCCGGGAATTGAAAACTGACATCACCGTCAGTGACATCGAAAAAACAATCAGTAGAGACGAACCAAGCTACACTTACAATACGCTGGATGCCTTATCCAAAAATCATGATAATCTAATTCTGATTATCAGCAGCGACCACGCCCATGGCCACGCCCCGAAATTCAGGCAATGGCACCGCTGGCAAGATCTCATTAACCGCTTCGGCCTCATGGTTCACGAACGCCCCGGTCATCCTATAAACGACTGCTTCATCGAACACCTCAAAGAACACAACCCGTATGTCTACGTCACCAAAAACCAACCGGCCATCGACATCTCATCCTCTCGATTGAGGCAGGTTTATGCTTATGGTGCTGAAGCTTCAGAAAAACATATTAATCCAGCGGTGGATAGCTATATTAAGAATTTTGAGTTGTATCAATAAACCACTTCTAAACACGCTACGTCATCCCTAAATAGAACATTCGTCATCCTCGGGCTCGACCCGAGGATCTCATAAAATTTAAGATCACCATCAGAAACTAATGTCACGTCAAGTTAGGAGACCCTCGTGTCAAGCACGAGGGTGACATTAAGTTTTAAACATTCTTCAAAGCCCACTCAAAACCTCAGCCGCTTTGATTAAAGTCTCATCATGCTTGGCAAAGCACAAACGAACGACTTTATTATCCTTGTGATATTCTTCCAAGCTATCGGTCTGGTAAAACGGGCTTAAGGGAATGGTCGCCACGCCGATTTCTTTGGTCAGCCAGTGACTAAATTCAAGGTCATTTAAATCTGACACCGCCGAATAATCCAGCAGCAAAAAGTACGTGCCTTGTGATGGCAAAATTTTAAACCGAGAACCTTTCAGGGCATTGACCAGTACGTCGCGCTTTTGTTGATAAAAATCTGACAGCGCATCAATGTGCTGCGGATGGCTTTCCAGCATCTTTGCTATGGCATATTGCGCCGGGGTAAATGATGAAAACGTCACGTATTGATGAATCTTCTTAAACTCAGTCATGAGGTATTCAGGTGCAACGCAATAACCCAGCTTCCAGCCGGTGCAATGAAAGCTTTTACCAAAACTCGATATCACAAAAGACCGCTCAAATAAATCCGGATACCTGAGAACACTTTCATGCCGTCGTCCATCAAAAGTCATGTGCTCATACACTTCATCGCTGATTACATAAAGGCCGTGTTCCAGAACAATATCCTGTAAGGCTTCCATATCTTCCTGACTGAGCAACGTTCCTGTCGGATTGTGTGGACTGTTAATCACAATCGCGCGGGTTTTATCATTGACGGCTGCCCTCACCTGCTGCCAGTCAATGGCATAATCCGCTGCGGTCATGGCAACATGCCGACAGACACCACCGGACAATTGAATATCGGGTTCATAAGCATCATAAGCCGGATCAAAGACAATCACTTCATCACCGGGCCGAATAAGGGTCTGAAAGGCCACCCACAAAGCTTCTGTGGCGCCGGTGGTGACCGCGATATTTTTCATCGGATCTAAGCGTCGTGCTTCATCCCTGATATAACAGCGTTGCACCAATTCACCAATCTGCGTCAATAAATCTGGAATTCCCGGAGATGGCGCATATTGATTTTTACCCTCACTGATCGCCTGTTGAATACCCTCTTTGAGAAAATCAGGCGTATCAAATTCAGGAAAACCCTGCGATAAGTTAATCGCTTTATATTCATGTGCCAGAATTGACATCTCGGTGAATATACTGGTGCCGAGGTGGGGTAATTTTGATTGAAAAGATGGTTCGGTCATAAAAGCCTGTGGTTTGAATATAATAAAGTTTATAAATTCATTGTACACACCCCTTAATCCCCTCTCAAGAGGGGAAATAAAAAGCTCAAAACCTCCCTCTTTAGAAGTGACCAATGGGTGTGTTCCATCTTTTCCTCCCCGCTTGAGAGGGGACCGAGGGGTGTGTTAAAGGCTTTCCTCAATCTCATTAACAATCCGCTCTAAATCAGCCACAACACCTTCAATATTATCCATCACATCGTTATCTGTAAAACGAACGACTCTTAAACCAGCACGCTCTAAATCCTGCTGTTTCTTAAAATCCCTGTTTTGACCATCTTTAAAATCATGACTATAACCATTGAGTTCAATAACCAACTTCAACTCATAGCAATAAAAATCAGCAATGTAGTTAAGCAAGGGTTTTTGCCTATTAAAGCGATAACCCTTAAGTTGTTTTCCTTTCAAAAACTGCCATAATTTGATTTCGGATTTTGTCGATTGATTCCTCAGCTGCCTGGCTAATTCTTTTAATTTTGGGTTATAAGGAATAATCTGACGCATGGTTGAAAACGGCTTTTTAAACCATCTTACACACCCCCTGACCCCCTCTCAAGAGGGGAGATAAAAATATCACAAAACCTCCCCTCTTGAGAGGGGGCAGCTACCGCTTCCTGCTATCGCTGCACACCTAAATCCATTTAGGCGATTGAGGGGCGTGTTTTATCGTTCCCTCCCCTCTCGAGAGGGGATCGAGGGGTGTGTTTCTTTTACTTCTTCGGCTTCTTACCTGACTTCTTCCCGCCTTTCCGCTTTGGTTTTTTACGTTTTTTCCGGTTGTCTGACTCATCATTGTCAAATTTTCGGTCTTTCGGTTTGCTTCCTGCTTCACCGACCTTCTTAATCTGACTTTTGCGGCCGCATAAACGGGCTTTCCACAGAATATCCATGATTTCTTTGGGCATCTCAGCCGGTAGATCGACGGTGGTGACCTGATCATAGATATCAATCTGGCCAATGTATTCGCGGTCCAATTCAGCTTCATTACAAATCATGCCAACGATATTACTCGGCTTAACGCCCTGCTCGCGGCCCACAGCCAGCTGAAACCGCTCCATTTCAATCTCAGGATACTCAAGTAAAGGCACCGGTGTGGGATCAATAAAATCATCCCCTGCGTTCCTCCGGTTCCGACCGGATGATTTAATGTTATCCGAGTCATGGTTAAAGCCGGTTTTAACACCTTTATTGCGCTCATGACCTTCACTTTTACTCTCGGTCAATAACAGGCCTTTGTTACCGTGAATCATATAGGCCAAGGCCGCGGCAATTTGGTTTGGGTCATAGTCGGTTTCTGACTCAAATTCATCCACCAGCTGTTGATAAATCGATAAATCTTTAGCCGCCAGCGTCTCGCTGATTTGGTTCTTAAAGCGTTGCATGCGGTTGACATTGATGTCATCCACCGAAGGCATATCCATGGCCTGGATGGGTTGTTTGGTGGCTTTTTCAATCATCCGCAACATCCGCTGTTCACGTTTGGTGATAAACAAAATCGCTTCACCGGAGCGACCGGCCCGCCCGGTGCGACCAATCCGATGTACATACGACTCAATGTCATAAGGAATGTCATAGTTAATCACATGGCTGATCCGTTCGACATCCAGTCCACGCGCCACCACATCGGTGCCAATCAGGATATCGATGACCCCGTTTTTTAGTTTAGCCACCAGACGTTCCCGCTGCTTCTGCACCATATCGCCATTTAAGGCTTCCGCGGAAAACCCGCGCGCCTGCAGCTTTTCAGCCAGCTCTTCGGTAGCCATTTTGGTTCTCACGAAAATCAACACCCCGTCAAAATCCTCCACCTCTAACACCCGCGTTAAGGCTTCAAGCTTCTTTAAACCACTGACCATCCAATAACGCTGATTGATGTTCTTGGCGGTGGTGGTTTTGGTTTCAATTTTAATATCAACCGGCTTATTAAGGTGATTCACCGCGACTTTCTTCACCTGTTTCGGCATGGTCGCTGAAAATAAAGCAATCTGACGGTCTTTCGGCGTGTGGCTTAAAATCCAGTCCACATCATCGATAAAACCCATCCGCAACATCTCATCGGCTTCATCCAACACCAAGGTGCTTAATTGATCCAGCTTCAAAGTCTTACGGCGCATATGATCCATCACCCGGCCCGGTGTGCCTACCACAACCTGGACACCGCGTTTTAATTGCTTTAATTGAATGTCATAACTCTGGCCACCGTAAATCGGCAGCACATGAAAACCTTTAATATGTCGCGCGTAGGTTTGAAAAGCCTCAGCCACCTGAATCGCCAATTCCCGTGTCGGTGTTAACACCAGCACCTGCACACCTTTTGCGTTTGCATCCAAATTCGACAAAATCGGCAAAGCAAAGGCCGCGGTCTTACCGGTCCCTGTCTGCGCCTGTCCCAGCACATCCTGCCCTTTTAAAATCGGCGGAATACTGGCGGCTTGAATCGGTGAAGGGTGCTCATAACCACTTTCGTGAACTGCTTTAAGAACTTCAGAAGATAAGCCCAGGTCGTTAAAGCTTTGTGGTGCATTGTTTTTCGGTTGATTGGATTTTGACATAGTTATTGATGATGCCTGCACAATCAAAAGACTGAGCGGTTTAGAGAAAAGAGCGCGGATTATATAGTAAGCCGCCTGAGATAGCACTGGAAAGCTGCATTAAAACCTCAATGGTTTGCTGATATGTCTTATTTTAAATCAGGTACAATACATCAACCTTGCCTGATTTAAGTTAAATGTGAGTTGATTGTTTAAATGAACAAACACCCCAAACCCATACCCGGCGACTTGGCCATGTGGATTATCATATTTGCTGAGCTTTTGGTGTTTGGCATATTTTTCATTGCTTACGCCATCGTTCGCATTAATAACGTTGAACTGTTCAACGATTCTCAGCTCACTTTAAACCGCGAGACCGGTGCCCTCAATACGATTTTACTGATCACCGCCAGTTACTTTGTGGTCATGGCCATTCATGCGCTGAAAAAGAACCTGAGCAAAAAAAGCAGCCATTATCTATATGCATCAATCGCTTGCGGTTCACTGTTCATCCTAATTAAAAGCATTGAATTTCAAGACAAATTTTCTGCAGGCATCGACATCGGTACCAATACGTTTTATATGTTATATTTTTTATTGACCCTGTTTCATTATTTTCATGTCATTTTAGGGCTGATGATCTTATTCGTGGTGGCCTTAAAAACCTGGAAAGGACATTATAAGGCTGACCAAACCCATGCCATGGAAACCGCAGGTTCTTATTGGCATATGGTCGATTTAGTCTGGATCATCATGTTTCCATTAATCTATGTGATCAGGTGACGAAATGAATAAATTATACAACATACATACCGTTTGGCTGATGCTGGTCCTATTGACTTTAATCACCTATTGCTTAAGTTTTATAGACACCAACGGCACGGCGATTATGCTGGTTTTAATGACCGTTGCGTTCGTTAAAGGCGTGATGATTATTCGTGATTATATGGGCTTAAAAGGCGTGTCACTACTCTGGAAAATCATAATGTACGGCTGGTTAACAGTCGTTTGTCTGGTGATTCTCGTGGCTTATTTACTTGTATGAATCGAATTAGGTCTAAAAATACAGGCATCTAAATTCACAACAATTGCCAGCGCCCGGTTTTATCTGAGCCAATACGCTTGAGTTTTGTCTATCTTTTAATTGTTTATGCAGAAGAACAAGATGTAAACTTAAGCTTGCCAATGTTGTCCAAATGAGCTACATTAGAGATTTTACAAGATTAATATTATGGCTAACAATAATTACGTCCGTGCACGAATTGACAGCGAATTAAAAGACGAAGCCAGTGAAATACTGGCCACGATGGGGTTAACCGTATCAGACTTTATACGAATTGGATTGGCCAAAGTCGTCAGTGAACAGGGTTTGCCATTCGTGATGCGTGTTCCAAATAAATGCACCCAAACCACCTTAGAAAAGAGCGAACGAGGTGAAGAGTTGCACCGTGCCAAAGATGCCGATGATTTATTTGATCAATTAGACATCTAATGCGCCAGCCGGTTTATACCAGTCAATTTAAACGTGATATAAAAAAGGCTAAAAAGCGTGGCAAAGACATGGAAAAGATTAAAAAATTAATTCGAATACTTATAGACGGTAAATCACTTCCGGAAAAATATAAAGATCATCCACTGCTTGGAAATTGGCAAAGTTTTCGAGATGCCCACATTGAACCTGATTGGTTACTAATTTATAAAATTGACGGTAATGATGTTCGGTTCGAGCGAACTGGCAGCCATAGCGATTTGTTTAAGTAGTTTTTATATTAGAGAGTCCGAACAAAAATGATAGCGCCACACTAACTTGTTTTATCGAGAGTTCTGACTAAGGTCAGGCGTTTAAATTCATCGCAATAGATAAAAATAGAACCTGATACCTGCCAGGTTATTTTCCGGTCTAAACTTTTTTACTGTCTAGGCCATCCTTGCTACAATCGATTCTTGCCATATTGATATTCCACTGATTTCTATTGATTTTAATCATCACCTGTTCAGCAGTGCTACTATTTTGCATCAACTTATCCCAATAACTGATCTCTACCGGAAAATGATCGTTAAACTTAGCCACAATGCTGCTTTTCATGGCGTTGTTACCTTGTTTGTAGGCTTCTTTTAAAATGGGAAGACCGAGTTTATGTTTACGGTGGGCCATAAAATAATCACCCACTATAAACTTCATACTCGGTTTGGCATTTTTGTAGGTGTTTGTTTTCTTGATGTAAGCAATTTTTTCTTTATAATCAGGATCTAGACCACTGCTTAAATCCTTTAAAAAACTCACCATTTCAATGTCATTATCTCGGTGTACACCTGCACCGTTGGCAGACAGTTGGTTGGCATAATATTTCCATACTTTTGAAATGGGATTAGCTGCCAAATACTCTGTTAAACAGGCCGGTCCACTATGTACTGTTATTTTGCCAAATTCAAACTTCCCTTGTTCATCATGACCATAGTTAACATAAAAGCCCATATCTCCTAGATAATTAAAAGCTCTATTTTGAGTTGTACTGTTGAATGATTCATTGCCAATCACTTGCACCACCTGCTCAAAAACTTCATCTGCCATTTGCACATTAGCAGGATGTAATAACAAAGTTGCAAGTGTCTGTTCTACAACTGCCTCATCATCTGAGCGTAAAAGCCTGTTGATATCTTTTGCTCCCAATAAGTGTTGTGTTTGATTTTCTCGAATAGAAGCCAAATAATATTCATCCAATCTATGAACTAAACTGCGGTCATCAGTGTATAAATACAGAAACCATGCAATTTCATCAAACTTACGTTCATCGTATTGCAACCGCTCTTTAATTCTATATGCATAGTCCTTAAGTTTTCTATTATCTGAAACTGCCTCAACATACATCCGCAGTAATGCCGCTAAATTGCGACAACCTTTTTTATTTTCTTCATAATGACAAGCAATTTCTTTTTCTAACCACCTTTTATTAAAAGCTCGTGAATCAAATTGCAACCGTTGATGCGCTTGGAATTCACTGGGGTCAAAACTTAAAGTTAATCCCCTGACTCGCGCGTTTGCTGTTTCAACATTATACAAAAATGACAGCAAAAAAATAACGACTGTTTTTTTCATCTACTTTCCTTTATTGTTTTATTCCAATTATCTAATTAAGTGCCTGTCCCATGGTTTAACTATCTGGTAAATAAACCAAATCAATATCGACCGACAAACGTGGTAAATCCTCAACAAATAAATTAATTGCTGTACCACCTTTTAAAGCGAAACACGTTTCCGTATCCACTAAGCCCAAAAGCTGAACCACCAACTTAACTTGTTGTTGATAAACCTTCACCATGAACTGGGCACCGTTATCATTAACTCATTGTCCAGGCGCCCCTGTTCAGCGATAACCCGTTTACCACTACCCAAATCATAATCAGATGATTTAAGCTTTTGCGACCATTGAAAATTGTGACGTTGCGCAAACCAGAAAAACAATCGTTTGGCCTTAATACTGTTACAACGCTTTAGCATGCCATCTAATCTTTTCGGAGACATCGATGTTAATCCTTGGAACAACATATCCGCATAGTCAAAACTCACACTGTGAGGAACGCCAGACAAAAGCTCCAAACAAGCCTGTTCAACTGAAGCCTGAAAATAAACAGAGACATCATCGCGCCACTGTTGAACTTGTAAAACATCCACATCCAAATCACGCCAAAGTCTTTTACAACCATGCCATTTAAATTCAACGGACAAATCAAGTCCATCTAACCAACTTGGCTTAGGTGATTTAGAATAAACATGGATTATTGACAAATCTTGAACATAATGCCCAAAGCCACTTAATTGGATGGCCGAAACACCACCAACATAAGCTGGATTTTCAGGATTTAGCCTGGCCAAAGAAGACATCACGCCTTGCCAGGTTATAGGTAATCCCTCTCGTATATAGACACCTCTACTGACAGCCTTTAATTTCCCAGACTTGACCGCATTATCGAACCTATGCCGCTCGATACCTTGTGCCAATATATAGGCCCGGGTGGCGACTAAACCCAAAGGTAAGATCTGTTCTAATTTATTTTGTTCATGCATAATTAGGTTTAAAAGTATCAGTTGATGCGGCACTAATCGCCGCATTAAAGCATAATTATAAACTAAAAAAGCTAAATAAGTTTACTTATATATTGTTTTGCGGCGTTTTTCGCCGCATATAGGCGAATATTTAAACCTTTAATATGGATTTCATCTGTTATCTAAGATAGCGACCAGCTTATTTCACATTTTGGCTGTTTTGAGAACTAGCGGTTGTTGTAATTCACGGTTTCAACTAAGGATTCAACTAAGGACAGGCATTAAAATCGACACTTTCTTACAAGCTCAATCGATAATCACGACAGATATTTTTGTTTGAAGATTCAACTAAGGACAGGCATTAAAATCGACACTTTCTTACAAGCTCAATCGATAATCACGACAGATATTTTTGTTTGAATAAGTGAAAATAGTGTTTTTACATGGAGTAAATCATGACAATAGCTAGAAGTCAGCAAATATGCGTAGAGGATACACCCTATTATCACATCGTTTCTCGTTGTGTTCGCAGAGCATTCTTATGTGGTGAAGATGCCTTAACTGGCCAATCATTCGAACACCGCAGGCAATGGCTTATTGATCGTATTAAAATGGTTTCTTCAGTGTTTGCCATTGATGTATGTTCTTATACCATTATGAACAACCATTTTCATCTTGTATTGAAGATTGGTGACAATGATAACTGGAACGATAAACAAGTACTTATAACCTGGCAATCTTTATACTCATTACCTGTTATGTGCCAACGTTATTTAAAGGGTGATGAATTAGATGATTCATCAGTACGTCTTGTACAAAAGTATGCTACTGAATACCGACAAAGATTATGCTCAATATCTTGGTTTATGAAAAAATCATCTGGAATGATTTTTCACGTAGCCCCGCAGGGGTGAGTCTCAGGGATGAGACGAATAAGGCTGTTAATGATACCGGTCACTTTTATGATTTACTTCCTTGTAAATCACCCTTTGGGCCGCCTTCGGCGTTCAAATTTGATCCCGTCAAATTTAGTGGGAATCCAGGTTTAAAAGTCAGGCATTGCTTGATGAGCGAGCTCTACTGACTTGCATGGCTTACGTTGATTTAAACCCCATTCGGGCTGGAATGGCCAAGTCTTTGTGCGATTCAGAGTTCACTTCGATTAAAGAACGGATTGAATCTAAATCAACTGATCTAATACCATTCGGCAAAGGTGATAATGATCTGCCCTATTGCCTTTCCAGTTACATCGATTTGGTTGATGAAACTGGGCGTGTAATTCGCGACGATAAAGCGGGTTATATATCCCATAAATTAGGTTCGGCTTTAATCGAATTAGACCTTAATCCTGATACATGGATTGATGAATTAAAAGGTTTCAAGTCTATTGGATATTCTGCTGTTGGAACAGTTAGCCAACTTAAAGAATATTCGCAAAAGACTCAGCGCAAATGGTCTGTGGGCATTCGCTTAAAACCTGCTCTCGAATAGCATAAATTTAGAAACTTATTTTCGAAACTTCACTTAAGTGAAGCGATGCTGCTCGGCCTAAATCAGGCAAAACAGTCAAAAACCTACCGATTTAATCGTAAATCAGCATTTTCAAAAAAACCTTCCCAAATCACCAATAATTAACCTCCAATATAGCCAGGATTTTATTCAAATAAATTGCTTAATTCATCTGATAAATTGCCTGTCCCCTGTTATTTACCCTGTTATTTAACACAATACCAAAACTACGATTGGTTGACTGAATGAAAAAACCGGCAAAAATCAGCCGGCTTTTTCATTCAACAGTTAAAAATTAGTTGTCAAACCCATTTTTAAAAATCAGATCCAAAATACCCTCAAAACCATCCTCAAATATCAAATCGGTCAGACCACAACTTGTGGAGAATTCACCAATATTGGTCACCCAGTTGGTTGAACCGGGAATATTATCCGCTGAATACACACCCATAAACCAGGTTCTGGTTCCGTCCGGGTCACTGGCCGCTTCACTGTAATCGCCCCAACGTCGAGGTGGTGATCCCTCAAATGATCGATAGGTCACCTCACCCGATTTCTGAATTTGTATCGGATTAACCTGTCCTAAAGGATCACTGCCTAAACGGCCGGTATAGGCAATGCCGGGATAAATACTTGGTGAGGTTCTTGAGAAACCAATGGTCATATCGTTACAGCCGTTCACCGCCACATCCGGAAACGACAAATACTCACCGTCAATGGCAATCACACCGGCTTGTTCAATAATCGGACCATTGCCGTTATTGATATCAATTTCTGCCCAGCGAACACAATTCACCGTACCGCTGCCGGGATTACAGGCAATGGTATGTGCCATCCAAATCGAACCATTGCGGTATTCTGCATCTAAAACCCGCCAATCATTACCTTGTATATCACCGCCTGAACCCGCTTGAGGTTGATCAATTGGGTAACCGGCTGATACACCCGTTGCGCTATTCAAATTCACATTCCCGGTGTTGGTAAAAATATTGGCCCCAAAAGGATCTTCCCAGGAATACAATGACAGTGTGGCACCATCAAAAACACCATCGGCCAAAATATAATGGGTGTCTCCCACCGGCGCAGTGCCCTGGGCAAAGCCATTGATGTTCATAGGTTGTGGCGTATCGGCCCCGGCATTTAAGGTTTGTCGCACCGGTGTCGGTAAAGGATCACCTGCATAAGCGGCCAATTTATCAATGGCCCAAACATCAGCCCGAAACCCACTGTTGAGAAATATATTTGCCCCCATAAACAAAGCTTCATGACCCACGCCCATATGCGGGTAATCAAAAAAGTCAGTCACCACTTGAATGGTGGTAAAGCCGTATAAATTGAACGTACCGCCGCCACTTAAATTCTCACTTGTACTGACGGCAAAGCAATACACACCATTACCCGCAGTTCCAACGATGTACCGTTTGTGCTCTTCATCATAATACGCATTGGGATCAAAGGTTCCGTTGGCACATTCCGGCACACTTGCGAAAAACACATCATAATCAATCGGACCACCCTGCGGCACGCCATTCTTATCCAATATCATAAAAGTGCCGTTGGTTACCCCAATGACATAATTTTCACCCACGGTAAATTCATGATCCGGTGGTGTTGAGTTATAAAATTGAGGCCCATCAAAGGTATTCAACAACATCGGTACCGATCCCGAACCACGGCTGCCTGAAAATTCAGGGCTTTGTAGTACCTGAATGTGATTGTTTGGCGGAAGCATTAATGAATCTGCTCGCATCTGAGCCGCCTGCTCCGGCGAGACAAACGTGCTGGAACGGTGCACGCCCTCAGTCATCGTCATTTCAGGGCGATTAGCATAATCAACCCGCGGAAATTCGGCCAAATTTATCACCACAGGATAGTTAATTGCCGGTGTCACCGGCATCACATCTAAATTCCTTTTGTCCTGATTAACCGGCGCCTGCCCCACTTTCTCATAACCGGACTGATTATCCCCCGACCCACAGGACGCCAAAAGCAAAATGGCCACAAGCAGACCTGCTAAATTAAATTTCCGCATATACACCTCTTTTTATTGGTTATTATCATAATGGCGCCGACAACAATGTGTCAGCACAACAAAACTCAATTTATCTTATATGAAACTGAGATAAATGACATCTATTTAATGTCGATTTAACTTGGCAAATTGCGGCATCCAGTGTCATTTGAAATTAGACAAATTGAACATTGACCCCAAACACTCAGGTATCGGGATAGGAACGCGATTGTTAAATAAAATTGAGCGACTCGCTAACAAAAAAGCGTTCGATAAACTTCACCTCAAAGCTTCAATGAACTCAATTTCATTCTATAAAAGCATGGCTTACAAAACAATTGAAGAAGCCAGACAATTGTTAAGTAATGGCAGCTCAATGGACACAGTTTTTATGGAAAAGGCCCTCAACTAAACTCTCAAGGCTCAGGCCTAAAAAGAGTCTGAGCCTTATTTCCCTGAAGTCCCCAAAAGATTCGTCGTCATGTTCTAACTAAGGACATACGCCAGAATCGAAATTAATAATCAAATATACAGTGTATGGGTCAACGAAAACTGGCGTATCACGTTTGAATTTTATGGTGGAAATGCCACTATTTTAAATTATGAAGATTATCATTGAGGTGAAATATTATGTTTAATCCTGCACATCCGGGTGAAATTTTAAAATCAACCTATTTAGAGCCTTTAAACTTATCCGTCAGCAAGGCCGCTGAAATGCTGGGCATATCAAGAAAGCACTTATCGGGGTTTGTGAACGGTCACGTCTCGGTCAGCCCTGAATTCGCACTCCGCTTACAGGCATTCACCGGAAAATCAGCCCAGGCCTGGTTAAGCCTGCAAAGCAACCACGACCTCTGGAAACTTAAAGACAAAACATTTGATGTGGTTTCTGTATAGGAAAGCTGGTCAGGAGTTATCCATTACAATAGACATAACTTAGAATTCTAACAGAGGATTGGCATAAAGCTCTTCTATGATAATAGAAGTTATTCAACCGATGCCTGTCCTCGCTTTGGCTAAAAACTCACCAGTCTTTAGAAGATCGTACTTCTCCATCGACCTTTGGAGCTTTTGGTTTCTGCATAAGCTTATAAATTAAAAACAAAGGAATCAATGTTAAAAAGCCCCAACTATTAACAGCCACACTATAAATAATAATCCCCACCAAAAAGCCAATCATAAAGGCGTTAACGATGGGAGATGGTGAGGGGTTTTTATCGGTTTGGTTTGCAGGTTTACTTGAATCATTCATGATGGTTTTTAGTTTTTTTTGAATAATTAAATTTTTAGACAGCCAATAATTATAGATTAATTATATGACATTATGGTCATCCAGAATTTTTTTTACATTATCATCGTTGTTGTTTTAACATGGTACCTAATCCGTGTTTTAAGGTGACCCGTTACACCCTTGCCGTAGAAAGCCGGTATCCAGCGTCTTTTAAAACAGGCTGATTCAACTAAATTTATATCCGCACAATCGTAAGGAATCACGATAAAAAACAGCTGTCTCATGACTCAAGGATTCGATTTATTCAAAGCACAATATTTCTCAGGGACTTCACTGGTTGTGTATTTATTAAATAGCCCAATGAATAATAATACAAAATACAGAGTTAAGGATATCAGTATAAAAACAATAATAGAATGACGAAACGGGAAACTAAAGATAACAGAAATAATTAACCACCAGCGAAATGAAACTTGAAATTCATCAAAATCAATACTCAAACAAGCCCCACATTCAGGGCAAGGCCGAAACTGCTTGCGCGTATCGGGAAATCTGATGGCCTGACCACAAACTGCACATTGCGTGTTCACTTCAAAGCCGTTGTAGATCATTGATTAAGGTTAAGCATATTATTTATAATTGGCCAATAATTCCGGATGGTTTTCTTTTATCCAATGGCTGACGTCAGCATATAATACCTTAGCATGTGAAATACAGGCTTCACACGCTTTATTGCTCACCAAATCACCCGAATAATCCGTGATGTTTCTTTGTTTGCGTAAGGCATCCAGTTCAATAACCACTTTGCGTTCTAATCCAATCGTTTGACTCAATGACTGAATCATCGTTTGGTGATGCCCCGGACGACTGGTCAGCGTCCGATAACCATTGGCTTGTAATGCCGCATTCGCCAATTGCATCACCGTTTTATAAGCCACATCGAATCGAGTTTCATTGCTTAGTCCTTCTACTTTGGCGTCTTGTAATGAAGATTCAGCAGACTGTAACAAACGTTGTATCATCGCTGGATCGGCTTTGACCTGCTCAAGACTGATACCAATCAGATTACTTAATGTCATCGCGATGACCTATTATGTGAATAACGTCATTATTTAATAGATTCTTAAAAAAAGCGTTAGGCTTTTCTATCTGGGACAGCCATTCTTTGACCGAAAAACATTGTGGATTAATTTCTCGGCCCAAAAATTCCTGAGCATCGTACAAAGCATGAACCACATCATTGTACTCAACATCGCCGATGACACAAACGTCCACATCACTGTATTGATTAGCTTTTCCTGTGGCGACAGAACCGAAAACAAAAGCCGCCTCAATTTGTCCAGCTAATGGCATCAAGGCTTCAGCAAGAACATCGGCTAATCCTGAAGTTTTACGTAAGATACTGACCAACTCCTTAAAAATTGGACAGGCTTGATTAGCGGTATAGGTCACCTGATTACCGCGTTTAGAATTAAGCAATATCCCTGCTTTTGCTAATTTTTTTAACTCTCGTCCGGTGGTGCCTGCAATGGTACCGGTTAAACGGGCCACCTCACGAACATGAAAAACCCGCTCAGGATGCAGCAACAACAAACCCAAAATTCGCTTACGGTAGTCTTTAAACAGTATTTCGGCCAACTCAATGGACATTTTTCAAAATGTTGCAAATATTGCAACGATTGTAGCTTTTTTTGCAACACCTGGCAAGACCTGTATTTGAGCAGCTATTTTGGATTACATAGAAATATTTTATAACCGGCAACGTATTCATCAATCATTAGGCTATAAAACGCCTAATGATTTTGAACAATGTGTCATTTAATTAACTGTCCGTGGAAACGGGTATACCTCAGCCTGTCCCATATTTTTTGTTCATGAGTTCTTTTAAATAGTTCAAATATCCAACATCAAATTTTTGGAAGTTATATTTTTGAATTCAAATTCATGGTTAAAATGTATCGATAAAATCTGATCTTTTGACCTGTCTTCACTGTCATTTTTATTTAAAATGTATACCAACGCATGGCCATTATTTGTTTCAGTTAAGCTTTTCGGGTAATGACTACTTTCATATCTGGGGCGACCAAGTATCTCTCTGACTTTTTCAAAGCTCATTCCCTTTTTGAGTTTTTCCACTCTATTAAATAAATTATTTTTGTCAGATTCTCGCCAGTTTTGACTGAAATTTAGATGCTCAAAGCCTGTTAATAGAAACACAGCCTCAATACATAATAACTTAGGTTTTTTGTAAAGGATATTTACCTGGATATCTTTAAGGTTATTTTTACCGGATTTGAAATAAATCTGCTTTAACTGATTTTCATCAAGACTGGTCAAAGGAACTTCTAAATAATCATCTGAGTTTATTTTTTGGTCACCGACAATTAATATTGCATACGAAAAATCAACATCATTATATTCTTTTGGCGTTTTAATCAGAATTTCATTCTCTTTCAATATCTCAACTGTTATTTGATATTGATTAGGCTCTGAAACGTCAATTTCAATGAATGGTTCAGTAGCAAAAACCACAACCCAATAAAACAATAAAACGAGCAATATGGAAATTTTCATTGTCTCAATACCTCATCCAAAGTCTTACCATTAATATCTTTTAATTGATTCAATAACCATTGTTTTATGCTCTTATGCAAAATGAATAATTTCTCCTGTAGGTATTTATACTGAATTTTAATTTGTTCGTTCTGCTCATCCAGTGAATTGATTAATGATCGACAGTTATTATCCGAAATAGGATTAAAATCGATCAGTAATTCATGGATTAATTTATTACGCTGTTCAACTAAAAACTCGAAATCCTTTTTTTGAGATTCTAAGCTGTCGGTTTCTGTATCATACGAAAAAGAAATCCAGGATTCGCTACTGTTTTCAGGATATTCATGTATCGGATCTGCATTAAAATTATATGTCTTGAAATAGTGCTGACTGACCTGACCCAAGGTCATGGTTTCATATTTTTTCTTCTTAGCTTCCAGCGTTTCTTTTAACTCAATAATTGGACATTGAAAATTAACTCTGCTTAGAAATAACTTCAGCATCCCCTCAATCTTGGATAGATTAACGACATTCCGGCCAATTTTTTGTAGCGCTTTATCAGATAGCTCAGACATGAATTAATTATTGCCGTAACAATTCATCCAAAGTCTGACCATTCTTATCTTTCCACTCAATCCAGCCATTTGAACTACGGCCCAAGACAGTGGCGGAAGCAGCTGAGGGGGATTTAAATAACTGGTCTGAGTTAAACTCATATACATCGCCCTTTTGGACCAATACTTCTTTTTCAACTAACTCTTCACGCAATGCTCGGTAACTACTTCCAGGTGCCATTGACATCTTAATGTGCGCAGTCGAACCAGCCAAAACCAAGTACCCCTCATCTGTGACTATGCATTTAGCTATAGCTTGTTTGCCTTTGCAGTAAAAGATTTTTCTTTGTTGGGCTTTGTCACCGCGTTTATCATCAAATATCGGATAGCCTAAAGTTGCTAACAAGACTTTAATGGTTTCGAAGTTATCGAGTAAATCATATTTTCTCGGCTCAGAGATCGAAGGCAATAAAGAACCGGTGCTGTTATCAGTGGTATAGCGCCCGGCTTTTGTGGCCTGATCTAAGCAATAATGCTCCAAGAACTTCACATCGGTCTTGGTGAATTCATTGGTCTTCGTCACAGCAATGACGCAATGCGTCCAGAAGTCTTTATTCCGGTTATGCTGCTGCAAGCGCGTCCAGCAATTCTCACCCTCGCCAATGTACACCTGCGGCCTGCCCTCCTCGTCATCCCCAAACAAGAAATAAACGCCCGTATACTGCGAGATGTCTCGCTTCGCGGCTTTATCCATCGCTGTTCGCGGAAACCAAATGGTTTTAATCAGGCGATTCGTTAGCTCGGCTTCTTTAACTGAAGTCGGTGCGCCTTCGGGGAGGAATATTTGGATGGTTTGGGGTTTCATTTAACTGTATTCAAATATCAGATTTAATATATCCTCTTTAAACTGCATTTGTTTAACGTCTATTTTTTCTCGCAGTTCTACCGGTACAGCTCTAAACCATTCTGTGTCGTTAATTGGTTTTTCTTTGACTAAATAATTTATTACTTCATTATTTAGAATGCTATTTCCTTTATTTGGATAATCAGGCGAGATATGATTTTTCCAGAACCTATTAAGAGCTTCTTTTAAATCAAGAGTTTTTTCATTTTCATCATCTTCATATTCTGTAGCAACAAGATCTTTAACATCGGTTTCAACAAAAGAAGCGTTTGATGGCTCTTTTATATCAATAAAGTTATTTTGGTAAGCTTCTAAACTTGACTTAATAGCCTTTTCAAGTCTATAAATCTCAATGTCACGTGAATTAAACCAATCAGTCGACCAAATTCTATGAATATTCCAACCCTTTCTTTCCAGGTTTTCTTGCCTTAACCGATCTCGATCTCTTGCAGATATACTTGAGTGATAAGCAGCACCATCACATTCTACACCCAACAAATACTCACCTGGACTTTTCGGGTTGACTACTCCAATATCAATTCGATACTTTGAAACACCAACTTGAGGATGACATTCATAACCCAGTTGATTAATTATGTTAATAACAGAAACTTCAAAATCGCTATCAGGCTCTTTGCCTGTCTCAACTCCCGTTTCGCCAATTGCACCACTATAAATAAATTCTAAGAATTTTTTAAACTCTTTTAATCCTTTTCTTGTATTATTAGTTACTCGTATATCACTTGGTTTAAGTGAAGTAATAACCATCATTTTTTGTTTTGCTCTAGAAGCAATTACATTAAGTCGCCTCCAACCTAATTCGGAATTTATTGGGCCAAATCGTTGAGCAACTTGTCCACCTTTAGTTTCCGGCCCATAAGTTGTTGAAATAATAATAACATCTCTTTCATCTCCTTGAACATTTTCAAGATTTTTAACAAAAAACTTATTGTCTAGATCTTCACTTGTTAAGGCGTTATTTAGATCATGGTGATGTTGTCTTGCCTTATCAATTAATAATGTTATCAACTCTGCTTGAGCCTTATTAAATGTAGCAACACCAAGAGACTTATTTGGAAAAGACTGAAAGTGCTTTATAATATATTCTACAACAACTTTCGCTTCATTTGGATTCTTCCCTTTTAGATAGTTTGAGTCCTCAATATATTTATAAAAGACGCCATATTTATTTGACTGATTATAAGGTGATGGAATAGTTATTAGATCTGATTCGTAAAATCTTAAATTAGAAAACTGAATAAGTGATTCATGTTCTGAACGGTAATGGAACTTAAGCCTTTCAAATTTCATTTGTTTAGAGCAAACTTCTAAAATCGACTCAGTATCATCTAATACAGTTTCTTCATCTTCTTCAGTCCTCTCAACCTCAACACTGAAAAATGATGTTGGAGGAAGTTGTTTCGAATCACCAACAATAATGACTTTATTGCCTCTTGCTATCGCTGATAATGCATCTTCAGGTTTAATTTGCGACGCTTCATCCATAACCACAAAATCAAAATGAAATTCACCAGGTGAAAGGTATTGCGAAACTGAAAGAGGAGACATTAAAAAACAAGGTTTTAAAGCAATAATAGCTTGGCCAGCCCTATTCATCAGTTGTCGTACAGGTAGGTGTCGAGTTTTTTTTCCAATTTCATGTTTAATTAACGATAATTGAGTTTTATTACTTACCTTGCCTACATTAGTACCTTTTGGAATTACATTTTTCTTTAAAGTGTTTTGAATTCTATTTGCATTGTTGGCTAAAACTTGACGATCCAATTCAGCAAATCTTTTTTGTAAATTCTCATAAGAAGAGGATGAAAAACTTTCTAGTTCGGGCTTGCTTTCAATTTCCCTATTTAGAAGAGTTTTGTGTACTAAATATTCGTACATATCGGCAGCCTGACTGCCTTTTATTTGGTTATTTTTAATTATTGACGAGATAGAAGTTAACCTTTTTTTATCAGCTTCTAAGCTAAATCGTACCCATTTAGAAATGCTCTTTAAATGAAATGTAGAATCAATGGCAATTTTTAGCTTCTCAACAAAAACAGCCATTACTATTGGCTTCTTATCAATCCATTCATTCAGATTAAATTGGCCAAGGCTACATAACAAATCCTTAAACGCCTGTAACTCTGTTAAAAAGGTACTTGTCTTATTCATTAGCGAATCAAATATATCATTTTGAAATTTATTTCTTTCATTAAATAAATATGACAATACTTCTGAGTTAATGCCTGGTAGCTTTATACGGGTTTCAATCCATTGATTAATTGCAACTAATTGAGAAATATCAGTTTGGTGACCTTTCCAGAGTTTTTCCTTAATTATGGGGTAGCAATGGTTTTTTTGAATTTCAGACTCAAATTTAATATTTGTATAAAATAATTTTAATACCTGTCTTAATTCTGTAAAGGATGTATCTGTATTACACCAACCTTGGTTTAATTGTTCATAAGCTTTTTGAATATAATCGCCCCATGGTATTAAATCTGAGATTACTTGAGAAAGCGACTTAGTCCATGTACTTTCTGGGAAAGGATGATTACTTTTAAATTGTTCTAACATTTTAAAAGTTTTCGTTATTTTATTCTCAATTATCTCGAGTTTTGCATAATGCCGGTTCCAGTTACTTAATATGTTTTGAGCATTGATTTTTCCAACTTTATCTTTTAATTTCTCAGCAAACTTAATAACTTCATCAACATTTTCCCAATTAGTATCAATACCTTTAAAGCCAACACCTAAGGAATTAATAAATAATTCATCTTTTAAAAACTCCTCTTTTCGATATACATAACTTATATAGGTTTCAAGTTGATCAATAAAATCTAAACTTTTACTAAATCCATTGGTATTTTTCAATAATGGTAATATTTTTCGTTTTGCTAATCGATAATCTTTATTTAAAAATGCAAAAAAATTAGATATATTTTGCTCTAAGATTATTTTTATATCCTTCAACTCATCTGAAGTTATTTCTTTATGAATTAAAAACGTGTTTTGTTTTTTTTCTAGCTGTACAATGGATTCGAATTTATCTTTTGCTAATGATAAGTATTCACTTGAATTACTATTAACATGTTCACTATGTAGTAATGGAATAAACTCGATATTTATATCCTTTAATTCATGAATGCTTTTTAACAGTCTTTCATGAGCTTCAATGGTTACTGCTTGAACTCCTATTAGGTTTGAAACATAGCTTGCATCCGAGTTCAGATTTTCTAACTTTCCAATTAATTTCTTAAAATCAATAGCCTCAGACTCAAGTTGATTTATCTTTACAGCGGGATTTATGACATTGCCGGAAAGTTGCTTGTAATGCCTATAAAGAAGTTGGGCGTAAGAATGAGCATTATCATGTGAATAACTAAACACTCGATTCACTAGTTCAATATTATCGAAATATTTTTTAATTTGAGCTGATAAATCTTCAAATTCATTTAATTTACTTTGATTTACTATTTCACCAATCAAAAGTTCATCAACTTTATTAAATTTACTGAAGTTATCATATTCAAATGATTTATCTATGTTTAATAAAGCTTGTACAGTAAAAACAGCTTTACCTTCTTTGTTTTTAGGGTTTTGTACTAAAAAATCCTCGAAATCTACTGTAGCTAAAATTAGAGACTCTAGTTTATGTTTTATATTTTCAATATCCGCATCATTTATTTTATCCGGTAAAAAACCAATCCATGAATTACGCACACTTTCTGGAATACTATCCCAACTTGTCCCTAAGTCATTTAATAAATTTCTATTTTCATCAAATTCAGAACTAGAAATATTAAATTCAACTTCTAAATCTGAACTAAGTATAGATCCAGGTAAATTTTGACTTAGTCTTTCAACACGCCAGAATATATCATATAAAGGAAGGTTTTCCGGGCCAAGTTGTTGATTCAGTAATTTGGAAAAAGCAAGTAACTTCTGGCGTGAAACTTCTAATTTATCTTCCTTGACCCCCATATAAATATCATGATGAGGATTAAACTCAATTTTTTTCTTTAATGATTCTAGAAGTTCTTTTTTGCTGCTTTTCAAGCCATGTAACTGTAAACAAAACACATCTAACCCTACATCAGCCAAGTGCTTATAAACAACGTCTAAAGCAGCCATTTTTTCAGCCACAAATAGAATTGATTTATTTTGGCTCAAAGCCACAGCAATTAAATTTGTAATTGTTTGTGATTTTCCTGTCCCAGGTGGACCCTCTATAACCAAACCATCTTCTGATTCTAGTGCTTTTATAATGGCTTTTTGTTGAGTTAAATCTGCATCTCTAACAAGCTTCAGATTATTATTTTTAAAATTATTATTTCTATTTTCTGAGTTATAGCCTTGCAGTGTTTGTTCTTTATCATCTGTGCCTAAAATTATATTGCGAAGCACTTTCTTATTCTCTAAAGGGGCATGTGCAGGCCAATTAGCTGGATTCAAATCATGCCACATAACTTGCTTACTAAAACTAAATAAGCCAATAGTCATTTCTCTGATTATTTTCCAGCCACTTTCCTTAAGACTTAACGGAATAATCTGATCTATTTCATTCCAGTACGCCTCTGGTTTAACTTCAGACTGATACTCTGAGATTTTTATGTCGAAGTCATGTAATAGCTTTTCAGATAAAGAATAGTTATTTGAAATCGGTTCATCAGAATATTTAATTAGAAACTTTCCTTCGCCAGAAACGCCTAACTTTTTCATTTGAATCGGTATCATGATTAATGGTGCTTTGCATGTTTTACTATCTCTACTATCAGACCATTCCAAAAAACCAATAGCCAAATATAAAGCATTAGCACCGGTTTCTTCAGTATAGCTTCTTGAGGCACTATATAAGTTTCTAAGCTTTCGATTAAGCAAAGTTTCTGAATATGGAGTTTGTAGTATTGAATCCTGATATTTTTCTTCAATTTCTTGTTGATTAAGTGACTCAGGCAATGAACGGTCTAAATCAGAAAAAATATCTTCCGTTAACTTACCTTGGGCATCAATCTCATCATCTAAATTCTGCTGTAATTCATCCGTGTTTCCAAATTCAAATTCAACGTTATTTTCTAAAAGATCGTTGAAAACTAAATCCGCCATTTCATCAATAATAGCAATATCCTTTGCACCTTCACGAAAATTCAATAACCGATTTCTTCGGGTCAAATCCAATAACTTTTGTCTGGAACGTTCTAATGACTGATTAAAAAAATCACTGTGTTCAAGTTGATTTACAGAATCTCTATCCATTTCTTTTACTCTTTATTTACATATCCTAAATAATCAATTTTCAATCCCCTTCAACATACCAAAAATTAAATTCGCAAACATTTTTTGCTTTCTTGGATCTGATAGGAGTTGAAGCATTTGGTCTTTGTGTATCTCGTTGCTCTCGATAATGGCAGTACTGAGAGCGCTGTCAAAGTCACCGAGCATGGCTTGTTCCTGGGTATTGTTGGCGATTTGTGCCATTACTTTTGTGTTTTCGCTGAGTTTATCTCTGACGGTGTAGGCGTAATTGACCATGTCCTTTTCGGTGAGGTTATCGGTGATGAATATTTCATTGAGACGATTGATGATTTGTGACAATAGTTCTTCTTTTTTGTTTTTGGCCTTGGCTGTTCCAACGCTGTCTGCAGATTCAAGTTTGTAGTCAGATGAGTCTTCTTTTAACCGTATGTCTTGTTGTCTGGTTTTAGATAAGCGGTAATGACTGAGTACCACATAATCTAAATCGATATCATCATCTTCAACCTGGGATTCACGTAACATAGGTCGCAGGTTTCTGGCATAAAGGGCCAGCTTTTCCAAATCCTTATCATCGTAATCACAAATTTGGGACATGAATTCATATTGCCTGACGAACGAACCTAAATCCTTTTTGAAAATTTCTAATTCGTCTTTGGCTTGTTTACATTCTTTAAACGTATTTTCAGTGTTAGCAATGATAACAGCATCGCCGGTCTTCTTTGCCCGCTCAAACATTTCTTTAGCATCTTTAAAGGCTTCTAGGGCTAACTTATATCGGCCTTGCCACCTTTGAACTGCCGGCTTACAAATATTGGCAAGGGCAGCGTTACTTTTGCTTTTTTCATAAAAAAATTGACAGAACTGTTCCACCTCCTGCCACATAAAGATACCGAATGATTTAAGCTTTTCAAACAAATCAAAAATAAGATTAGGATCTGAAACATCAGCCAGTTCAGCGGTTTCGTAATAAGGCTGAAAGGCCGCTAAAATATCTTCTGGTTCATTAAGGAAGTCCAGTACATAGGTACCAGTTTCGGCTTTGGTTGGATAAGTTCTGTTCAACCGTGAAAGCGTTTGCACACACTCGACCCCTCCGAGCTTCTTATCCACATACATGGCGCAAAGTTTCGGCTGATCAAATCCTGTTTGGAACTTGTTGGCGACAATCATGACCTGATAATCATCAGAATCGAAGGCGTTACGAAGATCTCGGCCTTTAAGGTTAGGGTTCATGCTGATTTCAGTAAACTTCTCACCCAATAAAGCCGCCGCATTGGGATCTTTTTCATTAAACTCAACTTCACCAGAAAATGCCACCATGGCATGTATTTTCTGATAGTTGTTTTGTTTGATGTATTGATCAAAACAAAGCTTGTATCGCACGGCTTCTTTACGTGAACTGGTGACCACCATGGCCTTAGCTTGCCCACCAAGTAGTCCCATCACATTATTTTTAAAATGCTCAATAATGACCTGCACTTTTTGGGCGATGTTGTAATCATGTAAACGCACCCATTGATTGAGCTTAATCTTGGCTTTTTTACTTTCAACTTCCTGGTCAGCATCTTGAATTCTAAGCGCCAAGTTATAGGCTACTTTGTAATTGGTGTAGTTCTTTAACACATCGAGAATAAAGCCTTCTTCGATGGCTTGTCGCATACTGTAAACATGAAAGGCTTCAGGCTTATTCGATGATGATGGTGGCTCACCAGAGTTTGGTAAACGACCAAACAGCTCAATGGTTTTGGCTTTAGGCGTAGCAGTAAACGCAAAATAACTTAAGTTTTCAGCTTTCTTGCGTGAAGCGACTGTTGCGCCAATGTAATCCTCAGAAGATAATTCTTCCTCATTTTCCTCACGCCCTTCTTTCATTAAAGTTTCTTTGAGCTTTCTGGCTGTAGTACCTGTCTGCGAAGAATGCGCCTCATCAGCAATAATGGCGTAATTTCTTTGTTTCAAGCTGGTACTATTTTCGATGGCCTGCAGAACAAATGGAAACGTTTGAATAGTGACGATAATAATCGGTTGTGAATTTTCTAAAGCTGTCGCCAGCTTTTCGGATTTACTGCCATCACCCTCCTCTCTATTTATACGACCGACCACACCGTCCTGATGCTCGAATTGATAAATGGTGTCCTGTAACTGATCATCCAATACTGTGCGGTCAGTGACAATAATCACCGAATCAAATTGTTTTTTACCCTCAGCTGTAAAAGCGGCTGACAACTGATGGGCTGTCCAGGCGATTGAATAAGACTTACCGGAGCCGGCACTGTGCTGAACCAGGTATTTATGTCCGGGCCCTTCGACTTTGGAGGTATTAACCAACTGATTAACCACATCCCACTGGTGGTATCGAGGAAAAATCATGGTTTCCTTTTTATACCTTCGCCCTTCCCAGTCTTCCTTGTCTTCGATTTCCAAATGAATATACTTAGCCAGAATATTAAGTAAATTATCGGGCTGTAACACCTCATTCCACAGATAGTCGGTAGCATATTGGTTAACATCTTCGGGACTGTCATTACCCGCACCACCCTCTTTCGTACCTTTATTGAACGGTAAGAAGAAAGTATCTTGACCAGCTAATTTTGTCGCCATATAGACTTCATACTGGCTCACAGCAAAATGCACCAAAGCACCGCGCTTAAATGTTAATAGTGGTTCCGGCTTTTTAGTAACAGGATCAATCGCTAATCGCGTGGTTTTATATTGCTTAATGGCGTTATGTACTGCTTGTTTGAATTCGCTTTTAAGTTCCAAAGTCGCAATAGGTAAGCCATTCACGAATAGCACCAAATCAATCCGCCATTTCTTGGACTTAACACCCTCTTCCAACTCATGAACATCGGTAGCCCAGGGCGAATAAACTAACTCAGGTACAACCCTAAATCGATTCTTATCATATCGCTTCAAGGTATTCGGATTGAGATCATGTTCAGGTTTAAACTGGACTAAGTCAAACCGTGTGCCCCGATCTTTCAAGTTATGCCTTAAAACACCTAAAGTGCCAAACGTTCGCATTTCCTTATTCGCGGCATTGGGATCGGCTTTATTTAACTGCGCTGCAACCCGTTCTAATAACTTTTGTTCTGGATTATTTGGGTATAAACGACAAAATTTCTGCCACTGTTTGTCTTGTGTATCCTTGATAAAACCAAGTAAATCCTCAGAGTACAAAGCCAATTCACGGTTGTAATTATCGGGATGACCCACTTGCCAACCATTACATACCAGCTGATTAATTATATCGTTCTGAAAAGGTAATTCGTTGGCTTTAGTCATCATGTAATTCCTAAAAAGTTAATGATTTCACTCGAGTAAAATTGACAACATATTGCAAATATAGCCAATAAATATGGAGCCAACAAATCTAATTGTTCACGATCCTGTATATAACTTCTAAATTGGTAATAAAGCTCCTTTCGTATAACTTTAGGCATTAATAATCCAGGCTTTCTTATTTTGTTATTTATCCACTTCAACCAATTAGGTTTTAATTTAATATATTCATGAATACTTGCCTTGTCAGTTTCATAATCATCTCCTTTTTTCCAATCATATACTAAATACCTTCTAAAGAGCCCTTTACATTCATATCTAGTTGTAATCGAATTACTATCTTTTTTAATAAAATTATAATAGCCGTCATTCATAGGAAATTTTTCAGGAATTAATCCGTAAAACTGTCTTCCATCACTGTCTAGATGAATGAAAAAATCATCCGCCATTAGATTTTGACTCCAAGAATTAAATAGTTTCACATGGTACTTGTGCGCGTAAGTAAAATAACGAATAAAAGTATATATAAGAGCAAAGAAAATTAATTGCCCAATGGCTCCTTCGTTAGCAATAGATAATTTCAAAATAAAAGTATTCGCTTCGATAATTTTAATTCCTGACAGCTTTATACCAATAAAAAGTATAGACAAAGTCACCAATACTTTTCTTTTAGACTGAAATCCTTTATCTGAGTCCATCTGAGTCTTTATACTGTTTTCATCATTACTCATTGAGATATTTTCCAATTTCTCACATCAATCTTTCCTGTTACGGCTGCTGAGATCAGTGCTGTTCGGCGCTCTCTCAGTAATACACTTATTTGATTGGCTTTATTCAACTGTAAATCATATTTGCTAATAACTTGATCTAAATGGTTAACTATTTCTTTCTGTTCTTTTATTGGTGGAACCGTAAAATCGAATTTTGCTATTTTATCTAAGTGCAAGTTAATAACGGTGCTTTGTTTAATTTGCCCAAAAATTTGCTCTCTGATTTCATGTGTTTTAAAAAAATAATATGCATAATTTACATTAAGCTTTTTATTAAATTTAATTAAACACAAACTAACAAATATACTAAATTCCCAATCCCAATCTACAATTTTTGGGACACCAATTGTTCCATTTTTAGAAAGCAACAAATCTCCCTTTTGTGGATTACATCTTTTTATCAAATCTTGATGCTCAATTCTTGGAATATACTTGATGTGATCCATATTAATTTTTTCACTATGTATATCAGTAACTCTCAGGAATGGTACTCCTTCATCTACATACGTTGGAGTAAAATGTGCTCCATCAACTATTTGAATAGTTAAATATTTCAGTTTACTTACATCCCAATGCTCCGGCACATCCCCTAACCATTCGACGCCGGAGTCCTTCATGGGGGCGTTGGGGTTGAGGCCTTTGGTGACGGCGTGGCTGATTACGGCTTGGCGTTTTTCTTTGAGGAGTTTGATCAGTTGTTGTTGTTTTTCAATCAGCTGATCGATTTTGGCGGTTTCGTGGTCGAGGAAGTTGGCTATTTGTTTTTGTTCTTCCTCCAATGGAACTAGAACTGGATATTTTCTATATGAATCATTAGATAAGTGAGTTTGGTTTGAGCCATCATCGTACATTAAAAAATATGGACTTCTATCTAGCTGGTAATAAAGAAATTTCGAATTAATCTTGTGCGCAGTTAGAGCACATACTCGTTGATTCACTGCATACATATTATTGTTTTCTACATAAAAAGCCTTTGCTAGTGCTCGACCATTAGGGAGGTCGCTCATTACCATAAGCACATCATATAGATTTGCAGGAGTTAAATTCTGCGTACACCGTTTAATTTTCTGACCTCTCGTAGATACGAAGCGGGAGTTGACGCAAATGTATTTCCCATCATCATCAACAAATGGCTCATGCGCTTTTCCTTGCCTAAACCCACAAATGGTATATAGAGGCTTTACATCCCAATGTGATGGAATAGTGTTCAGAAAGACAGTCTTAAAATCTTTATATTTAGAATAAGTTTGATACTTCTCCACTATGAATGCACCTCATTCAATAAGTCCATGATTTCCTTGCTGACCAAATCCAGTTCTTTGTCTATTTCTTCTAAGGGTCTCGGTGGCACGTATTGATAAAAATGTCGGTTAAAGGGTATTTCATAACCGACAATACCGATTTCATCGTCTAAGGCATCTTTTTTACCAGCATCAATCCAGGCATCAGGGACGTGCGGTTGGACTTCTTTTTTGAAGTAGGCTTCGTTGGTTTCGTTGACGGATTGATTTGGATTTAAAGCGACGTTTTCATAATCACGCAGTTCGGTGTCGGGTTTATATTCGATGACCTTTCCAGAAACTTCAAATAAACCATACAATGGATTAGCTTTACCCTTATGGACTTTTTTCACCACTTTTTCTGCTTCCGGGTTTTTCCAACTAACTACTTGAGTGATTTGCTTCTTTTCTTTGGCGTCGAGCTTTAAGTCTACTTCCTTACAGGCCTGTTTAATGATGCCATCGTATTGATTCATGTCATCGTGCTGTGCCGTGCCGATAACTTGTTGAAGTTGTTTGGCTTTGAGTAACAAGGCTTTTTGTGCTCGCCATGTTTTTGGGTTTAAAAGTTCTTTGATTTGTTTTTCTTTGAGGTTACTGAAGTTATCTTTGATGTAAGCACGGATCAAAATCTGGTCATCATCACTTATGACGCCGTAATGTTCGCAGTCTGGCTGATCAGTCCATTGCTGACCGTATTCTTGATAGATCCATTGCATCGCTGTATTCAGTGGCTTATTGGCGAAACGCAGTTCTTCCAGTTTTTCATCACTGAATTGAAACGATTCTCTCAAAGGCCGTTCTATGGTGATACGGCGGTAGCCAAATTCATGGTTTTTGAAGATTTTACTGCTGAAGGTTTTAGGTGTTTCTGCTTTATCGTTTTCAGATTGGCGACCCCGGTTACTTTTTTGTTCCTCTGGCTTATCCAATGCCATATTGTCCACAGCTTCATAGGCGCCAAATGTACGGGTAATGAGGGCAATGTCATCTTCTTCCACTAAATTGCGTTTAGAACCCAATGATTTACGCATTTTAGCGTACAGATTAACGCCGTTAATCAACTGAACCTTACCTTTGCGCTCAGCTTGTTTATGGTTAGATAGAATCCAGATATAGGTGGCGATACCGGTGTTATAAAACATATCAGTAGGTAAAGCCACGATGGCTTCTAACAGGTCGGCTTCCAGTATATAGCGTCTGATTTCAGATTCACCGGAACCTGCCCCTCCGGTAAACAATGGCGAGCCGTTAAGGATAATGCCGATACGGCCACCGCCGTCTTGAGTGTCACGCAACTTATCAATCAGATGCATTAAGAACAATAGCGACCCATCGGATACCCGAGGTAAGCCGGGACCAAAACGTCCGTCATGGCCTTTGAGCTTATGTTCATCGAGGATTTCTTTTTTAATTTTCTTCCAGTCCACACCGAATGGCGGATTGGACAGCATGTAATCGAACTTTTGCGCATACAGCTGATCATTGGATAAGGTGTTACCGAGTTTAATGTTATTCACTTCCTGGCCCTTAATCAGCATGTCCGCTTTACAAATGGCATAACTCTCCGGGTTTAACTCCTGACCAAAAGGTTTTAAAACCGCATTCGGGTTCATTTCATGGACATACTCCATGCCTGATGATAAAAAACCACCGGTTCCGGCTGTCGGGTCATAAATGGTGCGAATGATACCATCACGGGTGAGTACCTCATTATCTTCCATGAAAACTAACGAAGTGGTCAGACGTACAATATCTCTCGGAGTAAAATGCTCACCGGCAGTTTCATTAGAACTCTCCGCAAAACGTCGGATTAGCTCTTCAAACACCAAACCCATGTCATGATTAGAAACCGTTTCAGGACTTAAGTCGGTATTACGCACTTTCTCAACAACCTTATACAGTAAATTAGAATCAGCCAGACGACCGACAAACTCGCTGAATTTAAAATGCTCAAATATTTCCCGGGCATGGGCTGAGAAGTTTTGCACATAAGTTTCCAGATTTCCTTGAATTCCAGACTGACCCAGTTTGGATAAATCCATCGGTGAACTGTTATAAAAAGACAGACCATTGGTGGCCGGTAAAATCAGCTTTTCCTTGGCCTCCTCCGGAATATCCATTTTTTCAACTTCAGCCACTTTATCTAAAACAGCCTGTTTACTGGACTCCAGTACGCATTCCAATCGACGTAATAAGGTAAAAGGTAAAATAATGCGCCCATATTGACTTTGTTTAAAATCCCCGCGCAATAAATCAGCCAACGACCAAATATAGGCCGCAAGGTTATTGGTGTTTTGTGTCATGGCATCCTTGTTAAAAATCTTAAAAAAATAATTAAATTACTTTGCCCAATATAAGAAACTTTTGCAATAGAAAGTTTCCCATTGTTTTGTTCTTTGCGACTTATGGTGGTGTTTGGGAGATCCCTCGGCTACGCTCGGGATGACATTTGTCCTTTTTTGGGTGGTGGGTGACAAAATTTGTGATGTTGAAATGCTTTGCATTTGTTCGTTTTACGAACTTGGCTCCCGAATCAAGTCCGAGAGCGACGCGCTGGTTTAAGATTTGGATAGTGTTCGGAGCTCCCTGGGCTTCGCTCGGGCGACTTGTCATTTTTGTGAGCGGTGTCGTTTTGTTTGCGTGGTTTGTGCGGTTATAATGAGGGGACGTTAACAAGGAGATTTTTATGCGAAGTTTTAAATATTTGGGCCTGTTGGCTTTGAGTTGTTCGGCGATGGCCGCTTCTGATGACTGGCGTGGCTGTTATGTTGGGGTTCATGGTGGTTCGGCTGAGGTTGATAGCAGTTACCGTGGGGTGTTTTTTGTCGGTGATGTGATCAATGATAACTTAGGTACGGTTTCCGGGGATGGTGAATTTTTCGGGGCTCAGGTGGGTTGTCGGATGTTGGTGAGTGATAATTGGGTTCTGGGTCTGCGTTTAAGTGGCAGTGATGGTGATACCAATGCCCGACATCCCTATATCAATGGCACCAGCCCGACCAACTATGTGTCTTATGATGCGGATAATCTGGTGACTTTGAGCGGCCAATTCGGCTTCTTGCTTTCTGAAGCATCTTTGCTTTATGTGAATTTAGGCTATGGTCAGATTGATATGCTGGTGGAAGACACGGATCCGAATTATCAGGAGCCGATTTATTTCCAGCATAAGGACACCCTCGATGATGTTATGGTTGGTGTCGGTTTTGAGTATCGCTTTAATGCCAACTGGTCGGTGTTCGCTGAATACAATCAGATCGATTTCGGGACTGAACGCAATGTTCTGTTAACGGATTTATCGACCTGGGATATCGATGATTACCAGGCGGATATCGGTCATGAGATGGATTTCTTTAAACTGGGTGTGAATTTTCAGTTCTGAATAAAAGAAGGTTGATTGAATAAAACCGGGTCTTTTACGAGGTCCGCGAAATGCTATGCATTTGTTCGTTTTACGAACTCGCCTCCATGGATGGAGGTGTATCGCGATAGATTGGACTCGATAGCGATTGGACCCCGTGTCGGGGCACGGGGTGACTACGTCATTTTTTGTAGCTGCGGGGCTGCCCTAAGGGGCCCTAATGTTGGTGTCCCCGCCTTGCACCGCAACATTCTTGAGTGTATCGTTACGGTGGGGTTATGAATCCTCATCGAATCCTTCGATGTTCTTGTATAAGTACAAGGAATACAGGATGGGGATGGCGGCGGTGGCTATGATGACGGTGGTGAGTATGATTTTCTGGTAGGGGGTGAATGGCGACAGCATCATGGCGAGGCCGGCGAGGATGAAGACCCAGGCGCTGAGGCGGTGGGTTTTGTACCAGACTTCGTCGCTGGAGAGTGTCCAGGGTGTGCGGATGCCGAGAAAGAAGTTTTTGGGGATTTTTGTGAGGTAATTGCCGATGACGATAAACAGCAGGCCGATGCCGGACATAATCCAGGTGGTCATGTTGAAGTTTTTGTTAAGTGCGGCGTTGAACATAAACAGCATGATCATCAGCATAAAGATGGCGATGACCAGGGTCAGGAGGTAATAAACTTTTAAGGCGCCTTCTAAGCGGAAGCCTTTGGGCGCGATTTTGGGTAAGACTAAAAGCAGGAGTATGGTGGCGGTGTCGATAATCGGCAGCATATAAACGCCCCAGGGTTTCGCGGTCCAGCCGTCGATTTCGCCGTCGATATTCCAGTGCGTCGGTACGGGATCGGGTAAATAACCCGAATAAATCACGGCGACGATCCAGGTAATGAGTATGGTTATCAGGGTGCTGATGATAAGGTTTTTATGTCGCATGGGTTTCTCCACTTCTTGTTATCTATGTTCTACAATAGTTTTTTAATCTGAATCAGTATTTGTTCAAGGACACTGACGTTTAGGGTGTATATCCGTTTCTGCCCAGCCCGACGTACCCGCACAAGATCGGCTTGTTTTAATATGCTTAAGTGGTGGGATAAGGTGGCACCGCTGACGTCGATGTGTTCGTTAATTTCAGCCACGGATTTTTCACCGGATTTTAAGACGTCGAGTATTTTTCTGCGCTGGGTATCGGCAATGGCCTGGAATAAAGTTTGTTGGCTGTCTTCTTGCATGTATTTAGATTATCATCTAAATATCTATTTAGCAAGTATTATTGTAGCTGCGGCATATACCGCTCCTGCTAAGTCTGCAGACCTACGTCCTGTAGGCCACCCTTGCGGTCGCCCACTTTGATTTATTAGTTATTTAACAATGTTGCGGGGCAAGGCGGGGTCAAGCCCCGCAGCTACGATGGGTTTTATATTGTGTGGTGTTTCCTACATGACAGTTTTACTTTGTTTTGGTTATAATGGTTTCATTATAAAAACAGATATTGAGGTAGCCATGACTGAACCGATTAAAAATAAAGCCCCGTCCCGATTTACTATGGAGAGTTATCAGGAATTGTATCGTCAGAGTATTGATAATAATGTTGAATTTTGGCGACAGCAGGGGCAGATTTTAGATTGGTTTAAGCCCTATTCTGAGGTTAAGGATGTGTCTTTTGATGAGGATGACTTACATTTCCGCTGGTATGGCGATGGTGAGCTGAATGTCTCTTATAACTGCATTGACCGGCATTTACCTGAAAAAGCCGACAAGACCGCGATTATCTGGGAAGGCGATGATCCGAAGAAAAGCCGACACATCAGTTATGGGGATTTGCATGATGAGGTCTGTCGTTTTGCCAATGCGTTAAAGAAAATCGGCGTCAAAAAAGGCGACCGGGTGACGCTCTATATGCCGATGATTCCGGAAGCGGCCTATGCCATGCTGGCTTGTACCCGAATCGGCGCCATTCATTCTGTGGTTTTCGGCGGGTTTTCGGCGGATGCCCTGGGTGATCGGATTATAAATTGTCAGTCTCAATTTGTGGTTACCGCTGATTTCAGTCGCCGTGGTGGTAAAAAGATTCCGTTAAAAGCCAATGTTGATAAAGCCTTCGATAAACCGGGGGTGAAAGATTATTTAACGGATGTGCTGGTGGTTCAAACCGATGCAGAAGCGGTGGCAATGAACGATCATGACCATTGGTACCATGAATTGGCTCAGGAGGTCAGTGATGAATGTCAGCCGGAAGCCATGAATGCCGAAGATCCGTTGTTTATTCTCTATACCTCCGGCTCCACCGGTTCACCCAAAGGCGTGGTGCACACCACCGGTGGCTATCTGGTGTATAGCGCCCTCACCCACAAAGAGGTGTTTGGGATACAGAAAAATGATGTTTATTGGTGTACCGCTGACATCGGCTGGGTCACCGGTCACAGTTATGTGGTCTATGGTCCGCTGGCCAATGGTTGTACCACGGTGATGTTCGAAGGTGTGCCCAGTTATCCTGATTTCAGTCGCTTTTGGCAGATTGTGGATAAGCACCGGGTGGATATTATTTACACCGCGCCAACGGCGATTCGGGCGCTGATGAAGCAAGGTGATCAATTTCTTGAAAACACCTCGCGTAAATCGCTGCGGGTCCTGGGCTCAGTGGGTGAGCCGATTAATGTCGAAGCCTGGGAATGGTATTACGAACAGGTCGGCGATAAGCGTTGTCCGGTCATCGATACCTGGTGGCAAACCGAGACCGGCGGCATCATGATTTCGCCGTTAGCCGGTGTTACACCTTTAAAACCGGGGAAAGCCTCCCTGCCCTTTTTCGGCATTCAGCCGGCTTTAATGGATGCAGATGGTCAGGAATTATCCGGCCAGAATGAAGGTCAGCTGGTGATTAAAGACAGTTGGCCCGGCCAAATGCGGACTGTGTATGGTGACCATAAACGTTTTTATCAAACCTATTTCTCAGCTTTTAAAGGCGTTTACACCTCCGGTGACGGTGCGCGTCGGGATGAAGATGGCTTTTATCGCATCACCGGCCGGGTCGATGATGTCATTAATGTTTCGGGGCATCGCATGGGCACCGCGGAAGTGGAAAGCGCCATTTGTGAACATGACCATGTGGTGGAAGCCGCCGTGGTCGGTTATCCCCACGACATCAAAGGCCAGGGTATTTATGTCTATGCTATTTTAAACAACGATGATGATGCCGGTGATGAGCTGGAAGCCGAACTCAAGCAATGGGTACGCAAAGAAATCGGCCCCATCGCCACCCCGGATCTGATTCAATTTACCCCAAGCCTGCCCAAAACCCGCTCCGGAAAAATCATGCGCCGGATCCTCAGAAAAATCGCCGCCAACGAAGTCGATTCTTTAGGGGATACCACCACCCTGGCAGAGCCTGAGGTGGTCAAGCAGTTGATTGAGAATCGGTTGAATCGGTAGGGTTTTTGCTAAATTTGTCGCCATAAATCAAAACACTCGTGCCCATGCTCCGGCGTGGGCACGTAATTTATTCGAGAAGTTTAGTTTCTACCAAATTAATTGGTTGGCCAGTAAATTGAGGATATGCATTCCCACGTGGAACATGGGAACGAGAAAAATTCTAATTTGATTCCCGAGCCAACATATTCATAATCAATCGGATAATGGTTTCTTTTTGATCTGGTTTTGATTCTGCAACTAAAAGCGTTAATGCGGCCAAGCCTGTATCGTTAATACAGGGATGATTATTATTATCCAAAAGACGGTGATTACGATGCAAAAAGTCAACAAATAAAAAAGCTCCACTGCGTTTATTGCCATCGGTAAAGGGATGGTTTTTCACAAAGAAATACAATAAATGCGCTGCCTTACTTTCAATCGTAGGGTAAGCGGGTTCTCCAAAGACACTTTGTTCAAGATTTCCCAGTATCGATTCAATACCATCACTTCGCTCCTTCGCAAATAGCTCGGTTGCTTCACCGCGTTTAATGAGGCTGGATTTCAGCTGAGACAATGATTCTCTGGTTTGTTTTGCTGTAGGCAGTATTCCACCAGCTTGGCCTTGGGGTTCTTCTAAAAGACCTTCATCGTAGCGCTGCAGCCATAAGAACGATTGTGTATAACGACTAACGATTTCTACCAGCCCTCTGCCGGCATCTTGATTCAGTTCCGGAGATTTGGCTGTTTTCTCAATTAAGGCAAGGGCCTGTTTTAATTCTTTTGCATTTTGGACAAAGCGGTGTTGGTCAATGGTGTAGCCTTGTATCAGATATTCTTTCAGGCGTTTGGTGGCCCAAATGCGGAATTGTGTTGCTCTACCAGAATTAATTCTATAGCCTACTGATATGACAACATCCAAATTATAGTGCTTTCGATTTCGTTTAACTTCTCTCTGGCCTTCTTTTTGAACTTGTAAGAAATTCTTACAAGTTGCTTTTTCAGTAAGTTCTTGCTCTTTATAAATATTTTTAACGTGCTGTGTGATATTTTGTGGCTTAACATTAAACAGGTCTGCCAATTGTGCTTGAGTCATCCACAAAGTTTCTTGTGCAAGGCGAACTTCGACTTCAACTTGTCCATCTTGTGATTCATAGATCGTTATCTGTTGCTGGTTTTTCATGGCTTGGCTCCTATTAACAGACAATTATCAGTCTGTTTAGCGAACATAATATAATAACTAATTCTATATCAACAGATGAATGATTATATTTTTAATTGATGTTTCAAATCATGACAGAATCAAATTAACATTTAATAGACAAGAATCTAAAGTGGTTTCTTACGAAAGCTCAGCCTGACTGAATCACTCAAACCCATCAGCAAAAATCAGATCGATGGTTTCATAAGCACCGATGTCGATGGAGCCATCGTTAGGTCGGGGGCTGGCTTGTTGGTGTTTTTGGTATTCGGAATGGGGAATGTGTGTGGATAGATTGGCGGGAATGGGCATGCCCTGGTTGATGCCGGGAGCATTCACTGTGAGTCGATAGTTTTGACCATTGAGGTCGAGAAAATCAGGGGTGGTGCCGGTGATTTGATTGCCAAGGTTGTTGATGGTGCCATTGGGGTTGCAGTGGCAGTCGCTGTAATTGGTTTTCAGCCAGTTATGTTGGTAATTGAACGTGCCGTTGCCGGCTATCAGTGCCAGGGTGTGTCCGGCGGATTCACCGTAATAGATGTTATTAAATACTTCGGCAGTTTCATCGTTGGTGGATAGACGCACCAAGGTGGTGTTGCCGCTGCGTTGTGAGATGATGGTGTTGTTGTATAAAAACAGTGTGCCTTTTCGGTAGTCAGCGGTGGTGCCGCTGTCGCCGCCGTAATGAATGATCTGTGAGTTACCGTCGTTATCCGGTTCAATCAGGACATTACCATAGACATGGGTTTTGTGGTAACTTGGGTGATTGACCAGATTTTCAGAATCTTCGGCATCCACCAGGTCTAATTGGCGATTACCACCTTCAATCCAGTTATAGGCCACCACCAAACCGGCGGATCGATCTTTCAGGTTATTGCCCCCTGCCCCGGCTTTTAAGGGCCCGAATCGATTGAATTGGTAGGTGATGTCGATGGCGGCGGTGTAGGTGTTGTGTTCATAAATGCGACCGACCACACCGTTACCGTGAATATGGTTTTTCTCTATCAGGATGTCTTCGGTCTGGCCGTTAAAGGCACCGATAAACAAACCGTTGCCGGAGTTACTGAGGCTGCAGTTACGAATGGTTAAATGCGCAGCTTTTTCCACATAGATGGCAGCGGCATTGTTACTGTATGTTTCAGTCTGGCCCTGGTCATTGATGAATTGATAATCCTTATAGGCCGAGCGGATATCTAAATTCTCGATAATAATGTGTTGTGGCAGAGCATCGCCCGGAATGTTTGAGCCACCGATTTTAATCAGACCCCGGGGTTCATTCCAAAAATTCAAACCGGCCACCGTCACGGCATTTTCACCATCAATCACCGGCTGTTGACCATTCGGGCCATTAACGCCAATAATCGATATGGGATTTTGCGCCGTACCCTGAACATTAATGACCCATTTTTCCCGGTATGGCGTACTTCGCCAGTGAATATAGACGTTATCGCCGGCTTGCAAAGCCGTCCAATCGACATCGGCAATGGCCGATAAGGGTTGACCCGGGCCAATGTGGTAGTCGGCAGCTTGTACTGAGCTGAATACCAGCAATAAGGCTATAAAGGTGTATGTTTTGCGTTTCATAGGATGATTATAATCCTACAGAACCAGATTATTGAGAATGGGTGCACAAAATTTTCGCAAAATGAGGTAAATGGATAAAACAGGAATGTACGAAAATTTAGGTTATGGATTTTTTTAATCACTGTTGCGGTGCAAGGCGGGGACACCAACAGTAGAGCCCCTTAGGCAGCCACGCAGCTACATTGGTTGACCTAATTGCTCACATCGCCACCTGGAAATCCAGGCTGGCTTGTTGGGCGCTTTGGTCGATGACGCGGAGTTGGTAGTGGCCGGGGGTGAGGTTATCGAGTTGCACGGTGCTTTGGTGATTGCGGATGAGTTGGTCGTTGAGGAACCAGTAATGCTGGCCGGTGGAACCGGCGACCTTGAGTTCGATGCTCGGTAGTTGTAGGCTGCCGGCTTCGGGATAGAGTGTGGCATCGGGGTGGATGCCGACGATTTCCAGGCGGTTTTGGTTGTGCCAAAGCTGGCAGTCCTCGGCAAATTCCGGCAATAACTGTTCTCGGTGCCAGCGCTGTGGCAGCCAAGGTTCCAGCACTGCCGGCCAGACGGTAATCTGTTGTTGTCGGGTTTGACCGTCGTGGCATTGCGGCGTGACACGTTCGCCCTTCTCATTAAGTGTTACGGTTAAGCGGGGTTTTTGCAGCGGGTTAATCAATCCATCGTGGCGAGTTGGTGGTGTCATATTATTGAGCGTATAGGCCTGTTTTTTACGGTGACAATCGCCCGGCTTTTGTAGGTTTATGGCGGTGCCCAGGGGCCAGCAAATGGTGGTTAGCTGAACGCTGGGTGGTGGCGGATTGCTTTCAGTGTTTTTAGGCAGCATGCCATGGACTTGGCGCAGTAAGGGCACGGCAGCCAAACGCCCGGTGTTATCGCTGACGAACGCGCCATCCGGCCGACCGACCCAGACACCAATGGTATACGCGCTATTAACGCCAATCGCCCAGGCATCGCGGCCACCGTAGCTGGTGCCGGTTTTAAAGGCCAAATCTCGGCTGCCGGTTAAATCATCGTGATAGAGGCGTTTTTTAAGGTGCCCCTGCGCCAGGATATCTTGCACAATCCAGGCAGCGCCGTCACTTAATAAGGGCCGTTCCACCAGTTGTTGTTCGGGCAGGTAACGTAAAAAACCGGCCTGTCCTTGACGGCCCAGGGCACTAAACACCTGCATTAATTCCGCCATATTGACACCGCCACCGCCTAAGGCCATTGACAGATTGGGTTGCGCTTGGCCAGGGAGCTGTAAATTTAAACCGGCATTATGCATGCTGGCATAAAAGGGTTCGGGACCGATGGCATCGAGTAATTGCACCGCCGGCATATTCAAAGACCGCAACAAGGCTTCTGAAGCACTTACCGGCCCGCTAAAATACTCAGAAAAATTATGCGGCCGATAGCCGTCAAACGAAGTCGGTACATCAAATAATAAGGACTGCGAATGGATTAAACCCTGATCTAAGGCCAGGCCATAAATAAAGGGTTTTAAGGTGGAGCCCGGTGAGCGCACGGCCTGGATCATGTCCACCTGCCCGGCACGGCTGTCGCTGAAAAAATCGGCACTGCCCAGATAAGCGGTCACCGCCATGGATTCATTGTCCACCACCATCACCGCCACCGACAGGGCCTCACCGCTGTTTTCGGCGTAGTCTTTGGCCAGCCATTCCAGTTCGGTTTGTAAATCTCGGTCGATGGTGGTTTGAATAAGAGACCGATCGGGGTATTGACCACGTAATTGACGGGCCAATAAAGCGGCGGTCATCGGTTGGGTTTTATACTGTGCATAGACCGTTTCCTGCCGGGCTTCCTGAACGGTTTGTTGGGACCAAACTTTATAGGCCGCCAGCCGGTTTAAAACCTTATCGCGGGCCTGTTGCGCGCGTTCCGGATAACGATCAGGCCGGTACAGGCTCGGCGCCTGCGGCATCACCGCCAGTAACGCCGCTTCGGCATGGCTTAATTGGGCGGCCGGTTTGCCCAGATAAGCATGGGCGGCGGCTTCAACACCTTCCAAAGGCCCGCCAAAGGGCGCGTAATTGAGGTAATAATTGAGTATCTCGGTTTTACTGTAATGCCATTCCAGCTGTAAGGCTCGGAACATTTGTCCGACTTTACCACGCAGGGTTTTGTCGTGATTTTGCATGATTCTGGCCACTTGCATAGTCAGGGTCGAGGCACCGGAGACATAGCGCCCTTCTGTTAATCGCTGCCAGGCGGCGCGAACGATGGAAAATGGGTTAATGCCGAAGTGCCGGTAAAAATAGCGGTCTTCGTAATTAATTAAGGCTTCAATATACAAGGGTGAGACTTGATCGACGGTGGTAGGATAACGCCAGACGCCATTGTCATCGGCAAAAGCACGTAACGGTAAACCGTCTTTATCCACCACCACCTGGGCAAAATGCCGTTGCTCAAAGGATTCCACCGGTAAAGGCCATATACGATCCAGGATTAAAAAAGTGAGCCAAGACGCGACGCACAATAACAACAGCAGCCAAAGCGGTTTTTTAAGCCGCTGTCGGATGCTGTTATTGGGTTGTGTGGTCATGTTACCGGGCCTTAACCGTTAACCGGGCATCGGTGTCGGATAACCCCCGGATTTCAGGCCGGTACATGTCTTCCACCAGCGCCTGGGGTACGGTGTAAGTGCCCGGGGTTACCGCCCGCACCAAATACACCAGATGAGTGGCGTCATATGATGACAAGGTAAAGGCCGCCACATAACGGTCATCACGGTATTCTTCATGCATTAAGCGGTTGTTCTCATTCCATTGTTGCGGTGTTTTACCGTCAATTTGAATGTCATCGAGGCTCATGGCATGGTCGAGCGCCTGATTTTCCGGTTCGAATCCGGCCGGCAGCAAATCCACTAATAAGGCATCGGGCAGATAGCCGATGGATTTATCGAGGCTGGCACTGATTTTAACAATCACCAAATCACCGCTGCGGACGGTCGATAAGTCCAAAACCTTGCCCGCCAGATCATAATACTGTTTATCAACGCTCACCCCTTCTGTTAAATCCATGGGTTTATTGGGATAACCCTGATAAATCCAATCCACATACAAGGCTTCATTGCCGGTGTTTTCTATTTTAATATCGGTTTTGGCATCATCCCCGACATAGACATTAACCAGATCCTGTTGTCGCTGGATGGCGGTGGTTTCACCGGCATTGATGAAATTAATCTGCCAGTCGCCGTCTGATTGCCGGGCCAGGGATTTGGCGGTTCTGAATAACATACCGCGCTCCTGAGTGGAAAGCCAACGGCGTTTTGTGAGTTCAGATTTGATCTCCGGTAGCATGGACAGAACCGATTGCGGTAATTGTTTTAACAGCGGGCTCTCTAAGCCCAAACGCACCACGGCGGCATAATCACGGATTTTTGAGCCATAATTGCCGTAATAGGCATGGCGGTCTGCTTGCCACTGGAAGTCCACCACCTTCTGCCAGGCTTCAGTGGCCCGCTGTTGATCACCCACCAGTTCTAAGGCCCGGGCGCTGTGGGCTAAGGGCAAGGGGCTGTTGATGTCTTTAGGGATGTTGTCATAAACCCGACGCACATCACCGACACTGAGTTGCTGACTTTGGGCCAAAACATAAACGGCATAAGCTTTCACCGACACCCGAAAAACATGCTGATCACTGAGATAACGGCTGAGATCTGATTGCAGACGAAATTGACTTTGCACATAATAACGCAGGCGTTCTGTGGCTTTGTTCAAAGCATTCTGCGGTACGGAATAGCCCTGGTTTTGAGCGGTCAACAGAAAATCCGTGGCAAATACGGTTAGCCAGTTGGCTTCCTGGCTGTCATTCGACCAATAACCAAAACTGCCGTTGGATTTCTGCATACTTAAGATTCGGCCAATGGCGGTTTCGATGTGCTTGTGCCGGTTGGCATATAGATCCCGGCTGCTTTGTTTGGCATATACCGAGAAATCCTGTTGATCGGCCAAAATGAGTGGCCAGGCGCGGCTGGTGGTTTGTTCCAGGCAGCCATAGGGATATTGCAGCAATTCAGCCAGTTGTTGTTCCTCGGCCAGAATGATTTGATCGGAGATTGTTAACACCGATTTCAAACCATCTGATTCAAAGTGATTGTGCCAATCCTTTTTATTGGACACCGTTTGACCGGCCTGGACAATCAGACTGTGCTGCTGAGTGATGGCCGGCCGTGCGGCACGTAATCCCAGGGTCCATTGGCGATCCATTTGAAAGCTACTGTTACTGGCTTCGGCCTGAATGCTGAGCTGACCCTGTCCCTGGTGATTGGTGGCATTAATCGGCAGTTCAATGCGTTGTTTTTCATTGGCTGTGAGCGATAAGGTCAGGTCTTTGTGTTCGCCGCCAAGGGCTTGATCGGCCTGAATGCTGAGCTGAATTTCGCTGTCTGTGTCTTCGGTGTTATGCACTTCAATCACGGCGGTTGACTGATCGTCCTTGGCCATAAAGCGTGGTAAAGAGGCTTCAATCACCACCGGGGCAGCGACTTTGACGGTGCTGTCAGTGCTGCCAATTTGGCTGTTATTAAAAGCCACCGCCATCAAACGCAACTCGCCATTAAAGTACGGCAACTTAAACTCAATTTCCGCTTCACCCCGGTCGTTCAGCGGCACTTTATCGCTGAGTAAAGAAACAATTTGCACCTCTGATTTGGGTTTATCACCGCCGCGGCTGATGTCGGCATCACCACCAAATTTTTGCACCGCTTTTTTGGCCTCAATCATGGCGATCAATCGTCCGTACATGTCATAAATGGCGGGTGCATATTGGCGCGGATTAAAGAACCAGGCAAAAGGATCCGGTGTTTCAAACTGACTCACATTTAAAATCCCGGTATCCACTGCGGCCAGTGTTACAAAACCTGATTGCCTGTCTTTCAGATTATTGACTTTGACCTGAACAACCAAGGTTTTATCCGGTAAAACCTTGTCTTTATGCTTCAACTCAACATCAAGATGTTCAGGTTCGCGGTTTAAAGGCATGTGAATCAAACCCAAAGCCCGCCTGGGCAGGTGTTTGCGTTTTGGCTGGCCGGCTTTTATCACCGTCACCGCTGCATAGATGTCGTGGCGACGCCAGGTTTGATCAATTGGAATGGCTAAATCGGTTTGAGCCTGGTTAATTTCGGTGACCCGGTGCCACAATAAATCATCAGCCTCCACCGTAATAATCGCAGTGCCGGTAAAGGGTGCCTGCACACTTAAAGTGGCTTGTGAACCCGGTGTCACGGCATGATTCTGCCATTGCAGTTTCACCTGATCGGGTTTTTCTGCCTGCAGATCATTCGGGTCATACCAGCGCCAACCGGCAAAAAAGCGGTAAGAACTCAGTATGTTTTGATGACTGTCTCGGACTTCCAGTCGGTATTGACCATACTGAATCGGCAATTGTACACTCACCGGCTGCCCAGCAGTCAGCGGCTGAATGGCGCTAAAGACTGTCTGCTCATCCTCTTGATTTCGGTACGCCCAGCCGTCATCTCCCCAATGCCAATAACGCTGTCTGTTTTCATGGACCAAAACAAGTTGTGCATCCGCCATATCGATGGGTTCTCCGGTCTGATTGATGGCAATCAACTCGAAACCGTTTTGGCTATTGGGGTCAGCAAAACGACTGTCCCATAAAGGCTTAATACCGACAGCACGGTCATAGGGCCATACCTGTAACCGGCTGTAACGTGACAAAGGCCGTCCACCGGCCTCATAGACATTAATATGGGCGGTAATATCTAAAGGAAATTTTGCGTCCTGCCATTTATTCGGTATCACCAGGGTGCCTGCTCCAGCTTCACTGAGTTTTTCAGCATCCACCGTAAACGTGTCATTCAATCCCTTATCATGATTGGAACCAAAATTAAATTCGGGGTAATCCTCTTTAAACAATTTTTGAGCAGTTGACAGCGTTATGGTGGCATCAAAACGGTTACCGGCGGCCGGTGCACCATATAAATAATCAGCTTGAATATGAATGTTCGCAGGTTCTTCGGTGGAAACAAGTGTTTGTTCCGGTTTGAGAGACATGCTCAGGCGTTCGGGTAAAAAATCCTGAACCGAAAACTCATAGGTCTGTCGGTGCTGGTCATTGAAATGCACCACAAAACGCCACTGTCCTCTCATGGCATTTTCAGGCAACTGAAAACGGCTGTGATAAAAACCATCGGCATCACCAGCCCAGTTAAAATGCCGAATGACACGATTATCCGGCCGCTTGACTTCCACCGTAAAAGGTAAAGTTGTTTCAAAACGCGCGTCATCATTACGCAGAAGACCATTAATCTGAACGGTTTCGCCGGGTCGATAGAGGTCTCTTGGTGCATACAAAAACAGTTCTCGGGGCCGATAATCGCGACCATTGATGGGGTATTCGGATAAATCGAGTTTTGGCTCATTGAGTCTCAGTAGCTGGATGTGCCTGCCATGCTCGGCGATAATAAATTGAATATTTTTATTGGTTAAAGCGGATAATTTAGCAAAACCGGCGGCATCAGTTTTGACCCCCACCTTGGTATGACCTTTGTCGTCATAGGCAGTCAGTTTAACATTCTGATAGGGTTTGCCATCCGGTAGATGTTGTGCAAAAACAGCCATCGAATCCCGGTATTGGCGACTGTGCAAAGCAATGTCCGTTTGGATAAACCAGGTACTGGCATAATCATAATCGTAATTTTCAGCGCCCATCATCGTAACAAAGTACACCCCGGCTTCATTAAGTACGCCGATGTTATTTATCGACAGTTGGTGCTGTTCGGTTTTGTTGGTTGTGTGATCCAGCGAAAATTGAGCTGAATACGCCAGATCAGCAATCTCAGAGAGATCACGTAACTGGTAGGTGCTCGTTTTATAGGGGTTTTGCAGGAATTGATGCAGTTGGTCTGACTTAATTCGCCAGAATTTCAAATCCACTGCGCTGACATTCACCGCTTCAATAGGCAATGCCGCATCATGCGGCAATAAAGTATAGCCTTGTGATAAAAACCGCACCGATTGTTGGGCCGGCTGGGTTTTGAGGTTTTTTGTGTGATTCTGGCTCAGTGTTTTCCCTTTATCCGATTGTAAAGACTGACTGACCTTAATCGAATATTCGGTGTCGGTTTCGATAAATGGGTAATACAAGGCCAAACCCTGATCGCCGACAATCCAGGCGGGCTGTATCCCCTGCCCGGCTTCAGTGACTTGTATTAATTGATTAAAATCCTGGCTTCGATCCAGAGGTTGATTAACATTAATCTGTAACGCCGCGGTGTTGTCGTATATGCCCTCAGATATATTTAAAACCCGAAATTCACCCGTATGACTGAACAAAATTCCCGGTTTATCGGTGTCCGGTTCTTGCGGTGTCGTGTTTTGATCAGTGGCTGCAGAAGTTGCCGGTTTATCGGTTTGCTTCTGCGATGATTGATTGTTTGAATCGCCACATGCAGAGAGTGTTAAAACTGCCAATAACAGAATCCATTTAAAGTGATGCATTGCAATACCTATTTTGATGAATAGCGATTATTGTAGCGAAGGAATCTGACAAAAAAATGATTATTTAGGGTAAAAAAGTGAATTGCATGAACCCTGTCACATTCTCAGAACAGCAGGGTTTAAAAGCCAGGTTGTATAAGTCAGATAGAAAAGCAATAAAAAAACACCTTCCACGCGGTTAATGCGTCCGGGTTTTTTGAAACCGTAAGCAAAAACAAACAATACAAGCGTTAATGCCAGCATCACCATCATGTCGCGATTAATAACCTCACGACCCACAGAAAAAGGATGAATGATTCCGCTCAACCCGACCACCACCAAGGTATTGAATAAATTAGATCCAAGTACATTACCCAGCGCAATTTCATGGGCACCCTGTCTGGCTGCCATCACCGAAGAAGCCAGTTCCGGCAAAGATGTACCAATGGCAACAATGGTCAGACCAACCACCAGATCGCTTACACCAAAATACACGGCCAGATTAACCGCCCCCCAAACCAATAACTGTGCACTTAATATTAAGAGCAGCAAACCAACCATCAGCCAGAAAATAGCGGTTTTAAAAGTCATGACTTTATGCGCTGTTTCATCGACGTTCTGAGCCAGTGAATCCTGTGGATACTTCATACCCTGAACAATGGTCCAGCTCATTAAAATCACAAACACCGAAAGCAACACAACCGCATCCAATCGTGATAAGGAATAATCCCAAAGTAACATCAGCGATAACAGACTCACCAAAATCAGCCAAGGGATTTCTTTTTTGAGCACCGATGACTGAACTTTTATCGGGAAAATCAAGGCTGAAATACCCAAAATAACAGAAATATTAACAATATTTGAGCCGTAAGCGTTGCCCAATGCGATACCATTGTTACCTTCAAAGGAGGCTGAAACTGACACCAGCATTTCCGGTGCCGAAGTTCCAAAGCCGACAATCACCATACCAATAATCATAGGCGAAACACCATAATGCCGGGCGATGCTTGCAGCGCCCGACACAAATCGTTCAGCACTCCACACCAACAAAATCAAACCCCCAGTGATTGCAGCCAGGTTTTCTAACATATGCATTACTTAAAAAAACAAAGGCGCCTTTAAAGCGCCTTTGTATCGTGTTGTTAATAAGTTCAAATCTTCGTTTATTTAGAAGCTTTTTTCTGTTTTTTCTCAAGACGTTTTTCTTTTAACGTCTTTTCAGGTTGTTTCTTTGTTGCTTTTTTAGCATCATGACTTTTGCTCATACAATTCTCCGCAAAATACCAATCAACAAACTTAAGGCAAATTAACACCAGTCAAATCGCCGAAAGTCACCATTATTATAGCTCAAAAAATAAAAATAAATGTTACATATTTATATCGCTAAGCAAAAACATTGCAATCTGCACAACTTCAGTATGCAATCAGTACAGCCACAGGCGAACTGCTGAGCCCAACCCCTCGAACCGGTTTGACCGGGCAAATGAACCCAAATTGAACAGTTATGCATCGCGGTGCGTATGTAACAGCCTCAAAAAACAGAACTTATTTGGGTGACTGGCCATTGGATTTTATTCTTTGTTTTTACTTTGTATTAATTTGCCGTTCAATGTTTTGAAGCATAAAAAATCAATGATTGTTTTAGGGTTATGGCTGGTTTTGTGAGGAGATTCGCCAGAATTGTTGTTTGTTTTTGGGAAGAATTGATTTTAGGTATGCGTTGATGTCTGCGTTTTGATGATTTTGTTGGTTGCTGATATAGTTCCAGAGATCGGCGGGGGTGAAGTTGGTTTTGTATTCGGGGCGGACGGCTTGGCTGTTGGCATAGCACAGGGATTCAGTGTCTGTAGTATTGGCTAAAAAGACCATATCGGTTGATTGTTCGAGTTCACGGATAAAATCAAAATCAGCCGATTCATTGCGGTATTGAGCCAGTATATAGCGGACACACTGTTCGGCAAAATTTTTAGACATTTTGAGTGTTATGGAAATTCATGTTGAAAATTTTATAACAATTTCTGAATCGGCAGCCAGCCGATGAGGGTCAACATCATGCGGTGTAAGGCGGTACTGTTGGGGTCTTTATGGTAGATCTTGTTGTCATTAGGGTTTTGGTAATCAAGCCAGATGATGTCACCGTCTTGGTCGAGCTCTAAGCTGTAGGCTTGTCGCTGCAGGTCTTGTTGAAAATGTCTGTGAATGTTTTGGGCCAATTGGGGGTTATCAATAACGACGCCCATTTCGGTGTTGAGTCTGGCTGAGCGGGGATCAAAATTAAAGGAACCGACAAACACCAGACGATCGTCCACAGCAAATGTTTTGGCGTGTAAGCTGGCGCCGGAGGAACCCATAAAGCCCAGATCGGCTTTGTTTTCTTCAATCGCAAGATTAACTTTTAATTCAAATAATTCAACGCCGGCTTGTAATAAGGGTTTGCGGTATTTGGCATAACCGGCATGCACCGGTATAACGTCATTGGCTTCGAAGGAATTGGTGAGGATACGGACTTTGACGCCCCGTGCTGTGAGATTGGCAAAGAGCTTAACCGATTTCGCCGGGACAAAGTACGGCGTCACGATATCCACTTTGGATTGGGGTGATTCTAAAATTTCGCTTAAGCGGGTGACCATCAGGACATCTTTTCTGTTCACGCCCAATGACTTTTTGGGGTGATCACTGATGAGGGTTACTTCTGACCAGGTGGTCACAATATCATGATTTGGGATGGCTTGAGCTAAATTGCTGTCTATGATGGCCTGTCGATACGCGAGGTATTGTTGCGATTTTTTCAGCGGTTTAAATGCCTGTCCCAGGAAATCCATATCAATTTTGTTTGGGTTGATGATTTGATCGGCCGGGATGGCCAGTTGGCTGTTATAAAACAGGTCGAAGTTAGCGGCGATGTCCGGGGTAACGCGGCCAATGGTCAACACGTCTAAATCATTGTAGTGACGATTTAGTCCGGTGTTGAAATATTCATCACCGATATTGCGACCGCCCACAATGGCGGCCAGGCCATCGACAATCATGGCTTTGTTGTGCATGCGGTGATTGAGGCGAAAGAAATCCCAGGTAAAATTGATCCACTTTAATTGGCGTACGACAAACGGGTTATACAGTCTGACATCAATCAGTTCATGTTGATTTAATTGGTTGATAATGGCATCCAGACCATCGATGCCGTTATCATCCAGCAATAAGCGCACCCGCACCCCGCGATCAGCGGCTTTTTTTAAGGCCTGTAATAACCACAAGCCGGTTAAATCATTGTGCCAAATGTAATATTGGGCATCGATGCTGACCTGGGCCTTTTCAATCAGCAATAAACGCATAATAAAGGCATCCAGCCCACTGGCCAGAGGTTTAATGCCGCTTTGCCCGGGATGTTGTTCTGACAATTTATTAATATATTGTGCCCATGGACTGGTATTAGGTGCTGTCAGGACGTGGCTGTCGAGTCGGTTTTCAATGGACGGCAGTGTGAATAATTGTCGTGCCACCAGCACATACAAAGCAAACAGCAACAATGTGATAACCAAAAATTTGATAGTTTTGAGTGCCAGGCGTTTCATGATGAGATGGGTTTAAGCAAATCTTGCCATTGATGTTCATTAAGTTTTAAGCCACTGTTGTCAGCGGATAACAGCTGCGAGGCGAGTTCGCTTTTTTTCTGTTGCATGTTATAAATCTTTTCTTCTACGGTACCACGGCTAATCAGTTTATAGACGAACACCTGTTTTTCCTGGCCAATCCGATGGGCGCGATCACTGGCTTGTTGTTCAGCCGCCGGATTCCACCAGGGGTCATAGTGAATCACGGTATCAGCAGCGGTTAAATTAATGCCCGCACCACCGGCTTTTAAGCTGATTAAATACACGGGGACGTCTTCATTTTGAAAACGTTTAATGTCTTTTGTGCGTTGTTTCGCCGGGGTTTTACCGGTCAAGGATAAATAATGGATTTTAATGTTCTTCAATTGTTCTTGGATTAAAGATAGCATACCGGTAAAGGAAGAAAAAACCAGGATACGTCTGCCCTCTTCCACCAAATTTGGGATGGCGGTCATCAACCAATCCAATTTCGCAGAAGGTGCCGTTTTATCGACTGAGTCCAATTTGACCAAACTTGGATGACAACAAACCTGACGTAAACGCAATAAAGCATTGCCAATCAAAATCTGATTGCCTCGGTGGTCTTTAAAGGCCTGTTTGATTTCATCCACCATGGTTAAGCGGATGCTTTCATAGATATGTGCCTGTTGCTCATGCAAATTGATCATTTTGACGATTTCATTTTTATCCGGGAGTTCTTTGGCCACCTGAGATTTTGTACGGCGCAGAATAAACGGCGCCATGCGTTGTTGCAGTTCCTGTAGTCGTTCCCGATTTTGATCTTTTTCAATGGGAATCTGATAGACTTGCTGAAACAGTTTTTCGCGCCCCAAAAAACCCGGCATCAGAAAATCAAACATGGACCACAACTCACCCAAATGGTTTTCAACCGGTGTGCCGCTTAAACACAGGCGATGTGCTGATGGAATTGCTTTGGCAGCCTGAGCGGTCTGGGTTTTGCGATTTTTGATTGCCTGGGCTTCATCCAGAATCAAATAATGCACCGGCAGCTGACGCAGTTGATCCATGTCACGGTTCAAAATGCCGTAACTGGTAACCACCAAATCATAATCCGACCAGACGGCATATTGTATGTCACGGTTATCGCCGGCCAAAATAAGAACCTTTAAATCGGGTGTGAAGCGGCGGGCTTCGGACTGCCAGTTTCCCAATAAACTGGTCGGTGCCACCAATAAGTTCGTTGCTTTGGCAAGACCTTGTTCTTTTTGGTGGAGTAATAAAGCCAGCGTTTGGATGGTTTTACCGAGGCCCATGTCATCAGCCAGTAAACCGTGTAACTGGTGTTGTTGCAGAAAACAGAGCCAACTAAAACCTTTCAACTGATATTCACGGAGATTGGCTTTTAAGCCTTGTGGCGGTTCAATGACAGGCAATTCTTTGTATTTTTGCAACGCTTTTATCTTATTGTAAATCCGGTCATCACCCATCCATTGAAGCCGGCTGCCCGCTGTTATCGTATCCTGTTGGCTTTGTTTATCCTCGCTTGATCCTGTCGTTTGATGCCTGTCCTCGGTTTGCTCGGTTTGCCAGTTTTGCTGTAAGCGAGCCACTTGCATCAGTTGTTGTTCTGGCAATTCAATCTGTTGCGCATCATTTAAAGGGTTTTCACTGTAAAGCTCACCCATGGTGGCGATTATTTGTTTGACTTTGGCGGCCTCCAATCCAATCATTTGACCGGATTCCAGTTGCAATACCAACTCATTTTGGATTTGTTCAAACCGTCCGGTTTGGATTGCTTTCACCAGATATGGCATGATGTTTAATTTTTCTCCGTTAACCTCAACACCCAATTCCAGCCCATAAGATGCGGTGCCACCGCTGTGACCGGTTTTTTGATCGACTTTAAGGTACCAGTCATTGACTGATTGACGATTTAGGCGAAAACTGTCAGCAAAAGAAACGTCCCAGCCCAAATCATGCAAAGCCACCAGCAAAGTGCAGATGCGCACAAAATCGGGCGGAATAAAACGATCGTTGATTTCAAAACGGTTACTGACGGGGGCTTCAAAATGGGCATGAACCGAATCCAGCTTGTCCAGAAGATAAGCATAACCGGCGAGGACCTCCAGTTGTTGCTGATCTATGGATACACGGCCATTGCGAACATCACTCAAACTGAAACTAAAATCGTTGTCCCCCACGTAAAATTCGATGTGTGCCCAATCAAAAGCGTATAAAGACTGTGGCGGCCAGGGAAACTGCAGCTGTTCACTGTGGATTTGAATGCGGGGTTTTATGTTTAGCGCCTGTGGCAGTTTGATGGGTTTAGGGTGTTTGGATTTACGCTTCACCAGTGCATTTTCAGCGAGTATAAAATCATGGTTTTCCGTGAGATGAGGTGATTTTCCCCGATGTTCAGAGTGTTCCTGGTATTGGATGGGGTTGCGATAGCAGGCGCGCCAAAAACATCGGCCGGTCTCAACCATGGCTTTGAGGGTTTCATCATCACGCCGTGAATCAATGTCTAAGCGGTGGGTTTGTGTGAGTCCGTTTTCATGCATCAGGTAAAACACTTTCTGATCTGCCAGTGACACGAATTTGGGGCGATTTTTCTGCCACAACAAACTGTTATCTATGGCTTCTTTAAGGGTGTACCGGTCTTCCTGGCTCAGGTAGGCTTTATGAATGGCGACCACATAGCCGGTTTTATCGTCGTTTTCATCCAGTAAATACACCACCCGATGTCGGGCCATGGGTGGAAACGGATCGTGCACTTGTTTTTGCATCCACACCATAAACGTCTGGTTGATGTTTTGCAGGGCTTTGATCTGATGGGTGAATGGTTGGATTCGGTTCAGGCGGCTGCGGTTTAACAAGGCCAAAGCGGCTTTGTGAACGCAGGCAGAAGAGTGACCACAGTGGCACTGGCCAATCGATTGATCGGGCTTTTTGGGCAAGGGCCAGCTCATTTTAACCGCATAACCATCAATCACGGCACGGCTGATACCGGTGTTAGCGGGTTTTTGCCAATCACTGAATTGGTTATTTATCAGCAACTGACAAGCGTGGTATAAATTTTTTTCGCTGAATATGCGGCTGATTGATTCACCGGGTCCCTGAAACGCGAGGGGCGTTTTTTGCATACAAAGGTCTCTGTTGTTTTTTTAACCAATCAACCATTATAAAACATCAGGCCGGGGATGCCCACCGAAGTTCGTCAAAGATGAAATCACTCATTTGACAGTGAGGTATCAGTCGCTGTCTGCAGACAGCTCGGCAGAACGTTGCCAGGCGGCAGTCACCGCCTGCCTTACAACGTCATCTAAATGTAAATCATTCAATCGGGTTAAAGCAGCATGGGTCGTGCCCTGAGGCGATGTTACCTGCTCAATCAATTCGGTGATGGGTCGGTCGCTGCGTTCGGCCAGTAAGGCCGCACCGACGGCTGTTTGTCGGGTCAGTAACCGGGCATTTTGTGTTGATAAACCCAAGTCTTCGGCGGCCTTTTGCAAGGCTTGGATAAACTTGAAAAAATAAGCCGGACCACTGCCTGATAAGGCGGTGACAATGTCCATGTCTGATTCTTGAGTGACCCAAACGGACGTGCCCACTGCATCCATAATCTGTTCACATTGACTGCGTTGTGCAGTACTGACCCGGTTATTGGCAAACATACCAATGGCCCCCTGGCCGATGGCCGCCGGTGTGTTGGGCATGGTGCGGATAATGGCACTGGGTTCATGTAACCACTCTTGTATTTGGGTCGTGGTGATACCCGCTGCCACCGACACCACAACCGCTTGGGTATGATGGATGTTTTCACGAATTTCAGTTAAGGCCGTTTTCATCACCTGCGGTTTAACCGCCATCACCACCACATCCGGCCAACCAAAATGTTCGTTGTTGTCATCAAATACCTGAATGTTGAACTGTTTGCGGATGTATTCTCGTTGGTTGTAATTAGGGTTGGTGGCTTTAATCTGAGCCGTATTGAGGCCTTTGTTGAGTAAACCGCTGATCAAACTGGTGGCCATATTGCCGGCACCAATAAAACGAATTTGAATATCACGCAGTGTTTTCATAAAGTGAATTAATCTGCTTTAGGCCGCCACAATTCGACTTTAAATCCTTCTGGATCGATAAACCAGCCAAAATCACCATACTCTTCCTGCGCCACTTCACCCACTTGACGGGCACCGGCTTTGACCACCTGATCGATCATCCCTTGAACATCATCAACAATAAAGTTAAACATAAACCGTTGTCGTGATGGTAAGAAATAATCAGATTCATTTTTAAAAACGCCCCACACCGTCCGGTCCTCGGGTTTCGCTTTCCGGGGATTGAAAACCGCACAAAACGGTGCGTCTAATTCAAACCCCAAATGTTCTTTATACCATGCGGCTAATTTTTCGGGGTTGTTACATTTAAAAAACAGGCCACCGACTCCTCTGACTGTGTGCATTGTAATTTTTAATGAGAAAGGGTCAAAATTTTAAATTTGATTTACCAGAATTGCAATCCACTTTGGCGTTCATTGTGATTATTAATGGCCTGACTTAACACCGATTGATGGCCATAAATAAATGCCGATTTTTTGGCTCGTGTTAAGCCGGTGTAAATAATTTCCCGGCTTAATAAACGATTACCAGGGTCATGGGGTAAAGGCATGAATACATGACGGTATTCTGAACCCTGGCTTTTGTGCACAGTGATGGCAAATGCAGTGATTAATTCAGGTAATAAAGCCAAGGCATAAGAGCGATACCCGTTTCGGCCGGGGAACACCACGTGCCAGCCCTCATCAGCCTGCAGAATAATGCCGATATCGCCGTTAAAGAGCTGTTTGTCATAATCGTTGCGACGCATCATTACCGCTTGACCATGAAAATGGTTTTGACCAACGTTAATCTGCCAGCGTTGTTTTAATTGCTGGCACAGGTAGCGGTTAATAAACTCTTGACCAGCAGAACCTGTATTCATCAGGGTCAGGATTTGTTGCTGGTTAATATAATCAAATATTGTTGATAGGTTTGTCTGATAGTCGCCGATCGCTTGCGCTTCAAAATTAACACAGGGCTGTAAACTTTGATGGTATTGATCTAATTCAATGTGCTGCTTAAACCAATCCCATATCAGTGCTAAACCGGCGGAGGCATGGTTGTGTTGTGGCATCCAGATAACGCCCTCTTGGCTCGAATCAGTTAGACTTTTTTGAGGGAGTTTGACTAATTCAGGGGCCTTAAAAAGCCCCTCCGCATCACCCAAACGGACATATTCACTGATGGTTTGGATGGACTGAATACTGCGATGAGATTGCCGTAAAATCGTACAGGTATCGACTAATAATCCCGATTGGTTATCATCCGATTCAGCGGTTATATGCAAGGTATCTTCGACATACGGTGTCATAAGCGCAGCCAGTACTGAGGCGAAAGTCCGACTTAAGCGTACGTTATGACCTTGTGGTGGCATCAGATCGGCCAATACGGCCCCGGATTCCACCGAGGGCAGTTGAAATTGATCACCGACTAAAATAAGGCGGCAATCTGGCGCCACGGCATCGAGCAGTTCAGTCATGAGTTGTAAATCCACCATCGACACCTCATCAATAATAATCACTTTATAGGGTAATTTGTGCTGACTGTGATAGCGATTAGTTTGATTAAATCGGTGACTTTTTCCGATCAAACGGTGAATGGTTTGGGCTTCTAATGCCATTAAGGGTGATGGCTTATCATTGACTTGCTTGTTGAGCTCTTCATGCAAACCGGATTGTAACGACGCCGTCATGCGATAAGCGGCGCGTCCGGTGGGTGCGGCCAGTGCCATATACGCCGGGTCCACGCCCAAAGCCTGTAAACAACGCAATAAACTGACAACCATGGTGGTTTTACCGGTTCCCGGCCCGCCGGAGACCAAACTGAATGATTGCATCAAGCCGGTTATAACGGCTTGAATTTGCTCGGTATTCAATGGGTATTGTCGGTTTGTTAAAGCACTTTGAAGGGCTTGTTTAATTGCCGTTGGCTGATAACGCTGACCTTGATAATCATGAATTAATGCGCTAATTTGCTGTTGCAATCGTTGCTCGGCATCATGGTATTTTTGGAAAAACAAACAGCCATTATGATCCACAAACACTGGTTGTTCAGCCAGCTTCAATAAATCCAAATCGATGACTAAATCCTGCCAGTCCGTTAAATTAAATTGTTGTTGATAATGCTTAAATCGTTCAGATGATCTATTAAGACAGGATGAACCGCGGTTAATTTCATCCACTAACAACAAGGCATACAGCCAAAATTCAGACGGCAATGATGGCTGTTGCCATGATTGATAACAGTCACGCAACAATTGCAGATGCGCCAAATCAAGGTTGAGCTGCTCGCTCAGCAAAACATAATCCAGATCGAGACCGGGAAAGCACTGTTGCAAAAATGATTGATTGATATCGAATAAGCTCATGGTTTGACTCCGGTGAGCGTGGCGATATGCTGTTGGGTCTCTATATTCTGCTGCTCTAAATCCGCAAATTCATGGCAATAAAAACCCATCTGATCATCCGATTGCCAGTTGATACCCCGGGAAAAGGCGTAAATGGCGCCTTTAAGTCGGACATTGGGTAATTTAAGTTGTTGAAACCAGCTCGACACTGCAGCCGCATAGATCTGATATTGCAGATCATAATGATGGTGTTTCATCACCGTTGCGGCCAATACCTTGGGATCATAACCCTCGGCATTCAGATTACTTTTCCAGTCCAAAATAAAATAATCATGCCCCCCCTGCCCGTCATCAACGCGAAACAACAAGTCAATGTAACCGGTCAAAGTTTGTCCCAGATGCTGCCAATGAAAGGCCATTTCGTGTCTGCGATCTTCTGCACCGATCATTCCCAGACATTGTTCGTTTAATATGGGTAATGGTTTTTTTAGGGTGTGCCAGACCCAGACGGCCAGTTGCTGTTGGTAATCTTTGGCCTCAGTGCGATCCAGATTGACGCGATGAATGGGCTGATTAGCCATCTTAAATAACTGCATTTGCTCATCAATTACCGCCATGATTGTGCTGTCCTGCCATAAGTCGGCCAGTGTGTTATGTGCCATCACCGCGTTAAAATCAACGTGTTCAAAGACACCATGCAGTACATGACCAGTAGTCACACCGCCGGGTATTAAGGGTACTTCGGCTTGCACCAGTTCTGTGGTCGAAAACTCATCGCTGATGGTTGTTTCATCACCAAAGTGACGTTGTTGGGTGTCGCCTGAGTCGCTGATAAGGTATTGACTTAACGAGGAAAATGAGTAAATAAATTGACTGCGTTTTGACAGTTGTGTTGGTCCTTGTGAAAAGGCTGTCAGTGAAACAGCCGGTTCTTTCGGTATCGATAAAGCTGGTCCCGGCGCTTGCGCCGATGCGGTGCTTATGGGACAGCAATCCTGACTTTCCGTTTTTTCTGCACAACGATTAATATTATTAATGATGAGGTGACGATAATCATGTGACAGGCTTTTACTGTCTGCCGGCAGATAAGGAACGAAGACCTTATAAACGGCTCGGGTGATGGCCACATAATACAATTGCTTAAACTCTTTGTGCTTGGTCTCTTTCTGTAATGCTTTGGATTGTTTACTGATGTCGTAAACAGTGGCTTGTTCAGATTCACTGTAAAATTTATGAAAGGCATCTTTATCGCGCGGATTGGTTAAACCATCAAAAATAAAAACCACCGGAAACTCCAAACCCTTGGCGCCATGTTGGGTCATGACTTTAACGGCTTGTTGATCGGTGTCCTGATTCTGGTCATCTTCTTCCTGTTCGGCAGCGGTTAATCGCAATTTTTTATAATAGCGAAGCAGTTCCGCAGGACTGGCATCGTTTTGGATGGCATAACGACACAAGGTATTGGCAATCTTTTGAAGGTTGGCCAATTGCCGTCTGTTATGGGATTTTTCAGCGCGGAAGCGCGCACCACTGCCATCGACTAACCAATCAAACAAGGCCACCCAATCAGCCGTTTTGGCCCAGTTTAATAATTGTAGCCACTGTTGGTTCAGAGCCCGCTGTTGCTGGTCTGATAATAACTGTGGTTGACTGTAAGCCTGATCAAAAAACAAGGTACTTAAGGCATTATGTACCCGGGCATTGTCATGGGGTTGATGTAAAGCACTGAGAATAACCTCATATTGAATCGCTTCCGGTTGCAGATACAAGCCTTTACTTTTCTGCAAGCTGATAGGAATCTGCTGAGCCTGACAGACCTTTTTGATAACTTCACTGTCGCTATGGGCCCGAACCAAGATACAAATATCGTCGTAATTCAGGACCTTAGAAGTTTTATCAGATGTAAACTCTAGGCGACCAATTAAGCGTGTTTTAATGATATCGGCAATTAATTCAGCCAGTTCAAGGCGCCGTGAATCGGCCTTATTATCGGCATCTAACGGAATAAAACTAAACGCTGATAAGCCGGAATTATCCTGTTGTAAGCGGGGTAAATCAGAATTTTTCTGGCGATCTGCAGCCGCCACTTCAATACTGTCTTTCGGGTACCAGTAATCCGGACTGTCGGCATCTTGTTGTGCCGTAAAAAAGTGATTAAAGGTCGAAATCAACGGCGCAATACTGCGGTAGTTGGTGTTTAAACGATAGCTTTGGGCACCCGCTGCTTGCAGACTTGTGCGGGCGTGATAATAGGTGTTGACATCCGCGCCCCGAAAACCATAGATGGATTGTTTAGGGTCGCCAATCACCCATAATCGATGGGTGCTGCTATCGGTCGATAAAAACAGCCCTTTGAAAATCTGCCATTGATAAGGATCGGTGTCCTGAAATTCATCGATCATGGCCACCGAAAACTGATCTCGAATGGCATCGCTCAATGCGCTGGTGTTATCGCGTTTCTCACGCTGTAAAATTTCATATAACTGACGAATAATGCGATCATAGGTGACTTGGCCTTGTTCAGATAAATAATCCGAGACCGCTGTGTTTAAATGGTCTAAACAGCGTTTAATGATGGCCGTTTGACCAAAAGAACGTTGAGATTTAAGCTGATTAATCAGTTCAAAAACAGCTTCTAATTGCTGGCATATGATGGGGTAATTTTCTTGATTGTGGGTCCATTGTCCATCTTTAAAGGCTTTAGGTGCTCGATTGAAAAAGTGTGTAAAACAATCTTTATCCCCCATGTCATCGATTTCTTGATTTAATCTGATGAGTTTCTGTTGATGGCTGCTGGTCGGATCTGCTAATTGAGACAATAACGGTTCGACACGCTCGTTCCAATTATCCGAAATGGCTTTATTGATGGCCCCGCCTTTATTGGTGTGCAACTGCAAAAACTGATCTTTTAAGCTGTCCATTCCAGCCAGTAGTGTAAACCCAGCTAAATCAGTTATCTGTCCCGGGTCTTGAGGATGTATCACATCAAAATCAGGTTTTATTTGCCTCGCTAATGTTAAAACCGTGGTTTTTAATTTGGCTAAACTGTTTTTGGCATCTGTCGCTAAATAGGTCTTAAATTCGGCTTTGATTTCTTTATCAGCCGGCCAGGTTCTGACATAAGCATTAAAACAATCTTCTAAGACCTGGTCGCCGGACACCAATGCCTGGTCAAAAATTTGACCTGATTCAAAGGCAAATTCCCGGGTCATGCGTTGACAAAAACCATGGATGGTATGAATCGGTGCCGATTCAATCTGCTGCAAGCCCTTTTCAAAACGTTTTGTTATTTTTTCAGACAAACCACCTGCGCTTAACTGCTGTTTTAATTGTTTTCGAATACGGTCTTTTAATTCATTGGCGGCATTATCAGTAAAGGTGGTAATCAGGATTTTATCCAAGGGTAAGCCGGCCTGTTCATCGGCCATCAGACGCATAACCAAAGCCACCATGGTATAGGTTTTACCGGTTCCGGCGGACGCTTCAATCACCGCATGCCGGTTTACATCGATATCCGCGGCCCCGTGTATAATTTGGAATGAATCAGTCATGGTATGTTCCTGATATCAATGCCGTCTAACAGGGCAAAAAACAACATAAACCGATTTTGGTAATCAAGCAAAACGTTTTCTGACGCCGGGTAATGAAGCAGACTTTTGATTTCATTATAGGCCGGTGACTTTTGACCGCCGAACGTTGCCTTCACTTCATCGGCTGAGGCCAAGGCCTGACGGTAGTTGTAACGCAATGAATCCAGTAAGTGACCGGGTAAGTCCTGATAGGCAAAATATATCTGCGTTTTAAAGGGGTATACTTTAATGGGTTGGGCATCATCTTTTTGGGTGCATTTAAAGCTCAGAACTTTGTGCAACTCTAACGGCAGATAATCGTTATTGGCGTCCATAAAGTGATGACACAAATGCTTTAAATAATTGTTAATTATTTTTTTATTGATTAAATCCCGGCGGAAATTTTGAGTGATGACTTTATCCTGAAAAATAAGCCAAACCTGATGGTTTTCAGCCACCGATATGGCATCATGTAACAGCAGTACACACCAATCTAAAAAGGCTTTAAGCAATAACTGATAACTTTTATCTTTATCATACTTGCCGGCACGAATAACCACCTGGGCAGCGATTTGTTGCTGTTTATTTTTCATTAGGTGAGCCATCGATGCCGACAATTGGCACACTTGCCCGTTAATTTCACCCAAATCAACAGCCGTTAATTGTTGCGCCACGGTTACTTGGCTGTAGGCTGAACCAATAACTAAATTGCCATTTAAGGGTAATAACTGATTACTTTCAATAGCGCTTTTAAGTGACTGATACTCATCGATATCCTGAATCTGTTTAAGCGGCTCAATAGACGCAAATAATGGAATGGGGACCCGACTTTGTTGTAAATAAAGATGATAGTGATGATCTAATACTGACGCCAAATCAGGTTTACTAACCGCCTGATCCGGGTTCAGCTTTAAATCAGTGGCCACCGCTTGATTTAATATCTGGTGTTTATCCAAAGGGTTGATGCGTAACGGCTCATCACTCAATAATTCGGTGTCTTCAATGCGCGTTAACACGCCGCCCTGTTGAGCAAAAATGGTTTCAGTGGGGTTAATCAGATAGTCATTTAATGCTGACAGTGTTAAATCAATCACCGACTCAGAAGTGGCTTCTTCTTGAATCGATTGACCGAAATGACCATCATTCAGTGATGCAAAACGATTTATTTCAGTCCGCTGCTCGACGGTCATCGTTGCCAGGTCTTCTTCAGACCATGTGATGTCAGGGTTCAGTTGGTGGCGATACAGGAGATAATCACGTATGCTGTGGTTTTGAACTAAGGATGGATTATCAAGCTGTGTTTGTAATTTAAAATTGTCCGCCAGTGATAAAGGCAAATGAACGATGGGCAGATGTGCGTTGTCATTTTGATCAAACCAGTCGATGACATCATTGACCACCACACTCGGCGCCAGGGAATCACCGGTATTTTCATCGCGGGCGATATAGGATAAAAATAGTTTATTCTGGCTGCTCATCAGCGTTTCTAAAAACAAATATTTATTGTTCTCAACCTGATTAATATCACCGATACGACGTGAATAAGCCGCTAAATCCAGGGTGTTGTGTCGAATTTGACCCGGAAATTTAGCTTCCCCCAGGCCCAACACATAGGTGATTTTAAAAGGCACAGGTCGCATCGGTTGTAAGGCGGCACAGACCACGCCGCCGGATAAATAACGGCCCCGTCCGGCATCCATGTTAGTCAGACGTGATAACAGGTACTGCTTCATATCATGATAGCCCAGTTGGAGGTCCGGTTGCTGATCCGCTAATTGCTGTAAATCCCGGCTTAAGGCCAGTGCCACCGATTCCTCATGTTGATAATCCGCCGGAACGGCAATAAATGTATCGAATAAATTTTGCAAACTGGGCTGCCATTGACGACCGCTTAGCGGCTGATTAAGTATGGATTTAAAGCCATTCAGGCGTGTCATGACCACCGACAAGCGCCCTATTTCATGGCTGTTTAATGAACTCCTGTCGGCATTGGATTGTACCAGTGAGCGATGTAAACGCTGTAAGCCTTGTTGCCAGGTATAAAGACGGCCGGTTTCTGAATCAGGCGATGCATAGAGATGCTGAAATCCACGGTAAATGCCTAAGTCCACGGCGGTTTGTAACCAGGCATCCATTTCACCTGAATGACTACCAAGGGCTGCCATGACACAAGGGTTGGTCAAAAATGCAAACACCTCATCGCGGATAAAGTCTGTTTCTAAAATCATCAATAATTGACTGACAGCACGCGCATATAAGCTTTCTTCACCGGCGTTGGAATCACTGATGCTATAACGCAAAGGACTCATCACATGCCGATTTAAGCGATCAAACACCTGTTCAATGACATAGCGATAGGATGGCATATCAATCACCAGTACCGCGATATCGGTTAATTGCAGAGACGGATCTTGTTTCAGTTCATAGAGGATACTGTTATAAACCTGGCTTACTTCAACTTCAATGGAGGGTGCGGCCGCCAGTTGTACCGTGGTTTTTAAGGCATGTTGCGATTGATCACCCGGAATGCGATTTAATATGCTGTGCTGTAAGGCCTGTAAGGTACAGGTCGGCGAATCAATCGTTTCGGCATGTTCATCTAACAAGTCATCTTGATAGCCGATACCGGCATGTATGGCATCATTTTCCAGGTCACTCAACAGGCGCAGGGTTTCCCGGCCGGGTTTGCCCCAGGCTTTTAATAAAGGGTTTTCATAGTCATCTAAACCGGCGTCTAAATCGAAAAACAATTCTTCAGTTAATGATTGATCAGAATTTTCAAGGGCATGGCCATTGGCATCGGTGGCAGTTAAATCCAGCTGTTGAATGGATTGGCGCCAGCTTATTTCGGCATCCGTTTCCAAATCCTGCCAGAATTCACGACAAACATTAAAATGATAAATATGAACCGGATAATACTGTGCCAATAACAGAATAATGTGTCGATGCAACGGGCTGAGACGTGATGGTACAAACAAAAACAGGGATTGAGATTGTTGTGGTTGTTCGGGCTCAAGGGCTTGCAACAAACCATTTAACGTCACACCATGATTGGTCCCTTTAAACAAATCCAGATAAACAGCGCGCTGAGCGGCTTCAATCTGTTTTAATCGTTTATTTTGACTATGGCTGAAAAATAAGCGGCCTGCTAACCAGGCCGCAATCATATCCGGGCGTGATAACTCATAATCAATAAATAACAAAGCCAGCTGTTCTGCCAGCTGCCAGCGTTTTTGACTGAGCAACACCGGGTTTTGTTGGCTGAATAAATAGTCATATAACGGCGACAAAACAGGATCACCTTGATTATCGGCGTTACAGAAAAAGCCCCACAGCGCTAACTCCATGTCCTGAACGGACAGCAAAGAGGGTGTTTTTTGGCGTTGTGTGTCGCTTAACGCCTGGTACAGTCCGCTTTCCAAAAACGGAAATTCCAGATTGGCAACAATACCATTAATTTCAGTTAAGCGGCGATTCAGGTATTTTTGGATGTGGCCATTAGGAACAATGATGCTAAGTGGTTTGAGCGGATTTGGCTGCTTACCATAATGGGATTTAATGTCGCTATTGAGGGCATCAACCAATCGATTAACCCGGGCACTGTAATAAATTTGGATGGCGCCTTGTTCAGACATCATGGTCAGACTGGGTAATAATCTTGATATAACAGGTCATTAACTGTTGCTTTATACATAGCCTAATCACTTAAATACACAACCTGATTACGGCCTTTCTTTTTGGCATCATATAAGGCGGCGTCTAAGCGGTTTAACCATTGACTTAAAGACTCATCATCCTGACGATTTCCCACCGCCATCGACAGGGTTAAGTTATGTTTTTTGGCCAGTGCACTGTTGGCAAATTTCCGGTGCACCTTATGCGCCAGTTCGCAGACTTTTTGCCAGCTCAAATGGCGCGACATGGCGACAAATTCATCACCACCCATACGGTATAATCGGTCTTTGGGTTCCAGAGACTGTTTAATGATATCCGTGGCCAATTGCAGCACCAGATCACCTTCCACATGGCCCAGCCGATCATTCACATTTTTAAAATTATCCACATCAATAAAAATGGCGGTTATGCTGTCTCCTGTGGCTTTGAGCCGTTTTAAATCTTCATAAAACGCCCGGCGGTTATGCACTTTGGTCATCACATCCTGACGTGAAATTTTACGCAGATTATCATTTTGCTGTTTCATTTTATAAGCAAATAACACACAGAACAAACTGGTAACAATCAAGGTCGAAGAAATTAAAACCAGTTCAATCAGAGGGGCATCGATAATTTGTACTGCCAGGATGATCAAACCTATGGTCCACAGTGTTATGGCATGTTTGGGTGGCAACAAATAAAACACCAGCGTCACCGCCGGATAAGCCCACATGATTTGGCCGATACCCTTAAATGCCACCGTTAATTCAACACCGATAACCGATAACACAGCCACATAATAACTGGCCAAACGGGTGTTGCCGCTGCGCCAATGGTAGATAAATATGGCTGTTGATATGGCGACCAGAAACCAGTCCAGAAGCATCATATCGTATTCCTGACGCCACAACCGGTAAAATCCCAATAAACCCACCGCAAGGGTGTAAATCCCGATTAACCCTAATACAATGATGTCTTCCTCTGTTCTTTTTATGTGTCCTTTCATACGGGTCTTCTGTTTAAATACTCAGGATTATAACATTGCTAATAAACAAGTCGGTAATAGGTATGACTTATATTTGAATGTATGCGACCTAAAATCGCGCATCAACGGTAATCCTGGTAGGATTTTTCTTCAATAAGCTGGGAACCGGTCATTAAATTGATCTGTTTTTTGATGGCAGCGCGGTCGTCATTCTCAAAATAAACACGCCGGGCCAGTTGAATAAAATCCTCGTCAAATTCACCTTTTTTCTCTTTGATACGAATATCATCTTCAATTGCCCACAGTCTGAGGTTAACAGCTTTTAAAGCCTGTTTTTGTGCTTTAACTTCATCGTTTAACAGATTTTCCTGTTCACAAATCGACTGCAGTAAATGCAGCTCATGGCGAACATTTTTTAGTTTGTCGGCCGCTTTAATTTTGTCCTGTTTAATTTCCAGTATGGTGACTTTGTCCAATAATTCACCGACAGATATGGGGGTGCTGATTAAACTCACGGTATTCTCCTTGGTTTTAAAACAGGACATTATAAACAATTCATAACCGGGATTCTTAAACGATTTTTCAGTCACTCCGATATTGACTTTTGGCGTACGGCATGGTTTTATGAACAAACTTTGATCAGGTCTTTGAATCAACATAAAAACCATCACGCCCCAACATAAATACATACTGCTGTTATGGATTCCAGTTATCTGGTGGAGTTTAACCAGCCCCTGGGTAGCTATGAGCCAATGGGATTACATTCAAAAACGCGGGGCATTGCGTTACGGCACACAGACCTCTTTACTGTCTTATTTTGAAGACGGTTCATCCCGAGCCGGCTATGAATACCAGATTCTTAAATCCTTCTGTGACTCGAATGGTCTGAAGCTTGAGGTGATACCTTATGATAACAATGGTCAACTGTTTAATGATTTGAAAAGTGGCATCATTGATCTCGCCGGCGGTCATTTAACCGTCACCAAAAAGCGTCTGGAACATTTTAAATTTACCCAACCAATTAACAACACCTCCGTTTCATTGGTGACCCACTATGACTATCGGGATATTGAAGATTTATCGGAATTAGCCGGTGCCACCGGTTATTTGATTAAAGGCAGCAGTTATGTGGAATTATTAAATCAGTTCGCAGCAGATCAGCGAGACCATATTGTTATCAGTGAAGTCCATTCCTTATTTGATATCATTCGTGAAATCAATTCAAAAAACATTGATTTTACACTTGGCGACAGTGAAATCATCGCCATCTATCAGAACTTTATACCGGGTCTTTATACGCCGATTCAGGTTTCAAATAACCAAAAGGTGGCATTGATGGCACGGCGAGTTCAATCAGATCGATTGTTGCAAAAACTTAATCAATTTATTACCGAAGGCCAACGGCTGGGTTTGTTTGAGGATTACAAACAAAACTTATTGCATTATATTCCTGATATTGACACCGCCAACACAGTCACGTTTTTTAACAAGCTGAAAAGTAACTGGCCAATCGTTAAACACTGGGTCTATGAGGTGGCTGATGAAATGGGTTTTGATGCCATGTTGCTGGCAGCCATGAGTTATCAAGAGTCCCACTGGGAACTGGATGCCACATCCATCACAGGCGTCAAAGGTTTGATGATGCTGACCCGCTTTACGGCCAAAGAAATGGGGGTTAAAGACCGCATTGATCCTGTTCAAAGTTTGCGCGGCGGCATTAAGTATTTCAGAAAAATGAAAAACAAGTTACCACAACGCATTCGTGACACGGATCGCACCAAATTGGCATTGGCCGCTTACAACATGGGTTACGGCCATTTAGAAGATGCGCGGATTTTAACCCAGCGACAGGGTAAAAACCCCGATTTATGGAATGATGTTAAAAATTTCTTACCCCAGCTCAATAAGCCTGCGGTGGCAAAAACCTTAAAGCATGGTGCCGCCGATGGTAAAACCGCACGAACTTATGTGGAAAACATTATGATTTACCGCAAGCTGATGGCCTGGCAACAACAAAAAGAAAAAAATAATTGACAGTTTTAGGGTGTTTTTTTCGTTATACTTAATGTCGCTGTATAAATTTTATGAAACCACCCACGATTTTTATTCTTTTGGCTTTGTTTTCAAACAAAGTTGTTTGTGGTTGACAAGATCTATAAGTATGATTTACAAAAAATATTCTATTACCCTAAAAATATGAATTATCGGTTGGCCCATAATAGCCACGAAGGCATTAAACGCAGTCACAACGAAGACACTTACGGCATTGATGCAGACAAACACATCTTCCTGGTGGCCGACGGTATGGGCGGTCATGACCATGGTGAAATCGCCAGTGCCCTGGCACGTGATTATATTATGGCGGGTCTTGTCGAAGACAATGATTTGTCCGATACCATTTACCGAGCGAATGACGCCATAATCGCCTGTTCATTGGAAAAGCAAAGCCAGTTGCCGATGGGAACCACGGTTGCGATTGTCCGGTTTGATGCACAACAATGTCATTGTGCCTGGGTTGGCGATTCACGCATATATCGCTTTCGGGATGGTGAACTGACTGCCATTAGTTCAGATCATTCCTATGTTCAGGAGCTGGTTGATCAGCAGCTCATCACCCGCGATCAGGCTCGCAATCATCCGCACCGTAATGTGGTCACTCAGGCACTGGGTGTGACCGACAACAGTGAATTAAATATTGCCAGAGTGACTGATCTCTGGCAACCGGGGGATAAATTCCTGGTCTGCAGTGATGGTTTAACCGAAGAAGTGGATGATACGGAAATCGCATCTATTTTGTCACAAAATCTGGCTCCGGGGGAGCTGTGTGATCAGCTTCTGATTAAGGCCCTTGAGAACGGGGGGTCTGACAACATCACGGCCATTGTGCTGGTGCTGGATCAGTAAATGCCGTAGTAAATACCATAGACGTGGGCTTTTTGACAACCGGTGACTGACCTTAAATCGGTTTTAAGGCCACGACAATGGCGAGCTGCCAACCAGGCCATTAACATCGCTTCAATATCATCTGCCCCGATACCCTGCTTTTCGGTACTGAACACCGGACACTTCAAGCCTTGCTGTAAACAAGCCATTAAAAAATGGTTGTGTACTCCACCGCCTGCAACCATGAGCAGATCCGGCGATGGTTGGCAGTTATTGACAGCCCTGAGAACAGATTGCACCACCAGTTCTATCAATGTACGTTGAACATCAACTGGCTGGATTGGATTGTCTGTTAAAAAAGCCCGCAACCAGCGTTGGTTGAAATATTCGCGACCGGTGCTTTTCGGTGCGGGTTTTCGAAAGTAAGGATCACTCAGCATGGCCTCAAGTAAAGGTTGTCTGACCTGGCCGGCCTGTCCCCACTGGCCTTTATCATCGTAAGCCTTGCCGGTATATTGATGGCACCATTCATCGAGTAAACAATTGGCCGGCCCCACATCAAAGCCCATTAAATTATCATTAATCAGGGTTAAATTGGCAATGCCACCCAGGTTTAAAACGCCGATGGTTCTTCCGGTTTGTTTAAATAATGCCTCATGTAATGCCGGTGCCAAAGGTGCGCCCTGCCCGCCATGGCTTATATCCGTGCGCCGGAAATCACAAATAACCGGTAAACCGGTTTGCGCAGCCACCCAGGCGGGATGGCCCAATTGCCAACTGTTTGGGACTGCATTATCCGGCAAATGTGCCACCGTCTGACCATGCAAACCAATCGCCCGTAGGCTACTTTTATCAATCTGATTGTGGGTAATAAAGTGATTGATTGCAGCGCTGTAAGCTTCGCCTAAATCGGCATCCAGACCGGCCATTTCAGAAGCTGTGAGGGGTTTGTTTTGTATAGCCGCCAACACCCGGGATTTTAAGGCTTTATCGAAAGCAAAATAACCGCGGGCCAGCAGGGTTAAAGGTTCATCTTCGATAAGAACAATATCAATGCCATCGGCAGATGTGCCGGACATCACACCCAAGGTTTTCATTCAATGCGGGCGATCAAACCTTGGTTAATGTTGTGCAATTGTCCCAAAATGGGACGGGCATAATCATGAAAAGCAGCCATCTTATCTTTGGCCAGGGGTTCGGCTTTGGGCAGGTCAACGGTACGCGGATTGCGGTGCACGCCGTTATAAATAAATTCGTAATGCAAATGTGGGCCGGTGGCCAGGCCGGTGGCACCCACATATCCGATGGTTTGTTTTTGTTTCACCCGCTGTCCCTGTTTGACCGCTCTTTTGGTGAAATGCAGGTATTTGGTCACTATGCCGTTGGGATGTTGAATAAATACATGGTGTCCGTTGTATTTATTGTAAGCCGAGCGAATCACTTTACCCGCACCGGCGGCATACACGGGTGTGCCTGTGGGCGCACTGTAATCGATGCCCCGGTGGGCTTTAACGCGTTTTGTAACCGGATGCAAACGTTTAGGGTTGAAGTTAGAACTGATGTAGGAAAAATTAAGGGGTGCCCGTAAAAAGGCTTTTTTCATGCTGCGGCCATTGGGGGCATAATATTGGGTTTCGCCGGAACCGTCATCGTATAAGACCGCTTCATAATGGCGATCCTGATTGGTAAAACTGGCGGCCAGTATGCGTCCGTCGGTCAAAAATTCACCGTTTTTATACACTTTTTCGTAAATTAAGCTGAACTGGTCACCGGCCCTGATTTCTAATACAAAATCAATGTCCCAACTAAAAATATTGGCCAAATCCATCACCATTTTATCACTGAGGCCGGCTTTTTTACCGGCAGAAAACACTGAGTGATCAATCACACCGTGGGTACTCACCAGGTGAACCTGTTGTTCCTGGGTCACGATTTCAGTGGAAATCTGCCCAATGTCATGATGAATCAACAGGGTTTTAAATTCTGAAACCTGATAAGCCAAACTGGCCAGTTCACCTGCATGGTTCATTTGAAACGTTAGGGTGTTACCCGGCATCACTTTGGTTAGTAAGCGACTGTCTTCATTAAAATGCGCAATCGACAACAACAAGCCCTGAGATAAGCCCACATCAGTAAAAATGCCGGATAAGGTTTCGCCTTTTTTGACCACATGATGGATGGTTTTGAGTTGTTCGGTGCCGATCATACCGTTTTCAGAAAAACTCATCAATGGCGTGTCAGGAATGCTTAATTGATTGTACACAGGCCGGACGTCCACATGGGCATCGGCGCCCACCGATAACATATCAGCCAGCGCAAACAGTGAAAAAAGCACTGTTGCCACCACAAATAAATTTTTTTTATTACGGATGAATGGGGTGATAAATGAGTTAACCGAACCCGGCTGTTTAATTGTCGGGTTTGCTTTGTTAGGAATGGCCTGGGCTTTAATAACCATATCTCCAGTAGATTGACATTTCAGACCGATTATAAATTATTTTCAGAGACATTGCTTTAATTTAGGTTCTCATTTTCACATGAGTTTTGTAGAATTAACCCCTTTTTAACGAAGCCTTTCATTATGTCGGTACAAGAAAACCTGGAATTAATTTGCCGGGGCACGGAAGAAGTCATCAAACTGGATGAATTAAAACAAAAACTCGATTCGGGCAAAAAACTAAAAATTAAAGCCGGTTTTGATCCCACTGCACCTGATTTGCATGTGGGGCATACGGTGTTGATTAATAAAATGCGCCAGTTTCAAGATTTAGGCCATGAAGTTATATTTCTCATTGGTGATTTCACCGGTATGATTGGCGATCCGAGTGGCAAAAGTTCCACCCGCAAAGCCCTGACCCGAGAACAGGTGTTGGACAACGCCAAAACCTATCAGCAACAAATTTATAAAATCCTGGATAAAGACAAAACCACCATCGCCTTTAACTCTCAATGGTTTAATACCATGACAGCCGCTGATATGATTGAATTATCCGCGCAATATAATGTGGCGCGTATGCTGGAGCGTGATGATTTTAACAAACGTTATAAATCGGGCCAGTCGATTGCAGTTCATGAATTTATGTATCCGCTGGTACAAGGCTATGATTCAGTGGCTTTAAAAGCGGATGTGGAATTGGGTGGTACCGATCAAAAGTTTAATTTGCTGGTTGGCCGGCATTTACAGGCACAGGCAGGCCAAGAACCCCAGGTGGTGATCACAGTGCCTTTACTGGAAGGTTTGGACGGGGTGCAGAAAATGTCCAAATCATTAGGCAATTACATTGGTATTGATGAAAAACCGGATGTGATGTTCGGAAAAATCATGTCCATTTCCGATGAACTGATGTGGCGTTATTTTGATTTATTGAGTTTTAGAAGTAACCGGGATTTGGCCGCACTCAAACAAGCGGTGGCAAATGGCAAGAACCCGCGTGATGCGAAGTTTGAACTGGCCCTTGAAATCATTGCGCGTTTTCATGACCAACAGGCGGCAGAAACAGCCCTGGCCAACTTTAAAGCCCAGTTTCAAAAAGGCGCCATTCCCGAAGATATTCCGGTAATGGAGCTCAATGCCGAATCCGGCGAAATGGGGATTGCCCATATTCTGAAAAATGCCGGGCTTTGCCCAAGCACCTCAGAAGCCATTCGCATGGTCAATCAAGGCGCGGTGAAAATCGATGGTGAGAAAATAACCGATCCCAAAAAAATGATGGCTGCGGGCACTCAGGGTGTTTTTCAGGTGGGTAAACGTAAATTCGCTGATATTTCACTGAAATAAAACCCGGTCATTGTCCGGGTTTTATCAAATTGAGACCTCTGCATAAGTCTGGGCTATTGAAAAAATGATTGAAATTTTGAAGTTCAAGGAAGCAAACGCAAGTAATAGCAATAGCTATTGCTAAGTTTTCTGACGCAGAAATTCAGGATTTCAGACATTTTTACTTAATTCACGACTTATGCAGAGGTCTCAAATTATTTAAACCAAAAGATTAAAAGTCATAGACCAGATTAGCCGATACCAAAGAATCATGTGACACTTTTCCAGGTACCACATCGGTGTTATAACGGTATTGATGGGCCAGTTTGACGGAAAACTGGCTGTTTATTTTAAATTTAAAACCCATATCATTCTGCACAAAAGTGTTATCCTCTCCGGATTCAACCAAAAGTACCTCGCTGAATTTCATGGTTTCGGTGATGGCGCGCATATAATTAAGTTTACCCACCGCCACCGCGCCGGTGTTTTCAGTGCGATCAGCATCCAGGGCTTCAATTTTATAACCGACACCGATTTCTGTACTGAATTTATAGTCTTCGGTATCTGCAAATTGATGACCCCAGCCGAATGAAGTGGTCAGTGTGTAATCAAATCCTGAAAAATTATCCTTGTCATAACGGGTGTTATAATAAATGTAATCATTAGCATCCAGTTTATAACCGTTGCGGGTGCTCAAGGTGTATCGTTCTGCGGTGTCTTTACCATCACTGGAAGCCCGCACCACATCCAAATTGAGGTTGTTAACCCACTGTTCTGATTCGCGTTCAAGCAATAAACCCGCGGTTAAACTTTCGGTGTCAGAATTGCCTGATGTCATGGAAAAACCCAACTGCCCGGAGCCTGACCATTCACCGTTATGACTGTCTTCATCGGCGATAGCCACCTGAAATGCCAGCACCAAAGAGGACAAAACCATTGTTCTACATAATTTCGATCGCATAAACTTTCCTTCAATGAAATGCATTAATTTAATGCTTTTAGCGTATTTTTCAATGAATTGATCAAAAAATAAGTGCTGAAATGTTAAAATGTCTGATTGTTTGAATTAATGATTACAATCATGACTGAAACACTCACCAACCGACTGATGACGGAATTTGATCGCTTCTTAAAGGTGATTAACCATGTCAGTGACAATACCCGCAAACACCCGGGCGATGCAGTGACAAAACCTGATTTAAATGATCAGCAAAAACAACACATTGGCGGTTTGATGCGCATTAACCACACCGGAGAAGTGTGTGCCCAGGCACTCTACAATGGCCAGGCCCTGTGGGCCAAAGATGTTAGAACTCACGCCCATTTGCGACAAGCCGCAGCAGAAGAACATGACCATTTAAACTGGTGCCAGGTTCGTTTGGATGAACTGCGTGAACCGGTGAGTAAAACCAATGTTTTTTGGTATGCCCATTCTTTTGCCATTGGCAGTACAGCGGCTTTTTTTGGTGATGCAGTGAGTTACGGCTTTGTGATTGAAACCGAACGTCAGGTAGAAAGTCATTTACAAGACCACCTGGATGACATTGGCGATAAGGATCCCCGCTCGGCCGCCATTTTGAAACAGATGCAACTGGATGAAATACGCCACGGCGAAAATGCCAAACAAGCCGGTGGTATTGAACTGCCCCAACCTGTCAAAGTGTTAATGACAGGACTTTCCCAATTAATGAAATTTGTGAGTTATCGAATATGAACAGAGAATCCATGGAATTTGATGTCGTGATTGTCGGCGGCGGACCGGCCGGTTTGGCCACAGCTTGCCGTCTGGCGCAATTATCACAGGAACAGAACAAAGACTGGCAAATTGCGCTGGTAGAAAAAGGCTCTGAAATTGGTGCACATATTATGTCCGGCGCGGTTATCGAAACCGAGGCTTTAAGTGAATTATTTCCGGATTGGAAAAACATGGGCGCGCCGGTCAATACAGAAGTGACCGATGACACCTTTTATTATTTAAGGGGTATCGACAAGGCCACAAAAGTGCCCGGCCTGTTTATTCCCAAACCCATGCGCAATCATGGCAATTACATTATTTCATTGGGGCAATTATGTCGCTGGCTGGGTGAGCAGGCAGAAAATCTGGGGGTCAATATATTCCCGGGTTTCCCAGCATCTGAACTGATCTATGGCGATGACGGTGCGGTTAAAGGCATCATCACCGGTGATATGGGTGTCGGCCATGACGGCCAACCGAAGGACAGTTTTGAGCCGGGGTATGAGTTACTGGCTAAGCAAACGATTTTTGCAGAAGGTTGCCGCGGTTCATTGGGTAAACAATTAAAGCAGCAGTTTGATTTGGAAAAAGATTGTGATCCACAACATTATGGTCTGGGTTTTAAGGAAATCTGGCAAATTGATGAAGAATTGTCGCAACCCGGTGAAGTGGTACACACCTTAGGCTGGCCGTTAGATAACCACACCGAAGGTGGTGGGTTTTTATACCATTCAGCGCCCGGACAGGTTTCACTTGGCTTTGTGGTGGCTTTAAATTATAAAAACCCCTATTTCAGCCCCTTCGAAACCTTCCAGCAATGGAAACTCAACCCGGTTATTAAAAATTTGCTAAAAAACGGTCAGCGCATATCTTATGGTGCCCGGGCTTTAAATAAAGGCGGCTTTCAGTCTTTACCTAAACTCACTTTTCCCGGTGGCCTGCTGGTGGGTTGTGATGCCGGCTTTCTCAATCCGGTTAAAATCAAAGGCACGCATACAGCTTTAAAATCAGGTCTGATTGCCGCTGAAACGCTGGCTAAACATTTAGACACGACATCACCTAATTCAGAACTCACTTTATATGCCGAAGAAATTGAACGTTCGAGTATTTATCATGAATTGAAAAAATCCCGAAATTTTGAACCGGCATTAAATAAATTAGGCACTTTTTGGGGCGCTGCTTTTACCTATATTGATCAAAACATCATGCAGGGTCACATGCCATTTACCTGGCGTCTGAAGCAGCCGGATTACGCCAGTTATCAGCCGGCCGCAGAAAGTACCCCGATTGAATACCCTAAACCGGATGGTGAAATCACCTTTGACCGTTTATCTTCGGTGTTTTTATCCAGCACCAACCATGAAGAGGATCAGCCCAGTCACATTAAACTCAAGGATCCTGATATTCCCATTCAGGTCAATCTGCCTGAATGGGCTGAACCGGCTCAGCGCTACTGTCCTGCGGCTGTGTTTGAGGTGGTGGAAGAATCCGGCGAACAAAAGTTTCGCATTAATTTCCAAAATTGTGTCCACTGTAAAACCTGTGACATCAATGATCCTTCGCAGAACATTGTGTGGACCACACCAGAAGGCGGTGGTGGACCCAATTATTCGAATATGTGAGAAAATGGCCTTTTTTAGCAGCAAAACACCATTTTTTAATTGACTCGTGAAAAAACCACAGGTAGACTGCGTAGTGCTCGAAGACTCGCCTGATTACATTTTCTATTCAACGCTTTATCTTCAAAACTTTGACCAGTGGGTGCCAATCTGTCGATCATCGGGTATTTTTAATTTTTAATATTTAGAGTAAATTTATGTCAGAAAAAATTACAGGTACCGTCAAGTGGTTTGACGAGTCAAAAGGTTTTGGTTTTATTCAACAAGCATCCGGTTCCGATGTGTTCGCCCACTACAGCGCGATTGTGTCCGACGGTGACGGCTTTCGTACATTAAAAGAAGGTCAACAAGTTGAATTCAACGTTACCCAAGGTCAAAAAGGCCCTCAGGCCGAAAATATTGTTGCGTTGTAAAGAATCAACAATCCCAAAAAAAAGCGGACTTCGGTCCGCTTTTTTTATGTCTGCATTTTACGCTGGTATCACATATTACACAAAAAACACACTCAGCACCGCAACCGTTAAGGCGGTGATGGTCACCGGAATCGCCAGCGAAACCATGGCAATGTCTTTATAGGATGTTTTGTGGGTTAAGCCACATATGGTCAGTAAGGTGATTACAGCACCGTTATGAGGCAGTGAATCAAATCCTCCGGAGGCCATCGAGGCCAGGCGGTGCATCCATTCAGGGTTGATGCCAAACTGGGTTGCCATCTGGGCATAAGTGCTGCCAAGGGCTTCCAGAGCGATGGTTAAACCGCCGGAGGCTGAACCGGTGATACCGGCCAATACATTCACCGCCACCACTTCCGAAATCAAAGGGTTGTTAGGAGAAATATTCACCACGGCATCTTTCACCAGGGTAAATGCCGCCAAAGAGGCAATGGTGGCACCGTAACCCACTTCCGATGCGGTGTTAAATGTCGGCAGCATGGAACCGATGGCGCCTTTGGTGAGGCTGGTGTTGACGTTTCGGATACGACGCCAGTTTAAAGCAATCACCGAAAGCACAGCCATAATCAGGGCCATAATCATCGACCAAATAGAGATCAGTTTATCCGGATTGATATAACCGAATTTTTCGCTGTTTAAATAACCTGTGTTCCAGCCGGGTATGACGTATTTTTGAAGCACGAAATTGGACAACACCACAATCAGAACCGGGATTAAAGCCACCCACAGATTGGGCAACCTTTGCTCTAAATCAGGGTCAATCACCGGTTCCATTTTATGGTTGCTGCCGTAACCTTCAGCCTTAAATTCATTCACCCGCCGGTTAATCCACCAGATACCGGTGAACATGATCGCAAAACCGGCCACCAGACCAACAACCGGCGCGGCATACATGTCAGTGCCAAAATAACTGGTCGGGATAATGTTGTGAATTTGAGAGGTGCCGGGTAACGCCGTCATACTGAAGGTAAAGGCGCCCAAGGCAATTGCTGCCGGTACAAAACGTTTGGGCATGTCCGCTTCTTTAAACAAAGCTGCGGCCAGGGGGTAAACCGCAAACGCCACCACAAACACCGATACCCCGCCATAAGTGAGCAATCCGCAAGAAGCAACGATGGCAAATACAGAATGGTGTTGACCGAGTTTATTAATGATGGTTTGGGCAATGGATTTGGCTGATCCGGAATCCTCCATAAGTTTGCCGAAAATAGCCCCCAGCAGAAAAATCGGGAAATACTTAATGGCAAAACCACCCAGCTTAACCATAAACACCTGGGTGTAAATACCCAGCATCTGCGATCCTTCACCGGCCAGCACCACCGCCAGCATGGCGAGTATGGGAGCCAGAATAATCACGCTGATGCCCCGATAAGCCAGGTACATCAGCAAACCCAACGACAATAAAATTCCAAATACACCCAACATGAATTAATTCCCTCAGGTTTATTTGTTTACTTTAACGGAATAGGCAATAATCTCATACCGTTCAGGCGCCAGCTCACCGGCCCCTTCTGCGGTTAGGTGTGCCCGTTTTTCAGCACTGTCTTTGATCATTTTCAAATGGCCGAAAACCTGCGCCTGACCTTGAGAATCTTTGGGAATAAAAAAACTGTGTTGATTAAAATCCACACGGGCAAAATCATCGCCATCGCTGAGCACCATCCAACAACCCATGGTCTGACACACCCGGGTGATGCGTCCTGAAATCACAAAATTATTGTTTTCATAACGTTCAGGCGATGCCAAAACCCGGTTCAGATTATATTCATGGGTTTCATCATGTGGCCATGCATCTCCATAGACCAGTGCATCTTCCAATTCTTCGGCAATAACCACTTGTCCGTCATGCCCGGCCTTATCCTGACTGCCGTCATTATTTTCAGTCTGTAAAGTGTTAAGGGCCTTGAGTACCTCATCCACATGGGTGTCAGGATCCACTGCTTCAAAATGCTTCACAATCACACCTTCGGGGTTCACAATAAAAGTCTGGCGTTTGGCATAACTGAAAAAAGCCGCACCGCCATCCACGCCGTAAGCCCGTGACATCACCTTGTCACTGTCCACCAACAAATTAAACGGCAAATCGTGTTCAGCTATAAATTTCCGATGTGATTCGGCATCATCTAAGGAGATACCCAAGACTTCGGTGTTCATGGCTTTGAGTTTATCATAATTGTCTTTAAAGGCATTGGCCTCCACTGTACAACCTGAGGTGCCGTCTTTGGGATAAAAATACAACACCAGCCATTGCCCCTTGTAATCAGCCAACTGGTGGCTTTGCCCGTTTTGGTCTTTTAAATTAAACACCGGTGCGGGTTGTCCTTGCATACTGTCGGCAACCGCCATAAAATTCACCAACAACAACACGGTGATCAGACTTTTTTTATTCATAGTGAGGTCTTTTGCCATTAAAAAGGAATGATTCTAACAAAATCACCGCACTAAAAAAGAATTAAATTAAATATGTATCAAAAATTATTACCCAAGGGTGCCGAAGTTCTGGTTGAACAACAAAAGATTGATCAGGCCACGCTCAGCGTCGCTGAACAGATTAACCGGGAATATGCCGATAAAAAAGTGGCCTTTTTAACCATAATGAATGGCGGCATGATTTTTGCATCCGAATTGAGCCTGCACTTAAACATTGATATGGAAATGGATTATCTGCAATTGTCTCGCTATGGTAAAAGCACCACCGGTGGTCAGCTGGTGTGGAAATACCAGCCTGAAATTCACATGCATAACAAACATGTTATTTTGTGTGATGATATTTACGACCAGGGTCACACCTTGAAAGCTGCCCATGACTGGTGCTTGCTTAAAGGGGCCGCTTCGGTAAAATCGGTGGTGTTGGTGTATAAAAAACATGATCGCGGTTATGCCGATTATGAACCGGAATACACCGCATTAAAAATCGATGACCATTATATTTTTGGTTATGGTATGGATTTAGAAGAACGTCTGCGCCATTTGCGCGCCATTTACTACTTGCCCGATGCCTGATATTCAAAAGCTCCTGTCTGCGGCCAAACAGGCGATGCAGCAAGCCTATGCGCCCTATTCAAAGTTTAAAGTCGGGGCAGCTCTCTCAGATAATGCAGGACTTATTCATTCAGGCTGTAATGTGGAAAATTCAGCCTATCCCATTGGATGTTGCGCAGAACAGGCGGCGGTGGCGGCCATGATTTTGGCACAAGGTCAAAGCATTCAGGATATTGTGATTGTGTCGGCACAAAAAAACCCCTGTCCGCCCTGCGGAGCCTGTCGCCAGATTATTGCTGAACACAGCCAATACAACACAGGTATTTATTTGCTGAATGAAGACAACAGCCTCATCCGTTATTCGGTGGAAGATTTATTACCGCAGGCTTTTAGTCCCCGGCATTTAGACGGCGGCTGAAAAATATTCCCTCACTTTTTGGCGTAATTGTGGGTCTTTCATGGCCACATGCAAATTGGCCATTACAAAGCCCTCATGATGACCGCAGTCAAAGCGTTGACCGCTCAATTTGACTGCATGGACACCCTCACGGTGCAGTAAGGTTTTAATCGCATCGGTTAACTGAATTTCACCTTTGGCATCCGCTTGGGTGTGTGACAACACATCAAAAATACGTGCCGGTAACACATAACGACCAATCACCCCAAAATCAGAGGGCGCCTCTTCTCGGCGCGGTTTTTCCACAATCGCTTCAATTTCAGCCTGACCCCGGTGCCAGTGTTTGGGTGAAACGATGCCGTAACTACTGATGCGCTCGGGCGACACCTGTTCAACACTTAAGCACGTCTGACCGGTCGATTGGGCACATTCGAGCAAAGCCATTAATGGATTGTTTGGCGCTTCTATAAAGTCATCGGCCAGCAGAACGGCAAACATTTCATCTTGGGCTATAAGACTTTGTGCCTGTAACACAGCATGCCCGAGGCCCAATGGTTCGCCTTGCGGAATAAACACGGTCTTAATCTCAGGTGAAAGAATATCCACTTTATCCAGTAAATCCTGACGGCCTTGTTGCTCAAAGCGCAGTTTCAGCGACGGCATCGGATCAAAATGATCGAAAATGGCATGCTTACTGGCACTGGTGACAAAAATCAGGGTCTCAATGTCAACCGCCAGCGCCTCTTCCACCGCATATTGAATCAGGGGTTTATCAATAATCGGCATCAATTCTTTGGGCATGGATTTGGTGGCGGGCAAAAACCGTGTGCCCAAGCCTCCGACCGGAAAAACGGCTTTAGTTATTTTTTTTACTGGTTTGTTCTTTGCTGATGACATTCAGTTGGTTTCCTTTAAAATCCCTGATCATTTTTTGCAGTAACTGCTTGAGTTCCCGGTGTCGATAATTCACCGCCGCCGACCGACCGTGGTTAATATGTTCAATCAATCGTCCGGTGGGGACGTTATTGTGTTTGGCCAGATTAATTTTGTCAACCGCCGTGGCAGTCAGTTCCTCATTGGCATAGTGCAGTTCTTCAAACAATTTTTCACCACGGCGTAAACCGGTGTATTCAATCTTTATTTCCCGCGACTTCCCGGTTAAGGCAATCATGCGTTTGGCCAGCGATTCAATTTTTATCGGCTGACCCATATCGAGCACCAAAATCCCGTCATCATGGTCAACCACCAAGGCCTGCAAAATCAGCTGACAGGCTTCTTCAATGGTCATGAAGTAACGTTCCATGCGACCGTCAGTGACCGTTACCGGTCCACCCTGCTCGATTTGTTTCTTAAACAAGGGCACCACGGAACCCGCCGAGCCAAGCACATTGCCAAAACGCACCGTCACATAATCGGTATTACTTTGGGTGTTCATGTACTGACAATATTTTTCAGCAAGCCGTTTGGTGGCACCCATAACACTGTGCGGATTAACCGCTTTATCAGTGGAAATCAGAACCATTTTGGCAACCTGAAACTGATGACAACAATCGACCACAGTTTGGGTGCCGATCACATTATTCAGATAAGCTTCGCACAAGTGGCTTTCCAATAAAGGCACATGTTTGTATGCCGCGGCGTGAAATACCACATCGGGTTTCACTTGTTTAAACAGATAATACAGTTGAGCCTGATTGGTGACATCGCCTAACCGGGCATTAATTAAAGTCGGACCGCTGTTTAGTTCGTTGTCGATGGCGTATAAATTAAACTCTGAATGATCCACGATGGTAAGCTGACTGACCCCAAAACGTGCCAATTGGCGGCACAGTTCAGCGCCGATGGAACCACCGCCACCTGTTACCAGCACCGATTTATTGCGCACGAAATCGGCCACCTGCTGCCATTCCAGTTCCACTTTTTCACGTCCCAGCAAATCTTCCACCGTAATCGGCTGAAGGTCGTTGACGTTGGCCAAATGGCTGTCATAATCATCGGGATCCGGCGCAATGCGTATCTGACAATTACTTTCGGCCAGGGCATCCACCACAGTCCTGATGAGCGCCGCGTCCGGGTTTTGTTTAGTGATAACCACCAAATCCACGCCATACTTTGTCACCAAATCAGTCAGCTGACTGACACCGCGTTGAATTTTAATACCACGTAACTGGGTACCGTGATACTTGTTGTCGTCATCGACAATGGTCATCACATGACAACTTCGGTTAGTCACTGCATTGCGAATAAATAAATCGGCAATATTGCCCGCGCCCACCAAAATAACCCGCGGAATACTGTCTTGGCTGAGATTAAAGTACTTATCTTTCCATAACCGATAACCAATCCGCGGCACACCCCAAAACAGCACCAACAAAATCGGATACATCACAATCACACTGCGTGGCATGCCACTGAGGCGGTTCAGCAGAAAAAATATAGCCGCTATACACAGGGTTCCCACCACCGCAGATTTCATCAGGTTGATGAGATCCGGAATACTGGCAAAACGCCATAGGCCGCGGTACATGTCGAAATAAAAACAAACAAGTCCCTGCACCACCAGAACCATGGCAATTTCATAGGACCACCAGGTAACCGCCGGTGATAACGGCCAGATACTGTAGCGAATCAAAAAGCTGACCACCCACGCCAGCCACACCATAAATAAATCATGGCCGATAACCGCAAGTCGCAAAGGTGTCAATTGTTTAAACATGGGCTTATTCTACCTGCCAATGCGTCTGCAGTGAAAAAAAACCAGCATCAAAAAGGTATTAACCCCAAAAAACCACAGCAATTGGCTGGTGAGTGAATAATCCCCAATCATATAGGCGATGATACAACATACCGCGGTGAGCGCAGCATAAGCCAGACTAACCGGCCAATGATGTGTGATTTGACTGATTAAGCGTTGATACAAATGACTGCGGTGGGCTTGCATGATGGGTTCACCCCGAAAAAGACGGTTCAGCAGGGTCAGACTGCTGTCAATGATTAAAACTGCATGCATTAACAACACTTGAATAAGATTTAAAGAACCCGCATTCATCATCACCAGCATCAACAAGCCAATTAAATAGGCCAAAGGTAAACTTCCCGAATCACCCATAAACAGGCATTTCAAACCCACATTAAAATAAAGATAAACAAACAACGCCACCAGACTGAATACCACCACCGGGTTTAAAGCTATCGGCATATCATACATAATTAAAGGAAGGCCTAATGTGACAATGGCGTGCATTGCAACCAAGCCATTGGCACCATCCATAAAATTAAAAAGATTCAGCCACCATAAAAATGATACGGCCATAAACAGACCCCATAACGAACTGTCAAAGCCCATATACCCTAAAGTAAGCAGCACCACAGCCAATTGCACAAACAAACGAAGCGCTGCCGATAAAGCGTAAATATCATCCAATAAGCCCACCACGGTTAAAACCATCAGCATGGCCGCCGGTAAATACCAGCCGCTGGAGAACATCACCAATGACAGTGGCAGAAAAATCAAAAATCCGCCACCGGTTAACACCGAACCCTGGTGTAAACTTCGATGCCCGGCCTGATCTGAAAAACGAATTAAACGGCCGTTGACATAAAGATAGCTTAGTCCAAAAATAAGCGCAGCCCACAGCATAACCCATTGCCAGGGTGTATCAAACCACATCATCAATCGGTTTCACCACGCCCCAGTTCTTACAGCTGGGACACTGCCAATGCACGGATTGTGCCCCAAACCCACATTTCCGACAGCGTAAACGTGGTTGCTTGGCCAACAGTCGTGATATCAGTTTCTTTAAAATAGTTTCATCGGCACTTTTTCTGTGGTCTTCGTCCGTTCCCTCTAAACTCAATAACATAGCCAGACCTTTAAAAGACGGGTTTTCAGTCAGGTGCCGACGTAATAAATCACGGGCTGCCGCACTGCCTGTTTGCTGTTCGGTCAATCGGGTCAGAGCCAACACCGGACTGATACCGTCATAGTGGTTGTTGAGGTCGTTGAGGTAATGAATCAAATCACCGGGCGCATCAATCGCCTGATAACTTTTGACCAGAGGCTCCAGTACAATCGGTACGAAACTTTTGTCAGCCACAATCGCCTGCTGAAAAGAAGCGATGGCTGTCTGATGGCGATTATTGGCCTGTTCAATCAATCCAATACTCAAATGCGCCCGAACCGACTGCTCTTCTACCCGCAAAGCCGCAGTCAGATGTTTTAATGCCTCCGCTTCATCATTGTTGAGTCGCGCGGCATCTGCCAATTCACAATGATAGTGGGCAATGTTGGTACGCATCGAACGTCCGGTGGCGGCCTGAAAGCGTGACGCTGTTTTAATGGCTTGCTGCCAGTCCTGTTCTTGTTGATAGATGTCCATCAGCCACTTGAGGGCCTCGGGGGTGTGGGCTTCGATTTCCACCAGTTCAGCAAACAAAACTTCCGCACGGTCCAGTAAACCGGCACTCATATAATCCTTGCCGATGGCCAGCAAGGCTCGCGTGCGATAGCGTTCGGGTAATTGCGCCTGGGCAATTAAGGCCTGATGCAGTTTGATGGCTTTGTCCACTTCACCTTTTTTGCGGTATAAATTGCCAAGTGCCAGTTGAGGTTCAAAGGTGGCATGAGAGGTTTCTGCCAACTGAATAAAAACATCAATGGCTTTATCAGATTCATCATTAAGTAAATAGTTTAAGCCTTTGAAATAGCGATGGTTTAATTGCTCAAGTTTTTTCTGAGTGGCCACATTGCGCAACATATAGGCCAGATACATACCCATCAAAACACCACATAACAGGGCCGTTGAAACCCAAATAAAACCACTGGTCATCGGGTTTCAGTCGGCGATTTCAGCGCTTGTGAAGAAGCGGGTTGGGATTCAGTTTCCTGCCTAAGCTGATGATAACGACGTTGCCAGTGGCGCTTCTCCCGGTTGGCCGGCCACAGCCACAGCACCCAACTGATCAGAGCCCCAATCAAAACGCCGGCAATCAAAGTCATCAATACAATAAACCCTAAACTGGCATTTACGGTGAAAAAGTACATATTCAGCTCACCGGCTTCAAGATTTAAGGCGCTCAGTGTCACAATAAATGACAGCAATATAATCACCAGAACGATGATGAGTGTTTTTTTAATTGTTTTCATGTGTCTATTATAATAAATGTTTTACAGATTTCATATCACCGAATAACCAACATCTGTTGTGATGAAAGAAAGTTATTGCGGCGTACACTTCCGCTCCCGGCTCACGCAGCACACCACCTTCCTTGGAGGCGTACACTTACGCTCCCGGCTCACGCAGCACACCACCTTCCTTGGAGGCGTCATTCAGTGTGCAGAAGTGACCGGCTGAGTTGAATTAAGTCATCCGTGGATTTACCCTTCACCGTTTCTGCCGAAATAGGCGGCTGAAATACAAGTTCAATGGTTCCGGGCAGTATACGTAAACTTTTGGCCGGCATCACCTGTTCTGCGCCTTTGATGATTACCGGTAAAATAGGCAAACCCAGTGATTGGGCCATTTTGAATGCGCCTTTTTTGAATGGCAATAAACCTGTACCCGTATGACGAGTACCTTCGGGGAAAAACAACACAGAAATACCGCCGGTGAGTTTTGCGCCGGCTTGCTGCATGGTTTTTTGAGCGGCCTGGCGATTTTTGCGGTCCACATAAATATGACCCATCAAAGCACAGGTGTAACCAATAAAAGGGACTTTGCGCAATTCGATTTTCATCACCCATTTAAAAGCCATGGGCAAATAGCCATAAAGCACCAGAATGTCGTAAGTGCTCTGGTGGTTGGCCACAATCACGTAGGATTGGTTTTTATCAATCACGTCCATGTTAGCAATTTTAATCCGCACCGGGGTAATCCATAATATAAACCGACCCCACAAACGCGCCACATATTTATCCGCCCAGGCACCCGCACCCAGCCAGGTTAGTACAATGACTATGATGGCAATGAATGCAGTCCACAACCAGGCCAGTGGGAAAATAATGAGCCAGGTATAAACCTGAAATAAATGACTTAAACCTTTTTTCATGGCAGGCATTATATAGCAAAGTCAAAATTGCCAAGTGGTTCACAGTCGTAAAATTGTTTCTTTTTAAGATAACAACTGGTTTAATTTATTGCTAAAATAAGTTTTTTAAACAATTCATTAAGGAAGCGGGAGTATTCAAATGATGATTAAAAAATGTATTTATATCGTGCTATTCAGTCTGGTTTCTTGTGCGGTTTCAGCAGAAGTATTGCTCATAGAGCGCACCCAACAACAGGCCAATCAGGCGGTGCCCAAGCATGGTCAGAACATGCAACAGGTGGAACAGCGGTTTGGTGCGCCATTGGTGCGTCGTGCAGCGGTGGGTGAACCACCGATAACCCGATGGGAATACGCTGATTTTGTGGTGTATTTTGAACACAACCTGGTCTTGAACACTGTTTTCAAACACGTTAAAAACCTACCAGAGCAACCCTGATATCACCCTACATATGCTGAATCGACAAAGCCAACGTCATCATTGGTTAGCCGACCATTTTGGTCACCGTAATTTCACCTTGAGTCCCGCCTCTGCCGATGCCAGCTTTCGTCAGTACTTTCGGGTTGTCACCAATGAACACACTTTTATTCTCATGGATGCGCCACCAGAACAGGAGAATTTAACGGCTTTTCTCGAAATCCAGCAGATGTTAATAAAACACCATATCCATGTTCCTGAGGTTTACGGACGTAACCTTGAGCAGGGTTTCTTATTACTCAGTGATTTGGGCTCAACCCTTTACCTGGATGTACTCAACGAAGACAATGCAATTCAACTGTACAAACAAGCCATTGATAGTTTATTAAAATTACAGATCACACCACAAACCAGCCCTTTACCCAAATATTCTCAAGAATTATTAAACAATGAAATGTTGTTGTTCGATGAATGGTTTATCGGCGCTCATCTGGGCTATGAACTGGATGATAAACAATGCAGGGTTTTAAAAGAAACCAGACAATGGTTATTGGGTTATGCTTTAGAACAGCCTCGTGTGATGGTTCACCGTGATTACCATGCCCGTAATATAATGGTTACCGAAAACAACAACCCGGGAATCATCGACTTTCAGGATGCCGTACACGGCCCTTTCAGTTATGATCTGGTCTCCCTGTTAAAAGACTGTTACATCAGCTGGCCGGATGAATTTGTCCAACAATTGTGTGATTATTTCATACAGCATTACAATGCGCTTCATCATAGCAGCATAGCCATGTCCCAATTTATGGAATGGTTCCACACCATGACCGCTCAGAGGCATTTAAAAACCATCGGTATTTTTTGTCGACTTCATTACCGTGACGGCAAAAGTCATTACCTCAATGACATCCCAAGAACGCTTAAATACCTCAAGCAAGTGGCTGAAAAATATCCGGAATTGTATGAATTTAATCAATTGTTAAACGAACTACAGCCAAGGATTAAGGCCCAATAGTTTAGTCCATGAAAGCATTTATTTTGGCCGCCGGTCGCGGTCAGCGACTCAAACCCATCACTGACAAAACGCCCAAACCTCTGGTTCCGGTTCAGGGTCAACCTTTGCTTTTACACCATCTGTTGGCTTTAAAAAAGGCCGGTTTCCGTGACATTGTTATCAACGTATCCTGGTTAGGCGATCAAATTATTGAGTTTCTTAAAACCGAAACCCCCAAAGGCTTAACCATCCAAATTTCAGATGAACGTGGCCGGGCCTTAGAAACCGGCGGCGGTATGTTAAAAGCCCTTCCTTTACTCGGTGACCAGCCCTTTTTGTGTGTCAACGCCGATGTTTTCACAGACATGGATTACAGTCGTCTCATTAACGTTTCACTGAATAATGATTGGCTGCATATTGTGTTGGTACCCAACCCTGAGCACAATCAGTCAGGTGATTTTTCTCTTCATAACAACAGATTGATGTCAGTTACCCCGACCCATGACAGTTTTACCTACAGTGGCATCGGCGTTTACAGTCCGGCGCTGTTCAAGCCTGTCAGTCATCGTTCTCGACAAGCCTTTAAACTGGCACCATTAATCCACTCCGCCATTCAACATCAACAAGCCGGCGGTCAAATTTACCATGGTCTATGGACCGATGTGGGCACGCCTGAACGTTTGGCTGAATTAAATCAACGATAATGCTAAAATTTGCTTTCAAAAATAAAAAAGGGAACACAAATATGCCCACAGCGAACATAATCACCGGCTTGACAGCCTTGCTCTTCGCCGGTAGCTTACAGGCGGCTGAAACAGAAACCGCCCTTATTTACGCCGGCACCTGGTTGTCGGTGGTGCCGCCTTTATTGGCCATCGGTGTGGCCTTGTTGTTTCGTCAGGTGATACCGGCGTTGTTTGTGGGTTTAATGTTCGGCGTCTGGTTGATTGGTGATTTAGCCTGGCAAGCCCTGTGGACATCACCCCTGGTGACCGTCCAGAAATATACCGTGGAAGCGCTGGCAGACACCGATCACGCTTCGGTGATTATCTTTTCCTTGCTGATTGGCGGGCTGGTGGGCATCAGTTCCCGTAACGGCGGTATGGTCGGTGTGGTCAATTTAATAGTCAACTGGGCGAATACTGTGAAGCGGGCTTCGCTGGCCACCATCGCCATGGGTTTGAGTATTTTTTTTGATGACTATGCCAATTCTTTGGTGGTCGGCAACACCATGCGGCCGGTAACCGATAAAATGAAAATTTCACGGGAAAAACTGGCTTATCTTGTGGATTCTACCGCCGCGCCGATTGCCAGCATTGCTTTTATCACCACCTGGGTGGGTTTTGAAGTGGGTTTAATTGATGAAGCCTTGCGGTCCATTAACCACCAGGGAGATGGCGCATACATCATGTTCTTACAATCCATTCCCTATAGTTTTTATCCGCTATTTGCAATTGCTTTGACTTTTTATATTGCCTTAACCGGTCGTGACTTTGGTCCCATGCTGACGGCTGAACAAAAAGCCCGCAGCGGTGAAATTAACACCACCGAGGGCATCGGCCTGGCCGATGATGATATTCAGCCGATCGAAAACAAACCGCATCGTGCCGTTAATGCACTCATCCCGTTTGGGGTATTAATCGTGGTGGTGATGGGCGGATTATACGTCACCGGATTAAACCCTGAACTGGACAATCAAAGTTTAAAAGACATCATCGGCGCTTCGGATGCCTTTAAAGCCATGTTGTGGGCCAGTATTGCTGCCACCATCGTGGCTGTGCTCATGAGCGTTAGTCAACGGATATTGTCACTGGATGATACCATTGAAGCCTGGTATGAAGGTATGAAACCCATGCTTCAGGCGATTGTTATCCTTATACTTGCCTGGTCGCTGGCTGCCATCACCGACCAGCTGGAAACCAGTGATTATATCTCCTCTTTATTACAAGATGACTTAAGCTATTACTGGTTGCCGGTATTAACTTTTTTACTGGCTGCTCTCACTGCCTTTGCCACCGGTTCCAGTTGGGGCACCATGGGTATTTTAATTCCCTTAATTATTCCGATTACCTGGAATGTGATGAGTGCACAAGGTGTGCTGGATGTCGAGTATTTACACATCATTCACATTACCATAGCCAGCGTACTGGCCGGTGCGGTGTGGGGTGACCATTGCTCACCCATTTCAGACACCACCATTTTATCGTCAATGGCGTCAGGTTGTGATCACATCGAACATGTACGCACCCAAATTCCCTACGCCTTGTATGCCGGTGGTTTTGCTATTTTAATCGGCATTATTCCCACCAGCCTGGGCTTATCCCCGTGGATCGCGCTGGCCATCGGTTTAGCCGCTATGTTTGCCGGCTTAAGGTGGCTGGGAACCAAAGTATGAGAGACTGGTTACCACGGGTCACAGTGGCCACCATTGTGGAGCGTGACGGCCGTTTTTTAATGGTTGAAGAAAATGTCCATGGTGAAATCAAGATTAATCAACCCGCCGGTCATTTGGAACCGGGAGAAACTTTGCCCGAAGCTGCAGTCCGTGAGACCCTGGAGGAAACAGCCTGGCAGATTCAGATTGATTACCTGGTCGAATTTTCTCAGTGGACCAGTGCATCAGGCAACCACTATTTACGTTCTTGTTTTGCCGGAAGAGCGATTCAGTTAATGCCTAATCAGATTTTAGATGAGGGTATTATTCGTGCGCTCTGGATGACCCGTGATGAGGTGGCGGCTCACCATAATCGATTGCGCTCACCCCTTGTGTTGCACCATATTGACCACTATATCAATGGCAAGCAAACACCCTTAGATATCTTTAGTTATTACGATTAACAATGTCCGAAAAAATCATCGTGGGCATGTCCGGTGGCGTTGATTCCTCGGTCAGTGCCGCCCTATTACAGCAACAACATCCCAATCAAGTCGCCGGACTGTTTATGAAGAACTGGGAAGAAGATGACACCAGCGACGTCTGTACTGCAGACGAGGATGTCAAAGATGCACAAGCCGTGTGCGACCGGTTAGGTATTAAACTACATCGGCGTAATTTTGCGGCTGAATACTGGGATTATGTGTTCAGTGAGTTCTTGGAAGAATATCAAAAAGGCCGTACACCAAACCCAGATATTTTGTGTAACCGGGAAATAAAATTTAAAACTTTTCTCGATCATGCCGATGATTTGGGCGCTGAATTTATTGCCACCGGTCATTATGTGCGTAAAGCCGAATGCAATGGTCAGTATCAGCTGTTAAAAGGTGTGGATTCCAACAAAGACCAAAGTTATTTCCTGTATGCCATTCAGCAACATCAGCTGGCACGTAGTTTGTTTCCGGTGGGTGAAATAGAAAAGCCCGAAGTCCGCGACAAAGCCGCTGAGTTGGGTTTATCCGTGCACGATAAAAAAGACTCCACCGGTATTTGTTTTATCGGCGAAAAGCGGTTTCAGAATTTTTTAAGCCAATACCTGAAACCCAATCCCGGTGAGATTGTCACCCCAAAAGGCACTGTGGTCGGACAACATAATGGACTGATGTACTACACCATCGGTCAGCGACAAGGATTGGGTATCGGCGGCGTCAAAGATGCCCTACCAGAGCCCTGGTTTGTGATTGCCAAAGCCCATAACAAAAACCAACTTATTGTGGGCCAAAGTGACCATGAACACCTGATTTTGGGTCATCAATTACACGCTGATCAGATCAATTGGATCAGTGGTCTCGCCCCTGAATTTCCACTTATTTGTCAGGCTAAAATACGCTACCGCCAACCGGATCAGAACTGTACCGTGTCACAGTCTGACAATGGTCAGTTAACGGTTTATTTTGATCAACCGCAGCGTGCCATCACACCGGGACAGTCGGTGGTATTTTATCAGGACAACGTCTGTTTAGGCGGTGCGGTAATCACCGATTCTGATATATTAACCTCAACCTGTGAGTTACAATCATGAGAGATCAAACCATCGCCTTAGCCGGTGTTTATCAAGCGGCGGCCTGTGCCCATGAACTGGCTCAGTCAGGCGCCGTCAGTCGCCGCGATTGTTTTGCCGGCAGTATTGAAAGTTTATTTGTGGTTAATCCTGAGTCCACCCCGGCGGTGTTTAATCACGATATGAACCGACTGTCTTTGGGTTTAAGGACCCTGATCAAATCCTTTAACAAAGACAAAGCCTATTTAAACGTGATTAAATATGTTTTGACTCTGTTAAATTTACAATCAAAACTGATGTTGAATGAAGCCATGGTTAAACAGATTCAGCATGGCATTCAACAGGCCCAACACCTGGGTCAATTTGATGAGAATGAACAGGCTGTTATTGAAATTCTGGCCGCCACCTACTCCAAAACCATCAGCCAACTGCAACCCAGAGTGGTTATCGCAGGACAACCCTATCACCTAAAAAATAAAGAAGTTACGGAACGTATTCGCGCGATTTTACTGGCCGGCATCCGCTCCGCGGTTCTCTGGAAACAAGTCGGCGGCAGTCATTTTCAATTATTGTTTAAGCGCAAGGCCCATATCCAACAAGCCGAACAGTTGCTGAAACAACCGCTGCTGTCCTCATAAGCGATTTTAAACAGTACTCAGACTGTTTTTTCCACGGTAAAAATGCGATAATACCGCGCTTTTTAGCGGTTGTCCGATGTGGCAGCCGATTCTTTAATTTAATGACTTAGGGATTCCATAAAATGAGTGACACATTAAAAACGGCCATGCAACTGGCTGTCAACAATAAAAATTACCGTTACTACAGCTTAGCCAAACTTAATGAGCAAATCAATATTGCACATTTGCCGTTTAGTTTGAAAATTTTATTGGAGAATTTACTGCGTCATGAAAACGGTGTGGATGTCACTTTTGAGGACATTCAGGCCCTGGCACAATGGGATCCACAAGCTCAACCGGCCACCGAAATTGCTTTCACGCCATCGCGGGTGGTTCTGCAGGACTTTACCGGCGTTCCGGCGGTGGTGGATCTAGCCGCCATGCGCGATGCCATGAAAAGCCTCGGTGGTGATGTGCAAAAAATCAATCCGCTGTCCCCCGCCGAACTGGTGATTGACCACTCGGTACAGGTGGATAAATACGGCACTGCGGATGCCGCAGAACGCAATACCCAAATCGAATTTGAGCGCAATAAAGAACGTTATGGCTTTTTAAAATGGGGTCAGTCAGCTTTTGATACTTTTAAAGTGGTTCCACCGGGTAATGGTATCGTGCATCAGGTTAATCTGGAATACCTGGCACGGGTGGTTTTTGGTGCCGAACAAAACGGTGAACTCACCGCTTACCCGGATACTGTGGTCGGTACTGACTCCCACACCACCATGATTAATGGTCTGGGTGTGCTGGGCTGGGGTGTCGGCGGTATTGAAGCTGAAGCGGCTATGCTGGGTCAGGCCATTTCGATGTTGATTCCGCAAGTCGTCGGCTTTAAATTAACCGGTCGCTTACCCGAAGGCGCCACGGCCACCGACCTTGTATTAACTGTGGTCGAAATGTTGCGTGAACATGGTGTGGTCGGTAAATTTGTCGAATTCTTTGGCTCAGGCTTACAGCACTTACCACTGGCAGACCGGGCTACCCTGGCCAATATGGCCCCTGAATACGGTGCCACCTGTGGTATTTTTCCGGTGGATGATGAAACATTGCGTTATTTAACCCTGTCAGGTCGCAGCGAAGAACAGGTAGAATTAGTCAAACAATACGCCAAAGCCCAAGGCATGTTCCACGATGAGAACAGTGAAGATGCTGAATATACAGCGGTTCTTGAGTTAGACATGAGTACCGTGGTACCCAGTATTTCAGGCCCGAAACGTCCGCAGGATCGCATTGTCTTAACCGAAGCCAAAGAAAAATTCCAAAACCTATTTAATGCTTTTGAAAATGGCCGTGACAAAAAATCCATACCGGTTAAAGCAGAACGCGGTGAATACCACTTTACAGATGGCGACATTGCTGTGGCCGCCATCACCTCTTGTACCAACACCTCGAATCCCGCTGTGATGCTCGGTGCAGGTTTGCTGGCTCGCAATGCCGCAGAGAAAGGTCTGACAGTGAAACCCTGGGTGAAAACGTCTCTGGCACCCGGTTCAAAAGTGGTGACCCATTATTTACAATCAGCCGGTGTATTAGATGACTTGGAAACCCTCGGTTTTAATGTGGTGGGTTTCGGTTGTACCACTTGTATCGGCAACTCAGGTCCCTTAGATCCGGCCTTGTCGAAAGCCATTAATGACAACGATTTGGTGGCCACGTCTGTATTGTCCGGCAATCGAAATTTCGAAGGTCGAATCCATGCGGATGTGCGCATGAACTTTCTGGCTTCCCCGCCTTTGGTGGTCGCCTATGCGATTGCCGGCACCATGGACATTGATGTTCAAAAAGACCCACTGGGACAAGACCATGAGGGCCGTGATGTCTATTTAAAAGACATCTGGCCAAGCAACCATGAAATTGCCGACACCATACAGAACAATGTCTCCAATGACATGTTTGCCAAAGGTTATGACGGTGTTTTTGAAGGTGATGACAACTGGAAAAATGTCAAAACTTCAGCCTCTGAGTTATTCGACTGGCAGGATGATTCCACCTACATTAAAAACCCACCCTACTTTGAAGGCATGACCTTGGATGTGGCCGGGATCAGTGACATTAAGGGTGCCCGGGTTTTGGCGAAACTGGGTGATTCGGTCACCACTGACCATATTTCTCCGGCCGGTTCCATCGCCGAGGACTCCCCGGCCGGTCGCTATCTGAAGGCCAAAGGCGTTGACAAATCCGAGTTTAATTCCTACGGTTCGCGGCGGGGTAATCATGAGGTGATGATGCGCGGCACCTTTGCCAACATTCGTCTGCGCAACCAACTGGCTCCGGGCACCGAAGGCGGCTGGACCCGCCATCAGCCCAGTGATGAGCAAATGAGCATTTTTGATGCTTCAATTAAATACCAAAAAGACCAAGTGCCCCTGGTGATTATTGCAGGAAAAGAATACGGCACCGGTTCTTCACGTGACTGGGCGGCCAAAGGCACCAACCTATTGGGTGTGAAAGCAGTGCTGGTGGAAAGTTACGAGCGCATTCACCGTTCTAATCTGGTTGGAATGGGTGTCATTCCGTTGCAATTTAAAGCCGGTGAAAGTGCGGAAACTTATGATTTAACCGGTCATGAAACTTATGACATCACCGGCTTGGAAAACGGCAACAGCAAAACCGCACATATCACCGCTCACCGTGAAGATGGCAGCACCGTTGAATTTGATGTGGATGTGCGCATTGACACGCCCAAAGAGGTGGAGTATTGTCGTCATGGTGGAATTTTGCATTATGTGTTGCGAAATTTAGCCCAGTAAATCATGATAACCTGCCGGGCTGATCAGTTCGGCAGGTTTTTAAATTATGAAAACGGTTTTTTTCTTTCTATTAATCACTGTCTTAAGTTTTTCGGTTCAGGCCGAAAAACAACCAGTACCCCTGGCTGATGCTTTGCAGGCATGCAGTGAAATTGAAAGCGATTATGGTCGTCTGGTGTGCTATGACAATTTAAGCAAAGCCCAAAATCAAAACGCACAGTCAGATCAACAACACCCATCCGAACAAGCCAATGAGCTGTCTCAATCAAACACCCAAACCTCACAATTGCCGGTATTAATCGCTGATTTGGATGAAGCCGGTTTTCGTTACAGCCTGGGTCGCATGGATTTGTTGGGTGAGGAATTTGATGCCATGTTGGTGGGTTTGGGGCATCGGGTGAATGTGGCTGATTTTTCACTTTTTGAACAGCCTGAAATCTATTTGAATGTGTTTGGTCAAATCCGGGCGCAGTTTGATGTGGAAGAACTGAGCACCCGCAATAACCGTGGTGGTGCATTAATTAATACCGATTTCACCGTCGGCGGCGAACTGGTTCAGCACCGGCCTGACTGGTCATGGCGCCTGTCTTATCGCCACCGCAGCACCCATTTGGGCGATGAATTTTTAATTGAAAACCAGGATTATCTCAGCAAACGAACAAACCTGTCTTACGAAATCCTCAAGTTTCTGGCTTTTAAATCGCTGGGGCAATGGGATGTTTATGCCGGTGGCGGCTTTATAACCCGTATGGAACCCGGTGGACTGCATCCGCTTCAGTGGCAAGCCGGCTGGCAATACCGAGGCGATGAATCCGCAGATTTTATGCCCCTGTTGGGCATGGATTTTTCGGCCTGGCCGGAAGCCGATCGAGCCATTAATCTCACACTGCGCGCAGGACTCAGAATCAACAAATGGTTTAATCGGCCTGTTGATGTATTTTTAGAATATCAGGAAGGTCACGCCCCTTACGGGCAATTTTACACCGAAGATTTTAATTATTTTGGCTTAAGCCTTTATAATCACTGGTAGAGACCTCTGCATAAGTCCGGGTTTTTGGAAAATAGAATTAAAAAAGCCAAAGTTCAAGGCCGGGAAATTAATCTACATTCAAATTTTTGACCCGAAAATGTCCAAGTCATCTTGTGAAAGCCCCACCGAGTGATAAGTATTCACCTAACAGGACAGACTTTGGATATAATAAAAAGTTGATTGTATTAATGAAGCGAATGAGGCTCCCTTTTCAAACGGTAAAAACATCAAAAAGGCTGAGTCACTTAAGCCGTCTCCCCAAAGCCATCTATCCGATGCGTATACTGGGTATGCTTATGGCGGCCATCGCCATTGCCAGTGTATTAATAGAAATGAAAGCGGGTCTCGCCCGTTGGTTTTGGCTGCTGCTGAGTTGTATCATCTGGCCGCATCTGGCCTATTTCCTGACCCGGATTAGACCAAACCCTTTTAAAACTGAAAAGTTTAATTTAATGATGGATTCGGTGATTGCCGGTTTCTGGGTCCCTTTGATGGGTTTTAATCTGTTGCCTTCGGTATTATTAATTTTGCTCAACGTTACCGACAAAGTAAATACCGCCATTAAAGGCATCTGGTGGAAAGCCCTTGTAGTATCATTGGTGACCATAATAATGGTGGCGTGGTTATACAAAGGTCCATATCAGCCGCAAACCAGTCATTTTGTCATTCTCGGCTGTCTACCCTTGATTATTATTCATTTCACCGTTGTGAGTTTTAATGCACATCGGCTGATTCACCGGGTACAAACTCAAAACAGACTTTTGAACAAACTCAGTCAGCAAGATGATTTAACCTTGTTATTTAATCGCCGAACCTGGCAACAAAAAACCCAATCTTTATTTAGACACCCACAATTTTCGTGAGGATAAACCACTGACCTTAATGCTGATTGATGTGGATCAGTTTAAATCCATCAATGATAAATTTGGCCATGCAGTGGGTGACGATGTTTTGATCAATGTGGCACAAATTATTTTAAGCCAATGTCCTGATGATGCCATTATTGGGCGACTTGGTGGCGATGAATTTATCGTGGTGATACCTGAAGGTTTGCAAAACGCTAAGCAATTTGCCCAAAACATTAACGCTGCGGTTAATAACCTTGATACGATTATAACTGACTTACAATGCTCGGTCAGTATCGGTTTAGCCACCCTGACGAAGGGTGAACAAGATATTAGAAGCTGGTTTGAAGCCGCCGACAAAGCTTTGTACAAAGCCAAAAAAAGCCGGTCGCAACACGTTGATCGGATACGAAAATTAAGCCAATATAATCGCATTCAAATCGTACAAGCCGTTGTCTTGTTGCACCAACCACTTAGCGGCTGAAACGGCCCCTTCAGCGAATAAATCACCGTTTTTGGAAACATGTTCAATCGTTATTGTTTCGTTGGGGAAATCACAATAAATTTGATGGGTGCCGGGTACTTCTGCTTCCCGAACTGATGTGATCTCAATGGTGCCGAGCGTGAATCGGTTATGATCCACCACCATTAAGTGCTGACTGTCGGATAAACTTTGTGCCAGGGCAATGGCGGTTCCCGATGGGGCGTCTTGTTTGTGTTGGTGATGGGTCTCTGTAATCCGGTATTCACCGTTATGATTTTTTTGTTTAAAAACCTGCAATAAGTTTTTGATTATCTGTATATTTATCGAAAAATTAGCCGCCCATAATACCGGTATAAAGTGACCGGCCTGACTGATGCGATCAAATTGTGACTGACTTAAACCGGTGGTGCCACTGACCAAAGCAACCTCATTCATGACACAATAATCCACCACCTGATCAAAACATTTACTTTGAGAGAAATCGATCACCACATCAGCTTGCAAACCAGAAAAATTACTTAATATCGGTGCTTGATGACTGGCATTGTGGCTGACTGCGGACAGCGGTTTACCTAAAAATGTATTTTCAGGGGATGTGATACCTGCCACAATATGGATGGTCGCTTGTTTTTGCAGTGCGTTGACAAGCCGTCGGCCCATACGGCCGGTAACACCGGATACGATGACCCGCAAAACCTCTGTCATATCAGCCGGTGACCTTGTCTAAAAATGATTTAACGTTGTCAAACCAGCCCTTACGTCTGGGATTATTCTTATCACCGGCCTGTTTAAGGCTGTCATCAAATTGCTTCAAAATTTCTTTTTGTTCATGGCTAAGGTTAACCGGTGTTTCCACATGAACTTTACAGAATAAATCGCCGGGACTGTGAGAACGCACCGACTGAACACCCTTCCCGCGAAGTCTAAATTGCTTACCAGACTGAGTTTCTGCAGGCACCTTGAGCTTAACTGCTCCAGACAAAGTCGGAACATTCAACTCGCCACCAATACAAGCGGTGGCAAAATCCACCGGAATTTCGCACAACAGGTTATCCCCCTGACGGGTGAATATATCATGCGGTTTAACGTGGATATCCACATACAAGTCACCGGCCGGTCCGCCTTGTGGACCGGCTTCACCTTTGCCGGTTAAGCGAATGCGGTCACCTTCGTCTACACCCGCGGGTATATTCACTTTAAAAGTTTTGTTTTCCTGACGACGGCCCTGACCGCCACAATGGCCACAGGGATTGCTGATGCTGCTGCCTTTTCCGCGACAATCGGGACAGGTTTGCTGCACTGAAAACATACCCTGCTGCATGCGCACCTGCCCCACACCACGACAGGTTTGACAGGGACTGGTTTTGCCGTCTTTTGAGCCGCTGCCATGACAGGGTTCACAAGGTGACATGGTGGGCAGCGTAATGTCTTTTTCAACACCTTCTATTGCCTCTTCCAGTTCTATGGTCATCTCCACCTGCATATCACTGCCGCGTTGTGGCCCCGCTGAACGACCCCCACGGCGCCCGCCGCCAAAAATATCACTGAAAATATCGCCGAAAATATCACCCACATCACCGTGAAATCCACCACCAAAGCCTCCGGGACCTCTGCCGTTCTGACCTGAGACAGCATCAAAACCGTACTGATCATACATTTGGCGTTTACGCTCGTCGCGCAGAATTTCATAAGCCATTTTGGCTTCTTTGAATTTTTCCTGTGCTGCCGCATCATCACCGGCACGATCGGGGTGGTATTTCATGGCCAATCGGCGATAGGCTTTTTTGATGTCTGCCTGACCGGCGGACCGACTGACTCCTAAAATTTTGTATAAATCTTTACTCATGCGGTTTTGTTTGTGCGCTTGGTTATTTCACTGAAAAAGCCGGCATAAAAAACTCATACCGGCTTTTGTTATCAGCTGATCTTATGTTCAGCCTTTTTTCTCATCATCCACTTCTTCAAATTCGGCATCGACCACGTCATCGTCACGGCCATTGTCAGAGGTCTGACCCTCACCACCGGCAGAACCGGTATCAGCCTGACCTGCCTGGGCAGCCTGAGCCACTTTTTGCATTACCGGTTGCATCGCTTGCTGAAGCGCTTCACTGGCTGACTCAATGGCGGATTTGTCATCTTCTTTCATGGCTTTTTCGGTATTTTCAATGGCAGATTCGATGCTTGATTTTTCACCATCATCGATCACATCCTTATGCTCATTCAGCATTTCTTTGGCGGAATGAATCATGGCATCCGCTGAGTTGCGGGCCTGAACCGTTTCATGAAATTGCTTGTCTTTTTCAGCATTTAATTCTGCATCTTTAATCATTTGTTCGATTTCTTCATCGGACAAACCGGAACCGGCTTTGATTTCAATGCGTTGCTCTTTACCGGTGGCCTTGTCTTTGGCGGAAACATGTATAATGCCGTTGGCATCAATATCAAAGGTCACTTCAATCTGTGGCATACCGCGTTTCGCCGGGGCAATGCCTTCTAAATTAAACTGACCCAGTGATTTATTGGCACTGGCCACTTCTCGCTCACCTTGTAAGACATGAACAGTGACCGCTGACTGGTTGTCTTCGGCGGTTGAAAAAACCTGAGACGCTTTGGTCGGCACCGTGGTATTTTTCTCGATGAGTTTGGTCATCACACCACCCAGGGTTTCAATACCCAAAGATAAAGGTGTCACATCCAACAGTAAAACGTCTTTCACATCACCGGACAGTACGCCACCCTGTACTGCAGCACCCATGGCGACCGCCTCGTCAGGATTGACGTCTTTACGGGGTTTTTTGCCAAAGGTTTGTTCTACAATTTCCTGTACAGCAGGCATACGGGTTTGACCACCGACCAGAATCACGTCTGAAATTTCATTCAAAGAAATACCGGCATCTTTTAAGGCGGTCTCACAAGGGCCGACTGTTCTTTTCACCAGGTCGGATACCAGTGATTCAAGTTTTGAGCGGGTGATTTTAATGTTCAAATGTTTAGGACCTGAAGCATCAGCCGTGATGTAAGGTAAATTAACTTCTGTTTGGTCTAACGAAGACAACTCAATTTTGGCTTTTTCTGCGGCTTCTTTTAAACGCTGTAAAGCCAAAGGATCGTTGTGCAGGTTGACACCCTGGTCTTTTTTAAATTCTTCAACCAGATAATCCATCAAGCGGTTATCAAAGTCTTCACCACCTAAGAAAGTATCGCCGTTGGTGGCCAACACTTCAAACTGTTGCTCACCGTCAATATCAGCGATTTCAATAATCGAAATATCAAAGGTACCGCCACCCAGGTCATACACTGCAATGGTGCGGTCGCCGCCTTTTTTATCCATACCATAAGCCAAAGCCGCAGCGGTCGGCTCATTGATAATGCGTTTAACTTCCAAACCGGCAATTTTACCGGCATCTTTGGTGGCTTGGCGCTGCGAGTCGTTAAAGTAAGCCGGAACAGTAATGACCGCGGCTTCCACTTTTTCACCCAGGTAGTCTTCAGCGGTGGCTTTCATTTTTTCCAAAATACGTGCTGAAATTTCCTGCGGTGCCATTTTTTTGCCACGCACCTCAACCCAGGCATCACCATTATCGGCGCCAATGATTTTATAGGGCACGATGTTCTGGTCTTTTTTAACCACATCTTCATTAAATTTACGGCCAATCAGGCGCTTAATGGCAAACAAAGTGTTTTCAGGGTTGGTCACAGCCTGTCTTTTGGCAGACTGACCCACCAAAGTTTTACCCTCGTCGGTAAAGGCAACAATCGATGGGGTGGTTCGATCGCCTTCTGCATTTTCTATCACCTTGATGTCTTTACCTTCCATCACGGCGACACAGGAATTGGTGGTTCCTAAATCAATACCTATTACTTTTGACATGTTAAATATCCTCTGATTTTAATTTTTTAAACTGGTTACTATCTATGGACTGGTTGATAGAATTCAAGCTATTGGGCCACCACAACCATGGCGGCACGTATAACACGGCCGTTCAATAAATAGCCTTTTTGAAAAACATCCACCACCGTATTTTTTTCATGGTTTTCAGATTTCACCATGCTCATGGCTTCATGAATGTCCGGATCAAATTTTTCACCCATCGGATTGATGATTTCGATGCCGTATTCTTGCAACACTTTGGTCATCGATTGTTGGGTGTTTATGGTGCCCTCAACCATGGCTTCCACCGTCACTTCAACTTGATCATCATGGACAATTTCCAAAGCTTTATCAAAACTGTCCATCACCGGAATCATGGCCTTAATTAATTTCTCATTGGCATATTTACGGGTATTTTCCAATTCACGTTGTAAGCGTTTTTGGGCATTCATGCCTTCAGCGGCCACCCGCAGGATTTCTTCATCCTTGGCAGCCAATTGCATCTCTAAGTCTTTAATTTGATGCATCAATTCATCTGTTTGCGTTGATTCGGATTCAGGGTGGTTGACCACTTCAACCTCATCGTCGGTGGTGTGTTCCGCCTCTTCATTGGTTTCATCCATGTCCATATCAGACTCGTATAAGTCCTCGTTCTCATCATCTATGTTGCGTTTATTGTCCGTCATAATGTTATCTAATAATGAATGAATGGCTGTGATATAGTGATAGCAGATGACAATTCAAGTCACGCTGGCTAAAATAACCATTTAATTTCAACCCTGTTAAGACCCACATGTTGCAATCCATTTACATCAAAAATTATGTGCTGATTGAACAATTAGAGATTGATTTCAGTCCACACATGACCGTGTTTACCGGAGAAACCGGCGCCGGTAAATCAATCACCATAGGTGCCCTGTCGTTGGCATTAGGCGCGCGGGGCGATACCGCTGTGATTGGTGCGTTTGGTGATGCTTGTGAAGTGGTGGTGACTTTTGATGTTTCAGGTCACATCAGTGCTCAACAATGGTTGAAGAATAACGATTTTGAAGATGACAACCTCATGATTCGCCGCACTTTAAATAAACAAGGGCGCAGTCAATTGTGGATTAACGGCAGTCCGACGCCGGCCCATTTAGTCAAAGAACTGGGGCGCTATCTGGTACAAATTCACGGCCAGCATGATCAGATTAAACTTTTACAAAGTGCCACCCAACGGCAACTACTCGACCGCAGCGGTCATTATAAGGAACTGCTCACCGAAATCGCTGACATCACAAAAGCCTTAAACCAATTGGATGCGGAAACACTGGCTTTGCAACAAGCCGGATCACTCTCTACCGAACAACAACAATTACTGGATTACCAATACCAGGAACTGCATGAATTGGATTTAAAAGAAGGTGAATACGAACAATTACACCAGGACTTATTACAGGTCAGTCATGCCCAGGACATTCAGCAAGCCTGTCAGCAAACCATTCATGACCTCGATGAAGCTGATCATTCCGTACGGCATTTATTGGCGCAACACATTAACCAACTTAAACACTTAAAAGGTTTCGACGCCGCCCAGGTCTGTCAAATGCTTGATGAAGCCTTAATTAATGTTCAGGAAGCGGTGCAGTATTTAACGGATTTTGCTGAAAACATTGAACATGACCCCGGGCAGCAACAATCCATTGAACAGCGATTGGAACAAATTACCCGCATCGCGCGCAAACAAAACACCACCGCTGAGCAACTCACCGATCATCAACAACAACTGGCTGAGCAACTTAATCGCCATCAAAAGCAATCAGAGCAACAATCGCTACTGGATAAAAAACGCCGGGACTTAAGACAACAATACCATGATGTCAGTTTACGCCTGACTCAGGCCCGGCAACAAGCCGCCAAACAACTGGCTGCTAAAATCACGGCTATGATTCAACAGTTAGGCCTACCCGAAGCCCAATTAAGCATCAACGTTAATCCGACTGACTTCAACAAAGACAGTAAACCACAGGTATTTGGCTTAGACCACGTCGAATTTATGATTGCCGTGAACAAGGGTCAGTCACCCCAACCTTTAAGTAAAACCGCATCGGGCGGTGAATTGTCACGGATTTGTCTGGCCATCGAAGTGGTGGGACAAAACCATGATCACACAGCCTTTGTGTTTGATGAGGTCGATACCGGCATTGGCGGCGCCACCGCCTCCAAAGTCGGTGGCATTATGCGCAACCTCAGTGAACAACACCAGGTCTTTGCCGTCACCCATTTACCGCAAGTGGCCGGCCAGGCCCATGACCATATTCTGGTGTCAAAATCCAGTGACCAGAGTCACGGCCTGACCCGCTCAGCCATTCAACACCTCAACCGCGAACAACGTATTCAAGAACTGGCGCGTATGGCCGGCGGCGAAACCATCACCGAAACCACCCTCGCCCAGGCCGAGGAATTTTTGAAAACAGGATAGCAAGCCATAATCAATATTGGTCAGGTTTTCAAATAGCCCATAAACCAGTAAAAAAGCCGAATCACAATCATGGTTCGGCTTTTTTATTGCAAAGAACATATTTTGAATCACTACTGTCCCAGCGTTGAAAAAATAAATGGTCGTAAGCCACTGTATTCTCTACAAAAAACGCCTATTTAGCAAGGGCATCGACTTGAACGGCCTTAAACGACTTAAAATCAAATCATTTTATGATTTTAGGTGGTTGCCAATGTATACAGGAAAACTCGTTTTTGCTCAGTTGATGGAACATCTTCCAATGAAAATATTTCGCCGTTGTGTACAAACTTATAACGGCAACCATATGGTTAAATCATTCAGTTGCCAGGATCATTTTCTGTGTATGTCTTTTGCTCAGCTAACTTACAGAGGAAGCTTAAGAGAAACAGTTACTTGCCTGTTATCACACAAATCCAAACTCTATCATATGGGGATACGTGGCGGTATAGCACGCAATACACTGTCCAATGCCAACAAAGTACGAGATTGGAGAATTTATGCTGACTTTGCTCAAGCGTTAATAAAAATAGCCAGGCCATTGTACGCTGAAGAAGATTTGGGGCTTGATTTGGACAACACGATTTATGCCCTTGATGCATCAACCATTGATCTGTGCCTTTCGGTTTTTCCATGGGCACGATTTCGTTCAACGAAGTCAGCGGTAAAGTTACATACTTTGCTTGATTTGAAAGGTAACATTCCTGCTTTTATCCATATCTCAGATGGCAAGATGCATGATGTTAATATCCTTGATATTTTGATTCCAGAAGCCGGTGCATTCTACATCATGGACAGAGGTTATTTAGACTTCGAGAGATTGTTTACTATTCATCAGACTGGTGCCTTCTTTGTTATTAGGGCAAAAAAGAATACTTCATTCAAGCGGCAATATTCACACAAAGTGACTAACGAAGACAAATTAAAAGGTATTAGATGTGACCAAACGATTGTACTCGCCGGAGTTGATGCAAAAGTGAATTACCCTCAGCAACTGAGGCGTATCAAGTACTATGACAGTGAAACCGATAAAACTTTTAACTTTTTAACCAATAATTTTATCGTTCCGGCAATGACAATAACCCAACTTTATCGCTACCGCTGGCAAGTTGAACTTTTCTTTAAATGGATAAAACAACACCTGAAAATAAAGTCATTTTTCGGTGTAACTGAGAACGCAGTAAAAAGTCAAATCTGGATTGCTGTATCTGTTTATGTCCTTATAGCCATCATAAAAAAGCGTCTTAAGCTAAAATTAGAGCTTTACACAATTTTACAGATTTTAAGCTTGAGCCTGTTTGAAAAAAACGAACTAAATCAATTGCTTACAAATTCCGAATACAATAACGATAATGACGACAGCTCTAAGCAATTGAATTTATTCGATTTAACGTTGGGACACTAATGATTTTGAATGATTGTTTTGTTTAAAGATTCAAGGTCCTACAAAAAAAATTAAATTCTTTGTCCTCCTTCAGCCAATTCTATCGTTTACGTTAATAAATTGATCAATTAAAGAAATATGTAGTAAATAAAAACAAAACTTAACGAATACTTATATAGCGAACGGAGGAAATCATATGTTTATTGAATCTTACTTATTAAAGCTCAGACACTGTGTGACAGGTCTGATTCGTGCTGTTACAGCCACAGCTGTACGCATAATCCGGCTGAAAGTAACCAGCAGAGCCCATTACAGTTTGGCAAAACGAAATCAGGACTTGCCCAAGTTCTCAGGGCTTCGACACGTTTCTTGGCCCCAGAACATGTCAGAAACTTCAGATTCCTGTGGAATCGCACCGAGCAGGCGTGCATCCGACACCCATCGCAGCGAGGAGTCTGTCAAGCATTCGTTGTTGGCCTACCCTCGCCAACCCGCCTTCTTAATCGGGCTGTTTTTTGCATGCTTGTTTGTCACTGGTGCGCTACAGGCACGGATTTGCCATGTTGCGCCAAATGTTGTGTTAGCCTACGGCGACAGTTGGAACAACCCAATGCCGTTTAGTGCTGCCTTAAGCGACGATACATGTGAAGAAATCTGGCTGAAACAGGGTGTCTACAAAGGAAGTTACGACTGGTACAGAGGGGATATTTATGGGGGGTTTGTTGGTACAGAAACAGTGCGCGAAGATCGCAACCCCGATCCGGAAACTAATGCCACGGTGATAAGCGGTGAATCCTCATTGGTACCCGGCGAATTTGTTAACCATGTGCTTGAGGTAACGGCAGCCATTCATGTAATGACAATCGATGGGGTAACAATCCGTGATGGCAAAGCCGACACGACTTACACTTCGGAAGAGGAAGACAAATCGGGCGGTGGGCTTTTGTGCCTTGGCAGCTGTAAGCTGAACATCAACAATGTGCGTTTTGTCAACAATTACGCTGAATTCTACGGCGGTGCCGTTGCCATCATGGAGCCCAGCAACGTGACGATCTCCAATACCGAGTTCCTCAACAACGAAGCCGACAAGGATGGCGGCGCGGTTTACATACAAAAGCATACCTTCTACAGCAGTACGGCCCAGTTAATCAATGTCACCGCAACAGAAAACATAGCTTACCGAGGAGGCGTAATCGCCTCCCGCTTGAAGGAGAATACTGAAAATAATCTCCAGATGTTCATCAGTAACTCGACATTCCACAACAATATCGCCGCTGAATCTGGTGGTGCAGTGGCCAACCTGGCAGATCAATATTCGGAACACGGTTCTCAACTCGCGATGATCCTGTCAAGTGTCACCTTTACCGGCAACACCGCAGGCCATGGTGGCGCTGCAATATACAACAAAAATTATCATCAACAATCTGGAAACATCCCCAGCCCGGTTGAGATTGTCATCGAGAATTCGATCCTGTGGGATAACACCAGCGAGAGCGGTGCACCGGGTTCTGCCAACTGGGTGATACGCAACGACGGATCAGGCACCAGCACAGACATCTCATGGAGTATTTTGCAACATGGCTGCGACGGCAATACCTGCAGCAACCTGTCGCTGCTCGATCCGATGCTTGGGCCGCTAGGTCGACATCGCAGCCCCACCCGGGTGCGTGTGCCCGACGTGGGCAGTCCGGCTGTGGACAATGGCGCGCCTGTTTGTGGCCTTGAGGACCAGCGTGGTGTGTCACGACCGCAGGATGGCGACCACAATGGTAGCACGCTCTGCGACATGGGCGCAGTCGAGGTTGCCGGTGATGCCGGTGTGTGCCGGGTCTCAGCCAATCCACCGCCTGCAGGCAATGGCTCGACCTGGTCAAGCACCATGGATATACAAATCGCACTCAACGATCCCACCTGCGAGCAACTGTGGCTGGCAATGGGTCTCTATAAACCCTCGTCCGGAACAGACCGCAGCATCAGCTTCCGGATCCGGTCCGGGGTTGAGGTGCTGGGCCACTTTGTCGGCACCGAAACCGATCCCGGCCAGCGCAAGCTCAATCATGGCATGTATGAAACAGTGCTGTCGGGGGACATCGGCGGAGCTGCGGACACCGACAACAGCTACCACGTTGTTGTCTTTGATGGCGCCAGTAACCCCATCAATTTGGATACTGTGCTGGCCGATGTGACGGTAGAAAAAGGGTTCAGTTCGACCGATATTTACGATTATCCAAACAATGTCGGGGCCGGTGTATTCTGCAATGGCTCAGGTGGCCACTGTAGTCCGACCCTGATTAACGTGAAGATTCAGGACAACGCGGCAATCATCGGCGGCGGTATGTGTAATACCGCGGTTGGCGTCATAAGTGAGCCTCAGTTATGGGACGTCGAATTCCACAACAACTACGCTATCAAGGGTGGTGCCATGGCAAATTTGGCCACTCAATTTGGTCGACTGTCCCCGAAGCTGATTAATTTTGATTTCATAAACAATGAAGCCATAGAGTACGGAGGTGGAATTTACAATCAGGCTGATCAAGCCACCATATCCCCCCACCTCATTAGCGGTACCTTTTCCGACAACTCCGCCATTCAACTCGGTGGTGCGGTATATAACAAGGCAAGCACCTCCGGCTGGGTGGACCCCAGATTCAACAACACCCGGTTTAACTCCAATGATGGAGGCCAGGCTGGTGGCGCTGTTTACAGCCTGGGTGAGGTGGGATCGACCGTCCGGCCGGAGTTCCACAACGTGGACTTCTATCTCAACACCGCCAGTTCCGGCGGTGCGCTGTTCAATGCTGATGTGGGACTGGTTGGCGCGGTCATTGCCCAAAGTGCCACCTTCCGTTCTAACCATGCCGTTAACGGCGGTGCCATCTACAACTACGGCAGTGGCAGCAACTATGCCACCAACCCGGCCATGATGAATGTCACCTTTCACGGCAACACTGCTTCCGGAAATGGGGGTGCTGTGTACAACAATGGCAACAATTACGGCCATGCCAGTCCAAGTTTCACCAATGCCACGTTCAGCAACAACAATGCGCAGTATGGCGGAGCCATTTACAGCGACGGAAACAACGGCTACAGCCACACGACGCTGAACAATGTCATCCTATGGCAGAACACAGCATCGCAGGATGCCGGCACGTCCCAGATGGGTGGCAACGATGCGAATGGCACAATCAATGACAGCATCGTCGAAGGCGGCTGTCCCGTTTCGGCCCAGGGCACCAACGCCTGCAGCAATGTCATCACGGCCGACCCCCAGTTGGGCACCTTGGCCGACAATGGCGGCTTTACCTTAACCATGCTGCCCGGCGCTGCCAGCAGCGCCATTGATGCGGGCAATGACAGCACCTGTGCAATCGTTGATCAGCGCGGTACAGCACGACCCCTGGGTGCCCATTGCGATATCGGAGCGGTGGAATCTGCTGTTCAGGCGCCGTCTGACCTCATCTTTAAGAACGGATTCGATTAAACACAGGCACACCGGAATCGATAATCAGCGTACTGGCATTTACGAGGACGGCAGTGAGTCAGGCTGCCGTCCGCACGGTGATAGTGATCCACAGTAAATCAGTAATGCTTGGGCTCCTTATACACTATCGAAATCCTGTTTTATGAAGGATCTCTAATAGTCTAATAAATTTTTGATACTGCTTCGCTAAGTCCCCAAGCTCTTGTTTTTGACGAGGGAATAAAATTGTTTAATAATAAGTCCGCAAGCTATATAATTTACTGAGTAAGCGGTTCATGCTAAATGTTTTAAACTCAATAACTTATTGTTTTGTCGCACAAGAACCAAATGCTTCTTTTATAACCTTTTAGGCAATTATATTTGCTTGATTTTTTAATTACGAATATGGCTCTAGCTTATGAAATTCTTTGTGTTTATGCTTATTTTTCTATACGCCTTGCCCGTTGTGGCTCAAGACTCCGCCGCTGTTAAGAAACAAGAAGCAGATGAAAGTGTTCAGCAGCTTGCTGAAACAATGAACAAATTAATGCGAAAACCCACTGACGCTGAACAGGAATCTATGGAACTACTTGGCCAATGGACCATGCAACTGACAGAGTATTTATTAAATCACGAACAACCCTACGCCCAGGCCATTGGCTTAAACAAAACCAACGCCATTTTACAATCTCAAGCGACACAGATTGATCCCGATACATTACAACTGTTATATCAAAATCACGGACAACATATTAATAAGCTTGTTAATAACGAGACACTCAATATTGAAACACTTCAAATCTTAGAAAACTTGTGTTTTCTATCAGAATTGGATGACCACTGTAATCGACAGGCTTTACTCGATAAGCAGATGCAACTTTATCCCAGTGACTTAAGTGTCTATATACGACCATTACAATTGGCTTTGGAAACCGACAATCAAGATTTAACCGCTAATTTATTGAAAGTCATGAGTGGTACCCAACAGATGACCCATGTCGATTATTTATTACCTGAATTTATCGCTTTAATTAAAGACTATGTTAAAACCAATCCCATCCCTGAAAAGGCTTTAATACGGGAAAAAAATGATCTCATTGCCACCACTGATTTCAGTGAAAAAGACATTCCGACAATGGATGAAAAAATGCCAGATTCTCAAGTTTATATCATGCTAATTAGCATGCAATTGGCATTGCCGTTACCACAGTTTAAGCCCTTAAAAGACAGTTGCCAAAACAATCCCGATTACAGTGCTGAGTGTTTATACATTGCTAAAACAATGATTAACCATGGAAACACAATTATTACGAAAGCCATCGGGCATGTTATTAATATCGCTGTTTATGAACTCAATAACCAACAAGATATGCTGGCCGCCAGCCAGGCTAATCATGAGCGCTTTAAACAGTATGCGGAATGCCTCAGTAAAAGCTACAGCCAAAATAATGATTTTGTTGCAGACTATTTTGATGAAAACTATTCAGAATTATGGTTCACTGCAGAAGATGAACTGACAAGACTGACTAAAATCGCCACCTATCTGTATGAAAAAAGACTCACCGAAGGGGCTGATGAAGCCGTTAACCCTGAAACCTGTATTGTTCAATAAGCGCGATTGACCTACATCAAGGCTAATATTAACTAACCTATCTACACTGTTCAGCACTCTATTATCTGAACATATTATGGAATTGGTTTGTCCGGCGGGTAATTTACCGTCTTTAAAAGCCGCGGTTAAAGCCGGTGCCGATGCGGTTTATATGGGCCTGCAAAATGCCACCAATGCCCGTCATTTTGCCGGCTTGAATTTCACTGAAAAACAGATGACCCAAGGCATTGAGTTTGCTCAAAGTCGTGGCTGTAAAGTCTTTTTAGCTGTTAACACTTATCCTTATTGCCATGATTTAGATATCTGGCAACAGGCGGTGGATACCGCTGCTGAACTCAAGGTCGATGCACTAATCTTAGCTGATATGGGCGTTATGGATTATGCTTGCGAGAAACACCCCGATTTAAACATTCATTTATCCGTACAAGGTTCAGCCACCAGTGCCGCCGCGGTGAATTTTTTTGCTGAACAATTTAATATTAAACGTGCCGTTATTCCGCGCGTTCTATCAATCAAACAAGTGGCACATTTAGTGAATCAATCTAAGGTGCCCATTGAAGTCTTTGGATTCGGCAGTTTGTGTGTGATGGTTGAAGGCCGCTGTTTATTGTCGTCCTATGCCACCGGTTTAGGTCCAAACAATCACGGAGCCTGCTCGCCGGCTGAATTTGTCGAGTGGAAAAACACCGATGACCATTTAGAAACCCGTCTCAATGGCATTCTGATTGACCGGGTGGATAAAGACGATTCCGTGGGTTATCCGGTGATTTGCAAAGGCCGTTATAAGGTCAATGATCATATTGGCTATGCCATCGAAGAACCCACCAGTTTAAACACCTTATCGATTTTAGCCGAATTAAAAACCATTGGTGTGGTAGCGGTTAAGGTCGAAGGCCGGCAACGCAGTCCGGCCTATGTCAGACAAGTGACTGAAGTGATGCGGGCCGCCATTGATGACTGTTTAGAAAAACCGGACGCTTATGAGTTAAAAGACCAATGGAATAAAACCCTGGGTGATTTATCCGAAGGCCAACAAACCACCTTAGGGGCTTATTATCGGAACTGGCAATGACTCAAAGAATACATAAAAAATTATCACTGGCACCCATCCCCTATTTCTGGGATCAAACCACAGTGGAAGACTTTTATCGTCGAACGGCCGATTCACCCATTGATATTGTCTATCTGGGTGAAACAGTGTGCAGTAAACGCCGGGCATTGGGTTTAAGTGACTGGATCAGTATTGGCCAGGATTTGACCGCCGCCGGCAAAGAAGTGGTCTTGTCGACCCTGTCTTTGGTGGAAGCCGCCTCTGAATTATCGGTGATGACCAAAATCTGCAAACAAAATGACTTTGGCGTGGAAGCCAATGACATGTCCGCGCTACAACTACGCACCAGTTATACCAAACCTGAGTTTATCGCTGGTGGTTCTTTAAATATTTATAACCAACGCAGTTTGGATAAGCTTAAATCGCTGGGCTTACAACGTTGGGTGGTACCCCATGAACATAATCAACAGGCATTACACGATTTTGATCTTTCCGGAATCGAAGTGGAATTGCCCGTTTGGGGCCGATTATCACTGGCCTACTCGGCCCGTTGTTTTACCGCCCGCACCCATAACCGCAGTAAAGACCAATGTGGTTTTGTCTGTGACCAATACCCCGATGGACTGGCCATGAAAACCCAGGAAGCGAAAGATTTTCTGGTGATTAACGGTATCCAGACTCAATCTGGCACGATTCAGAACCATTTAGAAGCCATCAACGACAACGCGGTGGATATATTACGCATTACACCTCAACAGAATAACTGTTTTGAGGTGATTGATATTTTTGACCGGGTCAGAAAGCAGCAAATGGGTGTTGATGAGGGACAACAAAAACTGGCCGAATGTACCATCCACCCCATCAGCAATGGCTACTGGCACCGACAAGCCGGAAAAAACTGGGTGGCCTGAACACTGATGGACCTCAATCGCCTGATTAGCCACAGTTTAGATTCTCACCGCAGTGATCATATCCATAGTCTGCGGGATTTTCTTCAATTGCTGAGCGACAACGATGATTTATTGCACATTCATCAAACCGTAGACTTGCGTCATGAATTAACGGCGCTGAGCCATAAAAGTCTGAAGCAACAGGGTCCGGCATTGCAATTTAACAAGCTGAGCAGTGGTCACGTTATGCCGGTCATCGGTAATTTATTTGGTACAGAACAGCGGGTATTACAGGCATTGGGAGTCACCGATAAAGCGCAATTAACCACCCTAGGTCGGCAATTGGCTTATTTACAATCACCGCAGCTGCCCACCGACCTGAAACAAAGTCAAAGCCTGTTGAAACAATTTAAACGCCTCAGCTATATCAATCCCCGAATCATTGACAAACCGACCTGTCAAACCCATGTGCTTAAAGGTGATGCGGTGGATGTGGGTTTATTACCAATGCCCACCTGTTGGCCGAAAGACATCAGTGCCCTTTTGACTTTTGGCCTGGTGATAACCCAGGGACCCCGTCAAAAACGCCAGAACATTGGTATTTACCGGCAACAACCGATTGCTAAAAATAAACTGATTATGCGCTGGCTGGCACATCGCGGTGGCGCCACAGATTTCAATGATTTTAAACAAACCAACCCGGGAGAACGTTTTCCGGTGTCGGTGGTGATTGGCGCCGACCCCATCACCACCTTAGCCGCGGTGTCGCCGATTCCCGATACCTTAAGTGAATACCATTTTGCCGGTTTGTTACGCGGTGCCAAGACCCAGGTGACAGCGGGTGTAATTCATGCGCATTTACAGATTCCGGCCCATGCTGAAATTGTTTTGGAAGGCTATATCGAGCCGGATGAAAGCGCAGCTGAAGGTCCCTTTGGAGACCACACCGGTTTTTACAATTCAGTCGAAGACTTCCCGGTTTTTACGGTCGAAGCCATGACTTTTCAGGACAAACCCCTGTACCACACAAGCTATATGGGACACCCCGGTGAAGATGAACCGTCTGTGATGGCCTCGGTTCTGAATGAACTTTTTATACCGTTGTTACAAAACCAGTTCCCTGAAATCGTGGATTTTTATTTGCCACCGGCGGCCTGCTCCTATCGCATGGCGGTGATCAGTATCCGCAAACAGTATCCGGGACATGCTAAACGCATTATGATGGCGGTGTGGTCTTATCTGCGGCAATTTTCTTATACCAAATTTATTATTGTGACGGATGAAGATGTCGATGTGCGAAATTGGTCTCAAGTGATTTGGGCCATGAGTACCCGTGCCGACCCGGCCCGAGACAGCCTTATTCTGGAACGAACCCCGGTGGATTATCTGGATTTTTCCAGTCCCCAAAGCCGTCTCGGTGGAAAAATGGGCCTTGATGCCACCCATAAATGGCCGGCTGAAACCAATCGTACCTGGGGCCGTCCCATTCAACACGACCACGCATTTAAACGACACATTGATGACCTATGGACACAAATCAACAAAACCCCTTGAAACAGGGCGTACCCCAGTTGCCCGGCATAATGGCCGCGGTTTTGAAAAATTTCCCGCAACGCCCGCAGCGGCTACTGATTGAACTGGCCTTGAACCGGTTTTTTGCCGCGGACTTGCGCGACAATAATCTTGATTTTTTGGCTGATTACACCATTGCGGTGATCATTAAAGATGCCCACATTAACTTTGCATTGCGTTTACACAACAACCGGTTGCAGGCATCGTCAATTCCGGCTCATGTTGATTTAACCCTTTCCACCGATGTTTATACCCTGCTCGAAATGATCAGTCAGAAGGAAGATGCTGACGGCCTGTTTTTCAGCCGGCGGTTAGACAGCCAGGGCAATACAGAACTGGGGTTGTATGTAAAAAATTTTCTGGCTGCATTGGATCCCGATGAATCCCGATACCTTGAGGCAGGTATGAAAATAAGTCGGCATCTTATTCATATCATTAATTTCAAGCACAGCAAATTGACAAAAGTCATTTCATCGTAAGACAAATCCGTTAAACTGTGTCACTTTGTAAATTTGACCGAAGTGATGAAAAAATTAAGTTTAATTGTCTGTATGTGTTTTTTGACAACAACCTTATACGCCCAAGACAAGCCATCCAATCAAGATAAAAACGACACCACTGATTTAAGCCCGATGATTGTGGTAGCCTACAAACAAGCCCGTCAGTTACAGGAAGTCGCCGCAGATGTGGCCGTCATCAGTGCTGAAAATATCCAAAATACCCAGAGCGAAGACATGGCCGCGGCTTTGCGCTATGAAACCAACATTAACATAGAACAAGCCGGCAACCGTTTTGGCACATCAGGCATCAATATTCGCGGTATCGGCAGTAACCGGGTGGCGGTTGAAGTCGATGGCGTGCCCAACGCCAAGGCCTTTGATATCGGTTCCTATTCTTTTGCAACCGCTCAGTATCCGGATGTGTCTGTCATTCAGAGCATTGAGGTGTTAAAAGGTCCGGCCTCCACTTTATATGGCAGTAATGCCCTGGGGGGGATTGTCAGCATCCACACCTGGAATCCACAAGACCGGGTCAGTTCCGGTGACCAATGGCGTCAGATCAGATTCGGCTTTAATGGCGAGTACAATGGCCGTCACGGCACCTACACCCATGCCTGGAATGGAGAAAAAAATGGCGTGATTTTTAATATCAACCAACGTGACGGTAAAGGTATGCAAAGACCCAGTACTCTGGCTGACGATCATGCGGACTGGGATCAGCAATCGGTTTTCGGCAAATGGGTCACAGATGTGGCGCCGGGGCATCAGCTGTCATTTAATGTACAGGCCCAACAACGCGATCAAAGCACCCAAATCCATTCTTTTATTGGCCAGGGTCGTTTTGCTAACACCACGGCACTGGCCGGTGATGACAGCAGTGAATCCCAAAAGTTAAGTGCCACTTACGATTTTATGCTCAATAAACACTGGGCAGATGATGGCTTAATCCGGCTTTATCACAGCAACACCGAATTTTTACAAAAAACAGCTGAAAATCGTTTTTCACGTCGTGATACACCCTTATTACAAGACAGGCTGTTTAGTTTTGAACAAAAAACGCTTGGTATGGAAGCTAATTTCACCAAACAATTTAACACTGGCGACTGGTCGCATCGACTTATTTATGGTGTTGAAATCACCCAAACAGATGTCGCCGAATACCGCGACGCCCTGCAAACCAATCTAAACACCGGTGACAGTACGAATATTTTATTGGGCGAGGTATTTCCATTCCGGGATTTTCCGCTCACCGATGTCAAAGAAATTGGTGTGTTTATTCATGATGAGATTGACTTAAATGAACAATGGACACTGATTCCGGCACTGCGTTTTGATCGCTATGATTTGGATCCGACTCGCGATGCTTTGTTTGACAATAACGCCGAAGACATTGCCGTGGTTGATATTGATGAGTCTGACTTCTCACCTAAACTCGGCTTACTGTATCATATCAATGATTACAACAGCCTCTATGCCCAATATGTCCGCGGCTTTCGGGCACCACCGGCAGAAGATGTGAATATTGGTTTTAACATCGCATTATTTAATTACCGCTCCATTCCAAACCCCGATTTAAAAAGCGAAACTTCCAACGGTTATGAAGCCGGTTATCGATTGATTTTACCCAATCAACGACTCACCCTCAGTGGTTTTTATAATGAATACAAAGATCTGATTGTTTCGCGGGCGCCTCTGGGAATAGATCCGGACACCCAGGCCTTGCTGTTTCAGTCACAAAACATCGCCAAAGCCCGCATCCACGGTTTTGAACTGGATCACCAATGGTTTATTAACGACCAGTGGCAGACCCACATCGCCTTATCCTGGACCAAGGGGGTGAACGCCACCAACGACCAACCGCTTAATTCGGTATCCCCACCCAAAGCGGTGCTGTCTACCCAATGGAGCAGTGTCTCGAAAAAATGGCACTCGGGTTTGTACGGCCGATTCAGTGCCGCACAGGATGAAATTGATTTAACCCAGGAAGAATTGTTTCAAACGCCCGGTTATGCAGTTTTTGACTGGATGTCCGGTTATTACTTTTCGCCACAATCCCATTTGCAGTTCAGTATCAATAACCTGACGGATAAAACCTACTGGCAATGGCAACAAGTCCGCAATTTCGATGCAGAAGACCCCATAATCGAAGCATTAACACAATCTTCACGTAATTTCTCACTATCTTACTCGCAGCAGTGGTGATCTGGTGTTAAAATAAATAGCAAAATAACAATAGCCAATTGACCTATATCAATGAGCCAATATTTATCCAACAGTACAATCCTGATTGAAATAGTGTTAATGCCTATTTGGAACAATGATTTTATTCATATCAGGAGTTAATAACCATGATAAAACTTAAGCAAAGTCTGTTAGTCGCCGGTTTGGTTTTGGCCTTACCCGCCTGTGCGGACCAAGCCGATAAAAATAACAAAGACCCGTTAGCGGGCCATAAGGCTGAAATGAAAGCCGGAACCACTGATTTGGCCACCCAAATAGCCGAAGGTGAGAAACTCTACGGCATCCATTGTGTGGCCTGTCACCAACCCAACGGTCAGGGCATGGCCGGCGCATTCCCGCCGCTTGCAGAATCCGATTACCTGCTGGAAGATAAAGAACGCGCCATCGGCACCGTACTTCACGGATTGTCAGGTGAAATTACCGTTAACGGCACCAAATACAATGCAGTTATGCCAAACCTGTCTTATCTGAATGATGAGCAAATTGCCAACATTCTGACTTATGTGACCCACAGTTGGGGCAATGAAGGTTATCAAGTGAGTGCGGCTGAAGTGGCCAGTATTCGTGCCAAAGATGAAGAAAAAGCGGTGGCTACCGGCCAGCCCGTGACCCACCCAACCAGTTCTATTGAAGAACTTAAGTATCAGGGCGCCCCTTCCGGCATTGACCCGGCTGTCACCAAAAAAATGGTGGATTCACAAGGGCCTGCCATGACCGAAGAAGAATTTGAGTTTGCTACGAAAACATACTTTGAGCGTTGTGCCGGTTGTCACGGTGTGTTGCGTAAAGGCGCCACCGGTAAACCACTTACCACAGACATCACCCGTGAAAAAGGTTCTGAATATCTGAAAACCTTAATCACTTACGGTTCACCCGCCGGTATGCCCAACTGGGGTACTTCCGGTGATTTTACCAATGAAGAAATCGATATCCTGGCACGCTTCTTACAACATGAACCACCGGCACCACCAGAGTGGGGATTGCCCGAGATGCAAGATTCCTGGGTACTTCATGTGAAGCCCGAAGACCGTCCAAAAACCAAGCAACATGATTATGATGTGGAAAATTTCTTCGCTGTGACCTTGCGTGATGCCGGTCAGGTGGCCATTATTGACGGTGATTCCAAAGACATCGTGGCCATTCTGGATACCGGTTATGCGGTACATATCACCCGCCCATCGGCTTCCGGTCGTTACGCCTTTACCATTGGTCGTGATGCCAAGATTGACATGATCGATCTTTACATGAATCCGCCGAAAATTGTTTCAACCATCAAAATTGGTCTAGAAGCCCGCTCTGTTGAAACTTCTAAATATAAAGGTTTTGAGGATAAGTTGGCGATTGCCGGTGCCTACTGGCCACCACAATATGTGATTATGGATGGAGACACCTTAGAGCCCAAAAAAGTGGTTTCCACCCGCGGTATGACTGTGGATACCCAAGAGTATCATCCTGAGCCCCGTGTGGCTGCGATTGTGGCTTCCCACAACCACCCTGAATTTATAGTCAACGTCAAAGAAACCGGTAAAATTTTATTGGTGAATTATAATGATGTAGATAATTTATCGGTGACCACCATTGGTGCGGCCCGCTTCCTGCACGACGGTGGCTGGGACAGCTCCAAACGCTACTTCCTGACAGCCGCCAATAATTCAGACCGCATTGCGGTGGTTGACTCGGTTGATCGGAAACTGGTGGCTTTGACTGAAGTGACCAAAATCCCTCATCCCGGTCGTGGTGCCAATATCAACGATCCGAAATATGGTCCGGTTTGGGTCACCTCTGCCCTGGGTAATGATAACATCACCTTCTTAGGCACTGACCCCGAAGGTCACCCTGAGAATGCCTGGAAAGTGGTGCGCACACTGAAAGGTCAAGGCGGTGGCTCATTGTTTGTAAAAACCCATCCAAAATCTAAAAATCTGTGGGTTGACACCACCCTCAACCCGGATCCTGCCAAATCACAAAGCATCGCGGTATTTGACATCAATAACCTGGACAAAGGTTATGACGTCCTGCCGATTGCCGAGTGGGCAGATTTAGGCGAAGGTCCTAAACGTGTTGTACAACCTGAATACAACAAAGCCGGTGACGAAGTCTGGTTCTCTGTGTGGAACACCATGGATGAAAAATCAGCCATCGTGGTTGTTGATGACAAAACCAGAAAACTGAAAAAAGTCATCAATGATGAACGCATCGTAACACCCACCGGTAAATTCAATATTTACAACACGGTGAACGACGTTTACTAAGCGCTCATACAAGCGCAATACCCGGGCGGCCTCATTCAGAGGCCGCTTTTTTTTGCCTCAAGTATTAAGTCCCGAATATGGTAAGATGGCGTGTTTTTAATAAATTGAATCCATGTTAGACAAAACACTGAACCACCATGTGGTCATGGCTTTAAAACAATCGGTGATGTTTTCCGGGTTTGACACCGACACCTTTGATCAGGTGCTCAGCTTTTCTCGTCTAACCAAAGCCGCTCAGGAACAAATCATCTTCCAACAGGGTCAAGAACTGACCCACATTTATTTCGTTTACGATGGCGCGGTTAAGCTCGGCCGTGGCAGTTTCAAAGGGGAAGAGAAAATTATCGAAGTGCTGTTGCCCGGTCGTACCTTTGCTGAAGGCGTTTTATTTGCCGGTGCACCCAAATATCCGGTCACCGCCACCGCGCTCAAAGACAGTGTGCTGGTTTCTATTGATGGCAATAAACTGCTTAATCTTTTGAAAAACTCCACAGAACTGTGTCTTAAAATGCTCAGCCATTTATCGGTACGCTTACACTGGATGGTGAAAGAACTGGACAAGCAAACCCTGCACAATGCCTCATTTAGAATGGTGGATTATTTTCTCGGTCAAGTCAGGCATCAGGACGGTAACGAGTGTGAATTTAAGCTCGCAGTGCCCAAAAGAGACATCGCTTCACGGCTTTCCATTAAACCCGAAACCTTTTCCCGCGCCCTTAAATCGCTACAAAACAAAGGGCTAATCAGCATTCAGGAACAAACCATCCGACTTCATGATGTGGCCTTATTAAAAGAGATGATTGAACTGGAAGAATTATAAAAGGTGTGCTCTTGGGACTTCATTCACTTTTGTTCCCAACAAAAGTGAAAGCGGCCGCGGCGAACACTTCATATAACTTCGCGCTCTTCGCCTCTGATTGGCCTCCATGGATGGAGGTCTGTCGCGTGAGCTTGGAGCGGAAGCGGCCGCTCGCTCACGGCCTTAACGGACATTCCGTCACGCTTCTTCGCCTGCGGCGAAACCGCATGACTTCATTTACCTAGCCTAACCGGCTCGGCGGGTCGCGCTGATACAAAGCATCACACCGCCATACCGGCGCTGGCCGCTAACCAGCGTCTTTAAGCATGTTCGAACTACGGTTTAACCACAAAGAACTCGAAATACACGCAAAGCTCACAAAGTCAAAAAAATTAAAAGTTAAACTTAGTGTCCTTTGTGAAAACCTGAGTGAACTCTGTGGTTAATAAAAAAGATAATGATAAATAAATATAACAAGTCACTAACGATTAAAACCCAATTGTTCGTAAAAATACGCCGGTACCACTTCAGAAGCCTGTCCGGTTATCACTTTATCAAACAACAGGTTGTCCGTGCCATCCAAATTCAGCATCACCGTATGTGCCTGATGTCTTTTAGCGATTTCTACAAATCCTGCGGCCGGGTAAACCGTACCCGAAGTACCGATGGCGACAAATAAATCACAGGCCATCAGATACGTCATAATGTCATCCATAAACAAAGGCATTTCACCAAACCAGACTATATGAGGCCGTAAACACCCTGTCTTCTTGCATTGAGGACAGGCATCATGAACAGCCAGATCGTGGTTAACTGACCCCACCTGATGGCATTGAACACAACGAAAACGGTTGAGTTGACCATGCATCGACAATAACCGCTGACTACCGGCCCGCCGATGCAAATCATCCACATTCTGACTAATCAATACAAATTCATCTATTTGTTGCTCCACCCTGGCCAGACAACGGTGGGCAGCATTGGGTTCAGCTTGAGCAGCGGCTGCACGCCGGGCATTGTAAAAACGATGAACCCGCGACGGATATCGATCGAATGCTTCGGGGGTGGCGACTTCTTCAATCCGGTGATTTTCCCATAAGCCATCATTATCTCTAAAGGTGGCTAAGCCACTGTCTGCAGATATGCCGGCACCGGTTAAAACAACAATTTTTTGGTATTGATTCATATCAAAGACAAGACTTTTAAAGGACGGTATAATAGCGCCATTTCTTTACTTTCAGGGCACTTAAAACTAAAATGTCCCTCAATAATTTAAACCCACACACTTCTTTGCAATCGACCATTCTACATATTTCACATGCCCAGTGTCAAAAAGGCGGTGAACCGCTGTTTGCACCAATCAATTTACGTTTAGAACGTGGTGAAATGGCCGTTATTTCAGGTCGCAATGGTTCTGGTAAAACCACCCTGTTAGAAGCGGTTGCCGGATTAGGCAGCTTTTGTGAAGGTGGCATGGAATTTGATCACCCGGACAGCCCGGATTCCTGGTTACAACACAGCCATTATGTGGGGCACTTTCTCGGTAACAAAGCCAGTTTAACCTGCCTTGAGAACTTAAATTTTGCGGCCACCATGAATGGTTCTTCAAGCCATGAAAACCAATTATCCGCTGCTCTGGATCAGGTGGGTTTGGGCGGATATGAATACCACCATGCCGGTGATTTATCAGCCGGACAGAAAAAACGTCTGGCACTGAGTCGTTTGCTTATATTGAACAAGACCTACTGGTTGCTGGATGAGCCTTTTGTGAACCTGGATGTGGCCGGGTGCGACTGGTTGTTTGAATGTATCAGCCATCACATTAATAACGGTGGCGCGGCTTTACTCACGGCTCATGACAACAAACGTATCCATGAAAAAGCCGACCACCTCATTCATCTGGAGCGGCCATAAGCCTATGGGTATGAAGTTTTGGGTATTGCTACAGCGCGATGTACTGGTGGCCTGGCGAAAAAAATCCAATATTTATCAACCGCTGGTGTTTCAACTCTTAATTGTTACCATGTTTCCTTTGGGCCTGGGTGCCGGTGCCCAAACCTTGCAGAAAATTGCCCCGGCGGTGGTTTGGATTCTGGCTTTAATCAGCACCCTGATTACTTTAGAAAATATTTTTAAGGATGATTATGAGGATGGCAGTTTGGGGTTATATGTGCTGTCGGGATTACCCTTGCCGGTGGCTGTTTTAGCCAAGGCCGGTGCCCACTGGCTAACCACCGGTTTACCGGTTATTTTATTTGCACCGGTGATTGCCGTGTTGTTACACTTACCGGGCTATGCTTACGGGGTTTTGATGTTGTCTTTGCTGATGGCCACCCCCATATTCAGTTTATTGGGTACCGTCGGTTCAGCCCTTATAATGAACCTTAAAAATGGCGGGATGTTGCTCAGTGTTCTGATTATGCCGCTGTTGGCGCCGGTGTTGATATTTGGTGCGGGTGCGGTTCTTGAAACCACTTTAGGCAACAACCCGAATGGTCATCTGGCTTTATTGGCCGGTTGTTTTGTACTCGCCCTGACCCTGGCCCCTTTAGCGGCTGCAGCCGCCATCAAGGTTAATTTGGAGTAATGAAATAAACATGAACAAAATCGTCAAGTTTTATCATGAAATGGGCTCACCCCCGAGCTTTTATCGCATCACAGGCTATTGGCTAAAACCTTTTTTTGTTCTGGCCCTGGCATTAACCGTATATGGTTTGATTGACGGCTTGTTTTTTGCACCACCTGATTATCAACAGGGCGATTCCTACCGCATTATGTTTGTGCATGTTCCAGCGGCCTGGATGAGTTTATTTATCTATGCCATTATCGGTGTCTGCGGTCTTATTGCCTTCGTCTGGCGCATGAAAGTGGCCGAAGCGGTGATGATGGCCAGTGCCCCGATAGGCGCACTGTTTACCGCCCTCACGCTGCTCACCGGCATGCTGTGGGGTAAACCCATGTGGGGCACCTACTGGGACTGGGACGCCCGCATGACCTCCGAATTGATTCTGCTGTTTTTATATATTGGTGTGATGGGCATTTACAGCGCTTATGATGATGATCCGCGAAAAGCCGCCCGATTGGCCGCTTTGGTCGCCATTATCGGCCTGATTAATTTACCCATTATCCGTTACTCTGTGGAATGGTGGACCAGTATCCATCAGGGAGCCAGTATTTCATTAATGGGCGGGAACAGCGGTATTAAAGACTGGTCTATGTTAAGACCTTTACTGGTCATGGCCCTGGCCACTAAATTTTACTATCTTTATTCCATGTTACATCGGGCGCGTAATTATTTATTGCGCACTGAGCAAAATAAATCATGGGTAATGAGACAATTGACTGAGCAATAACATGATGACACTACTGGATATGGGCAAGTATAACTTTTTTGTGTGGGGTTCTATGGCACTGTTTGGTGTCATGCTGGCCGTTGACTTTATCAGCATACACCGGCAACGCAAACAATTGAGCCGACAAATTAAATCACGACAACGGAGACAACAGTCATGACGCCGACCCGTAAACGCCGTTTGATTTTAATTTCGCTGGTGATTTTTGGCGTGGCCGTGGCCACCGCCATCTTCCTCACTGCTTTCAAAGACAATATGATGTTTTTTAAAAGTCCCACCGAAGTGAGTGCTCAGGACTATCCGCAAAACCGCAGTTTTCGTCTGGGTGGTATGGTAAAAGAAGGCAGTTTAAAGCGCATTGAGAATAGTTTAAAAGTGCAATTTGACGTGACCGATTATGGTGCCGATGTGGCCGTTGAATACGAAGGTATTTTACCGGATCTATTCCGTGAGGGTCAGGGTGTTGTGGCCATAGGTTACATGGCAAGCGACCAATTGTTTGTCGCAGAAGAAGTGCTGGCCAAGCACGATGAAAACTATATGCCGCCTGAAGTGGCCGATGTTTTACAAACGCAGGAACAACCTTAATATGTTACCCGGAATTGGACAATTTTTATTGGTATTATCCTTACTGTTGGCTGCCGCCTTAACGGTTTTGCCGATGCTGGGTTATGCCAGAAACAGTCAAACCTTAATGCAAACTGCCCGACCTTTGGCGCATGTACTGTTTATCACGGTTATGGCATCTTTTGTGGTTTTGGTGGTGTTGTTTGTACAGCAGGATTTTTCGGTTCTTTATGTGGCAGAAAATTCATCTTTAGAGCTGCCTTTACGCTACCGCATCACCGCTGCCTGGGGTGCCCATGAAGGTTCTATTTTAATGTGGGTGACGGTACAAGCTTTGTGGATTTCTGCGGTGGCCAAATTCAGCCAATCATTGTCGTTGAGTCAGATTTCACGGGTACTGTCTGTTTTGGGTTTGATTGCCCTGGGTTTTGTGGCCTTTGTGCTGTTCGCGTCCAACCCTTTTGAAACGATTTTTCCGGTACCCGCTGATGGTCGTGATTTGAACCCCTTGCTACAGGATTTCGGCATGATTATGCACCCGCCATTACTGTATTTTGGCTATGTGGGCTTATCCGTCGCTTTTGCTTTATCCGTGGCAGCCTTGATTGGCGGTGAGATTAACGAACAGTGGATTCGCTGGTCACGACGCTGGACCAATATTGCCTGGGCTTTTCTCACCATGGGTATCATTTTAGGTTCCTGGTGGGCTTATTATGAACTCGGTTGGGGCGGCTGGTGGTTCTGGGATCCGGTAGAAAATGCCTCATTCCTGCCCTGGCTGGCCGGTACCGCATTAATTCATGTTCAGGCGGTCAGTGAACGCAAAAATGCGTTCAGAGGCTGGACCGTACTACTGGCGATTATTGCTTTTAGTTTATGTATTTTAGGCACATTTCTGGTTCGCTCAGGCAGTATCACCTCGGTGCATTCCTTTGCCGCCGATCCTTTCCGCGGCATTTTTATTCTGGTGTTGCTGGCGATATATTCTGGCGGTGCGCTTACCCTCTACGCCTTCCGTGCCAATCAGCTTAGATCCCGTGACACCATTAATCTCAATTCCCGAGAAACCCTGCTATTGGCCAATTCCCTGATTTTTATTACCGCCACTTTTACGGTTTTACTGGGCACTTTATTCCCCATGATTTTTGAAGCGGTGGGTAAGAAAATTTCGGTGGGCGCACCCTATTTCGGTTTGATGTTTTTTGTGCTGATGATACCGATGGCGGTAATATTGCCTTTGGGCAGTCAGCTGAGATGGCATCGTGATGACATGCTGGCTGCGGTGAAGCAACTGTTACCCTATTTTATCGCTTCAACCCTGTTGACTGTTGTTGTTTGGCTTATCTTTAAACCGTTGAATATACGGGCCATTGCGGGAATTTACGGTGGTTTTTGGGTGTTGACTGCCACTCTGGGTCAGTGGTTTAAACGGCCTGGACGTGCCACTGCCGGATTTATCGGCATGAGTGTGGCCCATGTGGGTGTGGCGGTTTTTTTAATTGCGATGTCGATGACAGAACATAAAGACATTGAACAAGATATCCTGATGTCACCGGGCATTACCAAACAGGTCGGTGGTTACGACTTTACTTTTACCGGTGTGGACCGCGTTAAACAAGAAAATTATCAGGCCCAGCAAGGCCATGTGGAAGTGCGCCGGGACGGTCGGTTAATCACCACGTTGAATCCGCAAAAACGCTTCTATCCCAAACAACAAATGCCGATGACCGAGGCCGCCATTTATGTGGGTTGGAGCAAAGACATTTATGTGTCTCTGGGTGAGGCGGTCAACCAGGAAGGTGCCTGGGCAGTACGTATTTACATCAAACCGATGATTCGCTGGATGTGGTTTGGCGGTATTTTAATGCTCACCGGTGCCATTATCGGTTTATTCAGTGCCCGCATTAAACGCCAGGAAGACAAACAACGCGATCATGTGATGGCACAACAGTTAAAGTTATCATGAAAAAAATTGTAATTACCCTCATCCCCTTAGCCATTTTTGTCGGCCTATTGACCCTGTTGTTTTTAAACATGGGTTATCACAACGAAACAGTGCCCTCGCCTTTAATCGGCAAGCCGGTGCCGGCTTTCGAGCTGCCTCAGCTTTATGAAAAAGGCACCCTCACTGAGCAAGATTTTCTCGGTGAACCCTGGTTACTGAATGTTTGGGGCAGCTGGTGTCCCAATTGTTTGTATGAACATCCGGTGGTCACGGATTTAGCCCAATCCGGCCAGTTAAAGGTGGTGGGTTTAAACTGGAAAGATGAATTTGAAAATGCCGATGCCTGGTTAAAACGGCTGGGTAATCCCTATGACACCATTTTGGTCGATTACAAAGGTAATGTGGCCATAGATTTTGGCGTCTACGGTGCCCCTGAAAGCTTTTTGATTGATGCCAACGGTATTATCGTCCATAAAATTGTCGGCGAATTAACCCCCGACAATGTACAGAATGAAATTTTGCCCAAATTAGCTCAGTTAAAATAACCATGCGATTATTCTTCATTATTATATCTCTGATTACCTCTGGCCATGTGAATGCCATTGAGGTCTATGATTTTAAAAACGAGCAACAACGAGAATTGTATCAGGAACTCACCGAGGAACTGCGTTGCTTGGTCTGCCAAAATCAGAACTTAGCCGATTCTGATGCTGATCTGGCCAAAGACCTGAAGGACCAGGTGGCTGAGTTTGTTATCAACGGTCAGGACAAAGACACCATTTTGGCTTATATGGTGCAACGCTACGGTGATTTTGTCACGTACAACCCACCCTTAAACCCGAGTACATTTTTTCTGTGGTTTTCACCATTTATGGTATTACTACTGGGTGCCGTTATCCTTATTTATAACATCAGGAAAAAACAAAAATGACCCCTTGGTTGATTTACGCTTCGATCACTTTATTCATCGGCCTGTTGTTCGGTTGGTTGCTGTGGCGCCAAAATAAAGCCTCTCAAAAAAAATGGCTTTTCAATAAAATTAAAACCGATCCCGTACGCAAAGATGATTATATCAATGCTCTAAATAAATTAGACCAACAGCAAACACACAGCTCTAAAACAACGGTATGGCTGCTGTTAGCACTTATTCCGGCCACTTTACTGCTTAACACCTACCTGTTTCCTAAACAAACTCAACAATCACAACAGCCACCCAGTCTTGAAGAGGCACTGACACAGTTAGAACAATCACTGCAAAAAAATCCCAATGATATAGAAGGTCAAATGCTGTACGGCAGCGCCATGATGCGCATGCAAAATTTTGAGGCGGCGGTCAACGCCTTTAAAAAAGCCAATACATTGGCACCGAACAATGCCAATATCCTCACTGAACTGGCGGAAGCGGTGGCTTTTAAAAACAACACCGGCAGTTTTTTAGGCGAACCACAAAAATACATCAACCAGGCTTTAGCAGCTGATCCCAATCACCAAAAAGCCTTGTGGTTACAAGGCATAATTGCTTATGAGCAACAAGACTACATCCAGGCCGAAAATGTATGGACTGTCTTGATACAAAAAATCAGTGACGACCAAGTCAAAGCCACCATCATCAAACAAATCAATCAGGCCCGCAGTCAGCAAAATAAAAGCCCGTTAAACACAACGGATTTAATTCCCGGCAAAGGTTCCACTCAGTCTGATTCAGAGACACCAATTTACCACATCGTTATTGACGCCGATGCAATGATTAAAAACCAACAATTCCCTGCCACCACGCGGGTGTTTGTGTCCGCCAAATCACCGACCGGCCCGGCCATGCCGGTTGCAGCCATTGACCTGGCACCGCCCTTTACCTGGCCTCTAAATGTTGAATTATCCAATCAACATAACTTAACCCCGCAACGTCAACTCAGCGACTTTGAACAACTGATTTTTTCAGCCCGGTTGAGTGTCAGCGGAGATGCCGGCGTCAGTAATTACCGCAGCGAAGAGGTCCTCTTAACTGCCGATAATAATCGTGCAAATTTAAAACTTAACGAACAATAAAACAGACCGTTAAAGGACTCATTTGTGACAATATTTGACCCTTTTTACAATCCGGCTTCCGTTGGTCATTTAAAATCACCCTTTTAACCGGGTTAAGCAACTATGTTTTGCAATTAATCCCTGTTTTCATTAAGATAATGTTGGGTTTAAACAGAATAACAACATGGCAAGAATACTAATTATTGACGACTCCCCTTCTCAGCTTTACGGCATGCAAAAAATTGTTGAAAAGCTGGGTCATGAAACTATTTTGACAGAAGATGGTAAGGAAGGGATTCAAATTGCGCGTGAACAGCTGCCTGATTTGATATTAATGGATGTGGTGATGCCGGATCTGAATGGTTTTCAGGCCACCCGTAAAATCAGTAAAGATGAACGTACCGCCCATATTCCGGTGATTATTGTCACCACTAAAAAACTGGAGACTGATCGGGTTTGGGGGCTGCGTCAGGGCGCCAAAGAATATTTAGTTAAACCGGTGACAGAAAAGGCCTTAAAAGAGGTTTTGGAAAATCATTTACCCGGTTAAAGATTGAGACACCTATTTTAAAAACCACTGATCTTTAATCAGTGGTTTTTTTGTGGCCGCCAGCTTCTCCCATAAATTGTCGGTAATAACGCAACTCCTTAATCGATTCTTCCGTATCCGCTAATGCCAGATGCTGTCCTGTTTTACTGAAGCCGTCTAATAATTGCGGGTTCCAACGACGAATAACCTCTTTGATTGAGCTCACATCAATTTGTCTGTAATGAAAATAGTTTTCTAATTCCGGCATCCAGCGTGCCAGAAAGCGTCGGTCCTGACAGATACTGTTACCGCACATGGGTGAGGCATGTTTGGGCACATGCTCCTTTAAAAATTCAAGGGTAATTCGCTCCGCCTCACGCACAGAGACATCCGAATCCAATACCCTTTGCCATAAACCTGATTGAGTATGGTGCTCGGTGTTCCAGTCATCCATGGCTTCCAGTATTTTGTGTGGTTGATGAATGGCAACATCAGGTCCCTGGGCAACGATTTCTAAATCAGTATCGGTGACAATGGTGGCAATTTCAATAATATGATCCTTCATTGGATTTAGACCGGTCATTTCCAGGTCAATCCAAATTAAATGATGTTCTGAACGCACATGCATTTCCTCAATAAAAAAAGCATTATACCTGTTGTATAATGGATTGTTAGCCTATCAACTCATTATTCATGGAAAAACGCCACCGAATCAGCGCCACATTAAAACAATCCGCCACAGCCATTGACCTGTCAGATTTTTCTGAACATCAGGTTTTTTTTAATCGCAAAATCAAACCGATATGCGGCGATTATGTGGCTTTAACCAAAGAGCAGAACGATTACCGTATTGAAAGCATTTTGCCTCGAGATAATGTCTTTAGCCGTGCCGACAAACATGGTCGTAAGCAACACCTGGCCGTCAATGTTGATCAGGTTCTCATTATTATGGCCGTCTCACCTGAACCCACCCGGGATATTATCAACCGCTATCTGGTGGCCGCTGAACTCAATCACATCAAGCCCCTGTTGGTGTTCAATAAAATTGACCTACAATCAGAATATTTTATTGCCACCGCCAACAGCTACAGACAGTTGGGTTATGAGGTTTTTCTGACCAGCATCCGACAAATCGACAGCATCAAAGCATTACAACAATGCCTGAAAGATAAAACCTCCTTACTCGCCGGTCAATCCGGTGTGGGTAAATCCAGCTTGAGCAACTTATTATTTCCGGCGTTGGATTTAAAAACCGGTAAACTGGCGAAAAAAACCGGCAAGGGCGCGCACACCACCAGTGTCACCCAACTTTATTATGACACCTCACAAAATGCTTTTCTGATTGATTCACCGGGTGTCTGGGAATACGGACTGTGGCATTTGTCACCAATTGAAATTGCCCACGGCTTTCGTGAGTTTCAAAATTATCTCGGTGCTTGTAAATTCAGTAACTGCAGTCACAGTCACGAACCGGATTGTGCTGTTATTCAGGCGGTGGCCGATGGTAGAATATCAGAAAAACGCTACCAGTCGTTTATTCGTATCTGCGAATCCATGGACCATTTAAAACCAACAAATTATTAACGGGAAGACTGATAATGACCATAAAATACTGTAATCAATGCGGACACCCTGTTGAATATCAAAAACCAGAAAACGATGACAAGCTTCGGGCAGTCTGTCAAAGCTGTTTCTATGTCCAGTATGAAAATCCGCTGATTGTTACCGGCTGTATCATTGAACATAAAGGCAGCATATTACTCGGCAAACGCACCATAGAACCCCGTAAAAACTGCTGGAATGTCCCGGCCGGCTTTTTAGAAATTGGTGAATCCACCCTCGATGGCGCCATCCGGGAAGTCAAAGAAGAAGTGCTGGCTGACATCAAAAATATTGAATTGTTCGGCATTTATAGCATCGTACAACGCAGTCAGGTGCATATTTATTACCGTGCTCAATTAGATTCAGCCGACTTTGGCGCCGGTGCCGAAACCTCCGAATCAAAATTATTTCTACCCGATGACATCCCCTGGGACAACCTCGCCTTCCCGGTAAACATCACTGCCCTCAAACACTACGTCAAAGACATGCAAAGCGACGAGTTCGCCATTCACGAACAAGAAATCCTGATTGATTACGACATGCTCAGACAGTTTGACCGCTAAAGTCCATTGATTAAGTCTTATCCCATAACATAGCCGCAACACTATTCAGGTATTGTCGATACTTTTCCTTAAGACTTAGCTTTAAATATATGTTATTTAGTCGATCTTTTAACAGACATCAAAGAACGAAGGGACAAAAAAAGCAAAGGCAACATAAGTATAATCCCAAAAATAAACATGGCCACTGCAGTGTGTTCTCTGATTGAAGGCGGATCAGACACGCCCGATCTTATTTCAATCTGCCAAAGTATTATTCCTGAAATAAATACAATTCCACCCAGCACAGCAGACGCATATATTTTTCAATCAAAATCACTTAATTTTTCATCAATAAGCGCTTGTTTTTTAATGCGATTAACCAAAACCTTATCTTCAGCATTTAATGGTTCAAAGCGTTGACAAGTCTCATCAACAACCTCCTCCAATTTATGTCCTTGCGAATACCCGGTCAAATCGTTACCTGAAAGTCCTATTGCTGAAACCTTCATTTTAAGCATGCTACGGCGAGCAGTCCAAAGAGCAATAACTCCGGAAAACACGAGAACAGCGCCTATTATTCTTGATGTCGTTTCATGAGGTATCCGAGCTGTAACAGGTGCATAAATACATATTAATATACCAATATAAAGAACAAAATAACCCCCATTTTTCCAGGCACCCCGAAGTTCATGTTCTTTTGCATATTTAATGAGAGAACTGCTGACAAGCGCACTAAACCATAAAAAGCGTAAGCCGAAATAAACCAACGGTGCAGCAATTAACAAATGGAATATATCGAAATCATATAAGCTAAGCATAATTATAAAACCTTGTACAATTAACTCATTATAATATAGTAGACTGGCAGAAAATTATGGCTGATTTACCGGCGAAATTTTATTTTAACGTAAAGGTACTTTTTAATATTTCAAAGAGTTCTCCGGCATCGGAATTTAAGTCACTGCCAAGGGCCAGAATTCTGTAATAGCCTTTATTGTTTTGTCCGCGTAACAGTAACTGCCAACATTCTAAAGGTTCTGAGGTTTCAATATCCGTGCCGGTGCTTTTAATAAAATAAGATTTTAAACCATCGATTTCACGCGACTGTTCCGATTGAATCGAATCAAATTCATAGCCTTTGACATTGTTTAACATCTCAATACTGCTCGCACGCAGATTATGAACGGTTCGGTCATCCAATGAAGGTGCCACAATCACCAGTGGCCAATCCATGGGTGTACTGTGCTTAGGTGCATCAACAGGAGATAACATAACCATCCGACCTAATTGACCGGGTTCACGAATTTCCCAACCCGGCGCCACATCAAACGTAAAGTCCACCATTTCAAAACCGGTGGGCGCCGGCACATCACGCCATTCAGCACTGAGAATCGCATGCCGTAATGGCTGATAAACCTGATCTTTATTGGACGGTAAGTAAATGCCGTTTAAAACCACCAATTCATTGTCACCCTCGATTAAACGTACGATTTTTTCCACCACGCCGGCAGCTGTTTCCTGTTGTAAGAAAACCAAACCAACCATTCGACCATTAAAAAGCAGGTCTTCACGGCCCAGCATCGTCATCTTTTGTTTTTTTAATTGCTCTTTAGAAAACATCTGTTGACCGATCTCATCCAATGAAACATCCTTTAACGGCATAACCATCAAAGAGGACATGCTGTCCACCTGCTCAAAACCGGCAAAACGTTTCGACGCAGTAAAGCCTTGTGGTGTTTGCATAAAAATACCGGTGCCCGGGACTTGTTGCAAAGTGTTTGAACTGCTTGCATTAATGGCGAAAAACACCAACAAACAAAGCATAATTGTGAGTTGTTTTATCATATGATTTAACCCGTGGTGCATTTAGAAAATAGTTAAAAAACAAGAAGTTACTCATAGCAAAATGCGGTATATTAATAAGTCTCGAAACTTGAAAATTACCAATACTATGAGTAACTTAGAATCCAGTTATATCAAAATTCTATCTGTTTTACAGCAACTAAATCCAGAATCTAATTTTCTTAACCAAATAAGGATTCCAAAACTATCTGATATTGAAGTAATTGCACTGATACTGACTGCAGAATATCTGAATATCGACTCTGAAAGAGATCTTTTTCGACGATTGCCTGACCGATTAAGCACCCGTATTGAGCGGTCAGTCTATCATCGTAGAAAGAAACGGTTATTCTTTTATATTGAATCACTTAGAGAACAAATGGTAGAACAAATGACCCAGGGAGAAACCCACTATATCATTGATTCTATGCCCCTTGAGGTTTGTAAAATGAGTCGCTCTAACAGGTCAACTATTTGCAGTGAAGATATCAAAACATCTCCCAACCACGGTTATTGTGCCTCACAGCAAATGCACTTTAAATAATTGAATAATTGAGGACAGGCATGAAAATCGACAATTTCTTACAAGTCCAATCGATAATCACTACAGATTTT
>NZ_BMEO01000005.1:90010-251214 GCF_014636635.1 Marinicella pacifica | reverse complement strand
AGTTTGTCCTTGTTATTTTACAAGACAGGTACTTTGATACCGTCACTGGGGGCGTTCATCTCATCATGCATATATTTAATGAGTCAAACCAGATTATTTAATTGATATTCATTCTATTTGCTTGGGTGTTTTGTGATAATTCCGAGAGATTTATATCTAATTTTAGAAAAACGATGCGTTTGACTGGTTTTTTTGTTTTGGCCCGATTCAGGCCAAGCGGTATAGCGTGCAATTTGAAAAGGTAGAGCCCTAATTGCCTTATCAAATTAAGAAGAATGTCTTTTAGTCATTGATCAAGTTTCTTCAAACAAACTTTCAATGTCACGATGAATCAACAAGGACAGGCACTATATTAGAAACCTAATGGGCTGGATTTAATTAAAAATTTGGCTATAAGATTTGAAATCCTGAATGAATTTAAAAGTAATTTGCCAGAAAAGCAGATGATTTAAAGATTTAGCAGATTTCTATGGGTATTTCCTGATTTGGGCCGAGTGGTCTGGCTTCACTGATGTGAAGTATGATGGATAGATCTCTGAATTTATGCTATTCGAGAGCAGGTTTCAATCGTAAACCCACAGACCATTGGTGGTCTCCCAGTTTAATACACTACACTAGCTTTTAAATTTGCTGAAATATAGCGTTGGTGCGCGTATAATAAATATGCGACCATATATGGTTTAGCGATTTTTTAACCATTTATTTAAAGCATTATGCAAGACACATTAATCAAAAAGTTATCTCGACTTGATATAGATGACAGAATTACCTTAGTAGAGGCCTTATGGGATTCGATTGCTTCTGATTCTAATTTATTAGATATTCCCGAACATCATAAAAATGTTTTAAATGAACGGCTTCAATCCCTTGAACAAGATACTCAGAATGGCAAGCCGTGGGATGAAATCCGAAAAAATTACATATAAAAAATTCATATGAATTGTGGCTAAATCACTTGTTCTTACCCCGCAGGCCGAAAAGGACTTTGTGGAGGCGTATGATTGGTATGAAAATCAAAACCTTGGACTTGGGAAAGAGTTCGCACGTTGCGTGGACAAGAAAATTGCTTCTATTCTTGCAGCTCCCTGTCATTACCAAGTTATTTACAAGGATATAGTCAGAAGGGCGTTAGTCAATCGATTTCCATTTTCTATTTACTTTGTTAATCAAAATGATTGCATTTCAATCTTTGCAATTTTACACCAACACAGAAACCCGGAATTCTGGAAGTCACGGATTTAGTCTGATTTTAATCGCAACAAAGCAAAGTTTTTTCGGTATAGTCAATGTGGTAATTAGCATCGTGATTGGCATTCGTCAAGTGACGGACTACAATGGATTTCATGATTAAGACCTTTGCTGATAAGCACACTAAGGCTATGTACGAATCTGGGACGTCGAAAAAATTTCTACCTAATATTCACGCACGTGCTTCAAGGAAGTTAGATTATGTAAATCTGGCGACTTGTCTTGATGATCTTAAGGTTCCGCCTGGGAATAGATTGCACAAACTCACTCATGATCGTAAAGGGCAGCATGCCATAGCAATTAATGATCAGTGGCGTTTTTGTTTTCGGTTTGATGACGGTGATGCTTTTGATGTTGAGGTCTGCGATTACCATTAATGTGAGGTGATATAAAATGACGATTAAAAATACCCGAATGAAACGAAAACCCACTCATCCTGGCGAGATGTTGCGTGAGGATTTTATGCCCGATTATTCTTTGAGTGTTACTGCGTTAGCAGAGTCCTTAGGTGTTTCAAGACAATCGATTAATGAATTGCTAAGAGAGCGGAGAGCGCTTAGTCCTGAAATGGCCGTACGTTTGAGTAGATTGTTTGGAAATTCAGCTGAGTTTTGGCTAAATGCACAGCGAGGCGTGGATTTGTGGAAGGCAAATCAAGCGCTTAAATCTGAAGTTGCCCGGATTCAGCCTATTAGAGTTGCTTAATAATAAATAATTAGTAGATTTACTTGGGTAGAGCCCTGTTTACCTTTATGAATTGAGAAGAATGTCTTTTAATCATTGATTAAGTTTCTTCAAACAAATCTTCAATATCACGGTGACGATGTAAAATCCTCACTATTTCAGGCGTGTTTTGGAACAGACGGTAGAAAATTAAAAAGTTTTGAAATTTACCAGCCGGGAAAAACTGAAATGGCTGCGACTTTATAAAAGAAACTTCAGCACCCAAGTCTGGCATTTGAGCCAGTGATTGGCAGATTCGCTTGACTTCATCTAAAAATTTATTGGCAGTTTTGACGCTGTCTTGAGCAATGTATTAGGTGAGTGAATCAATACACTACACCAGTTCAGCCAGTCGCGTAAGTCGGTATTGATTAGGCATTATTTTAAATTTGAGCGGAGCTGTTTAAAAAACTCTTCGGGAGTAGTATCTGAGGTCCCTGAATCAATGCCTTGCTGGAGTAAGACTTTAAGCTTTTTGCGCTCGGTATCTTTTTCAGCTTCACGTCTCAATAAATACTGAATATACCGACCCACTGATCCATGCTTTTGTTCTACGGCCAGCTGCTTGGCTTTTGTTTTTAAGTCTTCCGGGAATGAAATATTTAATGACTTTGTGTTCATGGCTTAATTCTTAAGATCAGTACTTATAGCATACAGTTAATGCATTTGATGCGCAATTAATGCGTATTGGAGGTCCAATCAAAGAGTTATCTTCCATTAATTTTCAAAAGTCGATTTGGATGCCTGTCTCTGATTGCTTTCCCTGATTGGTTTCATACAGACAATACAACATATACGTTGTTAGTGTGGAAATACAGCAAATATGTTGTATTGTTTTTATACAACGTATACACTGTAATTGTCAGTTAAAAAACATAAGATGAATTACACAATACAAAATATCGACCAATTAAAGCCTATTTTGAAAGGATTTCGAAAATTAAGAAATCTAACGCAGCAAGAAGTGGCTCAAAAATTGGGTATTAGCCAGCAGGCTTATCAGGTTCTTGAGGCCAATCCACAAAATGTTACGATGGAGCGTTTATTCCGAGTGTTTGTTATTCTTGATGTGAAATTCGATTTAATAGATAAGCAAGATAATACACGGGCAGATGTGGCTGAAGGTTCTGGAAAATACGATATGGATATGTGGTGATGGCCAAAAATATTAATTCCTTAGATATTTGGTTCAATGGTGAATATGTCGGTGTTTGGGGAAAACATAGGGGTCAAGAAACTTTTCAGTATGATCCAAGTTGGCTAACTAATAAATATGCCAGGGTGTTGTCTTTGTCTTTGCCTTTTACACCGGGTAATCAGGTGTTTTCGGGTGATGTGGTTAGATTTTATTTTGACAATTTATTACCCGATAGTCGTGATATCAGAGAAAGAATGGCGACAAAATTTTCGGCCAATGGTATTTCTGCGTTTGAATTATTGGCTGAAATAGGTCGTGACTGTGTCGGTGCCATACAGATTTTGCCCGCAGGTGAAGAACCACAATCGGTTAAATCTATTCAATATCAAGCATTAGATGATTCTGAAGTTGCAGATATTTTAAGAAACACAGTTGGATCAAATGTATTGGGTTTAATTAATCCGTCCAATGATTTACGACTCTCATTAGCAGGTGCCCAGGAGAAAACGGCATTACTTTGGTGTGATAACCGTTGGTGTCGTCCATTGGGTTCAACACCAACCACGCATATCCTGAAATTACCGATGGGATTGATTGGTAATATGAATTTAGATTTGAGTCACTCAGTCGAAAATGAGTGGCTATGTTCAAAGATTATTCGCGAATATGGCTTACCGGTTGCTCATTGTGATATGGCTTATTTTGAGGATATGAAGGTTTTGGTCGTGGAGCGTTTTGATCGAAAACTGTCACCGGATGAACAATGGATTATGCGTTTAGCGCAGGAGGACTTCTGTCAAGCCAAAGGCTTATCGCCGTTAGATAAATATCAAAAGGATGGTGGCTTGGGAATTACTGATGGTTTGAGGTTACTGGATGGTTCGATTCAGGCAAAAAAAGATAAAGAGATATTTTTTAAAGCCCAAATAATTTTCTGGATAATGTGTGCCACGGATGGCCATGCTAAGAATTTCAGTTTAAAGCATTTTGCCGGTAATCATTATAAATTAGCGCCTCTTTATGATGTGCTGTCGGTGTATCCTGTGATTGGCAAGGGCAAAAATCAATTGTCTTTTTATGATGCAAAATTGGCGATGTCGATAGACAGTAAAAATAAACATTATCGCGTCAAAGAAATACTAAGAAGACATTTTATCAATCACGGCATTAAAACGGGTTTCAGTCAAGAGGATGTCAATATCATGCTTGACGAGATTGCTTTGAGTACTGGTGATGTTATTAAAAATGTAAAACAGATTTTGCCTAATGATTTTCCATCGATTGTGTCGGATAAAATATTTGAGGGAATGATTAAGCAGGCTGATAAATTATTGGGTTAGAATGGGTTTTAGATTTTACCAAGAAAATCCAAAGTGATTGTTGTGAAAAGATTAGGGTAAATCTTCCAAACCTTGACGTTCGAGACTCTGTAAATAATTCTCTGTATCTGCCTGCGAGATTTTAAATAGTCGAACTTAAATAATTCACTTCAACGCCAACGATTTTGGTGAAAAAATTAGCCATTGGCGAGTATGTTTAGTGAATTTATTTAAGACCCAATAAAATGCCTTCAACAACTTTGTGAAGTTGAATGCAGCGGCGGCTAATACAGTATTATTTGTAGAAGTTCAGCCCCAATCTGACAGTTACCCATTTTCAATAACCGATTGTCAGCTTGGATTTAGTTGTTTAGCGAGGATCTTGCTTGATTGAGGATTTGTGCTTTATTGTCATGAATAAAACCGCTATTTTCAGCCCGTTCTATTTTTGCCTGAATCCAATTTAATTGCGGTTGCTGCTTTCTGGCTTTTCGAATGAGGTCGTTGACTATTTCACTTTTTACTGGAATATTCCTGATTGGCAACTTGATTATTGAGCCATTCATTGTTGCGTGATGTGTAGTGAAATGGTTTAAATGCCATGAAGTCATCAGTCAAATGGGTGATATAAGTAAATCCATTGGGTATAGTGTATCGAAGAAATTAGAGCATTGTAAATAACCCCAACCTCCGGCACATGCATTCTTAACGCTGATGTTGTTATAATCTTTATTTAATTTCCTGAAAATAAACAACCATGAATAACCAAATTCCTGATTCTGATAAGGCGGTGCATGATGAGATGCCGGCGGATTATAAGGCTGAGCCCGGTGATGGCGGCAATCGTTATAAGAAAAAGCGGGCGTTGACTTTGCGTAAGTCGTGGCGCTGGTGGGGCGTGGGGCTGGCTTTGTTTTTGGCTTTGCAGGTTTTGCTGGTGATGTTTTTTGACCGGGAGCCGGCATTATTTGATGTTCAGGTGAACGCCGAGCAATACGCGAAAGAACATCAGTGGCGGGATGTCACCGGGGTGACATCGGGGGCGGCTTTTTTGGAAATCACGGATGTTCTTTTAAATAAACCGGGCGGTTATATGGCCAATGATGTGATGCCGCCGTTTTTGTTAATGGATAATATGCCGAGCTGGGAATTTGGGGTGGTCATCCAGGTGCGAGATTTTGTGCGGGTGATGCGCAATGACATCAGCCGTTCGCAGAGTCAGTCGGAAGAGGATGCGGATCTGGCAGATTCAGATCCGAAGTTTCATAATGACCATGATAAATGGATTTGGCCGGCCACCGAGGGGCGGTATAAATCAGGTCGTGAGTTTTTTACCAGGTACATGAATCGACTGGCGGGTTCGGCACAACCGCCGGCGGAGTTTTATGCCCGGACCGATAATCTGGTGGTGTGGCTGAATCTGGTTGAAAAGCGTTTGGGGAGTTTATCAAAACGATTATCTGCCAGTGTTGGTGAAGACAGGATTAATACCAACAGTGGCGGTGATTCAACTGCGGAATCGGCGACCTATCAGCCGAGTGAGCTGCAGGTGAAAACCCCGTGGCTGCAAATCGATAACAATTTCTATGAAGCCCGTGGTTCGACCTGGGCGCTGATTCATTTGCTGAAAGCCATTGAAGTGGATTTTAAAGGTGTGCTGGAAAAGAAAAATGCGCTGGTATCTTTGCGGCAAATTATCCGTGAACTGGAGGCCACTCAGGACAGCATCTGGACGCCGATGATTCTCAACGGCTCGGGCTTTGGGTTTTTCGCCAATCATTCTTTGGTAATGGCTTCGTATATATCGAGGGCTAATGCCGGTGTCATTGATTTGCGGCAGTTGTTGGAGGATGGGTGATTTTGGGCTTAGTAGGTAGGCTTACAGAACGGGTAAGATAAATCGCAGGTCGGAATGCAGAAATATTTACAGACTATAAAAGTATGTTTTCTAAATCCTGCTTGCCGATAATGGTCATTATTTCAACCGTGTTATTTTGGATTCTAAAATAAATACTGTCAGAACCATAAACACATCTTCTGTAGCCGACTTTAATGTGATTAATTGATTCATAAGAAAATGGCCGCTGAGCGATTGTGTCGAATGACTTAAATAATGCGTTATAGTACTTGTCGGCTTGATTTATACCAAAGTTCTTTACGCCGTAATGATAAATCCTGATGAGATCATCTTTGGCTTCATTACTTAATTTATACTTAGCCATCCAATGAGGATTTTGCTTGTTTAAGGATTTGTTCTTGGTTGTCTTCGGTAAACCCACTTTTTTCAGCTTTTTCCAGTTTTAATTGAATCCAATCAATCTGGGCTTGTTGTTTTCTGGCTTGTCGAATGAGGTCATTAACAAGTTCGCTTTTACTGGAATATTCTTTACTGGCGACCTGATTTTTTAGCCATTGATCATTAGGTGGTGTAAAGGAAATGCTTTGTCTTGACATATGAGTACTCAACGGTTAGTGGTGTTAATATACACCAAAAGTGTATCAGGTGCAAAATATTGCACAATAACATGAGTCTTTCGTAAGGATCTTTGGCTCTTCTGGATATTTTTTAATTGGTGAATTTATGCTTTGCTTTTGTTTGCTGTCGCAAACTGGGGTATCGGGTGGCCAATAGGACGTAGGTCTGTCACGTTAAAAAGGACGAGATAGTGATCAAGTCCGATAACGACGCATCATAGTTGTTATTTAAAAAATTTGTGAAGTTATCGGGTTGCCATAACGGCAATCCGATAACTTCACAATTAAAGTAAACTTACCCCAACATATCCAGCATCAGTTGGTTCATTTTCTGGACGTATTCGGCGGGGTTTTTGAGTTGGCCGCCTTCGGCGAGGAGGGCTTGTTCGTACAACAGTTCGGACCATTGCTTGAATTGCTCGTCGTTGTCCATGTTTTCGATGTGTTTCACCAACGGATGGTTCAGGTTCACTTCCAGCGCCGGTTTCTGGCCGGGCATGGCCTGGCCGGCTTGTTCCATCAGCTTTTGCATGTGGATGGCCATGGCGTGTTCATCCATCACCAGGCAGCTGGCAGAATTCACCAGGCGGGTTGAGGCGGTGACTTCGCTGACATGGTCTTTAAGCTGTTCTGACAGCTTTTTTAGAAAGTCTTTGTCTTCTTCTGACGTTTTATCTTCTTTGTCTTTATCTTCGTCACCCAGGTTAATTTTACCTTTGGCCACGGACTGGAATTGTTTACCGTCATATTCCTGGACATGGCCCATCATCCATTCGTCGATGCGGCTGTGCATCAGCAGAACTTCGATGCCTTTTTCTTTGAATTTCTCTAAGTGCGGCGAGTTTTTCGCGGCCGCATAAGACTCGGCGGTGATAAAGTAAATTTTATCCTGCTTGTCCTGCATGCGACTGATGTAATCATCCAGCGATACATTCTCGGTGGCGTCGTCATTGTGTGTGGAGGCAAAGCGCAATAATTTCAGTACCGCTTCGCGGTTGGAAAAATCTTCCACCACGCCTTCTTTTAAGGTGTCACCGAATTCTTTCCAGAATGTGCCATAGACTTCGCTGTCGTTGGTTTTCTTTTTCAACATGCCCAAGACCCGTTTAACCAGACCTGAGCGGATTTTTTTCAGTAACGGGTTATCCTGTAAAGTTTCGCGCGAGACATTTAAAGGCAAATCGTTGGAGTCCACCACACCTTTAACGAAGCGTAAGTAATTGGGTAACAGTTCTTTCGAGGCATCGGTGATAAAGACCCGTTTAATGTACAGTTTTAAGCCTTCGCGGTCATCGGGATTCTGGAACATGGCGAACGGGGCTTTTTTCGGTACGTATAACAGATTGGTGTAACTTTGCGTACCTTCGATGTGGTTATGGGTCCAGAACGCCGCTTCGTTAAAGTCGTTGCTGATTTGTTTATAAAACGCCTGATAATCCTTGCCTTTGAGGTCACCGGGGTTTTTCTTCCACATTGCGGTGGCGTCATTAACCACTTCATACTCAGGCTCTTTGGCCGGCTTGTCATTACCGTCTTCGTCCTTTTCAGGATAAATGACTTCCAGCATTTTAATCGGGAAAGCCACATGCTCGGAGTATTTTTTTATTAATGAACGCAGGCGGTGGTTGTCAGCGAAATCCGCTTCGTCATCTTGTAAGTGTAAGATGATTTCGGTGCCGTGGCTGTCTTTGCTGATGGGTTCAATGGTGTAATCGTTTTTACCGTCTGAACGCCAGTTCCACGCTTCGTCGGCAGGCGCGCCAGCTTTGCGGGTTTTGATTTCGACTTCTTTGGCGACAATAAACGAGGCGTAAAAACCGACCCCGAACTGGCCGATTAAGTTGGCATCGGCTTTGTCTTTTTTAGCGATGGATTCGAGGTATTTTTTGGTGCCGGAGTTGGCGATGGTGCCGATGTTTTCAATCAACTCATCGTGGCTCATGCCGATGCCGTTATCAGAAACGGTGATGGTTTTGGCCTCTTTGTCGAAGTCCACCTTAATGTGTAAATCTTCGGCATTCAGTTCTTTGTTTTTAATCGCTTCAAAGCGCAATTTATCGCAAGCATCAGATGCATTTGATATTAATTCGCGCAAGAATATGTCTTTGTTCGAATATAGAGAATGAATCACCAGGTCAAGCACCTGATTCACTTCTGCCTGAAATGTGTGTTTTTTGGCTGTTTGGCTCATGATTAATCGTAAAATTTTAGGATGCCAGTAAATTAGGGATGATTGGGTGGTTTTCAAGGCGCAAGCCGGGACAGTCATGTAAAATGTGGGTTTTGTTCATGTTGTACCGATATTATGACGATTAACTGGTTCCCGGGTCATATGCATAAAGCCCAAAAAGAAATTCGGGCTTTGTTGCCGGAGGTGGATTTGGTGATTGAGGTGCTGGATGCGCGGTTACCGTACAGTTCACAAAATCCTTTGCTGGCCAAAATCCGCGGGCATAAGCCGACCATTCAGTTATTAAATAAAGCGGATTTGGCTGATGCCGATGTTACCGGGCAATGGCTGCAGGCTTTTGAACAAGTGGATCAGGCTAAAGCCTATGCCGTCAGTCTGTCTGAACCGGCAGTGATGAAACAGATTCCTGACTGGTGTCGCGCCATGTTTCCGGAGCGTGAAGTCAATAAAAAGCCCATTCAGGTACTGATTATGGGTGTCCCCAATGCCGGTAAATCAACGGTGATTAATGTGATTGCCGAACGCGGCATAGCCACCACTGGTGATGAAGCGGCGGTGACCAAACGACAGCAGCGGATTAAATTACCAAAAAATGTGATTTTGCATGACACCCCAGGAGTTTTATGGCCGCGATTTGATAATCAATACAGCGCCCATCGTTTGGCAATCGCCGGCAGCATTAAATCTTCAGTGGTCGATATGGGGGATTTGGCGCATTTTCTGACTGCATTTTTAGCGGCACATTATCCGCAAGCCATCCAAGAGCGGTTTCAGGTTAGTGTAGATAGCGTCTTCGATACTGCTGATGAGATGGCGGTCTATGAATTAATGGAAGCCATTGCCAAAGCCCGGCATTTTGTCAAAGCCGGTCATCAGGCGGATATGGAGCGTTTTTACCGTCAGTTAATTACCGAATTCAGACAAGGCCAGTTAGGCCGAATTACTTTAGAAACGCCGGCCATGCAAACAAAAGAAGTGGCGGAAGTTGAGCAGATACTGGCCGAAAAAGCCGCCAAAAAAGCCGCGCGAAAACAGCGCTTTAAAAAGAAACGCTAAATGATTGATTATCAACCGCCTGAAACGGCCATTGAAAGGGTGTATGGTGACGACGATATTCTGGTGGTGAATAAACCCGCAGGCTTATTGTCTGTACCGGGGCGGATTTATAAAGATTGTCTCGTTAGTCGGTTACAGGCTGATTTTTCAGGTGTGCGTTGTGTCCATCGTCTGGATATGGAAACCTCCGGTTTAATGGTGCTGGCGCTTAATAAGCCGTCTCAGGTGAATTTAAATAAGCAATTTGAGCAGCGCCGGGTGGATAAACGCTATGTGGCACGGGTTATCGGTCACCCCGAACAAGATTCAGGTGAAATCAATGTGCCATTAATTTGCGACTGGCCTAATCGCCCGAAGCAAAAAGTAGATTTTGACGGCGGTAAGACAGCCCTAACGCACTGGGCGGTTTCTGAAAGAGAAGCGGCGACCACGTTGTTGGACTTAACGCCGGTTACGGGTCGTTCGCATCAGTTGCGGGTGCATTTGTGGTATATGGGTTTACCGATTGTGGCTGATTCGCTTTATCAGCCAGCGGCGATGGACCGGGAGCAAATAAAGCAGATCAAAACAATACAACGCAAAAAGAACCGTCACAGTTTGCATCTGCACAGTACACTTTTACAGTTGATGCATCCGGCTAACGGTGCAATCATGACTTTTGAATCAGCTGTGCCTTTTTAGGCAATTTTAATGAATAACGGCAGAATAGGGTAAAATCAAATATTTAATGAACGATAATAACGTGACTCAGGACAGTGAATATTTTAATCAGGCACGGGGTTTTTTGAGCCAATGGGTGTTGACGCCTGAACAAGCCATGCAGAATCAGTCGCCGCGTCTGGTGTTTTCGCATGTGCCTAAAACCGGTGGTACCACGCTGGAAGCGATTCTTGCAAAAAATTACCGCTTGTCGGATGTGCTGCACCTGAATGCGCCGGAGTTTAAGCGCTATCCTGAGATACTACAATTAAAGAAAAACCCGCCGCGATTTATCTGTGGCCACCATCCCTTGCATTCACCACTTTATCGGCATTTATCGCCTGCGCCGTTGTTTCATCTGACTGTGGTGCGTGAGCCGGTGTCGCGGGTCCTGTCTTACTATAACTATCTGCGGCATAAAACCGACCATCCACTGCATCCACAGGCCTGTGATCTGGATTTGGTGGATTTTGTGGAAAGTGGTGCCAGCCCGGAGTTAAACAATGGTCAGGCGCGCCGATTCAGTGGTTATCTTCACCAGAGTCCACCGGATGACCTGTCCTTGTTTGAAATGGCCCGGGATGTTTTACAGGATAGTTTTTCGCTTGTTGGGACCACGGCGTGCTTTGATGAGACTTTGCTGTTACTGCATCATTTTCTGGGCTTTTCTGATATTTTCTATCAGCGCCGTAATCAATCGCCACAAAGCATAAAGCCCGAGGAATTAAACAATCACCAGCGTTCGGTTATCGGGCGTTATAACCAGGCTGATGCCCATTTATACCGCTACGCCGAAACCCGGCTGAACAAGCTGATATCAGAATATATTTCAGATACATTGATACAAAAATTCTGTGAAGCCAATTCACAAAATCACCAATGGTCAGGATTAATCTGACCGTTTTTACAGTTAATTGGCGTTAAAGAACATTAATTTTCACAGAATTAAGATTCGGAAACGATTGAATCAATTCAATGGGTACATTGTTTTGTTACAATGAGACTTCTGCTAAGGTCCAAGTTAAGAGACCCCGATACAGACACAAGAGGGATATGAATGGATAAAACAACAAACATATTGGTGGATGGTTTTAATCTGGCCTTAAAAAAAGGCTCCGGGATTAAAACCTACGGCATGACCACCCTCGATGCCTATCAGAAATTAGGTTATGACGTCGGGGTGCTCACAGATAATCAGTTTGTCACCGGCGAAAACGCTTTACTGGATGAGGTAAATTTATTTGACCAGGATGAGGTGCGTTTGCATCCCTGGTTAAATTACAAATGGTTGCGCAATCTGCGCGCGGCCAGTTATATGCTGCGATCACGTCAATCACACCGAGTGGTGCCGCATTATGTGGAGCCTGATCCGGATAATTATTTATCCAAAGTCGGTGGTGATAAATACAGCTATATTGAGAATATTCCTGATGTGTTTCATATGGCCAACCGCATGTTTGCGCTGACCAAACGGCTCACCAAAATAAAGCCCACTGAAAAACCGGATATTTTTCACCTGACCACGCCCTGGCCGGTGAAGATACCCGGGGTTAAAACCGTGGTGACCATTCATGATTTAATTCCCTTAAAAATTCCGTTTACCACCCTGGATTTCAAAAAATATTTTTATTATTTGTTTAAACAGGCGGCCGAATCGGCGGATTTGATATTGTCGGTGTCCGAACACACCAAGAAAGACATCATAAATATTTACGGTGTTTCCGAAGATAAAATCAAAGTCACGTACCAATCTTACCGGGCGTCGAAAACGGTCAATCATGACGACGCAAAGACCTATTTAAAAGCCCAAAACCTCACCCCTCAAAAATATATTTTGTTTGTGGGTAATATTGAACCGAAAAAGAACATCAAACAACTGATTCAGGCCATGGCCTATGTCAAGAAAGGCTATAAACTGGCGGTGGTGGGACGCAAAGCCTGGATGCATGAAAGTCAGTTAAAAGGACTCAATAACTTCTTGAAGAAAGATGACTATGTGTTTCTTGATTATGTGCCGGAATATGAGCTGGGTATGTTGTACCAAAACGCCACCTGTCTGGTGATGCCATCGTTATATGAAGGTTTTGGTTTGCCGGTGCTTGAGGCCATGCAACATGATTGTCCGGTGATTTGTTCCAACCGATCGTCTTTGCCGGAAGTGGCCGGTGATGCGGCGATTTATATCGATCCCTACCAATTCGGTGAAATTCGTGATGCCATTAACAGTTTAATTGAACATCCGACTAAACGGGCCGGTATGATTAAAAAAGGCCGGGAGCGGGTGGCCTTTTTTAGCCCTGATAATTATGCCCATCGTTTGGCAAAAGCCTATGAAGGCCTGGTTTAAGCGTCTGTTAAAAAAGGATAAACAACCGGCGTATTACTTTGCCCATATTCCCAAAACCGCCGGTACCAGTCTGATTGTTTTGCTGGACCGCTATTTTGCCCACCAGGATATCATGCCTGAACAGTTATGGCGGCAGGTCAGTGATCTTGCGGCGGTTAAATCTCATAATTACCGCTTTATTCGGGGCCATTTTGGTGGTGGCGGTGCGGCCATGTTGACCCATAGGCCTCTAAAAAAACTGACCATGTTGCGCGACCCGGTTGAATTGTCCTTTTCTACTTATGCATTTATTAAACGCGAAAAAAACACCGTGGTGCATGATTTAGTGGTGGGTGAAGCCCTGAGTTTTGAGGATTTTCTGATCCATCCGGACACTCAGAATCTTGTCAGCAATCGCATGGTGCGTTACCTGTCTTTTGATTTCAAGCACGACCCCAGCGCCCAGGAAGTATTTTTATCACCGCAAACCATTGCGGATTTACAGCCTTTGTTGTCCGGAAACAGCCCCATATTAACGGATGAACAACGTTACCAGCGGGCCAAAAAATGGCTGAATCAAGCCTTATGGTTTGGGGTTTTAGACCGGTTTGATGATGCCATGCGCTTATTGAGTTATCGCATGCGCTGGCCGCCGATGGGTGCCAGTCAGAAACTCAATAAACACATTAAACGACCGGTAATCAGCGATTTGGCAAGACAGCGGGTGTTAGACAATAACCGCCATGACAGTCAACTCTATGACTATGCGCAACAACAATTTGGCAGTCAGTACCGAACCATGCTGAATGCCTTAGATCTGGATGAACTCAGTTCGGAAAAAGCCATTGATGCGGCGCTGGATCAGCATTATCAACGGCATTATGCCCGTCAACACATAATGGCTGAAGCGATTGATTATGATTGTGGTCAGAAATTGCTGGGACAAAACTGGCACCGACGCGAGTGGATTGAGGCAGACAAGGCTTTTTTCAGGTGGTCAGGGCCGACAACGCGCGCCAGTTTGGATTTTTGGGTAAAGCCACATAATTACAAGATAACACTGCATATCATCAATGCTTTGAGCGAATCATTATTAGACGGATTGAAGATTTTCATTAATGACCAGGCCGTTGACTGGTCAAGTAACGACAGTGGTGTGGTACGGACAATACAGTTGAATTGTCCAAAAGCACTGGTTCAAGACAACGGTTTACTGCGGATTGGATTTAAATGTTCTCAGGTTATGTCGCATGCCGAGGCGTTTGGCAGCAATGATCAGCGGCAAGTTGGATTTGCCCTGAAAAAAATTATCATAAAGCGTTAAAATAGGGTGTATGAAACAAAATCCTGTATTTATTGTGGGCCGGTTTCGCAGCGGCACGTCCTATTTCTGGCATATATTTAACCAGCTGGACAGATTCCGTGCCTGGTATGAACCGCTACACCCGCAATTGCCGGCACAAATTAAACACACCGCACCCAAAGCAGATCATGTTTATATTCAGGATTACTGGACTGCTTACCGGGCGTTGGATGATTTGAGTCGCCATCATCGCATTGAGTTTGGCAGTGAGCGCTTGTACCTGACTGCGCAGGACAGTTGGCCGGAATTGCGTCATTACCTGGATTATTTAATCAACGCCAGTGGTGATCGACAGCCGGTTCTGCAGTTTAACCGCATGGATTTTCGATTGCCCTGGTTAACGGGTTTTTACCCGCATGCACAATTGGTGTATTTAAAGCGCGATCCGATACAACTTTGGTGTTCGCAAAGAAAACATATTCCCAAAATCAATCGCAACAATGAATCTTATGCTGATGCCTATGAGTTGATGCAATGGTGCGCTGATCTGGCGCCGTTGCTGCCATTTTTAGCGCCGCAAAAAGAACGGCACGGGTTTTATCGGTTTTATTGTTTGTACCGTTTATCCGTTCTGATGGGAACCTATTATGCGGATGTGGTGATTGACCTGGATGAAGATGTGTTTAACAGTGATAATTATTTATCCAAATTAGCGTTGTTGGATTTTAATGAAAACGAACTTGAAACAGCCCGAACCCTTAAGCATGTGCCCGAAAGCCACGAATTACCCGATCAGGAAGTCGAGATTTTAACCGCAATCATGACTGAAGTGGATGGTTTGTTAGAAACTTCCGGATTGGCTGCCGGGTTTGCAAAACACAGTCTTGCTGAGATTAAACAACAACATGCTGATTTCTGGTCTCAACAAACGTTTAATCCTTCAACGGTGATTGCCGAGCTGACCCAAAGCTGGCATCAGGAACAAATGGAAAAAATCAGCTTATTGGCCGCGTTAAATGAAATGAAAACGCCGCCTTAATATGAATAAACAAAAACGTACCGAAATTTTTAAACGCCTGCGGGACAACAACCCTGAGCCCACCACTGAGCTGGAATACAGCACACCTTTTGAGTTATTGGTGGCGGTGACCTTATCGGCTCAAGCCACCGATGTTGGTGTCAACAAAGCCACCGCCCGATTATTTCCCAAAGCCAATACTCCTGAAGCCATCTTGGCGCTGGGCGAAGAAGGTTTAAAAGATTACATCAAAACCATCGGTTTGTATAATTCCAAAGCCAAGCACATTATCCAGGCTTGTCAGATATTGGTGGATAAATTTGATTCCGTGGTACCTGATAATCGCAAGGATTTAGAATCATTACCGGGTGTCGGTCGTAAAACCGCCAATGTGATTTTGAATACCGCCTTTGATCAGCCGACCATGGCGGTGGACACACATATTTATCGGGTGTCCAATCGCACCAAAATTGCACCCGGTAAAACTGTTTTAGAGGTTGAAAAAAAGTTACTGCGACTGGTGCCCAAAGAATTCCTCAAAGACGCTCACCATTGGCTGATTCTCCACGGCCGTTATGTTTGTAAAGCCCGCAAGCCTTTATGTAAAAAATGCATTATTGTGGATTTATGCGAGTATAAAGACAAAAATCTGGATTAGTGTCGTGCTTTAAACAACTTCAATGGCCTGTTTAATGGTCATCTCATTGGCTGTGATTGCGGACTGATAAGCGATGACTTCGACCCCGGCTTGACGGGCCTGGTCATATAAGTCTGCGTACTTTTGATCGATATGTTTGGCCGCATCAACGGTTTGAATACCGCTGTGTTGCACCAAAAAGAATAGAACGGCGCGGTGACCTTGTTGTTTCATTTCAATCAGCTCGCGTAAATGTTTTTGCCCGCGGGTGGTCACGGCATCGGGAAAAAAGCCGGCACCTTTTTCGAAGTCATCACCGGATTCCAATAAAGTGACGGTTTTAATTTCCACATAACAGTCGGATCTATCCGGGGCAGTCAGCAACAAATCAATGCGGCTGTTTTCATCGCCGTATTTAACTTCCTGTTGTACCTGGGCATAGCCCTGTAATTCATGAATGATACCGTTTTCAATACCTTCCATCACCAGTTGATTGGCCAGATGGGTGTTGATACAAATCATGTGGCCGCCCCGGGTTTCATTAATCACCCAGGTATAGCGGTATTTGCGCTTGGGATTTTCAGAATCCAATAACCAGGCGCTGTCGCCTTCAGCCCAGCAATTTTTCATCGATCCGGTGTTGGGACAATGGGCAGTGAAATCACCCATCTCAGGGTGCGTTACATCGGCCAGAAAGCGTTTATGGCGTTTAATTAAGGTGGTTTTTATAAGCGGGGGATTAAATTTCATAGGTATTCTATCGAAATGGTTTGTAATGAGGCTCATCGGCCAATGCCAGCATATCGGTATCACCGGACGAGTCACCGTAAGCGTAAATATAACTGTAATCATCTAAGGTCAGATGTTTTTTGAGCCGTGTGACTTTTTCAGTCCCATGACAATTAACACCATGTAAGCAGCCATTGATTAACGGACCGGCTTTGTCTAAATGACTGGCAATCAGATCAACCCGGATTTGCTCGGTCCAGGGTTTTAGCCAGTCTTCAACAGAAGCAGAAATAATCACAATTCTGTGCTGCTGTTGTTGATGCCATTGAATCTGTTCTACTGCTTTGGGACGAATAATGGCCGGTAATTGATTGCGGGCATAATCGTTGGCCAAAGCCTCAAATTGTTGCACCGTTAAATGGGATAAATAATGGGCCATAAATAATTGCTTGGCTTTGCTGTTAGAAGTTCTTTTTAACAGGTAAGACAACAGCATCGGGGATTGTTTGATCAGACCACTGTAATAACGGCGATGACCCACGGCAAACTGAATAAAGTCCACCATGCTGTCTTTGTGACTGATGGTGCCGTCGAAATCAAACAAAGCCAGTGTTGATGGTGTGTTCATAAGCCCGGTGTGGTGTATAAACCTTGTGGAAAATAATGAACATCAAACAAGCCGCAAGAAAAAGTGCTGTTGATTTGTTTGGGGCTATAGGCTTTTAGGCGTGCTAAATCCAGTTGGTAATTTGCATCGTGATTGTTCCTGATTAACACAAAATCATATCGCTCATGTTGCCATTGACTGGTACTGATCCAGTTATAGGGTACTAAATCGGGCGTGTATGCGGCGATGGACACCTTGTTTTTGCTTAATAACATGGTGCGTTTGGCATCCCAGTAATGAGCAATCCCCCGTTGAGATTGGGTTGTGCTTATAAATTCATCAAAGCACTGAACCGCCGGCGGGTAATAATTAAATTTGAGCGGTTGTGTTTGTTTGTGCCATACGTTCACACAGAGAACGATGCCAATCACTAACAAACCCACGCGTTGAATCCACAGTGTTAAAACGGATGAGGTGGGCAACAGGATTAACAGCAACGGCAACAATAATAACGGCATAAATAACAACGGAATAAAGTATCTGAAATCAATGGTTAAGTTACTCAAAGCAATCACAGCAATATTTGTGACGCTTATCAATGCCACCGATAAACACAGCATTAAAAAGAATGTGTCTGGGAAGGAACCGGTGAATAAATACTTTGCCAATTGATAAGCCAATAGCCCGTAAAAAACAACAAAAATTAAGGTGTAAACAAAATGGTCGTTGAATAATTGAATAAATAGTCCGGTAATCACCGGCAGATTTTCGACCCAATGCTGGAATCCAAATTGAGGCGAGAATCGGGTGGGGTTGGGTACCCATAAATAATGTAAACTATAGCCCAGGATCAAACCCATAACGAGCAGTACTAAGGACAAGAGAAAAACGCGCTTTGAAATCCTGTTGATTAGGTGCAATACGGATAGGACGACTGTGACTGGTAAAATAAATTGAACAATAAAAAGCTTATCTGCTGCCACTGTTAAGCCAGTCAGGATGATTAAAATGAGGCTCAAGGCGTGACGTTGACCATCAAAATTGAGCCATTGAGCAAACATGTAGAGGCCGATTAAAAGGCTTATAAAAGCGCCAAAATGGTGACCGCTGATAATGGCATGAATGGTTGGATGACCCATGACAGACAAATACAGCAAAGCCAAAACCAAGGTTGTATGTAAGCATGCTTGCGTGCGGCTAAAAAATAGGCGATTTAGGCCATATAGTGCGAGTCCTACCAGCAAACCTTGTAGCAGAGCAAAAATAAATTGAGCCAGATAAGCATCCTGACTTATAACATAGGCAATTAGATACAGGGGTAAATCCGGAAAAAAATAAGGCGCTGGTGGTAAAGTCCAATCTTGCCAGGCCCCATGCTCATACAGCAGATTATTCAGCAAGGCCGGCAAATATAAGCTGTCGGCATTAAACAGCATGCCAAAGCGTTGCAGGTCATGACTGAAATAAATAACCCCGAAATATGCGCAGGTTAGCAAGAACACAAGAAGACTTAATATAAGCCAGGTTTTTGAATAGGGTTTTCGGCTCATAAATCCATTTTCTTAAACTGCCACTCGGGGATGGCGCGGATGATGCGCATAATCCAGGCCCAGATGCCTTTGCTGTAAAGTACGTTTTTATTTTTCTGCTGGGCTTTATAAATGGCTTTGGCGACCTGTTCGGGTTCTGCCGTGAGTTTTTGCGGTAAATCCATATCGGCGGTCATTTGGGTGTTCACAAAGCCCGGCTTAACCGTTAACACATGCACCTTGTCTTGATACAGTCGGTTGCGTAAGCCCGATAAATAGGTGCTAAAACCGGCTTTGGCGGCGCCATACAGGTAATTTTTCTGCCGGCCTCGGTCACCGGCCACGGAGCTGATGCCGATAATAAAGCCCGATTGTCTTTCAGCAAATAAATTGGCCAGAATATTGAGAACAGACACATTGCCCAGCAGATTCTGGTTCATGATTTGTTCGGTTTCTGACCAGTCATTTTCGGCCTGTTGCTGGTCACCTAAATAACCAATCGCTGTTATAACGCCATCGGGTAACTCCGGCAGCTTTGCAACAAACGCCGCATGGCTGTCAAAATCATTGGCATCAAATTCATGGAGGAATACCTTGATGTCGTGTCTAATGGCCAAGTCTTTGGCCAAATCATCCAGTTCGTTGATGGCCCGACCGGCGAGCAATAAATCCCAGCCGTTGGCCGCGTATTGTTGGGCCACGGCCCGGGCGATGTCACTTTTGGCACCAAGTATAAGTAATGAAGACATGGTTATAAGCCTACTCGTAAAGATTGTGCGGAATTAAAGTGCCGGTGCATGTTATGCGTCCGACGAAATTGTCTGAATTGGTCAATGTTCGGGTAACCGCGCTCAAACACCTCTTGGGAAACACGGGCATCTTTGGCCAGATAAAAGCGGCCGCGGTGTGTTAAGACAAGTTGATCCAGTTTTTTCAACAGTGGGAACAGTTTATCCTGAATTTTAAAATCCAGCGCCAAGCTGTAACCTTCCAATGGGAAGGACAGCCAGTTGTTGTTTTCTTTGCCATGGAGTTTTAAAACGGCTAAAAAAGAGCCTTGTCCAGCATCGGCAATGGTTTTTAGAATTTCTTGCAGCCCCTCGAAACTGGTGTCTTTGGGCAGGATAAACTGATACTGGATAAAGCCTTTGTGGCCATACATGCGGTTCCAGCGCTGAATACCGTCCAGGGGGTAAAAAAATCGTTCATAATGAACCCGTTCGGTCTTAACCGGTTGTCGTTGGCGGTGATAATATAAGGTGTTAAAAAGTTGAATGGTCCAGGCGTTGAGCATAAAGCTCGGAAACCAGCGGGGCATGGTGCGTGCTTTTTTTCTGGCCAATGCGATGGGCCCGTCTTCTGAAAACTCACCCAGACTGACTAAACTTCGTCCCAGGGATTTGTTTTTCGCATAACAGTCAATCCAGGCCACTGAATAGGGACTGGATTGGTTGTGTTCAAAGACCGCAAAGGTTTCTTCTAAGTTTTGGGTTTTGTGGGTGGTTTGATTAATTTCTGTGGATGCAATGGCTTTGAGCTGAATGGTGGCCGATAAAATAATCCCGGTTAAACCCATACCGCCACAGGTGGCGCGGAATAAATCGGTTTCAAGGTTTTGGTTACAACGAACGGTGGTGCCGTCAGACGTTAACAAATACAGATCGGTAACATAAGCACTAAAACACCCGGCTTGGTGGTGGTTTTTACCATGCACATCAGCCGCAATGGCCCCACCGAGGGTGATAAAACGGGTGCCGGGTGTGACCGGCAAAAACCAGCCTTTGGGCACAATGACCTTAAGAATCTCATCTAAGATGACTCCCGCCTGACAAGTCAGTAAACCTTGTTGGGTATCAAAATCAATAAAATAATTCTGGGCTTTGCGACAGTCGATAATGCACTCACTTAAGGCACTGTCACCATAACTGCGGCCATTGCCAAAAGCGATGGTTTTGGGGTTATCGTTGTTGCGAATAAAGCGATGTAAATCTGCTTGTGTGCGGGGTGTAAAAACGCTGTGCTGTAATGCCGGAAAGCGGCCCCAGCCACTTAATTGTTGGCTATTGGCTCTAGGCATGGTGAGTTTCGTGTTGCTTAAAACTGAACAGGCTGTGGCCAATAAAACTGGTGATCGCCGGTACCGCTATGCCGCAGGCATGGGCCATGGCTTCGGGATAAAAAGTAATGTTCAATATTGGAAACACGGTGTTGGCGAGAAATAGGCTGATAATGAGGGTCTGTGCAATCGCTAACACGTTCACAATCGTGAAATACATCAGCTGTTTTTTCACCGATTGTGTCGATGGTTCGAACACACAGGTTTTAAATAATATAAACGCCACCACCATGCCGGTCAGATAAGCGCAGACAATGGCCACCGGATAACTGAACACAGTGCTGTATAAAAATCGGCTGCCAAAATTCACCAAAGCCGCCAGTCCGCCGGTAAGCAAAAACAAAATAAAGCGTTTTGAAAAAAAATCGGTGCGCATTATGGGTGTGCGGCAAAAAAGTAAATCAGCAAATAACTGACCAACCAACCTGCAATGGTCAGCTGGATGAACCCATCATACATCAGTACCCGGGTCGGGCTGCTGCTTTTTTGATCCACAAAGGTAATTTGCATGTACCTTAAAATCCCTAAAATCACAAACACTGCGGTTAAATAAACATGCTGAGTTCCAAAACGATTCATCACTTCCGGTGTAATGGTGTATTGAATGTAGCCGATAATAATCACCGCCGACATCAGCACCATGGCGGCATTGATAAACTCCAGATTATAGCCATCAATGTTTTTGCGGGTGGCCTGACCTTGTTGTTGCAGTAAAACATCATCCCGCCGTTTGGCAAAACCTAAGAAAATCGCCAATAAAAAGGTCATGATAATTATCCACATGGACAAAGGTTGATTTAAAAACACATTGCCGGCAAATAAGCGCAACACAAAACCAATTGCAATGATAAAAATATCAATAATCGGCACATGTTTCAGACCCAGTGAATAGGCGATGTTCATCAAAAAATACAGAGCCAACACGTAAAATAAGTCGGTCTGCAAAAAAAAAGCGCCACCCAACGCCACAACACCTAAGCTCATAAATAAAAACCAGGCGGTTTTTGCGCTCACGGCCCCTGAGGCAATCGGACGGTTTTGCTTGCTGGGGTGCCGGCGGTCCTCAGCAACATCATTGAGGTCATTAAACACATAAATGCTGCTGGCCACCAAACAAAAAAGCCCAAAACCCATCAGTGTCTGCCAGAGAATGTCCGCCTCAAAGGCAAAAGCAAAAAACAAAGGCGCAAACACAAACAAGTTTTTTAACCACTGGTGAGGTCTGATCAGGCTGATTAAATTGTTCATAGGCATTAAGTCAAATTTCCAGACAATTCTTTAAAAGGATTTTTTACTGATTTTTTTATGCCATTGATTGATCATCGGTAGGGTGGCTGAGCCGTACCAAGGTATCAGTTCCATACGCAGGCGACCGGCCTTTATGGCAGGGTCAGTTTCGGTAAGTTGTTTGGCGGCTTCGACCGTGGCGACATCAAACACATAAATACCGCGTAAATCCTGTTCATTGGGCATAAAGGGACCGGCCAGCACCAGTTGGCCCGCTTCAGCTAGGCGGCGGATATTGGCCAGATGGGCCTGTTGGAGCTGCTGTGCGGTTTCTTGGTCCTGATCCTGGTTGGGACCGGGTTTCAGCAGTGCCAACACATAGATTTTCATGCCATAATCATCCGCCCCTAAAGATTGAGCAAGTTCAGCGTCATAATCCTGTTGCGCCACCGACAGGTTCGTCATCAGCAATAAAACCATGACATCAATTATTTTCATTTTATTCACTCCTAATTATTATTCGGCAGGGTAATTTTAGGCACCCGGTTAAACCAGCGTTCAAATGCCAGCGCCGCCTGGTGATGCAACATACCCAAACCCGCAAAAGTTTTGGTGACACCCAGTTGCATGGCTTTCTTGAGAAAAGGTTGGGCGGCCTCACCATAGGATAAATCATACACGATGGTGTGTGGTTTTATCCACTCAGGATGTAATGGTGGTGACTGGCCGTGATGACCTAAAGAGGTGCCGTTGATCAAAACATCAAAAGCATGCGTCGTGTCATCTTTGATTAACACGTCACAGTTTCCTGACCGGGCAGCCAGTTGCCGGGCTTTTTCAATGGTGCGGTTATAAATACGGATGTGTTCGGGTTTTGTGGCTAACAGAGCCGGCAGAATACCTTTGACCGCACCACCGGCACCCAGAATTAAAATCCGTTGGTTGTGTGTTTGGATTTGTTTTTGTTTGAAATCATTGACCAGACCCGCACCGTCGGTGTTATCGCCCCACAATTGACCGTCTTTGATAAATAAGGTATTAACAACAGCGGCTTGTTGTGCCCGTTCGGTGAGCTGATCGGTGACGGCCAGTGCCGCTTGTTTGTGGGGTATGGTGATGTTGGCGCCGTGGCCGCCGCTGTTAAAAAAATCATTAATCCGTGATCTTAGTTCGGCGGCACTGACTTGAATCAGTTGATAATCAATGTCGAACCCAAATTGTTGCGCAAATCCTTGGTGAATCTGCGGCGATAAGCTGTGTTTAACCGGGTCACCGAATAAAGCCAACTGGTATGTCATGAAGCATCCAGCCAATGAATCACCCGATCGGCGTAATAGGTCAAAATGGCGTCACAGCCGGCGCGTTTAAAGCACAGCAGAGATTCCATCACAGCACCTTTTTCATCTAAAAAGCCGTTGTTGATGGCGCTTTGCAGCATGGCGTATTCACCGGATACCTGATAGGCGCAAATCGGCACATTAAAATAATCTTTGGCGGTTTTAATAATATCGAGGTACGGCATGCCGGGTTTAATCATCACCATATCGGCACCTTCATCAATGTCCATTTGAATTTCATCAATGGCTTCGCGGGCATTACCGGGATTCATCTGGTAGGTTTCTTTTGAACTTTTGCCGAGATTCCCGGCTGAGCCCACCGCGTCGCGGAAGGGTCCGTAAAACACTGAGGCGTATTTGGCTGAATAGGCCAGAATGCCCACATTGTGACGTTTTTTCTGCTCAAAAGCGGCGCGGATTTCACCTATACGGCCGTCCATCATATCCGAAGGTGCCACCATATCAGCACCGGCGTCGGCGTGAGACTGTGCCTGCATCACCAGGGCTTTGATGGTCACATCATTCAAAATTTGCCCCTGGTCGTTAATGATGCCGTCCTGACCATGAGAAGTATAAGGATCTAAGGCCACATCGGTGATTACCAACAAATTCGGAATTTCTGATTTGATGGTTTTGACCGCTTTTTGGACCAGGCCTTCGGGGTTCCAGGCCTCTGAGGCGTCATCGGATTTAAAAGCCTTGTCCACCACCGGAAATAAAGCCACTGCGTTAAGACCTTTATCCACCAGTTTATGTAATTTATCCAATAAAAGATCAACACTCATGCGCTGGACGCCGGGCATGGATTGAACCTGCTCAGAACGATTAAAGCCGTCCAGGATAAAAACCGGCCAGATGAGGTCATCGGCACTGAGTCGGTGTTCTTGCGACAAATTTCTGATTGACTGGTTTTGCCGTAACCGCCGTTTACGGGTGTGGGGGAAATACATGTCTTTTCAAGCTTTTGGAAACAAAGGTGATAGTTTAGTGAATTTAAGTTAAAATTTCAGCCTTTATCAAACGACCGAAATATGGCTGTTATCATTAAAACGCCTGAACAAATTGAGAAAATGCGCGCTGCCGGCCGGGATGCAGCTGCGGTTTTGGACATGATTGGCCCTTATGTACAACCGGGTGTGTCCACACTGGAACTGGATGAACGCTGTCACCGGTTTATTGTGGAAGAACAAGGCAATATTCCGGCGCCCTTAAATTATCGTGGATTCCCAAAATCTATCTGCACATCTGTGAATCAGGTGATTTGTCACGGTATTCCGAGTGCTGACCGAATTTTGAAAGACGGTGATATCATCAACATTGATGTCACCGTGATTAAAGACGGCTGGCACGGTGACACTTCACGGATGTTTTTTGTGGGTGAACCCAAACAACGCGCCAAACGCTTGGTTGAAGTCACCTATGAAGCGATGAAAATGGGTATTGAAATGGTCAAGCCCGGTGTTCAACTGGGAGATATTGGTGCGGTCATTCAGGCCCACGCCCTCAAAAACCGATACGCTGTGGTGTACGAGTACTGTGGTCACGGCATCGGACAGACCTTTCATGAGGATCCGCAGGTATTACATTATGGGCGTCCGGGTACCGGTCTGGTGTTGGAAAAGGGCATGACCTTTACCATTGAACCGATGATTAACCTCGGTAAACGACACAGCAAATTATTATCTGACGGCTGGACCGTGGTGACTAAAGACCGATCCTTATCGGCACAATGGGAACATACGTTGGCGGTCACCGATGATGGTTTTGATGTGCTCACTGAATCGCCTAATTTTCCACTTTAACCATGGCTCTGCTGGCGCCACCGGATCATGCGGAAGAATACCTCAACATTATCGCCCTGGATACGGTTGAGGACGATGATTATCTGGCGGTTTTAAAACAGCTTTTACAACAGGCCGAAGAAAAAATCAACGCCGATTTTTATCGCTGGCACAACATCACACGTTTGGTCAAAACCCGTGCCTGGCTTGTAGAGCAATTCGTTTTAGAATTATGGTTACGCTGCGATTTACATCATCATGACCTGACTCTGGTGGCGGTCGGCGGCTTTGGCCGTGGTGATTTACAGCCTTTTTCTGATGTTGATTTGCTGATTTTATTTGATCAGGTCTTGCCGGAAGAAGCGGTCAGTCTGTTTATTCAGAACCTGTGGGATTTAGGCCTCGATGTGGGACATGCGGTGCGTACCGTGGCGGAAACGGTTCAATTGGCCGCGCAAAATATTGTGGTCGCGACTAATCTCATGGAAAGCCGTTTTTTGCGCGGCAACCCAAAATTGTACCGGGACATGATGACTTTAACCGGTGATCAGCGGATGTGGTCAGGCCGTGATTTTTTTCAGGCCAAATACGCCGAACAGCAGGAGCGTCATCGCAAATGTGGCGGCAGTGCTTATAACCTCGAACCCAATATAAAGGAAGGACCGGGTGGTTTGCGTGACATCCAAATGGTCACCTGGGTGGCACAACGGCATTTTCATGTGCAATCCATGCACGGTTTGGTGGATGTGGGTTTTTTACACCCCGATGAATACATTCGCTTACAAAAAGGCTTGCGTAAGTTGTGGAAAATTCGCTTTGCTTTACATCTTTTGGCCGGGCGAAAAGAAGACCGGTTATTGTTTGATTACCAGAAACAATTGGCCGTGGTGTTTGGTTATCAGGACGATGATGAATCCCTGGGCGTGGAAAAATTCATGCAGAATTATTACCGCAACGCGATGTATTTAGAGCAACTCAATATGCGTTTATTGCAGTTGTTTAAGGAGAATATTCTGCAGGGTGATGAAGACAAACAAGTGACCCTTATCAATGATGAATTTTCCATTATTAACGGTTTTTTGGAAGTCAACGACCGACAGGTGTTTCTGGATCGTCCGGCGGCCTTATTTGAACTGTTCCACCATTATCAGCAAAACCCCAATGTCTATGGTATCCGTGCCAACACCCAACGGTATGTGAGCATGAGTTTACATTTGATTAACGATGAATTTCGTCATGATGAATCGGTTAAAGCCATTTTTCTGGCAATTTTTAAACATAAAAACCTGGTGTTCAATCAATTAAACCTGATGAATGCTCTGGGGGTTTTGGGTCAGTTTTTACCGGTTTTTGGTCGCATTGTTGGGCGCATGCAATACGACCTGTTCCATATGTACACCGTTGATCAACATACCTTATTTGTGGTGCGCAATATCCGGCAAATTTTTCTTAACGATGAGGTCCACCCGCTGGCGCATAAAGTAGCTGATCAATTCAAACGTCCATATGTTCTCCATTTGGCGGGATTTTTCCATGACATCGGCAAAGGCCGTGGCGGTGACCATTCAGAAATCGGGGCCGGCGAAGCGCGTTTATTTGCCGAAGAGTTTAAATTACCCAAAGCCGATGGACAATTACTCGAATGGCTGGTGAGGCACCATCTGGTGATGTCGGTGGTGGCCCAGAAGCAGGACATCAATGATCCGGCGGTTATACAACGTTTTGCTGAGCTGGTGCGGCGTCAACGTTATTTGGATGCCTTGTATATTTTAACCATAGCCGATATTGAAGGCACTGATCCCAAATTATGGAATTCCTATAAAGACAGTCTCCTCAGTGAATTGTACTTGCGCACCACGGTGCATTTGGACAGTTCCCAACAGGCCGACGCAGTGGCGCAAGGTAAATCAGAAGCCCGGGAATTAATTTCCGAAGCGCAAATACCGGCGATTGAGTCTTTATGGCAGAAAATACCCGAACGTTTTTTTGATTACGCCACGCCTGAGCAGGTCGCGGCAGTGAGTATGGCGATTGTGGCGAATCTGGGGCGCGATACGGTGTGTGTGACCGACCGCCATGATGATGGTTTTGAGGTGATGCTGTATGGCGAGAACCAATTGGGTTTATTTCATCAGGTGGTGGAAGTGTTTTCCAATCATCACATCAGTGTGGTCAATGCCCGTATTTTTAGTGGCAGTGACGGCCGTATTCTGGATCATTTTCACTGTCTGGGTGAGTATGATCAAGAATTATTGACCCACATTGAAGCGGCGTTGTTAACCGCGCTTAAAACACCGGTGAAAGAAATTCGTAAGCGCGATATGGTGGCCACCCGTCGTGAACGGCTGTTTATCGAAATGCCGGAAATCACCTTTACCCGAGGTCGTGATGACAGTGAAACCCGGGTCGATGTAAAATGTTCTGACCACGATGGCTTGCTGGTCAATTTGACCCGGATTTTCGTGTCCCACGGCATTGATATGCAAGCGGCAAAAATTGCCACTTTTGGCAACCGCGCTGAAGATGTGTTTTGGTTATCTGTGAATCAAAAAGCCTTACCCGTCAAGTTACAACAAACCATTGCTGCTGAGTTTAAATCTTTGCTCAGTGATTTATCCGCAGACAGTCATTGAATCAGCTTGCTGCCGGCTTGTTGTAATTGTTTTTCATCGATTTCACTGGGTGGGATACTGATGCCTTTTTGTACTTGCGGTCGCGTGGCAATCGCAGCGACCCAGCGTTTGAGGTTTTTAAAAGGCTCAATGTCCACGCCGGACCATTCATGGGTGTGTACCCAGCACCAGTTGGCGATATCTGCAATCGAATAATCACCGGCCAGGTAATCTCGGTTTTCCAATTGTTTATCCAGCACCGAAAAAAGTCGGTTGACTTCTTTTTGATAGCGTTCAATGGCGGCGGGTATCTTTTCAGGGAAATAACGGTAAAATACATTGGCCTGGCCCATCATCGGACCGATGCCGCCCATCTGAAACATCAGCCACTGAATTACCCGTGAACGCGCCTTGGTTTCCGTGGGTAAAAACCGACCAAATTTGTCGGCCAGATAAATCATGATGGCTCCGCTTTCAAACACCGCAAAGTCATCGTTATCGGTGTCAACAATCGCCGGGATACGGCCGTTGGGATTAATGGCCAGAAAGCGTTCGGATTTTTGTTCGTTTTGATTAAAATCAATCACGTGAACTTCGTAATCAACACCCAATTCTTCCAATAAGACAGAAATTTTGTGGCCATTGGGGGTGGCCGCTGTGTAAAGTTTAATCATGGTTTTTAGCGTGTAAAAAGACCATTATAACGCGTGAACCCCGGCAGGTTAAGGGTCAGTCGCCAATGATCAATTCCTGCGCCGGATCGCGTAGATTATAGCGTGATGCCATAGTCGCACCATAGGCGCCGGTGTTGGCAATTAATACCACATCACCGGCCCGGGTGGCCGGCATCGGACGGTCGATGCCCAGAATATCACCGCTTTCACACATCGGTCCGACGATGTTGGCGCTGAAATCACAGGGCGCATCCAATCGGGTTAAATTGACAATATTGTGCCAGGCACCGTACAGGGCCGGACGAATCAATGAATTCATGCCGGTTTCAAGTCCAATGTAACCTTGCTTGCCTTTGAGCTTGGTTTGGGTGACTTTGGCCAGCAGCACACCACAGTGTGCCACCAAAAAACGACCCGGTTCCATCCACAAGGCAATATTTGGGTGTTGCTGTTTAAAGTCGGACAAAGATGCGTTTAGGGCTTTGAAGTCCAGACCGCTGTCTCCGGGGTTTTCTTTAATCCCCAGACCACCGCCGACATTAATCACTTCAACATCTTTAAAATAAGCCAGACCGCGGGCCAGAAAATGAGCAATCCGTTGCCAGTTCCGGTGATCCAGAATGCCGCTGCCGGTGTGTGCATGTAAACCGAAGACCAGGATCTCATGTTGCTCACACCAGTCGGCCAGATTCGGCAAGGTGGACTCGGGTATCCCGAATTTTGATTGCTCCCCTGCGGTACGCACATAGCGGTGGTGTCCACTGCCATGACCCGGATCAAGGCGCAAAATAATACGCCGGTTTTTAAAAACCGCCGGATAATCATACAGCAGCGCGGGGTTGTCGATGGTGGTGGCAATGCCCTGTTCCAGCGCCCGGCTGTATTCTTCAATGGGTGCAAAATTCGGCGTAAACAGTAAATTCCGGCGATCAGGAGGTGATTCAAGGCTTAAGCAACGATCAATTTCTCCGGGTGACACCGTTTCCAGGCCAATGCCCTGCTGTAATATTTTTCCTAAAACTGCCGGATGTGCGTTGGCTTTCATGGCAAAGAAGAATCGATCCACGGCGGTCAGTGATTTTAGGATATCCGCTTGTTCAGCCAGGGTGTTTAAATCATAAACATAGCAGGGCGAATGCAAGTCTGCCATAGCCAAAAGCCGTGATCGCTGTTGCTGCCACCAGGGGATGACGGTGACCGGGTTGTCGGTGCGTCGGGCCACCAAATCCGCCCAACTCGGTCCAAATTCATCGCGTTCGGGTAAGCGGGTGATTAACACTTCATGTAACGCACGTGCCAGCTTATCGGCCTGATCTTCATCCACCACAAAGGTTTGGTTCAAGTCATTGGAAGATTGGGTGGTGATGTAAATCCGCTGGTCGGCAAAGGTGGCGACCACTGAAGCAATGGTGTCAGCCAGCGCACGAATGCGGTAACCCACCAAGGTAACAGCCGAACAGTTGGTGGTGATATTTACCGCACACAAAGGCGTTAAATGCTGTTTTAACCGGGTTAAAATAGCCGGGGTGATAACATTGTCGGCTGCATCCAATGACACGGTGACATTGGTCTGAGCGGTTGAAACCAGATCCACCGACAGTCCCAGTTCTTTATAGACCGCAAATAAATCACTCATAAAACCCGCCTGATGCCACATATTGATTGATTCCATAGACACCAGTGTCACCCGATGGCGGGTGTTAACAGCACTGACTCGGGGTTTGGTGGGACTGAATTCACGCTTTAATACAGTGCCCGGTGCATCAGGTCGCAGAGTGTTTTTAATGTATATGGGGATGTTGTATTGTTCGGCCGGCAGAATCGAGCGCGGATGAATCACGGTGCCGCCACTGGCGGCAATTTCGCGGGCTTCTTGGTAACCCAGGCGTAATAATAATTTGGCTTGCGGAATCTGGTGCGGATTGGCGCTGAAAATACCGTCCACATCGGTCCAGATTTCTATGCGTTCGGCTTGGAGTAATACGGCCATATAAGTGGCAGAGGTGTCCGAGCCGCTGCGCCCCAATAACACGGTTCGACCGGCTTCATCGGCGGCAAAAAAACCCGGCATCAGGTAGAAAGATTGTTTAAGTTGTTCCCGGATAACCGGATTGGGGTGGACCTCGCACTTGGCTGATAACACCCGGGAATGCGGGTTTCTGTGGTCATTCACCGTGGTTGTCAGCCAGTCTTTAGGATTCAGGCTGTCCACGGTCTGTCCCGTTCGAATATGGTTGATAAATACACGGTGACAGACCCGTTCGCCCCAGCACAGTAACTCGGCCTGCTGATAATCATTCAGTTGCGGTAAATCACATAACTGGCGCAATTGGCTTAAATCAGATTTAAAATCATTGATCGGCTGTTCAAAGTCATTAAGTAATGCCTTGAGTCTGCTTTCAACGGACTTATATACGCTGGTGCCGGTTTTTATTTGTGCTTCCAGGGCATTGGTTAAACCATAACAGGCCGAATGGACCACTAAAACCCGATAACCTTGTTCGATGTTGTTGCTGACTTGTTGTAGAATAGTGCGCCATTGCGCCGGTGTCGAAACCGAGCTGCCGCCAAACTTTAATACGCGCCACTGCATGCCCATGAAAGTGTTGATAAAAAGAACAGACTTTAGGGGAAAAGAGCAGTCCGTGCAAGCATAATTTTGACTTTGATTTTAACCAGAGGATTTTCATGAAACACGCCACACAATTAAACGGTGCCGCAGTCAGATGGCGCTGTGATGCTGATCAGTTGGGTTTTAAGACCACCGATGAAGTACAACCGGTTAAAGGGGTTGTGGGTCAGGATGAGGCGGTCGATGCCTTGCGGTTTGCCATTGAGTGTCGTGCTTTTGGCCAAAATGTGTATGTGCGGGGTCTCAGCGGTACCGGTCGCATGAGCATGGTGTCGGATATTCTCAAAGATTCAAAGCCACAAGTGAATGGTAAAAAAGAGCATTGCTATGTAATGAACTTTGAACAGCCCGATCGGCCACGGTTGTTGACTTTGGCGGCGGGTCAGGCACAGTCTTTTGGTCAGGCCATGGATGAACTGGCGGCTTACATCGCCGATGATTTGCGCGAATCACTGGACTCCAAAACCATGGCGGAGGAAAAGGCCGAGACCGAGACCGCTATTCAACAAGCCATTAATGCCGTCACCGAACCTTTTGAAAAGGAACTCAAAAAACAATCACTGACGTTAATGAATGTGCAAACCAATCAGGGAAATCAAACCATCATTGTTCCGGTGGTTGAGGAACAGGCGCTTGATCCGCAAAGCTGGCAACAAAAAGTCCATGCCGGAGAAATCAGCGAAGAACAGCAAAAACAACTGATGGACAGACAACAGCAATACAGTCGAGAGCTGGAGGAAATCAGCCGCCAGGTGAATGAAATCAAAAAAAACGGTATCAAAGATATCCGTGCCATCATGGAACGCTATATTTCACAATTATTGGATGTGCAGATTCAGAACATCAAAAGTCAGTTTGCCACTGAGGCTGTTCATGAATTTTTGGATGCCCTAAAACAGGATGTGATTGACCAGTATTTTTATAAAAAGAACAAAAATTATCAGCCCCGGGAACGCTATGTGGTGAATGTCCTGTTGTCCAGACGTGATGATAAAAAATGTCCGATTGTTACCGAAAGGGTGCCTACTTTGCAAAATTTATTGGGCACCATTGAAAGTAAATGGGGTGAAAACGGTCCGGTGATGGCCGATCACATGAGTATAACCGGTGGTTCCCTGCTGCAGGCAGACGGGGGCTTTCTGGTGCTGGATGCACGCGATTTGATGACCGAACCCGGTGCCTGGAAAATTTTAAAACGCACCCTGAAAAACAGTTTGCTGGAAATCGTACCGGCTGAAATGAGTTGGCCTTTCGGTCAACCTTCCTTAAAACCGGAACCGATACCGGTAAATATCCGGGTGATTTTACTGGGCGATGCCGGGTTGTATTATTTGCTGGATAACCGGGATGCGGATTTTCCTGAGTTATTTAAGGTACTCTCTGATTTTGATTCTGTGATTGACCGAAACGCCCAAGGCTTTAAGCATTACAGCGCCATTATTGCCAAAATTATTGAAGAAGATGACCTGTTGCCATTTACTGCCGAAGCGGTGGCGGGTTTAATCGAACACGGCGCGCGGGTTTGTGCCCAAAAGGATAAACTCACCGCACGTTTTTCGCGGATAGCCGATATAGCCAGAGAGGCGCATTATGTGGCGTGTAAAGGCAAGCAGCTTTTGGTTGAAGGTGAAGATGTTACCACCGCTATCCGTCGCACCAAACAGCGCGCCGGATTGCCTGCCAGAAAATTTCGTGAACAACTGGCCAACGGTACCATTAATGTCGCCACCTCAGGTAACCGGGTGGGACAAATCAACGGTTTGGCAGTGATTCACGCCGGTCCGATTGTCTATGGTTTTCCCTCCCGCATCACCGCCTCAATCGGGGCCGGCCGTGCCGGGGTGATTGATATTGAAGGTAAGGCCGGTAAATCCGGTTCCATTCACACCAAAGGGTTTGAGATACTGGGCGGTTTGCTGCGCCATATGTTGCCCTTAAAACACCCGCTCACTTTTTCCGCTTCCATTGCCTTTGAGCAGAGTTACGGCGGGATTGACGGCGATTCGGCCTCCGGTGCCGAATTTTGTTGTTTGATATCCGAATTGACGAAAATCCCTATATACCAGGGTATCAGCATGACCGGTGCCATTGACCAGCATGGTCTGTTACAAGCCATTGGCGGGGTTAATGAAAAAATAGAAGGATTTTACGATGTGTGTACCCTAAACGGCTTAAACGGCCAACAAGGTGTGATTATTCCGGCCAGTAATGCCGGAGATCTGATGCTGCGACCAGATGTGCAACAAGCCTGTATCGATGGTCAGTTTAGTGTTTTTGCGGTTGACAACATCAGTCAGGCGATGGAAATTCTGATGGGCCAACCTGCCGGTTTACTGGTGGATGGTGAATATGCGGAAAACAGTATCATGGGACAGGCCATGCAAAAAGCCCGGCAATTCTGGCAGCATGTGAACGATAAGCACTAATCGCTTAAGTGTTAAAATTGTGACTGGGGTCAAAGAAGTTAACGCAATTTTTAATTAATCTGGGTATCTTAATGATATAAAAACATTTATTTAATGATTGGATTGAACAGATCAAGATAATTTGTTAAAATGTTTTTAACTTTGAACTAACTGTGCCTTTTTAAGGTCTTAGCTCATCAAGTGAATCGGGAGTGAATATGAAGCGTCTTTTCATCACAAGTTGTCTGTTTTTTATGAGTGCTGTGGCTGTCGGCCAAACAGCTGATAAAAGCCTGCAGACTTTGTCTCAGTTTGAAAACGCGCCGATTTTACCCTTTACCTTGTCGAATTCGGATTTGTTGTTAAGTGATCCGGTTTATGCCGATGATTATGCTTTTGATTTATTACAACCGAATAACGGTCAGCGCACTTATCTGGAAAAACAAAACAATTTGTACGGCCAGCAACTGACCTTTCGAATGCAGTTTGCCGACTGGTTGTCTTTGCGGTTAGGGGTGTATGACGGTACACAAACCAGTCAATTATTTATGCTTGCACCACAAGCCGCCCATCAAAGCAATCTCTTTAAAGATTTAAGTTATCAGCTGGGTCTCAGCTCCGTGTTGGATATCAGTTCCAATTGGCGTTTTGGTCTGGATTTGAGCACCGGTCAGGTTTCCGGAGATATGTTGGGCCTGTATCAGGATCAGCTGGACACCGCCAGTTTTGGTTTGGGCGTGCGTACCCAGCGTTTTGGCGCCAGCCTGCATTCAGATTATGCCAGTAGCCGTCAAAATAGCCAGTTGTACCGTTCCAGCATCGATTTACAAGTGGACTGGCATTTTAATCAAGATGGCACTTTATCCTTCGGCGCCAGAAAGAACATGAATGATGATGTCGCCACCAATTTAGACCGTTTGACCGGCACCGTTCCCTATATCAAATTCAAACATAATCTATAATCGCCATGGCTATCACCGGTTTTAAGCCGTGTTATCGGCGGGCACTGTCTTGTTCGTCAACACTGGCTTGTCTGGTTTTGCTGGTGGCATGTCAGAGTATTCCAAAACAAACAGATGTCGCCTGTGATTTGACCCGGCCTGTTCATTTAAGTGATTTTAATCTGTCCGGTAAACTGGCCATATCAGATGGTGCCGAAGGCGGCAGTGGACGCCTCAACTGGCAACAACGGGATAATCATGTTCTGGCTCAATTTAAAGCTCCCCTGGGTCAGGGTGACTGGCTGATAGAAGAAAGTGAACAGGGTGCCCGCATGGTGATTAATGGTGAGCCGCCCTATTATGACAGCGATGCAGCCGACCTGGTGGCCGAAGCTGTGGGCTGGTCGGTGCCGTGGCACGCGCTCAAGCATTGGTTGCTGGGACAGCCCATGAATCAAAATCAAGCGGTTATCCAATATACAAAGACAACAAAAACAATCAAAGAGCAAGGTTGGACACTTGTGTATGATCGTTTTCAAGCTTCCTCCTTTGGTTGTCTGCCGCATCGGATGATGGCCAGTCAATCACCCTACAATTTGCGCTTAGTCGTTCGCCAATGGCAGTGGTGAAGGTATTATCACCGGCCAAAGTAAACCTGATGTTGCGGATTTTGGCGCAACGTTCCGATGGTTACCACGCATTGCAAAGCTGCTTTGAAGTGTTGCCCTGGGGCGACGAGATGACATTTTTCACCGAAAAAAGTCAACAGCCATCTGTCACCATATGTGGTTTTAAAACCCTTGCGCTGACTGATAATATTATTTACCGGGCGGCAGAATTACTTAAACCCTTCATTCAAGCGCCTTGTGTTGTTCATATCAAAGTGAACAAAAAGATACCCAGCGGTGCCGGACTGGGTGGTGGCAGTTCTAATGCCGCTGCTACTTTGAAAACATTGAATACACTGTGGAAGTGTCGTCTGGATGCGACATCGTTGTCTGCACTGGCTCTCAAATTAGGCGCTGATGTGCCTTTTTTTATGACAGGACAGTCAGCGCTGGTGACAGGTATCGGTGAACATATTAGGCCGATGCGGTTTTTTTCGGGTTATATTTTGTTGTTGTTTCCACCGCTGCCGATAGCCACTGAAACGGTGTTCAATCATCCCGGCTTAAAACGCAACCAAACCCCGTTGCCGGAACGATTATTACGGGATTCAAACTTTTGGATTAATGATTGTTTGCCGGTGGTTTTGTCAGAATTTAAAGAAATCAAAAAACTGTTTGATTGTTGTTATCCCGCTATGCGACTACGATTATCCGGCACCGGTTCCACGTTGTTTGCTTTGTTTGACGATAAACAGACGGCGCTTAAACAGCAAAAAATGGTTTCACAATATTGTCGAAACCGTCTGCTTGAAATATAATTGGCAACAAAAAATCCGACTTTATTAAAATTATGAATTTTGTCGGTAAAATGCATGAATTAGCTTTGCAATCATTGTTATTGTGGTTATAATATGCCGCCTTTGACAGCGATTACAAAGCTGGTAAAGAGAGAAGTTCTCGCGAATTGGGATGTCGCCAAGTGGCTAAGGCACCAGGTTTTGATCCTGGCATTCGCAGGTTCGAGTCCTGCCATCCCAGCCATATTTTGTGATGCCTGCGCTATGCGCGGGCATACTCATTTAAGGGGCCAACGAAATGTTCGATCGTGGAATCAGGTTATTTTGCGGTAACGCTAATCCTGAATTGGGCAAAAAAATTGCCAACAATCTGGGTGTGCCCCTGGGGCGTGCCAACGTTGGTCGTTTTAGTGACGGTGAAGTTTCTGTTGAGATTCGGGACAACGTCCGGGGTCAGGATATTTTTCTGATTCAGCCCACCTGCCGCCCCACAGCGGACAATTTTATGGAATTGCTGGTGATGGTGGATGCTTTAAAACGGGCCTCAGCCAAATCCGTGACCGCGGTGATTCCTTATTTTGGTTACGCCAGACAAGATCGTCGGCCGCGTTCTGCGCGGGTGCCGATTACCGCGAAAGTGGCTGCAAAAATGATTGCTGCAGTGGGTATTGACCGGGTGTTAACCGTTGATTTACATGCCGATCAAATTCAGGGTTTTTTTGATATTCCCGTGGATAATGTCTATGCTTCGCCTCTGACTTTGGCCGATATGTGGCAAAAGTATGACAGTGAGGAAGTCACGATTGTGTCACCGGATATCGGCGGTGTGGTCAGAGCCCGGGCGATCGCCAAGCGATTGGGCTGTGAGCTGGCCATTATTGACAAACGCCGACCCAAACCCAATATGGCGAAAGTGATGAACATCATCGGTGATGTGAAGGGCAAAATATGCATCCTGGTAGATGATATGATTGATACGGCGGGGACTTTATGCGCCGCTTCAACCGCATTAATGGAATGGGGCGCCAGGGAAGTGAATGCCTATTGTGTGCATCCGGTGTTATCCGGCAATGCCATTGAAAACATACAAAATTCAGACATCAATGAATTGGTGGTGACAGACACCATACCACTTCGTGAAGAAGCGCTGAATTGTAAAAAAATTCGTCAGTTATCGGTGGCCGAAATGCTCGGTGAAACGATACGGCGTATTGCTAACAGAGAGTCTGTTAGCTCCATGTACATCGATTAAAAATATCGATTGAATTAAGACTCTGGTCGCAAGGGTCTAACATTAAAAGTAGGAAATAATTATGGCTATTTATAAAGTAGATGCAAAACTCCGTGACGACGTGGGGAAAGGTGCGAGCCGCCGCTTACGTCGTGAAGGACGCGTGCCGGTGGTGCTATACGGCGCCGGGCGGGATCCCAGAAATTTAACCCTGAATCACAATAAAGTGTTGCGTTTGATTGAAGACGAAGGTTTCTTCTCAAGCATCATTGAGTTTTCTGCCGATGGTGGCGCCAAACAAAAAGTGGTTTTAAAAGACATGCAACGACACCCGGCTAAACCGGTGGTAATGCACATGGATTTTATGCGGGTGGATGATAATCAAGAATTGGTGATGAACATTCCAATTCACTTCTTGAATGCCGATAAATGTCCTGCCGGTAAAGTGGCGGGTATCGTGATTGATTATCAAATGCATGAAATTGAAATCACTTGTTTACCTAAAGATTTGCCCGAGAGTTTTGACATTGATCTGGCTGAATTTGAGGTGGGAGATTCGGTCATGCTCAGTGACATTAAGATGCCTGAAGGTGTTAAGGCCATGGCGTTTGTGCGAACTGAAGATGAAGACTATGATGAAGTGATTGTTAATACCGCCACCGTTATGGACACTTCGGATGATGAAGATGTTGAAGAGCCTGATGTGGATGTACCGACTGTTGATGAAGACGAGTCCGGTGAAGATGCTGATTCTGATGAAGAAAAAGACAGCGAATAATCTGATTTAATGACACAGATAAAACCACGGCTGTCGATGACATGCCGTGGTTTTTTTATGGAATATACCTATGATTGCCGTAATATTTGGTCTGGGCAATCCCGGCCAGGAATATAAACACACCCGCCATAATGCCGGATTTTGGTATCTTGATGCCCTGGCTGATTATGTGGGCATTCAATTTAAAAGCGAAAAAAAGTTTAATGCCGAAGTGGCTCAAACAGATTATTTTGGTGAAAAGTTATGGCTGGTTAAACCCCAAACCTATGTAAACCGTTCGGGACAGAGTGTTTTGCCTTTTACGCAATTTTACAGAATCACCGCGCAGCAGGTTCTGGTGGCTTATGATGAATTGGATATCCCGCCGGGCACTGCAAAATTTAAGCGCGGTGGCGGTCATGGCGGTCACAATGGTTTGCGCGACATAATTCCCGGTTTGGGTCCTGATTTTAAGCGTTTACGCATCGGTATTGGTCACCCTGGTGATAAATCAAAAGTAACCCCCTGGGTTCTGGGACGTCCCAATCAGAAGGATACAATCAGTATCGAACGTTGTATTGAACAATGCGTTGATATAACTGCTGATATGGTGAAAGGTTTGGATGAGCAGGTTATGCAAGTTCTTCACACAGTGGACAATAAATAATGTTTAACGGCTTGAGAAAAACAAACTTCATCCACCAAAAAGGCATCATGTCCCTGAATGGAATCAGTGATAAACAAATCAGTTTTCACGCCTGCTTGATTTAAACAATCAGACACGTCCTGTTGCAACTGGGTGGGAAACAACAAATCAGTTTGGGTACCCATAATCAAGGCTGACTCGAGTTCGACATCAGACAAAGGGTTATCAAAGATACGCCGGGCTTTGTACTGATAACCGTCAAACCAATCCATGGCACGGGACAAATAAAGATAACAGATCGGGTCAAATTGGTGAATAAAACGGTTGGCATGGTGCTCTAAATAGCTTTCCACCGGAAACTCGATGCCAAAGGGGTGTTCCGGGACTTTTTTTAAAGAGCGTGGAAAGCGCTCATTCCATTCTTCAGCAGAACGGTAAGATAACATGCCGATTTTACGGGCAAATTTCATGCCGTCAACCGGCCAGTCTTCGCGGGAATAAAATCCCCGGTTAAAATTATTATCATTAATGATGGCTTCACGCTGTAAGGAGCGAATCGCGGTACTGAAAGGTGGTGACGCAAGCCCCGCAGCAATTTGCAACCAATGGCGGGTGATATTGGGTTGCTGTTGAAGCAAAGCAATACCGGTCATACCGCCCATGGAAGGCCCGATCAGGGCATGCAGACGTTCAACACCCAGGTGCTGACACAACAAAAGGTTGCTGTGGGCAATGTCCTGTAAACATAAATCCGGAAAATCAAAGCGATAGGCACGGTTATTGGCAGGATTAATGGAAGCCGGCCCGGTGGAACCCTTGCAACTGCCTAATGAACTGGCACATATCACATAAAAATGGTTGGAATCGATGGCTTTACCGGGGCCCACCATATACTCCCACCAGCCAGGTTCGTCATCACGGTGGTGACGACAAACATGGGAATCAGGGGACAGGCCGGTCAAAATTAAAATGGCATTATCGGCTTGAGGATTCAATGTTCCCCAGGTTTCATATTGCAAACGGGCACCAAACAATCTCCCGCCACGGTAAAAAGTGAAGGGTGAAGGCAGTTGAAAATGTTTCAGATAATCCGGCATAAGCGCTATTAAAAAACGGCCTCATAGAGGCCGTATAATGAATCTCAATATTGTAGCAAAGCGACCCCTTAATAAGAAGTCGTCATGATCTTTAAATGGTGTTTCGATAACGTCGGATATAAACCGCCAAAGTCACCGTGACAGCGGCAAATAAAAGGCCGTATAACAGTTCAATTTGCATTAAGCCATTGAGCATGCTGTAAATCACTTCACCACTGGTCTGGGCGGTGGGGTCAAAATCCATTTTTTCGAAATCTTTGTGTCCAAGACCGGTGGAAAATGGAGTGGTGGCTTTAGCAAATAACAGTCCGATGGTTTGAAAAAAACCAAATTTAAATAAATTCAGGTTCACCAGAGCGTTGTACCAATACCACACAAAACCGGCCATCAGGGGGGCAAAAACTGCCAGTAGAAACGGCCGTCGTTTAGCCACTGAGGAAGCGAACATTAACCAGCCATATAAGGGTAAAGCCCATAATGATTGCACCAGACAGCCAATGATAAAAGCCCCCCAGTTTTCAATAAAGGACACATTAAGCCATAACAGTGAAAATGGATTAAGACCATTGAGCAGTAAAATCAAACTGATCACCACAAACATCATCAAATGGCTGATCATGAGTCCAAACACGAAACAAGCAGGTGCCACCACCGTCGCAGTGATGAGTTTGGATAAAACAGTCTGGGTGTCTGAAACCGGCAGAGATTTGTAAAATAATATACTGCCGTCTTTGCGATCGTCATAAAGGCTGCCCAAAAGAAAAAAGAACACCACGACAAACAAAATAAAATGGTACAAAGAACCGGTTATCAGCATAAACACATCTAAGGCAAAATTTAGTTTATCGTCACCGATATGTTGTAGCGAACCGATGGCCAGCTGTAAATTATCTCCGCCGCTGACATCCAATACAAAGCGATCCGTGGTGAAGTAGCTCAGCAGAGCCATAACCACCAGAACGATGCCGATGATTATTGGGGTTTTGAAAAAAGAACCTTTGTGTTCTCGGAATTCTAACTTCAGTAAAGCCGAAAACGTTTTTATGCGGTTTTTCATGATGCGTCCTCCTTCATGATGGCAACAAATAAATCTGATACCGAAGGTCTTTGCACTTCCCCCAGTATTTCCACCTGATCGCGTGAAGCGGCTTTAAATAACATGATGTAGCGGTTAAAAACCTTTTTAACCGTCAGCGGTTTTAACGCCATGGCTTTATCATAATCATTTTGGTGCACCATCACTTCAAAATAGTCACGCGTAAGGCTGTCCATATCACTGTTTAAGACAATTTCACCGTCCTTGATAAACACCACATCGGTGAGGATATGTTCAATTTCTTCCACCTGGTGGGTGGTGATAATAATGGTGCGCTCATGGGTAAAGTAATCGTTGATGAGGTTGTCATAAAATTCTTTGCGAAACAGGATATCCAAACCCAGGGTGGGCTCATCAAGAACCAGTAACTGGGCGTCAATCGACATCACAATCGCCAAATGTAATTGTGCCACCATCCCTTTGGAAAGTTGTTTCACTTTATGGCTGGGTTTGACCTTGGTTTTGGCGATGAATGTTTCTGCTTTGCGGCGGTTAAAATTGGGATGAACCTGCTCGGTGTAGTCAAGTAATTGTCTGACCTGAATCCATTTAGGCAGTACCGCCACGTCAGCGATAAAGCAAATGTCTTTCATCAATTCGGCGCGTTTTTTAAATGGATCAATGCCCAAAACCGATAAATCACCGTCACAGGGTGCTAAACCAAGAACCGCTTTAAGGAAGGTGGTTTTTCCGGCACCGTTGGGGCCGATTAAACCGACCACTTTTCCCCGTTCAATCTCAATGTTGATGTCTTTTAAGGCCTGGAACTGACCATAATTTTTATTTAAGTGATGGGCTTTCAGTAAAGCGCTCATGATTGTCTCCCGGTTTTTTCTAAGGATTTAATTAATGCATCGGTGTCGATGTTGAGTTGTTCGATTTTTTGCAGAACATGGGGCCATTGTTTTTGTATAAAATCCTGGCGTTGCTGCTGCTGTAAAATAACCTGAGCCTGGTCACTGACAAACATACCAAGGCCGCGTTTTTTGCTCACCAGATTATCATCCACAAGAATTTGGTAGGATTTTGATACGGTGATGGGGTTGACCTGATAATCCATCGCCAATTGTCGCACCGAAGGGAGTGCGTCGCCGGCCGCCACATCGCCATTTAAAATCATGTCTTTAATCTGATCAGCCAATTGTAAATAAATGGGTTGGCTGTCATTCCAGTTATGTGACATGGGTTTACCTGATGGCCGGCAACAGCAAAATAAAGCTGTGATTTAATTTATTGAGTTTTTGAAGCGGCGCGACCTGCTGGCTGATTTCAGCTTCAGCGGCTGGCATCGGGCTGAAATTTAACCAATAGCCAATCATTAAACTCATGGTTAAGGCGGTTAATAGCAGTGCAGTGGCCAATAGATTTTGTTTGAGATCAGTCATCATAAAACCTGTGTGTGTATAATAGTGTTGTAGTTTACTATAACACCATAACAAATGCAAATAGCCCATAAGTCATGTTTCAGACGGTTAGCGATAAATGGGAGGTTCCTGTCGACCTAATCGGTATAAACTTCCGTGGTTTTTAAAATATTCTGTTCGATCTTGTTCGGATTGAAGTGAGCAATCGAGCGCATACTCAAGGCGTTCCTTCCCCGAAACTGAGAAATCATCCGCTAAAATCCAGCTTAGTCTTTCACGGGCATATGCGGTTAAAGCCGGGACTTGCAAGCTGGGCAGGTTATGATAGGGCTTTTGATCAATTTTAAGCCGGCATTCAAGACTGGAGGCTGCGCGCGATGAGGCTTGCCGGTGTGACAAGCGTATGTCCATGCGTTTTTTGCCGATGTCTAAGGAGGTGATTTCGATGAGGGTGTGTAAATTGGTGTTGGGTTTTTCCAGTCGGGGCGGACCACAGGCTGTTAACAGCGCCACCATGCCAATTAACATCATGCGTTGAATCATAATTAATCCCAAAAAAATAAACCATGATTATACGATGGACCGGCAGCGGTTAACATGATTTAACAGAACCGATTTTTGTAACCCAGAGTTGCTCTCGGCCGTTGTTCAATATCGAATAGAGATTGAACCTGCCGGTATTTATTTTCTGTAAAGAGCTCAAACACCGCCTGTTGCTGGTTGTATCCGTGTTCTACCACAAGTAAACCGTCGGCCTGTAAATAGTCAGCAGCCTGTTCTATGATGATCTTTAAATCGGCCAAACCTCTTTGCTCGGCCACCAGTGCGTTGATCGGTTCATGGTTTAAGTCTTCCAAATGCAGATCACCGGGTTCGATGTAAGGCGGGTTGCTGACAATTAAATCAAAATCATGGGTCGTTATCTTTGAAAACCAGTGGCTTTGAATAAACTGAATGCGGTTTAAGCGGTATATTTGGGCATTTTTCCGGGCCACTTTAAGCGCTTCTGGACTGATGTCGGTGGCCGTTACCGCACTGTCTGGAAATAACCGTGCCAGAACAATGGCCAAAGCACCGGAGCCGGTGCCTAAATCCAGTATTTGTTTGGGTTTTATCGGTAATTCAAGCACAGTTTCAATGATTAATTCCGTATCCGGACGCGGAATTAAGGTGTGTTCGTTGACCTTTAGCTGCACATCCCAAAACGCTTGTTCGCCGGTGATATAGGCCAGTGGTTTGCCGGCTGAATAATGTTTTAGGTATTGGTTGAGCTGTTGGGTTTGTTGTGACGTTAAGAAGAGGTCATCGTGGGCATATAGCCACGCGGTAGATTGTTCTAAAACATGGGTCAGCAGTTGTCGGCGCACAGCCAGGGGAATACCCCGATGTTCCGAAGCCAGCCACTGCGCTATGGTGTTCAAACCTGATCGCGATGATATTGGTTGGCGTTGTTATTAACTGAAGTTTGCCCGAAACAATTGATCGCCATCATTTTCTCCATCAAAGCCGGCTTTGCTTAAACGGTCCCTGTCACCCTCAAAAGGCAGTGAATTAATCACATCATGGGTTGCCACATCAGTTTGGGTGGAGACCGAAAGGATGGGTTGGTTGCTTAAGAAAACAACGGCGGTCAGCGTAAAAACAACGGCCAAAGATGGCATTAAAACAGGTGATTTTGGACGCAAAGCGTTGAAGAAATTGTGCAAACGATGAGATAACGATGCGTTTTGAGTGTGGCGTTGAGTTTGAATAATATCCTGTGCCACTTGCTCGCCCCAGGGCTGCATATGAATGGCCAGTTTAACCGCCTGAGCCGAATGGAAATCACTGACAATGGTTTCTGCGTGGCTCATATTGGGCGTACCCAGACAATCAGTCAGGTTGAAATTATCATCGGCCGCTTGTGTGCTGTTTTGAAAAATTTGTGCCAATTGTTGTTCAGTTAATTTCATAGTCAATACCCATTCTTTCTAATTGTTCCTTTAACGCATTCATGGAACGTTTGGATAAATTTTCTGCTTTATAGTAAGACCATCCGGTCAAAGCCATCATTTCTTTTACGGTGTAACCCTGTAAGCGCATCTTGACGGCAACCCGGCGGTCTTCCGGCAAGCATTCAATCGCCTTTAAAAGATTCTTGCGTAATTCTTTATCGGCCAGTTTATCGTCCGGCTGCTGAACCTCGCTGTCGAGTTCAGCCCGGAAGCTGTCCGTTTCATCACGGTGTTCAGGTAATTGTGTTTCTTGTGCATGGCGGTTATTTGCCCGGGCTAAGTCAACAATCACATTGGCCGTGATTCTGTATATATAAGACGCAAGGTTTTCGATTTCTCGGTCACTGTCCAGCAACTTAATTACGCGAATAGAGACTTCCTGATACACATCATCACGGGTGACGCCGGTGATGTTGATTTGCTTGCTGAACACAGCCTGATCGATAAGGTGCTGATGTTTCTGAAACAGGATGGTTAGTTGCTGCTTATTCACGTCTTTGTTGTTAACTGATGTAGGACAGTATAACCCCTCGGGTGTTGGCCAAATGATTCTGCTGACAATAATCCAAAGGGGTGAAGCCTTGTTTATCTTTGGTTTTGGCATCAGCCTGCCATTTTAACAGTTGATGGGCCAGTGAGGCCACTTGCTGGTCTTTATCCCTGCGACCTAAAAAGGTTAATAAAGCCAAGGGTGTGCGGCCATGTTGGTCGCGCTGATTAATCGGAACCTGATAACTGTGAATTAATTTTAGGGTTTGTAAAGCTTTACCGGTTTGGCTGTAATAGGCAGCGGCGGAAACCACATTATGGTATAAATTACCGTTGGTTGGGTCAAGGCTCAGTGGGTTGGCACCGGCTTCCACCAGTCTGCTCAGGCAGGATTCACTCCATTGTGCCGCAGCCAGGTTTACATACGGATATCCGCCAGGGCCTTGTTGGTTTAACTTAACCTGATGACGTAACAGTAATTCAACCACATTATCTGAGCGGCTGATTAAAGCACTGGATAAAGCCGTGCTGCCATTTTGGCTGCGAAAATTCACATCGGCGCCTTGTTCAATGAGGAAAGAACACACCGCGCGTTTGCCTTGGCCTGCGGCATGAATTAGTGCGGTACAGTCTTTTTGATCGGTTTGATTGATGTTGGCACCTTTGAGCAAGAACCGGTTTAACTGGCCAAGGTTTCCTTTGGCAATGGCATCGAACCATTCATTGTGTGGGGTTGTGCGGTGTTTTGGCGTATGGTTTTTTTTTGTTTGTTCACGACTTTGTGGCGCAGATGTCTGATCAGTAAATAAGGGCAGTTCCATTTGTTGTTGTTTGGCAATGACAGCATCCAGTCGCTTGGCAATGTCAGGGTGTTTTTGTTTGGCTAAATCGTAGGCAGATTGTGACTGTTTGTTTGGCTTCACCATGGAAACGTCATAATCCAGCAGCAGCTGGATGAGTTTGACAGACGGGTTTTTTGATTTTAAAGCCAGCACAAGGGCGTTGTCTTTATTGAGGTTACAATGGTTGACATTGGCACCTGCTTCAATCAGCTGTTGAACCAGTGAGATGGATTGGCTGGTGATGGCATCGAGTAATGCGGTCATACCGTAATCATCGCAGTGATTGACATCATCGCAGTGATTTAAAATAAAAGTGAATTTTTTTTCATGCCCCAGTAAGCAAACGGTCATTAAGCCGGTTCGGTTCTGACTGTCCGTACAGTTAATATTGGCGGTGTGGCGATAGACCAGATCAAGACCGGTGATGTCATCTTTGTTATACTGACAGGCGGCGATAAACGGCGGTGTGTAGGAATAATTGGGTAAGTTGTTGTGTTCAAGTATATAGCGTGCCACTTGCCACCGGCCATGTCTTAAAGCCATGTTTAAAGGGGCAAATTCTTCACTGTCAACGGTATCCATGGCGATACCGTCTGCGATAAGTTGCTTCAACCGGTCAAGCTGGCCCCGTCGGCAACAATTCAGAATATCTTTTTTTGTGGTGGCTTTTGATGACACAAATTTAATCCATTAAGCAACGCTGACAACTATTCAGGATTAAAAGTTAGTATGGCCGTTAATCCCGCGGTTTTGTTTTGTCTGATTTCAATCTGCCAATTATACAGCTCACATAAACGTTTGACGATAGCCAGACCAATGCCGGACCCTTTTGAACTGGTTTTGTTGGCTCGGTAGTGACGTTCAAACAATTTTGGCAGTTCAGATTCGTTCACACCCACGCCTTCATCCTGAACCATAACAGATTGTTGATCTATAATAATATGAATGGTGCCTTCGGTGGAATATTTTATGGCATTGCCAATCAGATTGCCAAGCACCACGGACACCACCGATTCAGGGGCCTTGACTTGCAGCCAGTCATTTTCAATGATTTTGGTTTTCACCGGTTTGAGTTTCAGGGTGTCCTGGTGGCTGTCTAAAATCTTACGAATGATGGCGGCCGGCTGTGTTCTTTCAAGTCCCTGGTTTTCCTTGCGTTCTTCTCGCGCCAGCAACAACAGTGTTTCAGTCAGTTCAGTGGACTGTTTGACGGCCCGTTCAATCCGGTTAATGCGTTTAAGTTCTTTGTCTGAAATGTTGGGGTTGGATTTTATAAGCTCCACTGTACTGCTGATCACCGCCAGCGGTGTGCGCAATTCATGACTGACATCGGCATTAAATTCTTTATCTCGGGTTACATAGTCGGTTAATCTTTGCGCATAATTGTCCAGCGCGTGAGCCACTTTTCCCACTTCGTCTTCCGTGAAATAAGGTGCCAGCGGTTCAATGTGGGTGTCGGCGGATAAATGTTCCAGCTTGGCAGCCAGTTTACTCAAGGGTTTCAGGGCTTTTTTCGACACATAAATGGCCAGCAAATAAGCCAGCACCAAAAAAACAGCCAACATGCCGCCAAAGATAATCCACAGCATGCGGTTGTTTTGTTTCATATGGCTGATGTCGTATTTGATATAACCCCAAATGGGCTGTCCTTCGACTTTATTTTTTTTATTGACAGCGACAATATAGGTTTTGCCGCCTTCATTGAGGATATGGGTGCCGTCTTCTAAGTCTTTATAGTGAAGCGGTAAGTCGGTGTGAAAATTGTCAGGGGTGGTGATGACGCCTTGTACATTTGAAGACAGGGGCTGACCCAGTACATTCTTTGGATTGGCAGCCAATTTCCGCATGTAACCATCCAGATCCTGCTGGATGGTTTGTTCTATCAGTTCGGTTTGCAGGTTTTGCCGGATACTGAGTGAAGCCAGCGCAAACAAAATGGTTAATAAAGTACTGAACGCCAGAAAAGCAATAATAATCCGGCTTTTTATACTATTCCGAAAGTTCATCGGGGTCGGATATGTGATAGCCTATGCCATGTCGGGTATGAATTAATTGTTTGTCGAAGGGTTTGTCGATGGTGGTTCTCAGTCCGTGAATATGAACCCGCAACGAATCAGAATCGGGCATTTCTTCACCCCAGACCTTAACTTCAAGTTCTTCTCTCGGCACCACATAGGGACTTGATTCCATCAGTATTTGTAAAAGTTTTAAACCAGTGGGATTCATTTTCAGTTTTTGGCCGTCACGTTTGACGATTAAAGAATCCAAATTAAATTCCAGATCCGCTACCTGCAGGGTGCGGTTAAGATTTTTCTTCTTGCGGGTGCCCAAGACATTGACCCGGGCTTCCAGTTCTTGTAAAGCAAAAGGTTTAACCATGTAATCATCGGCACCGTATTCAAAACCTTCCAGTTTCTGGCTTAAGGTATCGCGGGCAGTGAGCATTATCACCGGTGTGTTCTTTTTGGCGTCTTTACGCAGTTTTTTGCACAAATCCAGTCCATCCATACCGGGTAACATTAAGTCTAAAATAATCACATCAAAGTCGTTGCTCACCGCTAAATGCAGACCGGTCACGCCATCACCGGCATAATCGACAATGTGGTCTTTTTCTTCAAAATAATCAACTATATTGGCAGCGATGTCGGTGTTATCTTCAACCACTAATATTTTCATAAGTTTATCCCTTTAATCAGAACAAAGAACCTGGATTTATGACCGTAGCGGGTCTTTGTTGTTAATGATATTGAGAAAAAAAATCCCAAGAAGTTAAAAACTCCTTGGGAAATATGATGCCCAGATTTAAGTCAAATTGTTTTGGAGAACCTTGACTATGGGTTTATTGTACTAACATTTCTGTTAAAACGTCGTTAATTCCAAATTAAAAGATTGTGAATAATGTCTTTGTTACAACCTTGTTTTGGTCCGTGCATAGGCAGGATATGTGATAGAATCTGTTCGTTTTAAGGGCAACCCACTTTATACCTATGATTCGCTTTGTTGTTTTGTTTCTTGTAATTCTGGTTTCACTGTTTCTGTTAGAAATTTATGAGCCGGTGCGTCAGTCGGTGGTGCTGCCTTTTACCGGTTTTTTGGCCACGGTGAGCTCTTGGATTGTGCAATTATTTGATGCCAATGTGCATGCCTATGGTGACATTATTCAGGACACCAAAACCATGGTTGCCATTCAAATCGCTCCAGGGTGTAATGGGGTGGAGGCGATGATTATCCTGCTGGCGGCGATTGTGGCGTTTCCGTCCTCTCTTTGGTATAAAATTAAAGGCTTATTTTTTGGATTTCTGGCCATTCAATCACTTAATCTGGTGCGCATTATTTCCCTGTTTTATTTATTACAATGGAATCAGACCTGGTTTGAATGGTTTCATTTATATTTGTGGCAGGCGTTAATTATATTAGACGCGTTAATTGTCTGGTTGATTTGGCTTCGTTATTTGCCGAAAAAAACCGAAACTGACAACAACCATCCGTCAGACAAATCCCATGTACAATCACAAGCCACGGCTTTAAAGGAGACGCATTAATGCAGCAAAAATTTATTCTTTTGGCTTTTATTTCACTGTTATCGGCCTGCCAATCCACACCCACCAAGGAGTTAAATATGAATCTATCCAAGCCGCCCGTTGCCAAAAAAGTTCCCCATACTTTAACAATACATGGTGATAAGCGTGTGGATAATTACCATTGGCTGCGGGATGATCAACGCAGCAATCCTGACGTTTTGGCTTACCTTGAAGCAGAGAACAAATACACCGAAGCACAATTAAAAGATGTTGAGCCACTGGCAGAGAGCTTGTACCGGGAAATCACTGCCCGCATTAAACAAAACGATGAATCTGTACCCTATCAATTGGGCGAATACTGGTATTACAGTCGCTATTCAGAAGGTCAGGAGTACCCGATTTATGCGCGCAAAAAAGGGCAATTAGCGGCCCCGGAACAGCTGTTGCTGGATGTAAATGAACTGGCCAAAGACTATGCCTACTATGCCAGTAACTTTCAAAAACCCAGTCCAAATCATAAAATTTATGGTTTTTCCGAGGACACGGTCAGCCGCCGTCAGTACGATCTGCGCTTTAAAGACCTGACGAGCGGTCAAATGCTGCCGGATGTGATAAAGAACACCACCGGTTCAATTGCCTGGGCCAAAGACAGTGAAACCTTTTTTTACACCCGTAAACATCCCGTTACACTTTTGCCATATCGGGTTTACCGTCACCGATTGGGCACACCGGTGAGTGAGGATGTGCTGGTTTACCAAGAACCCGACGATACCTTTTATCTGTCTTGTTACACCTCACGCTCCGGTGATTATATTATGATTCAGATTGAATCCACCACCCAGAGTGAAGCCCTGTATTTGGATGCAGCAAATCCCACAGGCGAATTTGCCTCAGTATTGCCGCGAGAACAAAAACATGAGTATTCAGTGGAAGACTATCAGGGCGACTGGATTATTGTGACCAACTGGAAAGCTTTAAATTCACGGGTGATGCGCGCAACCATCGGTGATTCTCAGGATAAAAACCGATGGCAGGAAATCATTCCTCATGATAATGAAACACTCATTTATGATGTTGAGGCTTTTAAAGACTGGCTGGCGGTGGATCAACGCCACAATGGCCTGAAACATATCAAAGTTAAAAACTGGACAACCGGGGATGAGAAAATCATTCAGGGTGAAGAATCGGTGTCCACCATGTGGGTGGGCCATAACCCCGAACAAAACACCAACAGCATGCGTTACAGCTATGATTCATTTACTGCGCTGGACAGTATTTATGAAGTCGATTTAAACACAGACGAAAAAACTTTGCTCAAACAGGATGAAATCAATGGCCCTTACAATCCCGATGCATACCACGCCGAGCGTCTGCTGATCACAGCACGGGACGGTGCGCAAGTGCCGGTATCACTGGTGTATAAAAAGTCAGATCAAGCCTTAAACGAACGGCCATTGTTGGTTTACGGTTACGGTTCTTATGGTCATTCCATTGACCCGAGCTTTTCAGTCAGCCGATTGTCTTTGTTGGACCGCGGATTTGTTTATGCGGTGGCGCATATTCGGGGATCGCAGGCTAAAGGCCGCGCGTGGTATGAAGACGGTAAAATGTTCAATAAATTAAACACCTTCACCGATTTTATAGACGCCTCAAAAGCCCTTTTGGATAAAGGCTACGGCGATCCCGAAAGGATGTACGCCTGGGGCGGCAGTGCCGGCGGCTTGTTGATGGGCGCGGTGGCCAATATGGCCGGCGATTTGTATGATGGTATGATTGCCAGTGTTCCGTTTGTGGATGTGGTTACCACCATGCTGGATGAAAGCTTACCGTTAACCACCGGTGAATTTGAAGAATGGGGCAATCCTAAAAACAAAGATTCTTATGAATATATGCTGTCTTACTCACCCTATGATCAGGTCAAAGCACAGGATTATCCCAATATCCTGGTGACCACCGGATTACATGATTCACAAGTGCAATACTTTGAACCGGCCAAATGGGTGGCAAAATTGCGGGACATGAAAACCGATGATAACTTATTGTTAATGCGCACTAATATGGACACCGGTCACGGCGGTGCTTCGGGTCGTTTTAGTTACTATAAGGAAACCGCACAGGACTATGCATTTTTACTAAAATTAGCGGGTATAAAACAGTAAAAAACCTGACCCACATCAAAAAATAAGACTGATCTTTTACATATAATGCCTGTCGCCTGGGCGTCGTATAATAGTCGGCGCCTTTCTTAAAAATTTAAGGAAAATAAAGATCCATGTTAGCCAACCCGATTCTCGATAAACTCACCCAAAAACTGTCTGACCAGTATTCTGAAGCCGAATTGATTTTAAAGGCCGAAATGGCACAACAAATCATCGACCTAAAACAGCAAAAAAACGCCTTAATACTGGGCCATAACTACATGGAACCGGCGTTGTTTCACACAGTACCTGATTTTACCGGTGATTCCCTGGAATTATCCCGAAAAGCCGCCGAGACGGATAAAGACATTATTGTTTTTTGCGGCGTCGAATTTATGGCCGAAACGGCCAAAATTCTAAGTCCTGACAAAATGGTGTTGGTGCCGTCAAGCCAAGCCGGTTGTTCATTGGCCGAATCAATCACCGCAGCCGATGTCAGAAAACTGAAAGAACAGTTTCCAGGGGTGCCGGTGGTGACCTATATCAATACCTATGCCGATGTCAAAGCTGAAACAGATATCTGCTGCACCTCGGGTAATGCAAAACAAGTGGTGGAATCACTGAACTCAGATACGGTGATATTTTTGCCCGATGAGTATCTGGCGGGAAATATTGCCCGCGAAACCGGTAAACACATTATATTCCCGAGCAAAACCAAAGGCACCGACAAGGATGTGGACGTACAGCTCATTGGCTGGCACGGCCGTTGTGAGGTCCATGACCAGTTTACAGTGGAAGACATTGAACATGTCCGGGCCACGTATCCTGATGCCAAGGTTCTGGCGCATCCCGAATGTAAGCCTGAAGTGGTGGATGCCGCTGATTTCTCAGGCAGTACCACGGCCATGATTAACTATATTCGGGATAATCATTTACCACGCTATTTATTACTTACTGAATGTGCCATGGGCGATAACATTCATGCCGAAAACCCGAACCGGGAAATGCTGCGGATGTGTCATGTGCGATGTCCGCACATGAATCAGATACAACTCAAAGACACCTATAATGCTTTACTGTTTAATCAATATCAGATCATTATGGATGAGGACATCAGACAACGGGCTTATCAGGCCGTCAATCGTATGTTGCAAATCGGCTAATACCGATGCCGGAACTGTATCAAGACACGGTACTTGTTATCGGCAGTGGGATTGCCGGTTTAAGTGCCGCCCTTGAACTGGCGTATTTGGGTCTGTCAGTGACTGTGTTGACCCGTGCCGATGACGCCGAAGATTGTAATACCCATTGGGCCCAGGGCGGGATTGTGTATCGTGGGGAGAATGACTCGGCCGAATTGTTGGCACAAGACATTATGGCAGCCGGTCACGGTCTGAATAATCCCGATTATGTGGCGTATTTGGCAGCCCGGGGACCTGATTATGTGCGTCGTCTGATGATGCAACAGACCCGGGTTGATTTTGACCGGAATCACAAGCAACAATGGCTGACTTGTCAGGAAGGTGCCCACAGTGTGGCCCGGATATTACATCACAAAGATGCCACCGGGCAGGCCATCCATAAAGTGTTACTCGCGGCATTGCGTCAACACCGAAATGTCTCCTTAATGACGCACCACACCGCCATTGATTTAATTACACCCAATCACCACAGTCTGGATCGGCGCAGTGTTTATCAGCCCACCCGGGTGGTCGGGGCGTATGTTTTGAATCAACAAAATGACCAGGTAATGCGCATGTTGGCCAAACACACGGTACTGGCCAGTGGTGGGTATGGGCAGTTGTTTTTACATTCGAGTAACACCGCCGGTGCGCGTGGTGATGGCATCGCCATGGCCAACCGTGCCGGCGCCCGAATCATTAACACTGAATATGTGCAGTTTCATCCCACCACCTTGCATAAAAAAGGCGCGCCCAATTTTCTCATCTCTGAAGCCTTAAGGGGTGCCGGTGCCCGGTTGATTAATGCCAAAGGTGAGTTTTTTATGCAACACTATTCACCTGAGTGGCAGGATTTGGCGCCACGCGATGTGGTGTCGCGCAGTATTTTCAAGGAAATGCAACGTTTAAATAATGACTGTGTTTATTTGGATCTGGCTTCTTACTTACAGGCCGATGCCATAAAAGCCAAGTTCCCGGGTATATATCAATTTTGTTTACAACATGATATTGATATTACCCGTCAGCCGATTCCGGTGACACCAGCGGCCCATTACGCCTGCGGTGGAGTTTGGGTCAATCAGCACGGTATGACTGATATTCAACAATTGTATGCAGTCGGTGAGGTGGCGTGTACCGGCTTACATGGTGCCAACCGATTGGCCAGTACCTCCTTATTAGAAGGTGTGGTCACCGGTCTGGATGCTGCGCGTGCGATTGCGGACAACACGGACCGGGTCGACTTTTATGACAAGCAACTGATTCCACCATGGCAGATGAACAGTATGGAAACCGCTGATGATGTGTTGATTCAGCACGATGTACATCGCATTCAAACCATTATGTGGAATTATGTCGGTATCAGTCGCTCATCTGAACGTTTACAACGGGCTTTACGTGAGTTGCGGCGTTTAGAAGATGACATTGAGCAGTTTTACCGCAACAACCGGGTTTCTGATGCTTTGATCGGATTGCGTAATGCCGTGCGCACGGCGATTATTGTAACCCTGGCTGCCTGGTCAAATAGCCACAGCATCGGCTGTCATTACCGTGAAGAATAAACTGACAATCTATTTTTTTCAGGCATTAAAAAAGGGCGATCTAAGCGCCCTTTTTTATGCTTGTATTAACTGATTTTAGTGGTTTAAACGGCGGACACCGATAAAACCTAATATCAACAGCATCAAGCCCATGCCATACCATTGTAAGCTGGGAACAGGTAAAGCGGCTGCTGAAGGCGGTGTGCCGGAGGCATCCATGCTGACGTCATCAATAAAAATGTTAACAGTATCATCACCTTGGGTAATCGAGTGGAATTCTAAATTGACCGTTTGGCCTTGATAAGCAGTTAAATCGACGTTAACTTGGTTGTAGCCTAATACACCACAATTAGGATTGGTTTGGTCAAATAAGTATTCCTGGTTGCCGTCAATTAAGACTTCCATAAAGCCGGTGCCATTACAGACCGCAGATTCTAAGAAAAATGAAAGTGTTACGGAGCCGGCCGGTGGAATGGTCACTGATTGAGAGACACTGGCCTCTTCAAAAGCGGAAATGCCGCCAAACCAAGTCCAGAATGAACCACTGTTCGGGCCGGTGCCGGTGCCCGTTCCACAGCCCCCCACATCACAAATAGGTGTGCCGAAATTTGTTGAGCTTTCTGTCCAGACACCACCAAAGGGACCAGCTTCAAAACCCGGATCGGCGATGGGTACCGGTGCCAGTGGATTAAAAGGCGTGGCTTGAGCCACTGTGGCATTGGTTTGTCGCTCAGTTTGCGCAAAAGCGGTTAAGGCAAAAAGCGTGAGCGTTAAGAATAAAGCTTTTTTCATGGTTCCTCCAAAAGTGTTAAACAGGGTTATCGTAAAAATATTGTTAAATCATAGCGAAGTGGATTTATAAAGCAAGTATTTTAATAACAAAATAATTAAATTCATGTCTTTATAAGGTTATTTAGCGTGGTCGAAGTGGTATATCAGAAATCCGAACCATATGGGTATCGGTGATTGGCCAGTCACCACTGAGTGGTGCCGGCCAACTGATAACACTGTGCCAGGTATTTTGATTAAAATCAAAACTCATTTCCCCCACTTTTTCAAATTCAACACCAGGGGTTCCACCACATCCGGGGCATAAGGATTGACTGGTAAAAAAGCCCAGATTAAAGTGTAACGGTCCGGTGCCAAAAGCAATGTCACTGCTGAGCCATCTGGGTTCACCGGCACCATCATACAGGTAGGGTGTGATAACAGATTTCTCACCGATGGTGGCAATCGCTACGCCCCAGCCGGGGGCATCTTCACGGGTCCACATGCCGGTATAATTCTCTTGTTCCGGTTCATAGCTAAATTGTTGCCATTCGATGTCTTCTGAGCCGCTTTGATCGTGCAGTTGCCAGTTTATACTGGCTTCACGTTCATTGTGAAAATTAACTTCAATGTTACCCACCAGTTCAAACTCCACTTCACTGTCTGAAATTTGCGTGGTTTTTAACAGACCCGATTGATAATGAAATTCATCGAGGATATCGGCAGAAAAATACCAAATCGGCAAGCCATCTTGATCATAAGTGAACCACAAAACCTGTAAGCGCTTATTAAATACAAAAATGGTGAAGCCGCGACCGGAGCTGGCAGGATTAAACCAGTTTCCGGCGTTGGGGCTGATAACTCGATCAGGATTCTGATATAAACGGTCCTTTAAAGCAGGCACTGTGATGACTCTATGCGGGCCATCCAGTCCCTGGCCTGACACCAGTTCACCTAAAAATTCACCTTCAGCATTAAATTGTATCAAAGCGTTTTTTTCTGAATCAGCGACGATAATTCGACCATCACGGGTCTGGCTGATGCCACGCAAGTTTTTATACCCCAGTGTTGTGGTTGAAGTGAATAATTCAATAAACGTACCGCTGTGGCCATCGGTTTTGAATATTTGTCCATTTTTGGTATTAAGTATATTACCGGAATCTGTGACCAGCAGGGCATAGCTGTCTTTCAGCCAATAGGGGGAAGTTGGGCCTAAGGGGATCAATTGCGGGCTGTTGAGGTTACCAGAATAAAGTTTTATGTTGGTGCCTAAGGCGAAGAGTGTGTTGTTATGTAGCGCAAAATCAGTCAAGGTTTCTTCATCAGTTGGAATATATCGTGGTTGCATAGAAACAGCCTGACCGGCCAAAGGTACACTAAATTCTGCCATATAATCATGCTGACTTTGTTGGTTATCAGTGGTGCGGGTTTTGGCTACCCGGAGTTGGTGGTTGGGTAAATAAGCCAGGGCTGACGGGAATCCGGAATTAAGTTGTGTTTTATCGTTTGCATAAGGTTCAATGAGTGTGGTTGAAGCGAGGCTTCGGTTTCTAACCGATAAGGATTTAACCCGGCTTTCGGTGGTATAAATCAATCGATGGGCGTGGTGGTCATAAACCATATCGGATTGAAAGGTGAGGTGGCCGTCTTGCGGTAACACTTCAATGCCTTTACTGCGACCGGTTTCGGCGTCAAAGCGCAGGATTCGATTATTATTGACACTGATAACCAGGATGTCTTCCTTATCCGGATTGACATCCGGATATTCATCGTCATCACTGTCTAAATCGCTGTTGTCACCGACACCGTCACCATCGGTGTCGGTTGTTTCTGTCGGGTCATTTGAAAATATATCCCGGTTATTGCCGACTCCGTCGCCGTCATTGTCCTGATGTTCATCAGGGTTTTTGGGGAAAACGTCTGCATGATTGGGGAATCCATCACCGTCTATATCGAAGTCGTTGTTATCACCCACGCCGTCACCATCAAAATCGCTCCATTCTGACCCATCAGACGGAAAGCTGTCGCGGTTATTACCAACGCCATCACCATCCGTGTCTGTGGTTTCTGTGATGTCGAAAGGAAATTCGTCGTTGCGATCTAAGATACCGTCCCCATCGGAATCTTCTTCAGACGGTGATAAAGTCACGGGATAAGGCGCCGATGATTGCGTTGGAAAGTAACTGCTGACCGGTCCTTGTAATTGTGAAATAACATGCGCATTGTTGCGTTGCCCGATGATGCCACAGGCATCGCCGCCACATTGGACATTGGGATTAGAAAAATAATTGAGTTCTAAAAACCGGTTGGGATCGCCGGTGCCAAAAGAGCCCATGATGGTGCCATACTGTCCCAATTTGGCAAAACCGGCCGCATCAGGCAGAAAACGGTATTGTGGGGCTGCATTGTGGTGGCCGGCTCCAAGGTTATGGCCGATTTCATGCACCATTAACTGGTCAGTGCAAATCGACCAGCTACTGCTGCCATCGGCCATGATATTGATCCCATAGGAAGCGTTAAACTGCTGACCATCACCCACAGGAAAATAGGCAATGCCACAATTACCTCGGGTTAAAATATCGTGTGTGCGTAAAAAAACAACCAAATCCGCACCGCTGTTTGCCCGCCAGGCAGGTATGTCTGTCAGGCCTTGATAGCTGGCGGTGCCGGCCAGGGTTTTTTGTAAATGTGTTAACAGGGTTTGGTTGGCGTTGTTGGCGTTGTATCCGGTTTGTTTTAAACCCACCAGACGCAGGCTCAAATCCAATTGGCTGTTGGCGTAACTTTGGTTGGCCACATGGATGTACTGCTGAACCCGGGCTTCCAATAATTCTCCGGGATAACGATTGGCAATGGCTTGGTCATAAACCACCAGCACATCAATCACCGTTCCGGTGGATTTGTGCTGTAGTGAATTATTTAGGGTTTTGGCGTTAAGTGATTGATTATTCGGTGTATGGTTTTCCGTACCGCAGCTGTTATAGTCAGCATTTTGTGGCATTTTGACTGCCCACATACCATGGCTTTCTGTGGTGAGAATATAGCGGGTGTCGTTTAATCGTAACTGACCGAATATTCCACCACCACCTATGGTGGCGTTAATTTCTCCAAATTGGAAGGTTTTTTGAATACGCTGTGTGTTAGCACCTGATTTGGTGGTGTTAACAGGCAGTTGGAGGGTTTGCCCCTCTAAACTAAGGCTCAAATGGCCGGATTTTAAGGTGCTCAGTGATATAGGAATCACATCATCACGGTTAAAATCAGCATACGCCCGGGGCATTTCTTGGGCCCATAAATGCGCACCAAAAAATAATGACACCAAAAAAAATGTTAATAAACGCATAATTACAAAGCCGGTGATTTACTTTATTGTACTGCGCTCACCCAAAAAATCAAAGCAACGCCACAGCCAATACATGCTGTGGCGCGGTGTTTATTTTTTTAAAGGTCGGTATTTGACCCGTTCAGGTTGCAGGGTTTTGCCGTGGCGGCTTTTATAATCTTGTTCATATTCTGAATAATTACCTTCAAAGAACTCAACCTGAGAGTTGTTTTCAAAAGCCAGGATATGGGTGGCCGCCCGGTCCAAAAACCAGCGGTCGTGAGAAATAATCAGCGCAGAACCGGCAAAATTTAAAATCGCCTCTTCCAGCGCCCGCAGAGTTTCTACGTCTAAATCGTTGGTGGGCTCATCCAGCATCAAAACATTGCCGCCGATTTTCAGTACTTTAGCCAGTTGTAAGCGGTTGCGCTCACCACCGGATAAATGCTTCACCAGCTTTTGCTGATCGGCGCCTTTAAAGTTAAAACGCGATAACCAGGCGCGTGCCGGCACTGAATAGTTGCCGACTTTGATCACTTCTTCGCCATCGGCCACTTCCTGCCACAGTTGTTTGTCTGAATTTAAATCTTCGCGACTTTGGGACACATAAGCCAATTCCACGGTCGGGCCAACGGTAATGCTGCCTTCATCCGGCTGTTCGGTGCCGTTAATCATGTTGAACAAAGTGGTTTTACCGGCACCATTGGGGCCGATGATACCGACAATGGCACCTTGCGGTACTTTGAAAGACAAATCATCAATCAGGTATTTATCGCCAAAGGCTTTACTGACATGATCAAACTCAATCACCAGTTCGCCCAAACGCGGACCGGGCGGAATATAAATTTGGTTGGTTTCGTTGCGCTTTTGAAAATCTTTGGACTGCAATTCTTCAAACTGTCGCAGCCGGGCTTTGGATTTGGCGCGGCGTCCTTTGGGGTTGCTGCGCACCCATTCGAGCTCATGTTTAATGGTTTTCATGTGCGATTGTTCTTGCTTGGCTTCCTGTTCTAAGCGTTTTTCTTTCTGTTCCAGCCAGGAGCTGTAATTGCCTTTCCAGGGAATGCCGTGTCCGCGATCGAGCTCTAAAATCCACTCGGCAGCGTTGTCCAGAAAATAACGGTCATGGGTCACAGCCACAATGGTGCCTTTAAAATCATGCAAATAACGTTCCAGCCAGGCCACGGTTTCCGCATCCAGGTGGTTGGTCGGTTCATCCAGCAACAGCATATCCGGTGAGGACAGCAGTAATTTACACAATGCCACCCGGCGTTTTTCACCACCTGATAAGTTCTTCACGGTGGCATCCCAGGGCGGTAAGCGTAAGGCATCGGCTGCCATGTTCATGGTTCGGTCTAAATCCCAGCCATTGCTGGCATCAATTTTTTCTTGTAGTTCTGCCTGTCGTGCCAGTAAGTCATTCATTTCGTCATCGCTCATGGGCTCGGCAAATTTTGTGCTGATTTCATCGAATTCGGTCAACAGAGATTTAACCTCACCCATACCGGCTTCCACATTTTCACGCACGGTCTTGTCTTCTTCCAGTTCGGGTTCTTGGGGTAAATAGCCGATGTTGATTCCCGGCTGGGCCCGGGCTTCGCCATTGTATTCCTGATCAATGCCCGCCATAATTCGCAAAACGGTTGATTTACCCGCCCCGTTAAGGCCCAGGACGCCAATTTTAGCACCCGGAAAAAAGGACAAAGAAATGTCTTTAATGATTTCACGATTGGGCGGTACCGTTTTGCTCACGCCCATCATGGTGTAAATATATTCTGCCATGGTCTGTGTTAATTTAAAAAGGCACTATGTTACTGCAAATGGCGACTAAAGTCCTGTGATAGAATAAAGAATTTTCTGTGAAACATATGCGGTTTAATCAGCCCTCAGCTTGGCTTATTCTCGGCACCATTGCATATCTTTTTTTTATGCATCTGGGCAGTATAAACGGCCAGCTGCTCAGTGATTCTTTTTCACTGATTTATAACTGCTATGGTTGGCAGCAAGCCGATCAAATGAGCGATGGTTTGTTATCAATGTTTTATCGCAGTACCAATGAAGCCGGTGGTTCATTTATGTTTCGACCCTTAGCCATTGCATCATTATGTGGTGATTATGTGCTCTGGGGTGAACAGGCGTTTGCACATAAGCTGATTCAGCTTTTATGGCACATTGGCAATGGTGTTTTGCTGTATGTTTTACTTGCAAAAGTAGTTCGATGTTATCAATTAGACACCCGCTTTGCTGCGGTGACAGCCTGTTTATTTCTGTTGTCACATTTAACCCCTGAAATCAGCGTCTGGGTGGCCGGTCGTTTTGATGCGCTGGTGCAAACCTTTATGTTTTTATGTCTGTATGCTTATTGGTCACAGAAACGTATTTGGGCGTTATGTTTTCTTACTTTGGCATTACTCAGCAAAGAATCGGCCATGGTGATTGTGCCGATGTTGGTCAGTTTAAGTTGTTTTCGGCACTGGGGGAAGCCGAATGGTCTAATGACTATCAGCCGTGAAAGCGGGCTGTTTATCATTTTGTTGGGACTTTATTTGGTTTATCGCTGGTTTATCTTTGGCCAAACCACCCAGGTTTATTCGCAATCAGGTGACCTGTTTGAACGAATAATGTCTCATGCCATAACGTTTCCAACTTTTTTGAGGCATACATTATTGGGTGCTGTTGATCATTTGATGTTATGTGGGGTCTATCTTGTTTTAATGTTGGGCTTGTATGGTTATAGTTTTTATCGAGCGAGACAGCGTCAGATGTTACGGCTGTGGCTGTTTGTGGCATCTGGTATTGTGATTATTTTGACGGCGTTGTTGACACAGGTGGGTCCTGGAGAATCATCAGGTACAGGTGCGCGCTTACTTTATATTGTGATTCCCTGGCAAATGGCTTTGCTGTCTTTGCCGATGCTGTATGAAACCCGGCGAAGTTACCGGTTTGTTATGCTGGGCTTTTTACTTGTGGCAACCTGGATGCACTGTTTGGTATTACAACAGTGGATCGCCGCTTCACAGATATCCAAAAAGTTAGTCAGTCAGGTGCCTGATATGGCACAGTCAGTTGATCAGGATAATTGGTCGTTGTTACTGGTGCCTGACCACATCGGACCGGCTTTGTTGGCCAGGAATGCCCAGGCTGCGATGGTGTTACCACCCTTTCAAAAGCAGGTTTATTTAAATTCTGTGGTACCTTTTATATGGCGAGATTTGGAATTATGGCGAGAGCGGGTCAACACATCATTTGTGCAACAATTTAAAACCAATTCAGATCAACCGAATATACAGCCTTTATATGCGTTTTGTCTGTCCGGTCAGACTGGTTTAGTGAAGCAAGCAATAAGCGAGGATGACTTTTTATCACCACAAGAATGGCAATCGTTCTGGAAAAAATTAATCAATGATCATAGGTGTTACCATTAGCCAATGAAGCCACCTGTTTGTGAAATTTGCCAAAAACGATTAACCCTTGATTCTGACAGTGAGTCCACAGGTGGTTTAGTTTGGTTTAAAAATTATCAACCCTTACCGCCACGAATGGTTGGTCATCCTAAAGGCATAGGCTGGTTCTGTGGAGTCCATTACAAGCAAGCGCAGACTTTGAACAATCTTGACATGACCGATGCGATCCAGCAAATCAAGTCTTCTTTATAATAAAGGTTGGTCGTCGTCTTTGTCTTGGGAAACACCGGCGGTCAGGGCGAAACGCATGGCCTTTTCAAAGGTCCAGTCCATCGGCTTAACCTTGCTTCTGGGCAAAAACACCGTATAACCGCCAACCATATAACTCATGGGTAAATAAACCGTGACCAAATCATCGGCATTATCACACTGGTCCTTTACCACCTGAGGAATACTGTCGGTGGTAATCATGCCCACCACCAGACCTAAACCATTGTCGCTCATATCCACCAGTGCCACCTGCTGGGTTTTGTGCTGTGAGTTGTCAAACATATTCGCCAGGTCTTTGACCGCACCATAGAGCGTCTTGACCAGTGGAAATTTCAGCAAGGCTTTTTCCATGCGTTGATAAAACCAGCTGATGACACTGAATTGAAACATCAAACCGACGATAAGCAATACCGCCAACATAAGAATCAGGCCACTGGCGGGAAAAATAAATTGTTCGAGGTTTAAGGCCGTGAGGGCCGAAATTCCCATACCGTTAAGCCACACAAAGGCCGCCCATAAAATCCAGATGGTAACCAGTAGCGGCAACACCACCAGAGCGCCTTTCATCAAGGGATTTAATATAAATCGTTTCATTTTTGGTCTCATTAAACAACCGATTTATCATATCACGAAATGTAATCGCATTAATCTTCATGCTAAAATGCGCGATTTTTTAAATCACACAATCGCATGGGCACACAAGATCTCACGTCGGGTCAGATTCAGCAATTGGCCACCGAAATCGCAGCTAAAACAGAGCATGTAAAAAAAACCATTGATCTTTTAGATGCGGGCAATACCGTACCGTTTATCGCAAGGTACCGTAAGGAAATAACCGGTGGCCTGGACGATGGACAATTGCGCTTATTGGACGAACATCTTGGCTATATGCGTGAGCTAAACGAACGGCGTCAAACCATACTAAAAGCCATTGATGAACACGGTCAGTTAACCGGGGAGTTAAAACAACAAATATGGGCTGCAGAGACCAAAACCCGCCTGGAAGACCTGTACCTGCCATATAAGAAAAAACGCCGCACCAAAGCACAAATGGCGCGGGAAGCGGGATTAGCGCCTTTATTGCAACAACTTATTGAACAGCCCGGTGAGCCGCCTGAAACATTGGCCAATGCCTATATAAACAAAGATAAGGCGGTTGATTCAGTGGAAACTGCCCTGGACGGCGCTTGCCAGATTGCCATGGAAAAACTCGCCGAAGAAGCTGATTTGGTGCAGTTGTTGCGCGATTGGATGCAGCAAACAGCGGTGATTGTTTCGAAAGTCCAAAAAGACGCTGAACAAAACCCGAAAGCCGCTACTTTTAAAGATTATTTTGATTTCCAGGAAGCTGTCAATAAAATACCTTCGCATCGCATGCTGGCTTTATTAAGGGGCCAAAAAGCCGGTTTTTTACACCTCAATATTGACCATCCCAGTATTTTGGACGAACACACAGAAATACATCCGGCTCTGGGGCAAATTATTGATTACACCGGTTGGCCGGCAAAAGAGTCTGAATGGTTGATGCGCACTGTGGAAATGGCCTGGAAAGTGAAGTTGCATTTGAAACTATCACTTCAGTTAACCACTGAGTTGCGTCAACAGTCAGAAACTGAGGCGATTGATATATTTGCCCGCAACTTAAAAGATTTATTATTGGCAGCTCCGGCTGGAAACCACGTCACCATGGGTCTTGATCCGGCTTATCGCACCGGTGTTAAAGTGGTGGTGATTGATCACAATGGTCAACTGATTGATAAAGCGGTTATTTATCCGCATAAACCACAACAACAATGGGATCAATCGTTGGCAATTTTAAATGACTTGTGTCAAAAACATGACGTATCTTTAGTCGCCATCGGCAACGGCACCGCGTCACGGGAAACCGACCAATTGGCAGCCGAATTGCTCAATAACAACGGCATCAAAGCGCAGAAAATAATGGTTTCTGAAGCCGGTGCCTCGGTGTATTCGGCCTCTGAATTAGCGGCCAGGGAGTTTCCGGATTTGGATGTGTCATATCGGGGCGCGGTGTCCATTGCCAGACGTTTACAAGATCCGCTGGCGGAACTGGTCAAGATTGACCCCAAAGCCATCGGGGTCGGTCAGTATCAGCATGATGTTAACCAAAGCCGTCTATCCAAAGCCCTGCAGGCAACCGTCGAGGATTGTGTGAATGCCGTGGGTGTGGATCTCAACACGGCGTCACCGGATATTTTAAAATATGTGGCCGGTGTAAGTGACAGCGTGGCGCAAAATATTATTGACTATCGTAGCAAGCAAGGCGGCTTTACGAATCGCCAGGAATTGCTGAAAGTACCGCGTTTGGGGGATAAAATGTTTGAGCAATGTGCCGGTTTCTTGCGCATTCGCGGCGGAAATCAACCCCTGGACTATTCCGCCGTACATCCTGAAGCCTATCCTCTGGTGGAACACATATTAAATCATGTTAAACAGCCAATCGAAAACGTCATGGGTCAGGTTGGTGTCCTGGATCACATCAATGGTCAGGATTTTGCCAACGATCAGTTTGGTATTGATACGATAAAGGATGTTCTGGCAGAGCTGAAAAAACCCGGACGTGATCCGCGCGGTGAATTTAAAACCGCCCGTTTTGATGACAATGTCCATACCCTGGATGATTTAAAACCTGGCATGCGGTTAGAAGGTGTTATTACCAATGTTACCGCCTTTGGTGCCTTTGTGGATATCGGGGTGCACCAAGATGGGCTGGTGCATATTTCCGAATTGGCTGACCGCTTCGTCAAAGACCCCAGCGATGTGGTCAAAGCCGGTGATATTATCCAGGTGCGGGTGTTAGAGTTGGATATACCCAGAAAACGTATTGCCTTAAGTGCCAAATCCGAACAGGCGCCAAGTCAAGTCAGTGCGAAGAAAGAGGCTGGTAAACGGGTAAACAAAGCAGCCAATAAAAAATCAGCACAGCGCAATAAACGCCCGCAATCCCAATCAGACAGTGCCTTCAGTGGTGCCATGGCGGATGCTTTTAGAAAAGCCCGAAAATGATGGCTAATGCTTTTTTTCACTCCTGAAAGGCTTAGAATATTTAGTTAACACGTGGGTAAATAACCATTCAAGACACGATTGATTTGACTATGGCATCGATTCGTTGATGGTCAAACTCCTGGGAGATTTCTTGTTTGGCCTGAGTCCTCAGTAATCGGGCGCTATTAATTAAGCTGCGTTGTTCAGGACAGTTGGTGGGTGCCAATTGCAATAAATTGGTGTGCATATACAATAATTTTAGAACAATCAGGACATCGTGGGCACAATAGGTGCGAAACGGCGCCATAATTTGGAACAGTAAATCTTCAAAGTCGAGGGTTTTAATTTGTACACGTGTGGCTGGGGCGCTTTCCTCATCGCCATCGTCTTGAAACCATTCCCGGGGTTGATAGCGCAGGCGAAGCGCCAGTAACTGGGTGAGGTAATCGATACAGGTAAGCGCAGTTCCCGGGTCGTTAATGCCCGGTGACATGGCTTTCACGGCAATTTCAGTAATTACTTTAAAACCTAAATCTTCATTGTCGCTGACCGATACTGAAGATTCGATTAAAAATTGTCTGTGTATATCTTTTGCTAAATCATCTTCCACCGCTTTACGGGTTTTAAATAGCGGTGTGCCAGCCAACATATAATAGCTGCGACCGACCAGAATCTGCATTTGGTTGTCATCTTTGTGCATCAGTTTAAGTAGTGCGCCAGTATCGACTGCACTCAGGTAGCCATTGGTCTGGGCGCGGTATAAAGTCCAGTTATCAACCGGAGAAAAATCAGCCGGTGCTTTTGTGATAACAGACGATTCATTCAGGTTTTTGTTGTTTTCAAGCAAGTGATTAAAGTGATGCGCGGCATCTTCATAAACACGATGCAGAATATGATCAACCTGAATGGATTTTGAGATGGAATGAATAAAATAGATAAAAGCGGTCAAAGAGGTCGCCATCATTAATATCGCCATCAGAATCATACTGCCGGGTGTGGTGACTTCTTTGCCTTCGGATTGGATAAGCATCAAGGCCAGCAGACAGAAAAATAAACTCGCTAAATAAATGCCTAAGATGATTTGATGTTTTTTATTGGAGACCAGACCGGGCAGCAGGCGGGGCGAAAAATTAGCGGCGGCCTGGTTCAGTAAAATCATTACCATAGAAAAGCTGAACACCAATATGGAAATAAAACCACCAATAAAGGTTCCTAAGATAGTTCGTGCGGTTTCAAAGCTTTGCACCATGACAATCGGGACGTGCTTGATGATTAATTGCGATAAGCCAAGTTGCTCTAAATACATCATCACCAAGGCCAGAAATAACCCGGCCAGTGCCAGAACACTGGGATAAAAAGCGATTTGCCGCTCAAGCTTGACAAAAAAATGCAGGGGTTTTTTAACCGGATTAATCATGTACCGGCGGCCTCTGTTACAACCAACGTCCAACCTTGTTTAAATAGCGATAATAAATATCGCCAAATTGATTCAGCAGAATTCGTTCTTCAGGGATAATTTGATAGCGATTCATATAAAACACGAATAAGGGCAGAAATACAAAGCCCACCAGGTTGGCTAACATAAATGCCCAGGCTATCAGCCACATAAGAAATCCCAAATACATCGGATTTCGGCTGACACGATAGATACCACTGGTAACAATGGTGGTGGTTTTTTCAGGTTGTCTGGGGTTGATGGTGGTTTGTACTTTTCTAAAATGAAAAAAACCGGCCAACACCAAAAACAGACCCAGGATAAAAAATAAGCCGGCGATATAAGGTGTCAGAAAAAAAGTATAGTTCAATCCCGGAAAGATATAGCGCACAGAAGCCATGGCGGCCAGCCAGATAATAAACAGCAAAGCCGGCGGAATTTTTAATGCCAGGCGAGTTAAGTTAACAGGTCGTTCTTGTGTCATAGTTCACTACATGAGAGTTTTAATTTATTGTAACGTAAAATTACCGCTATGTGACAATGAAAAATCGACAGTTTAGTGTTGGCATGGATCAGCGTATAATAGACATTGATTTAACACAGGTAACTATCATGGCAGAATTATTCCCGGTTCCCAAATTAATTGACAGCGGTCAGCTCAAGGTCTCTGATATCCACACCATCCACTGGGAAACAGCCGGTAATCCGAAGGGAAAGCCGGTGATTTTTGTGCATGGCGGGCCGGGCGGCGGTACGTCTGAAGACACCCTGCGGTTTTTTGATCCTGAAAAATATTATATTGTGCAGTTTGACCAGCGGGGCTGCGGTCAAAGTACGCCACACGCTTGCGTTGAAGAAAATACCACCTGGGATTTGATTGCGGATATGGAGCGGATTCGTGAACATCTGAATATCGAGCAATGGCAAGTCTTCGGTGGTTCCTGGGGCAGCACACTGTCATTGGCTTATGCCCAAAGCCATCCGCAACGGGTGACTGAATTGGTGTTGCGTGGTATTTTTTTGTTTCGTGAAAAAGAAATGTTGTGGTTTTACCAGGAAGGCTGTAGCCGAATATTTCCGGATGCCTGGCAGCCTTTTTATGAACACATCCCTGAAGATGAACGCCATGATTTAATGACGGCGTACCAGAAACGTTTATTTAGTGACGATAAGGCGGTGCAATTAGCCGCGGCGGAACGCTGGTCTGTGTGGGAGGGTTCTACCTGTCATTTGTATCCGGATTTACAGCATATTGAAGATACCGCTGAGCCTGAATTTGCGTTGGCATTTGCCCGTTTAGAAAATCATTATTTTATGAATAAAGGCTTTTTTGAGCATGAGAACCAGTTGCTTGATAATTGTGATATTATCGCCGATATTCCCACCATTATTGTCCAGGGGCGTTACGATGTGATTTGTCCGGTGGAGTCGGCCTATGAACTCAATCAGCGACTTAATAATTCCGAACTGGTGATTGTCCCCGATGCCGGGCATTCCGCTTTTGAACCATCCATTGCCAAAGCCCTGGTGGATGCCACCAATCGTTTTGCATAGAGGGCTCAACATTAGAGCACTTCTAATTGGGCATATTTTGCGGCCAGAACCTTGGGGCCGGCGTCGTTAAATTGCACCAGGACTTGCAGGTAATCACCTTTACCGTTCATATCGGTGACCACACCTTCACCGAAACGGCTGTGGCGGACGGTCTGACCGATTTGATACGGTAACTGTTCCTGTCCGGGTCGGTTAAAGGTAGTACCCGGGCGGTGGTAGCCGCTCATTTGTGGTTTTGGCGGGTGGATGTTGCCACGAATTTGGTTAATCAATTCCTTGGGTACTTCACGCAGAAACTGTGAGGGCAGGCAGGCGGACATCTTGCCGCGAATACGCCGTGACGTGGCATAACACAGAATCAGTTGTTTTTCAGCACGGGTGATGCCGACATAGGCCAAACGGCGTTCCTCCTGTAATTTCACCGGGTCTTCCATGGATTGAATATGCGGAAATAAGCCTTGCTCCAGTCCGACAATAAACACCACAGGAAACTCCAGGCCTTTGGCTGAATGCAAAGTCATCAGTTGCACATGGGGTTCGTTATTGTTATCGGTGTCGCCGGCATCGAGGCTGACTTGTGACAGAAAAGCGGACAAAGGCGTTAAACCCAGCGAACTTTCTTCGTCAGAAAGGCTGAAGCTTTCTGCAGCGTTAATTAATTCGTCCAGGTTTTCTAAACGGGATTGGGCTTTTTCAGGTGGTTCTTTTAAATAATGGTCTTTTAAGCCGCTGCGTTCAATGATGTCACTGAACAGTTCAGCCAGACTGTACTCCCGGCTGTTGAGTTCGAGTTCATCGATTAAGCCGGAAAATTGTACGTAAGAACCGGCTGCACGGGCGCTGAGTGTGCCATTTTGCATTAGTTGGGCGGCGGCCTGCCACAAACTGATGGTATCCATCTGCGCCTGATTACGAATGCGGTTCACAGTGGTCTGGCCAATGCCACGGGTGGGCGTATTGATCACCCGCTCAAAAGCCAGATCATCATGGCGGTTATTGACCAGACGGGCGTAGGCCAGTACATCCTTTATTTCCATGCGTTCAAAGAAGCGCAGTCCGCCGTATATTTGATAAGGGATGCTGCGTTTGAGTAAATTTTCCTCCAACAAACGGGACTGGGCGTTGGAGCGGTATAAAATGGCGATTTCATTGGCTTTTGTGGTGTTGGAAAGCATCCGGTCAATTTGTTCAGCCACAAAATAGGCTTCGTCATAGTCAGAGTGTGCACCATACACCTGAATTTTTTCACCTTTTGACTGGGCGGACCAGAGATTTTTGCCGAGTCTTTTCTGGTTGTTGGCAATGACACCGTTGGCCGCATCCAAGATGGTTTGGGTGGAGCGGTAGTTTTGTTCCAGTTTGTATTGCTCGGCTTTGGGATAGAGGGTTTGAAAATCCAGAATATGATCCACCCGGGCACCGCGCCAGGCATATATTGATTGGTCATCATCACCCACCACCATCACGCTGTTTTTGTCACCGGCCAGCACCTGAATAAAAGCTGACTGAATGGCGTTGGTGTCCTGGAATTCATCCACCAGCACATGAGAAAAGCGTTGTTGATATTTAGCCCGCAGATCATCGTTATCCAATAACAATTCATGGGCGCGAATCAACATTTCAGAAAAGTCCACCAAGCCAGCGCGTCGGCAATGGTCATCGTAATGGCCATAAACTTTTAAAAAGATTTCGGTGTTGTAATCTCCCATATCATCGATTTCATCGGGTCTTAAACCTTCATTTTTCTGGTCATTGATGTAAGCCTGTACGGTCCGTGGTGGCCATTGCTTTTCATCGAGTTCCAGTTCACTCAAACAGCGACGTATCAATCGGTATTGATCATCGCTGTCGAGAATCTGAAAATTGCGTGGTAAACCGGCGGCCTCGTTATTAATTTGTAATAGTCGCAAGGCAATGCTGTGGAATGTGCCAATCCATAAATCCCGAATCTCACGGTTCAGCATATGACTGACACGGTTACGCATTTCAGCGGCCGCTTTGTTGGTGAAGGTGACCGCGAGAATGCTGTAAGGCGAAACAAATTCGGCGGTAATCAGCCAGGCGATGCGGTGCACCAAAACCCGGGTTTTACCACTGCCTGCACCGGCCAGCACCAGTGCATGCTGGGCATCTGTGGTGACCGCTTGCGCCTGGGTTTCATTGAGGTTTTCGATAATACTGTGGGGGTCTAATGACATCCTGAGGACTCCTGTGAACGCCCGTCCAGGCGATGCTTGTGTTTAATGGCGATTTGGTACAAGTTGTTGAATTCGGTTTCAAGGTGCCGGTCAATGGCGCTTTGGCCGTTTGGGTTCAAGGGATAAAACCAGTGCTGTTGTCCGCTTGTCTCGGTTAATACCGTCCATACATAACCGGCCGTTGGGTGCATATAATCCACCAGTTGCGGTTGCTCGGGACGTTGTTCTGAGCTTTGTTGCCGGTGATAAAAGGGGTGTTTGATTAAGCTACTTTTGAGGTTGTCGTCATTCGGCGCTTGGTTTGATTGTCCAGCATCGAAAAAAAGACTGTTAAGCTGATGACTTTGAAAAACTTCAGACGCCAAACGTTGTGCCATCAACCAGTTAATGTAATCTTGTTCGCTTCTGCCCGGATGAACGCGAACAAAGTCATCAAGCGTATAAAAGGGCATAAAAACGGCTTCACCGCGCAGATAAAAAGCTTGCAGGTTTTGGTGTAAATCCATGTGGGGTTGATCCGCCAGTAAAGCGGTTTCAATCACCTGCCATAAATGGTGCATGCCCACCTGATCATAATGGTTGTGCATCATGGCAATCAAATCCAGATGGGTCATGTAATTGGCATGCACAATTTGTGCTTGAAAAGAGTCAGTCAATAACTGATAAGTGGGCGGTGAGACCATGCCTTTGTCCAGTAAGGTCTCTTCAAAACGATGGCTGACGGCTTCATCTTCAGTGATAAGAACAAATGGCACATGCATTAAAGGTGCCGATTTCTTAGCAGGTTGCAATCCTTCGGGCATGGTGCCCTGATGGGCGCCAATCGCCAGTACCCGGTGTTGTTGTTGCGCTCCTTGCAAAACCGCCGAAGCGTATTTCAACAAATTATTGTGCAGGGTAAATCCTGATGTTAAGACAGCCTCGGTGGGATAAGCGGCAGCCGCAACCACCAAAGCGGTTTGTGGTGTTAAACGCAGCACCCTGCTCAGTTCTTCAGCCATTTGATCGCCCAAATCACTGGCCTGTATTTTGTCCAGAGTTGTTTTTATCGTACTTTGACATTCTAAGCTGATAAGGCCGAACAAGTTTTGATTAGGCATGGGTTGATTTAAACCAGGGTGTTAACGTGTTGGACAGAACATCGGCACCTTCTTTGCGCAGCGCCGAAAAAGTCTGGCAGGTGGTGCTGTCACTGATGGTGGCGATGTTTTTTTGGGTGGTATGTAAGGCTTTGGTCATTTGGGAACGGCTGAGTTTATCGGCTTTGTTGAGCAACACATGGCTGTGTAAACCCGATTGATACGCCCAGTGAATCATCTGCTCATCAAAAGATTTCATCGGATGACGAATGTCCATAATTATCACCACCCCAATAAGACTTTTACGATTCATCAGGTAATAATCAATTTCTTTTTGCCAGTGTTGGCGCATTTTTTCAGGCACTTTGGCATAACCGTAGCCGGGCAAATCCACCAGCCGCTGATTCGGGGCAAATTCAAAACAATTAAATAATTGCGTTCGGCCGGGTGTTTTACTGACTTTGGCCAAACCTTTGTGGTTGGTCAGGGCATTAATGGTGGTGCTTTTGCCGGCATTGGATCGGCCGGCAAAAGCAATTTCCTGACCATTGTCTTCAGGTAACTGGTCATAGCGGTAAGCGCTGACGAGATAACGGCTTTGGCTGAATAACTGACTCATAAAGATAAACTAATGTATGGCAGCAGGCGATAACCTGATGGATTATTTTGACTTAGGGTATTTTAATGGACTGGTCGCAATTTTGATATGTTTGACTGCTCATATTGCGTTATAATAGCGCACTTTGTTAAAACTTAACCAATTAGGGGTTGTTATGAAACAGATTGTTCTCGTGGTTTTGGCCGTATTCACAAGTCAAATTATGGCGCAAGATGGTGATGCTGAAAAGGGCAAAGCTTTATCCGCCACCTGTATGGCTTGTCATGGTAGCGATGGTAACAGTGTCAATCCGATTTGGCCAACCCTCGCAGGTCAACATCCACAATACATTGCCCGTCAACTTAAATTATATAAAAACGGTGGTCGAGAGAATGCTGTGATGATGCCCATGGCAATGGGTTTGTCTGAACAGGACATGGCTGACTTGGGCGCCTATTTTGGTGAGCAGGAAGCGAAATTGCTGGCTGCGGATTCTGCAAAAATTGAATTGGGTGAAGCGATTTATCAAGGTGGTCTGAAAGACCGTAATATTCCGGCGTGTTTAGCTTGCCACGGGCCCACAGGTCAAGGTAACCCGCTCAGTGGCTATCCGGTGGTGGCCAATCAGCATGCGGCCTATATGGTTGATCAACTGAATTTATTTAAACAGGGTCGAGTGGTGCCAGGTAAAGATGAAGTCAACGGAAAAATTATGGCTGATGTTGCCAAGTACATGACACAAGAAGAAATTGAAGCGGTGTCCAGCTACATGCAGGGTTTACAAGCTGCAAAATAAGTGAACTTTGTGCGGTAACTTAAGTCCATAAATACGTTAATTACTGAGGATAATTTATGAAAAAACTGATACTTTTACTGGCGGTCACTTTAATTTGGGGGTGTTCACAAGCCGATGAATCAGAGACCAAAACAGCGGTTAAAGAACAGACAGCCCAAAGCACCGAAGCCGTGAAGCAAGAGGTTAAACAGCAAGTTGAAGAGGCGGTGGCCGAACAAACTGCCGAGGCCCAAGAACAAGCCAAAGAGGTGGCCGATAAAGTGGTCGATAAAATGACGGAAGACCATGCCGGTCACAATCATGATAATCCGGATGCCGCGACAACAGACTATCAGGCCGGTATTCATTACAACGTCATCACCCCAGCCTGGGATACGGGATCAGATGACGTGGTGATTTATGAGTTTTTCAGTTATATGTGTCCGCACTGTAATACTTTTCAGCCTTATGTGAAGAAACTTGAAGAAGATTTGCCCGAGGGCATTCGGGTGCAGCGTGTACCGGTGGTGTTTTATCCCCAGTGGAAGCCCTACGCGCAGGCTTATTACACTTTTGAAGCCATGGATATGTTGGATCAGGCCCATGCGCCATTTTTTGCCGCCATTCATCAGCACAAAAAACGTTTTCGTAATATAGAAGACGTGGCTGACTGGGTCACCGCCTCTTTCAGCGTGGACCGCGATAAATTCTTATCCACCGCCAACTCTTTCATGATTGACGGCCAAATCCGTAAGGGCATGCAAATGATGCAGGCCATGAATGTCACCTCCACACCGACACTGGTTGTCAATGGTAAGTTCATACCCAATGGCAATCAAATGCGCACACGGGAAGACATCATTAAGCTGGCAGAAACACTGGCGCTGCAAGAAGCAAATTAATCCCATTCAACCACACAAAAAAACCGGCTTCAATCGCCGGTTTTTTTGTGTCCGGCTGTCGCCCTCAGGCCACCCTGCGAATATCTTTAACCGCCTGTAAACTCGATAACCGCTTTATAACCTGATCCAGATGATCAAAATCGCGGGTCTGAATAGCCACTTCAATATAAATTGATTCGTCGTCAGCAGTTGACGTGTTAAGTGCCATGATGTCGCTGTCCAGTTGGGCCAATAAATGACTGATGTCTTTAATCACTTTTTTACGGTCTTCTACGGTGATGCGTAATACACTGGTGTTGTGATCAGTGAGGCTGTCACGCCAACGAACATTAATCAGTCGGTTGGGTTCTTCTGAAATCATATGAATATAATTATCACAACCGCTGCGGTGCACACTGATGCCCCGGGTGCGGGTGATAAAACCGCCGATGGCATCACCGGGCATGGGTTTACAGCAACTGGCAAAGGATGTTTTTAAATCAGCCACACCCTCGACAATCAAATCATCGGCACTGGCTTTTTTGGACAAAGATTTGGCGGTGGTCTTAGCCACTTTCTTTTTCGGGTTGATTTGCAGGTCAGCCCGTCTGAGTACCTGAGAAACGGTGATGTCACCGGTGGCAATCATGGCATAGAGTTTATCCAGACTCTGCAAATTAAAAGAGCTGACCAGCTTATTCAGATCAGCGTGCTGCAAAGCATATTTATTGAGCTCGCTTTCCAGCATGTCCTTGCCCAGGCTTAGATTTTTATCAAAATCATTGTCCCGAAACCATTGTCTGACTTTGGCACGCGCGCGGGCACTTTGCAGGTAGCCTGACTGCTCATACAGCCAGTCTTTTGAGGGTTTGGGTTCTTTGGCGGTCAGGATTTCAATTTGTTCACCGGTTTTTAAGGGTCTTGTGAGCGGCACAATGGCGCCATTGACCTTAGCGCCCTGACAGCGGTGGCCCACTTCGGTGTGTACCTGATAAGCAAAATCCACCGCCGTTGAGCCTTGCGGTAAATCAATCACATCACCGCCGGGGGTGAACACATAAATCCGCTCTTCCTGGGTGTCGGACTGAAAAGCATCCAGTAAATCATCACTGTGGGTGTTTTCATTGAGCAGTTCGCGCATCCAGTTGACTTTTTTATCATAGCCGCTGTCTTCCTTGCTGCCGTCCTTATAACGCCAATGGGCAGCCACCCCGAGTTCAGCATGCTCATGCATCTGGTGAGTGCGTATCTGTACCTCAAGCGTTTTGCCTGCTACCATCACCACGGTGTGCAATGACTGGTACATATTACCTTTAGGCTGGGCGATGTAATCATCAAATTCTTTGGGCACATGTGGCCATTTAGCGTGCACCAGACCTAAAGCGGCATAACAATCGGCCACCGTATCCACCAGTACCCGAATGGCGCGAATATCGTAGAGACCTTCAAACTGCAGCTTTTTTTGCTGCATTTTTTTATAAATGCTGTAAATATGTTTAGGTCGTCCGGCAATATCAGCGTTAATGTCATGGTCTTTTAGCGCTTGGTGCAGTTCAGCGGAACAACGCTGGATAAAGTGTTCCCGATCATCTCTTTTTTCCGCCAGCTTATTGGCTATCATGCGGTAGGTTTTGGTGTCCAAATAACGAAACGACAAATCCTCTAATTCCCATTTGATTTGCCACACCCCTAAGCGGTTGGCCAAAGCGGCATGATAAGTCATGGTGGAGGTGGCCAGTTGTTTTTGCAAATCCTTAGAAAAATTCAACGCCGCACGCATCAACACCAGTTGTTCCGCCAGTAAAATCAACACCAGTCGCACATCATTTAACATCGCAAACAACAAGCGCCGTAAGCCTTCTGCGTTGTTGGATTTTGGGTTTAACAGCCAGTCAGCCTGGTGAATTTTTAATAAGTCATTTAAGGTTTGGCGTTGGGTTTTGGATAAGCCTGATTCAACCTGTTCCTGATTGTCGGGGTTGTTTCTGATGGTATGCAGGCATTGGAAAATGGTTTTAATTTCCCCATCAGCTTTTAGGGTGTCGAGAATTTCAAGGGTTTTGGATTTGTGCCCCTGAGAGCAGTGTTTGTCGTCTAACCAGAAATCTTCATCCTTTGATGTGGTGTTGTTCATACGCGCTACTGTTTCTCAAGAAATAATGAGTTGGTCTGTAAGCCGGGTTCTGTACGATTTCTCGCGGCAATCATTCATCTGGAAACGGCATTACTGCCGCCCTCAAGCAACCTACCCGAAAACAAGTGCGGACCACACCATCTGTTTTCCTATTTGGTCTTGCTCCCAGTGGGGTTTACCCTGCCGTCTTTGTTACCAAAGCCGCGGTGCGCTCTTACCGCACCCTTTCACCCTTACCCCTCACCTAACGTAAGGTGAGGGGCGGTCTGCTCTCTGTTGCACTGGCCGTAGGCTCGCGCCTCCCGGACGTTATCCGGCACTGTGTCCTGTGGAGCCCGGACTTTCCTCGAATACTCACAGGTACCCGCGATTGCCCAACCAACTCATGGGTATTATTGGGTTGATAGGGCCTAAATACAACTTGTATTTATGTTTAAAAGTGAAAATTAAATTGTTTAAAGGTTATGAATGAATGATTTCACAAAAATAACAATAAATGATTGAGTCAACGCACTGTAGGGTTAAAATCAGAGGCATTTTATTAAAGCGTTACTTGTGCGACCGCTTAAAACTTAAAAGAGGAGGTTTAGATGCGAACTCGGTATTTTATCAGTGTGTTCTTGGGATTATTATTTTCAACCTTATGGGCCGAGCAATCAGAGCATTGGTTGAGAATTGATAACCCAAGTCTTCAACTGCGACAGCAATTGGCGGGTGCGGCCATTGATTACCCCAATTTTTTATGGCTTGAACAAAGCCAGTTGCCTTCTTACGTGGTGCTTAACAACAGCGCTGTGCAATTTATTTCAAGCCCTTATGAATTTAACATTGACCACCACGGCATTGATTTAAACCAATCCAATTGGCCTGACAATGAATGGTTTCATGACCATTCAGAATCACGTGGTCAAGATCAGCGGCAACTTTATATCGTTCAGTTTGACGGGCCGGTTAAAAATGAATGGCTCGACACATTAAAAAATCAACAGATTAAACCGCTTAAACCGATGGCGCCTTTTTCCTGGATTGTTTGGGCCGAACCGCGACAGCAAAATACACTCAGACAAACAGACGGTATCCGGGCCAGTCACTATATGGTGGGGGCTTTGCGCGTGGCTCAACAGCATCGCAGTCTGAATAATGACCCCGCTCCCAGTATGGCACTGGTGGTCAAAGAAGCACTGTCGCAGAGCCGGCATGAATTAATTCAACTCGGCGCCTTGATACATTCTACCGTTCACATTGATACAAACCTGTCTGCCATTAACTTTTCTCTGCCGGGTGTTCAGTATCTGACAGCGGCTCAAATTCCGGGTATATTGACCATCCAAAAAGTGGCCACCGACGGCGGACCACGGGGTGAAATGAGTCAGCAATCCATTGTCGGTGCTTATAATGGTGCTTTAACGGTGGTGCCGGGATATCAAAGCTGGTTAGCCGCAGCCGGTGTTGATGGCAATGGCGTGACTGTTGGTGTGGTGGATGGCGGTATTCATAACAACCATCCGGATTTAGTGGGTCAATTTGTGGCTTGTTCGGGTCCCGGTCCGAGTTGTGGTAACACCACGGATTCTCACGGCACCCATGTGGCCGGAGCGATTGGCGGAACCGGTGTGAATAACACCTTAGATGCAGGTGGTTTTAACCGGGGTTTGGGTGTGGCGCCGGGTGTTAACATTGTTGAACAATTGTATTCGCCTTTATTGGGGAGCGGACCGGGCGGTATGGTCGCAGGTGGTATGTTGTCGATATACAAGGATTCTCAAATCAGTGGCGCGTTATTAACCAACAATTCCTGGGGGCCCACCGGTTCGCCACAAGGCTATGATATCCCCACCATGGAAATTGATATGATTGCCCGCGATGCCAACCCCGATATTCCGGGGAATCAGCCGGTGATGCCGGTGTGGTCGATTATGAATGGTAATGGAGACTGGAACAGCAGTGCTTGCGCGCCGTCTTCTCTGGGGTCACCCGATGAAGCCAAAAATTTATTTGCCGTGGGTTCAACCAAACTTCAGACAGGCAGCGGCAGTCAACTCAATGCCCTGTTTGATGTGTCCTCTAATTCTGCGCATGGTCCGGCCTGTGACGGTCGGTTGGTACCCCATATTGTGGCACCGGGATGCAGTACCGATGCACCGGACAGCAGTTCAGGTTACGGCATGAAATGCGGTACGTCCATGGCCTCACCGGTGATTTCCGGATCGGTGTCTTTGTATTGGGAGCAATTTAAGAACAGCCAAGGCGTCAATCCAAGCTCAGCATTAATCAAAGCGGTGTTTACCGTTAAAGCCGATGATTTGAACGGTTATGATGATGCCGACGGCCAGGTGATGGGTCATGCACCGGACCGGAAACAAGGCTGGGGTCGGGTGAATTTGGATAGAATTATCAATCCCACAAACAGCCTTTGGTTCTCCGATCAACAAACCGTGTTCAGCAACAGTGGTGAACAATATATGGTGCTTCTGACACCGGATAATTCTGGTGAGCCGGTTAAAGTGATGCTGGTCTGGACCGATGCGCCTGGGGCCGGTCTGGGTGGCATCACGCCTGCCTGGGTGAATGACCTTGATTTATCGGTCAGCAGTGATACCGGTACTTATCTCGGCAACCAATTTGCCGGTGACGGCTATTCAGCCACCGGTGGCAGCCCGGATAACAAAAACAATATGGAAGCGGTGTTTTTAAAAACGACCCAGCACAACGGCAACCCGTTCACTGTTCAGGTGTTGGCGGCGAATATTATGGGCGATGCACTCAACCCGCATAACCCAAGCACCAACCAACAGGATTTTGCATTGGTTTGTGATAATTGCACAGCCATATTGCTCCCGGATTTAATCTTTAAAAACGGCTTTGAATCCGACATTATTTTTAAGGACGGCTTTGAATAACTATTATGTAAATCATTAAGTATGCGTTCCCACTTTCTGCTGGGAACGCATACAACTCAATTTCTTACTCAGAACCCTTATTCTTCACATACTTCTCCAGCCACCGATCCTGCTCCCACAATACATGCAGGATGGATTCTTTGGCGCGGTAGCCATGGCTTTCTTTGGGCAGCATGACTAATCGTGCGGTGGCGCCGAGGCCTTTTAAGGCATTAAAATAGCGTTCTGACTGCATTGGGTAGGTGCCGGAATTATTGTCCGCCGCGCCATGAATCAGTAACAGAGGTTCGTTCATTTTATCGGCATGCATAAACGGCGACATGTTGTAATAAATCTCCGGCGCTTCCCAGTAATTACGTTCTTCCGCCTGAAAACCAAAAGGTGTGAGCGTTCGGTTATAAGCGCCACTTCTGGCAATACCGGCGGCAAAAGTATCGGAATGGCTGAGTAAATTGGCGGTCATAAACGCACCGTAGGAATGGCCGGCCACCGCCACCCGCTCAGGATCAATGTAACCCATATCAGCCACCGCTTTCACGGCAGCATCGCCATTGGCCACCAATTGTTGAATAAATGTGTCATTGGGTTCTTCATCACCTTCACCGACAATCGGAAAAGCCGCATCATCCAACACGGCATATCCGCGGGTCACCCAGTAAATCATTGAGCCGTAAGAGGCATAGGTGAATTCATTGGGATTCTGGCGGTTCTGTGAGGCGTTGGCCTGGTCTTTAAATTCCGTAGGATACGCCCATAAAATCATGGGCAGTTTTGGTTTTTGATTAAAATCATAATCCGCCGGCAAATACAGTGTTGCCGATAAATCAATGCCATCTTGGCGTTTGTATTTGATCACTTCTTTGTGGATTCGGCTGAGTGATTGGAAAGGATTTTCAAAGTGGGTGATTTGGCTTAGTTTATCTTGACTTAAATCACGGATAAAATAATTGGGAAATTCACTCGATGCCTCCATTCGTACCAGGAGTTTGTTGCCATCATCACTGATGACATCGACCAGGGTTTCCAGTTTGTCGGTAAAAGCCGATTGGTAAATGCGCTTTGATTTAAACGTGTTTAAATCAAGCGTGTCATAAAAAGGAAACTGACCATCCTTGCTAAACCCATCGCCCAATAAAAATACTTTGTTATCATGAATACGCAACACCTCTTGACCAAAATCATTTTTGATAAGCATAAAACGGCCCGGATCGGCATAGACATCCTGGTAACTGCGGCTGTTGATCAGTATCGGGTCTTGGGTTAAGTCACTGGGATTAAACAGTGATGTGTTAATTTGCCGGCTATTCCACCAATAATCGAAAAACACGGCATGATCTTCATCTCCCCAGGTCAACTGATAAAATCGCAGTGGTGTCTTGATGAGAGACTCTGCGGATTTTTTAAACGGCGCCGGCTGTTGAAAGACCTCATCGCGAAAATCAACTTGGTTTTCGGGATCGCCGCCATCCAAAGCCTTGACCCAGATGAGTGTCGCCGCTTGATCACTGCGCCATTGCAGGTTGCGTTTGCCTGTGCGCACCGCCATAAAACCCTTGGGTAAGTCTTCCACCAAAGGCACCTGATTAACGGTTTTGACCAGTTTGCCGGATTTTTTCATGATATCTGTTTGGCTCGGAAAGCGGTTATAAGGTACCAAATAAGAAAAAGGTCGTTGCAGCCGAGTGACCATCACATATTCACCATCCGGTGACACCTCCAGATCCCGGTACATGGCGGTGCCAGCCCAGTGTTTTAATTGACCTGCGAGATTAATGCGCTTGATGTCAGAGCGCGCCAGTTGTTCAAAATTAAATTCATCTTGTGGATTGTTTAACAAATCCTGATAGGTGCGGTTCTGAGCTTTGGCGCCGTCACTGGTGCTGACAGTTGGTCCGGAGGGCACTGTCTGACCGGTATCAATCAGTTCTTTACGGTTTTTAGGCAAGGTTTTGATCAGCAGTGATTCACTGTCTTTTAGCCAGGTGTAGGGTTGACCCAAATTGGCATTTAATTTAACCAAGGTCAGGGCTTTGGCTTGTAAGGTGTCGAGGTTGGCCACCCATAAATTAACCCCGCCATCATCGGTATGGGTAAAGGCCACCTGACGTTCATCCGGTGACCAGCTGATATAGGCCAGTTTTGGGTTTGCGGGTAAACCTGTTAAACTCCGGATTTTGCCTGATTGAATATCCTGAATTTTGAGGTTATTGTAATAACGGATGCGACTGGAAATATGGGTGTCGGGATTAATCCGCAAACCCGCCAATCGCAGCTCAGCTGCGGATAAATCTTCGATGGACTGATAAGCATCCCTGTACAAAAGTAAAAGCGTTGTCGCATCAGAATCAATGCGCACCGAAGGTGCCCGTTTAATATCTACCAGCTCAAGAATTTCCTGTGGCGGTTTCTGGTATTTAAGCGCCTCTTGTACATATGCCGGACAACCAAAACCAAGTAATAAAATCAACAATAGATAGCGCACCTAACTCTCCAAAATAAATAGAACATCAGATTCTATCAAACAGCCCGTCAAAAAAGTGGGGTCGAAAGTCACGGTTTGACCGCAGCTGTCAATGCAGGGTTGCTGAACAGACCGAATCAAGCAGCCGCTCAATATCATAATAAGGTTTTGTCGCAGCGCAAAAGTAAGTGCCTGAAGCGAAGCCGAGTCCATGGGTGGAGGCATTAGAATCGGGATTGAATCAGAGATTGAAGCGTGACACCGGGTTATTAAAAACCCTGAATGTAAGCCTAAGTACCATCAAGAAGTGTTTAGTTAGAAGTCATTGCATGGAACTGATGCGCAAACCATGATTTAAACATTTGTTGAACATATTTTGACAAATGTATAAATAAAGCGTACCCTAAAAGAAAAAAAGAGGAATTTCCTATGAAAATCATCCAAATTTTGTTGTTGATAATGGTGACAGTGACCGCTTCTGCGGCTTGTCGCGATGCTGTTGTGTTGGTTCACGGAAATGGTGGTAGCTCATCAGATTGGAACAATACATACGCTGAGTTACTTAATCGAGGTTATTCGGGTTCAGAAATTTATCGACCCAATTGGGGCAGTGCTTGCGTGGCCTGTAACAACCATTCAGGGACTGAGGAAGTGCCTGTCAGAAATGCGATATTGGATGCGTATGCCAGCTCGTGTAGCGGACACGTCGATGTGATTGGCCATTCGATGGGTGTTAGTTTGGCGATAAAGCAAATCATCGCGCTCGGTCTTGAAAATGATGTGAATGATTTTGTCGGGATTGCCGGGGCTGTTCGAGGTTTAAAAAGTTGTGGCTACTACCCTTACAATGTTTGGACCTCAACTTGTGGATACTGGGGATTGTCTGTTGGAAGTCCTTTTTTGAACAGTATTTACAATAAAAGCTTCGCCCATCAGGTGTATTCCATCAAATCCTGGAATGACCAAATAGTCTGTTACGGCGGATGCACCGTGGGTGGAATACATTCTTCATCCATTTGGAGTGAGACGGCCAGTTACAACTACTATCTGGGGCATTTTGGACTGCAAACAGATACCGCTATAAAACAAGTGGATCTTATACAATGAGACCTCTGCATAAGTCGTGAATTAAGTAAAAATATCTGAAATCCTGAATTTCTGCGTCAGAGTAATTCATCTGGAATGAATTTTCACATAAGCCGCGAAGGTGTGAAGCGCATGGAAGCGCTGAATAAAAACTGAGCAATGCCTTACGGACTTGTCTTATATTGTCCTTAGACTGTTGCATACTGGGTGTCCGGGTCAAGCCCGAATAGGTCGAGGGTTAGGGTGATTGTGGGGGTTAAAACAAATGAAGTCTTTGGTGTATTCAATTATAATATGCCGTTCTTTTATGCTCAGGTTCTCTAATGGACAAACAAGTACTGACATTTCAGGATTTAATACTTCGTTTACAGCAGTTTTGGGCTGAAAATGGTTGTGTGGTGGTGCAACCTTTGGATTTAGAAGTGGGCGCGGGTACCTTTCATCCGGCGACCTTTTTACGGGCCATTGGTCCTGAGCCGTGGAACAGTGCCTATGTGCAGCCGAGCCGGCGGCCGACGGACGGGCGTTATGGTGATAACCCAAATCGTCTGCAGCATTATTACCAGTTCCAGGTGGTATTGAAACCATCGCCTGATAATTTTCAGGAATTATATTTAGACTCTTTAAAAGCCATTGGCATCGATACCCTGGTGCATGATATCCGGTTTATTGAAGATAACTGGGAATCACCGACTTTAGGCGCATGGGGTCTGGGCTGGGAAGTGTGGCTCAATGGCATGGAAGTCACGCAGTTTACTTATTTCCAACAGGTCGGCGGTTTATCGTGCAAACCGGTGATGGGAGAAATCACCTATGGTCTGGAACGTCTGGCGATGTACCTGCAGAACAAACAATCGATATACGATCTGATTTGGGCACAAACGCCCAATGGTACAGTGACTTACGGGGATGTTTTTCACCAGAATGAAGTGGAACAATCGTCCTATAATTTTGAGCATGCGGATGTGCCGGCCTTATTTCAGGCCTTTGATCAGGCTGAAAAAATGTGCCTGGCATTAATTGATGAGCAATTACCCTTGCCGGCTTATGAGCAAGCGCTGAAAGCGTCGCATACCTTTAATTTACTGGATGCGCGCAAAGCCATCAGCGTGACTGAGCGGCAGCAGTTTATTTTAAGGGTTCGTAATATGTCAAAGTCGGTGGCAACGATGTACTACCAATCTCGTGAAGCTTTGGATTTTCCAGGCTGTAAAGACATTCATCAACCACACAAGGAGGCATAATCATGGCAGATATTTTATTTGAATTGGGTTGTGAGGAATTGCCGCCAAAAGCTTTGTATGGGTTGTCAAAGGCTCTATTTGAAGGTGTTTGTGACCAGTTAAACGAACAGGGCTTTGCTTTTGCTGAGGATTCCAGGTGGTTTGCATCACCACGGCGATTGGCCTTTTTGCTGCGTGATGTCAGTGAGCAACTGGCTGATAAAACGGTCGAGAAACGTGGTCCCTCAGTGGCGGTGGCTTATGATGATGCCGGCGAACCCAAACCGGCGGCCATCGGATTTGCCAAATCCGTGGGTGCTGAAGTTAAGGATTTAGATACGGTTAAAACCGACAAAGGCGAGTATTTAGTTTATCAGGTGGTGGAAAAAGGCTTGAATATAAACGATGTGTTGCCGGGTATGATTGAACAATCCATTAAGCAATTACCCATTCCCAAACCCATGCGCTGGGGTAATCATGATTATTCTTTTATCCGGCCGGTGCACTGGCTGCTGTTATTGAAAGACAAAGACATTATTCCCATGTCATTATTCGGCCATGAAAGCGGCCGCAAAACCCGTGGTCATCGTTTTCATCATAATGACTGGCTGAGCATTGACAATGCTTTGGATTACAAAGCCCTCTTACAAAAAGCCGATGTGATGGTGGATCATTTAGAGCGTGAACAACTGATTCAGCAACAGGCCGAGGCAGTCGCTCAGAAAGTCAGCGGACAGGCTCTTATCAACGCGGATTTATTGCAGGAAGTGGCGAGCATTGTTGAAAAACCGGTGGCTGTTTTAGGTGATTTTGATGCATCTTTTTTAAAAGTGCCGCGCGAAGCCCTGATATCCTCAATGGAATCCCATCAAAAATATTTCCCGATTGAAAATATAGAAGGTGAATTGATGCCGCATTTTGTGGCCTTTGCCAACATTGATTCGAAGCAGCCTGAACTGGTGAAAAAAGGTTTTGAAAAAGTCATCACTCCGCGACTGGCAGATGCGGAATTTTTCTGGAACAAAGATAAAGCCCGACCGCTTGCGGATAATTTACCTTTATTGGCCAAAATGACTTTTGAAAAATCATTGGGTTCTTATACAGATAAAACACAGCGGATAAAACACATCATGGACTGGCTGGCACCGAAAATGGGCTTCCGCATGACACAAGGTGAGCGCGCTGCTGAACTGATGAAGTGTGATTTGATGTCGGATATGGTCGGTGAATTTCCGGAATTACAGGGCCTGATGGGTGGCTATTATGCCACCGATCAGGGAGAGGATAAAGACGTTGCCATGGCCATTCGCGATCAGTATTTGCCGCGCTTTAGCGGTGATCATTTACCTGAAAATGCGCTGGGACAGGCACTGGCACTGGCCGATAAAATGGATACTCTTGTGGGGATTTTCGCGGTGGGTAAAAAACCCTCCGGCTCAAAAGATCCGTTTGCTTTAAGACGGGCAGCGTTGGGAATTATCAGTATCTTGCGTGATAAAGATCTGGCGGTCAGTTATGATGATTTGATGAATCAGAGTATTATTGCTTATCAAAAATATTCAAAAATTTCATTGGATGAAGCCAAATCAAGCGCACGAATATTTTTTAAAAATCGATTGCGTCACTACTATACTAATAACGGTGTTTCAATCGATGTTTTTAATGCAGCCAGCACACTTGATGCTTCAGTGCTTTCTGATTTAGACGAGCGCATAAAAGCCACCGAAGATTTTAAACAGCAGGATTATGCAAAATCTCTGATTGAAGCCAATAAGCGGGCCACCAATATTGTGGCAAAAGCCCAAACCAAAGAAAATCTGTATGAGCAAACTGTTAATCCTGAGTTGTTTGAGTCTGCGCTGGAGTCTCAGCTTTTTAATCAGATAGATTCCATGAACTCAGAATTTAAACAGTTGGTGGCGGATAAAAAATATGGCGAAGCTTATCGGTTATTGGCCACATTGGCAGAACCTTTAGACGCCTATTTTGAGGGTGTGATGGTCAATGTAGATGATGCAACCATTCGTCTGAATCGCCTGACCCAACTGGCCCAGGTAAGTCGTTTAACGGGCTCAATTGCAGATTTATCGCAGTTGGTGAAAAATTAACTGACATCAACTGATAATTGTTACTGGTTTCTGAATTAATTGCATTTTCAGATTCATTGTAAATGGCGAGTTTTAATGCTGTCTGTAAAGATTGAAAAGTTAGCAGCAATACACATAAAATGAATGTATGAGTTTATTGGCAGAATTAAAACGTCGTAATGTATTTCGAGTCACTGCGGCCTATGTGGTAATTGGCTGGCTGTTGTTACAAGTTGGTGACGTGGTCTTTGAGGCTTTGGAGTTGGAAGCCAGTGCCAATCGATTGTTGCTGGCATTGGTTTTACTTGGTCTGATTCCAACCATCCTTTTTGCATGGGCATTTGAACTCACGCCTGAAGGCATAAAACGTGATAAAGATGTTGAGGTCAACGAAAGACAAGATCGTGAGAAAGCAAAAAAACTAGACTATGTGACCATGGTGGTTTTGGTGATTGTTGGCATCATGAGTTTGTGGCAACACTGGAGTGATGAGCCAACTGCAGATGAATCATCAAGTCTGTCCACAATCAATGACAATGGAAACAAACAGGCAACACCGATTGAAAACCCTGTAACTGATAAATCACTGGCAGTTCTGCCTTTTACCAACATAGCCAATTCCAAGGACAACTTACCGTTTACAGTTGGTATCCACGATGATTTAATTACGCAGCTTTCCAGAATATCCGCGTTAAAAGTGATTTCTCGAACCTCGGTTTTGCCTTACAAAGACTCAGGTCGTTCTGTGAGGGATATTGCAGCAGAATTAAATGTTTCACATGTGCTTGAAGGTGGTGTACAAAGGTCAGGCAACCAGGTGAGGTTAAATGTTAAGTTGATTGAAGCCAATTCAGAAAATCAATTGTGGGCACAAGCCTTTGATCGTGAGTTGACCGCGCAAAATATTTTTCAAATCCAAACAGAAATTGCTGAGCAAATTGCGGAAACAATGCGGGCAAAGTTAACAGACCAGGAAATTAAATCACTTAATAAGAGCCAAACTGAAAACCTAGATGCCTATAACGCCTATTTAGCAGGTAGACAACGCATGTTAACCCGCAGCAGTACGGCTTTGGAAGAGTCCCTGGCTTTATTTGAAAAAGCCAGTGAACTCGATCCTAATTATGCACTGGCTTATGTGGGTCAAGCAGATGTCTTGAGTTTACTTAATGATTACAGCAACTTGAGCAGTCAGGAAATGTTCCTTCGAGGTGAGCCTTTGATTCAAAAAGCATTGTCACTGGATTCCATGCTGGCTGAAGCGCATACCAGTAAGGCCAACTATTTGCATGAAAAAATGCAGCTAAAAGAAGCCAAAGAACAATTTGAATATGCGATTGAGTTAAACCCGAATTATGCAACAGCTTACCATTGGTATGGTAATTTGGCAGACCGCCTTGGTGAAAAAAAGAAGTCATTGGAATTGTATCGTAAAGCAGCGGAACTGGACCCTCTGTCGCCAGTGATTCAATCCAACATTGGTTATAAACTGATTGAAAATAATCAATTGGATGATGCCAGTCAGCAGTTTGACCGCATCATAGAATTGTTTCCCGATTATTCAGGCGGACCCAATGGAAAAGCAACCATATTTGCAGCTCGTGGAGATTTTGTTGAAGCGTTAAAGTGGCAAATGCGTTCAGTTGAGATGGACCCAGGAAATTTTTCCAGACAAACAGAGCTAATCAGCATACTGTTGAACTTAGATATGCCTGATGAAGCACAGAATATTGCAGATCAAATTGCTTTAAAAGCACCAGAATTAGAGGGCTTGTTGTATGCGCAAATTGAAATAGATTTATACCAATCAGCGTATCAAAAAGCTGTAGAACATATTGAAGCTCATTTGAATTCGAAAGTGGATGATTTTAAATTTCGTGATGAATGGGCGTTTTATCAAATGTTAGCTGGTAATTTTGATATGGCGATAGAAGGGTTGCTTGATTTATATCCAGCAGATACGCAAGAAGGCTACGAAATTAATGCTGAAAATTTTGACAGTACCATTCAATTGATTTGGATGTGGCAGCAACAAGGAAATGCTCAATCTGCTGATTCCTTACTACAACAACTGAAAACATATTTTGATGAATACCCTGCACAAATGAATATGTATAAACAAGCCATGATTCATGCGGTGGAAGGTGATGCTGTTGCTGCAGCTGTTTTATTTGAACAACAGTTTAAATCCGGTGACATCAGAGGTTTTTGGCAAGGCCGTCATTTTCCCATGTTAGATGAGGTGATGAAACTACCCAGAACACTGCAGTTTTTAGAAGTTTACAATAAGCGCATAGCACAACAAAAGGCAGAAGCATCCCAGTGGTTAGAATCTAAAAGCTAAATCCACCTGATTGACATTTTTGCTGTTTTAATTATTTTGAGATAAGGAGTCTGGCTGGTCAAATATAAAAAAGTACTTAGACGCTTTCCGATTGAAACCAATGTCAACATCACTTATTATTAACTGATAAGAATAGGGGGAGTTCAATGCGATTGCGAAGCGTAACAAAACACATCAAAAACCAGAACTGGTTTGCGGTTTTTATAGATTTTTTGATTGTTGTTATTGGAGTTTTTATCGGCATTCAGGTATCCAATTGGAACGAACAACTGGCTGGTGAAAAACAAGCCAGTGTTTTGTTGAAACGATTACAAGCTGACTTAAAATATGACCAAGAAGTATTGAACGCTGAATTGGCTTATCAAACTGTAGTCAGGAAATACGCGATGAGGGCAGTTGATGCCTTAAATGATGAAAATGCAGTCAGTGATGAGCAGTTTGTTATTGGGGCTTATCAAGCCAGTCAGGTAAATGGTATTTGGAGTAATCGCGCCACTTACAATGAAATGCAGAGTACCGGGCAGGTCAACTTAATAAAAAGTGATTCGCTTAAGAGCAAGATTTTTGCTTATTATTCAGAGGATTTTGCGACCAATAAATTTATCACACAAGTGGCACCTTATCGTGAATACATCAGGGGCTTGATGCCCATAGCCATTCAGGATGCGATAAAGCAGGCTTGTGGTGATGTTGTTATTGAGGTGGCAAACATTTTTGGTGCAAAACTGCCTGAAACCTGCCAATTGGACTTGGCTCAAGAGTTAATCAGTGAAACAGCCGCCATGCTTCGTTCTGAACCTGATATGTTGAATAAATTGCAATACCAAATAGCAGTGTATGACACCCAAGTGACCAACGTCAAAAACTTTCTGGGTGAAAGTCTCAAGCTGGAGCATGCCATTCTGGTATCCCAGCCATAGGTAATTATTTGTGACAATTGGCCCAAATTAATGAATGTTGTCATCAATTTTAATCAATGTGGTAAAATTTATTAACTGATTTCCTAGAGAGATTGTGGCCGAAGAATCATTAACCAAAATCATCAACAACAAACAGTTGTTAGAAGTACCGCCTGAACTGTATCAAGAGCTACAGACGTTAGCGCGGCATGCCCTGCGATCGGGGCGTAAAAATGCGACCTTGGACACCAATGCCGTGGTTCATGAGGCGGTCCTTAAAATTTATCAAAAACAATCCTTACATTTTCAATCAAGAGGCCATTTTTATGCGTTGATGTCACAAATCATGCGCAACACTGTGATCGATTATGCGCGCAAGAAAAATGCGGAAAAACATGGTGGAGGATTGCAGCAAGTGGGTATAACGCAAGTTGAGGACAGTGACAATTCTGAGCATATGGGGTTGAGTCAATTATTGGCCATGGACAAAGCAATGGAGAAATTAGCGCAAATGGATCCAGAGCTGGAAAAACTGGTGGTGATGCGGTTTTATGGTGGATTGAGCTATATCGAATTAGCCAATAGTTTTGAAGTTTCAGAAAGTACCATCAAAAGGTCTTTGAGAACAGCACGCGCTTTCTTGAAAACGCAAATATCTTGACATGTCTGGTACAGATTTTCATTTAATCAATGAGTGGTTTGAAAAGTTGATGGATCTGAGTGTCGAGGCTCAGCAACATGAACTTGAGAATATCAAGCAGTCATCTGCCTTGACGATTGAGCAATTTGAACTGTTGGCCAATATGTTGCAGGCTGACAACACCAATGATTTACCGGAGAATATACAAAATATGACTGTAGACTGGCACCGACAGGATGCCAGTTTGCAAATGGAATCCATGCCAAAATTGGGTAACTATCGTTTAATCAAGCCTTTGGGTACTGGTGGTATGGGGCATGTTTATTTGGCAGAGCGTGCAGATGGCAGTTATCAAAAACAAGTGGCCATCAAAATTTCTCAGTTCCAAGTCAAAGCATCCATGATCAAGCGCTTTGAAAACGAACGGCAGATTTTGGCGAAGCTTAATCACCCCCATATTGCCCAATTGTTAGATGGTGGTGCAGCCCAAGATGGTCGACCCTATCTGGTGATGGAATATGTACCTGGTAAGGACATCGCAACGTATTGTATTGAGAAAAAACTGGGGCTTCGAGCTCGTCTTGGCTTGGTTTTACAAATTTGTGAAGCGGTTTCATATGCTCACCAGCAGTTGATTTTACATCGTGACTTGAAGCCAAATAACATTCTAGTTAATGAGCAAAACCAGGTCAAATTATTGGATTTTGGGATTGGCAAATTACTGGATGAAGAGCAAAGTCATGCGCAGACCGCCACACAAATCATGACCCGCAGTTACGCCAGTCCGGAGCAAATCAAAGGAGAGCACGTGTCAACAGCAAGTGACTTGTTCAGTCTGGCTGTGGTGACCTATGAACTGTTAACAGGATACCATCCTTACCCCTGTCAAAGTGGTTTGGAAAGAGATCAAAACGTTGTGTCAGGAAAGATTCGCAAATTCACCAACGATTCAGATAATACCAATGCAATCTATCCGAAACTGTCAACCATTGCCAATGAGCGACTACGGGGAGACGTCGAAACCATCTTACACAAAGCATTGGCACCGTCACCCAAGGAACGGTATGTCAGTGTTGAGACTTTTGCGGAAGACATCAAGAATTATTTGCACAACAGAACCATCATGGCGCGCAAACCGACCCCCTGGTACACCTTCAGGAAAATGGTGCAAAGGCACAGGGCGGTTTTCTCTGTGGCGGCGGTGGCATTCGTGATGTTGTTTTTAACCACGGTTTATGCTTTGAATTTAGCGAATGAAGCAGAAACACAACGGCAACTGGCCATCAAAGAATCGGCTGAGTCCAAACAGGTCACTCAGTTATTGACCAATGTATTTCTCAAGGCCAACCCTGAGGGCCGTAAAGTGGAAGTCACAGCCAAAGACTTACTGTTGCAAGGTTTTGATGAAGTTAAAAACGGCTTGAAAGACATGCCAGAACAACGTTTTGAATTAATGAACACTTTGTTACACAGTATGTTTTCATTGGGCTATTTTGATACCATTTTGGCCACATTTGAGCAGGCCTACCCTAACTGCGTGGATGAATTAGGCGCTGAACATGAGTCTTGTCAGTCGATGTTAATCAGAACTTCAACAACAGCCACCCGTTTACAGAATGATGAAGAGGCTGTGGAATTGTTGGCCTTGGCGTTAAAGAATTTGTCAGAACAAGGCAGCGAACTTCATTTGCGCATCGTGCAAAGCCAGTTCAATTCGTTAATGAACCTCAAACGTTCATCGGAAGCCAGAAATGCAGCTGAATCTGCTTTGGCGCTGATGGACCAATTGAATAAACCCATGCATCATAAAGTAGATATTTACAGTGATTTGGCGGTTTATTTTACCCACCAATCTGATTTTGAAACTGCGCAAGTATATTTTGACAAGTGTGCTTCGTATTTGGCTTCTGAAGGAAAGGATAACCACAGCTTTCGCTCAATCTATCACGCTAATTACGGCTTCTTTTTCACCAAGCAGCAGCGTTATGATGAGGCTGTGCGGCAGCGTCAATTGGCTCTAGAAGTATCGCTGTCTGAAAGTGCCATGCCGACTTTAGGATTGGCTTTTGATTTAGAGGCTTTGGGACAAACACAGTACCTTGCGGGTGACTTGGCAGCTGCTATCGATTCAGTCCAGCAAGCCATTGAGACTTATCATCAGTTAGACAGTGAAACTGACCAAGCTTTATACAACCTACATTTATTTCTTGTTGAGTGGTATTTTCTTAACAACCAAACCGGGTTGGCTCAACAGGTCATGAATAACATTAATAGCAAGCATGCCTCAGATAATCGTTGTCGTTTTGAGTTAGGACAGGCATTGACTCGTCTATTTCACCAAAATGGAGATGAAGCAGTTTCAAATTTTTTAAGTTGTATAAAAAACATCAATTACCGACCTTATCCTCAAATTTATCAACACCTGTTACCTATGTTGCAGGACATCGAACAAGAGAAAAATCGTAAGTGGTTGCAACAATTTTGGCAACAAGAACCGAAGACGGCGTTGACTTTGAAACATTATTTTGAAAAAACAAATAATTTTTTGACCCAATAGAATTTTCTCCTCGGTGGTGTAAGCAACAAAACACAATCTCAGGAAAAACATGAAATACATTTTAACATTGGCATTAGCCATAATAGCTTTACAAGCCCAAGCAACAGATAATCAAATTCAATAATCGCCTTTTCTGACAATGGGTGATGGTAATGCTTGTGATTTTAGCAGTATGCAGGCAGCTATTGACAGCACACTAAGTAATACCATTCGCATGGCTTCTGATAAAGCCTATTTAGAAAATATCACCATTGCGGCCAACCATGTTTCGAGTTCTGTGGTGAGGAATAATGCAGGTCATTTCTCAATGAGTGCCTCAATTGTTCAGGATGACGTCGATGTCTCAAGTGAAATTAATTCAACATCACATTCTTTTGAGTGTGTGATTGCACATGAAACGGATTCATTTTCAGCAGGCGGTACAGTGACGGTTAATAACCCACAATTCATCAACCCCACAGTTAATGATTTTCACTTGAAGCCAACATCTCCTGCAATCGATTATTGTTATGATGCAGAACCATTAACAGTTGAGTTGGGTTATGACATTGACTTTGAAAACCGTAATTTTGATGATCCGAACGTAACAGATTTACATGGTCAGTATGACATTGGTGCCGATGAATACCGTTGGGATAATGATTTGATTTTTATGCATGGGTTTGAGCAGGAATAAGGTATGTTCTTGGGGCTTACGCTCAGAGTTCACTTACTTCCTTGTAAGTGTCTTGCCTACGACAAACCGCCATTACTTCATTAGCTGCCTAACCGGCTCGGCAGGTCGAGTTGCTACGCAACTCCAAGGTGACAAAATTGAACACATTGCCAACAGCAGTTGGTGTAAAGACCGGAAGGCCGGAATTTTCCGGCCTTTTTGTTGGGTTTATTAAACTTCTGATTTATTTTCTCATTTGGTGACCCTTTTTGTTTTCATATTTCGGTGGTTGATTTGAATACAACTTAACAAAGGGTTCTAATATGAAAAAAATAATATTTATAATTTTGGTTGTTCTGAGTCAACCGTCTTTGGCTGGAGCGCCATATTTAACAGTGGGTGCCGATAATGCCTGTGATTTTGACACCATTCAGGCCGCAATCAACAGTGTCATAAGCAATCATATCCGCATTGCCAGTAACAAAAGTTATTTTGAAAATCTGGAAATCATCAATGGCAATGAAAAGTTGGTTGGTGGTTATGCCGATTGTACACAGGCTGCACAGAACATCACCGACCTTTCACAAGCGAATGTTACTGGAAATGGTACCGATCCGGTGATTTATATCAATGCCTTGCTTTCTAACAATTATGATGTTGAAGTGAAAAACTTGGTGATAGCCAACGGTGGCCATGGTATCTATATCAGGTCACAAAACAGTGCTGATTTATCGGTGTTGGTCAAGGGGGTTCGCATGTTCAATAACAACAACCAAGGATTGTCAGTTTTAGATAACAATGGAGGCCAGGCGAATGTGGTGATGGATAAAGTTCAAGTGGACTTTAATGACAACAGTGGGGTTTCATGTGATGGTGAGAACACGTCGGTTAAAATTGCTGGCACATCAGTGATCAGTAATAACAGCGCCGAAAATGGTGGTGGTTTAAGTGTCTTTAATGGTTGTGATGTGTCGGTGTATTCGCCCACCGAGATCAAAGACAATGAAGCCGACACTTCTGGTGGTGGTGTTAATGTATTCAAAGGTTCACTGAATGTGATTGGCTTGCATTCAACCTGTGAAAATGGCGTGTGCTTTGGGGTTGATGATGCGCCTGTCATCATCAGTGGTAATGTGGCTAATGCTGATGGAGACAACAGTGGTAATGGTGGAGGTATCATGGTCAGCGGTGTTGATGCCGATGTCTCCATAATCAATGCTCAAATCAATGACAACCAGGCACGTCATGGTGGCGGTTTTTATGCACAATCAGGCGCTTCAATAAATTTAATTGGATATGAAACTCCGGTGCAAGAGTGTTGGCAACCTGGCGCTTGTATGCAATTATTTGATAACCGTGCAATCTTTGGTGGTGGCTTTGCCGCTGAAAGTGATGATACTGAAGTATTGATTTATGCCAGTGAAGTGATGGGTAATCGCGCTGACAAAGGTATTGTCGGCCGTATCATTGGAAATGCCAGCGCCGAGATTGCCTCTACAATCATCCATCACAATGGCATGGACCCAGACAACACTTACAACAATGATGCCCTGTTTCACATATATGGTCAGCAGACCTTCGCACCTTCTTTGGCTTTGCGGGCAGTGAGTATTGCTGATAACAGCATCGCTGGACATGTTTTTGATAATTTTCATGGTGATTTAACGGTGACCAGCAGCATTGTTTTTGATCAACAGGATGTTTATTTGGAGTCAGGTAATACCGCCAGCGCCAGCTATCAGTGTGTGATTGCCCATGAGTCAGACAGTTTCAATGCTGGAGGAAGTGTGTCAGTGGTTGATCGCAGCATGACGCCTGTCTTTGTTAACCCAAATGCGGGTAATTACCACCTGTTGGTTGATTCTCCTGCGATTGATTATTGTTATGAAATTATGGATGATCCAGGTTCGGATTTGGACTATGACAGTCGTGGTGCAGATAATCCTGATGTCATCAACCTACATGGCACTTATGATATCGGTGCTGATGAATTTGATATCAACGACGACATCATTTTCAAAAATGGTTTGGAACAAGACTGATTGAGTCTGAGGTAGGAATGCCGGCAACATGCGGCATTCCTATCAGCAAATAGAATTTAAAGCCTGCAAATGAACTTTCTTGATTTCTTCAGGTAAGAAGCTGGCTTAAATGAGTTTTCGACCAAAGTAAAGATATCGTCGTCACACAACTCTACGGCTTCACTCAATGGCGCAAAATTAACATTGATATAAGCGCCAAAATAGGCAGGACCATCTGAGTTGATGGTCGCCATCAAACCTTATTTCAGCATGGTTATAATAGGTTGATTTTACAGGTCTTAGACTATCCTGATTTATAAGTTTAGAAATGATGAATCAAGCCATGAAAAAAATTTCAGAACGGGAATTTGAATAAAAAGCAGGTATTGATGCGTTTTTTTGAGATCTTGGATATCAAAGAATTGGCGCTAAGTTTGGATAATCTGATAATACTGTGACAATAAACTCAAGTGCTGCACAATTTTTAGTTAAAATTCAAAATGGTTGAATTGTCTGAGTTGATTGAAGCCATTAAAAGGTCTTTTATAGCGTCATAAAAGCCGAAGTTTTGGATTTGCGAAAGTCAGTTGTTTGACTAATTCACTTGCTAATTTATCAAAGTTGGTCAAGCGATATCGACAACACTAAGTGACTGACAATAAGGTTAAAACTCGTGGCGATTATAATGAGAAGTTAAGCTTAAATAATGTTTAATTTCTTCTGTTTGTTTTTATAGTCAAACCACGCCTTCATTTTGGACTTAGGTTCAAAAAGAATAAGAAATATACATTCGTGTTGACACAAGAAATTAATTTAAGCTAAAGACAAATTTATGCGGTTAATTGCAGTTATACTTTGGTGATTTGTCATGTCATTTTATTCGTTTATTCAGTGCAAAAAAAAGGGCATCAAATGATACCCTTAAATATATTGTCTGGACAGTTTTATGCGTATCTTCTGATCGCAAAGAAACCTAAACCTAAGACAGACAACAACAGTGCGAAAAGCGCGAAATTGTTGTTAGCAGGTACCGGTAAAGCTGGTTGAGCTGGAGCACCTAACAGGTTACAACCCGGGCCAGGTGTACCCACCAAATCAGTGCCTGCAATAGTCAACGTACCGCTGGTGAAGTTAGCGTCAATGGAACCATCAACGTCATCCCATGATTCAAAAAATTGAATCTGGAATAAACCATCACCATTGGCTACGATGTCAGGCAGTGAATTGTCAGTAAAGTCGATAACGCCTCCAGAACCGTAAGTGCCGGTACCGGCAAAGTCATCGCCAATACCAACAGTCAAAGATATCCAATTGGGATCAGCACTTCCATCTGAATTAGAAAACAACATAACGGCTTCACTCAGCCAGCTTAACCCAACTGACTCAACAGTGACATTATCAAAACCGACACCAGTGATGACAGAACCACTGATACAATTTTCTATCACATTATCAACATCATCTAATCCATCCCATGATGCAACACCGCCATTTTCCACCAAGTTCAACACCACAGTTGAGTTGGGCGTACTGGCTGGTTGGTTTGGGTTGTAAACACCTTCACTATATAGTACTTGATTCCCATACGGCTGGTCTCCCTTGGCTGCAACAGCAACACTTGATGCAAAAGTCAGTGTCACAAGCACCAAAAATAATCGTTTTTTCATTAAAAAATCTCCAAAGTTAAAAGGGTTTCACAATTTTTTATTATTTTTTATACTGCGAACCTTTGTAATCTTAATGTGAAGCAGCTCAAAAATCAACATGTCAAACACCATTATTTAATGTTATTTTAACAAAATAATGAATGTTTGCTTATATTGGTTTTTCAAGTTTTGTGTTTTCATGCCTAAACATAGGTTTGCAATTATTTTGCCGACGCCGAAATCATTACAATGAAATGGTGTGGAGGCGGTTAGGCGAGGCAAATGAAGTCGCAAGAATCCCCTTGTTTATTGAGAATATATAAGGTATTGGTGAAAGGTTAATTGAAGGTGGAGCCGATAATTTGATTCCGGCCTTGTTTTTTGGCCTGATAAAGACAGTTGTCGGCCCGATTGGTGAGTTGTTTATAGGCCTGACTGGGTGAGGTGTTGTTAACATCGAAAGTCACATAACCAAAGCTTAAAGTCAAAACATCAGCGACAGAACTGTCGGGGTGCTGAATTTGTTCATTATCGAGTTTATTTTGGATTCCACGGATAAAAGCTCGTGTTTTGTCAAAGTCAAAATTAAACAATACGATAATAAATTCTTCGCCACCGAAGCGAGCCAAAAAACCTTCCTTTTCAGGAATTTACTTTGCCAACAATTCAGCCACTTTAATCAAGGTGTCATCGCCTTTAAGGTGACCATAGGCATCGTTATAGTTTTTAAAAAAGTCAATGTCGCATAATAACAAGCTGACATAATCAAGCACACGAACTTTTTGTTTGAATAATCCCTCAAAGCGGCTGTTGAAAAAACGCCGGTTGCCAATGCCGGTTAGACCGTCGGTTTCACTTTGTTTGAGTAAACTCTTATTATGGTTTTTTAAATGTTCATTTTTTCGGTAGGCCTGAAAAGCGGTTTTTTGCATAAAATACACCGCAAAAATACCAAAGGCATTGGTGGATATTTGGAAAAATAAGCTGGTGACCATAAATTCAGCGGCCAATCCAGAAAAGAAATAGGCATAAAAAAAGTAGGCCAGGGTAATACCGCAGCCGCCTAAAATCGCCGGTTTGAGCAATAATTTATTCATGGTATAGCCATAAAATATAACCAACAAAAGGCCCTGGGCATAGATGGGTTTATAAGTATCGGGCACATAGACAGCCATAAGTATAACCCCCAGACCGGCCACAAAGACCAATAAGCCAATAAAAATCTGCCAATGGTGTTTTAGCTTTTCGTGGAAAGTCAGTGAGAGTAAAAATACCAACACCAGTGTAACGGCAAATCTGATTTTAAGCAGTTGCCAGGTGGTTTCATTGGTGAGGTAAAAATCAAGAAAACTAAAAAAGAAATAATAACATGCGGCGAATATGGCCATGCTTCTTGCATAGCCTAATTGTTCTTCAATGAACTGTTGTTTAAAGGCCGCATGTTGCGGTTTTTTAAAAAACCATTCCATGATCTCGGTTCATGTGAGGATTATTATAATTTAGCACATGAACCGCTTGATGGGTATTTTTTTAGTTCGCTGTCGGCAGGCTTGATTGTGGATTAAGGTTTAATTTGTTCGAAAAGCGCTGTTTTCATAATGTGATAAATCAGATGCTGCTCCAGTACACCGCGCACTAAATGACTGCCGGCACCGGTGGCATAAATCACCACATCTTCACCTGAATGGGTTTCAGATTTTAAGGGAATGGTGGCCGCTTGTTTGTAGTTATCAGTGGTGGTGTCCACATGGGTTAAATCCGGGCGTTGATCGCCATTGATGTAACCCGGGCCGTTGGCATAGCTTAAGGTGGTCATGGGTTTGCCCTGGGTATCCAGCTGAAGCTGGTCTGATGGATTACCGTATTCATCAGGCACAATGATTTTGCCCAAAATCGGGTTACCGCGTTGGGCATAACCACTTAAGGTCATGGTGTGGGCGTGATCGGCGGTGACAATAATCAGGGTTTCGTTTAAATCCACCATAGACAGGGCTTTTTCCACCGCATTGGAAAACTCAACGGTTTCGGTGATGGCCAGTTTGGCATAGCCCGCATGATGTCCGTGATCAATGCGTCCGCCTTCAACCATCAGGAAATAAGGTTTGTTTTTTTGGGCCAAAAACCCAATCGCAGTTTCCGTCATTTCAGTTAAAGAAGGTTCACCGGCTTCGTCTTTGGAGCGATTTATTTCGTATTGCATATGTGACGGCTCAAATAAACCCAATAGGTGGTCGGTGTTTTTTAAATCCAAAGCCAGTAATTGTTTGTGGTTCCAGACATAGGCGGATTGGGTGTATTTTTCGAGCCATTCGCGGGTTAAATCACGGCCATCGGTGCGCACACCCGGTTTGAGCATGGCGTATTCGGGATCGTTCATGGTGTTAGGCAAAAAGTTACGGCGACCGCCGGCCATGGCAATTTCAGGGCCATCACCGTGGGGGTAGTCAATCAGTTGTGCTGCGATGTCTTTGCAACCTTTATTGTCTTTGGGCAAGTCGCTGTCCGCTTCCCAGCGTCGGCTTTCGGCATGGGCGTAGGTGGCGGCCGGGGTGGCATGGGTTAGACGGGCGGTGGAAACCACACCGGTGTTCATGCCGGCGATTTCAGCCCGGGATAGTAGTGATAAAACATGATGCTTTTGATCGCCACAAACGCCAATATCGACACCCTCATCGACACTGATGGCACCGGCTTTGGTTTTAACCCCGGTGATCATGGCACTCATGGTGCCGGCAGAATCCGGTGTTTGTAAGTTGGTGTTGTAAGTTTTTGACAACGCGGTATATGGAAATTGCTCAAAACTCAGTAAATTTTCTTCGCCGGGTTGACCCATCTGCTGACCTTGATAAATCCGGGCGGCATTGACCGTGGCCAGAGACATGCCATCACCGACAAAGAAAATCACATTTTTGGCGTGCTGAGGAAATGTAGGAATGGCCAGTAAAGCTTTAATTTTATCTTCCCCGGCCTGATACCACTGGTTGTTGGTTTCTGACACCACGGTTGCAGTCTTTGCAGCCGGTTTAATGTCGCCGCTGGCACAGGCAGTTAAGGTCAACAAGACACCACAAACAGTGGTGAGTCGGGATAAGGGTGTTTTTAGAGCCATGTAGAAATAACTTTTAATAAATTTACAATAATCAATGTGAGTAAAATCAGCCAGGTGAATAAAGTGCCATAAAAGCGGCCAAAACTGGCGCCTTTTTTTGCCACCAGACCCAGTGGGTAGATAATACGTGCAATGACTAAAACAATACCGGTAATATGCTGAATCAAAGGCAAGCCGTTATTGATTTCATAGACCGCCATTAAAATTAAAATCAGTGGTATGTACTCAATGGTGTTCTGCTGCGCACGAATATGGCGAATGCCGTCATCATGGCCGCCATCACCCAAATCAACCTGTTTTTTGCGACGGAAGTTAACTACATTGTAGCTCAGCCATAAAATAATCAGGGCCAGAAGTGATGCGTATAAAGCTGTGATGATTAGCATGGCTGATGTCCTATTATTAAATTATGAAGATAATTATCGTTTATACATGTCTGTTTGTCTATTGAGCTGTTGATTTAACCACCGCAGAACCGGTTTCTGTACGCGGATCACTGGCGGCTTTGACAACGCCGGTTTTTTTATCCCAATGCACCGCATGCATATTACCCCACTGCCGGTCATAGACTTTAACGTTGTGGCCCATGTCGTTAAGTGCGTCAATGGTGGCCTGATCGAAGGTGTCTTTTTCTGCAAACAGCGTATCGGGTAAATATTGATGGTGGTAGCGGGGTTTGCTGACCCAGGATGCCACATCATGACCATCGAAATAATCCAGAATCCCGAGCATGACCATGGTGATAATCCGAGAGCCACCGGGTGTGCCCAATACGGCGACACCGTCTTCACCGACCACAAAAGTCGGGGTCATGCTCGATAAGGGTCGTTTACCCGGCTCGATTTGATTGGCTTCGCCACCGGTTAAGCCATAGGCATTGGGTATGCCGGGTTTGGCAGAAAAGTCATCCATTTCGTTGTTTAATAACACACCGGTACCGTCGGCGATAAACCCTGAACCCAGCCCTGTATTCACCGTTAAGGTGGCCGCCACTAAATTACCTTCGGTATCAATCACAGAAAAATGGGTGGTGTTTTCACCTTTAGGGAAATCACCGACGCCCGGTAAATAATCAGAGGGCAAAGCCTTTTCGGGGTTAATGGCCGCGCGTAAACCGGCGGCGTAATAAGGATGTGTTAAACGCTGAGTTGGGATTTCAACAAAATCAGGGTCACCTAAATAAAGACTGCGATCGCGATAAGCGCGGCGCATGGCTTCGGCGACCAGATGAATTCGCTTAGTTTTATCCATGGTGGTTAAATCCCAGGGCGCTAAAATATTCAGCATAGTGGCTAAAGCAATACCACCGGAGGAAGGTGGCGGTGTGGTAATCAGTTGTTGGCCTTTATAGGTGGTGGTGATAACCTCCCGTTCTTTAACCGTGTAATTTTTTAAATCTTCTAACGTCCAGATACCACCGTTCGCCTGATTTGCTTTAACCAGTTTTGCGGCTGTTTCGCCAGTATAAAACCCCTCAGCGCCTTGCTCTGCCACCCGTTTTAAGGTTTCTGCCAGATCTTTTTGAATTAATGTGTCGCCCACTTGTAAGGGTTTGCCTTCGGGCAGATAAATGGCACGTGAAGCCGGGTAGCGCGCCAGTACTTTTTGTTTGTTGTTAATGTGTCTGACTAATCGCGGATAAACTTCAAAACCGTCTTCTGCGGCACGAATGGCCGGTTGTAAAGTCTGATTTAAGGGCAGCTTGCCATAATGTTCTGCAAGGTGGGCAAAACCGGCGATTTCACCCGGAATACCGGCGGCCAGGGGGCCATTGAGCATCAGATCGCGGTTGACTTTACCGTTGTCATCAAGGTACATATCTTTATGGGCAGCAGCCGGTGCAGTTTCCCGGGCGTCAATCATGATATTTTTGCCATCCTGGGCGCGATGCAATAACCAAAAACCGCCACCGCCAATACCTGAAGACTGTTGTTCAACCACGGCTAAAGTGGCACTGATGGCAACCGCGGCATCAAAGGCATTACCGCCTTGAGCAAGCATCTCATGACCGGCGGCGGTAGCCAAAGGGTGGGCGCTGGCAATGCCGGCTTTTTGCGGCTTTATGGCGAAGCTGAGGGTGCTGCTTAACAGCAACAGTAGTACGATGGTTTTTTTCATAATGATTCGGTCAATTGGTGGTATTTTTGCAGGAGTTGTTCTTCGGTTTCTTCGTGATTGGGGTCTTTGGGAATGCATTCAACCGGGCAGATTTCGGCACATTGCGGTTCATCAAAATGGCCGACACATTCGGTGCATTTATCGGGGTCTATTTCATAAATTTCCGGCCCCATATAAATCGCTTCATTGGGGCAAACCGGTTCGCAGACATCGCAATTAATGCATTCGTCAGTGATTTTAAGTGCCATGATTAAACCTTTTTAAACTTATCTTTAAGGGCTTGTTGAACAATCGGATGGGCAAATTCCGAAACGTCGCCGTCCAACATGGCAATTTCTTTGATTAAAGACGAAGAAATAAAACTAAATTGTTCAGCGGGTGTTAAAAACATGGTTTCAATATTGGGGATTAAATGACGATTCATGCTGGCCAGTTGAAATTCATATTCAAAATCAGACACCGCTCGCAGACCGCGCAAGATGACTTTAGCGTGCATTTTGGTGGCAAAATCGGCCAGCAAAACATCAAAGCCCACCACCCGGACATTATCAAATTCTTTTAAGATTTCTGCCGATAGCTCAATCCGTTCATCGAGCGTGAACAAAGGCCCTTTACGTTTCGAATCGGCAATGCCCACAATCAACTCATCAAACAAAGCCGAGCCGCGTTTAATTAAATCATGGTGGCCGTTGGTGATGGGGTCAAAGGTGCCGGGATAGACGGCGATTTTATCATTCATGGCGTTTCCAAAGCTGGTAGTTAACCTGGCCGCCGGATTTTTGTTTGAGACAACTGAAATATTGTTTGTCCGGCTCAGGCGGCTGTTGATTTTTGGCAAATTCCCGGTAAATCAGGGTGCCCGGATGTGTTGCCGCGGTAATTATACCATTGATGCGTTGGATTGCATCCGAAGCAAAAGGTGGATCGATAAAGATCAAATCAAAAGTTTCATCACAGTTTTGTACGAAATCCTCGGCCCGACTTTGGACAATAGATAATGAATGGAAATTCAGATCAGCGGCGTTGGTTTTTAGTGTTTTGATGGCGTTGCGACTGTTGTCAACAAAGGTCACATGCGCCGCCCCGCGTGACAAGGCTTCAAAACCCAAAATCCCGCTACCGGCAAATAAATCAAGTACCCGCATGCAAACAATATTCGGGCCCACCCAATTAAACAAGGTTTCACGTATTCGGTTGCCGGTGGGGCGCAAGTCAGGCTGGTTTTCTACCACAATCAAACGACTGCGGTGACTGCCGCCGATAATGCGAATTTGTCCGGGTTTATGATGACTCATGGTTTGCGTGTGTCAAAGCCTGATTACTATGTCTTGATTCTGGTAAACTTATCGCCATATTTTAACGGAATTAGCAGCATAATCCTTCATCATGAAATTTTTTAAACGTAAAAACAAAAAAAAGTCCGATAAACCAGATGATAAAAGCCAGGAAAAAGAGCCATCAATGGCTACCCAACACGCCGCCGAAGAAAAAACTGAGCTGCCATTAGATGATGATTTTATGACCGCTACGGTGGTTAAAGAACCACCGCATCCCAATCAAGCGCCGACTGAACAGCCCAATCAACCGATAGTGCAACAGCCTGACGACAATACCCGAGCGGTTTTGGATCAGCGCTTAGAAAAAACCCAGGCCAATTTCGGTCAAAAAATGAAACAGCTGTTTTCCTTTAAAAAGAAAATTGATGAAGAACTGTTTGAAGATTTAGAGGCCACTTTATTGATGGCCGATGTCGGTGCCAATGCCACCATGGAGATTATGGAACAAGTGCGTAAATCTTTAAAACGACGCAATTTATCCGATGCCGATGCGGTACTGGAAGCCTTGCGTGAACAGCTCACTGAACTGGCCAGGCAGGTTGAAGCACCATTGATTATTGACACCACGAAAAAGCCCTATGTGATTCTGGTGGTGGGCGTTAATGGTGTCGGTAAAACCACCACCATCGCAAAACTGGCCAGACGTTACAAAGCCGAAGGTCATAATGTGATGCTGGCCGCCGGTGATACCTTTCGCGCCGCTGCGGTTGAGCAATTAAAAACCTGGGGTGAGCGCGAAGACATTGCCGTGATGGCACAAAAAACCGGAACCGATTCTGCCTCAGTGATATTCGATGCCATGACGTCGGCCAAAGCACGCAGCATGGATGTGCTGATTGCCGATACCGCCGGGCGGTTGCATACTCAGTCGAATTTAATGCAGGAATTGGCGAAAATTACCCGGGTGATTAAGAAAAACGACGAAACCGCGCCCCATGAAACATTAATCGTAATTGATGGTGGCACCGGTCAAAATGCCATTTCACAAGTGCGTGCCTTTAATGAAGCCAATAAACTCACCGGACTGGTCATTACCAAACTCGACGGCACACCCAAAGGCGGTGTTCTGTTTAATCTGGCCAATGAATTTGGCATTCCGGTGCGCTATATCGGTGTCGGTGAACGCTCAAGTGACTTAAAACCTTATCGGGCCGAGGACTTTGTCAGTGCCATTTTAGATTAATGGCAAACGAAACAGATGGCGATTTCAGTGCTCGGATTATTGCCTGGCAATTAGAAAACGGCCGTCACCATTTACCCTGGCAGGGGGATAACCCCTATTATGTCTGGCTGTCGGAAATCATGCTGCAACAAACCCAGGTGGTTAAAGTGATTGATTACTTTAACCGCTTTATTGAGGCTTTTCCGACGTTAACTGATTTGGCGTCGGCCGATGAGCAATCGGTGATGGCCTTATGGTCAGGTCTGGGGTATTACAACCGCGCAAGAAATTTACATAAAGCCGCACGCTGTTGTGTCGAAAAACATCACGGTCAATTACCCGATAATATGACTGATTTAATGGCCTTGCCCGGTATCGGCCGCACCACCGCTGCCGCCATTATGTCGCTGGCTTTTAATCGACCCGAACCGATTCTCGATGGCAATGTTAAACGGGTCTTAGCACGGTATTTTAAAGTCACCGGCGAGCCGAATAGCGGCCCCACCTTAAAAAAACTATGGCAACTTGCAGAACAACAGCAAACATCAGAAAATCCCCGGGCTTACAGCCAGGGCTTAATGGACTTAGGCGCCACCCTATGCACCAAACACCGCCCAAAGTGTACGTTATGTCCGTTGCACAGCGATTGCCTGGCTTATCAGGATGATGTGATTAAACATTATCCGGAAAAAAAGAAAAAACCCAAAGTCAAAGCAGTCGATTTATACCTGTATTTAGGTTTTGCGCAGAATAAGCCTGAATTGGTTAAACGCGATGACACAGGCATCTGGTCAAAAATGTGGTTTTTACCGGAGTTTGAATCCAAAAAAGCACTTCGCCAATCGTACCCGGACAGTCAGCATCTGGCCAGTATTCAACACGTACTTACCCACCGACGTTTAACAATGCACATCTTTATTGATGGCAATGATAAAGCCCGACAAAAGCCCATTCAGCGCGATAATTTGTTAACATTACCCCACCCAAGTGCATTAACACATATTCTGGATTACTATGACAACCATCACCTGCCTTAAATACGGAGCCGATCAGGAACAAATCCCTTACCGTCCTTATCCGGGCGAGCTCGGCGAGAAAATCAAACAAAACGTCAGTTTAAAGTTCTGGCAAGAATGGCTGGCGCTGCAAACCATGATTATTAACGAAAATCACTTATCGCCGATTGACCCCGAGCATCGAAAAATTTTAGAAGAAAAAATGCGCGCCTTTTTATTTGAAGGCGAAGACGTCACGCCCGAAGGCTACAGCGAAGATTAGTCAGACCATTTACCCACAAAGCAGAATTAAAGTTTGACAGTCTTGTGAGGGCTTATTATAATTCGCGTTCTTTGATTGGGCATCACGCCCAACCCGCCTTAAGCCCGGTTAGCTCAGTCGGTAGAGCAGGGGATTGAAAATCCCCGTGTCGGTGGTTCGATTCCGCCACCGGGCACCATTTGCTTAGTCCTTAATTAATTATCCATCACAGATTAATTGCTCAATTTTAATTTTTCGGTTTTGATTTGAGATAAGCGGTTCCATGCTCCAGCTTGAGGTCAATAAAAATTCCAATTTTTTGCCCCGCGAATAAACCAGTTTTTGTTTGCTGCACAAATTGGGTCCTCGAGTCGGAGCCCAAGGACGACCCAATTCGTGGATTGGGTAGATTTTCACAACTGTGTATAATCTATTGATAAAAATAAGTCAAACGGGAGGTTTTTTATGAGCATAATTCAGTTATTTGCTTTAGCGATACGGGTTGTTGGTGTGTATTGGCTGTTTCTTGCGGTGATGCAGATTGGCTTTTACGGGTTGGCGACGATGCATTTGGAAGCTATTTTGGTTGATGGTGGTGCGATGTACGATATCGCACAACTGACATGGTCTTCTGTGTATATTTTGGTGACCATTTTGATGATAATATTTCCGGTAAAGCTGGCTCAATGGCTAATTCCGGGCGAAGTTAATCATTCAAAGTCGGACAGCTTGCCTGCTGAGAGACTGGTTATGTCGGCTTTGGTGGTCGCTGGTGTTATTATCGTTGCGCAAGCGATTCCGAATTTGGTTAACAGTGGTGTTTGGCTCTGGTATACCACTTCGGGTCAGGTCAATAATCGGTTGGTGCCTGGTTCTACGGCAGAATATATGATTGGGATTCTCACTGCTGTGGTTGAATTGGCGATTGGTTTATATCTGATGTTTGGCGCCCAAGGCTTACAAAAGATGATGTCTAAATTTAGGCGACTGGGCGTCGAATAATCAAAGTCATTTTGAGACCACAATTCATCTGAATCATGTCATAAATCACAGTTAAAATAATAATTTTTGAGGGTGTTTTAATGATTTTCTTACCATTATTTATTTTAGCGGCGCTGCTGGTGGCGCTATTTCGGTGGGTTACTTATCGGCAATCAGAGGATCGGTTTTATCGCCTGGCGTGGTTGATCTTTTTGGTGGGTGTGTTTTTGCTGTTCTGGTCGAATGGCGCGGTGGGAATAATCGGAGCATCAAATAATGACATCAATATGTTGTATAACGCTTTGTTGGGTTTGGGGCTTGTGGGTGGTATTGGCTTTCGAAAACAACGATTGGGGCTGACGTTGTTGATGTTGGTTCTGGATTTTTTGATGTTTATGATATTGGCTGTGGCTTTGGTTGGAAATATGGGGCATTCAGGACCTAAATGGCCTCTGGATGCGGTGATTCTGACGGTTTTTTTCTCGGGTTTCTGGAGTGCTGCGGCGGTGTTGTTTTATTTGTCAAATCGAAGAAGAATACGGTTGGGGCTGGGTTGAAAATAGGGTGTATATGTCTGTGATAAAACCGGCTGTCAGTTACTTTTTTTGGGTGTTTTTGTGTGGTTTTGTCTTGGGTGTGGTTCGTGAGGTATGGATGTTGCAATGGCTGAGCCAGCGAAACGCTGAGTTAATGGAAATGCCGGTGATATTGTTTGTTGACTGGTTATCGGCATTGTATTGTGTTGTGAGACCATCTAAAAAAAGACGTGGTAGTCATTTTCTGTTGGTTGGTTTATTGGCGTTAATTCTAATGCTTGGTTTTGAGTTGACAGTGGTTTTGGGGTTACGAGGCTTGACATTTTCAGCTTATGTTGAAAGCCGTGATGTGGTATCCGGTGGTGTGTATGTGTTGTCTTTAATGCTATTTATGCTGATGCCGTGGTTGGTTTTTGCCATGAATCAGCGTAATCAATCCTGATTTTTTAATCTCAAAATCAGTGTGCTCAAATATGGCGCCAATGTCATGCTACAATGCCCAAAGATTACCAAAAGAGGCCAATATGGATTTTATCATGAAATTTTTACTGATACTTTTACTGACAGTTTTCGTGGTGGGTTGCGCCACCTTAAATGAGGATGAGTGTTATACAGCGGATTGGTATGAGATAGGCTACAGTGACGGTGTAAAAGGTCAGCCGCACAGCTATGTGGAAAAACATCGCAAGGCGTGTTCAAAGCATGGTGTTCGTGCCAATTTCGATGAATGGCAGTCGGGTCACCAAGCGGGTTTAAAGCGTTATTGTACGGCTCAAAAGGGCTATGAGGAGGGTTTGAATAATCGAACTTATCACGGGGTTTGTGAGGGCCGACCAGCCGATCAATTTTTACAAGCCTATGAGCAGGGACAAAAATTGTATCAACAACGCACTCTGGTGTCTGATTTGCAGCGGGATATCGATCAAATCAGTGCAGAGATTGTGGCGCTGGAAGACGAATGGCAGGCCATTCGCAGCGAGTTGCTGAATGACAATTTATCCGCTACTGAGCGGGCCGAACTGATTAGTCAGTTAGAACGCAATAAGGAACACAGCGAAACCTTAAGAATTCGGCGTGACCGTTTAGATGAAGATTTATACCGTGCGCAATATGATTTAGATGGACTGGAACGCATGAATAATCGCTATTATTGATTAAATCGGCTTTTGATCAGATTAATGCCACGGATGGGTTTTTTTGGTTCAAACTGTTGAAATAACCAATCTAAATGAGGCCGCTGTATAAATAAGCTGACCAATATCAAAGCGATTGCCATGGCTTCAAAGCTGTCTTTGGAGGGTGTGGTTTCAGGTAATAGCCAGACGGCCAGTACGATCAGACCACTGTGAGATGTACTGATAAACAGGGTGTGTTGCCTGATAATATGGGCTGGCAGATGAAAAAATTGCCAGAGCAGAGGCATGAATCCATACAAGCTGATAATCCGGGATAGAAGGAAAATCAGTACGGCCATTAACATGATGAAACCATGATTCAAAAATAAGCTGAAGTGCAGTTTGTTGATCAGCAAACCCAAAATAATCACGCCGGCAATAAACCGCATGTTTCGGAATAAAGCCCGAATGTATTTTATTTCCCGGGGGGTCAGAAACTGGGCATGGGCTTTGCTCATAATTAAGGTTGTGGTTAATAAAGCCATGATACCTGACACCCCAAAATAATACAGACTGCTGAGGTAAGACAGCCAGATGATAACGCTGAGTAAGGTTAAATTGAGCCGATAATTATTAATATTGGCGGCTATCAGACCACCAATAACACCCCAAATAAATCCAAAGAGCACACCACCCAATACACTCCAAATCCAAAAGAGCCAATACCAGGTAAGGCTTGGAAAAGGAAAATTTGGTTGCGTACTTAACTCTAATAATTGAGCCATGCCAAGGAAAATAACCAATGCCGGTACACCGCTTATTAGCGCATTCACCTGAATCATGGATGTATGGCGTGTTTTGTCAGTGTTAGATTTATCCAGGGTGTTGAGTAAAGTCAATATTTTATCGGGTGGCAGGATATCAACAATATAAATCAAAAAAGAAGCCGATAAAGCGGTTAAAAGAGTGGCTTCGGTTCGGTCTTTTAATACCCACAGAAAAAACAACCAGGTCAATAGCCAGGCTATAAAAAATAATGCCGGTAACAGTAGCATCGGCTTTAGGCGTTGATAGCGTAAATCATGAATACGAAAACGATATATGCCATCAGCCAAAAGAATGGGTAATAAAATGTAGGTGACAATCAACTGTAAATCACCGCTTTGTAAGTCAGGAACCGGCTTTATCAATCCAAGAATGTTTATAACTATAAAGCCAACCAGGACAAATCCAGCGTTCAACGACAGCTGCCAACGGCGTTTCAGCCAGCCCGACACGGCAACGGTGATAAGTAAAATAAGCAATAATAAGCTGATAAAACCAATGGGATGGGCATTATTCATCGGTTTTCCCGATTGGTTTGATTGAAGCGGCGGTAACGGTGAAGTGGCAGAATGTAAAGCCCGTAAAAACCATTCGGTTCAACGTAACCGTTACGAAAACATGCATCACAGGCGTGATGAAATAAGTCATGGTTTTTCCTCCTTTCAGGCAATTATTAGCCTGACCCCGTGAACTGTTTTCAGTTCATATCGGAACACACGTTAATAATTATAGCAAAAAATAAAGGCCGTATGAAAAAAACATGATGGGCTTCATCGAGGCATTAAGCGACCTTGTCAATCAGGTCGCTCAATCGTAATTTATTTAGAAAGCCGGACAAATTGGAGGTGGTGGACCATCGCTTTCAAAGCCGTTGGCAAATATGAAATCTTCAAAGCCGTTTTTGAAAATCAGGTCTGTCAGGGTGGCACCTTTCAGTGATTTATTGATGATGTTAAAGGGTAAGCTGCTACCATCGCCATGGGGAAACGGTGTCACCGGTTGGGCAATCAGATTAAAGTCGCCATAGGTGCCACCTGCAGTAACATCAATCCAGATGCCATTACTCTCATCGGCGAATAAGGCCACCAGTTTATTTTGTTGGGAGAACATGAGGCTGGTGAGGCGACCGGTGTTGTTACCGACATCGGAAAATTCAGTGCAAGCCGCAGTCATGGTGGTTGGGTCCACATCAATTAACACATCCCGGTCTGGATAAGTCTGCGAATCATAGGCATAAAAATGATTATTAACAGGGCTAACCGCAAAATCGTGGATACCTTTATTCATAATACCGCTGGAAGCCAGGCAATTATCCACTGCCTGATCGTGATTGCCGTTGGCAATATAATCGTTCACCACACAGGCTGAGAACGCATTGGTTTGGTTGCGGAACTCATTCACAACAGCAGCACAAACCGGGTCAGAACTGTCATCCACGTCACTCCAGACTGTTGCTATATTACCGCCGGCGGCCGCTGTTAAATCAGCATGGCTGACCTGACCAATCACGATTTGTGGTGCCTGATAATCCACTTCACCGGTGCCGGCCATCACATTGGCTGAAGATTCATAATTGGTGCGATAGGCGAGAACAAAATAATCACCGGCTTCATTAAAGGTGGCCGCCGAATGGACAATCGGCACCACTTGTTCAATGTCTCCGGAAGTGGATGTTTCGGCCGGCGGTTGAATGGTACCAATGTTCTCATAGCCACCATCGTTACCAATGCGATATACATCCACCGGATCGGCTTTCATAATATCACCGGGTTTACCGGGTGCCGGGAATGGAAAGGTCATCTCCAAATGAGTACCTATACCGCGACTGTCTGTGGGCATTAAACCATAGAGCAATTGATCCATCGGGTTTAAGCCCAGACCATTTATCGGATTCATAACAGCACCACAGGCCGATAGATTTCCTAATACCTGTTGATCTGTTAAGTTAGTACATTGACTGGTTAAAGTCATATTACCTAAGTTGTCATTGGAAACGGTGTAGGCCCTGTTTAAATAATCCTGAAATGATGTTGAGGCATTGGGTGAGCAATTCAGCGGGTCACCGGCAATTGCCAATGAACTAAAACCTAATGCAGTGACGATTGACAGGCAAGAATATTTTTTCATAAAAATCTCGGGGTTTTGGTGCGTGAGGTTACTTTACTGTAAAACGTGATGAAGGTCACATAAAAATCAACGGAAGCTGTGAATTGACTGCTAAAAAAGTTGAGAAAAGACATTAAATTGTGAACTTGACATGAAAAGTTAAAAAAATTGGCACTCTTTAGGCTATTTATCCGTGTAAAGGCATACTTTTAAGGCCTGAATTCGGATAATAAGTATTCTAAGCGGTCTTCTAATCGGCTTATATCAAGAGACGGGTGTTGTTGCTTTAATTGCTTGAGGGTTTGTCGGGCTTCAGACCATTGCTGATTTTTGACTTGTTGTTCTAAACTTTGCCACAAAGCCAGTTCGGTTTCAGTGAGCTTGTCCGGTTTTAACTGTTCGATTAAATCCTCCATCGATTCTGATGTCTTTTGTTTTTCTGAGTTAAGTGATAAGTAGGATGCGGGTGTTGAATCCATCAAATTATCTTCAACAGCTTCTTGTTCGGCTGTGGCGTTTCTTTTTTCTGCCGGAGCCGGTGCATTTAAACCAGCTGTTTCTGATTCAGGGTCTTGGTATCTGATGCGGGCGCCGGAGGCGGTTATTTTACTTTGATCTGCTTCGCTGTCTTGCGGGTCATCCGTCTCTGCGGATGGTGTGGGTTTGGCTTCAGTATCCGGTTTTGCGCTGTCCATAGATAGGGGAACACTTGGAACGGGCACGGGCTGTAATGATTCCTGTCTGGCTTGTTGCAGTTCGGGTTGTCCGAGCATCAACCATAAGATTGGCACGGCGAATAATATCGAAGCCGCCGCCAGCCAGGGTCGTAAAGGACCTAAGCGGGTCGGCTGATTCGCTTGCTGCGCACGGGCCATGATGGCATCGTCAATGTCTTTGGGCGGTTGGGCTTTATTACCCTCCTGATAAAGCTGATCAATATTCGAATCTTTGTGGGTCATAACAGCACCTGTAAGGTGTTTTTGAGTTTCTTCACCGCATACCGGTAACGGCTTTTAATGCGTTCTTTGGGTTGGTCAGTGATATCGGCGATTTGTTGTAGGCTTAAATCGCCTTCATGAAATAAAAGAAAGACTTCCCGTTGCTCGGGCGGTAATTCAGTGACGGCTTGTTGCAGCGCCCTGGCATGACGTTTTTGTTGCAAAACCTGTTCGGGTAATGCGTAAGACCCGGTTGGTTCCTCATTATGCTCCGGCATGGCTTCGTCGAAGGCTTGTTCAAAACGCTTACCTTGCTTGCGGTAAAAATCAATCAAAAGCCGCCTGGCAATGGTGTAGGCCCAGGTGGTAAATTTTTGCTTGGGATTAAAACTGTCTTTGTGTTGAATAATGCGAAACCACAGATCCTGAAATAGCTCATCTGTTTGCGCCTCGTTGTTGATTGATTTTAAGACAAAGCGATACAGCGGGCCTTTGTGACGTTCATAGAGAACGGCAAAGGCCCGCTGGGCGTTGTTTTTATTGTTGGCGTAGAGAACCATCAGTTGTTCATTGTTGAGGTTGTCTATCGTTTCACGGTTAACACGCTTAAGCATGTTGTTATTGTAAAACGAAACCAACATCAGGCGAATAAATTATTGCTTCGACAGCGATTGTGCCAGGGACACCAGCTGCACAAATTCACCGCGGTAACCGAAAGCATCGTTACCTTTGTGCTGATTGGCTAAATTACGCACATCATCATAACCGAAGTCTTTAAGGTAGGTACCGCCGCGCAATTGTTGACCAAAGGCGGCCACAGCAGCCGAAAAGCCAAAAGCATTACTGACCTGCGATAAGTCTTTAATTTGCTTTTTCTCAATTGGCCAGGTGAGTAACTGACTGCTGTCACTATCGGGCTTTTTATAACGGATTTTCAAAAAGGCCAATTCTTTGCCATGTTGCTTTGAATCATCCGTTTGTTGATAGCGCGACTCAGGTAACCAGCCTTTATTGCCGGTCAGAACAATTTCATAAATGGCTGTTACGGTATGGCCGGCACCAATGTCACCGGCATCGACTTTATCGTTGTCAAAATCTTCTTCATTTAACTGGCGGTTTTCATAACCGATTAAACGGTATTCAGAAACGGTGTCGGGATTGAATTCAATTTGAATTTTAACGTCTTTGGCGATGGTCAGCAGGGTGCCGTTCATTTGTTCCACCAGCACCTTATTGGCTTCTTTAATGGTGTCGATGTAGGCATAATTACCATTACCGACATCGGCCAATTGCTCCATCAGATGGTCATTGTAATTACCGGTACCAAAACCCAAAGTGGTTAAGGAAACGCCTTGTTGGCGTTTTTTCTCCACCAGTTCTTTCAGGGCTTCGAAATTGGTGGTGCCGACATTAAAGTCACCATCAGTGGCCAGCAAAATGCGATTAATACCTTCTTTAATGAAACTTTGCTCGGCCAGTTGATAAGCCAGATGAATACCGGCAGAGCCATGGGTGGAGCCTCCGGCAGACAATTGATCTAAAGCGGCGGCAATTTTGGCCTGGTTATTGCCCGGTGTGGGCTCAAGGACAGTACCCGCGGCACCGGCATACACGGCAATCGACACGCGGTCATCTGAATTTAACTGACGCGATAAGAGTTTTAAAGCGGATTTTAACAGGCCGATTTTATCGGGGCTGTTCATCGAACCCGAAACATCCAGTAAAAACACCAAGTTGGCCGCCGGGCGGTTTTTTGTGGGCACTTCATAACCTTTTAAGCCAATATGCAATAAATGCGCCTCTTTATTCCACGGCGAAGGTGCCAGCTCAATATGCGAGGCAAAAGGTGTGTCGAGATTATCGGGTGCATCATAGTTATAACTGAAATAATTAATCAGCTCCTCGGTGCGCACCGCGTCTTTACGTGGCAATTGCCCGCTGTTTAAAAAGCGGCGCATATTGGCATAACTGCCGGTATCGACATCAATAGAAAAGGTTGAAACCGGTTGCTTCAACACCGATTGCACACTCATATCATCAAACTGATGATAATTTTCCCGGTCCTGCGGCGGCATAGGCCGCGGTGAGGGCATGGGCATACCGATGGAATCGGTAGCCAAATTCGATGTTCGACTGATGCGAGAGCCGGTCACCGTAATTTTACCTTGTTCGTAGAAACTGTCCTGAGATGCCTGTTCTTTTTCCTCAGCCACAACCGGTTGGTTGATATCCGGTTTCGGTGATTTGACCTTTGGGTCAGGTTCTGTTTGTTTCTGCCCCGCACAGGCGGTTAGTAATGCAAAAAATAAAATGATTAAAAGGTGTTTCATAGCGATTCTCAATTGTTAAGTACCCCTATATACGTGCGAGAATCTAAACGGGGTTAATTATTTCCCAGCACCCAATAAATATCTTTCAATACTTCATTACAAACCCTTGCTAATCATCAATTCAGATATTTAATGTTCATAAAGGGTGCTGGATAAATTTTCTTTCTTCATTTTTTAAACGAGGAAAATATGAATTTAAAGTTCAATTCTCGTTGAACTTGCTGAACACACCCCTTAATCCCCTCTCAAGAGGGGAGACAGTCCTTTCTAACTTTGTGTGTGTTGAAGAAATAGCGAACAAACCCATTCCCCTCTTGAGAGGGGTGCAGGGGTGTGTTCAATCAGTTTAAGTCACTGCACATTTAAGGCATATGGATATGCAAATAAATATCATGATTTATCATCTGAGCAACATGAGTTATATGGCATTCACGCTGTTTGAGTGAAAAGCAAAAAAAGTGATACCACAAAAAAACCCGTCTGAATCAGACGGGCTTTTAGTGGGCAAGTCCAGCACCCTTTATAACCATTAATAAAGAAAATTGATGGTTATAAAGGGTGCTGGATAAATGTCGCTAATTATTATTCACTTGCATCTTTAATCGACAACGCCTGTGCCACGGCATTGATGGTGGCGGCGATTCGGATTGAGGATTGAATGCCTTCTTTGCTTATGCCGTGCTTGGCAATAACGCTGACGTGGGAGTCAATGCACATGCCGCAGCCTTCGATGGCGGAAACGGCGAGGCTAATCAGTTCAAAATCGACTTTTTCAATGCCGGGTCGGGCCATGACGTTCATGCGCAGTTTGGCCGGTAATGACGCGTAGCTGTCATCACTGCATAAATGCGTAAAACGATAGTAAATGTTATTCATGGCCATAATGGTGGTGGCGGCTTTAACCGCTTCCACATCTTCATCACTGAGCACATCAGCGACTTCATCGGCAATGCTTTGAATCACCAGCTTGTCTTTGGTGGCATAGGCCGAGCCCAAAGCAATCATGGCGATTTGTGTGGCGGATAAGCCGGCAGCACCTTCTTCCGTCAGCACACTGCTGAGGTTGAGTCTGATGTCTTTGGCATAATCAGGCAAGGCTGATTTTAAATCTTGAATGGACATAGAATGCTCCTTAATAATAGGTCATGTCATCCCGTGACCGTTTGGCCACGGGATGTGTTTAATTTAGGCTGTGGCCTGTTTTAAATCGATGGTTTCGTCGCCTTTGCTCCAGTTACAAGGGCATAACTCATCGGTTTGTAAAGCATCTAAAACACGCATCACTTCTTTCGGGTTACGACCGACATTTAAGTCCGTGGTCATTGAGAAGCGAATAATGCCGTCCGGATCAACGATAAACACAGCACGTTGGGCCACGCCTTCGTTTTTGTCCAGAATCCCCAAGGATTCAGTCAGTTCTCTTTTGACGTCTGCTAACATGGGAATCGGTAAGTCACGCAATTCTTCCTGGTGCTTACGCCATGCCCAGTGGGTGAACTCAGTATCGGTACTGGCGGTTAATAACTGCGCATCACGGTCCGCAAAGTCTTCATACATATCACCAAAAGCGGCAATTTCAGTTGGACAGACAAAAGTAAAATCTTTCGGGTAAAAGAAAATCACCTGCCATTTACCGGCATAGGTCTGATCTGTAATTTCGGTAAAGACGTTATCGATATTGATATCGGCCAATGGTTTACCGTCAACAGCGGTTAATTTAAATTCGGGAAATTTTTCACCAACACTAATCATCATGAACTCCTTAGTTTTAAAGTTTAGAAAAAGAATTTTGTTTCAATGGGTGTATGATAAGCGCTGGTTATTGATTTGTAAAATTGAATGATTAGAATAGAGTATTCTATTAAATAGATTAATAATCCATCGCAATAGTTACGTTTGGTGGCGATTGGGTTATTAATGAGAACGAATCAGAATATATTCGGTTAATTGAATTAATGTGGGATTTTTCTGGTTTGTTTGTTGCAGGAAATTTTTAGCTGATTGAATGTGGTATTGAGCTTTTTCCTGTGCATGTTCGAGACCCAGTAAACTGGGATATGTTGATTTATGACGGTTTTCGTCAGCACCGGCGGTTTTACCGAGTTGTTCTGTGTTGCCTGTGACATCAAGAATGTCATCGACGATTTGAAAAGCCATACCAAAATGTTCGGCAAATTGATGATAAGCGCTTATTTGGTGGTGATTTAAATGATCGCATAAGGACGTCACCATGGTGACGCAGGCCACCAGTAAGGCACCGGTCTTGGCACTGTGGATGGCTTGTAATTGCTCTAATTTAATGTTTTTGTTTTCGGAACGGAGGTCCAGGCTTTGGCCGCCGGCCATACCGTGAACGCCACAGGCTGTGGCCAGATTAGAAATCAGTTTGACCACTTTCCGTGCTTCAGCCGGAGTCTGACTTAATAGTTGAAAAGCCAGGGCTTGCAAAGCATCTCCCGCTAAAATAGCGGTGGCTTCGTCAAACCGGATATGACAGGTGGCTTGGCCACGGCGTAAATCATCGTTGTCCATGGCGGGTAAATCATCATGAATCAGAGAATAAGCGTGAATCATTTCGATGGCACCGGCCAGATTGTCAACTTGTGCCCTGTCGATGTTCAAACTGTCAGCGGTGGCATAGGCCAAAAGCGGACGAATGCGTTTACCACCGGCCAGAAGGGTGTAACGGATGGCGGCTTCTAACCGTGAACAAATGGCGGACTGTTGCTGCTGATCAAGAAAATCTTTCAAAAAAGCATCAATCCTTGTTTGCCAGGGTTTAAATGGGTTCAATTTGACTCGTCCAGTAACCGGGCAATTTTTTGTTCGGCCTGATCGATGATTTTTTGGCATTCCCGGGTCAGTGCAATACCTTTTTCATACAGTTTAAGTGATTCTTCCAAACCCACATCCGGTTGTTCCATTTTTTCGACAATGGTGTTGAGTTCGGCTAATTTTTTTTCAAACGTTTGACTCTGGCTCATGCGGTGTATTTTACAAAAGAAAGTTGGTGGATTGCCAATCATATTCCGCTTCATGCGCGGTCAACCACTGTTGCCAATGATCGGATTGCAACTGACCCACCGCCATCAACTGATCATTGACGTACACATAAGGCAGTCGCTGGCGTTGCCAGGGCGGTACGCCGGTTTCTCTGAGTAACTCTTTTACGCGTTGGTGGTGTTTATGACCGGGGCGTTTGATTTTTTCACCCCGGACATTGAATTTGACTGTTAATTTAAGCTTGGTGGCTCTGCTTTGTAGTGATAATCGTCCAAATTCATGGTGCCAGTGAAATATTTTTGAATGAACAGTTAAGCGGTGCGTTTGTCGGCTGTCGATGGTTAAAAGATTCGGTCGCAGGGCATAGATAGCCTGCTGCCAGAATACAAGAACATATTGCTTTGCTTTAAGTGAAGGCTGTTTATCCGATTCGGCGGATAAACAGGCTGAGGTAAAACTCAACAGTCGCTTATGATTGACCGGGGTCAGCTTTCGTATGGTGAGCCAATGGTACACCATGGTGGTTAATGTCTGTTTGGAAAAATCGGGATTGACAGTGAAGGGGTTGTGATTGCCAATCAATTGTTCCAGTAAAGCCAAACTGTTTTTTAAATGATCACGGGTGTCACCGATACGCTGCAAGGCATCCGGTCGCAAATGGCTGAAGGCCGGGATAATTTTATGGCGTATATAATTGCGGTCATAAGAGGTGTCGCGGTTACTGCTGTCATCAAGCCATAGAATATTGTGTTCAGCTAAGTATTGATTAATCAGCGATTTAGGGGTATCAATTAAAGGCCGGTATATATTAATACCCATGTAATCTCCATAGGCTGTCATGCCGGTGAGGCCATTCAGTCCGGTACCTCTGAGTAATCGAAAAAGCAGGGTTTCAATGTCATCATTCAGGTGATGGGCCGTGAGCAGGCATGTTTTACCCGGCAGGCTGTCAATGTGTTGTGCGATGGCTTTGTAGCGTTCTTCACGCAGGCTGTTTTCATCTGACTTTTTTGGGTTCACCACTTTGACGACACAGGGAATCCCATATTGCTGACATTGGCGGGTACAGTTTTTTGCCCATTGGTCTGAATCAGGGTGAATTTGGTGATTCACATGAATCGCCGATAATTTATTATTTAACGGTGGATAATGAGCCAAGCGATGTAGTAAAGCCGCAGAGTCACTGCCGCCACTAAAAGCCACCACATAATGTGCAGCCTCAGGTAATGACGGCTTCTTTAATATGATTGGCCTATTCGGAGAACGCTCCATAGGACATCAGGCGGTCGTAGCGATCACTGATTAGCTGTTTTGAATCTTTGGCGTTTAAGGATTTCAGTTGTTTAATCAGTGTTGATTTAATGGATTTTGCCACAAACGCCGGATCCCGGTAAGCACTGCCCAGCGGCTCTTTAATAATGTGATCAATCAAGCCCTGTTCTTTGAGTTTATGGGCGGTGATGCTTAAGGCTTCGGCGGCTTCCTTGTTTTTCTCGGCACTGCGCCACAAAATGGATGCGCAACCTTCCGGTGAAATCACTGAATAAATACTGTATTGCAAAATATTGGTAATGTCGCCGACACCAATAGCCAAAGCGCCGCCGGAGCCGCCTTCCCCAATAATGGTGCTGATAATCGGAACTTGCAGGTGTGACATCACTTCTAAATTTTTGGCGATGGCTTCTGATTGACCGCGTTCTTCAGCCCCAATACCCGGATACGCTCCAGGAGTGTCGATAAAGGTCACAATCGGCATATTAAAGCGCTCGGCCATCTGCATCAGGCGCAGCGCTTTGCGGTAGCCTTCGGGTCGCGGCATACCAAAGTTACGATGGATTTTTTTCTTGGTGCCACGGCCTTTTTCATGACCGATCACCATCACGGGCTGACCTTCTAAAAATGCGGGGCCACCGACAATCGCCGGGTCATCGGCAAACGCCCGATCGCCATGTAATTCCATAAAATCATCAAAAATTAAATTAATGTAGTCCAGGGTATAAGGACGCAGTGGATGGCGGGCTAATTGAGAAATCTGCCAGTCACTCAAGTGGCTGAATATTTGTTCGGTTTTATGGGTGAGTTTACTTTTGAGCTTGTCCAACTCTTCGTCAATGTTAATGGCGTTATCGTCACTGACGTTTTGCAGTTCGTTAATTTTTGCTTCCAGTTCGGCCAGGGGCTGTTCAAAATCTAAGTAATCCGTATTCATACATCTGCAATGATTAAGGCGATTGGTTATTTTACGATTATATCCACAAGGATGCCAACCCCAAGCCGAGATAATGATAAGATGTTGCGCTTTTGGAGCGCCACCATGTCTGATTTTATCCGTCAAATCCCTAAAGTTGAGCTGCATATGCATGTGGAAGGCTCCATCGTGCCGTCGCGATTATTGCAATTGGCAGAAAAAAATAAAGTGAGTTTGCCCTATCAAACCATCGAAGAAGTTGAACAGGCTTATCAATTTGATAACCTGGCGGAATTTGTTGATTTGTTCATTAAGACCACAGAGGTGGTGCAGTCAGCGGAAGATTTTCATGTCATAACGCAAGACTATTTAAAATTATGCCAAGCGGAAAATATAATCCATACTGAAGTTTTTTGTGACATTAGAACTTATGTGGATCGGGGGCATCCGCCGGAAATGGTTTTAGAAGGTATAAATGCGGCCTTTGATGAACAACCTGATGGTGGTATAAGTGGTGGTATTATTCCGTGTTTTATCCGTCATTTGGGTCCGGAAATAGCTGAGCAAGATTGGCAGATACTAAAAAAACATCAAGATAAATATTTGGCCATTGGTTTAGCGGCTGTTGAACAGGGATATCCAGCATCATTATTTAAAAAAGTGTTTAAAGAAATTCACCAAGCCGGTATTAAAACAGTGGCGCATGCCGGAGAAGAAGGTGGACCTGAATACATATGGTCAGCGATTAAAGATGCCCATGTCAGCCGTATTGACCACGGCGTGACATGTCTGGATGATGATGACCTGGTGGAATATTTAATTAAACATAATATTCCGTTGACCGTCTGTCCCCAATCGAATGTCAAACTAAACGTTTGTGGTCACATGAGCAAACACCCATTGCAAGACTTACTCAAGCGTGGTCTGAATGTCACTATACACTCTGACGATCCGGCACACTTTGGGGCCTTTTTGACTGATAATTTATTGCTGATACAAGAGCACTGTGGTGTCACCGACCAGCAGATTTATGATATGACGGTAAATGCTGTTCACGCTTCTTTTGCCACAGAGCACAGAAAAGATGCCATGATGGCTCAATTAAATCAGTATAAATTACAATACATAAATGAATAATCCTGAGACGCGATTTACACAATATTCATTACTTTTTACAACCGCATGAGTTGGTTGACCAGGCCTAAACGGTTCAATGATTCAAGCGCAACGGGGGTTAGGTTTGTTTTTCTATAAATTTACGCTCATTTGTTTGATTATTTCTGATTACATACAGACAAATTTTCATTTTCTCAATAACGATAAACAACCACATTATAAAGCAACCCGTTTGTTCGAAATTCATATACATTTTAATGAGTCTGGTATATAACGTTTTTTTTTATTCTGTGAGTAGCCTATGGGTCTCTTTTCCACTTTATCGCCACAGGCTGCAAGCCAGCTGGATGTCATTGTATCAGGCTTATACTCAACGGGATTTGTGGTCTTAGACCATGTGTTTGATGACAATTATTTAACCTGTTTATTAAAAGAATTAATTGATTTAAATCCGCAAGAATTTAAACCCGCCGGAATTGGTCGTGAAGACGCCTACCAAAAAAACAAGTTTGTTAGAAACGATCGTATTCATTGGCTTGACGGTGATGAGTCGTTTTTAAGCAGTTATCTAACATGGGCGGAGTCCTTACGATTAGCGGTTAATCGCAGATTATTTTTAGGTCTGTATGAATACGAGTGTATGTTTGCTCATTATCCCGAAGGTGCTTTTTATAAACGCCACATAGATGCTTTTAAAACCGGAATTAACCGCCGGTTAAGCACGGTTCTCTATTTAAATCCGCAATGGGGGCCTCAAGATGGAGGTGAGCTGGTCATGTACGCGCCTGATTCAAATCGTATAACTCACCAGATTTTACCAACAATGGGAAGACTGGTTGTCTTTCTCAGTGAAGAATTTCCACACGAAGTATTACCTGCTAAACGGGCACGTTACAGTCTGACCGGTTGGTATCGCATTAACGAGGGGCATCATCCGGCTTTTTAAATCATGTCGTTTGAATTTAAAGAATATGATGTTAAATCGATCTGTTATCCGCAGGCCTGGGATTTGCGCGAGCAGGTGTTAAGAACGCCTTTGGGACTGTCGCTGACCGCTAAAGATCGTGACAGCGATCAAAATTGCTGGCATTTTGGTTTATTTAAGAATAATCAAATCATTGCCACGGTAACAATAGAACCACAGGACGTTGCAAACGATAAACCACAACACGTTAAACTGCGCCAAATGGTGGTGTCGCCGGATTTTCAAAACCAGGGATTGGGACAAAAACTTATCAAAAACACAGAACAAGCCCTGCATGAAAAATCAGTTACATCCATTATCTTAGCCGCACGTTTACCCGCGGTTAAGTTTTATCAAAAACTCGGTTATAAACCCCGAGGCTCCGTTTACCACCATCTGCGCATTGATCATCGAGATATGTGGAAAAATCTGGATTGACTCAATTGAGCTTATCGATATCTGGTCTTGTTGTATAATTAATTAAAAAGAGTGAATTACATGAACCAGTCAAGCAACAGTGAACAGGTCAATCAACTGTTAAAAACAGTTTTACCCATGAACACCGAGTCTGCTTTTCAGTATTTAGCACAGGCTGATGCAGATGCCGAAGTTATTAATCGGGTGGCGGCTTTATTAAAGCCTTCTGCAACGCGAACCAACTTTTTAGAGCAACGGGGTGGAGCGGATTGGCTGTTTGCCTCCGTGGCGGCGGATGAAGATTTATCGGGTCGAACCTTTGCAAATATTAAGTTGAAGAAGAAATTAGGCCAGGGAGGCATGGGTGCGGTTTATGAAGGCCGGGATTTAATTTTACAACGCCGGGTAGCGGTGAAAGCCTTGTTGCTAAAACACCCGGTTAATGAAGCGGCCGCAGAACGCTTTCGAAGGGAAGCGTTATTGCTTTCAAAGTTAGACCATGAAAATATCTGCCGTATTCACAGCCTGATTGAAGCAGAAGAGTCGGACTTTTTAGTGCTTGAATATATTGAAGGTGAACCCTTAAGTCCAAATCAGTTTAAGACTTACTCACAATCAAAACAGTTGGATATCGTGGCCCAAATATTACGTGGGCTACAAGCAGCGCATCGAAAAAATATAATCCACCGGGATATTAAGCCCGACAACATCATGATTAACAATAAAGGCGTGGTTAAACTGTTGGATTTTGGTATTTCCCGTTTAACTGAAGCGAGCCATATTTCAGATGACATTCAAACAACCGAAGATGATAATCACAGTACCCGGGCAGGTGCTTTAATTGGCACCTTAAATTTTATGTCACCCGAACAAGCTGCCGGTGAAGAATTAAGCACCGCCACGGACATGTATTCATTCGGGATGTTGCTGCAAACCTTGTTATCAGACGTACCCCCTTATCCCCAAAATTCGACCTCAGAGCAATTAATAAAATTATCCAATCAAGGCAAGACTTTAACCCCCAATGACATTCCCCGCCATTGGCAAAAGCTGATTCAATCGTTAAAAGCCTACGCCCCGGCTGATCGACCCACGGCTAAAGCGGCTTTGGCACAGGTTAAATCGATTCAAGCAAAGCCGAAAAAGCGTTTACGCATGGTGGCTTTCGGCGTATTAATCCTGGTGGCGGCTTTGGCCACCGGCAAATACATCAGCGACCTTAAATACGAGCGTACCCAGGCACAGTTGGCACAACAAAAAGCCGAACAAGTCGTTGAGTTTTTATCCGGTATGTTTCAGCAAGCCAATCCCTATGGTGCTAAGGGAGAAGAACTCACTGCCATTGATTTATTGGATTCGGGTGCTGAAAAAATTGATTCAGAATTAAACAATCAACTTGATGCTCGAATTTATCTGAAAACAATTATTGCCGACTCATACCGTTTATTAAATAAAATGGAACAGGCAAAAGTACTCATAGAAGAAGCCAAATTATTAGCAGATAATCCGCAGGTCAGTTTAGCCACAAAAAATAAACTGATGGAATCAGATATTGAATACGATATGGAGTCTGATAATTATAAAGACGCTGAATTTAACTTGAAGAAATTAATGAATTCAGAAGGTATCAGTGAACTTAAATGGATTCAACTCAACAATATGCTGGCTTTGTTAAACTCACATTTAAATAAATGTCTGCCTGCCATTCAATTGGTCGACGAAAGTTTAGCGGCCATTCAGCATATAAATGATGATTTGACGGCAGAAACCATTTGGGCCTTAAATGTGAAAGGGATATGCAATTTTAAACAGGGAGATTATCAACAGGCACTTGATACCTTTAATTTAGCTGTAAAAACCATTGATGGTTCAACCGAAGATCATCGCTCAATGAAAATGTCATTTATTAACAACATGGCGGTGACTTATTCAGCCATGGGCGATCATCAAAAAGCCTTAGATACAGCCATTGCACACAATAAACTCATGGAAGATTATTTGCCTGAAAACCATTTAGACTTATCCAACTCATACCGGAATATTGCCACCGCTTCGGCTAATTTGGAAGATCTTGAATCAGCGATAAAATGGAATCAAAAAGCCATTGATTTACTTGAAGTTCATTATCAAAAAGGTACTTTAAGTCAGGATCAAAGTATGTATGTTTATGCCATGACTGTTTTGCAAAAAGCCATCTTTCTGAACAAACAAAAACATTACCAGGAAGCCAACAACTGGTATTTGGATGCTCTGGGTAAGTTTTCAGAGGTTTTCACCGATCAACACGAAATGATTGCCGATACATACACCGAATTTGCTCAAAACTTATGGTTTCAGGGTGTCGATAAAGTACAGGCTAAAGATCGTCTCGAGCAGGCTTTTCTTGCATATGAAGAGTTGAAACAGCCTTTGGTTAGAAAACACCTACAGGCACATGAGTTGAAAATTACCATGTTGAAAGACACAGATAAAACTGCGGCACATGATTATCTTAAAACCATTTTGTCAGAACTCAAAGAAGAAGGAAATCGAGAAAAAGACATTAAGCGCATTGAAGAGAAATTTAAGGATATTCTTTGATTACATTAGCTTTCTTTGCAGAATATTTTTAGCCGTCGTCCAATAACGTCGGACCGTGCGGGGACTGACATTCAGCGCTTCGGCTGTTTGCTCAGTGTCATAACCGGCAAAATACCGACACTCCACGGTATCTGCGAGTTTCGCATCAATATTACGCAGTTCTTGTAATGATTCATTAATCATTATAATTTCTTGTACATTGTCCTCTACCTGCGCTTTATTATCACCCAAGGTGGTGGCGAATAAATGACCGCCTCGTTTTTGACTGCTTTTGGCCTTAATGCGGTCTAAAATAACCTGACGCATGGCGGTGGCGGACAGGGCCAGAAAATGACTGCGGTTATTGGCTGAAAAATTATCTGATTTTTTTAGTTTTAAATAGACTTCATGGACTAAGTCATGACTATTTAAGGTGGCGTTGTGATTAGCCTTATTAAGTTGGATTTGAGCTGACTGGCATAATTGTTGGTACAACGCACCGATGAGTGAATCCAGCGCACTGTTTTCACCGTCCGCATACGCATTCAGTAACACAGTGATTTGTTTAATATCGGTATCAACAGTCATGACGGTGATTCTATCATGATTTATAGGAGTTGTTACTTCTGTGCGTTGAATGAACCGAGCCATGATTGCATTGAACGCTCGAATGGATTGTCTAAAGCTCAGCATGGTATTCTCTGAAACGGCGGTTATAAAAAGGCGGGCCTTATAAAAACAACCCGCCCCCGGAGGACTCTTTTATCATTGACTGTTAATTAATTATCAAAACCATCTTTAAAGATGATGTCGCTGGGACCTTGTTGATCGGTTTCCACTGAACCGATATCACAGGCGAGGCCTTTGGGTCTGGATTCACCACGCTGGTCTTCGCCCGGACAATGGTTATTGTCTCCGGCATCGATGGCAGGGCTGTTAGGGGCAGGCAGCATGGTTTTGCTGTGGCCTCCATTGTCCGCTAAAGGACCCAACAGAGGGTTCTGGTCAATGATGTTGGTGCAATTGGTATGTCCGTAACCCACATTAGGACAGCCATATTCAAGGATACTGTCATCGATGGTGCTTTCTGCCTGACTGTGGTAAACGGTATCACCTTCGGTGGTTGCTGTATTACCCCACATGATAATGTGTCGCATGGTGGGACTTGAGACACCATTTAAGCCACCGGTGCTAAACATGGCCGCGCCATAATTAGCCTGGTTACCACTGAAAGTGACATTTAAAAGGTCGGGACTGCTGTCACCGTCTTCACCGTTATTATGGATGGCGCCACCGTTATCTAAGGCTGAGTTTCCGTAAAATGTGGTATTGCTAATTGTCGGGTGTGCCGTGCCGTTTTCACCATCATTATAAAGTGCACCGCCATCAACTGCGCTGTTTTGATCAAATGTGCTGTTGCTGATTTGTGCGGTACCCAAAGCGGCTGAATCATGAAGAAATAAAGCGCCACCCCGGATGGCCGTATTTGACTTAAAGTTAACATTCTTGATAACGGGCTGACTCTGGCCGCTGTTCCAGCCAGCACTGTAAAAAGCACCACCATCAAAGTTAGCGACATTACTGTTAAATGTGACGTCAGAAAATACAGGGTTACTCATTCCCAGATCTTGACCTGAGTTATAGACAGCACCACCATAGTCGGCCTGATTGGATGAAAACCGAGACAATAAAAAAGTGCCGCTGCTCCTGCCATGGTTACCGTTGTTATAAATGGCACCACCGCCATTGCCGGCTGTGTTGTTGAGGAATGTACCATTAACAACCACCGGACTGCTGTTCCCGCTGTTCAGCCCGTTATTGTACATGGCGCCGCCATTGTATTGAGTCGAGTTGTCTTCAAATATCACATTCATCAATTGCGGCTGACTTTCACCTTCGTTGTTAGCCTGGTTAAACAGCGCGCCTCCACTGCCGCCGGGCGTTTGATTATTGTAAAATCGAACATTCGCTATATATGGACTGCAGGCGTTGCCAGTTCCCGATCCGTCACAAAATAAACCGGCACCGCTGTTATTGGGAAAATCAAAACTACCTAAGCTACCATAACCGTCATGAATTTCTAAATCCATGATAACTGTGTTGGCCAGGATTTTTGTACCTTGGGTGCCATCGAGGTAAAGCACATGATAACTGTTATCAACCGGGTCATTCGCATGGCCGATGTCACCAGATAGAATCACTGGGTTGTTTTCAACATCCCGTTCATTCGGGCTGTCTTCCGTACCGGCAAAGCCGCCCATGACAGTTACACCTGGTTGTACCGTAAAGGAAAGGCTGCGGTTGGTGGTGTTGGTCGGTTTATAGGTGCCGGTTTTAATCCACACTTCACGACAGCTGGGTGTCGTTAGAGCGGTTTGTAAGTCCATCGCCTGAGCCTGCCAATCACTGCCGTTGGCGCTGGCGGAGCCATTTGAGGTTACGCGGCATGATTGGAGCATCTCAACAGCACCAACATCACACTGACCATTTTGGGGCCTGGCAATACCTCGTTGATCTTTATTTAAACATTCCAGGGTGTCGCCTTTGTTTATGGCAGAACTGCCGGTGCCGAGTAACATGGTTCGAGTAAATCCTCCATTCATGGCTAAACTACCTAATTTTGGATCAGTGGTATAAATCATTTGACAAAGGCGATTGGATGCTGAGAGACTTGCGATTGCATTACAACCACCCTGGATAACACTGTAGTATGCTCTAACATCAGCATCGTCAAGCGTTATTTGTGAACCTAAAGGTGCTGTATTTCCCCACAATATTGAGTTATTTATGTGCAGGTTGTAATGGACGTTATGAATCGCGCCACCGGAAACGGAGGCACTATTGTCAGCTAAAGTAACATTATTTAAATCTGTTGTGTGGCGATAATCGCCATCATAAATAGCTCCACCTGTCTCGGCACTATTATTGTAAAAGGTACTGTTATATATAATGAGTTCACTGTAGTTATGGCTTTCGTTGGCGATGGCACCACCAAGTTTTGCAGAGTTACCTGAAAAAGTACTATAAGCAACCGGCATATGAACTTCTCCGTCATTATTTGAGCTGTTATAGATGGCGCCACCCTGTTCTTGGGCCATGTTGTTAAGGAACTCATTTTCGTGAAAGAATGGGTTGACCTGGCTGTTGCCCGTGTAACCGGTATGGATATAAACAGCACCACCGTTGCCATGTCCCTGTGTGTAAGAAAAAGCCCTGTTACTTATAAAGCGAACATTGACAAAGTTAGGTTGAGATCTCATGCCGTCATCTGCATAAAGATATATGGCACCACCATTTTGTGCGAAATTACTGACGAAATCTACATTGTGTATGTTTGGCTCACACCAACCGTCGCTAATGGCAATGCAGGACATCCCAGCACCGTTTGAGCTATAAGAATTGCCATCCCGTATAATAAAACCATCTATTTTTGTGCTGGAACCAATACGTGTTCCAACAGAATTGCTGAAAATATGAATAACACGACGACTGTTATCAATAGAATCAGACGGTGAACCGATATTACCTGATAAAACAGCTTTGTTATTTATCGGGTCCCTTTGAGAGCGTGTTGTTTCTGTGCCGTAAAAGCCGCCATATAATTTAACGTTATGTTTGATGGTAAAGCTGATATCTCGATCAGTGCCGGCTGTGGGATAATAGGTGCCCGATTTAACCCAGATTTCTGTGCATTGAGCCGGGTTGTTTAAGGCCGACTGTAAGTCTTTGGTTTGTTGCCACGAGGCGCCGCTTGCTGAACTTGTGCCATTTACCGAAACTCGGCAGACTTGGGCGTTGGTTTTGCCTATGATGAGCAGGCTCAATAGGCCAATCAATAGACAGGTTTTTTGTGATGCAATTTGTTTCATAAATCCTCTAAAAAATATAAATTGTGCCTCTATGGTTAAACTAACGAAAAATTAGTCACTAAGAGGACAAACAAACTGTTATAAATTGAAAGAACTCTACATTAGTCGTGAATTAACCAAAAATGCCTGAACCCCCGAGTTTCTGTGGCAGAATAATTCCTCTGGAATGAATTATCACGTAAGCCCCGTAGGGGAGAAGCGTAGGTAAGCGCTGAATAAAACTGAGCAATAGTCTTACGGCCTTGTCTTTTTGTATTCATAGGCGGTCGCTTCCGCGTCCTGCTGACGTGACTCACCGCCATACCCGCTGGTTCATTAAAGCTGTCACTTCTGTTGTGCTTGGGTAATAAGTGTCTTCTTTAGCCCATTCTTACGAACAGAAAAAATGATGGCTTAGTGAGGGTAACGATGAAATATCCGACTAACGGACAAGAATGTCTAAAAAAGCTTTATGGCCGTCCAATTAAATCGACAGCAGCTGTAATGCTTGTGACTCACAGGTAATGGTGGCCGGGGTATGGCCGATAAATTCTCCATCGGGCATTAACGGCATCGGTTCGGTGGTGGTCAGGGTGATGGTTTTACCGCGGTGGGTTTCAATTTCCGGGTGTTCGATGTGGCGGCCTGAGTAAATGGTGGGAAATAAATTTAAAATACGCCAGCGGGCAATCGGTTTGAGTAAAATAATATCCAAAAAGCCATCATCAATTTGCGCATCGGGCGCAATTTTAAAGGAGGTGCCGGTGTAGCGGCTGTTAGCAATTTCAACAAACACCAGATTGTCCTCAATCAGTTCGCCATCGATGGAAATTTTAACTCGATTGGGTTTAATACGCATGGTTTCCCATAAGGCGGCCAGCGAATAAGAGACAGGACCGAGTTTTTTAATCTTTTGGGTGGTTTGGCCGATATTGACCACCAGACCAATACCAACAATGTTAATAAAATAATACTGTTGATCGCTGGTTTGAACTTTGCCCACATCCACCGGTTTGGGGTTATTTCGTTGAATGATGTCGATGGCTTTTTTCCAATCCGAAGGTTTAAGGCCCAGTTCACGGGAAAAGGCGTTGCCGGTGCCCACCGGCAAAACACCCAGTGGTAAGCGCTGTTCAGGGCGAACCCGCATCAAAGCATTGACCACTTCAAATAAGGTGCCGTCACCACCGGCACCGATCACAGCGGAGTAATGGTTTAACTCAGATTGTGTGACCAGATTGCGCACATCTTTGGGGCGACCGGTTATTTTTAATACATAATCGAGTCCATTTTTGGTTAAATACGCTTCAATATCAGGCAACTGTTTTTCAGCCTGACCGCTGCCGGCATGGGGGTTATAAATAATCAGCAGTGGTTTCATATTTTTCATTCGCTTGAATCGCCCATGATTGTATAACGTCTGTTCATAATGTTGCTAAAATATACCTTTTTTAATGTTCACTGAGGGCTTTTTTTGGCATGACGTTTATTATTGGACAGCGGTATTTTAATGAAGCAGATGTGTCCTTAGGTCTTGGGCATGTGGTGGCGCAACAAGATCGCATGGTCAAACTACATTTTGGGGCTGTCGATGAACAGCGCATTTATGCCAAAGATACAGCACCCCTGATTCGCTTTAAGCCCCAAGTGGGTGATGCCATCAACTGTCGTGACGGACGGGTTGTGATGTTAACCAAGGTTACAGAACGTGACGGCTTATTGCATTTTGAGGGCACGCTTGATGACAGCCAACCGATTCAGCTGGATGAAACGGCGCTTGCCGACAACATCGCATTGTCACAACCTAAAGACCGATTACTGAATGCCCAGTTGGATTCACCCAAATGGTTTCAGCTGAGGCAGGATGCCGCTGAGGTGCGAAGTCAGCTGTGGCAATCTGACTGGTATGGTTTAATTGGTTGCCGTACCGCCCTGTTATCGCATCAGTTGTATATTGCCCGACAAGTCAGCGGCCGGTTTGCTCCGCGGGTTTTGTTGGCAGATGAAGTGGGGCTGGGAAAAACCATTGAGGCGGGTTTGATTGTGCATGCGCAGTTGTTGAACGGACTGGCGGATCGGGTGTTGTTTCTGGTGCCTGACAGTCTTGTGCATCAGTGGATGGTGGAATTGTTGCGGCGTTTTAATATACATGCCAGTGTGTTTGATGAGGTCCAGTGTCAGGCACTTATCGACAGTGGTTATGCCAATCCGTTTGAATCGGCCCAACAGGTGCTGGCGCCGCTATCGCTCATCACTGAATCTGCTGAGCGATTTGAACAGCTTAAAGCGGCCGGCTGGGATTTAATGGTGGTCGATGAAGCACATCATCTGAAACAGCCGGAATATGACAGCTATCTGGATTCGGCGCTGATGTTCGATGAACGGACGCTGAGTGAGGATGAGCGGGCGTATGCGGTGATAGAGGCATTAAGCGAAGTGATTGGGGGTGTTTTACTGTTGACGGCGACACCCGAGCAGTTGGGCCAGCGCAGTCATTTTGCCCGTTTGCGCCTGTTGGATAAAGACCGGTTTAATGATTATGCGGCGTTTGTGGAAGAACAGGCGCACTTCGAACCGATTGCTGCAGGTGTGGGATTGCTGATAGATGCACAACAACACAACACGGCACTGCCATTGAAGCAGGTGGACAAACTGCTGGCGCCCCATGTGGCGGATTCGGTGTTAAAAGAATTACACAAACTGGCGCAAGCACCAGAAAATACCCCAGCTTTTATATTGCGTTTACTTGATCAATACGGCACCGGGCGCATCCTGTTTCGCAACACCCGACAATCGGTCAGCGGTTTTCCTGAACGGGTTCTGTCATTAACGACATTGCAAGCACCGGTGAGTTACGTCGCTATGGATGCTGAGGTGATGGGTCTGTCGCCGGAAATGTGTTTTCAAGCACAGCAAGACGACAGTCAATGGACTGAAACAGATCCCAGAATTCCCTGGCTGGTTGAAATGCTGGCCGGATTGAAAAATGAAAAAGTGGTGCTGATTGCTCACCATGCCGACAGCATACGTGCCCTGGCAAATCGGTTACGCGAAAAATATGGATTGCATGCGGCTTTATTCCATGAAGGTATGAGCCTGGTGGAGCGTGATCAGGCGGCCGCCTGGTTTGCTGATTTTGAGCAGGGCACGAATCTTTTATTGTGTTCGGAAATTGGCAGTGAAGGGCGTAATTTTCAGTTTGCCCGACATCTGGTACTGTTTGATTTGCCGCCACATCCTGATTTGCTTGAGCAGCGCATTGGCCGCCTGGATCGGATTGGCCAGGGACGGGAAATTTATTTGCATGTGCCGATTTTTAACAACACCCTGCAGCTGACCTGGTTTCGCTGGTACCATGAAGGTTTGGGGCTTTTTGAACGGCCTAATCCGGCGGCGACCATGCTCTATGAAAAATTCAAGCCAAGCCTGCATCAATCATTGCAAGCCGCCACCGTAGAGCAGTTGATTCAGGACACCCGGGAACAATCAAAACAACTGTTACAAACATTGGCTCGCGGACGTGACCGCTTACTTGAATATCAATCTCATCCGCCGATGGCTGAGCAATGGGTGGATCAGGCTGAATCAGCCGAAGCGGTGGATACCTTGATCGATTTTATGCATCGGGTGTACGATTTATACGGTGTGGATTTTGACATCAACAGTAACGGCAGTGAAATACTCAGACCCACTGAGCAGATGCAGGGTCACTTCCCGCGTTTACCCGATGAGGGCATGACGGTCACCTACCACCGGCACCATGCGCTGGCCAACGAAACCTGGCATTATCTCACCTGGGAGCACCCCATGGTCAGTGAGGTGATGGACATGATTTTGACCCAGGAAAAGGGCAACAGTACCTTGGTGGCGATACAACACCGTGACTTAAAGCCCGGTCAGTTATTTTTGGAGGCTCATTATCAATACGCGCTCAGCGGTCGCCAAAATCGTTATTTGGCCGGTATTCTGCCACCGCAAAGAATCAGGCAGTTATTCAGTGAGGGGGGTAAGAATCTGGCAGATCAATTAGACCCGATAACCTTAGATCAGGCGTCTCAGTCGGTTCCCCAGAAGACGGCGGTGGCGGTTTTGAAGGCCAAATTACCGGTGTTAAAACAGTTGTTACAGCTGGCTGATTTGAAAATAAAACAACAACACAATGAACTCATCAGACATTGGCAAAAACGGGTTAAACGCGCATTAGAAGCAGATATTGTGCGTCTGCAGCAGCTGGCAGAACTGAATGAGTTGATCAGAGAAACTGAAATCAAGCAGGCACAAAACCAATTGGCGCTGGCACTTGAGCGGGTCGCGGCCATGCAACCGCAGTTGGATTCACTGCGAATTTTGGTTACCATGTAATGATGAAATACGGTGAAATTATAGACCACATCTACCAACAGCTATTGTTGGAAAAAAACTATGGTCACGTTGCTGCTTACATCCCGGAACTGGCGACCGTTGACAGTGAGAAGTTTGGTGTGTGTTTAATTGATCGTGACAACCAACGTCACGCGGTGGGCGACTGGCAGGAGCAGTTTTCCATCCAAAGTATCATTAAAGTGGTTACCCTTAGTTTGGCATACCAGAAACTGGATGCACAATTGTGGCAACGGGTCGGGGTGGAGCCCTCGGGCACACCCTTTAACAACCTCAGTCGTCTTGAGCATGACTTTGGTATTCCCAGGAATCCTTTTTCCAATGCCGGCGCCATTGTGGTATGTGATGTATTGATGGAGCTGTTCAGTGACCCGCGAGAAGTGGTGATCTCCATGTTACGAACGCTGGCTGCCGATGAGAACATTCATTACACCCAAGCCATCGCCGCTTCGGAGAAATCAGAAGGCTACCGAAATATGGCGTTGGCCTATTTTATGAAATCCATGGGTAACATAAAGCACGACGTGGACGATGTATTGGATTTGTATTTTGACGTCTGTTCAATTGGTGTTAATTGTGAACAGCTGGCCCGCATTTTTATGTTTCTCGCCAAACACGGTCGCAGTGCTGATGACCTGCACAGTTATTTAAGCCGTGGTCAGGCCAAACGCATCAATGCCATTATGCTGACCTGCGGCTTTTACGATGAGGCGGGTGATTTTGCTTTTCGGGTCGGTTTACCGGGTAAAAGCGGTGTCGGCGGTGGTATTGTGGCGGTGATGCCCGGTGAATTCAGCCTTGCGGTGTGGTCACCCCGTCTGAATGAAAAAGGCAATTCCTACCGCGGCCTGCGATTTTTAGAGCATTTTACCGACGCCACACAACAAACCATTTTTTAAAGCGGCTGTCAGATAAATAACATCAACGCTTTATCCGCTGCGGTTTTCGCGTTAAAATCATTATCTTTCATTTTCCCGAAAACCATTATGTTACATCGAATTGTGCTGTTATTGTTGCTCAGTGGTGCCTTATTTGCCGAGCCAACCGAAAGTTCTGTTGATCCATTTATCTGGCTGGAAGACATTGACTCCACCCGTGCTATGGACTGGGTGAAAGATCATAACCGGACTACGGCCGAAGATTATAAATCCAAACCCATTTACGATGAACTGTATCAACAGGCGTTAACCACGCTGAATAATCAATCACGCATTCCCGAAGTGAGTCGGCAGGGTGACTGGCTGTATAATTACTGGAAAGATGATGCCCATCCACGCGGGTTATACCGACGCGCCAGAGTGGATAATTTTATCGACCATGAACAGGCCGATTGGGAAACAGTGATTGATATGGATGACTACAATAAGAATCATGAAGGTACCTGGGTCTTTAAAGGTCTGAATTGTCTCAAACCTGATTACCAACGCTGTCTCATGTATTTATCACCAGGCGGTGGCGATGCAGTGGTGATGAAAGAATTTGATGTGGATGAAAAACAATTCATAGATGACGGTTTTCAACTGCCCAAAGCCAAAATGCGGGTTACATGGCGTGATCGGGATCACTTGTACGTGGCCACTGATTTTGGCGCTGACAGCATGACAAGTTCAGGTTACCCGGCAGTGGTCAAGCTCTGGCAAAGAGGTCAGGATTTAAGCGATGCAAAAACGTTGATGACGGTACCCAAAGAATCAGTTTCAGTTTCTGCATTTCGTTCGGGCGAAGGTGATAATACCATGGACCTGATTGTGGATGGCACCTCGTTCTGGACCAATGATTATTATTTGTTGCTGGGCGGTGAACCGCAAAAACTGGATTTACCCGATAGCGCCGTGGTGAATGACATCTATCAGGATCAACTGGTGGTGTCCTTAAAAGAAGACTGGCAGTTTCAGGGCCAATCACTTAAACAGGGCATGGTTTTATTGATTAAGCCAAAATTATTGCTGATGCAAAAAGCCGAAGTAAAAGAGGGTGATTGGCAGGTGTTTTTAACCCCCGATTCATTCACCACCATTGAAGCGATTGTCACCAGCGATAACAGTATCATCGTAAACTCTCTGGTGGATGTGGTGGCACAGGTGGATGTCTATCAGCCCGATAAAGAGGATCCCAACCGCATTTGGAAAAAAAGCCGGGTCGAATTTCCGCCCAACGGCGCAGTGAGCTTATCGGCGGTGGATGATAAATCCGGTGACTTTTTTGCAGTTTACGAGTCCTTTATCAAACCACCCACATTGTATCATGTGGCCGGTGATGATTTAAAAGCCACCGCAGTGAGACAACAAAAACCCAGCTTTGATGCGACGCCTTATGTGGTTAAACAGTATTTTGCCCGATCGACAGACGGTACGTTTGTTCCTTATTTTATCGTCATGAATAAAAACCTCGAATTTAACGGTCAAAACCCAACCCATATTTTTTCTTACGGTGGTTTCAGAAATTCACTGACGCCGTCTTACTCCGGTAGCTATGAAGCCTTAGAAGGGGCGTACGGAAAACTCTGGCTCGATCGCGGTGGCGTGTTTGTATCGGCTAATATTCGTGGTGGCGGGGAATACGGACCGAAATGGCATCAGGCCGCTATATTGGAAAATAAAACAAAATCCTATGAAGATTTTGAAGCCGTGGCCCGTGATCTGGTGGAGCGAAACATCACCTCACCGGAGCACCTGGGTATTGAAGGCCGCTCTAACGGCGGTCTGTTGGTGGGTGCCACCATGACCCGGCATCCCGAGCTTTACGGCGCTGCAGTGATTGGTGTACCTTTACTGGATTTAAAGCGATACCATAAACTTTTGGCCGGTGCCAGCTGGATGGGTGAATTTGGTAATCCGGACAAGCCTGAAGACTGGGCTTTTATGAAAAAATACAGCCCCTATCAAAACCTGAAAAAAGACACCGATTATCCCGCCACTTTTTTCTTTACCTCGACCCGTGATGACCGGGTCCATCCCGGTCATGCCCGTAAAATGGCGGCCAAAATGGAATCCTACGGCTATCCGGTTTGGTATTATGAAAATATAGAAGGCGGTCACGGTGGTTCCAGCACCAATGAGCAATTGGCCGAACGCCTGGCTTTGGTGTACACCCATCTGTGGACCCATTTGAAGTAAAAGAACCAATTTAAAATTGTTGACACAAAGTGGCGCTTTATGTGCCCCTTTGTGTCAACTTGGCATTTTTTCTTGCAATCATTTCTTAAAAATAGCTTATATCAACTGAAATGCCACATTATGTCGCACACAATGTGAACCTTGTCACAAAAACATTTACATCAGAATGGCTCTTATGTATCCTAATAACAGGATTCCTAAATTAGGGATGTTTTTTTGTTTTTTTAAATAAGAGGATGTTATGAAGCGATTTTCTAAATTGAATGGGGTTTTGTGTGCTGTGCTGTTTGGGTGTTCAATGGCGCTGTATGCCACAGAAAAGGACGGTTATGATTTAACCGGTTTGAGTTTTGACGGGCCCTATGATGAGGCCATCGTAAACGGCGGTATTCATATTGTGGCGCAGCAATGTGATGATGGTGGCTGGGGCTGGCCGCATAATGTGTGCTCATCATCGGCATATAATATCACCGCACCGATTATCGACGGTGTGTTGGCAGCTTATGACGCCAGCAATTTAAGCGTATTTATGAGTTCAGCCGTAGCTGCGGCTGATTTTAATCTAAATTCAACTTACGGTGGCAGTGGTGCAGGTGCCGGTAGTCCGAAGTTGGGCTCACAGACGGCTTTAAACCTATGGTACATGACCCAAAGAACCGGTGACACCACCTATACAGACTGGGTTAAAAATGGTTTTTATGAAGCTTTGTTAGCTGGCACTTACGGTGGTAATGCGGATATGAACGCACAAGATTATATTGATGCCGTACGAACAAGCCCGCCCTGGCAAAATTTAAAACCCTGGGAATTGGCCAACCAGGTTTTGGCGGCTGAACGATACTGTTATCAGGGTATTGCCGGTCAGTTTGAACAGGGTATTTTAGATGCTCTGGCGAATTTAGATAACACCGATCCGGGCACTCAATACACAGACATTTTAGGTGTGGTCGGTGGTGTTCAGGGTTTGGCTAACGTCAACCGTTTAACCTTCCCTGAAATTGTGGCACCTAATCAACTGGGTGTTAATGGTTCAACCACTTTAGAAGAATTGGCCGACTATTTAGTCAGCTTACAAAATCCCAACGGTTCATTTAACTGGCACTCTAATTTGGCAGCACCCACAGCAAGCGATGAAGACCTGCAGACCACAGCGTATGCGGTCATGGCTTTAATCAAAGCCCAGGAACGTTTGCCGGCTAAAAATTATCTTCCGGCCATTGAATCTGCCAAAGTGTGGATAGCGGCGTTACAGGAAAATGATGGTGGTTTTCCCTCTTACCCGGGTGGTTCTTACTACAATGTTGAAGTGGAAGCCGAAGCGGTGCATGCACTGGGCAAAGAAGGCGTATATGACCGTATTTTCAAGGGTCAGATGGAATGTTATGTGAATTAAGGTATAATTATTCTTTCGATCAAAAAGCACCGCCGGTCGGTGCTTTTTTTGTTTTTGTAGCCAAAGGGTCGCCGAATGAATTGGGTTGTTTTTTTACAAGCCGCATATTTTATTGTGCTGTTGCTGGTGATTGTCCAAATCATCTATGACACCCACAACACCACCAAAGCCCTGTCCTATATTTTGGCAGTGGTTTTTATTCCGGTGTTGGGCATTATATTTTATTTTTCCTTTGGGGTTAACTTTCGCAAAAGAAAATTTTACAGCCATAAATTATTGCGTGATGAAAAACTGCGCAAAGACGTCAAAGAGCATGGTTTTGAAGTGGCCGAAAGCATCTGGCAAGATGATTTGTTCCCCTCAAAATACCGACATTTATCCGGATTTATTCTCAACACCAACCTAAGCCCGGTTTCGGCCGGTAATTCCATCGATATTTATCATAATGGTGAACAAAAGTTTCCGGCATTGTTAGAAGCCATACGTCATGCCCGTCACCACATTCATGTGGAATATTACATCTACGAAAGTGACGGTATTGGCAACCAAGTGGCCAATGCCCTGATTGAGCGTGCGCAGCAGGGTGTTGAGGTGCGTTTTATTTATGATGATTTCGGCAGTTTTCATATTGGTCGCCAGTTATTGAAAAAAATGCAAAGAAACGGCATTCAAATGGCCCCTTTTTACCGGTTAAGGTTGCATGCCATTGCCCACCGCATTAATTACCGCAACCACCGAAAAATTGTGGTGATAGATGGTCAAAGGGTTTTTACAGGTGGTATCAATGTGGGTGATAACTACATCAACGCCACCAAAACCACACCGGCGCCGGAAAAACAAATCTACTGGCGGGATACCCACATGCAAATCAGGGGTCCGGCGGTGGTTTTTTTTCAGTATGTGTTTATCAGTGACTGGAATTTTTGCAGTGATACTCAAATCAGCTTAAAGTCAGATTATTTTCCCGTCAAAATCACAACCGATGTGGTTGAGCCTGAGCTGGTTCAGCCGGTGTCCTCGGGGCCGGATTCGGATTTGCCGAATATATTGTTTTCTATTCTCAAGGCGATTGCCTCGGCGCGTTCGCAGATATTGATTACCACACCCTATTTTATTCCCGGCGACAGACTCAAGGACGCGTTGATTATTGCCGCCAAAAGTGGCGTAAAAATAAAATTGTTGGTGCCGGATCAGTCCGATTCAAGAATCGTGAATACAGCAGCCAAATCCTATTACAGTGAGTTGCTTTCGATTGGCATTGAAATATTCCTGTATAAAAAGGGCTTTATTCACAGCAAAACCATGGTTATAGATAATGACCTGGTGATTTTAGGGAGTGCCAATATGGATGTGCGCAGTTTTGATATCAACTTTGAAATCAACACCCTGATTTATGGTGAAGCCAAAGCCCAACAAATGGCTGAAGTGTTTGAGGCTGATTTACAGGACGCTGAAAAAATAGATGCCGAACAGTGGTTACAACGCGGCACCCTGGTGCATTTCTGGGAACGGGTGGTGCGCTTGTTTTCACCGATGATGTAAAACCGATAAAGACCCTGCATTCACCGAAATTGTGGTGATGCTTAAAATAAGCGCCTGTCGGGCGTACCGGATGTAACCAACTCAAATAGTTTTCACGTAGGGGCAAATTTTATTAGGAAAATAGATTGTTTTGTGCCAATATCCGCAATTTGAAAGTTTTATTATCGTTTGATTTTTTGAGGGTACGACTATGCTTACTCAAGCGGTGACAGACACCATACAGGCGCAACCGACAGGCGTCAGTTTAATTCCGCCGGTGGTGGTTCTGGTGTTGGCCATCTGGCTAAAACGCCCAATTCTGGCTTTGACTCTGGGGGCTTTAACCGGTTTACTGTTGTTTTCGCCGGCCGATATCCTGACTCACTTTACCGACACCACTTTGACGGTGATGCAGGATGAGACCATTGCCTGGCTTATTCTGGTGTGTGGTGGTTTTGGGATGTTAATCGGTTTACTGGTACACACCGGTGGTGCCATGGCATTCGGTCACAAAGCCCAACAATACACCAGCGGGCGCAAATCATCCTTGGTAATGACCTTTTTATTGGGTCTGGTGATTTTCGTGGATGATTACCTCAACGCCCTGAGTGTCGGTGAAAGCATGAAGCGGGTCACCGATAAGTACAAAGTCTCCCGCGAAATGTTGGCCTATGTGGTGGATTCCACCGCAGCGCCTGTCTGTGTTTTGGTGCCCTTATCGACCTGGGCCATTTTCTTTGGCGGATTGCTGGAAAATAACCAGGTGGCCGCGGTGGGTGAAGGCTTATCTGTGTATATGCAGGCCATTCCGTATATGTTGTATGCCTGGCTAACATTGGTGGTGCTGATATTGGTGATTGTGGGAGTAATTCCTATTTTTGGGCCGATGAAAAAAGCCGAAATGGCCAGTCGTCTGGGGCTTGCCGATCCCAGTCAGTCTCCGGCTGCCCCGGATAATGTCGCGGTGGATGAGGATTTGATTGAAGCGGTTACACCCACCGAAAAATCATTAGCACCCGGTGAATATCTGGTTAAAGGCATTGAAGAAGAGTTTGAGGAAGCCCAGCCAAAAGGTAAATTGGTGAATTTTCTGGTGCCGATGATTTTATTGGTGGTGCTGACCATTTATTTTGATGTGGACGTTTATAAAGGTCTGGTGGTGACCTTAATCATCACTTTGCCGTATTATGGTTTGCAAAAACTGATGTCGTTAAGCGAAATGATGGAAACCATGATGGACGGTTTTAAAACCATGTTGCCTGCCATCGGCACGGTGGTGGCGGCGTTTATTTTTAAAGATGTCTGCGATAAGCTGATGTTGCCGCAGTATGTCATTGAAAACCTGTCACCGTATATGACTGCCCAGTGGTTACCGGCACTTGTGTTCCTGGCGATGGCCATACTGGCTTTTGCCACCGGCTCCAGCTGGGGTATTTTTGCCGTCACCATCCCCATTGTCATGCCCCTGGCTTATGCGGTGGATGCCAACATCCCGCTGGTAATCGGTGCCTTGTTATCGGCCAGTGCCTTTGGCTCTCAAGCCTGTTTTTACAGCGATTCCACCATCCTCGCCGCCCAGGGTGCCGGCTGCCATATGGTGTCCCACGCCATCACCCAGTTGCCCTATGCCCTGATTGCGGCGACGGTGAGTTTTATCGGTTTTTTATTGTTGGCTTAAGTTGAAACCTGACTGGCCGAAATGGACTCGGGCAGTCAGGCTTGGCGGGATTGATTTAGCTGACAAAGCCGGCTTGTTTGGCTTGTAGGTCGGCGTGGTAGGAGCTGCGGACTAAGGGGCCGGAGGCGACATGGGTGAAGCCGAGGGTGTAGCCGTATTCTTCGATGGCTTTGAATTCGTCGGGTGACCAGTATTTGAGGACCGGGTGGTGGCCTTTGGTGGGTTGCAGGTATTGGCCGACGGTAATCATTTCGACATCATGATCCGCCAGGTCGCGCAAGGTGGCTTTGATTTGTTCAAAGGTTTCGCCGAGGCCGGTCATGATGCCGGATTTGGTGGCCACATCAGGGTGTTGTGCTTTAAAGCGTTTCAGTAAGTCCAGTGACCACTGGTAATCGGCGCCGGGACGTACATTGCGGTATAAATCCGGCACCGTTTCTAAGTTATGATTAAACACATCCGGTGGTGAGTTTTTAAAAATTTCCAGGGCTTTTTCGATTTTGTTTTTGCCGCGGAAATCAGGGGTCAGGATTTCGATTTTAATGTCCGGATTTTTGGCACGGATGGCGTCAATACAATCAGCAAAATGCTGCGCGCCGCCGTCTTTTAAATCATCACGGTCCACCGAGGTAATCACCACATATTTGAGCGCCATGTCGGCGATGGTTTGAGCCAGATTGGCCGCTTCATTGGGGTCCGGTGGTAACGGCCGGCCATGGGCCACATCGCAAAATGAGCAGCGGCGGGTGCAGATTTCGCCAAGTATCATAAACGTGGCGGTACCGTGACCGAAACATTCATGGATGTTCGGGCAGGAGGCTTCTTCGCACACCGTTACCAGTGAATTGCTGCGCAGCTTACTTTTCAGTTTTTGCACCGCATTACCGGTGGGAATACGCACCCGAATCCAGTCGGGTTTGCGTAACTGTGGCGCATCGGTGTCAAATTGTGCGCGGTTGCGTTCAGTTTTTGCGGCACCGAGTTCTTTGTTACCGGCGGTTTGTATGTTTAAGGGTATTTTTTGATTCATAAGTGCAACGATGGGTTCACACCGCAACGGAGGTTGGGTGAGAAGAAAAATTCAAGTTCTTACAAAAGCTGCTAATCAGCTGATTTTGTACCGTATGTATATCACAGTCGGGGATTAAATCACACAGTTGTATCACCTTTAATCCGCTAAAACCACAAGGGTTAATGCGGGCAAAGGGACTTAAGTCCATGTTAATGTTAAAGGCCAGTCCGTGGTAAGAGCAAGCTTTACGGATTTTTAAACCTAAGGCGGCTATTTTATCACCGTTAACATAGACGCCGGGGGCTTTTAATTTACGCTCAGCCTTAATATCATAATGCGACAAAACATCGATGACAGTCTGTTCGATACCATGCACCAGAGATTTAACCCCGATGCCATGACGACGTAAATCGATGAGTGGATAGGCGACGATTTGTCCGGGACCGTGATAGGTCACCTGACCGCCGCGATCCACCTGTACCACCGGAATATCGCCCGGTGCCAGCAGGTGTTCTGCTTTACCGGCCAGGCCCTGGGTAAACACCGGCGGGTGTTCCACCAGCCACAATTCATCGGTGGTATCAGCTTGTCGGGTGTCGGTAAAGTCACGCATAGCACTCCACACCTTTTGGTAATCAAGCCGGCCCAGCTGGCGAACAATGATGGGGGCTGTTACAGGGTCCATACCACGCTGTCTAAAGCCCGCAGATCCTGATAAATAGCAATCAGATGATCCCGTGATTGGGCATAAACCAGTACCGTAACAGATAAATATTTGCCGTTTTTGCTGGTTTTAATCTGAACACCTTCTTTCGACACTTCAGGCGCGTGGGCTTTGATGCACTGATAAATTTCATCATGAAAGTCATCTTTATTGGCACCCATGGCTTTGACCGGGTATTCACAGGGGAATGTCAGGCCTTCGGCTTGTGACTGATGATCGTTTGTTTGTTTGGACATATTAATCGTCATCTCCAAAAGACTTAAACCACAAGCCCATACCATCCACCATGCGGGTCCACCAGCCGCCCTGTTCGATCGTTGACAAAGCCACCATTGGCCGTTCTGCTACGACGCTGTCTTGCAGGCGAATGATGAGCTGGCCAATGACCTGTCCCTCTTGGATGGGGGCTTCTAATTGGCTTGGGATGTCCACGCCGGCTTGTAGTTGCTCGTAACTGCCTTTGGGGATGGTGATAAATAAATCATCGGCCAGGCCCAGGGGGACTTCTTCGGCAGCCCCTTTCCAGACTTCAGCTGTTGCTTGCTTTAGACCGGCCGGATAGAGCTTGTGGGTTTCATAAAAACGAAATCCGTAATTCAGCATTTTCTGGGTTTCATCGGCACGGGCTTTTTCTGATTCAGTGCCCATCACCACATTAATCAGGCGCATGCCGTTTCTTGATGAGGTGGTGGCCAGGCAATAGCCGGCTGATTCCGTGTGACCGGTTTTAAAGCCGTCCACGGTGGGATCACGCCACAACAAGGTGTTGCGGTTGTGTTGTTTGATGCCGTTATAGGTGAATTCTTTTTCGGAATAAATGTGGTATAAATCCGGAAAATCGCGCACCAGAGCCTGACCCAGCAACGCCACATCATACGCCGACACATAATGATCTTCTTCAGGTAAGCCGGTGGCATTTTTAAAGTGGCTGTTGTGCATACCCAAGTCAGCGGCGGCTTTATTCATCATCGAGGCAAAAACTTCTTCGCTGCCGCCAATGTGCTCGGCCAGTGCCACACTGGCGTCATTACCCGATTGCACAATCATGCCGCGAATCAGGTCTTCTATATTGACCTGCTTATCCACCTCAATAAACATTTTAGAGCCACCGGTGCGCCAGGCTTTTTCACTGATGGTGGCGGTATCAGACAAGGACAGCTGGCCTTTTTTGATTTCATTAAAAACCACATAGGCAGTCATTAGTTTGGTGATACTGGCCGGTTCCACCCGCGCGCTGGAATTTTTTTCCATGAGGATGCGGTTGCTGTGGTAGTCCATCAGCACATAGCTGTCGGCAGCTATTTGAGGAGGGGCGGGTACCACAGCGTTTTCGGCGATGGCGGTTAAGCTGGGTATCATGAATAGCAGTAAAAGAACGCATTTGATTGGGCTTGTTTTAATCATCATTTTGGGTCTGTTGGTTAATCTGTAATTATCTGCGCATTGCTGATGCCGGATTGGGTAATCCGGTTGAGTAATTGATTGACTTTAAATTCTGAATCAATGGGGCCGATACGCACCCGGTGTAATATTCCGCCGGGTGTTGTCAGTATGGTGACAAAAGTTTCAATTCCAAGTAATTGGCTGGCTTTTCTGGCCAGATTATAGGCGGTTTGCTGATCACTGAAAGCACCGAGCTGAACATAGGTTAAACCCTGAGTAATGGGTTTTTTTTGCAAATCCCGCGGTGAATTGACCACCCGAATATGCACATCGGTGACACCGTCATGCACAAAATCGAGCATTTTGGCCGCCGCATAGGATAAATCAATAACGCGGTTATCGACAAAAGGACCTCGGTCATTAACCCGAACAACCGCTTTTTTGTTGTTCTTTAAATTGGTGACCTCAACGTAGCTGGGTAACGGTAATGTTTTGTGGGCAGCGGTTAATTTATACATATCAAAAACTTCCTGGTTAGAGGTTCTGCGGCCGTGAAATTTCTTGCCGTACCAGGAGGCTCGGCCGGTTTGTTCGAAGCCCGCCGGGTGGTTATTGACCCGGTAAATTTTGCCGTGAACCCGATAGGGACTGTGGTTGCCGTATTTGCTCAAGGGCTCACTTTTGGGAACCCAGGGTTTAATGTCGTGCGGATCAATGTCACGGTAACGGTCTTTTTTACCGCAACCGGCCACCACCAGCACCGCGATGACAAGTAGCCAACGAGCTGTCATTGCTGTGCCTCATTTTGGGTTGAAGCGTTCGCGGCATTGTATTCAGATTGAATACGCTCTGCCAGTTGATAAACGGCCATCACGTACATGTGAGAATGGTTGTAGCGCGAAATCACATAGAAATTATGAAACCCCTGCCAGTAAGCCATGTTATCTTCATCTGTTTTTAGACCAATCAGGGTATATTCCCGGCCTTTTTTATCCTTAAGGTGAGGTTTTAACTGGTTGAGTTTGGTTTTGCTTTTGGGTTTTGAAGCTTTGGCCACCACCGGTTGATCTTTTTGCCAGCCGTGTCTGGCCAGATAATTAGCGACGCTGGCTATGGCATCATGCGGGTTGTCGAGCAAATCAATGACGCCGTCGGACTCATAATCCACCGCATAGCTGCGGTAACTTGAGGGCATAAACTGGCCATAACCCATGGCACCGGCATAAGAACCTTTGGCGGTTAACGCATCTACATGGCCGTCGGCGGCGAGTTTAAAGAAATGCCCCAATTCTTTGCTGAAAAAAACACTGCGTTTGGGATAATCAAAGGCCAGGGTGTACAAAGCATCCAGTACTTTATGGTTGCCCTTGATGCGGCCGTAAAAAGTTTCCACACCGATGATGGCCACAATGATGGGCACCGGCACCTGTGATTGATTGCTGACCTTGTGTAAGACATCGGCATTGTTTTGCCAGAATTCGACCCCTTCTTGAATGCGTTTGTCGGTGATAAAAATTGGCCGGTACTGATACCATTCGAGTACTTTTTCAGCCGGTTTGTTCATGGCATCAATGATGCTTTGCTGGTGTTCGGCGTGGTTGAGAATGCGCCGGATTTCATCGGCATCCAGTTGATGTTGTTCGGCGGTTTTGGTGATGAACGCCTCGACTTCATGCGGGTTTACCTTGGCAAACAGCGTAAAAGACAGTGTTAATATGTACAGTAAGACCAGATTTCTCATTGTTGGATTAGTTTTTTATGTTTGTGAACAGAAGCTATGATACCAAATGACAGCAACAAAGTAAGTATTGAGGTACCCCCATAACTGACCAGGGGCAAAGGCACCCCGACCACCGGTAATAATCCCGATATCATGCCGGCATTGATGATGACATAGACAAAGAAAATTAAACTTAGTGCCCCGCACAACAGACGATTAAACGTGTTTTTGGCGTGAAAGGCGATATACAAACAACGCATAACGATGCAAAAATACAGCAAAAACAAGACCATCACACCCAGAAAGCCAAATTCCTCTGACAGTACCGACAAAATAAAATCGGTCGAATGCTCAGGTAAAAAGTCCAGTTGGGTTTGGCTGCCCTGCATCCAGCCTTTTCCGCTGAAACCGCCGGAACCAATGGCGATTTTAGATTGTATGATGTTCCAGCCTCGGTTTAAAGGGTCTGATTCGGGGTTTAAAAAAGTAAGTACCCGGTGCTTTTGATAATCATGCAAAAAATACCACAAAACCGGCAGGGACAGAACAGTCAGTGCGCTGATGCCGATGATGAAACGCCAGGACAGACCCGCCAGGTAAATGACGAATAAGCCGCTCAAAGCAATCAGTATGGCCGTGCCCAGATCGGGCTGTTGGTAAATTAAACCCGCCACCAATGCGATGACGGCAAAAGCCACCAGCAGCGTGGACCACCTCGGTGGTATTGCCGCATGGCGGAATAACCAGGCAATCATCATCGGTAAAGTGATTTTACCCAGTTCAGAAGGTTGCAGACTGATGCCGATGTCCAGCCAGCGCTGAGCACCTTTTACCGTCACACCAACAAACAGCACCGCCACCAGCATGATAACTGTCAGGGTAAATAAATAAGGGGTGAATTGTTCAAAGCGTTCAGGCCGGATTTGTGTGACCACTAAAAACCCTGCCAGTCCCAACACGATTCGAATCAGTTGTCGCTCCACCAAAATCCAGCCGCCGGCACTGTATAACACCACCAGCCCGCCGCCCAGCAGAGTCAATAACAGAATACTCAGCAAGGGATCGGGCATGATGAATAAGCGTTTTTTCATGATTCCGGTTGCAGGTAAGCGTCTATAATTTTTTTGGCAATGGGGGCAGCGGCTTTGGAACCGCTGGAACCGTGCTCAGCCACCACCACCACCGCAATTTGTGGTTTATCTGCCGGGGCAAAAGCAATAAACAGGGCATGGTTACGTAATTCTTTGGGTAAATCTTCGGATTTTTTATAAATGTCTTCCTCGGATTTTCCATACACCTGTGAGGTGCCACTTTTGCCGGCGATTAAGTAATCCTCAGAACGGATGGCGCGACCGGTGCCGTTGGGCGCATTAACCACCGCCACCATGCCATCATGAACCAACTGCCAGTCAGCAGGATCAATCGCCAGTGGTATAGGCTCAGGCATAATTTCCTGTTGCACCAGGTGCAGCGGATTGACTTCGCCTTTGGCGGCAAAGATCGCCAGTGCCTGCGCCATCTGAATCGGGGTAATCACAAAATAACCCTGACCAATACCGGCAATCACCGTTTCACCCGGAAACCACACCATATTGCGAAATGCCCGTTTCCATTCCCGGGAAGGTAAGATACCTTGTTTTTCACCACTGATGTCGATGCCGGTGAGCCGGCCGAAACCAAAGAACCGTAAAAAATCATGAATTCGGTCAATGCCCAGACGGTGCGCCAGATCGTAATAAAACACATTCACCGACTCAGCCAGTGAATTCACCACATCCACTTCACCGTGCCCCCCGCGTTTCCAATCATGGTATTTTCGATCCTGTCCGGGCAACTGAAAAAAACCTTTAGAAAAATAGCGGTAATCCCGGTCAATCAGTTTGTAATACAGACCGGCCAGCGCCATATACGGTTTGATGGTTGAACCCGGTTCATAACCGCCTTTAATGCTGCGGTTAAACAAGGGATTATCGGGAGATGTGATCAGATTTTGGTAGTCCTCATGGGAAATGCCGTTGATAAATAAGTTACTGTCAAAGCCCGGTTTTGAAACCATGGCCAATATCTCGCCGTTGTTTGGGTTGACCGCAATCGCTGAACCGTTGTTGTCGCCAAAAGCATCATAGGCCGCCTGTTGCAAAGCCAAATCAAGGGTTAAATTGAGCTGTTGACCGTTGCTGGGCGCTGCCTCGATTTGCTTGGAAAGCACCTTACCCCGGGCATTGATTACGGTCTGTAAAATGCCCGGCTGGCCATGTAACTGTTGTTCATAAAACCTTTCAAGGCCGGTTTTTCCCACATAATCATCCGCGGCATAGCGTTGTTTATCCGCTTGCAGATAGCTTTGCTCGGTGATTTTGCCGACATAACCGATGACATGGGACAGCACCACCGGATAACGGTATTGCCGGATTAGATAAGGTTCAGTGTGAAAACCAGGAAAGCGGTGTTGGCGCACCGCAAAGGCAGCCACCTGCTGATCACTGAGTTTGTCCTTAATGATCAGTGGTTTGAAAATGGGGTTATACTGCAGAGCCTCTTGAATGTCAGCCCGCTCTTGTTGAGTCATCGGAATGATGGCATTCAGTGCGTTCAGTTGCTGTTCAATGTCTTCGGCTTTTTCGGGTGTCACCAAAAGCCGGTAAGCGGTGACGTTATCGGCCAGAAGTACGCCATTGCGGTCATAGATTAAACCGCGTGAGGCTTTTATCCGGTTGCGTTTAATACGGTTTTTTTCTGCCAGTTCGGTGTAATAACCGTGTTGAATCACCTGTAAATAAAAATAACGTCCCAGCAGTAATGCAAAACACAGCACCACAATCAACACCGAAATCCATAAGCGTTGCTGAAAAATCCGGCGTTCTACATGGGGTTGTTTAAGCGGGGTGGCCATGGTGTTAGTGGTGCCGCAGGTAATTGTCGATGCGATTTAACAGATAGTGCAACCACGGCCAGATGAAAACAACCGAAATCAGCGGCAGAAAATCCTGCCATTTGGGTAAATAACCGTAACTCGCCCAGTCGATAAATAAGCGGATAATTAAATCGTTAAACAGCAGCACCAGCACCATCAGCAGCAGCTGCCAGAATGAGGTCATGCGCAGTTGTTTGGCGGATTTAAGCACCAGAAAAGACAAGGCCACCAAAGCCATACCGTGTTTGCCCAACAGGCTGCCCATCAGAACATCCAGCAGCAAGCCGTAAAAAAAAGCCAGCAGCATCACCGAACGGTTTTGATTGTGGAGTGACCAGTAGGCAATCACCATGGCGGTCCATTGCGGCATCCACAACTGCAAAGCCGTCGGCCACGGTATCAGGGTCAGCAGTAAAGCAACCAACAAACTTAAATGAACCAGGGCTTGCTGACTACGATGGGCTTTCATGGTGTGGGTTCATCCGGCCAGATTAAAAACACTTCGGTGAGTTGATTGATTACCGCGGTCGGATTGGCCGTGGCCACCTGAAAATCACGTTCAGCACTCACCGAGACATCGGTGAGGTTGGCGATGGTCAGTCCCCGTGGAAAACGGTTGCCAAATCCCGATGTAATCAGAACATCATCAACCCGTATGTCGGCACTGATCGGCACTTCTTTGAGCAGTAAATCATCGCCATCACCATAGGCCAGCGTGCGCAGGCCGGTGCGTAAAATTTCCGCCGGAATCACGTGCGCCGGATCGGTAATCACAATCACATGGGCATAATGTTCTGCCAGGACATCCACCTGTCCGACCACCCCGCTTAAACTGAGCACCGGTTGACCCAAAAACAAGCCATCCGCCTGTCCCTGATTAATCACAATATGCTGTCTTTTCTGGGTTTGGGCAATGTCGGTCACAAAAGCCACCGAGGTATTCATCGGCAGTTCCTGGGCGGTGTTCAGCATCGCACGTAAGCGCTGATTTTCTGTGCTCAGTGTGGTGTTTCTCTGAGCTTTCAGCTGCAGCGTCAGCAATTGTTGTTTCAGGGCATTGTTTTCATCAATCAGTTTGGCTTGTCGTGCAATGGCAATTTCAACGGTTTGGTAGAGTTGCTGAGGCCAGTCAACAACTTTTATGAGCGGTACCGCCAGCCATGAAAGCCCTTGTCTCAGGGGTTGTGTGATGTGGCTGTTTTTATCCGCAATCATCAAAACCAGACAGACAAATTGCAACAAAATAAAACGAAACAGCGGTGACTGCGTGAGTTTCTGTTGCTGGCTCAGGGCATCCATCGGCTCAGGCACCTTCCGGAATACTTACCGAAACGGGGCGAAGAAATCTGAACCTTTCTCATCAATAATGTCCAGAGCCTTACCACCCCCACGGGCCACGCAGGTGAGCGGATCTTCGGCCACAAAAACCGGCAAACCGGTTTCTTCCATTAACAACTTATCCAGATTTTTCAGTAAGGCACCGCCGCCGGTAAGCACAATACCTTGTTCGGCCACATCCGCACACAATTCAGGCGGGGTTTGTTCCAAAGCGGTTTTCACCGCTGCCACAATACCCGCCAGCGGTTCATGCAAGGCTTCCAAGGCTTCGTTATTGGTCATGGTGAATTTGCGCGGCACACCTTCGGCCAGGTTGCGGCCGGAAATTTCCATGGAAATCTCCTCATTGTCCGGATAGGCGCAGCCGATTTCCTGCTTGATACGCTCTGCGGTGGACTCGCCGATTAAGGTGCCGTAACTGCGCCGCACATAGGCAATGATGGATTCATCCAGTTTATCGCCGCCGATTTTGACTGAAGCCGAATAAACAATACCGTTTAATGACAGCACCGCCACTTCCGAGGTACCGCCGCCGATATCCAGAACCATCGAACCGCGGGCTTCATGAATTGGAATGCCGGCACCGATGGCCGCTGCCATGGGTTCTTCAATCAGGAACACTTCAGAAGCACCGGCACCGGAAGCCGATTCTTCGATTGCGCGACGTTCGACCTGGGTGGAACCGCAGGGCACGCAAATCAGCACCCGGGATGACGGTTTCAGCCAACGATTGGCATGCACCTTACGGATAAAATGCTGCAGCATGGCCGCCGTCATATCAAAGTCCGCAATTACACCGTCTTTTAAAGGGCGGATGGTTTCAATATTGCCCGGTGTCCGGCCCAGCATCATTTTGGCATCCAGCCCCACTGACGCGATATTCACCGGGCCGCCTCGCCCTTGGTCCATTCTGACCGCCACCACCGAAGGTTCATTCAGTACGATACCGTGGTCACGCATATAAACCAGGGTGTTGGCGGTGCCCAAGTCAATCGCCAGATCATTAGAAAACAGGCTGCGGATTTTTTTAAACATATTATTTTCGTTTTACATGTGGTTTGCGGAAGTGGCATAATAGCCGGCTGAACGCGACTTCGTCGCGCAAGCACCGAATTATATATGAAACCGGCCTTTTAAATGTCAATAAATCGTAAAGAATTAACAGAAATAGCCAACCTGGCTAAACTGGATTTAAATGCTGAACAAACTCAGCAAGTTTGCCAATCGTTGAACCAAATAACGGATATGGTAGAACGTATCAAAAAAGCCGACACCGCGCAAGTGGATCCGATGTTCCATCCTTGTGATTTTTGGATGCCGTTGCGCAAAGATGTGGTCACCGAAGCGACCCATAAAGAGCAACTGTTGGCACTGGCCAAACAGGCGGATGCAGATTTTTATCTGGTACCCAAGGTGATTGAATGATTAATTTATCATTGCGGGAATTAAACCAATTACTGACCAGCAAACAAATCAGTCCCGCGGAACTGGGCAGTGTTTATTTAGATCGCTGCCGACAATTTAACCCGACACTCAATGCCCTGATTCATGTGCAGAACGATCTGGCGGCTGCAGATTTACTGACCGCGGACCGCAGCCAAAGCATACTGGCCGGCATTCCGCTTATTCACAAAGATTTGTTTTCCACAAAAGGGGTCACCACCAGCGCTGCTTCACGCATGCTGGCAGACTATGTGCCACCTTTTGATGCGACCGTGGTTGGCCGCTTGCGTGATGCCGGGATGGTGTCACTGGGTAAAGCCAATATGGATGAGTTTGCGATGGGATCGTCCAATGAGTATTCCTATTTCGGTGCGGTGAATAATCCCTGGGACTTAAGCCGTGTGCCCGGCGGCTCTTCCGGTGGTTCAGCCGCTGCGGTGGCGGCGCGCTTGACGCCGGTGGCCACTGCCTCTGATACCGGTGGTTCGATTAGGCAACCGGCGGCGATGTGCGGTATCACCGGTATTAAACCCAGTTATGGCCGCGCGTCGCGTTATGGCATGATTGCCTTTGCCTCCAGCCTCGATCAGGCCGGGGTGATGGCGGTATCGGCCGATGATTGCGGTCTGGTACTGGAAGCCATGATGGGCCACGATGACAAGGATTCCACCAGTATTCTGGCCGAACCCTGGCGCTGGCAGGCACCACAAGAGGCCTCAATGCAGGGGCTTAAGGTGGGCGTGATTCCGGATTGGATTGAACAGCTTAAAGACAATGACATTAAACGCAGCACCCAACAGGCGCTCGACACTCTGGTTTCAAAGGGTGCTGAACTGATTGAAGTGGATTTGCCCCATGCGGATTTGGCGGTGGCGGCTTATTATATTCTTGCACCGGCCGAAGCCTCGGCCAATTTGGCCCGTTTTGATGGCATTCGATATGGGCATCAAAGTGCTGAACCGTGTGATGATATTAATGACATGTACCGAAAATCACGCAACGAAGGCTTTGGTCAGGAAGTACAACGCCGCATCATGCTCGGAACCTGGGCCTTGTCATCGGGTTATTATGATGATTATTACTGTCAGGCGCAGCGCATTCGCCGTTTAATCAGTGAGGATTTTAAACAGGCTTTTTCAAAAGTGGATATTATGGCGGTACCGGTGTCGCCGGAAGTGGCTTTTAAACAAGGTGAAAAAAGTGACGGTGTCAGTATGTATCAGGCGGATCAATTCACCATCCCGGCCTCGCTGGCAGGTTTACCCTGTATGAGTATGCCGATTCAACCGGTGCGTGGTTTACCGGTCGGTTTGCAATTAATCGGGCCTTATTTTAATGAACAGGTGATTCTGTCAACCGCAGCCAGATTCCAATTAGTCACTGATTACCACCTGCAAATGCCGGAGGCATTTCTATGAGTCAGCAATGGGATGTGGTGATTGGATTGGAAATTCATGTGCGTTTGGCGCTGGACAGTAAGCTGTTTTCCGGTGCTTCAGCACAATATGGTGCATCACCCAATAGCCAGGTGAGTTTTTTGGATGCCGCTTTACCGGGCACTTTGCCGGTGGTGAATGAACAAGCCATCGATTATGCGCTGCGATTTGGTTTATCCATAGATGCAAAGATTCCCGAAGTCACCCGTTTTGCCCGCAAAAACTACTTTTACCCGGATTTGCCCAAAGGCTATCAAATCAGTCAAATGGATGACCCGATTGTGGGTCGTGGACAGATTGACATTGAAACCGAAAAAGGTCCCAAAATAGTCAACATCACCCGCGCCCATTTAGAAGAAGATGCCGGTAAATCCATACACGACGAATACGATGACTGGACCGCGATTGATTTAAATCGCGCCGGCACGGCGTTAATTGAAGTGGTGTCAGAGCCTGAACTATACAGCGCCAAAGAAGCGGTGGCCTATATGCGTGCCATTTATAATCGCGTGACCTTCTTAGGTATTTGTGATGGTAATTTGCAGGAAGGTTCGTTTCGTTGTGACGCCAACGTATCACTGAAGCCCAAAGGTAGCGAAGCCTTAGGTACCCGCGCTGAAATCAAAAACTTAAACTCCTTTCGTTTTATTGAAAAAGCCATTAACTATGAAATTAAACGCCAAAAGCAGTTATTAGAAAGCGGCCGGACGGTGGTTCAGGAAACCCGTCTCTATGATGCCGATAAGGACCAGACCCGATCCATGCGCGGTAAAGAAGATGCCAACGATTACCGTTATTTTCCTGATCCGGATTTGCCGGCACTTAATATCACCGCAGAGCGCCTGGCCAAACAGCGTCAAGCCATGCCGGAATTACCCGAAGCGAAGTTCGCGCGTTACTGCGAACAATGGCAGTTGGCCGAAGACGACGCCCGACAGATAGCCTATGATGTGGCCATGGCTTCATTTTTTGAGCAAAGTCAGGCAATAACCCGGGCCAAAGCCGCTGAAAATGCCAAATTTTTAATCACGGATTTTAACGCCCTGTTAAATGAGCACGGCAGCGATTTGCAAGACACGAAAATATCAGCCGGTCATTATGCCGGTTTACTGGATGCCATGGCATCGGGTCAGGTTTCACGCAAAATCGCCAAACAAGTACTGAATGAGATGTGGACTTCAGGAGAAGCGGCCGAAACCATTATCGAGCAGCAAGGTCTGGCCCAAATTTCCGACAGCGATGCGTTACGCCAAATTGTCACCCAAATCATTGCCGACAATCCCAATCAAGTGCAGCAATTTAAAGATGGTAACGACAAAATGTTTAATTTTTTTATCGGCCAGGTGATGAAGCAGACCAAAGGACAAGCCAATCCGGTGCAAACCAAACAAATTTTAGAGGAACTTTTAAATAATGACTAGAGCGTTAATCTGTGGCTCCATGGCCTTTGACAACATCATGGTTTTTGAAGACGAATTTGCCAACCATATATTGCCCGATCAAATTCATAAACTGAATATCTCCTTTATGGTGCCGACCTTAAGCCGGGTATTTGGCGGCGTGGCCGGCAACATCGCCTATAACTTAAAAATGATTGGCGGCGAACCGGTGCCCATGGGGACCGTGGGCAGTGATTTTGAAAGCTATGAAGAACGATTAAAAGAGCTGGGTATCAGTTTAGAAGCGATTAAAGTCAAACAAGACCAGTTCACCCCGCAGGCCTACATCACCACCGATTTAAAAAACAACCAAATTACTGCCTTTCACCCCGGCGCCATGAATTTTTCCCATGAAAACCATGTTGAAGACTATAAAGACATCAGCATCGGCCTGGTGGGCCCCGACGGCCGTGATGGCATGATTCAACACGCGCAGGAATTCTACGACGCCGGGATTCCCTTTATCTTCGACCCGGGCCAGGCCATGCCGTTATTCGACGGGGATGATTTACGTCAGTTCATCGAGCAAGCCACCTGGATGGCCGCCAATGACTACGAATACGAAATGGTCCACAACCGCACCGGCATGGATGCCAAGGAAATCGCCACCCACCTGGACGCTTTATTCGTCACCCGTGGCGAGAACGGCTCTGAAGTCTTCACCGACGGCACCAGCTACCACATCCCCGTTGTAGAAGCCGAAAAAGTCGTCGACCCAACAGGCTGTGGCGACGCCTACCGCGCCGGTTTGTTGTACGGTCTTATGAACAATTTAGACTACCAAACCATCGGCCGCATCGCCTCGCTCCTGGGCAGCATAAAAATCGCCACCGCCGGTACGCAGAATCATTATGTTTCGAGGGAAGATTTTCATAAACGGTTTGTCGAAGAATTCGGTTATAGTTATGACTAAGAAGATAAGGTGTAATACGTAGTATTGCACAGCAATACCGGCGCAGGCCGGTAACCAGTGTCTTTTAGAACAATCTTTGCGTTGCAGGTGAATTTTGAGACGCTCACACTTTCAGAGGACAGAAGACGGAGGATAGAATACAAATTATGAATCATCGATGTCTTGTTTCAGAATTATTGTCGCCTTAAATTTTCTGTTCTCTGACTTCTGTCCTCTGACCCGGAGACCCATGATTAATAATTGATTATTTTAAAAGTCTGTCCGTTAACTAAAGAACAGAATGCCGACAAAATCTCAACTTGCATATGTCAGACATATGCTCTAAAATAATAATTATTTACCATCAGGACGAACCATGCGAACAGTATCGATATTTAAAAACGGTCAAAACCAGGCCATCAGATTGCCCAAGGATTTAGAATTTGAAGGTGTTAATGAGCTGATTATTGAAAAGCACGGTAACTCACTTATTCTAAGACCGAAAAGGGCATCCTGGCTGTCATTGCTTGAATCGCCCAAAGCCGACGATGATTTCTTAACTGAACGAGAAGATATTTTTGAAGACGGGCGGGTTCAGCTTTAATGAATATACTTTATATGCTCGATACAAATATCTGCTCATATATCATGCGTAAACACCCCATTGAAGTTTTGCAGAAAATGACCGAGCTTGTTAATTCGCATAACAGCATCGTTATTTCCGCAGTCACCTACGCAGAATTAAAGTTTGGTGCAATCGGCAAAAAAGCCAATCCCAATCATGGCGTGATTGTTGATAATTTTATGCGTTGTGTCGATATGGTGTTCCCCTGGGACAGATCAGCGGTGGATGCAACCGTTCAAATCCGAAAAGAATTGTCAGACAAAGGCATTATCATCGGTTCAAATGACATGGCAATTGCCGGTACGGCAATCAGCACCAGTTCTGTCTTGATCACAAACAACACAAAAGAATTTGAGAGAGTACCCGGTCTTGAGTATGAGAATTGGGTTTCGGGGGACTGAGGACGGATCACGGAGGACAAATTAAGATATACTTGTTTCTCCGGTCTTTGTTTTCCGCCTGTTTTTTCAACTCGGTTTATAGGAACGCATGCTCAATACGATGAAATTGATGCACAAAGCATTTAGAGATTAAATTATGAACATTAAACCCATTAAAAACGAATCAGATTATCGTGATGCCCTTAGTGAGATTGAAAGCCTCATGGAGGCCAATGTAGATTCAGCTGAAGGTAATAAATTAGATATTTTGGTCACTTTGGTGGAGTCTTATGAATCAAAAAACTATCCAATGAATTTACCTGACCCCATTGAAGCCATTATTTTTGAAATGGAACGCCGCAACTTAAGTGCTAAAGATTTAGCGCCAATGATCGGAAGGCCAAACAGAGTTTATGAGATATTAAATAAAAAAAGAACTTTGACTTTACCGATGATTCGCAATCTTCATGATCAATTGGGTATCCCTGTGGAATCGTTAATAAGCGAATCAAAATAATAAAACTGCTGCATCTTTAAATTCCCTCAGTCCCAAACCCAAACCAAACAAAGCGACGTCTTCGGGCCCCGATCCGGAGACCCATGTTAAAAAGTAGCATCATAATCGAGATAGTTAAAATACCACCACAGAGATACAGAGAACACAGAGGGTGAGCCAGTTGAGGACATATATGAACGCCCCAACTAATAGTGGCTCAGTTTTAAGTTGGTGTTGACACAATCCACGCGCCCGTGTGGTATTTTACCAAGGACTATTTTACCAAGGACAGTCACCTCATAGTAGTCATTTTCGTACACGCCATCAGAATATTGCTACAGATTTTTAAGTTTCGACGGTTCAAAATGGTGTTTTTTGATGGAGAAATTCATGACTGTAGCAAGAAGTCAGCAAATTTGTGTTGAAGATACGCCTTATTACCACATCGTTTCTAGATGCGTCAGACGAGCATTTAGCATAGCAATAAGCAAAGTGCGGTTTTCACGCAGTGAAAGAAGCGCTGCCGCGTTTGTGGCCATGCGTGCGGTGAGGATGAGCTAACCGGTAAGTCTTTCGAACACCGCCGACAGTGGCTAATTGATCGCATTAAAAAGGTCACTTCTGTGTTTGCCATTAATGTGTGCTCTTATGCAATAGCACAGGTAATGAGGCAGGTATGGTTTCTGCGAAGCAGAAGAAGTGCCTGCTGAATGCCGTCGTGCGTGAACAATCATTTTCACCTGGTTTTAAAGATTGGTTCCAATGAAAACTGGACGGATAAACAAGTCTTAATGACCTGGCTGACTTTATACTCATTACCGGTGCTTTGCCAACGTTATTTAGAAGTCGATGATTTGGATGGTGCTTCATTTAGGCGTGTACAAAAATATGCCGCAGAATACCGCGAACGTTTATGTTCTATTTATTCGTATCATCCCTGATACTCACCCTCTTCCATGAGGGCTTACGTGAAAAATCGTTCCAGACGATTTTTTCATGGTTCATGATGTCATTTTTGAGAATATTCCTCAATCTATAAAGTTTGATTCGTACCATTATGAGTGTTGATTTTAATCCGATTAGGGCAGGAGCACAGTTAAAAAGTGAATGGCGGTTTTCACGAAGTGAAAGAAGCCTTTTGCTTTTTTACGGCCATGCGTGCTTGATGAACGGGCATTGCTCACTTGTATGGCATACGTTGATTTGAACCCTATCCGAGCAGGCATGGCTAAATCTTTGGTTGATTCTGAATACACTTCTATTAAAGAACGAATTGAAGCTAAATCGACTGACCTATTGCCTTTATGCGTCTCATCCGTGAGACTTACCCTCATCCATGAGGGCTTGCGTGAAAATTCGTTCCAGACGAATTTTTGGAAAAGGCGAAAATGATATACCTTATTACCTTTCAAGCTACTTCGAATTAGTGTCTGAATCTGGGCGGTGTGTGCGTGATGATAAACGTGGCTTTATCCCAGATGATTCCAGCAAAATTTTGGATCAGCTTGGACTTGATTCTGACACATGGCTGGATGAACTTAAAGGTTTTAAATCGGTAGGATATTCCGCTGTTGGAACCGTAAACCAACTTAAGGAATATTCGCGCAAAACGCAGCGCAAATGGATAGTTGGAATAAGGCTACAACCTACCTTGGAATAGTCCTAACCAACCAATATTTTATCTATACTTCACAATCGTGAAGAAACCTCGCTCGGCCAAAAACAAGGAAATAACAATTAAATCGGCTTTTCTAAAAAACGATATTTCCAACTAACCTTTATCACCTCAAAAACCATGATTTAAGCTGCTTTATTGCAACAGAATTGTTATAAAAAGCTCGATTATGATCTCTATATGGTGCCTGTCCCTGTTTATTTACTCAAATTTAGAAGATCGCTATTTTATAATTGCTAACAAATAATGGATAATGATAGCGATGTAACTTTTTGAATTATTATGAACAAAATCACCAAGCACAGTTTTATTTTTAGCCTCATTATAACCACTGTTCTGATGGTTCCAGTACTCTTTATCTCTGTTAATTACAGCAGCGTTTACAACATTTTTTATTCATCGTTGGGTTCTCTTGGCATATCCATATTTTTTATCTCTATTTATTATCTAATCAGCCCCCTCAGCATAATTTTAGCCAGAATCATTGTCATACTACTTTTTTTTATTTTTTTACTTACCCGAATTATTTTAAGTTTCGTCTATGATTTTTCCGGACGTGGATTTACCAGCGAATTTTTTGCTCATTTTAGCTGGGACTCTTTTGTCATTGGCCTGGACGACTATGGGTGGCAACTGTTCCTCTCTGTTATTGCGGCATTTCTTTTTGGCTGGCTACTTACACGATTGTTAAAATCAAACCACAAGAACACCTTTGTCACCTTAACCTCAACTATATGTTTTTCAGCAGTGTTGATATTTTTATCCTCCCAACACATACCTGAATTCAGGCTGTTCAAGGCTTATCAAAAATACAATCATGTTGAAATAGAAACCAAAGATAACCAAACAATCAGAAAAGAGACTGTCAAGACCCTTAAGCCCATTCGCCTGACTGATGAAATACCCCCGCTAAAAAATCAAGTAATGACCACATTACCACCAAAGCCCAAGAACCTGGTTCTGATTTATTTGGAATCATTCAGTGATGTTTTGACCGAAAACCCCAAATATCCTGGCCTTACACCTAATCTTGATCGGCTCAAAAATGATTATTTTTCTTTTCAAAACTACTATTCTGGTGGCTATGTAACCATTGAAGGTATTGCAAACTCACAATGTGGCACATTAATGAACATGGACAGCGGAAACAACTCTCTCACCAGTTCTTCTGGTAGGCTGCCTAATTTACCATGTATGGGTGATGTTCTAAAAACTGCAGGATACAAACAGGTATTTATGGGTGGTGCGGATCTTGAATTCGCAGGGAAAGGCGCTTTTTTTAGTGAACATGGTTACGAAGAACTGTGGGGTAAATACAAGTGGGAGGAATCAGGATTCCCTTCTGCCAACACCTGGGGGCTCTCAGATGCGGATTTGTTCAATCAAGCTTTTAAAAAAATACAAAACCTGAGTGAATCAGCACAGCCCTTCAACCTGACTCTTTTAACTTTAGGCACCCACATACCAGGTTTTTTATATGAGGGCTGCAAGCCTTATGACCAAACTGATATAAACAATGCTTTTATTAACGGCATACATTGTACTGATCACCTTATAGGAGAGTTCATCAATAAACTGAGTCAATCCGGATTATTAGAAAATACAGTCGTACAAATTCAGGGAGACCATGGAATTTTTCCCACCAGTGAAATGAAAGATTTATTTGGAACCAATGCTAACACCCATCGGATTTACAACGCAACCATACACCCTAAAGGTAAAAATATTGGTCTGAATAATGACCAACCCAGCTCAACTCTAAACCTATCTGCCAATATTTTAGACTTACTTGAAATTGACCATAATGTGAACTTCATTTTGGCTCAATCTGACTTTAAGACCAGTCTTACCCCCCCCTATTTGGTTTCTCGTTACACCGATTTTTATTCTCAACAGAAAATAATGAATGCCTGGGGCGAAATCGATGATTGCAAAACTGATTACAGCTCTCACTTAACATTACCATTAAATTTTTGTCAAAAAAGCCTGGCTCTAAATGCCATATATCGCTTGGGTACAACTTACTCCACTCAACAGCAAAATCAGAAAGTGTGTTCACTGGGTGCCAAAATTAAAATTGATGAAGCCACTAAAAAGGTACTGGTTCAATGGGGCTCGTTGTCTATAACCGACCAATTTATTGCCAGTGGCAGAACCTTCACCGAAGCCAAACCTGGATTCTACCTCATAGAACTTAATCACCAAGACCAAGTAATTAACCAAATATATTTGGACCACATGAAGCCTAATGAAATGACCTATCTGGCTAATATTCTGGAAAAGGAGGAGAATCGGTATGTTTTAATCTCAAATTTACCCACAAAAACCATTGAAAAACTTGGCATCCACCAGTTACCTCAAGACTTTTCACAAAATAAAATTTTATATTCACAAAATAAAAAACACAAAATCAATAATTTATTTGATAAACCCTACATGACGGGAATGATTACTTTTATACCGGAGTCATGCGATGGCAACATCCAAATAGTTGATTACCAACCCAACCCGGAGCTGGGAGAAGTCAAATATTGTAGCATCAATGCTTGGGGACCCAAACAAACTGTGCTCGGCAACACTTTCAACGAACAACCAAACGGCGACTCGGCATTTTGGTTCAAGACTGATTGTGCGCCTGCAGGCACAAAAGTACTTTTTAACAAAGTACCCCTTAAAACTGTTGAGCGTTTACCTACCATCACCGCAAGAATTGATACAGATATTTTGGTTCAACACCCCGGTAATTATCAAATTGAGTTCTTTCACCCAGAAACTGAAACAGTTTTTTATATTGATGATTTTCTGGTTTTGCCCAACGAAACCTATAATTCACCACCCCAAAGGCCAGCAACAAAAGCTCATTCCTTACAGCCACCTCTGTTGATCGCACATGCCGGGGGGGGGGTTAATAACCGGGCATATATGAATTCTTTGGAGGCGCTCGACCTTAATTATCAGCTGGGTCACCGTTTTTTCGAAATTGATTTTAACTGGACATCCGACGGAAAACTCGTCGCAATCCATGACTGGGAAAATACCTATAAAAGGCTTTTTGACTCAACCGGTGTCCCAACGTTTGAACAGTTTATGAAGAAAAACATGAACCATGAACAGTCTCAACTAAGCCTGTCTAAATTAGATCAATGGTTGAAACAGCACAAAGATGCTTATATCATCACCGACATAAAAGGTAACAATATTTATGGTCTCAAGTCCATGATTACAGAGATGGACGCTGCACCAGAACAAATCATCCCCCAAATGTATCACCCTTCTAACTACCAATTAATTAAATCAATGGGTTATAACCATGTTATTTTTACTTTATATGCAACAAATCTTCCCTATTTTGAAATTATAGATTTTGTCAAAAACAACCCTTTGTTTGCTGTCACAGTCCATCCTGCAAAGAAAAATTTCAGAGCCATTTTAGAAGGAATGAACGGCATAGGTACTTTTGTATATGTTCATACTTACAATACCATTTCAGAATTGATCCATTATAAAGACATGAAAGTTGACGGCATATACACCGATTTTTTATATCAAGATGAAAAGGGTCAAGTTCAAACTCAATGAACATTTCTCGTCAAGTTTTTTATGTTCATTCTTTCTTTCAACAAAGCTGTGATAAAATCTGCTGATAAAATAATATCTGAATTCCATTTGTAAGTGCAACGATATTTTAGTTGCATAAAAAAAGTAAGGTGCGTACCGTTGCACTTGCTTAATAATACAAAGGAGAATTCAGGTTATGAATCGCTC
>NZ_BMEO01000005.1:0-89962 GCF_014636635.1 Marinicella pacifica | reverse complement strand
CAGTCTCGCAAACGCAAAGGCAACAAGCAGATTACCCCTTTTGGCTTTGCCTATATCAGCTATCTGGTTGAACAAGATTGGTCACCTGAACAAATCAATGGTCGGCTTAAGATCATGGGTTGGATTGATGTACCAAGCGTTGAACGTATTTACTTGTTTATCTATGCTGACAAAAAAGACGGTGGCGAGCTTTATACTCACCTTCGTTGTCAAAAGAAACGCCGCAAACGTTATGCGTCAGGCCAACAAAGACGTGGACAGATCGTTGATAGACGTGATATTGATGAACGTCCTGCTGTTGTTGATGAGCGCAGCAGGTTCGGTGACTTTGAGGGAGACACCGTAGTGGGCAACAAACACAAAGGCGTGCTACTTACCTTTGCTGATCGCAAAACCCGCTTATGCGTTATTAGAGCCCACAAAAACCGACGTGCAGGACTGATAGCCAGCAGTAGTATTAAAGCTCTTAAATCTTTTAATGTTCACACTGTTACTTACGACAACGGTAAAGAGTTTGCTAGACACAATGAGGTGGCACAAGCTTTGAATATTGATGTTTACTTTGCTAAACCCTATGCTTCATGGCAACGGGGAACCAATGAAAATATGAACGGACTCATCAGACAATATTTGCCAAAATCTGTTCGTTTAGATGACGTGACTATAGAACAAACGCAGTTTATTGAGGAGCGTTTGAATAACAGACCGAGAAAAGTCCTTGGCTACCAAACACCCCTTGAAGTATTATCTAGATGTTAGCCCGTTGCACTTGCAACTGGAATCCACCATAATAAGTAAGCAGACCATGAAAATAATACGGGACAGGCACTAATTGAAGGTAAATAAAGGGGTCAGTACCCTTTAAGCAGAATAAAACAATCAGGAAACAATCAGGGACAGGCATCAAATCAGACTAAGTTAACAAAATATCAGAATATATCTATTGAAAAGTCCCAAAAAGGGTCTTATAGTACCCATATTGGGTCTTTTATGAAATCTAATCATTTAAACATTGGCGAAGCTTTGTTTACCAAAACTCAACAGAAGGTTTTGGGGATTTTGTATGGGCAAACGGAAAAAAGCTTTTATTTCAATGAACTCGTTAATCTGGTGGATATGGGGAAAGGCACGGTTAGGCGTGAATTAGATAAATTAACGGCGGCCGGATTGTTAACTGTGCGTAAGCAGGGCAATCAAATGCATTTTCAGGCTAATTCTGACAATCCCATTTTTCATGAATTAAAAGGCATTGTTATAAAAACCTTTGGGGTTGTGGGCAGTGTCGAATCTGCCTTAGAAAATATTCTGCCAGATGTTAAGTATGCTTTTATTTATGGTTCAGTGGCTAAGGGTCGCGATCATGCTGAAAGTGACATTGATTTAATGATTGTCGCTGAGGATTTAAGCTATGCAAATGTGATGGCGACTTTATCCGAAGCCGAACAGCAATTGGGTCGAACTATCAATCCCACCATTTACACGCCGGATGAATTTCAGACACGAATAAATGAAAATCAACATTTCATCACACAAGTCCTGTCGCATGAAATTTTATGGATAAAAGGCGAAGCGCAATTTAATCAGGATTACGCGGCTTAAGTTTCATGGAGATATTAGACAATTTAGTCAAAACCGGACAGCTACACAAGGAGCCTTTTAATCAGTCTGAATTTGATGGGATGATAAAAACCGCAATAATAAAATAAAGGATGCCCAATGGAATGATTTATCGATGGACAGTCAGTTTTTACTGTCTTACGGGGCTGCTCATGCGTTATCGCTGGCTGCTTAGCAGCTTTCCTGAAAAAGTCAGCCAATTAAAATAGTAATAAATGGGCTGAGCCCATCCTGCAGTGATTATTTCACAAAATAGACAAAATATGAAATAAAGCAACTCACTATTTAATAAAAATGCCAAAAACTTAAATAGCGATGGTGGTTAATTAAAAAAAATTGTAAGATATTAAATAGCATACAAGCTTATTTAATAGTATGAAACAATTTAAAGCAGGACACTGGATAAAGCAAAAAGATTACAAAAGCTTTCAGCCGGAATTTATTCATCGTTTTTGGTTAATTGATGACATGGAGGTTTTAAAGCTACTTTCTCAGGCAGATCGTCAGCTGGGTCGTTTGGATATGTTTTCTGAACATGTGCCCAATATCGATATGTTCATCAGTATGCATGTTGTTAAAGAGGCCACACAAAGTAATAAAATTGAAGGTACGCAGACCAATATTGAAGAGGCTTTGATGTCCCGTGAAGACATAGATTTAGACAAGCGCGATGATTGGGATGAGGTCATCAATTACATTTCGGCGATGAACCAAGCCATTCAATCCTTAGAAAAAGTGCCTTTTTCTACTCGATTGATAAAACAAACGCATCAAACCTTGTTACAAGGTGTGCGAGGTAAACATAAATTACCTGGTGAATTCAGGCGATCACAAAACTGGATTGGTGGGGCGACATTAAATGATGCCACTTTTATACCGCCAGTCAGTGCATCCATCGGTGAATTGATGGGTGATTTGGAAAATTTTGTGCATTCTGAAGAGTATTACTTGCCCGATTTGTTGAAAGTGGCTTTGATGCATTACCAGTTTGAAACCATTCACCCATTTTTAGACGGTAATGGTCGTGTGGGTAGGTTGTTGATCACTTTGTATTTGGTTGAGAAGGGTATTCTTAAGCAACCGGTTTTGTACTTGTCTGATTTTTTTGAACAGCACCGAGATTTATATTATGACAATTTGATGCGCGTGAGAACGCATGATGACATCAAGCAGTGGTTTAAATTTTTCCTCACTGGTGTTATTGAAACTGCACGAAAAGGTGTTGAAACATTTGATCGCATTCTTTTATTAAAATCTCAGTTAGAAAAAGATGTGAATGAAAAAAGTAAGCGCAGTGCACAGATTATCAAAGTGTTAGATTCATTGTATAAAAGACCAATTACCAATGCACAAATGATTGCTGAATTAATTGATACATCATTGGTTACGGCCTATAAAATTGTGGAAGAAATGGAACGGTTGAAAATATTGCGAGAAATCACCGGAGAGAAAAGGGGTAAAATGTACTTGTTTCATGATTACATTCGACTGTTCAAGGATGACCGTCAATGACCACCCAATCCGAACAAACCCTCGAAAACAATCTGATTAAGCATTTGGCCGGGCTGGGTTTGGAGTATGGATCATCATGGAGTAATCGATATGGGACAAGCACATCATTATTTCATTGCCGAGAAGTTCGAATCCGTTATCGGCGATTTCCTTTTTACCAACCGCCAACCCATGCGCGAAGACGTCATCAACATGATGAAAACCCGGCCCAAACTCAAAGAACGCGCCACCACCGCTGAACGCCTGATCCAGAAAGTCACGCACTATGTGGATACTTTTGTGAGTGGGATGGGTGGGTGATAAAAAAACCTGATATAGGTATTGTTTAATTCAAAGAGACTATAGGTAATTAAATGTGAGCAAATATATTAATAAACCTAATTGGTTGATGGCATGGTTATATTGTTTATGTGCTCATGTGATTTTTTCATTTGTTTTTATGCTAATTACTAATCTTGATAAAATTTTTGAATTAAAACTTTACGGGAATATGGTCACGGTTTTTATATTTGGGTTAGTATTTGTAATGCCATTTTTATTAATATTGCATTTTTCTTCTTTTCTGCTGATTAAGATGATGAAGTTTAGTAAAACTAAAATTGTTATCATTGGGTTTATACTTGGGTTACTCATTGGTTTAGATTATTCAGGCTTTGATTATGATTTGTCAGAGGGTTTGGTTAATGAATTAAAAAACATAAGACCAATTTTTTACATCAGCGTTGTATATGGGGCTTTGTTAGGATTTGTATTTTTAAAAGGATTGTATAGGTCTAGGAGTGGTTGAGTGAAGTTAATGAAGTTAAATTCGGTTAAAATGCTAACGCCTGAAAAAGTTACAAACTTACCCCTTAACTGGAAGAAAGGATGGATTTACGTTTTAATTTTAACCGTGGCTTTTTCTGCTTGTCTTACCCTGTTTAATAATTTGGTTTTAGGGAAGAGAGAACCCTTCTATGCATTAGAAGCGGTATTAGTTATTTGTTCTTTACTAACATTTTTTAGCGTGTTATTGCTTAATATCGTTGCCTGTTTTAAATTCAAATCATCCGGTAAAAGGAAAATAGTTTTATTAATTTGTGGATTAATTATTAGTATTTTATTGGGGGTTATTTTCTCTGAAGTGTTTAATAAAAAGCCAGCTTCGCTATTAAATTTAATTGAGAAATTGTGGCCATGGTTTTGGGTATGTTTAACGTATGGTTTATTTTGCACATACTTATTTATAATAGGTATTAATGATAAATAGAAAAGTAGGATGGGCTCCGCCCATCAAATGATTACAGTGGTTCGTAAAATTGGGCAGTATGATGAGCAGAGCTCATCCTACAATATAATTTTAAGGTTTTGATTTTGAAATAAAGCTTCAATTTTCGATGGGCGAAGCCCATCCTACGCAATGAATGAGGGTGATATGCTAAAATCTATATATGCCAAACTTCAGAAGGGTTTTTGTAGAAAACAGCTGTGTATTTATCACGGTGGCTATCAATAACCGAAAACGTGCACTTTTGTCAGAATATATGGCTGAATTCAAGTTAGCTTTAAAAACGGTTAAAAATCAGGTTCATTTTAAGGTACACGCCATTGCGGTTATGCCAGAGCATTTTCATATGATTATTAGACCACGATACATAGTTGATTACCCGAAGATGGTGTCACTAATCAAAATAAAATTTTCAAAAAGCTTACCACAGGATTTAAAAACTGAATTGTCAAAAGAGGTGTCAATAAGCAAAATAAATAAAAGAGAAAGTGGTGTATGGCAAAGGCGGTTCTATGAGCACACCATTCGGGATGAGTTAGAGTTAAACCATTTAACTGACTATATTCACTTTAATCCGGTTAAACATGGATTAGTGGACAAGCCTTGTGAGTGGTCACATTCATCATTTATGCGATTTGTTGAAAATGGGTTTTATGATTTAAATTGGTGTGATTTTACTGAGTTGAAGGATTATCATTAGGTTTTGATGGGCGGAGCCCATCTTACTATACTGGGTTATCGGATCAAATCCGATAACGTTGCATCAGGATTTTTTTTGATTTGCGTTAGCGTTAGGAGGTCCTCGGGTCAAGCCCGAGGATGACGTGGGGATGTTTTTAAGTTATCGCGATAAGGTCAGTAGATTATTCGTCTCATCCTTGAGACTCACCCTAAAGAGTTTACATGAAAAATATTTCGGGAAAATATTTTCATGTAACCCGAAGGGCAGATAACTTGGACGTTATTTGTAAAATTCTTTCCAGAAGAATTTTTCTCGGATCAAGCACGAGGATAACAGCTTGATTTTTATTCGATTAGGGAAGCTGTTAACTTTTGCTTGTGCCGGGGGGGATTTTTTGAAACAATGAATGCAGTTTAAATATTTTTTATCATCATGTTAGATCGAGATGGTTTTCGCCCCAATGTGGGTATCATCTTGCTTGATGATGACGGACAGGTTTTTTGGGCTAAGCGGACGCGGGGGTCCGGTTGGCAATTTCCTCAAGGCGGAATAAACAAAGATGAAACCGCTGAGGAAGCCATGTTCAGGGAATTATATGAGGAAATTGGTTTGAAACCGAAGCATGTGGATGTGCTCGGGTGTACACCAGAATGGTTGCATTACCAGTTGCCCAAAAAATTTATGAAGAAGGATTCTGATCCTGCGTTCGTTGGTCAAAAGCAAGTGTATTATTTGCTCAGGCTTCTTGAGGATGAGTCAAAGGTTGATTTTAATTGCACCTCTTCGCCGGAGTTTCAGTGTTATCGTTGGGTGGACTTTTGGTACCCAGCGCATAATGTCATTCATTTTAAACGGAAAGTCTATCAACGGGCTTTGCGGCATCTGGCACCATTGGCGAAGCTTTAAGCAGGTCATTTTTATGGGTATTGCACTGATTATTACCGATCGACCGAGTGACGGTCTGGCGCAGTTGTTGCGGCAGTTTTTGCCGGATGTGTCGGTGCAAGTGTGGCCGGATATTACCGATCCGGATGCGGTGACGTTGGCGGTGCTGTGGCAACACCCGGCGGGCGTGACTGACAATTTTCCCAACTTAAAAGCGGTGACTTCTCTGGGTGCCGGTATGGATCATATCATCGCCGATCAAGCCATTGATGCGCGTTATCAGCAACTGCGGGTGATGACCTTGTCGTTACAGCAGCGCATGGCACAGTATGTGCTGGCGTATGTGCTGCAGGACTGGCGCAACCTCACTAACTACCGGCAGCAACAAAAGCAACATCAGTGGCAGGTGCTGGAAACCGATGCCAGTCCCACCGTGGGTTTTTTGGGTCTGGGCGCCCTGGGCGAGTTTGTGGCGGATCGGTGTCGCGATTTGGGTTTTAACACCGTGGCCTGGACCCGGAGCCAGCAACACCCGGCGCATCCCTGCTTTCAAGGCCGGTCGGGTTTGAAAAAAGTCTGCCAGGCCAGTGACTATCTGGTGGTGCTGGTGCCGCTCAATCAAGACACCCGCGAGGTGATTAACCGGGAAACCTTATCCTGGTGTCAGCCGCATACAGTGCTCATCAATGTGGGTCGTGGCGGTCATGTGCATGAACAGGATTTAATCGCTGCGTTGGATAACAAGGTCATACGGCATGCGGTGCTGGATGTGTTTGTCGAGGAGCCTTTGCCTGAGGCGCATCCTTTTTGGACCCATGAGAAAATTACGGTGACGCCGCATATTTCAGCGCGTTCCGATGATAACCAGACGGCGGCGGTGATTGTGGATTATTACCGGGCGGTCAGCCAAAGTGATTTTGACGAAGAGGAATAGGGCAGGTTCAAAGGGCAGTAGGAAGCCTACCTGCATACCGGTGTTTTATTCTGCAAGTTAAGGTCTAAAGATACTGGGTACCGGCCTGGGACGGTACGGAATCATCCAGAGGTTAACTAATTTTTTTACCACAGAGATCGCAAAGGTTTTCTCAAAGGTCACAATGTCGTTTTTTAATCTTCTTTCTTTGTGAACTTTGTGTGTTCTTGGTGTTCTTTGTGGTTGAACTTTATTTTGATAGCGTGAGATTATTCTCAAAGACGCTGGGTACCGGCCTGCGCCGGTATTGCGCTAAGATGCTTCGCATCTGTGCCTTATTTTAGTCTTCGATTTGCCAAATATCGCTTTTGAAGGAATAGTTCAGTTCGTTGGTTAAACGCCGGGTGTCGACGGTTTTTCCGGGGCTGTCATCGTGGCCGATTTCAGGGGTGGGCAGACCGATGGATTGGGCCATTTTCGGGTAATATTCACCTTTGGCCGGATGTTCATTATGGCAAGCATTCACGGTGGTGCCGGTTATTTGTTGTTCAATCAGATGCTCGAAAACGCCGATGGCATCTTGTAAAGGCAGTAAATTCACCGGTGCTTTGGGTGAAGGGATGGCTTTGTTTTGGAAAAAACGCCCCGGATGGCGACCGGGGCCGATTAAACCGCCGCAGCGAATCACGGTTGTTTTTGGGTACTTTTGCAGACATTGTTCAATCAAATACAGGGGATGGTCGGTTTTGATATCGGGGCTGTCTTCTCCATGGGTTTTTCCATCATTGGGGTAAACCGAGGTTGATGAAGTGAATAATACCGGTATGTCAGGGTGGTTTTTGAGTTGATTCATTAATTGCCGGTGGGCGTTCAGGTCTTTGCTGGTGGTGGCGATAATCAGGCAATCAATGTCAGCTAAGCGCGCGAAGTCATCGCCCATGTTGTAAATTAAACAATCAAAGCCCTGCTGAATAAGTTCTTGTTGTTTGTCTTTATGGCGGGTGGTAAGGGTAAGCCGGTATTGGTTTTGCCAGGCTCGCGCCATGGCCTGCGCCAGCCAGCCACTGCCGATGATGCCAAGGTGTTTCATTTAGGTTTTCGGTAAAGTGACGCCGCGTTGGCCCTGGTATTTACCGGCGCGGTCTTTATAGGATACGGCACAGACTTCATCGGACTGAAAAAACAAAAACTGCGCCACGCCTTCGCCGGCGTATATTTTTGCCGGTAAGGGTGTGGTGTTGGAAAATTCCAGGGTCACATGGCCTTCCCATTCAGGCTCCAGCGGGGTGACATTAACGATGATACCGCAGCGGGCATAGGTGGATTTGCCTAAACAAATGGTCAGAATATCGCGCGGGATTTTTAAATATTCCACGGTGCGCGCCAGACAAAAGGAATTCGGCGGGATAATACAGACATCGGATTTAACATCCACAAAACTCTGCGAATCAAAGTTTTTGGGGTCAACTACCGCTGAATTGATGTTATGAAAAATCTTAAACTCATCAGCGCAACGCACATCATAGCCGTAACTCGAAGTGCCGTAGGAAATCAGGCGTTCGCCCGCGGCATTGGTTTTCACCTGACCCGGTTCGAAGGGGCTGATGAGGTCGTGTTGTTCTGCCATGCGGCGAATCCAGTGGTCTGATTTGATACTCATAAGGTTATTGTGTGTTCAATTTAAGGCTGAAGCCGGATTTCAGCAGCAGCGGTTTTTTGGCCAGGTTCTGGGCGGTGCGCAGGGCAATTATCTGACCCAAATCTGCGTGGGCTTTTTTCTTGCTCCACACCGCCGCCGGTTTACCGGCGTCCATGTTTTCTCGAATGGTGATGTTCAGCGGTACTTGCCCGAGTAAATCGATATTAAATTCTTCGGCCATTTTGGCACCGCCATGTTGACCGAACAGCGGGGTTTCATGACCGCAGTTGTCACAGATAAAGGTGCTCATGTTTTCAATCACGCCCAGAACCGGGATCTCAACTTTGTTAAACATGGCCAGGGCTTTTTGCGCATCCAACAGGGAAATATCCTGTGGGGTGGTGACAATCACCGCTGCGGTGACCGGAATTTTCTGAATCATGGTGAGCTGTATATCGCCGGTTCCCGGTGGTAAGTCCATTATCAGGTAATCCAGATCATGCCAGCGGGTGTCGCCAATCAGTTGCATCAGGGCTTTGGTAACCATGGCGCCGCGCCAGATGGCGGGGTCTTTTTCATCCAGAATATAGCCCAGTGACATGCTCTGAATACCATCGGCATCCACCGGCAGAAAGGATTTGTTATCCGGGGTTTCGGGTTTTTGGCGCTGGCCCAGCATTTTCGGGATACTGGGGCCGTAAATATCTGCATCCAAAATACCCACGGTGGCGCCTAAGTTTTGCAAGCCTTTGGCCAGCATCACGCTCATGGTGGATTTACCAACGCCGCCTTTGCCCGAGGCCACGGCGATGATGTTTTTAACGCCTTGAATGGGTTCGATGTCTTTTTTTATCTGGTGGCTGCGAATACTGGTTTTGGCTTTGACTTTTTTGCGGCCTAAGATTTCGGCCAGTTGTTTTTGGTATTGTTTCTTAAATGGTTTAATCGGATAACGAAATTCAACGTCTTTGGAATCATCATTTAAAGCGATGGATGCCCCAATCATCTGGTCGCTGATGGGGTCTTTAAGTCGGGCTAAGTCAGTCATGTTTCGGCTCCTTGGTTTTGGGATTGACTTGATTGATCAATGCCTTAGTAGATGGGTCCAGATTAAGCTGATTTAAAGAGTCATTGGCAACGCAGTCCTGAATATCGCGGGCCAGGGATTTACCAAGCTCCACACCGGGCTGATCAAAACAGTTAATATCCCAGATCACTGATTGGGTATAGACCATGTGTTCATACATGGCCAGCAATTCACCGATGGCCCGGGCATCCATGCGTTTCATGAGTAAGGTGGTGCTGGGCTTGTTGCCGGGACAGCCGGCCATGGTGTTGTCTTCTTCTTTACCCTGCATTAACGCCGCCCCTTGTGCCAGCATGTTGTACAGCAAAAACTGTTGGTTCGGGCTGTCATCCACCACCCCGATAAAATCCAGTGGCAGGGCATCGAGGCCCTGGTGAAAAGCCTGAAAAAAAGCGTGCTGAGATAATTGACCGTGGTCGCCGAACACCCATGGCGCGGTGGGGTATTGAATCACATCCCCCCGGTTGCTGTGCATTTTGCCGGTGCTTTCCATCATTAGCTGTTGCAGCCATTGGGGCAAACAGCGCAAGCGGGCATCATAAGGCAAACAGGCATAGGCGGACAGTTGCATATAATTGCGGTACCACACCGACATGAGGGCCATCATCACCGGCAGGTTACGTGACCAGGGTGTTTGTTTATAATGCACATCCATTTGATGCGCACCTTCGAGCAGCTGTTTAAAAGCGGTTTGTCCGGCAGCCATCACAATCGGAAAGCCAATCGCTGACCACAGGGAAAAACGACCGCCGATGCTGTCATCAAAATTCAGAATCATGTCATCGGGAATGCCCAGCCGGCGGGCTTTGTCAGTGTGGGCGGTGATGGCCATTAACGATGACTGTCCGGGCTGCGGTCGGTAGCCTGAGCGTGATTTTAATTTGCGCTCAATGGCCCCTGCATTCATCAGCGTTTCAACGGTACCAAAACTTTTGGAACTGATACAAAACAGGCAATGCTCAATGTCGATGGTGTTAAAAAGCTGATTAATCAGCGAATCATCAACGCTGGCGGTAAAGTGAACCGGAATGCGGCTTTCACTTTGCAGTTCGGTTAAAGCTTCCACCACCAGCCGGGGGCCGAGGTAAGAACCGCCGATGCCCACATTAACCCATTGTTTTACCGGTTTACCAAAGGCGGTTTTGATGTCGCCGCGTTCAATCCGGTCCGCCAGATCACACATGGCTTTTAAATTGCGGTGATAATTGGGGTGGTTGGGATCGCGCAGGGTGGTGTGGCCGGCCGCAGATTGTTCGGTGCTGTTAACCACTTCGCCATTAAATAATTTATCGATGGCTTCTTTCAGTCGGCAACTGTCGGCCAGGCGTTGCAGTTGTTCAATCACATCAGCATCAACCCAGTTTTTGGACAGGTCCAGATACAAGGCATCGGTTTCGTAGATGAATTGGCGGTGACGATTGGGGTTATGCGACCAAAGTTGTCGTAAATCTCTGATGTGAGGTGAAGCCGCGGCGCGGGTTAACAGCCGCTGCAATGATGGATCATGCATAATTGACGTGTGGGCGAGTAATCAGTGGAGATTTTAGCAGATGCGCAAAAAAAAACCCATCCAAATGTGGATGGGTTAAATACGATATTTTACTTTTGTGCCCTGGTTTTGTCTTGGAGTTTGAAATGATTTACTCTAAAACTGAAACCAATGTTACGCTAAAATTGGCAACAATGCAACAGTCTTTTTGCTTTTTGTTTAAAAAATACAACAAAATTTGCTGATTGTGGCAAAAATACAACATTTTTCAGGGGCTGCGGTGACAAATTTGCCGGATTTTGTGTGTTTCAAGCCAATGCCGCTGAGACCGGAGGTGTTTGCAAAGGTTTTTTCGGATGGTTATTTTCTGTGCCGTGGTTCGGGGTAAACATTCCGGGTCACAATCAAGCAACGGTCGGAGCACAAAGCAACGCCGGGGCATATCTGGGTGTGGCAGTTGTAATGACGCGCGCCTGAAAGGTTGGCGGGAATAATAGAGAATATCGATATCGATACATCGGCTGTGCCAGCGTTTGTTGCGTTGGCGACCCATTAAGCGGTATTCGATTCGTTTGATGCACTTAAGCAGGTGCATGGGGGTTAAGGTTGTTTGTATCGCGATGACTGTGTTGATAAAGTCCGGTTGCTCGGTAAAACCCCAGGCCTCAGTGCGGTAACGCGGCGCCAGCTGCACAATGTGTGTGCCTGGCAAGTGGTTGATGTGTCCGATGGCTTTTGTGAGTTGTCTGTGGGGGCGGTCGCGGTTGCTGCCAAGACCCAGATAAGCCCGATTAGGGTGCGTCATGAACCGCTAAGCGGTAATTGATTCCGCGTTTTTTGCGTTTTCCGAAAATCAGGCTTTTCACATTTTCAGGCGGCATGTTCTGAATGTTGGTCCAGAAGTCAGCCTGTTTATTTAATTGAGCGTCAATCTCATTACGCAGCAACAAAAAATCATAACCGGCGCGAAATCTGGGGTGGTGCAGGGTTGAATAAACCCCTTTGCCGAACATTTTTTTAAAGCGCAATTGTAATATCCACATTTGTCGGATGCCGTTTTGAATCGCGCGCGGTATCATCAGGCTTTTTTGCTGTTGACTGAGCACCTGACCGGCAGCGAGGTGCAGCGCATCGTGCGGTGGTTTGCCCTGGCTTCTGAGTTTTTCATAAAGCTCAATGCATGGTGGCCACAAGACACAGGCGGTGAGGAAAACCGGGGTCACCGAGAGGCCTTGCTTGAGCCTTTGGTCGGTGTTGCTGAAGGCGTGCATCATCAGGTTGTGCCAGTTGGGATCCTGTAAATAATCCACCGCCGTTGGAAACAGGATTTTAAACAAATCCAGGTCCATCAGTTTTTGATAAGCTTCCATCATGTTGCCACAGTGAAACATCTTAACCGTTTCGTCAAACAGCCGGGCAATCGGTACCTGATGCAGCAGGTGCCGGTGTGCGGTGATTTGGTGGGCCATTTCGGTGGGTAAGGTCAGACCCAGTTTGGCTTCAAAGCGAACCGCTCTGAGCATTCTGACAGGATCTTCAATAAACCGCTGATCAGCCTGGCCAATGAGTTTTAAGACGCCACGTTCCAGATCTTCAACGCCGCCAACAAAATCCAACACCTCACGTGAGTCGATGTTGTAATACAGCGCATTACAACTAAAATCGCGCCGGATGGCGTCCTGTTCAATGCTGCCATAAACATTGTCCCGAATGATGCGGCCTTTTTTTAACACCCGATCACCGCTGTCATCACCCCGAAAAGTGGCAATTTCATAAACCTGATTGCCCATGTAAATATGCGCCAGACGAAAACGGCGGCCGATCAGGCGACACTGGCCTTTAAACACCTTTTTGACATCTTCGGGGGTGGCGTCGGTGGCAATGTCAAAATCCTTGGGGTGCAAACCCAGCAATAAATCACGCACCGCACCACCAACCAGGTAAGCTTCATAACCGGCTTCAGTGAGTTTTCGAATTATTTTCTTGGTGGCTTTATTTATTTCGCCATGCGGCAAATGATGTTGGTCAGGGCGATATATAAGCGGCTGATGATTTAGCAAGTTGGGTGGTTTCGTTATAGTGGCTTATAGTATAATTGTGTTTTTGATTAAATCAAGGAGCCATTGAATGACTTTTGTCGTCACCGAAGCCTGTATCAAGTGCAAATACACCGATTGTGTTGAAGTTTGCCCGGTGGATTGTTTTCACGAAGGCCCTAACTTTTTAGTGATTGATCCTGAAGAGTGTATTGATTGTACGCTGTGTGAACCCGAATGTCCTGTGGATGCGATTTTTCCGGAGGATGACTTGCCGGTGGGCCAGGAAAAATTTCTTGAAATAAATGCTGAATTATCGCCCAAATGGCCGGTGATTACGGCCATGATAGACCCGCCTGAAGATGCCGATGAATGGGCGCAGGTTGAAGATAAAATTGATTTACTTGACCGCGGTGATGAATAAATTGTTCGGCTGATAAATAAACGGCCGAAAGTTCTTGTCCTGTTGATAAGGAATTGGCCAATACCGCCGTCACACCAATACTTGAGGCAGCTTTATTGGGTGGCGGCGGTAAACAACTGATTGAATAAGTCATCCACCACAAACGCAGACGGTGTTTTAAAGTCCAGGGTCTGAACCCAGATTTGTTGTTTTTGCGGTAATTTCAAACAGGTCAGTACATATTGGCCGGAGCGGTCGATGTAACTGCTTTTGAAAGTAAACAGCTTTTTAAAAAAGCCCTGATCTTCAACAGTTTGGTTAATCGGGTCATCATAATACAAAGTAATTTGACAGTCTTCTTCGTTGCTTTCTAAGGCGTACCAGTGGGCACCCAGATCTTCATTCATTAATTGCCAGGCATCTTTGTCGTTATAGATTTCCATGGTGGGCACGCCATCGGCATCAATAATTACCACATTTTCATCGGCGCTGCGGCGTTTGGCAAACGCCATTTCAGGTGGTCTGACTGAATCAATGGACAGAGGTTTAAAGGTGTCGTTTTGTATGTCGGGGATGGCCAGTTGGCCGGTGTCCTGAGGTAAATCCAGGCCGTCAACCGCTTTTAAAGCATGGGTTTGTTCGGCTTCTAAGTAGGGTTCTTCCTTGATGAAACGACCACAACTGTTAAGAAGGATCAAAATAACGATAATCATGATGCTGCGTCGTTTTATTTTCATGGTTGTGTAAACTCCTGTTCAATGGCCTGTGTAAATTGTTTTTGCTGTGTCCGGCTAAGTGACATCAGTTGTAACGGCGGACGGATGCCGGATGATAGCATTTTTGCGGCGTGCATGACAGCTTTAATCGGACCCGGATTGGGTTCTTGTGCCAGCAGTTGGTACAAAGGCTGTAAGGATTGATCCAGTTGACACGCCTTGTTTATGTCACCCAGGGCGAGGGCATGACAGATTTGTTTCAAGGTCCTGGGGCGAACGTTGGCTGCGACGCTGATGACCCCCGCGGCACCATGTTGCATGGCCCGGCAAAAACTCTCATCATCGCCGGAAAGAACAACAAATCCATCGATTTTGGCCAACGCTGTTATTCGTTCCATATCGGCCTTGGCTTCTTTAATGCCCAGAATATTCGGGTGTTTGGCTAAGGCCTGTGTGGTTTTAGTCTGTAAATCATTGCCGGTTCTGGTCGGTACATTATAAAGTAAAACGGGTAGCGGGCTGGTATCGGCAATGTCCCAAAAATGATCTCGCAGTGCACTTTGGGTTAAGCGTAAATAATAGGGCGTCACGACCAGAACCAGATCAGCGCCACAAGCGGCCGCCTGTTTGTTATTGGCCATCACTTGCCGGGGTGAAATGGCACCGGTGCCGGCCACCATGAGCGTCTCTGTGTTGGCGCAACGCTGTGCTGCTATAGACCAGAGCTGCTCTGTTTCTGCCGTACTTAATAAGGCTGATTCGCCGGTGGTGCCGGCAATAATGACAGCGGGTGTTTTTATATTAATATGCCAGTCGAGCAATTTTTGATATTCTAGCCAATCAATTTCACCCTCGGCATTCATGGGTGTTACCAAAGCCACCATGGCACCGGCTAAGGCTGATATTTTAAATGTTGTTTGTGGTTTTTGATTCATTAAAACTTGTACTTTACGGTTAAAAGCCCATAATTATAGGGTGTTTTTTACTGAATATGAATGAAACCATGCTAAAAATTGAAGACAAGATTATGCAACATCCTGTGCACTTAACCCACGGTGCCACTGCCTCGTTATCTCAACTGGTTGACGATTACCTGTGTGTGTTTTTCTATCCGCGAGCCAATACCCCGGGCTGCAGTCAGGAAAGTCAGGATTTCAGCAGCCATTATGAAGACTTTAAGGCCTTAAACTGTGAGGTTGTCGGGGTCTCAGCGGACAGTTTAAAAAAGCAACAAAATTTTAAAGAAAAATTCGACATGCCTTTTGAGTTGGTGGCTGACACCGAGGAAACCTTATGTCGCGCTTTTGATGTGATTAAAGAAAAAAATATGTACGGGAAAAAGTTTATGGGCATAGAACGCAGTACTTTTATTATCAATCAAAAAGGCGATGTTATGCTGTCCTGGCGTAAAGTTAAGGTCAAAGATCACGCTGAAGACGTCTTAGAGCAAGTGAAGCAGTTGACAGACGAAAGCTAAAGATTCTCTGAAAACCAATTGACAGTCCGTGATAAGCGGTGAAAAACAGCCGCTGATTGGTTATAATCTGCGGCCACTAAATTAACAACACATCAGGACACAACATGACGCAAAAAATCATTGTTATCAAAGGAGACGGCATCGGGCCGGAAATTATGGATGCCACATTGGCTGTATTGGATGCACTCAAATTAGATTTTCAATATGATTTTAAAGAAGCCGGGCTTGCCGCACTGGATAACCAGGGTGATTTGCTCCCGCAAAACACACTCGACGCCATAACCGAAACCGGCGTTTGTTTAAAAGGCCCGTTGACCACACCGGTTGGTAAGGGCTTTAGTTCCATTAATGTGGCCATGCGTCGTTATTTTAAATTATTCGCCAACGTCAGACCGGTGATCACTTTTCCGGGCACCAAGGCACGCTATGAAAACATAGACATCTTAACCGTACGGGAAAACACCGAGGGGGCTTATTTAAGCGAGGGTCAGACCATTAACGAAGAGCGCACCATCGCTGAATCTAAAATTGTGGTGACGCGAGAAGCTTCACAAAATATTGTCCGCTATGCTTTTGAACTGGCACGCAAAGCCGGTCGAAAAAAAGTTACGGCGGTGCACAAAGCCAATATTATGAAAACCACTTCGGGTTTGTTTCTCGAAGTGGCCCAGGAAATGGCTAAAGAATACCCCGATATTCAGTTTAATACCCTGATTGTTGACAATGCCTGCATGCAACTGGTGATGAATCCTGAAAAATTTGACGTGATTGTGACCACCAATCTGTTTGGCGACATCATTTCCGACTTGTGCGCCGGTTTGGTGGGTGGTCTGGGTCTGGCACCGGGTGCCAATATCGGTCAGGACGTGGCCATGTTTGAGGCGGTGCACGGATCTGCGCCGGATATTGCCGGCCAAAAAATCGCCAATCCGACCGCATTGATTCTGGCAGCGGCCATGATGGTTGAGCATTTGGGACACGTTCAACAGGCCAATCGTATCCGGCAGGCAGTTCAAGACACCATCCGAGCAGGTGATCATTTAACCGGTGATATGGGCGGCCGGGCCAAGACCGCAGAATACGCCAATGCCGTCATCAGTCGTCTGTCATAGAAGGGCTGCTGTGAGGCTTTCCTTGAGTTCGGATGTGTCAGAATCTGTCCTATTTGGTCACATTGTTGTGAAATTACAACATTCGATGGAAAAACACTGATTTTTTACGGTAAATGACCGCATCTGAATTGACTTTATGTTGTTTTTTTGCCAAAATTCACCGTATTAAACCATTAAATTTGCGTTAAACGCCCTATTGATGAAAGTAGTTTTAACCTTAATTGTTGCATTGTTGCTGCCGGCTCAGGCCGTTATTGCGTCCTCTGTGAGCCCGCAGTCGTCAATCGCAATTATGGATCTGGGTCATTGGCGCAATGACATTGCCGCGCGTATTTACCCCAATTTTTACCGCGAGCTCAACACCACATCAACACCTGACTTTTCTCAGGCGGTGAGTTTTGCCGGTGCTAAATTCTATTATTCTCAAGATCGACTTAGCGACCTCGGCGATTTAATGTCCGGCAAATCCTATTTTTTCACCTTTGATTACGAAAAATCTTTCCTGCGTCCTTCGAGTTTTAGTGACCAGGCATTTGAATTTGACCAGATGGTGTTTACGGACCGTGAAATGTACAGTCGCCGGATTTTCGCCCCCGGCGTGGCTTTTCAGTTATCAGAGCAGTCTCAGTTTAATTTTGCCGTTTTATTTGCTCAGCAGAATTATTCGGACATGAATTTCCTGGCTTCGTCGATTCTGACTTACAGTCAGCTGGACTTGTATCCGGTCAGTTACACAGAAACCAGTAATGGTCTGGGTGTTAATCTGGGTTTGAGCCATCGATTGACCGGCTGGTTGTCTTTAGAAACCCATTTTCAGTCTAAAATTGATATGGACGGATTTAGTCAGCTGTTGGGTGTGCAGGCCGATCCGGCAGACTTTGATATACCGGCCAGTGTGGATGTGGCGGTTAATTTTCAGGTCAGCCCGCGTAACAGTTTTCAGCTGATTGCCAGGCATAATTATTACAGTGATGTGAACGCCTTTGTGTCGCGTTCTTATCCCGATATTTTCCTGACATTTTTAAATGATATGGAAAGTCCTGAATTTAAATGGGCCGACCAAACCGTATTTGCTCTGGGTTACAGCCACACCTTTAAGCAGGGAACAGAATTTAATATCGAATACACCGGTCGGCAACAGCCGCCGGCTACGGATGATGACTTAACCACCATTTTGAAAGCTATTTCAGCTGATTACAGTGTCCGGGTGGGTGTCAGTACCCCGATTTTAGGTGGTCAGCTTGATTTGTATGCCAGTTATGCGCCACAGCCACTTAATTTTGGTCGCACCGATTTTGGCCGAGTCAGCAGTGCTTTTGAGGGCCGTCATACCGAAGCGGTGCTCACCTGGTTAAAAACCTTCTAATTCCCTTGTTCCTGATTGTGCCATGATGTTAGCGGTCTGCTGTTGCTGGCTGTCAACAATACGCCAATGATGTGACTGTGTATCCAATTACGATGGTTGATTGGCCTTCTAAAAGTAACCAATTTCCGTGGATTAAACCCAAAACTGCCTTATAATTCGGCGTATGAATGTATTCACAAATTGGTTTAAAAGAAATTTCTCTGACCCGCAAATTGTCATTCTGACCATGGCTTTGGTGGTCAGTTTTGTGTTTATTATTTATTTTGGCCGTGCGCTGGCACCTTTTCTGGCCAGTATTGTGGTGGCCTATTTGCTGGAAAGTGTTATTGTGCGTCTGGAAAAACTGAAAGTGCCGCGGGTGGTGGCGGTCACGGTGGTTTTTTTGGTTTTTGTGGCGGTGATGTTTATCCTGCTGGTGTGGATGGTACCCAAGCTGATTACCCAGGTGACTCAGTTGGTTCAGGCTTTGCCCAATTACTTTTCAACCGGTTTAGATTTTCTTCGCACACTGCCTGAAAAGTATCCGCAGCTTATCCAGCCTGATCAGGTTCAAAGCCTTATTTCCAAAGTTACCGCAGAGGTGACTGTTTTGGGTCAGCAAATGCTGGGCAAAACGGTGTCATCGGTATTCAGTGCTTTTTCGATTGCGGTGTTTTTGGTGGTGATGCCGATTCTGGTGTTTTTTTTGTTGAAAGACAAACAGCAAATTCTCAGCTGGCTGCGTCAATTTATTCCCCGTGATTCTAAATTAACACTGTCGGTGTGGCATGAAGTGGATGTGCAGATTGGCAATTATGTGCGGGGAAAAGCCTTTGAAATACTGTTGGTGGGTTTAATCACCTACATTGTTTTCGTTTTTCTGGATTTGGAATATGCCATATTACTCGCCACTTTAACGGGGTTTTCCGTGCTGGTGCCCTTTATCGGTGCAGTGGCGGTGACCTTTCCGATTGCGCTGGTGGCTTTTGTGCAGTTTGGCTGGACGGCGCCTTTTGCCTATGTCATGATTTCCTACGGTGTCATTCAGGTATTGGATGGCAACGCTTTGGTTCCCTGGTTATTTTCTGAGGTAAATAACCTGCACCCGGTGGCAATCATCGTTGCGGTGTTATTTTTCGGCGGTGTGTGGGGTTTCTGGGGTGTGTTTTTTGCCATTCCTTTGGCCACCCTGGTGAATGCCATTATCCAATCCTGGCCGCGTACCTTGGTGGCCACCGAGTCTGAGCCACTAAACCAGTAATTCCTGAAGCGTGTTGTTTCTGACTCGGGCGCTTAAATCATCAAATCCCCCCACATGGGTGCCGTTGATAAAAATCTGAGGCACCGAGGTGCGACCGCTTTTTTCTATCATTATGGCCCGTTGTTCGGGGTTTTTATCAACCAAAACTTCCGTAAAACGGAGGTTTTTAGTTTTTAACAGGTTTTTGGCTGCCACACAGTAGGGGCAAACCTGGGTGCTGTAAACGATGATTTCGTTGCTCATAATTATTTTTACATACAATGTTTGGGTTTCGGTAAGCCGGCATATTTACTACACAGCCTCACGGGACCGTCTGGAAACAAGCGGTACAGATAGCGTGAATCTATGGAATCATCAAGCTGCTGACGCAATACCTTAATCAACAAACGCATGGGCGGCGTGTCACCGGTTTCTTCAAAAATGGCCCGCACCGCTAAGATAATCTGTTCATGTTGTTTTGTCAATTTCAGATTATCGGTTTGTGCCAATTGGTTTGCCACCTGAAGATTCCATGCCTCTTTGTCTATTAAGTGGCCGTTTTTATCGAGAATTATTTCCATGTGTGGGTTTTGTCATGTTGTTCAATCAGCGTCAGCCATTGGTCATAATCTATGGGGTGCATTGGGCTATTGTGGTTATGAGCAGATTTTTGACTGAGCCAATAGATTGGTATTTTCAAGTGTACTAACGGATCCAGAAACCGGTTTGGGTTCAGGTGTTGGGGACAGCCGTATATCACCAGTGAATCACCCGTCCGTAGGAGGTGAATTCTTTTTGCAAAGTGGTTTTCGTTATGCCAGCGGTACTGGTGTAATACGCTCATGCGATAAAATCCGCTTGGTCGGTGAGTTGAGTCAATAAGCTATCAGCTTCAGAACAACTCAGTTCGGACAGTTGTATAAATTCCTGTGCACCGTAAAGCTGCAGGGCTTGCCATTTTTTGTAAAGTTGCGGTTGTCGGCTTAAAACACGTTCACTGTGATCATGGAAAACAATGTCAACCCTGTAATCAAAGTTCAGACAAGCTAATATTAATAAATGGCTTTGCTCTAACCGATCTTGGCTGCTGTCTGCAAAAATGTGAAATAAGCACCGCATCAGATGATTTCTATAACTCGGTCTGATTGTTGCATACAGTTAATCCACGGCGCCATACCTGTGACAGAGAAATGATTGTGACAAGCTGTTTCGTTCAGCTGCCACTGGTCTATCATGGTTCTGCAAATCCACAAATCACAGCTATTCAGTTTATTCCAGCGTTGTTGCATGGAGGTGTCTTGAATAATTTTCGCGGCTGAGCCAAAGAAAAACACCGCCTTTATCTGATGGGTTTTTAAGGCGGCCAAAGCCAGATGACGCGCATGTTCAACGGCTTGTTGCCAATCTTCGCTGGGGTTGATTAAAAAACAAAGGCGCATATTTACTAACAAATGATGAAATGACTTTAATGAAAATGAATTTAAGCGTAAATTAACAGTCTGAATTATACAATATGACCATGAAATTTGTTTTAACCATCTATCTGTTTGTCAGCTTGTGGCATCCGATGACTTATGCGCAGGTGAAATTGCCGGATTTGGGCAATTCATCAGATGCGGTTATGTCTGAGGATGATGAAGCGCGTTACCGCAAAGAAATTAAGCAGCAAATGTATGCTTACCAGATGATTATGACGGATCCGGTTGTGGCGTCGTATATCTATCACCTGGGATACCGTTTGGCGGCTCATTCTGATAAACCGACCCAAAGCTTTGATTTTTTTGTGGTGCCGGCTGATGTGATTAATGCGTCAGCTTATCCCGGCGGTTTAATAGTGGTTTACTCGGGTTTGATTTTAGAAACAGACTCGGAAAGTGAACTGGCTGGGGTTGTTGCACATGAAATTGCGCATGTTAGTCAGCGCCATATTTCGCGAATGATTGCCAAACAACAAAAGGCCACCATCCCCATCATGTTAGGGATGTTGGCTGCCGCTGCTGCCGCGAGTGCCGGCGGCAGCGGCGATGCACCGATTGCTATAGCCTCTTCAATGACCGGCTTACAACAACAGCTGGCCATTAATTTTACCCGTTACCATGAATATGAAGCCGATCGGGTCGGTATTAACACCTTATATAAGGCTGATTTTGACCCACAAGGTATGGCCGGGTTTTTTGCGAAATTAATGACCAAAAACCGTGTTGATCCGCGCTATCAATTGCCCGAATACTTACGCACCCACCCATTGTCGGTTAATCGTGTTACTGAAGCCAAAAATCGCAGTAAAAACCTAGCCCCCAAAACCGTTAAAGAATCAAGTATGTATGCTTTTGTCAAGGAGCGTTTACGGGTTTTGACAGCCGGTGAGTTTGATGGTTTAAAGGCTTATTATGCAGACGCAAAGGACGGATCAAACGCATCGGCCGCCTATTTATACGGGCGTGCTTTGCACCAATACCGAAACAATGATTATAAAGCTTCATTAGCAACCATTGAAAAAATTAAAACTGATTCAGAAACTGACGTTCTGGTCAAAATACTCAAAGCCCAAAATATCTCTCGAGTCGATACAGAACAGGGTAAAAAATACCTGGACCAGTTAATCAATCAATACCCGGATAATAATTTGGTTTTGGAGGAAACGGCACAAATATTCATGCACTTTGAAGATTTGGACAGTCAGGACAAGGCCATCAGCCAACTGCGTAAACTGAGCTATCAATACCCGGAAAATCCACATTATCAGGACTTGTTATCGATTGCCTATTACAACGCCATGAAACCGGTTGCTGCCGGTCAGGCCATGGCCAGGCGATCCCATCTGCTGGGGCAGAATTATCAGGCGGTCAGAATTCTCAAGAACCTTCGCAAAGACCGGCCATTGGATTTCTATGAAACGGCAAAAATAGATGCTCAGATTAATGCCTATGAACCCCTCATAACTGATGAAGAGCGGCGTCGGGAACAAAGCCCCAATTATCCGGGCAGATAAGCCTTAATGCAGCTCTTTACCCTTTGTTTTCGGGCTTTTGGCCATAATAATTTTGAAAATAATTCCCGCTTCGATTAAAATGCGCGATTGCGCAAAATATTTCAGGAAATAATATGGCACGAGTAACCGTAGAAGACTGTTTAGAAAAAGTACCCAATCGTTTTGATTTGGTGACCATGGCATCCAAACGCGCGCGTTTAATTGCCAATGGCCAGGAGCCGATGGTGGAAGAAGAAAACGACAAACCCACCGTGTTGGCACTGCGTGAGATTGCCGAGGGTAAAATCAACAATGATGTCCTGGCTGAATTGGAACTGGAAGCGAAGCGGGCCAAAGAGTTAGAGGCCTGGAATGCCGCTGCTGAGACACAGGACAATGAAGATAACGAGTAAGGTCGCTTCAGATATCACCTGTCTTCGAGGGTGTCGGATGTGACGACAACACAATTGTCCCACACCTCCGACACCATGGGCCATAAATTGGTCCAGGCTGCTTTTAAAAAACTCAAAGAAAATACCAACCTCTACCTCAACGACGAGGAAAAATCTGCCCTTCGTAAAGCCGTCCATTACGGCGCTTATGCCCACGAAAAGCAAATCCGCAAATCGGGCGAGCCTTATATCAGCCACCCCATTATTGTGGCGGCGATTTTGGCCGAAATGCGGGTTGATATTGATACCTTGATTGCCGGTGTGTTGCACGACACCATCGAAGACACCGAAGTCAGTTATGAGGATCTGGTCACCGAATTCAATGCCGATGTGGCCCATTTGGTTGAAGCCGTTACCAAACTGGACAAATTAAAGTTTAGAAACTTTAAGGAAGCGCAGGCAGAAACATTCGTTAAAATGTTGTTTGCCATGTCTGATGATGTGCGTGTCATCATCATAAAACTGGCCGATCGCCTGCACAATATGCGCACCATCGATGCCATGAGTCGTTCCGGACAAAAACGCATATCCCAGGAAACCATCGATGTGTATGCGCCGATTGCCGAACGCATCGGTTTAAAGCACATGCAAAAGGAATTGGAAGATCATGCCTTCAAGGCGCTGCACCCCAATCGATACAAACAAATTGTCACCGGCGCCAAAGAAATGGCCGGTCACCGAAAAAAGGCGATTGAGAAAATCTGCAAGAACATTGAAAAAGCCTTGTTGGATGCCTCTATGGTGGCTGACGTCAGTGGCCGTCAGAAAGCACCCTACAGTATTTACAAGAAAATTAAATCTAAACAACTGACCCTGGAAGAGGTGCACGACTTGTTCGGGGTGCGCATTATTGTTTCAGAGCTGCATCAGTGTTATTTGGCGCTGGGTGTCATTCATAACCTTTATCCGCCCAGTGAAAACGGCTTTAAAGATTATATTGCGGTGCCCAAACAAAACGGTTACCAGTCCATACACAGCATTGTCACCGGGCCCTACGGCTTAAAACTGGAAATTCAGATTCGCACCCAAAACATGGACGAAATGAGCGAAGCCGGGGTGGCTGCTCACTGGATGTATAAACAAAAATCAGCGCAGTCCACCGCTTCACTCAACAAGGTGCGCAGTTGGCTCGGATCTCTTTTGCGTTTGCAGGCAGATTCAGGCAGTTCGCTTGAATTTTATGAAAACTTTAAATCCGATTTGGGGCTGGATGAAATCTACGTGTTTACCCCCAAGGGTGATATCGTGCAGCTACCGATTAAATCCACAGCCATGGATTTTGCCTACGCCATTCACACTTCGGTGGGGTCGCATGCGGTCAGTGCGGTGGTCAATGGTGAAGCAACAACCTTATCAAAAGTCCTGGAAACCGGTGATACGGTGAGCATCAAAACAGCCAAAGGTTTAACCGTAACAGCTGATTGGCTCGGGGTGGTGGTGACCAGTAAGGCGCGCACGGCGATTCGCAAAGAACTCAAAGACATCAAGGATGAGGATGCCTTATTATTGGGTCATCGTATGCTGGATCGGGCGCTGGATACCTTTGGTCATTCTTTTGAGGCGCTGGATGCCAGAACCATCAAAAAAGTCCTCAAAGAATACCAGTTAGACAGCATGGATGATTTGTTAAAGTCATTTGCCTATGGCCAGTTGTTGCCTTCCATTGTGGCCAGAAAACTACTGCCATTGATGAAAAAACGCAAACTTGATAAAGACTATCAGCCCAAAGAAGCCCTGGTTATTGATGGTACGGAGGGTTCAATCGTGAACTATCCGCATTGTTGTTTTCCTCTCCCGGGCGATGAAATCACCGGTTATTTAAGTCCCTCAAAAGGCGTGGTGATTCACCGCAGTCAATGCGTTAATCTCCTGGAAACCCTGAAAGACAGTCCCGAGCGATCTGTGAAATGCCAGTGGAATGTGGATCCTTCGGGTATGTTTAAAACCAAACTGATGGTTGATGTGATTAACCGCACCGGCGTTTTGGCGAACTTGGCTTCCCTGATTGCGGCAGAAGATGTTAATATTGTCACCATCGATCAGGTGGACAAAGAAGGCGGTTTTTCACAATTAAACTTTGTGGTGGAAGTCGAAAACAAAGGGCAGGCCACCCAACTGATGAAGCGCCTCCAGCGCCACACTGAAGTTCTTAATGTTAAGCGGGTCTATCATGAAAAAAATCATTAATACCGACAAAGCGCCGGCAGCCATCGGCACTTATTCACAGGCGGTGGTTCACGCGGGAGTTCTCTACACTTCCGGACAAATTCCCATTGATCCCGACAGCGGTGAAATGTTGGGTCCTGATTTTAAGCAGCAAGCACACCGGGTTTTCCAAAACCTCCAGGCAGTGGCGCAGGCGGCGGGAACTGATTTGCAACAGGCTTTGAAACTGACTGTTTTTTTGCAGGATTTAAATGATTTTGCGGCTTTGAATGATGTCATGAGTGGTTATTTAAGCGAACCCTATCCGGCACGTGCAGCCATCCAGGTGGCCCGTTTACCCAAAGATTCACTGATTGAAGTTGATGCCATCATCGCCATGCCCTGAGGCGGCAGATGGTACATCTTTCTGACCTAAAAGGCATTGGACCGGCAGCGGTCGATAAACTCAAACAACTGAATATTGAATCGGTACTGGATTTGCTGTTCCATCTGCCTTTGCGCTATGAGGACAAAACCCGAATAACGCCCCTTGACCGTGTGCAGGCTTTTCAGCGGACTTTGGTTGAAGGCGAGATCACCAAAAGCTTTGTCGTTCAGGGTAAGCGACCGATTCTGGTGTGTGAGGTTGCAGATGAACAGGGCGTCATACAACTGAAATTCTTTAATTTTTATTATTCTCAGAAGATCAAAATGTGCGCCGGCAAACGGATTCGTGCCTATGGTGAAGTCAATCAGGGTCTGCACGGTCCGGAGATGATTCATCCCGAGTTCTGGCTTGAACAGGCCATTCCGCCACTCAACGAGCGACTCACCGCGGTTTATCCGAAATCCGAAGGGTTGCAACAAAAGCGGTTACAAAACGCCGTTCAACAAGCCCTGGGTTTATTAATAGACGGCCGCTTAAATGTGTCTGAATTACTACCTGAAGAATGGTTGCAAAAAGCCCGGTTGCCAGATTTGCAAACGGCTTTAGAAGTGGTGCACCAGCCGCCGCCGGATGTGGATATGCAGGCTCTTATGACAGGTCAACATCCAAGTCAACAGCGCTTAAAAATTGAAGAAATGGTCAGTCACTTCCTGGCGCTACAGGCCATTCGTGAACAACGGCAGCAACACCGGGCAACACCGCTTTGTCTCAGTATAAACCAAAAACAACAATTTTTAGCACGGCTGCCTTTTACCCTAACCGCTGCACAAAAGCGGGTGCTTAATGAAATCAGCATGGATCTGGCCAAAACATGTCCGATGCAACGCCTGATTCAGGGCGATGTTGGCAGCGGTAAAACAGCGGTGGCCGCCGGTGCCATCGAACATGCCTTAGCCGCAGGCAAACAAGCGGTGTTCATGGCACCAACGTCCATTTTGGCCGAGCAGCACCGCCTTACTTTGGCCGAATTTTTTCCGCATGAAAACATGGCTTTTTTATCCGGTCGTCTGAAAACCGCAGAACGTCGTGAGCAACTGGATAAGATAGCGGATTCCGCTGCTGTCATTATCGGTACCCATGCTTTATTTCAGGATGACGTGGTTTACCGCGATCTGGCGTTGGTGATTATTGATGAGCAACACCGTTTTGGCGTGCATCAGCGACTGTCCTTGAAAGCCAAAGGCGCGGACCATAACAACAGTCTGCCGCATAGCCTAATTATGACCGCCACCCCGATTCCCCGGACATTAGCGCAAGTGGCTTACGCTAATCTGGATGTGTCGGTGATTGATGAACTGCCACCAAACCGCCAAAGCATCAACACCACCTTACTGGATAACAAAAAAATGCCACAACTGGCCGAACGCATTGAAGCCGCCTGCCAGCGCGGTGAGCAGGCCTATTGGGTCTGTACGTTGGTGGAGGAGTCCGAGCATTTACGCGCCAAAGCCGCTGAAAATACTTTTGAAGAGCTCAAAGACTGGTTTCCAGGTTTGAAGATTGGTTTGGTCCACGGCCGGTTAAAGGATGATGAGAAAACCGCCGTGATGGCAGACTTTAAAGCCGGCAATATTCAATTATTGGTGGCCACCACCGTTATTGAGGTTGGTGTTGATGTGCCCAATGCCACCTTAATGGTGATTGAAAATGCCGAACGCCTGGGTTTGTCACAATTACACCAGTTACGTGGCCGGGTGGGGCGCGGCACTCGCCAATCCCATTGTGTGCTGATGTACCAGGCACCTTTGAGCCAAAATGCCCAAACCCGGCTGTCCACCATGCGTGATACCAACGATGGCTTTGAAATCGCCAAAACTGATCTCAAACTGCGTGGTCCCGGCGAAATCCTCGGCACCCGCCAAAAAGGCGCCATGGAATTTCGTTTGGTCAATGTCGAGACCGACAAAGACCTGTTTAAACAAGCCAGAGAACTGGCCGAATTCATGCAAAAAAACCACCCGGAACAATGCCATGCCTTAATTCACCGCTGGCAACGCCAGGCCGCGACTTTGGCGAAAGTTTGATTTTTACAAATGTTGGATATAATCCATCTCATTGCCTAATACACGCACAATATGAATGGTTGATTTTTGAATTCTATAGAAGATGATATGCTCTTTAACGGAATACTTAAGATAACCGGGACGTATGTAATTAATATTAACGCCAATCTCGGGGTTTTCCGCAATATTTTTAAAGGCTTCATCTAAATAATTATCTGCTTGAATCGCACCCCAGTTTCCACAAGAATATATCCAAATATCGATTAAATCCTGCTCGGCCTGGTGTTGTTTATGAATCCTGTGCATCAGCCATTTGTTTTCTTGCTTTTTCTTTGATGGCTTGGATATCAAGTTCACCGGCATCACCACTTAATTCACCTTCAATCAATGCGGCCCGTAAGTTTTGTTTTTTCATCTGCTGATAGTCTGTGTCCGACAAAATGACGGCAACAGGTTTGCCGTTTTTGGTGACTTGGACTGGTGATTTTTGAGAACGGAGAATAAGTTCGCCAAATTCTTGTTTGGCTTGCGTGGCTGTTATGGTGTTTTCCATGGTGTTTTTGATAAAGTTCAATGTGTCTATTTTAATCAAAATAGACAAAATAACCAATATTATTAAGGTGCTCTCTAACAATCATATTAATTGTCTGCAGATATATATGGCCAGACCTTATGCTAAAATGGATACTTTTTTGGACACCGGAATGATTACTTTACACCACCTGGAAAACTCCCGATCGCAGCGTATTTTATGGTTACTGGAGGAGCTTGATTTAGAGTATGAAATTAAGCATTATGCGCGCGATGAAAAGACCCAGCTGGCACCGCCGGAATTAAAACAAGTGCATCCCCTGGGCAAATCGCCGGTATTAGAAGATAAAGGCAGGATGCTGGCGGAATCGGGCTGTATTATCGATTATTTGTGCCGAAAATACGGCAAGGACTGGTTGCCACGACGTAATAGTGGCGCTTATACCGATTGTCAGTTCTGGCTGCATTATGCCGAAGGCAGTGTGATGCCGCCACTGTTGATGCAGCTGGTGTTTGATAAAGTTAAAACCGCACCCATGCCGTTTTTTATCCGGCCCATCGCCAAAGGTATTGCGGATAAAGTGTTGAGCAGTTTTGTCCACCCAAACATTAAAACCCATTTTGATTTTATCGAGCAGCATTTAAGCGATAAAAAATGGTTTTTAGGTAATGACATCAGTGCGGCGGATATTCAAATGTCCTTTCCCCTGTCGGCCGCCTTATCGCAGCAACAAAAACTGGCAGATAATTACCCCCATATCACAGCCTGGGTGAAGCGTTTTCAAGCCCGGCCGGCGTATCAAAGGGCCTTAGAACAGGGCGGTGAATACGACTATGAATTAAAATCAAAATGATAAATTCACTAAGACCGTTGACCCGTGATTGAATCACGGTAAACTAAGCCTTTTTAAATGCTTTACATTCATGCTATCAGCTGAGCAATTTAACAACTACGCCCAAGCCGGTTACAACCGCATTCCACTGTATCGCTGCGTGTCAGCAGATTTGGACACGCCGTTAAGCGCATGGCTGAAGCTCGCCAATGGTCCGCATACTTTTTTACTGGAATCAGTGGAAGGCGGTGCCCGTTGGGGGCGCTACTCGATTATTGGCTTGTCCGCTGATATGCGTTTTCATATTTCCGGTCGTGAGGTGCGAGAGTTTAATTACAATGAAATGGTGGACAGTTATCAGACTGAAGATATGCTGACCACGGTGGAAGCCATTAAAAATCGTTATAAAGTACCTGATATTGATGAATTGCCCGGCTTTTCCGGCGGACTGGTGGGTTATATGGGCTATGAAACCATTGAGCATATCGAACCGAAACTGGCCGGATTGGCGCCACCGGATACTTTGGACATACCGGATATTCATATGATGCTGGCCGAATCCGTGGCTGTTTTTGATAATCTGGCCGGTAAAGTGTGGCTGATTGAGCATGTGAATCCAAGCCATGAACATGCCTATGCACGCGGTCGCAAACGCTTGGAAGAACTGGTGCATCGATTGCGCTCAGGCAGCACCGGCTATGCGGAAATGATCAATCCCGACAGTATCGATACCACCGATTTTAAAACCGGCTTTAGCGAAGATGAATTCAGCCGGGCGGTGAAACAATGTAAGGCGTACATCGAAGCCGGCGATATTATGCAGGTGGTGTTATCACAACGTATTACCACTGAGTTTAAGGCCCGGCCCCTGGACGTCTATCGGGCTTTACGCGCTTCAAACCCAAGTCCTTATATGTACTTTATGGATTTTGGTGATTATCAAGTGGTGGGCTCATCACCTGAAGTTCTGGTGAGGCGGATTGACAATGAAGTCACCTTACGACCCATTGCCGGGACCCGACCGCGCGGTAAAGATGAAGCAGAAGACAAGACGTTAGAAGCTGAATTGTTGAATGACCCGAAAGAACTGGCCGAGCATCTGATGCTGATTGATTTGGGTCGCAATGATCTGGGGCGGATTGCTGAAATTGGTACGGTAGAACTTAAAGATAAAATGGTGATTGAACATTACTCTCATGTCATGCATATCGTGTCGGAAGTCCGGGCTCAACTCAAGAATGGCTTAAGCAATGCCGACATTATTAAAGCCGTGTTCCCTGCAGGCACTTTGTCCGGTGCCGCTAAAGTCCGCGCCATGGAAATTATTGCCGAACTGGAAAAAGTTAAACGCAATGTCTATGCCGGTGCGGTTGGTTATTGGGGCTGGCACGATGATATGGACATGGCCATCGCCATCCGTACCGCCGTGATTAAAGATCAGCAACTGCACATCCAGGCCGGTGCCGGCATCGTCGCCGACAGCGTACCCGAAAATGAATGGCAGGAAATTATGAACAAAGCCCGTGCGGTGATTAAAGCGGTGGCGCAGGCATCTGACGGGTTTTAATGTCAGTTTATGTCAGTGGTGGTTTTTTTTCGGTACAATGCTTGTTTTTTTGTTGGATTAAGCGATGCTGTTAATGATCGATAACTATGATTCGTTCACCTATAACCTGGTGCAGTATTTCGGTGAGCTGGGCCAGCAGGTGGAAGTTTATCGCAATGACGAAATTACCGTGGATAAGGCGCTGGCTTTAAAGCCTGATCATGTGGTGATTTCGCCGGGGCCTTGTGATCCGGATAAGGCGGGCATTTCTATGGATATGATTCGCGCTTGTCAGGGAAATATTCCATTACTGGGTGTATGTCTTGGGCATCAGAGTATCGGTCAGGTATTTGGTGGTGAAGTGGTGCGGGCGAAAACCATTATGCACGGTAAAATCTCAAAAATTCATCATCATAACAGTGATGTTTTTAAGGGGCTGGATAATCCTTTTAACGCCACAAGATATCATTCTCTGGTGGTGGCGCAAGACAGTCTGCCCGATTGTCTGGAGGTCACGGCCTGGACTGAAAATCCCGATGGCAGTTTGGAGGAAATCATGGGATTTCGTCACAGAGAATACGCCATCAGCGGTGTCCAGTTTCACCCTGAAAGTATACTTACTGAGCACGGCCATCAGATGCTTAAAAATTTCATTAATCAAAATCAGTAAAAATATTTTATGTCAAAAACCGCAATACAAGACGCTTTGGACCTGTTGGGTGATGGTCATGCCATGCCCGAGGGTATGGTCACCGATGTGATGAACCAGATTATGGATGGCGAGGCCACCCCGGCTCAGATTGGTGGCTGGCTGATGGCGATGAAAATTCGCGGTGAAACGGCACCACAAATCACCGAGGCGGTGAATGTCATGCGTCAAAGGGCCACCCGGGTTAATTGTGATTGTACCGATATCATCGATACCTGCGGCACCGGCGGTGACGGTAAAGGTGTGTTTAATGTGTCCACCGGTACCGCATTTATTGCGGCGGCGGCCGGTTGTCCTGTGGCCAAACACGGTAACCGGTCGGTGTCGTCAACCACCGGCTCAGCGGATGTCCTGGAAGCCGGCGGCATGTATTTGGATTTGACCCCACAACAGGTCGCGAGGTGTATTGAAACCCTAAACATCGGCTTTTTATTTGCGCCGGCCCACCATGGTGCCACCCGACATGCGGTACTGCCACGCAAAGAGTTAGGCGTGCGGACGCTGTTTAATTTACTGGGCCCCCTGACTAATCCGGCAGGCACCAAACGCCAGGTGATTGGGATTTTTTCCAAAGACTGGATGCGACTGGCGGCCGAGGTGATGCACAATGTGGGTTCTGAGCATGTGCTGTTTGTCCATTCCCATGATGGCATGGATGAGATTTCATTGTCAGCGCCCACCTATTTGTGTGAGCTGAAAAATGGCGTGGTCACTGAATACAGTGTACAACCTGAGGATTTTGGTATTGCGCAACAGGACATGACACCTCTGGTTGTTAACAGTGCTTCGGAAAGTTTACATTTGATTCGCAATGCCTTGTCAGGAAAGCCCGGACCTGCAGCAGACATATTGGCGTTGAATGCGGGCGCTGCGATTTATGTGGCCGGGCAAGTCAGCAGCATGGTCGAAGGCGTCAAACAAGCGCAAAATATTTTGAATTCCGGTAAAGCCTGGACCGTGTGGCAACAACTGGCTGAATTAAGCCAACAAATGGAGCGTCAACATGGCTGATCGATTGGCTGAAATTATGCGCAGTAAATCGTCGGAAGTGACGGCCTTAAAGGCAACTGTTAGCGTGAAGGATCTGGAGGATCAAATTCAGGCCTTTAAAGCGAATGAACAGTTTGTACCGCGCCGATATTTTATTCGTGCCTTACAGGATAAAATCAAAGAAAACAAACCTGCTGTCATTGCAGAAGTTAAAAAAGCCTCACCATCAAAGGGGGTTATTCGTGAAGATTTTGATCCCAAAACCATTGCTTTGAATTATCAACAAGGTGGCGCTGCCTGTTTGTCGGTGTTAACCGATACACCTTATTTTCAAGGTCATGATGATTATTTAATGGTGGCGAAACAAGCCACGGATTTGCCGGTTTTACGTAAAGATTTTATCATTGATCCCTGGCAGATTTACCAGTCCAAAGCCCTCGGTGCCGATTGTATTTTACTGATTGTGGCCTGTTTAAGTGATGCGGACTTAATGCATATGACATTATTGGCACAGGATTTGGAGATGGATGTGTTGATGGAAGTGCACGATGAAGAAGAATTGCAACGGGCTTTGAAAACCCCGACACAGTTAATCGGCATCAATAACAGGAATTTAAAGACCTTTGAAACGGACATTGCCACCAGTGAGCGCTTAGTGAAACACATGGATGAAGGGCGTTTGGTTGTGAGTGAAAGCGGTATTGGCCATCATGAGGATATCACGCGCCTACAAGCGGTCGGCATTCATTGCTTTTTGGTGGGTGAGTCTTTAATGCGCCAGCCACAACCCGGTGTGGCGTTACAAGAATTAATGAGCGGTTAAATTAATCAGATCATACAACTCGCGGTATCTCTCCAGTCTATATATGGTGACTTGCATCTCTGTGCCGGCGGTTCTTCTTTGGCAATAACCATTGGGACTGCAGCGCCAGCGTTCAGCGCCATCCCGGGTGGTTAAATCCAACAAATATTCAAATTCAGCCGCCGCATTGTTGGCTTCATGACGATCATGAAATAACTGGCTGATGGTTTTTAACTGCTTTGAATCCTGCGTTTTAAAAACGGTTTCAAAACGCTCATTGATGGCGGCAAAGTGGGTGAGTTTAGGTGGACTTTGACCACAGCTTGCCAAAACCAGTATAAAACCCAAGAGAATTAATTGAGCGTGTCTATTTTTCATAATTATCCCCTGTTTACCCCACACAGTGGGTTGATAAAACCACCCATGACTCAATTAATATAACACAAAATTAATTTCTGCGCCATGAATAGCGACGTCGATATAAAAGGCCAAAGATGTGATAAGATAAACTTTAAAAATAGACAGAACTCATGGCTGACTACCAACGTTTACGCGATAATTCTAAATATTTTATTCAGGAGCTTTTCAGGCGCTATATCCAGGATGAGGTGGCGTTGGCGGCCGGATCACTGGCTTATACCTCGTTGTTGGCCTTGGTGCCTTTGATGGCGGTACTGGTTACCGTTTTTTCGGCGATGCCTTTGTTTGAAGACGCTTCTGAGATGTTACAGGATTTTATTTTTCAGAACTTTGTGCCCACAAGCGGTGAAATTCTGCAAACCCATATCCTGGGTTTCGTTGAAAAAGTCAGAAGCTTAACCGTGACCATGTTTTTGGCGGTGTTTGTAACCTCCTTGTTGTTGATGCAAACCATGGAAAAAGCCCTCAACCGTATTTTTGCCACCAAACCATCCGGTCGGTTTATGAAAAAAGTGCTCATGTACTGGGCGGTGTTGACCATGGGGCCTTTGCTGGTGGGTGGCGGGATTGCCATGTCATCCAGTGTTTTGCAGTATTCAGCTTTTGCCGGTGCCAAGACCTTTTTGTTAAAAGTGATGCCGGTATTGGCTTCGACCGTTGGTTTTTTTCTGATTTATCTGGTGGTGCCCAACACCAAAATTAAATGGCGGCATGCCCTGGCCGGGGCGGTTTTTGCGGCCATTTTATTTGAACTGGCTAAACTGGCGTTTACCTTCTATGTAACAAAAATCCCCACCTATGAAAAAGTGTATGGCGCTTTAGCCACTGTGCCGCTGTTTTTAATTTGGCTCTATGTGTCCTGGAATATTATTCTCCTGGGCGGCACCATGACTGCGACGTTATCCAGTTCAAAATGGCGGGTGCGAACCCGTCAATACCGCACCGAACAGCGCTTTGTTCTGTTGTTGGCGATTTTAAAAATGTTGCGTCAGGCCCATATAAAAGGCGAGACTCTGAATTATCAGACCATGGCAGACCAACTGTCTTTTGTGCCGGATAATGAATTGTCCGCCCAATTGTGCTGGTTGCAGGATGAGCACTTTATCAGCCTCGATAATGAAGGCGAGTATTTACTACAAAAAGATTTAAGCCGACTATCGGGTCGCGAATTTTATAAAAAAGGAAATTATAAAATTCCGTTGGAAGCGGATGCCTATTTTGCGGAATTTCAATCAATCCTTGATGAATTCTGGAAACCTAAGGATAATCTCCTGTCTCAATCGATGGATTCAATTCTGGAGCAAACCGAACAATGAAAATAATCTCCCTTGCGCTGGCGGTGGTTTTTTTAAGCGCTTGTCAATCGCCCGAAAATGACCAAAGTACCACGCAAAATGTACAAAGCAAACAACAACCCACTGAACCACAGGAAAATGTTGCGAACGAAGCCGCTTCAGACTTAGTTCAGGACGGCAAGTCAGGCCCTTTGAACTTTACCTTAAACAATCTCTCCGGTGAACAGGTACAAGCGGCTGATTACCGGGGACAATGGCTGATTTTAAATTACTGGGCCACCTGGTGTGCGCCTTGCCGGGATGAAATACCTGAGTTGGTGCGTTTTCAAAATGAACATGACAATGTGCAAATTCTGGGCATTGCTTACGAAGATGCCCCGGTCGAAAAGTTGCAGAATTTTGCCGCTGATTTTAACGTCAATTATCCTTTATTAACGATGGATATTTATGACCCGCCGGCATTTGCCGCTGAAGGTGGATTGGGCTTGCCAACCACCATCGTGTATACACCTGAAGGCATGCGGCATAAAAAACACATGGGACCGATTGATTACAAGGGTCTGCAGGCATTGATTGAATAAGAAAACATGGTCTTCAACTTAAATGATGTTGATTTTTTGTTTTGGTTTTTTCTCACAGACACTGGATGCCGGCCTTCGCCGGCAAGGATTTGAGTCAATTTAATTTCTGACAAAACCGGAATATAAATTCACCAAGAACAGGCGCATTGAGCAACAATCATTGAGCGTGCTGTTTAAGGGCCCATTCGATGTGTTCTTTAACCATGTCCGAGACACTGTCGCGCTTATTGGTCAAAGCCTCAACAATGGCCGGTTCGGTTACCGCGTTACCCAAGGCCACGGCTAAATTGCGTTGCCAGGACGCATAGCCGATACGTCTGATTGGTGAGCCTTCGGTTTTCTTTAGGAACTCATCTTCAGTCCAGGCAAATAATTCCAGCAGCTCAATGTCGTCTAATTGTTGTCGTGGTGAAAAATCCGATTCTTGGGATTTTTGGGTGAATTTATTCCACGGGCACACCATCTGGCAGTCATCACAGCCGTATATCCGGTTACCGATGGCGCTACGCAGGTGCTCTGGAATGGCACCTTGGTTTTCGATGGTGAGATAAGAAATACACCGACCGGCATCGATTTGAAACGGTGCCACAATGGCGCCGGTAGGGCAGGCGGGTATGCAAGCCGTACAACTACCACAATGAAAATCGTGGGCTTCATCCGTCGGTAATGGTATATCGGTATAAATTTCGCCCAGGAAAAAATAGGATCCGGCTTTCGGGTTAATCACATTGCTGTGTTTACCAATCCAACCAAGCCCGGCTTTTTCAGCGATGGCTTTTTCCATTACCGGGGCTGAATCTGAAAACACCCGATACCCCAATTCACCCACTTCGTTTTCGATTCTTTGTGCCAGCTTTTTGAGTTTATTACGCATCAGCTTATGGTAATCACGGCCCAGGGCATAGCGTGACACGGCGGCTTTTTGGGTTTCTTTGAGGGCTTGTTGATAGGGTTTAACGTCGGTGTCCATGTAGTTTAAGCGAGCCGAAATAATACGTACCGTACCGGAAACCAGTTGTTCCGGGTGGTAGCGCTTTTCACCGTGTTTGTGCATATAATCCATATCTGCATGGAAGCCTTTGGCCAGCCAGCGATTCAAATGTTCACCGGCTTCAGTTAAATCAATGTCACTGACGCCCACCTGAGAAAAACCGATTTCTTGCGCCCATTGATCGATGTCGCTTTTTAATTGGCTGTAGTCCATTTGTTGTTGGGGCGTGTTCACTGGTAAAATCTTGGTTTTAATCAATTCAATAACAATGCAGCCATTGTACCGCAGTCAACAGACCAAGCCAATTGATGCCGCTGCCGCTGATTATTTACAGATTGATTCTTATCAGTTGATGCAGCGGGCGGCTCTGGCGGTTTATCGTCATTTGCCGGATTGTGAAACCCTGTTGGTGGTCACCGGTCCGGGGAACAATGGTGGTGATGGCTGGGTGCTGGCGGAACTGGCACGCCAGGACCATAAAAAGGTGCTGGTCTGGGCTTTGCAAAAACCAGCGACTTTGAGCGGTGATGCCGCCAAAGCGGCTGAAGATTATCAGGGCGAAGTGGTTTATGCCGCACCTGCTGAGCCCGATCAGTTCGACGTGGTGGTGGATGCCCTATTCGGCACCGGTTTAAGTCGCGCCCCGGGCGGACTTTATCAAGATGCCATCGAATATATAAATCAGTGTCAGGCCAAAGTATTGTCGGTGGATATTCCCAGTGGTTTAGTCGGTGACACCGGTGTGGCGTATATACCGACAGTACAGGCAGATAAAACCGTGGCAATTTTAAATATGATGCCCGGTCATATCACCGCCGATGGTCGGGATTATTGTGGTGAATTAATATTGGACAGATTGGCGGTTCCTGAACGTGTATATGCTGACATCGATCCGTCGGCTTATGTGTTGAAGCAAGCCATGCTGAATCTTTTAAAGCAAGCACGAAAGCACAACAGCCATAAAGGCAGTTACGGCCGGCTATTGGTTGCCGGCGGTCAACATGGCATGCTCGGAGCGGTTTTACTCTGTGGGACTGCGGCCCTGGTTTCAGGGGCCGGTCTAATACAGCTTATCACCACCCAAGAGCAGGCGCCGTGGGTACCGGTACATCGACCTGAGCTTATGGCCTTGGGTTTTACCGGCAGCGAACATCAGATACATATTCCACCTGCCGATGTCCTGATTTTGGGCATGGGATTGGGCTCCTCGCAGTGGTCAAAAGCTTTGTGGCAGCAATTGATGACCGCCAATATACCCACCGTATTGGATGCCGATGGTTTGAATTTACTCGCAGATTGTGATGAGGCCGCTGATTCAATTGCCGTGATGACACCGCACCCGAAAGAAGCCGCACGTTTGTTAAATTGCGCTGTTAAAGACATTCAGGCTGACCGAATCAAAGCCGTTGAGACCTTGGCCAAACGTTATCAATGTGTGGTGGTTTTAAAAGGGTCCGGCACCATCATCAGTGATGGCGAAGAAAATTTTATTTGCCCCTATGGCTCGGCTGATTTAGCCACTGCCGGCACCGGCGATGTCCTCGCCGGTATGATTGGTGGTTTAATGGCGCAAGGTTTTTCAGCGCTGCAATCCGCGCAGATGGCGGTGGTCTGGCATGCCTTGACTGCAGACCATTGCGCTTTAGGTCGTTGCTTAACCGCAAGCGATTTAATTCGCCACTTACCGGAAGTTTTAATATAACTGATATCTTAGCAATTATGAAACAAACAACACTGTCTATAGACACCCCCGGCCGGGGTTATTACCTAATTACTGACCAAATTAATTCTGCCATAAAACCCTTATTAACGCATGATGATGTGGGTTTACTGCATGTTTTTTTAAAACACTCCTCGGCCGGATTAACCATCAACGAAAATGCCGATCCCACGGTGCGCGAAGATTTTAAAGCCTTTGAAGAGCATTTGGTGCCGCGTGATTTTCCCTATCAGCACAATTATGAAGGCAGTGATGATATGCCGGCACACATCAAGTCGTCTTTAATGGGCTGCCAGCTCACCCTTCCGATAACCAATGGCCGGTTGAACTTAGGTGTCTGGCAAGCGGTGTATTTGTGTGAACATCGAGATCGAGCGCATCAACGTCGTATAGTTTTAACACTGCAATGTTAGTATGAGACCTCTGTATAAGTCTGGGTTATTGAAAAAATGATTGAAATTCTGAAGTTCAAGGCAGGAAACGCAAGTAATAGCAAGGCTATTGCTCAGTTTTCTAACGCAGAAATTCAGGATTTCAGACATTTTTACTTAATTCACGACTTATGCAGAGGTCTCAGTATGTAATTATGATTCAGGGAAATTATGATATTGACCAATTGGCTGATTTGAAGCAGCTAAGCCGGCAATTTTTGAATGCGCTAAAGGTCGGTGACGTGGTATTTTTAAGCGGTGATTTAGGGGCTGGTAAAACCACCTTTACCCAATTGTTATTACAGGCCGCCGGCGTCACGGAGCCGGTCAAAAGCCCCACCTATGCCTTATACAATCACTACCGGATTGCGGATAAATCTTTTATTCATATGGATTTATACCGTCTCAGTGACCCTGAAGAACTCTATTTTATTGATATTGAGTGGATTCTCAATGGTCACCATATCGTACTGATTGAATGGCCGTCCAAGGGCGACGGTGTGTTGCCCAAAGCAAATTGGCATTTGAACTTTGATTGGGCAGGGGGCAACAGGACCTTAACAATTACATAAGCTAATCAAGCTATCTGATTGATTTTAGTCAGAAACCACTTGAAGTTACCTGATTTTATGATTAAACTTTAGTCGATTATTGGGTGAAATCATGGTGAAGAAGTCAATTTTACAACGGGTATTCTGCATAACTGCGTTTTTAGTGGCCTCACAAGCCACAGCGAAAACAGCGGATATTGAAAGTGTGCGCGTGTGGAGCGGTCCGGATCATACCCGGGCTGTTTTTGACCTCAGTGCCCAGGCTGACTATAAATTATTTCAACTGGATAATCCGCCACGGGTGGTGATTGATGTGGACGCCGGGCGATTAAAAAGCAATTTAGATTTACCCAAAAACCGTGATATCAAAGGCATCCGTTACAGCGAAAATAAAGAGCGGGTTCGTCTGGTGTTGGATTTAAATAAGGATTTTAAACCCAAAAGTTTTCTGCTCAAGCCCACCGGTAAATACGGCCACCGCCTTGTGGTTGATTTAAATCACCAACAGGAACAACCACACAAAACCATCGAACAGATTGTGTCTGAAAACCGCGATGTGCTGATTGCCATTGATGCGGGGCACGGCGGTGAAGACCCCGGTGCCATTGGTGCTTCAGGAACCTATGAAAAAGAAGTTACCCTCAAAATAGCCAGAGCGCTTGAGAAAAAAATCAATGCCCAAAAGGGCATGAAAGCCATGGTGATTCGTGATGGGGATTATTACATTAAGTTGCGAGATCGTTTTAAAAAAGCCCGTGATCACCGTGCTGATTTATTCGTCTCAATCCATGCCGATGCGTTTCACAGTTCCGAGGTCAATGGCGCCAGTGTCTATGTCTTATCCCAGCGCGGTGCCAGTTCCGAAGCCGCTAAATGGCTGGCCGATTCTGAAAATCAGGCTGACTCCATTGGTGGGGTAAAAATTGAAGACAAACGCGATATGCTGTCACAAGTGCTTTATGATTTATCTCAAAATGCAGCCATGGAAGAAAGTCATAAAGCAGGCCAAGCGGTATACAGTGCCCTAAAAAACAAAGTGAAATTACATGGCCGCGGCTTTGGTCAGGCAGCCTTTATCGTGCTGAAATCTCCGGATGTGCCATCCATGCTCATTGAAACCGGTTATATCAGTAATCCCGATGATGAAAAAAACCTCAAAAGTCCGGCCCATATCGATAAATTAACCACCCAAATCACATCCGGTATTCAAAATTACTTCTATCAAAGTCCACCGCCCAGAACCTGGATTGCCACGCAGTCTAAAGCCAAAAAACATGTGGTTCAGTCCGGTGATACACTCAGCGCCATCGCCAGCCGCAACGGCACCAGTATCGACACCATTAAATCCATCAACAATAAAAACAACAACTCAGTGATGGTTGGTGAAGTGCTGTTTTTGCCGCAGTGATAAACACCTGAGAGTCTTCTTTCTTTTGGGCAATCATTCTCAATGATATTTTTCTCAGGTTTGATTGTTTATCTGTTTGCTCTATTTTTAATGGTGATGGGAATTCTGTGTTTCATACGTCCTGTACCGATTCAGCATTTTTTTGATTTATTTGCAGCGACTAAAAAAGCACATTTGATTGAACAGGCGATACGCTTGGTGGTGGGGTTTTCCTTAATTCATTTTGCTTCAGTGATAAATTACACCTGGTTTTTTCAGGTATTTGGTTGGCTTATTGTGATCACCAGTTTGTTGCTGATTGTGTTGCCCTGGCAATAGCATCAACAATTTGCACAATATGTGATTCCCTGTGTCAAAAGGCATTTAAAACTTTATGCATTGTTGTCGTTATTCCTGGCTGTGCTGTTACTTTATGCCATTTGGGCACCTAAAGATTGGATATAATAAAAACCTATGGCTATGCGATTGCGAATAATAACGCGAAAAGTTCACAAATGGATGGGTTTGCTGTTAGCGATACAAATTCTTTTGTGGTTTTTGAGCGGCTTTTTAATGAGTTTTATGCCGATTGAAGAGATTCACGGTGACCATATACTGCAGACTACTGACCGTAAAGCCGTGTCTTTTCAGCCGGAAACCTTACAGGCTTTGTCAGCGAACATCAGTACACCCATCAAATCTGTGCAGACAAAGTTATGGTTAGGTCAATCCATTATTGAGGTGACAACGCCTCATGAAGTTCTGCGCTTTTATGCCGATACCTTACAAGCCTTACCGGCCATTGATGAACAACAGGTTCGAAAAATCATCGCCCATCGTGTGTTGCCGCATTACGATATTAAAGTCATCCGCCATTTAAGCCAATTGCCCGCTGAAGCCCGGGGGCGGGACGCACCTTTGTGGCAGGTCAAATTATTGGGTGATGAGAATCCCACTATTTATATTTCTGCAGATACAGGGGAGATTGTGGCGGTTCGTACTGATCGCTGGCGTTTATTTGATTTTGTCTGGATGTTACATATCATGGATTATGATGAGCGCACGGATTTTAATCATCCACTGCTTTACCTGACAGCCTTGAGTGCTTTGTTGTTTACCATCAGTGGCATTATTTTACTGGTTTACGGATTGAAGCCTACCCGGAAAAAAAGACTGCCTTGAGTTAATCGCTTGATTTAGTCGAACCCTCAAATTCGTGCTCACGACATATCTTGAACTTATCCTGGTGCGGTAGGTATTCGCCGGTGAGTCCGCATTTAAATTTTTGATTGGTCGCCTTTTGGTGGTATTTGCAACTCAGACATTGACCGAAACCACTGTTGTGATGGTTAAGCTGCCATGCTTTTAATACCTTTTTAATACCGTCAACCAACTCCGGATCATCGTCTGGAATCTGCACCATTTTTTGCGTCATCTTCTGTAAACATTCCTGGCCTTTTTTCGTCAGAAAAAGGCGTATGACACGTTTGTCTTTTGTACAGGGTCTGCGTTCAATGTGGCCCGATTGTTCCATGATCTTCAGGGTTTGGGAAATACTGCCTTTGGTTTGACCTAAATAGTCACTGATGGCTTGCGCGGTATTGGAATAATCATTGCAAATGGATAAATATTGCAATATTTCCAGATTGACCAACTGAACGCCTTGTTCACTGGCCGCCTGGCGCATTTGGCTTATATACAATGATGACAGGCGTTCCAGCCAGATTTCAATATTATTCAGCATGTGTATATAGTATCGTAACTAAACTTTATTGACAAGGTAAATATTTTATGTATACTGGGCATATAGTTTAGATACTAAACTATAATTTATTAAACTTTTTTAATTGGAGAAAAATGATGAGCTATATTCCTTTAATCGAACCGTCCACCACCACCGGTGAGCACAGTCAAACATTCCAGCAAATTCAAGGTGCTTTCGGCACAGTCCCAAATATGTTTAAAGCCATTGGTCAATCATCAGCGGCTTTAGAAAGTATGTGGACATCCTTCGTGGCCCTGGGCAAAGGTCAGATTAACAGCCAATTGGGTGAGCAAGTGGCGGTCTTTATTGCCAACGTGAATCGATGTGAATATTGTTTAGCGGCACACACGCTGCTGGGTCAGAATGCCGGATTGTCATCGGATCAAATAAAAGCCGCTCAGGCGGGCCGTTCTGATGATGCCAGAACTCAGGCAGCCCTTGATTTTGCCGCAAAAATAGTCAAACAACGGGCACAGCTTTCTGAGCAGGACGTGGCTCAAGTCAAACAAGCCGGTTTCAGTGATGCCGAAGTGGCGGAATTGGTGGCGCATGTGGCGTTAAATATATTTACCAATTACACCAATGTGGCCCTGGCCGTACCGGTTGACTTTCCCCACGTGCAACTGATTCAAGCCGCATAGCGGCCATTACCGGATTTAATCATGAACAGTATCACAATGATGACAATCTTAGGGTTAACCGCATCGGCTGCCCTGGCAGAAGTGAGTGAGGTTGGCAAGGCTCAGGTGTATTTTGTGCATTTACAAGATGGCGCTGAAGTGAGCAGCCCTTTTCCGGTGGTGTTTGGTCTAAAAGGTATGGGGGTGGCCCCGGCAGGGGTTGATCCGACAGTCTTTAAACAGGTCGGTCATCACCACTTATTTATCAATCAGACCTTAACCGCTGATATGGCTGGTCAGGTGGTACCCGCAGATGACAGCCACCTTCATTTTGGTGGCGGCCAGACTGAAACCATGTTATCCCTGGCGCCGGGCAGGTATCAGTTGCAATTGGTGTTGGCGGATCCTTATCACAGAATCCATCAACCTGCGATTGCCTCGCCGGCCATCTCCATTACAGTGACAGGGGGTGATCATGAAGATTGATGTTTACGATTCCTTTGCGACCTCAAACCAGGGCCGATTAATGCACTTTGATGTGTTTGTTGAATCAGGCACATCGGCGCAACAAGCCCTGGCGTATGGGCAACAGTGGTTGTTATCAATCGGTGAATCTTCCGCCGGTTTAAAGCAGTCCCATTGTAACTTTTGCCATTCGGAGGCGGCCAACCCCGAAGTGGCGCATCACATTAAAAACCATGGGTATTTCATCTTGCAAATGGAAGGCTGCCCGGCACCCTATTAAACAATTAAATTTTATATGAACCTGCAATCTGTTGGTTCCACAGGAGACGATTATGAAAACAAAACAATTTAAATTAATCCCATTCACCGCAGCGGTGTTGTTGGCCATGACCATGGGCCTGATCAGCACGGTCTATGCCCACGGTGATCAGGCCAAGCAAAGCGAGAATAATCAGGCGATTAAAGCGGTTAAGGGTAACGCAAAACTGGCGGCTTTTGATATCGTGCATGCCAAAATTGAAGCCAGCGATCGCTGGCTCAACTTTGTGATGCAGGTCAGTGACCAGGCAGGAAAAACAAAACCCACACCGACCGGTAAGTTAGAAGGCAGCGATGTTTTTTCTTATGTGTGGCCGACCAAGATTAACAGTGATGTGGTCGGATTCGAAGCCGATCAGGGTATTTTATCCATGGCCATCACCTCACATCCGGATTTTGATGACACCCCCTTGTTCGATGAGAATGGTGATGGCAACTTGGGTAACGATGGAACCGTATGGCATTCCCATTGGGTGGTGCTGGTACCGGATGATGCCTGCGGTGAAGGGGCTTTAAAAGTCAAAGACATTCCTGCCGGCAGCACCCCGAAACTACCGATTACTTGGCCCGGTTTGCCCATTTTAATTGACAGCCCGGGCTACTCACCGGTGATTAATCAAAACCAAGTCAGTGTCCGGGTGCCCTTTAATAACGCCAAAGAATTAATTGGTGTGGCTTTTGATGGGGTGACATCGGGCCTGCGAGTCAATGAAAGCGCCCATGCCCCCTTACTGTGTGTGGTCGATGTGTTTGACGTGGCTTCCGGTGATTTGTCTTTACCGGGTCAAATTCAATAATTTATTGATTAAAAGACCTTTGCGTTATGCATCATTGGCAAAGGTCTTTTTGGGTAATGAATTCCCTGTGACTTTTGGCCTATTTTGCGGATTGTTCTGGGATTTTTATTTCAAATTGACGGGGATTGGTGTATTTTACATGGGTTTGATTTTATGAGAGGATAATTCATGTTACACAGAACACTGTTAATGATGTGTGTGGCGCTTTTGACTGTGGTCACCAGTGTCCAGGCCAAGTTACCCAAAGGGATTGAGAAAGTCACGTCGGTGGAAGGTATCACCGAGTATCAAATGGACAATGGTTTGCAGATTTTACTGTTTCCCGATCCGACCCAGGAAACCATCACGGTAAATATCACCTATCATGTGGGTTCCAAGCATGAAAATTACGGTGAAACCGGCATGGCACATTTGTTGGAGCATCTGGTGTTTAAAGGTACACCGAATCACCCCAATATTCCCAAAGAGCTGACCGATCGAGGGGCCGAGCCCAATGGCACCACCTGGACCGATCGCACCAATTACTTCGAAACCTTTAATGCCACCGAAGATAACCTCAAATGGGCTTTGGATTTAGAGGCCGATCGGATGGTGAATTCGTTTATCGCCAAAGAGGATCTGGACAGTGAAATGACGGTGGTTCGCAATGAGCTCGAAAATGGTGAAAACAGTCCGATTCGGGTTCTCATTGAGCGCTTGTTGTCGGTGTCTTATGACTGGCATAATTACGGCAAAAGCACCATCGGAGCCCGCAGCGATCTGGAAAATGTCGATATCAGTAATCTACAGGCATTCTACAAAAAATATTATCAACCGGACAACGCCACTTTGATTGTGGCGGGTAAAATTGATGAAGAAAAGACTTTAGAACTGATTAAAAAGTACTTTGGTAAACTGAAAAAGCCCAAGCGTGAATTAACCCCGCTTTATACCGAAGAGAATATTCAGGACGGTGAGCGGGTGGTGAGTGTACGTCGTCCGGGTGATGTTCAGGTGGTGGCCACTGCCTATAAAGTGCCGGCCGGTTCTGACCCCATGTTTCCTGCGGTGGAAGTGCTGACCTATATTATGGCGGATTCCAGTAGCGGGCGTTTACATGAGAATTTAGTGAAAAAAGAACTGGCAGCCAGTACATTTGGTTTCGCTTTTCAATGGGCCGAGCCCGGTGTGGTTAACTTCATGGCACAAGTGGCCAAAGACAAAGACCTCAGTGCTGCTGAAGAGGCCATGATTGCGACCATAGAAGGGGTGGCAGATAGTCCAATTACCGAAGAAGAGGTTAATCAAGCCAAGGCTGCTTTGATTAAACAATTTGAATTATCGTTTAATTCATCCGAGCGGATTGCCCTGAACTTAAGTGAATGGGTTGGTATGGGTGACTGGCGTCTGATGTTTTTAAACCGCGATCGTCTGGAGGCGGTTGATCAGGCACAGGTACAAAAAGCCGCGGAATCCTATTTGATTCAATCGAACCGTTCGTTAGGCCGGTTTATTCCAACCCAGGATCCGGTGCGGGCAGATTCCATTAAACGTTACTCTCAGGAAGAAATCAGCGCCATGGTGAGAGATTATGAAGGCCGTGAAGCGGTCGCCATGGGTGAAGATTTTGATCCGTCCTTTGACAACATCGATGCCCGCACGGAAAAAAGACAACTTGAACAAGGTACACCGGTGGTGTTGTTGCCGAAAAAAACCCGGGGTGAATCGGTGGTTTTACGGGTGCGCTTAGACATCGGTAATTTAGAAGATCTGCGCAATCAAGGTGTGGTTGGTGGGTTAACTGCCGATATGTTAGATCGGGGTACTGAAAATTACAGTCGTCAGGAACTTCAAACGGCTTTTGATGAACTCAAAGCCTCAGTCAGTGTATACGGCGGTGCCACCGGTGCCACCGCACGGGTCACCACCACCAAAGAAAATTTACCCAAAGTCATTGAGTTATTGAAAGAAGTGTTTCATAAACCGACCTTTGCCGACGATGAGTTACAGGTTCTTAAGCGCGAGCGCATTGTGGGCTTAGAGCAACAAAAACAACAACCGCAAACGCAAGTCTTCCGGACTTTAAGCCGGCATGTGTTCCCATACGAACCATCGAACCCAAATTATCAAATGCCGATTGATGATGAGATTGCTGCCATTGAAGCAGTGACTGTGGATGATTTAAAGCAATTTCATGCTGACAATTACGGTGCGCAAGCCGGTGAAATTGTGGTGGTGGGTGATTTTGATGAGGCCCCTGTGATGGCGGCATTGAATGATGTCTTTGGTAATTGGCAAAGTCAAAACCCCTATGATCGAATAGAAAATGAATATGTTGAGGTGGAAGCCATTAATCAATTCATCAATACCCCGGATAAAGCCGGTGCGGCATTTGGTGCCATGATGGCCTTACCAATGAGCGATGAACATCCCGATTATCCGGCGATGTTAATGGCCAATCAAATGTTGGGTGGCGGCTTTATCAGCAGCCGATTAGCCAATCGTTTGCGTCAGCAAGACGGTTTAAGTTACGGTGCCGGTTCTAATTTTAGAGCCGGAAGCTTTGACCCGGTGGGGACTTTTGTGGCTTATGCAATTTGTGCCCCTGAAAACCTGCCAAAAGTCGAGCAGGGTTTTAAAGAAGAGCTGCAAAAAGCCATCAATGAAGGCTTTACCGCTGAAGAACTGGCTGATGCCAAAAAAGCGGTGCTGGAAAACAATGTGTTAGATCGGGCCAAAGACGCTCGATTGGCTGGTACTTTACAGAGTAATATAGATCTGGAACGGACCATGCAATGGCAGAAAAATCTGGAGCAAAAGATTCGTGATTTAACGGTGGAAGAAGTCAATGCCGCCTTTAAAAAGCACATTGTTCCGGAAAAAATATCGATTGTCAAAGCCGGCGATGAAAGTAAAATAAAATAACTTCTGCGAGGTTATAAATAATCACAAAGCCCGAACTTGATTCGGGCTTTTTTGTAGAGAGTGTTAAGATGAAAAAAATATTATTGATAAGCCTAATCATGTCACTCAATGTCATGGCCGAGTCGGATCAATTTAATCCTGCTTTTTTACAGCAGTTAAAAGTGTTAAGAGACCAGGCGCTTGATAGTCAGTTGGCCTATGAGATTACCGAATCACTCACCACTGAAGTCGGCGCCCGTCTGGCCGGTAGTCCCGGTGATGCCAAAGCGGTGGCCTGGGCTCAGGCGAAGTTTAAAGAATTGGGTTTTGATCGGGTGATGACAGAACCTGTACCGCTTAAACGCTGGACCCGTGGTCAGGAAACGGCCCGAATACTCAGTCCATTTCCACACAATCTGGCCATAACGGCATTGGGTCGTACCCATCCCACGCCGGATGAAGGGATCACGGCTGAAGTGGTTCATTTTGCCACTTTGGCAGATTTACAAGCGGCTGATAAGTCAGAGGTCGCCGGTAAAATCACCTTTATCAGTGAACGCATGGTGCGCAGTCAGGACGGATCAGGTTACGGTAAAGCCGTGGCCGGACGTGGTTTAACCGCCCAGGTCACCGCCGCAAAAGGTGGTGTGGCAGCCATTATCAGATCCATCGGTACCGACAATAACCGCACACCGCATACCGGCGGCGCACGTTATGATAAAGACATTCCTTCGGTGCCGGCGGGTGCCATTTCCAATCCGGATGCAGACTTACTGGTAAATATGCTCAAGCGCAATAAACCGGTGACCTTACAATTAAAACTGACGTCCCATTGGGACGGGGATTACACCTCACAGAATGTGATCGGCGATATGTTGGGTTCTGAAAAGCCGGATGAGTACATTGTCATTGGTTGTCATCTCGATTCGTGGGACCTCGGTACCGGGGCTTTGGATGATGCCGCCGGTTGTGGTATTACCATGGCAGCGGCCAAATTAATCCATGACACAATCGGACCATTAAAGCGCACCATCCGTGTGGTTCTTTGGGCTAATGAAGAATACGGTATTTCCGGTGCCATCGCTTACCATGAAGCCCATAAAAATGAATTAAAGCAGCATATTCTGGGTGGTGAATCTGATTTAGGCGCGGATAAAATTTACGCACTTGGTACGCGTGTGGCTGAATCAGCGTTGCCGACCGTTGATACCATGATGTCCCTGTTAAAACCACTGGATATCGAGTATGCAGGTAACCAGGGCAGTTCCGGAGCTGATTTAATTCCCATGCGGCGCGCCGGTATGGCAGTGTTTGGTTTAAAACAAGATGCCAGCTCTTACTTCGATTATCACCACACCGCGAATGATACCCTGGATAAGATTAACCCTGAATCCATGGCGCAAAATGTCGCTGCCTGGATTGTAGTGACGGCCCTGGCGGCTGAAGCTGACCACGATTTTGGCTTTGGCTTAAGTGAAGAGTAATGGAGATTAAATGATGAACATAAATCAAAAGACCATCCATGAAGCCCAGTAATTGATATACGATGCCTGAGAGAATGATTCTGCAGCTGAACGAAAACGCTTGGCAAAATAGGCATTGGCCATAGATCCTTTGTGTTCGGATGCTTATCAGTTACTGGCTGAAGAAGCCGACTCGTTGAGCCGTGAAATTGAATAAGGTGTGTTCTTGGGACTTACGCTTCCGCTCCCAGCTCACGCAGCACACCTCCATCCAGAGCAGCAAGCCATTGAAAAGCATGAATTGATTTTAGAACTGAACGAAATGGATAATCTGGGCGTTCGTTACAATCTAATCAGCTAGTTGCTGATACAAAGAAAGCTGGATAAAGCCAAAGATTTAATCAAGCTTTATCCCGAAGACAGTGCGTTTATGCTATTCAGTGAATTTTTTTATGTATAGTCACTGGTGCCGATAAGAAAAAAATTAAGGCACTGTGGGAGCGCGCCCATGAGGCCAATCCTTATGTGATCGAGTATTTAACGTTTAACAAAACAATGTCCGAAGAAATGCCTGAGTTTTATCAGTTAGGCGAAGAAACAGAGGCCATTAATTATTTTTCTATGGCGTATGAATTGTGGCTTGGAGACAGCCAGATTATGTCACAACTTAAGCAAGTGGCGGACAGGTGAATAAGTGATTGACAGGTCATAACCTAAAAAGCCCGCGATCTGCGGGCTTTTTAGTGTCAATGGAGAATAGTTCGTGAGAACTAATCTAAACGCCTTCGTATGCCTAACAGGGCCATAAGACTTACCAATATCAACATCGCCCATTGACTCAAGCTGGGTACCGGTTGTGCCGGTGCGGTTACTGAGCCGCCGTTGCCGGTATTGTCTTGGTTGTTCGTAGTAACTGGATCGGTTTCATCAGCTGTTACGGCTGCAGCATTGTCAAAATTTCCGGGACCATTGATGGTGGTGGTTACCGTTATGGTTTCACTGCCACCATTAACCATGGAAGGAATCGTACATGGTAATGCACTGCAGTTGACTGAACTGACCGATGTGATACTTAAGTTTGTGGGCGTATCTGTCACCACCACATTGTTCGCGGTATCCGGACCATTATTACTGACCACCAGAGAGTATTGAATACTTTGGCCTGGGCTAAATGGTCCACTCGTCAGCAATGTTTTAACAATCGCCATATCGGCGCTCACACCGGCGGTGCCACCATTGCCGGTGTTGTCATCGTTATTCGATGGATCCGGGTCGGTTTCATCAGCAGATACATTCGTGGCATTATCAAAAGCGCCAGCACTGTTAATGGTGGCGGTGACCGTAATGGTCTCACTGCCGCCATTGGCTAACGATGGAATGGTGCATGGGAAGGCTGAGCAGTTGGTTGAGGTCACCATATTAATGGTTAAGTTAGTCGGTGTATCGGTAACTTGTACATTGGTTGCCGTATCCGGGCCATTGTTGGAAACCACCAAGGTGTACTGAATGCTTTGACCATTGCTGTAAGGGCCTGCGGTGTCCAAAGTCTTGGTCACGGCCACATCAGCAGAAGCACCGGCTGTGCCACCATTGCCCGTATTATCCGTATTATTGGATGGATCGGGATCTGGTTCATTGGCATTTACTGTGGTGCTGTTATCAAAAGCGCCAGCACTGTTAATAGTGGCGGTGACCGTAATGGTCTCACTGCCGCCATTGGCTAACGATGGAATGGTGCATGGGAAGGCTGAGCAGTTGATTGAGCTCACCGTATTAATGGTTAAGTTAGTCGGTGTATCGGTAACTTGTACATTGGTTGCCGTATCCGGGCCATTGTTGGAAACCACCAAGGTGTACTGAATGCTTTGACCATTGCTGTAAGGGCCTGCGGTGTCCAAAGTCTTGGTCACGGCAACATCAGCAGAAGCACCTGCGGTGCCGCCGTTTCCGGTGTTGTCGTTATTATTACCGGTGTTAGGGTCGGTCTCATCAGCCGTAACAGCTGTGGCATTATCAAAAGCGCCAGTACTGTTAATGGTGGCGGTGACCGTAATGGTCTCACTGCCGCCATTGGCTAATGATGGAATGGTGCATGGGAAGGCTGAGCAGTTGGTTGAGCTCACCGTATTAATGGTTAAGTTGGTCGGTGTATCGGTAACCTGTACATTGGTTGCAGAATCCGGGCCATTGTTGGAAACCACCAAGGTGTACTGAATGTTTTGACCATTGCTGTAAGGGCCTGCGGTGTCCAAAGTCTTGGTCACGGCCACATCAGCTGAAGCACCTGCACTACCACCGTTACCCGTATTATCCGTGTTATTGGATGGATCGGGATCAGGCTCATTGGCTGTTACTGTCGTGCTGTTATCAAAAGCCCCGGTTGCAATAATGGTCGCGGTGACATTAATAACTTCTGATGCCCCATTCACTAAGAATGGAATGGTGCAAGGGAAAGCCGAACAATTGGCACTGCTGACTGTGTTAATGTTTAAGTTGGTCGGTGTGTCTGTGACTTGAATATTATTGGCTGTATTTAAACCATTGTTGGTCACGGTAATTGAGTAGGTCACAGTGCTGCCGGCGATATAGGGGCCTGTGCTGGTCAGGTTTTTAACCACCTGGACATCGGCACCGGCGGTACATATCGGCAAATCTGCCACGGCAGTGGTGCTTTCAGCGGGCAGGCCTGAGCCGCCCATGGTTGCACCATTGGGTGTGAATTCTGTGACAGAATCCGAAGCTGATGAGCCATTACCACCACCGGCTGCGGATGTGGTAGTCAGTCCGCCGGAGTAGGCAATGACGCCACCGCCGCCACCGCCACCGGGGCCTTCGCTTTCATTGCCGATGGTTAATTGATCGCCGCCCACACCGCCATCAGCAAAAATACCGGGGCCGGAAAAAGAAGCGGCAGAAATTACCACGGTGCCACCACCGCCACCGCCGCCGGGTGCGTCATTATTACTACCACCTTGCGTGTCTTCACCATCCGCTCCGTTGGCTAAAATCTGGCCACTACCATCAATGCTGTTGGCGATAATGTAAATCAAACCACCGCCGGCACCACCACCGCCGGCCTGGTTGTTATTGCCGTCACCGGCACCACCGCCGCCGCCAAAGAATAGTCGGCCGGTGTCATCAAAGGGCACAGGTCGGCCGCCTAAGCCACCTAACTCTTGACGGTTATTACCATTCCAGCTGGGATCACCCGGTGGAACGGTTAATGCGTCTAAGTTTGCTCTACCATAAGTATAGCCACCGCGACCACCACCTGAAGAAGTCGTGGCAGACGTTAAGGTACCATCGATATCCCAGGCCTGGTTCCAGTTGGTGCCGGATAAATCGGGATTACCCTGGCCATTCCAGGTAGTATTACCGCCATTGGCGCCACCGCCGCCACCGGCATTGTGGCCATTACCACCCCCGCCGCCATTGGCCGGAGCGCCACGGCCATATCGACCGCCGTAGTTATCATATTCAGTCTGAAAACCTAAGATACTTTCACCTTTTTCAGCCCCATCATTCGGCGATGAATAGTAATAGAGCGGTCGACTTTCACTGGCTGGGCTTGAGTCGTTATCAATAACGCCACCACGAAAACCTTGTCCGCTAACATCCATAAAGCCGTTTACGGTTAAGGTGCCGGCCACATCAACGGCCAATACGCCACCAATAGTGCCATTCCAGGGCGCAGCACTGACAGTGACACCGTTGTTAACGATTAAGTTATTAAACTGTGGTACACGAATGACCTGGGTGTGGCTGGTGCTGTAACTGTAAATCAGTTGGTCGGCCAGACATAAGTTACCTTGTTCAGCAACCACAATGTCATTGCCGGTAACCGAAAGAACCTCATGAATTTCATAACGACCGGCACTGTTTAAATTAAAATCACCATAAGTGTTTGTATTATTTCCGGCACTGGCGTAACTGGCCCCTTGTGCTTGATAGAGCATAATGCGATCGCCCGGTGACAAATCAGTGTTGGTGTAAATGCCTTGACTGTCATCAAGATTATTGATGTCGTCAACGGTAACCACAATGGTACCGGCGTTGACGATACTGGTCACCCGGGCATATTCATTCACCGTAGTATTGGTCGTTAACGTGACATCTCCGTCCAGACCCGGCGCGGCATTGACCGCAAAACAGGCACACAAAAAGACAAGTGTAAGTAATTTCTTCGTCATAGGTTCTCTCGGGGTTAGGGAATATGGTTGAGCATGGTAGCATTATTGTGACGCAGCTCACAAAAAAATTAAAAAAATTATTTAATTTAAGTTTCATATAATTAAGACTAAAAAATAACAAGGTTAACTAAATTTAATGGTACGGCAAAAAAAATCTTCCAAAAACAATGGGATATAGATATCTTGCCAACATATTAGAAAACTAATAGATTTTGCTTTATAGTGGCGACAGGTTTTTGATATGACAAATATGGTCACTATAAAGGTGTCATTAAGTTGATGATTCAATGATAAGTTATGGTTTATACAAGGCATGACTTTTGACAGACGCAGTTTTAGGCACAATCGTTTACAATGACTTTTTTTTAAAAAGAGTGTTCTATGAATCAACAAATTCCAGTGGCTAAAGTTATCGTCGGTGTGGTCTTTATTGTGATTGTTTTGGTGGCATCACGGTTTTGGGTCAGTGTACCGGCCGGTCATGTGGCGGCAGCCACTTTATTTGGTGAGGTGCAGAAAGAAACCTATCCCGAAGGCTTAAATATCCCGGTCAATCCATTATTGAAGTTTCATGAATTTGATGTGCGTGAAAAAACCCACTTTGAATCGGCGCAGGTACCTTCTCAGGATCAGCTGCAAACAAAAATAGATGTGTCGGTGCAGTATCGATTAAATGGGGCCATGGCCAATATGATTTTAAAAGAAACCGGTTCCATTGATAATATGCTGGAAGTTCAGTTAAAACCCAAATTACGTTCCTTACTAAGGGAGCAGGGCAAATCGATTGAACGGGCTGAGGATTTCTTCCAGGAAAGCACGCAGGAACGTTTACAGACTGATTTAACCAACGACTTAGCAGAATATCTGGCACCGAAAGGCATCGAAGTATCGGCGGTACTGATTCGTGATATTTCCTTACCGCCATTTATTACCAAAGCCATTGAAGCAAAGAAGGAACGCGAGCAAGAAGTGGAAAAGCAAAAAGCTGAATTAGAACGTTATAAAACTGAGCAACAACAACTTATTGCCGCGGCGGAAGCACAACGACAGGCAGCGGAAGAAGAGGCCACCAAACGGCGATTACTGGCCGACGCTCAAGCCTATGAAATTGAGAAAATTAACACCGCCATCGGTAATAATCCGAATTATGTGAAATTGCAGGCTTTAGAAGCGCTGAAAAGTATCTCCAAAGATCCGGCCAGTAAAATCTATTTTATTGACAGTGATTCACCTCAGCCGTTACCGCTGATGCATTTATCCGATGATAAATAAAACCAATCCGAGCCAAGCCATGCAGTCTTTGGAGCGTGACTATTTACGAATTATCCGATGGATTGGATTGGCGATGTGTTTATTGATTGCATTGGCTCCCAGCATTGTTTTTGGGGTATTGTGGTCTGTGGCATGGTATTGGGCGCTTCTGGCATGGATGCTGTTGGCGGCCCTGTTATATGTATCACTTAAAAGCTATTTAAAACACTGGTATTTGAACTATAAGTATCACTTAAATACAGATTGTCTGGCCATCAGACGCGGTGTTTTCTGGCGCCATCAGATTGCGGTGCCGGTCAGCCGGGTACAGCATGTGGATGTCAACAGCGGACCGCTTGACCGGCGTTATGGGCTGGCGAAACTGGTGGTTAACACCGCCGGTACCCATTATGCCCAAACCAGCTTGCCGGGGTTATCTGTTGATAAGGCCTATCAATTAAGAGATCAGTTACTGGCGGCTCAGGAGGGTGATACGGTTTGAGTGAGTCAGATATTAAACAATCCAAAGACGAACAACCTGATGCTTCAAAAGAGACATTAAAGAAGTCTGATTTAAAAACCGCAGGCTACCGTCTGGCACGGGTGTCGCCGGTGTTTTTGTTTATTGAAGTGGCGAAAAAAAGCATTTTCCCTTTGGTGGTCACATTTTTAGGCACCAGTGGCGGTTTACAAGACCGCATATTTATTGGTGTGGCGGTGTTCTTTTCTTTGTTCAGTATTATTCAGTATTGGTTCTTCCATTACTGGTTGGAAGAAGATCGTTTGGTGGTGAAGTCGGGTATTCTGTTTAAATCATTGCGTCAAGTGCCTTATGAACGGATACAAAATATCACCACAGAACGAAATATCCTACACCGGTTATTAAACGTGACCACATTACAACTTGAGTCGGCTTCCGGGCAAAAGCCCGAAGCCTTAATTCGGGTTATTACCACGGAACAAGCCCGCTATGTGCATCGGTTTATTGCTGATAAAAGCAGTCATGTGGATCGTCCTGAGGAAAATAGTTCCTCCGAACAGGGTGATCAAGCGACGCAACAAACCGCTCGACAACAGGCCTTGTTCCACATGCCACCCAAACAGGTATTTCGCCGGGGATTAATCAGTCTAAAAGCCTTGTTGCCGATTGGTATTTTATTTTCGTTTTTATTTCAGAATGATGCGTTGCGCGAGCAGGTGACGGTTTTTTTAACGCAGTTTATTGGCGGCTTGCATATAGAAATGTGGACCTGGCAAACCTGGGTTTTGTATGGTGGTTTATGGTTTGTTGCCGGTGTTTTCATATTATTGGCGATTTCAGTCGCCATTGCCTTTTTGCAATTTCATGAATTTACTTTGCATAAAAAAGGTCAGCGCTTACACATAAAAACCGGTTTACTCACCAACCGTCAGGCGACAGTGCCAATCAAACGGATTCAGCTTATTCGCATCATACAAAGTCCGCTGCACAAAATATTTGGCCAGGTGAGTATCAAGATGGAAACCGCCGGTGGCGTCAGTGAAGACAATGCCATGAGTATGCATTGGCTGGCACCTCTAATTCCTGAACTTGAAGCCCATGACTTTCTTAAGCAAATTCAGCCGCAAATGAATTGGTCAGAGATTGAATGGCAAGCCATTGAGCCGGAGGCCAGAAAACGGGTGTTTAAAAAAGGCTTGTTATTGGTTTTGGTGTTGATGGTACCGTTGGCGTACTTTTATGCCTGGTGGGCCATGATGATGTTAATGATGGTGCCTTATGCGTGGTGGTATGCGGGTCAATATGTGCGCAAAGCCGCTTTTACCCATAACCGCCAGGTGGTCGGTTCAAGATTAGGCGTTTTTTTTCATCAGCAACAGTTTGTTGATATCCATAAAATACAAAATATTAAGTGGCACCAAACCCCTTTTGATCGGCGTTACACGATGGCGAGATTAACCGTGGATACAGCCGGGTCCAGTGTGATGTCACAACCGGTGAGTCTGCACTATGTGCTTGATGAACGGCTTCAGCCGATTTACCAAAACCTCACCCAACAAGTGGCTGAAAGCCGCTTTGTGTGGTAGAGAATTATTGCTTTGTCGGGTGGCTTTTAAAAATACGGTGCATCACCGCGCCCTTGTTGGTGATGAGGTGTTTGAAGGAAGCCAGTACGTGAACGATGATGGTTACCCACAGTACAGTGCCGGTGATGACATGAACCTCTTCCACCAGTTCATGTAAATCGTGGTTTTCAGTGGCGATGGGTGAAGGGATGGTGAACCAGCCGAACACATTCAGGTCATAACCATTGCTGAACAACAGCATTGGTCCGCTGAGTGCCATAATGGCGATACAGGTCAATAAAACCACATGCACCAGTTGGCTTAAAAATTTAAAGGGTTGCGGCTGTTCAAAGGGCTTCGGTGAATGGGTGAAAGCGCGCCACATGACCCGAAAAAGCAGGTATATAAAGAACAGTCCGCCTAAATTAACATGCCAGCCGGCCCAGTAACTGCGGGCATCGCCTTTGGGCAATGAGGTGAAGTACAAGCCCAATATCACCATAACAATGACAATGAGTGCTGCAAACCAGTGGTTAAAACGAGAAATAAAACCGTATTGATCGGGGGTGTCTTTCCAGTTCATTGTTAATCTCCTAAAAAGGTAAGTTTAAATCCGCGCTGACTTTCAATAATTGGGTTCGGAACGATTCTTTAATGCGTTCCAGCGCCGCCTCGTTGTCGGCATCAAAACGAATCACCAGACACGGCGTGGTATTAGAACAGCGCACCAGTCCCCAGCCGTCTTCAAAATCAGCCCGGATACCATCTATGGTGGTGATTTTAGCCTCCTCAAATTTAACCCGGTTTTCAAATTCTTTCATAAACATATAATGTTCACCCTCGGCCATTTCGACTTTTAGTTCCGGGGTACTGACGCCTTTGGGCAAGGTGTCGAAGACTTCTTGTGGGCTGTCTTCTTCCTGATCAAGAATTTCCAGTAAGCGCGCCGCGGCATAAATTCCATCATCAAAACCAAACCAGCGTTCGTTAAAGAAAAAGTGTCCGCTCATTTCACCGGCCAGAGCGGCATTGGTTTCTTTGAGTTTGGCTTTCATAAAAGAATGACCGGTTTTCCACATAATCGGCAAACCACCGTGTTTAACAATCGCCTTGGGTAAATGGGAGGTACATTTGACATCGAAAATAATGCTGGAGCCCGGTTGGCGTATCAGTACATCCTTGGCAAACAGCATCAATAAACGATCAGGGAAGATGTTTTCCCCCTCTTTGGTGACCACACCAAGTCGATCGCCATCACCATCAAAAGCAATACCAATATCGGCATCCACCGATTTTAAAGTGGCTTTGAGGTCTTCTAAGTTTTCAGGCACGCTTGGGTCTGGGTGATGATTGGGGAATTCACCGTCCACTTCACAATGCAGTGGAATTACATTGCAGCCGATTTCTTCCAGCACGTCCACCGCAATCGGACCGGCGATACCATTACCGCTGTCAACCACCACGGTGGGTTCGTTCTCCAGCTGGATTTCAGAGCTGATGTAATCAATGTAATCATCGGCAATATCAAGTTCCTGAACCTGGCCGTCACCGCTGAGTAAATTACCCTCAACAATCATGTTATAGAGGTTGGTAATCAGTTTGCCTGACAGGGTTTCTCCATCTAACATAATTTTCAATCCGTTGTACTCTGGCGGATTGTGACTGCCGGTCAACATCACACCGGAACCGGTTTCCAGGTGGTGGGTGGCAAAATACAACACGCCGGTGGGCACTGCACCGATATTAATCACATCGCAACCGCTGGCTTTAACGCCTTGAATGAGAGCCTCCAATAAATCCGGGCCGGATAAGCGACCGTCTCGGGCCACCACCAAAGATTTACGTCCCCGGTTGATGTTTTCGGTACCAATCGCCTGACCGATTTGTATCACAGCATCACGGGTTAAGGTTTTATCGACAATACCGCGGATATCATAGGCTTTAAAGATTGAGGGGTCAGGGTGTTTTTTGTGGGTCATTTGTTTTCTGTCTGTGGGTTTTTTGTCCGGATCGTCAATGTTTTCTCCCGTGTTTTGACGGGGAACATAATGACTGGTTTTCTTTTTAACTTGTTGTTCTTTTTTGGCCGTCAGTTCATCAATGGCTTGTCGGCGTTTAAAGAAAAAAGCCACGGTTAAGAGTACCCCGGCCAGGGTTGCGATTATACTGCCCAGCAGGGTTAATTTGAATAAGCCTGCAGCCGCTTGCGGAGTTGAATATATCACATAAAAATTAGAATCCGGAATATGAATTTCATGTTCGTTGGTGGATTCTGAGGTCGCGGTGTTGCCCCATTGTTTTAGGGTCACGGTACTGAACCGACCGGATTTTTGCACCAGTTTAACTTCTCCGTTTTTAACGTGAATGCTTCCGTAATTAACCAGCTGTTCGACCGGGTAACTGATAATAACGTAACTTTTTTCCGGTTGTTGAATCAGGACATAATTGAGGTATTGATTTTTTTGACCGTATAAATGGATTTCCGGTAACTGTTCCTGCTGTTGTTCGCTGGTTTGTTTGAGCATATCCAATGTGGCGTAGTTAATGCCCGGGAATTGGGTTTCAGGGATGATGTCGTCAATCGGCTCAGACACTCGCAAAACCCGCAAAGTGTTGGGGACTTTTTCTTGAATCAAAGCCACAATATCCGCGTTATTAGGGTTATGTTTGACAATATCCGCCGCGGTTTGGTTGATACTTTTTAACTGCTCATTGACCTGTTGTGTGAGCTGTTCGGCGGTGTTGTTTAAGTTCGATTCCAGCCGTTCAGAAATCAGGTTGTGATAAGCCAAATAAGCAAAAAATAAACTCATGGCAAAAGCCGCCAAGGTGAAGCTGGTCCATAAAATCTCATCAGCCGGTTTAATTTTTAATAAAGATATGAGGTTAGCTACACCTCCGGATTGAGCGGTCTCTTCGGGCTGTTCTTTATTTTCCGGTTTTTTTATTTTGGTCAGTAATTTTTTGATGTCCATATTAACTGACTCCACTGTGCCCAAAACCACCGGCACCCCGGTCGCTATCATCAAAAGAATCCACTTGATTGAATTGCACCTGTAGCACCGGCACAAAAATCAGTTGAGCCATGCGATCACCCCGGTTTAAGGTCACCACCTGATTGGAACGGTTCCAGCAGGATACGTATAACTGGCCCTGGTAATCAGAATCAATCAAGCCCACCAAATTTCCAAGGACCAGACCTTTTTTATGACCGAGTCCCGAGCGTGGTAAAATCATGGCCGCAATCCCAGGGTTTTTGATGTGAATGGCCAGGCCGGTCGCAATCAATTGGGTTTCCCCGGGTGCCAGGGTGAGTTCGTGTTCTAAACAAGCCCGCAAATCCAGCCCTGCTGAACCTTCGGTGGCATAATTGGGCAGACCAAATTCCCGGTGAAAGGGTTTATCTAAAATTTTCAGGTCGATTTTTGTCATCAATGTCAGTGGTGGCGCTGAGCGAATTTTACAAACCATTGATTTTAATGGAGAGTCGGACAATATTCCACGCCTTTAAAAAAAAGGACTTGAAATGAGGGCTTAAAGCCGATTAAAGCGACATTTTATGGGTGACTGTGACTTTTTGTGTCATGTTTTAGAAGAATTGAGATGCGGTATTTGGTGATGTGACCATAGCCACTTCCATGTAATCAGCACTTACCCGATATCAGAATATATCGATGGTATTGCCGGTTTTAGGACAAGATAATGGTCTTTTATCCAATGGACTTTAACTGATATGGGTGCTTCAATGATCAAAGAAATGGCCGGAAAAGACCGGCCGCGTGAGAAATTAATACACAGCGGTGCGGCCAATTTAACCGATGCTGAATTGTTGGCCATTTTCTTACGCACCGGTATCGCCGGTACCGATGTCATGACCCTGGCTTTGCAGTTGCTTAACCGGTTTGGTAGTTTAAAAGGTATTCTGGGCTCATCGTTAAATGAATTTAAGCAAGTCAAAGGGCTCGGTATGGCCAAATACGCACAATTACAAGCGGCCGGAGAACTGGTCAAACGTGCCATCAATGAGCAATGGCATGAAAGCCACAGTTTTACAGATCCGGCGCATGTGAATGATTATTTACTGAATAATTTTGAATGCTGTGAATACGAACGCTTTGCCTGTTTATTGCTCAATTCTAAGCACCGCTTATTGCGTTTTGATTACCTGTTTAACGGTGGTATCAACAGTGCACAGGTTTATCCCAGGGTGGTGGCACAACATTGTTTGCGTCATAACGCCGCGGCCATTATCTTTGCCCATAACCACCCTTCCGGTGATGTTCAGCCCTCGCAGGCAGACCGGGATTTGACGGTGCGATTGGTAAAAACCCTACAATTGATTGATGTCAAGGTACTGGATCACTTTATCATCGGTCATCGCCAGACTTTTTCCATGGCCAGCCATCAAATGATATAAATTAAAGGGTATTTTTGGTAAGCTATCACTTTTATGTGATTATACGCCACACGTGTTTTTTAAACGCATGAACCCGGTTGCCAGGGCTGAAAAATATATTGAGAAAGGCAAATATAAAAAAGCCATGAAACTTTTGGGTAAAACTTTTGTGAAATACCCCAATAGCTTGGATTTGGCTCGTTTGCGGTTTGAGTATGGCAAATACATTCCTTTCGATGAACTTCACCATGAAGCGGCAGTGGATTATTTTAACCTGCAAATGCGCTTTGATGTGTCCGGTGAAAAAATTCACGGTGATTTTGTTAAATACATGACCACCACCCAGGGGCGCATTAACTTAGATGACGAAACCTTGAGTAAACTGGGTGTGGTGTTCGCCACCCATGGTTTTGAAAACAACGCCATTTACATCATCAACGGCCTGATGCGCAAGGAAACACGGATTGAATCTTTTGTTGATGCCTTGGTGGCGATGATCAATTATCTAGATGAAAAGGGTGCCTATAAAAAGACCCAAAGCTACAAAAACTACCTCAAATGGCACTATCCGGAGCATGAAATGACCCGTTATATTCTGGCCAAGCACCATTGAATAAGACATGATGAGACCTCTGCATAAGTCTGAGTTATTGTAAAAATGATTGAAATTCTGAAGTTCAAGGAAGGAAACGTAAGTAATAGGCCCTTTTTGTTTCTTAGGCGATTTGCCATAGGCAAGAAGCCTAAGAATAAAAAAAGCCAAGGCCGTAAGGCTATTGCTAAGTTTTATTCAGCGCTTCCCTGCGCTTCACCCCTGCGGGGCTTCCGTAATAATTCATTCCAGATGAATTATGCTGACGCGGAAATTCGGGATTTCAGACGTTTTTACTTAATTCACGACTTGTGCAGAGGTCTCATGATATAACAAATTCAGAGGTGCTGATTCTTATGGTTTTGCAAATAGACCAATTGAGCGTTTTGGGCTTTATCCTGGCTGAATAATTTGACTGTTTGGCGGATGCTGTCACTGTCCAGACCGGCTTCGGCCAACACTTCTTCCCGGCTGCCGTGATCCTGGAAATAATCCGGTAAGCCCAAATTGAGCACCGGCACGGTGATTTTAAGTGTGTGCAGTACTTCATTGACCGCACTGCCGGCGCCACCGGCCACCACATTATCCTCAACGGTCACCAGTAAATCATGACTGCGGGCTATTTTTTGAATCATGTTCTTATCCAGCGGTTTGACAAAACGCATGTCCACCACAGCGGCATCCAGTTTTTCTGCCGCCAGTAACACCTGATCAAGTAAGCCGCCAAAAGACAAAAAAGCAATGTGTTGGTTGCCTTTTCGAACCCGTCTGGCTTCGCCTATTGGCAATGCCGTCATTTCACTGTCAATGGCCACACCGGGACCGGTGCCGCGCGGATACCGCACCGCTGCGGGACCGGTGTGTTCATAACCGGTGTACAGCATTTGGCGGCATTCATTTTCATCAGCAGGCGCCATTATCACCATATTCGGGACACAACGCAAAAAGCTTAAATCCATACTGCCGGCATGGGTGGCGCCATCGGGTCCGACCACTCCGGCCCGATCAATAGCAAACAGTACATTTAAATCCTGAATTGCCACATCGTGTATGAGTTGATCATAGGCGCGTTGCAGAAACGATGAATAAATCGCCACCACAGGTTTGATACCCTCGCAGGCCATCCCGGCAGCCAGAGTCACCGCGTGTTGTTCAGCAATACCGACATCAAAATAGCGTTTGGGAAACAGTTTTGAAAATTCCACCAAACCCGATCCCTCACGCATGGCCGGCGTAATGCACACCAAATAATTATCATGGCGCGCCATATCACATAACCACTGGCCAAAAATAGCGGTGTAGCTGGGTTTACTGGGTTTCGCCTTCGGTTGCATACCCTTATCCGGGTCAAAAGGCGACACTGCATGGTATTTAATCGGGTCTTCTTCCGCCGGTTTATAGCCTTTGCCTTTTTTGGTGATAATATGCAGTAATTTTGGCCCTTTAATATCTTTGGCCACTTTCAGGGTGTTCACCAGTTGTTCGGTGTCATGGCCGTCAATCGGTCCTAAATGATGAAAGCCGAGCTCTTCAAACAAGGTGTTGGGCACAAACATGCCTTTGGTGTGAATTTCCCAGCGGGATAAAAAACGCCATAGCCAGGAATTGCGCCGCATCATGCGTTTGGATTTTTCGCGCATGCGGTTGTAGGTACGACCGCTGACGATTTTTATCAGCATTTTAGTCAGCGCACCAACGTTCGGTGAAATGGACATTTCGTTTTCATTCAGAATCACCAAAATATCGTTATCCACCTCACCACCATGGTTGAGGGCTTCATAAGCCATTCCCGCGGTCATGGCGCCATCGCCAATCACTGCCACACACTGGCGATCTTCGCCTTTAATCTGTGAGGCCAAGGCCATGCCCAAAGCCGCACCGATTGACGTCGATGAGTGACCGACGCCAAAGGTGTCGTATTCACTTTCACAGCGTTTAGGAAAGGGCGCCAGACCATCTTTTTGTTTGATGGTGGTGATGCGATCTTTACGGCCGGTGAGGATTTTATGCGGGTAAGCCTGATGACCCACATCCCAGACAATGCGGTCATCGGGCGTATTAAACACATAATGCAAAGCCACGGTTAATTCCACTGTGCCCAGGCCGGAACCGAAATGCCCGCCACATTGGGCAATGTGATTGATTAAATAACGGCGCAGTTCGTCGGCCACCTGGGGCAGTTTATCCTGATCCACCTCTCGTAAATCTGCCGGAATGCTGATGTTGTCCAGAATGGGGTATTGATTCGTCATCTTTTATTGGTTCTGTGCTTGTTTGCCTTGATTGGCGACCGCTTCCATGGCGGCTTTCAGTTCTTCGGGGTCACCCAAAAATTCACTGTTAATCGGTTTTAAATCATCGTCCAGTTCATACACCAACGGCACACCGGTGGGAATATTCAGTTTTAAAATCTCTTCATCAGAAATGTTATCCAAATACTTCACAATCGAGCGCAGTGAATTGCCATGGGCGGCAATAATCAGCCGTTTGCCTTGTTTGATTTCCGGTTCAATCACCTGCTGCCAGTAAGGCATCACCCGTTCCACCGTATCCGCCAGACATTCACCCAACGGAATCTGGTCTTTACTTAATGACGCATAGCGTCGATCGCCATAGACATTGCGCTCATCATCCCAATCCAGTTTCGGCGGTGGTGTGGCATAACTGCGACGCCAGATATGCACCTGCTCATCACCGTATTTAGCCGCCGTTTCGGCTTTATTGAGCCCTTGTAAAGCGCCGTAATGTCGCTCATTCAAACGCCAACTGCGTGTTACCGGCACCCATAGCTGGTCCAGTTCCGCCATGGTGATATGTAAGGTGTTGATGGCGCGTTTTAACACCGAGGTATAGGCCTGATCAAACTCAAAACCCTCAGCCGCCAGTAATTCACCGGCTTGTTGTGCCTGTGCCCGACCGGTTTCGGTTAAATCCACATCCTTCCAGCCGGTAAACCGATTGGCTAAATTCCACTCACTCTCACCATGCCGCAACAACACCAATTTAATCATATTAAAAGTCTGGATTAAAAACGGTTTATTATAACACAGTGCTTATTTTTGCCTTGTTAAAAACACAATAACTTGGTGTGAACTATTCGCTAATAAATAATTAATTATCTGATTGTTAATATGATTTTGTCGTAATTACTTCTGGACGTGGTCTATCACATGAAAAAAGTTTATCTACTAATCATTCTGATGTTTTTTGTTGACTCCCTACATGCAAAGGATAGAGAGGTCAATTTAATCAATGTTGTGAGTGGGTTTTATATTGGAAAGTTTGGCTGGGCTTACTCTAAAATTAATATGACGGATAATCAGGAACGTAAAAATATCGGATGTTATAAAAAAATAAATGGCTTTGAGATTGAAAACTGGACGGTTGAGTTTGGTGCACCCTGTGAACGTTTTGAGCAGATACAATTGTGGTTGTTTAAAGATAATTCGAAGGTGTTTAACATTTACCGTCAGAATATAGCACAATTAAAAAAGATGATTAATTATATGTACAGCCAGTCACCTGAGTTTGATTTACAGGTTGTTCTCATTGATCAAGAGTCAACGTTCGTAAAAAGTTATCATCATTTGGTACACGATTCTATACCGCTTAATACATTTGGTTTGGTTAACAGTGAAAATTTTACGGAAACCGAAGTTGATAAAATAAACAGTTATTTAATCAGTACAATTTCTCATGAATTTTTCCACCTTTATCAGAAACGCTATAGAAGCAATTTAAACAAAACTCAAAAAAAGATTCTTCGAAAAAACAGAAATAATGAAGCCTTAGCAAAAGTGCTTGAGCGTTGTGGCTCTTTTGCCATCGGTGCCGCAGGTTTTGAAGTTTTGGATCATAAAGCGCTTATTGAACAATACCTTAAAAACCCCGGCTCACAAAGTATTTACGATAAAACATTTGAAGAAAGTCCATTAAGTGTTTGGGGTGTTAATTTCAATGAAGCCAATATGGGTTACTCGTTAGGCACATACGCCCTCTGGGACCAATTCGGAACAGACGTTCAGCCCTATGAGAAAAATAAAATCAGCGATATACTAAAATTTTGTCGTTATGTGGTGCAGACGATTCCTGATGTTAAGGCTTTGCGTGAGATTAGTTTAAGTGATTATTTACCTATGCCACGACCTGACTTTTATTGGGATAATGACTCGCTGAAAACATCAACGATAAATGATTCTAAAACAACTGTTAGAGACCATTTAGTGAAAGTCTAACGAAATTCTATTTACGCTGCCTCAGAAATATCCCAACCCGGAAATACCAAAACCGCTGGATGGCATTGAAGCGCTTTTGCCAGGACTTTGGCCCGTTCTACACCCAAGTTGACACGATTATTTTCAATGGCTGAAATCGTTGATTGAGGTATTCCGGTCATGGTTGCTATTTGATTCTGGCTTAATTCTTGTAGCTCACGAATAATCCGAACCGACTCGCCGACGGTAACTTTGATTGTTTGTTTGGCTTTGTGATAATTTTTCATGTTATTTTTTCCTGTAATCATGGGCTGTGATTTTCTCGACAATAACATACACATTATCTTGATCAATTTTATAAATAACTCGATATTGCTTATTAAGTCGTGAAGATCGATATCCCAGCCATTGCCCGCTCAAAGGCTCATCATTAAACCCCCTTATGGCCTTTAACCCCGATTGGCCTGAAATGCGAACGATGTCTTTCCATTTCTCATAACGCTTTAGCATTTCAACAGGCAGTTTTTTAAGTTGCTTGGCCACAGACCTATGTTCATAAACATCCCACATACTAAATAAAGTATACATATCAAATTTAGTATGTCAAGATGTATCCATAATATCGACACACCAATCGAAATTTTCCTACAAGCCAATCGACTTTTTGCTGTATTTTTGTTTTGGCCGTTTTGTTGTAATGGTGGTGACTTTGTGAGAGGAGTAAAACACATGAACCAACAAGAATTTGAATTTGTAATGGCAGAAATTGAAATCATTATTGAGCAGTTGGCGGATTGTCAGTTTTGTCATAAGCCGGTGCATGAGGACAATATTAAATTGTTAAAACAGCTGTTTCGGATGAAGCTGGAGCGTGCTTGCGCGCTTAAAAGAGCTGGTTAATAACGGTAAGTGAAACACCCAGAAAAAGTAGGGTCATAAAGAAACCGACTTTAATGAAATCCCTCACGGCGTAACCACCCGGCCCCATGATGAGGGCGGAGACTTGGTGGGTAGGGAGGATAAAGGCGTTGGAGGTCGAGATGGCCACAATGAGTGCATACATGGCCGGGTTGCCACCGGTTTCCAGGGCCATATTAATGGCCAGAGGCACTAATAAAACGGTGGCACCAACATTCGACATCACCAGCGAGAAAATGGTGGCTAAAATCGCCAGGGTGAGTTGATAGACAATTTGTGGCACATCACCAAGGCCGGCGATGGTGTTTTGGGCAATCCAGACGGCGGTGCCGGTTTGTTCCATGGCGAAACCCAGGGGGATTAAACAGGCCAGCATAAATACGGTTTTCCAGCTAACGGCGCGATAGGCTTCATCCATATTAAGGACACCGAAAATAATCATGCCCACGGCGCCGGTGAGCAGTGCCAGTGACAGTTGCATATTGGTAAAAATAACCAGCGATAAGCTGAGTGCAAAGAACAGGATGGCAAAGGGAATTTTTTGTGGTCGTTGTTGTTCACTGGGGGCATCACTGACCAAAGTGAGGTTCCGGGAGCGGCTTAATCCCATCTGGTCATTCCAGCGGCCATGAATAATAAACGTATCACCCAGTTGGAGCTCTAAATCGTACATGGCTTCACCGGTGTAGAGTTTATTGTTGCGTGAGACGGCCAGTATGGTGATGGCGTATTCTTTACGGAAGTGGTACTCAGAGAGTTTGGTGCCAAGATAGCGCGATCCGGGAATAATCACTGCTTCGGAAACGCCCGAAATAGACGGGTTAAAACTGGTTTTAAAATGCCGTAACTTTGGCAATACGGTGAGGTTGAATTCTTCAGCAAAGCGTTTAATTTCATCCGGGCTGCCCATCACGCCCAGGGTGGCACCATTCCAGATAAAGCGGTCACGGGGTGGTGCCAGGGTGGACTCGCCATCGCTGAATAAAGCCACCACCGGTGGGATATGCGGGTCAAATTCCAGCTCTTTAATCATCTTGCCCACCAGTGGACTGTCTTTGTTAACAATCATCTCGGTGATGTTTTTATCGATGTTGTAATTTTCCCGGAAATACGCATCCGAGCGGTGATTATTCACATGTTTCACGGCTTTTTCCTTAGGCAGTAAAAAGCGACCCAGGACTAAAAAATAAATAATTCCCGAAAGCAGCAAAGCCAGTCCAATCGGCGTCACGGAAAACAAACCAAAGGTGTCCATGGTATCGGTACCTGAAGGCAGGGATTGGTTCGAGGTTTCAATTAAGTCATTCAACAAAATCAAAGGCGATGAACCGACCATGGTGACGGTACCGCCTAAAATGGCACAAAAGCCCATCGGCATGAGCAATTTAGAAATCGGAATTTTCGCTGAGCTGGCGATTTTACTCATCACCGGTAAAAACAAGGCCGTGGCACCGACGTTTTGCATAAAACCGGAAATGACACCGACGGTGGAGGACACCACCGGCATCACGGTTTTTTCGGTTTTGCCGCCGATTTTTAAAATGAATTGTGCCACGGCACCCATCACGCCGGTGCGATCCAGGCCGGCACCGAGAATCATCACCGCTATAATCGAAATCACCGCATTCGAGGCAAAGCCTGAAAACAGCTGACTTTCGGGCACCAGTCCGGTTAAACCCAGCATAACCAAGATTAACACCGCCGCCACATCAATCCGAATCACTTCGGTGACAAACATGAGAACGGTGTAGGCCAGTATCGCCAGTATCATCACCATTTCATTGGTCAGCGGTATAATTTCCATCAGTTTTTGGTCCAGATTAAATCAAATGAAGCATGGTTTAGCCGTTGCCCGCGACGCTCAAACTTTGTAATGGGACGCCAGTCAGGTCGTGGTGCGTATCGTGACTGGTCTTGTGTGTTGCTGAGCCAGTCAGTATTGTGTTCAAATAATAGAGCCACTTCTTCGGCATAGGGTTGCCAATCAGTGGCAAAGTGCAAACGACCACCAGTTTTGAGTTTGGGCCGAATTAAATCCAAAAAAGGTTGCTGCACCAGACGCCGTTTATGGTGACGTTTTTTATGCCAGGGATCGGGGAAGTAAATATGCACGGCTTGTAATGAATCATCCGGTATAAATTCTCGAATAATATCCACCGCATCGTTTCGAATAATCCGAATATTGTCCAAATCATGCTCATCGGCGGCCATCAATAAGCGGCCGACGCCGGGCAAGTGGACTTCAATCCCCAATAAATTAACATCCGGATTATGCAGTGCCGCATGAATCATCGATTCACCATTGCCAAAACCAATGTCCAGCCAAACCGGATTTTTATTATCAAAAATCTCAGCAAAATCAAGCAGACCATCGGGTTCCAGTGCATAGTCCGGCATCAGTTTATTCACCGCCTGTTGCTGACCACTGGTCATCTTGCCTTTTCTTAATACAAAACTGCGAATATGCTCGCGGTTGGAAATAAATTTCATGCCCGAAAAAAATCATGCCCTAAAAAAAGCTATTCTACTGAATTTATCAGTGAATTGACCACCGATTGGAAAAAAATTAACTGAATTATGGGCTTAGCGATAATTTCTGTCTGTCATCTTTACAAAAGCATACAAAAGCATGGCTGTCCCTGATTGATACCCTATTGATTGATTTGTAACTATCCACATTCAATGCTGACATGGGGTATGCGTTTAAATCGTTTATTGTGTAATGTGTTTAAGTGACAGTCATAATCACTGATGCGACCGGTTTTGGTATCTAGTAAGTGACAGTGCGGGTAGGGGTTTTTATCGTAGAAAATACGGTTGTTGGCGTGTATTTTTTGGATTAACCGCTGTTCTTGCAGCTGATGCAGCAAGTGTTTAAGGTGATCGTCACTTTCAATCACATGGCTGTGTTCTTGATAATCCATTAAATCCAGTTCATTCGGATGGTAATGGCTCATTCGGATAAACAGCAGTAAATCGTGTAAAGCGAGATCTTTGGCCTGGTGTATTTTTAAATCTTGATACACCCGGTAATGATGCAGACATTGTTGTTGTATCATCGCTGCCTCAATCAAAATATGTTGGGCTTCGGTTTTATTGAGGACTTTCGGTCTGGCAAGGGGAAGCTGTAAGCCGATGTGAATACTTTTAAATATTTCTCCGGCCAGTACGCCAAACCATTTTCTAAAAGGTTTGTGGATCTGGCTTAAATTTAAAACATCATTAAGCTGATGGGAATTGGCGGGCGTAAGTTCAATATGCCAGGTACTCATGAATCTCTCCTGTTAAGTGGCTGGCTCAGAATTATAGGGGTCATCCATTGGGCTGGCTTTTGGGTATTCATGAGTTTGCAACTATTTGGTTAAAATGACCTTGTTGTTTTTAGTGAGCCGCAGATAATACATGTCCTTGTCATGACGGATGGGTATTACATTGCGGTCTTTAAAAAGCTGACAGGTGCTCAGGCCTAATTTAGCGTGAAGTTTGGTGGCCGCACGGCTTAGTGTTTTTCGTGAATTTTTCATGGTTAATAATTTGGTTACTGCCTTAAAGTATAATGATAATCATTATCATTTCAAGAGTTTTTTAAAATATTTTAACCATGGGGCTGGTTGGCTAAAACGGGGCTGAATTGATACAATTTAAACTTTTCAAATCACACTCGATTTCATCATGACCCAAGTCTCTGAAATTCGCGCACCGCGCGGCACCAAACTGAATACCCAATCCTGGGTCACCGAAGCCCCTTTACGCATGTTAATGAATAATCTGGATCCCGACGTTGCCGAACGACCGGAAGACCTGGTGGTGTATGGCGGTATTGGTAAAGCGGCCCGCAACTGGGATTGTTATCATGCCATCGTTGAGGCCTTGAAGAATTTAAAATCCACCGAAACCCTGTTGGTGCAATCGGGCAAACCGGTGGGTGTTTTTACCACCCATGAAGACGCGCCCCGGGTGCTGATTGCCAATTCAAATCTGGTGCCGCATTGGGCCAATTGGGACCATTTTAATGAACTCGATAAAAAGGGTCTGATGATGTACGGTCAAATGACCGCCGGTTCCTGGATTTATATCGGCTCACAAGGCATTGTCCAGGGCACCTATGAAACTTTTGTGGAAATGGGTCGGCAGCATTATGGAGGTGATTTATACGGTCGCTGGATTTTAACCGCCGGTCTCGGCGGTATGGGCGGCGCCCAACCGCTGGCGGCGACCATGGCAGGTGCTTCGATGCTGGCCATTGAGTGTCAGGAATCCCGGATTGAAAAGCGTTTGCAAACCGGATACCTCGATCAACGGGCTGATTCTTTGGATGAAGCGATGGCGATGATTAATCAGGCGGTGGCCGATAAAAAAGCCATTTCGGTGGGTTTATTGGGTAATGCCGCTGAAATTCTGCCGCAGATGGTTCAACAGGGTATTCGTCCTGATGCCGTCACCGACCAAACCTCCGCTCATGACCCGACCAATGGCTATTTACCCAAAGGCTGGACTGTGGATGAATGGTTTGAGAAACGTGAAAGTGACCCGCAAGGCACCGCCCAATCCGCCCGGGAATCCATGAAAATTCATGTGGAAGCGATGCTGGCTTTTGAAAAACAGGGCATTCCCACCTTTGATTATGGTAATAATATTCGCCAGGAAGCGTTTAATGTTGGCTGTGACAAGGCCTTTGATTTTCCGGGTTTTGTACCGGCTTATATCAGACCCTTATTCTGCCGAGGAATCGGGCCGTTTCGCTGGGTAGCCTTGTCAGGTGACCCCGAAGATATTTATAAAACCGACGCCAAAGTGAAAGAGCTGATTCCCGATGACCCACATTTACACCGCTGGTTGGATATGGCGCGGGAGCGTATCCAGTTTCAGGGTTTGCCTTCACGGATTTGTTGGGTTGGACTCGGGCAGCGCCATAAACTGGGCCTGGCCTTTAACGAGATGGTCAAATCCGGTGAGTTATCGGCACCGGTGGTGATTGGACGCGATCATCTGGACTCGGGTTCCGTGGCCAGTCCCAACCGTGAAACTGAAGGTATGGTTGATGGATCGGATGCCGTCTCTGACTGGCCGCTACTCAATGCCTTACTGAATACAGCGTCAGGCGCCACCTGGGTGTCTTTACACCATGGCGGTGGTGTCGGTATGGGCTATTCACAACATTCCGGGGTGGTAATTTGTTGTGATGGCACGGATGCGGCGGCTAAACGCATTGAGCGGGTATTATGGAATGATCCGGCCACGGGTGTTATGCGCCATGCCGATGCCGGTTATGATATTGCCAAAAAATGTGCCTATGAAAATAACTTAAACTTACCTATGCTGGATAAATAATGACTTATACCCTCACACAACAAGGCTTTGAGCTGGCGGATTTACGCCGGATTTGGCAGCAGTCGGTCACTATTCAGGTGGATGATCATTTAATGCAGGGCGTGATTCAGTCACGACAAACCGTGGAACAGGTGGCGGCCGGTGATGACACGGTTTACGGCGTGAATACCGGTTTTGGTCTATTGGCACACGTTAAAATCGATAAAAGTGAACTCGATACCTTGCAGCGAAATCTGGTCATTTCCCATGCCACCGGTGTTGGTAATCCGATTGATACCGACACCACACGATTAATTATGACCTTAAAAGCCATGAGCTTAGCGCAGGGTGTTTCGGGGATTCATGCCAACACCCTCAAGCTTTTACTGGCGATGATTAACCATGAAATTTATCCGCTGATTCCGGAAAAAGGCTCAGTTGGTGCCTCCGGTGATTTAGCTCCACTGGCACATTTAAGCAGCGCCATGATTGGTCTCGGTCAGGTCAGTTATCAGGGCGAAATCAAACCGGTAATGGACGTTTTCAATGCCCTTGAATTAACACCGATTAAACTCGGGCCAAAAGAAGGACTGGCTTTACTCAATGGCACCCAGGTGTCCACCGGATTGGCCTTAAAAGGTCTGTTTCAGGCGGAGAATGTTTTTCATGGTGCGATTCTGGCCGGCGCTTTGTCAATTGATGCTGCCAAAGGTTCGCTGTCACCTTTTGATGAGCGTATTCATCAGGCTCGTCGCCAAAAAGGGCAAATTACGGTGGCCCGTGCCATCCGTGAATTATTAAAAAACAGCGAAATCGTGGTCTCCCATGAGGATTGTGACCGGGTACAGGACCCCTATTGTTTACGTTGTCAGCCGCAGGTTATGGGTGCGGTCTTAGATACCTTTGATTTTGTCGCTGAGAAATTATTGATTGAAGCCAATGCCGCCACCGATAATCCGCTGGTGTTTGCCGAGCAAGGTGATATCTTATCTGGCGGTAATTTCCACGCCGAGCCGGTGGCTCTGGCTGCAGATTATCTGGGGATTGCCATCACAGATATGGCCAATATGTCAGAGCGACGTCTGGCGATGTTGATTGATCCGACATTAAGTCGCTTACCGGCCTTTTTGGTACCGGATTCGGGGGTCAATTCAGGTTTTATGATTGCCCATGTAACCGCGGCCTCGCTGGCTTCAGAAAACAAAACCTACGCCCACCCGGCCAGTGTCGACACCATTCCAACATCCGCCAATCAGGAAGACCATGTTTCGATGGCGACCTTTGCGGCCCGAAAGCTTGGTGACATCGCGGTGAACTGCGCCACCATTATCGGCATTGAAATGATGGCCGCCTGTCAGAGTATTGATTTTCACAGTGATTTAAAAACCTCTGAAGCACTGTACCGGGTTTATCAGCGGGTGCGCAGGGATGTGCCGTTTTTAGACAAAGACAGGTTGATGGCGCCGGACATTGAAATAATGCAATCTCTGGCACTGAGCGGTGAATTAAACCGCTATTTGGAGCCATTGTGTCCGTCTTTGCGCTAAGCGAAATCGGGGCGCCATCACCGCTGGTTATCAGCGTGCCCCATGACGGCGACAAGATGGCACCGGGCATGGTCAAACGCCTGCAGCCTTATGCTGCCGATTGTCCGGATCGTGATCACTTAATCGCCCGGGTTTTTGATTTTAAGGATTTGCCGCACACCCGGATTAAAGCCGAATACAGCCGCTATGTGGTGGATTTAAACCGCCCGGCAAGCGGCGATGCTTTGTATCCGGGGCAGTCGGAAACCGGTGTTTGTCCCATCACCGGCTTTGATGATCGGCCCTTGTACCGCAGTGGCCGGGAACCTGATGATCAAGAAATTAAACAACGCATTGAAAAATACTGGCAGCCTTATCACCATGAACTGGCGAAATTAATTGACCGGGCCAAAAACCGATTTGGTTATTGCCTATTGATTGATGCCCACAGTATTGATGATGTGGTGCCCCGGTTTTTTAAAGGCTTTTTACCCCATATCAATGTCGGCACATTTGGTGGCAAAAGTTGTGATGCGCAATACCAAAATATCATTACCGACGCCTTATCTCAACAAGACCGCTATTCCTGGGTGATTAACGACCGCTTCAAAGGTGGCTACATCACCCGCCACTACGGTCAACCTGAAAAAAATGTCCACGCCATTCAGTTAGAACACGGCAAATCGATTTATGCCGAAAGCTTACAAAAATTGTCACATAAAGCCGATGCTTTAATTAATTTTTGGTATAACACCCTTAAAAAGTTTATTTCTCACACTCAAAATGGTTCAAAAGTCTAAAAATGTGAAGTTGTTACAAAAATAACCGACCGGTGTTAAACTAAAGTTCAGACTTTCCTGTGCTTGAGTCAAAAAATGAAATCATTGATATTAACTGCCCTGTTTCTGATGGCCCCATCAGTATTTTCACAGCACTTAGAAGGTGTTTTAACTCAGGTCTATGGTGATCCACAGGCTGACAGCCAAGATGCCCGCATAAATTATTACCTCAATTCGAACGACCGGTCATGGCGGCTTGATATATCCCAAACCAAACTGTCACAGCAGTCAATACGTTCTTTGTTGAATCAACCTGTACAGGTGATTATTGACGATGATCAACAAATTTACTCGGATCAATCTTTAATATCAGTTCTTTCTATTGAGCCGGATCTCAGTCGAAGCGGTTTGGCTCCGAAGGCTGTTATACTCGGTACCAAACCCTGGGTATCGGTGTTATGTAAATTTAAGGATCGTTCGAACGAGACTGAGCCACTTAATTATTTTCAGAATATGTACGCCAACCTGCCGGCCGGTTTAGACCATTATTGGCGCGAAGTGTCTTATGATCAAATCAATGTGGTGGGGTCGAACGCTTATGATTGGGTGACCTTGCCCAAAAACAGGGATGAATATTTGGATGTCAATAATGATCCTGACTTGAGTCAAATGTTCGATGATTGTATAGCGGCTGTTGATGCGCTGGTTGATTTTAGTGACAACGGTTTTGGCCAAGCTTATGAAGGCATCAATATGATGTTTAATGACACCTTTGGTTGTTGTGCCTGGGGTGGTGGGCGTTATGAAACCTTGGATGGTTTGAGTAAGTTGTGGCGCGTAACCTGGAATCCGCCCTGGGCCATTCACAAACAGGGCACCATTGCCCATGAAATGGGACATGGTTTTGGTTTGCCCCATGCCAATAACTCTGATGGAGACAGTAACCCCTATGACAGTCCCTGGGACGTGATGAGCAGTTCCGGTGGCTACAGTGTCAACGATCCGGTTTATGGACTTCTTGGAAAGCACATTAATATGTCATACAAGTATAACTTGGGCTGGGTAACGGATGCGGTGGGTTATATTGCCAATCCGAGTAGTCAACAAATTGTCACGCTGGAATACACCGCCAAAGCCTCCAGCCCACACCCGAGATTTATCCGTATACCCTTAAATGATGGCACAAATTATTTCGTTGAAGCGCGCAAAAAAGTGGGTAATTATGAAGCCAACCTTCCCGGTAATGCGGTCATTGTTCATCACGTTGATTGGAATAGAAATGAACCGGCCTGGGTGGTTGATGGTGATAATCCACCGGCTAATTATGCCGATACTGAAGGTGTCATGTGGAAAGTGGGAGAGACTTTTTATGATGCCCGTGATGGTTATCAAGTGTCAGTGTTGGCAGTGACGACCGATGGTTTTCAAATTCAAATAAATGGCCCATATGGATTGCCTGATTTGATTTTTGCAGACGGTTTTGAGTCCCCCTGATTGTATTTTAAAACGCTGATTTTAGCGGGCTTTGCTGTCACCTTCCTTTTTCATCCTTTAAAAGCGCCCATGTGATACAATGCGGCGCTTCGTTTTAGTGGTCGTTTTTTATGGGATTCAAATGTGGAATCGTCGGCTTACCCAATGTCGGCAAATCAACCTTATTCAATGCCTTAACCAAAGCAGAAATTGCCGCGGAAAATTATCCGTTTTGTACCATTGATCCCAATGTCGGGATTGTTGAAGTACCTGATCCGCGACTGACCCGGTTGGCGGCCATTGTTAAACCACAGAAAGTGCTGCCAACCACCATGGAGTTTGTGGACATTGCCGGTCTGGTTGCCGGAGCTTCGAAAGGAGAAGGGCTGGGCAATCAGTTTTTATCCCATATCCGGGAAACAGACGCCATTGCCCATGTGGCGCGCTGTTTTGTGGATGAGGATGTGGTGCATGTGGCGGGTACAATCAATCCGCTTTCCGATATTGAAACCATTAATACTGAACTGGCACTGGCGGACTTGGAGTCCGCAGAACGGTCACTGCAACGGGCCCAAAAGAAAACCCGCTCCGGAGACAAAGAAGCCCTTAAACGTGTCGCTGTGCTGGAAAAAATAGCGGCGCATTTATCTGAAGGTTTGGCTTTGCGCACATTGGATTTGAGTAAAGAAGAATGGCAGTTGGTGAAAGAATTCAGTTTTATCACCGCCAAACCCATGATGTACATCGCCAATGTGGATGAACAGGGCTTTGAGGATAATCCGTTATTGGATGCATTAAACCAATTTGCCAAAGAGGAAGGCGCCCTTGTGGTACCGGTGTGTGCCGCGATTGAAGCTGAAATCGCGTTATTGGATGACGAAGATAAAGCGGAATTTTTGGCGGAAATGGGACTCAAAGAGGCCGGTTTAAATCGGGTGATACGCGCGGGTTATGAATTGCTGGGTTTAAATACCTATTTTACTGCCGGCGTTAAAGAGGTTCGGGCCTGGACCTTTGTGGCCGGTATGACCGCGCCACAGGCAGCAGGCGTGATTCATACAGATTTTGAGAAAGGCTTTATTCGGGCCGAAACCATGGCCTTTGATGATTTTATTCAATACGGTGGCGAATCCGGCTGCAAGGAAGCCGGGAAACTGCGTTTAGAAGGCAAAGACTATATTGTTAAAGAAGGCGATGTCTTGCATTTTCGATTTAACGTTTAGGGAATCGCTTCAAATCCGTTTTGAAAGATCAAATCGGCGATCGGCCCATCAATGCGATATATCGGGCCACTTTGTGAAGTAATGTAAACATGGCCTAAATGGTCCTCGCCAAAACTGGTGACGCCGGTTGGATTGATGGCGGGGTTCCATTCTGTGGTTGTCCACTGATTTTGACTGTATGTCACCAGCGTCAACTGGCTTTTGCAATAGTCGGTAAAAATGTAGTGGTCTTGTAAACCGGTCACCGGACCGCGGTAGTTATAACCACCTGTTATGGAGCAATTGCCATCCGTATGGGCCTGCTCGATGATCGGATCGGTGAATGTTGGCAGCGGCGGGTTGCAAGTCGCATTGGGATGAGTGTTTTCATGAAAACCTTCACGACAACGCCAGCCATAGTTCTCACCACCTGAAGAATTGGCCGGTTGAAAATTCACTTCTTCCCAGTTGCTTTGACCCACATCCGCAATGTATATATCGCCGGTGACACGGTCAAAACTCCAACGCCAGGGGTTGCGTAAACCCGATGCCCATATTTCATCGCAGGTATTGTTAGTTGCCACAAAAGGATTGTCATTGGGGATGCCATACGGGCCAGGTTCCAAACCACAGGCTTCATCGCCTTGTTGTAAACTGCCATCCACATCAATGCGGAGCATTTTACCCAAAAGCTGGGTCATGTCCTGACTGCGGTTGTTGGGATCATTGCCGCTACCGCCATCGCCCATGCCGATGTAGAGATAACCGTCGGGTCCGAACAGAATATTGCCGCCGTTGTGGTTGCCGAAATCCTGTTCAATGCGCATCAGAATCGTGGCCGAATTAGGGTCGGCAATATCCGGGTTGGCAGAGACCTGATAGCGAACAATAAGGGTGTCACCCTGATTAGGCGACTCTTTGGTGTAATTGACAAAGAAATAGCCATTTTGATTGTAGTTGGGGTGAAAAGCGAGGCCTAATAGCCCTTGTTCACCGCCTGATCTGACCAATGCACTGATATCCAAAAACGGCGTACTGAGCAACTGACCATTGGCATCAATAATTCGTATGGTGCCATCCTGCGTGGCGGTAAACAGCCGACCGCTGCCATCGTAAGCAGAACGAATGCCCATGTTGTTGGGAATATTGGCGACTTCGGTTAAATACAAACCGCCGGGTACCTGAGCATGAGAAAAATTGAGCCACATGACATGGATAAGTAGATAAATTTGAAAGAATTTTTTAATCATGGCTCATGACCTCTTACTTGATACGTTTCACTTTAACACTGCGGTTACCATCCCCTGTGAGGGTCCATGAACCCATAAAGCCCGGTTCGATGGTGATGATTTGAGGGCCGTTTTTATCAATTGTGATTCGGCCTGAGGACGTTTGTTTCCAGATTTGGCCATTACTGAGTTGATAAAACTGATCGCCGATGGCGTTGCTGTAATGATTGTCCAGCCGGGCTTTAACAGTACTTTCGTCCATGTTGCGCAGTGTGTCTTTTAAACCGAGGTTTTTTTTGCGTTCGGCCATCATTAAGGCTTGTTGCTTCTGGGTAATCCAGCGCAGCAAGGCCTCTTGCTCAGATGCGGACAATTTGTGAATGCCGGTGACTTGTTGTTCAGATTCCGACATCTGGCTAAAGTCGATGTCTTGGGCCATGATCGAGAATGACAATAACAGCGTCAGGGTGAAGCAAGTGTTTTTAATGGTTAAGTTCATAAATAGGTTTAAAAAAGTCAATTTAAGGCTTATTATAAGTAATGAAATGAGAAAATCGCAAAAAACTCTGTTTTTTTACGGTTTTTTAAGGTGTTTTTAAGGTGTATAACAAACTTTTAACACCAGAGCCCTAAAAAATTGTAAAATAAGCCGGATAGTCAAAAAAACGCAAACAACCATAGGTAGTACCATGCAAAAAAACACAGTCTTAACCCTCGGTATACTGTCACTGGTCTTCTTGGGTCTGGCGACAGCCCACGCCGGTGTCAAATTGATTTTAGATAGCTCTTCACCACTGGGTATGGTTGGAAGCACCAACTATGATTTAAATAATAACACCATCGAAGTCAGCTTAGACCGTCCTATATTGTGTAATCAGGCACCTGGTTATAACACGGGCAGTTTGACCAAACTTAAAATCTTTGACCCCAATGATGAAATGAAAGGCTTTGCTTCAAATGAAGGCTTGTATTTTGCCTCAGATGCCGAGTATGAGGTTAACAATGGTCAGTTGTTTTTAGCCACCGACAATCCTGCTAAAGCCCTGTGTGTGAGCTCGGTATCCGGTGATTTTGACTTGATTTTTAAATCCGCTTTTGAACCCGCCACCCAAACGACTGCCACAGTCAACTACATCGGTTTACCCAGTGTTGTTTCACCGGGCCAGCAGATTAACTACCAAATTGAATTTAGTAACCCCACCGCACAATCGGTTTATTTTGACTTAATTGAATACTGGGACCACAACAGTGGTCTGCACAATGCTTATATGGCAGCGGCTAACCAAAGAGAATGTAATGATAGTGATTCGTTGGTGGTGTGCTCAGTCCCTCTTTATGACGATTCAGGTGTTATCAAAGGCATTCAGTTGTTTTCAGGCGGAACCTTTACCTTGGATGTGACCCAAACAGTTGATCCAAACTCAGCCACCGGTGAAGAGTTGGATTTTATGGCCGGTGTGTTTTTGACCGATGGTCATAACGGTGATTTTTTACCCCGAACATTATCAGGCCCTCACTTTACCACCAATCCCATCACCGTTTCAAAAACGGTGTTGGTGGAAAACAATGATCCTCCGACAGTAACCTGGGAAGTGGCACCACCGGCCTTAACTTCTTTTTATGAAGATGAAGCCACGTCACAAACCTTCGAAATTCGCTATTCTGATTTGCAAACACCGGCGGCTAACTTAACTGTTACCGTAGACGAACAACAGGGTGGCAAAGTTAATGTCGTGAAAGGTCCGTTTGTGGCCGATGGTTTTGATGGCACCATGACCCTGGAAGTATCTCCAGTGGCTGATGCCTATACAGATAATCCCGAACAAGTGACGGTAAATGTTAAAGATGCCGGTGGTTTGACCACACCCCTGACATTTGATGTGGAAATTACGCCGGTCAACGATGCACCCAGTTTTGCTATGAATTGTGCAGAATTAACCATTAATGAGCAAAACAATGAAATGACCTGTACGTCACCTGTCGGCAACGGTGGTGGCAATCAAATTGCAGGCGTCTGGGATGATGAGTTTATTATTGATAGTTTTAATCCGGGTCCCAACGAAGCTCATCAGGCAGTAAAAAAATATGAGGTAGAAATTGTCAATAACAGCGACAATTTACTGGATACCTTCGGAAGTGGCTCTGCAGTTAAGATTGATGCAGTTACCGGTGAAGTTACAGTTCACACAAACAATGGAGCGTATGGCACAGCCGAGGTTAGAATTCGGGTACATGACAATGGTGGTGTAAATGGTGTTGATGGTTGCGACAGCAACGATCCCAATTTCAACCCACAACACGGTTGTGATGTTTCTGATTGGCAGCCATTGACCATAATATCGGCGCCACCTGTGTTTAATTTCAGTGGTGTGATTAATGGTTTGCAGGCAAACAAATACGTAATTCTGGATTTATTAGATGCGGGCAATGGTGATGCGCCTATTGAAAACTATTACAACAATAGTCAGAACAATAATCCAGTGACATTTAGTTTTAGTTACGATGCGGTTAGTCAGTTTAATTACAAAATCATCGTAACTAATGAATCATCAGACTATAATTGTGATATTAGTTCAGTTAAAAGCAACCAGGTTGACCCTGATACCATTACAGGAACGATAAGTAATGTTCATATTGATGATATCGTAGTAACATGTTCTCAAAACCCACCTGATTAAAATGTAGAATTACAAAACTAAAAAAGCAGCTGTTCATCAGCTGCTTTTTTTATTGTGTAAAATACCATCATGACACCACAACGCTTTGCCACCTTAAAAAAAGTCCTCGATCAACGTCAGCCGGATCTGACGGTGGTGATGGATGGGGTGCATAAACCGCATAATTTTAATGCCATTATTCGCACCTGCGATGCGGTGGGGGTGTTTGAGGCGCATTATATTCCGGTAACGGAGCGCTACAGGGAACTGACCAATACCGGTAAAGGCTCGGAAAAATATGTTTATGCCCACCGTCACAATCATTTTTCCGAAATTGGCCCGGTATTAAAAAACCAGGGCTATCAGTTACTGGCGGCGCATTTATCCGATGAAGCCGTTGATTTTCGAGCCATTGATTTCACCCGACCCACCGCGCTGGTGATGGGTGCGGAACTGGAAGGGTTAAACCCAAAAACCGCACAACAGGTCGATCAGCATGTGATTATTCCGATGCAGGGCATGGTGGAGTCCTTAAATGTCTCAGTGGCCTGTGCCATTATGCTGTACGAAGCCCAACGGCAGCGTCTGGCTGCCGGGCTTTATGACAACATTCGCCTTGATGAAGAAACCTATCGTAAAACATTGTTTGAATGGTGCTGGCCGAGGGTGGCTGAATTGTGTCAGGAACAAGACCGTGATTATCCGCCATTGGATGCTTCAGGCGAGTTCGAGTCGTTTTAATAAATCCGTGTTTTCCAGTAATTCTTTCACCGGATCGGGCAGGGGTTGGGCTTTATCCAAACCCTCAAAATCAGATAAGCGATATTCAATCGACTGCATAAAGCGCTGGTGTTTTTTAGAAGGAATATAATCCCTAGCCAGTAAAGTGACGGCTGCGGACGAGGCACCGGCTTCATTCATCATATTAATACTGTCGGCTGTAACGAATATTTTATCGGCATTGGCCAATAACGTCTGATAGGGGTTGTCACCATCGCACACATCAAGCCATAGCGATTCAGCGGGTTTCATTAAGCCGCGTATAAAGCCTTGTGTTTCATGGTTGAGTCTGGGCGAGCCGCATAAAAATAGCTTGAATGATTTAAAAACCTCACGTATTCGTTGTAAATCAGCTTTAAATTGCTGCTTAAAATAAGTGTTTCCCGGATTGCCGATAAACAGGGCGATGGTGGCTTTGTTTTGGATCCGAGCATGTTGTTTAAACCACTGATTATTAAAAGGGTGTAAATTGCCCCGAAATGTAATGGCATTGGGGTACCGGTGACGGTCATGTTGCGGAACCAGTACCACATCGATGTCCTGGAAATAATAGCCCGGGTTCAGGATATGCACATGTTTGGCTTCAGACGGACTGTTTTTTTTCAGCCAACGGCCCACCCCGGCCATCTGTCGACCGGTGCTGATAATAAGCCGGGATGATACCCCTGATTCACTGAATTGTGACCGAATGCGCTGTCCAAGACCCATCATGCGATACGGTAAGGCCCAACGCCAGGGCGCAGGCACGGTGATGTGTTCGAGTTGGTATTGATGTGCCAGTGCTTTGGCCAGTGTGATGCTTTGTATTTCATGGCCGCGGGTGCCTTCACTTAAGACCCGTGCCATATTCGCTTTATTCAATGACAGACAGCGTTTATAATAAGCCCATTATTATAGTGACCTTTGATTAAAAGGTACACAACCCCAGAAATATCCGGGCGTTTCATGTGATTCATTAATCCACGCCAGGCGATACATGACCCTGTTCAATGAGGAAATTGATATGAGTAAAGAATTGGCCAATGCCCAGAAAGTCTATTATGTCACCCAAAAGGATTTGCCCTTAAGTTGCCCCGGCGATCATATGACTCTGTGGAATTCCCACCCCAAAGTCTATTTACCGATTGCCAAAACCGGTGAAGAAATGTGTGAGTATTGCGGGGCCAAATATATTCTGAAAGACGAGTAAGGTGCCCGGTTTAACGGCGTACTTGCCATACCTTAAATAGGCGAGGCCATGCAACGGTCGACGCCTCTCACTGTATTACAAATCTTACCGGCACTCGATATGGGTGGTGTGGAACGCGGTACGGTGGAATTTGCCTATTATTTAAAATCACAAGGTCATCGAGCCATTGTGGTATCGGGCGGTGGATATCAGGTCAAAGCACTGGAAGCGGCCGGCGTTGAACACATTCAATTACCCGTGGGCAAAAAATCACCACTGACCTTTCGGCATGTGCCGACATTAAGAAAGATATTTAAAGAGTACCGGGTCGATATTGTTCATGCCCGTTCGCGATTACCCGCCTGGCTGGTGTACTTTGCGCTGCGTAAAGAACCCCGACCGCCTTATTTTGTCACCACCTTGCACGGTTTACATTCGGTCTCGCGCTATTCATCGATTATGGCGCGCGGTGATGCGGTTATAGCTGTTTCGAAGACGGCAGCGAATTATTTACAGCAGCATTTTTCTGATTACTTATCCTCACCGCCACAGGTGATTTACCGGGGTGTGGATTTAGACCGGTTTGGGTATGGCCATCGTGCTGATGAAAAATGGGTGGCAGATTTAGAGCAGCATTTTCCGATGCTTATAGACAGTCAAAAACTATTACTTCCCGGCCGATTAACAGCCGTCAAAGGCTTTGAAAACATCATTCCATGGTTAAAACAAAGTCAAGCTAAGCAATACCTATTGGTCACTGCCAAGCCGGATCAATCGGATTACAGTCAACGAATTCATGCCCAACTCACACAATTGGGTTTAGCCGATAAAGTTATCTGGATTGGACGCCAGGACAGCATGGCAGATTTGTATGCCTACGCAGACATCACCTTGTCTGTTAACCGCAAACCTGAAAGCTTTGGCCGCACGGTGCTTGAATCGCTCACTGTCGGCACACCTGTTGTGGGCTATAACCATGGTGGTGTCGGCGAGATTTTGTCTGCCCTGTTACCCACAGGTCGGGTACCGGTGGAAGACAGCCAGGCGTTAATCACGCGGATCAATCAAAGCTTGCAAAATCCGCCGGACGTGGTACAACAAACCCAATTCAGTAACCAACGACAATTTAAACAAACCATGGACGTGTATCAACAATTAATGGAGCAACCGCAATGAATCCGGTTCGCCGACAACAATGGATGATGGTGGTGTTGCTGGTGGCTGTGTGGGGGCTGTTACCTTTTGGTCGGCTTTCAGAAATCCCTGTTTTGGTTTTAGCCATCATAGGCATGGGTATCACATTCCGGCATCGGGTCCTACTCAGTAAACAACCGTGGTTTATCGGGCTAACCGTGCTATCAGGTTTATATTTTCTGCTGACATTGGTCAGTGCGCTGGATTCATACTGGCCGCAGAAAAGCTTTACAGTAAGCTTTGCTTCCTGGCGGTTTTACTTTATGGGTGTTGCTGTGTTGTGGTTCAGCACCTTAAAACAAAACAGACAGGAAACAACCGCATATTCGGCCAAAGAGTTAAGTTTCCTAATTATAAAAATCATGGCCATTGTGGCTTTATTCTGGGGTCTGGACGCGATTGTTCAGGCCATTTTGGGCTATGATTTGTTTGCCCGAGAATCTTACCCGGGGCGTTTGACGGGTATATTTGGTGACAATGTCAAACTCGGACCGGTACTGGCCCTGATGTTGCCGGTGGTGCTAATTTGGACACGCAGCCAGCGACGCTGGATTCGCTGGCTGGCGCTGGTGGCGATTATGGTGGCCATCTTATTGTCAGGAACACGTTCAGCCTGGCTGATGATGCTGTTTATCGGCTTTTTATTTGCCTGGCAATTTTTACCGAAATCCCGTTGGCTGACATTAATTAAAGCCGGTGTATTGGTACTGGTTATAAGTTTTCTGATGGCCATGTTGGTGCCCGATTTTCAGCAGCGTCTGGATCGCAGTGCAGAGGTCCTCAGCGGCCAGGAAAGTGCCCTGGATTATGCGTTGGCAGATCGCTTACCGATTTGGCACAGCGCCTGGCAAATGTATAAAAAACACCCGATTAACGGTGTTGGTGCCCGGGCTTTTCGCAAGGCCTATCCTGATTTTGCCGCACAAGACGATCCCTGGGTGGCGCAGGATGGTGTCAGTTTGCAGGCCCATCATTGGGTACTGGAATTGATGGCGGAAACCGGAACCTTGGGTTTTGTGTTTGGCCTGGCCCTGATTTTCATTTATATTAGTGTGGTGAAGAATAAATTTAAACACCCCACCGTGTGGCCCTATGCCACGGCTTTACTGGCCGCTTTCCTGCCGGTGGTGTCATTGTATTCCCTGTTTTCTTCCTTCTGGTCCATTTGTTTGTGGTGGCTGGTGATTGTCAGTTTTATGGGGGTCAGCGGTGAAGACTGAGATTAGTGTGGTGATTACCACTTTTAACGCCGAAAAAACCATTCAAACCTGTTTGGACAGTGTGGTTTGGGCCGATGAAGTGATTGTGCTGGATTCCTACAGTGATGACGGCACTTTAGCGATCATCGCTGAATATCCACAAGTCATGGTAAAACAACAAACCTTTAAAGGTTATGCCCAACAAAAACAGGACGTGATTGATATGGCAAACCATGACTGGGTGTTGTTACTGGATGCCGATGAATGCCTCACCCCCAAAGCCATCAAGAAAATCCAACAATGGCAAACCAAACAACCCAAAGCCGATGCCTATAATATGCCGCGCATTGAATGGGTATTCTGGCACTGGGCCCATCCCTGGGTTAAGCGCAATGAATTTATCCGTTTATTCCGGAAATCCAAAAGCCATATGAGCCCGGATCTGGTGCATGAATCAATACAGGTCGATGGTGTGGTGAAACGTTTATATGCGCCGTTTAAACACTACGGCGAAACTTCGATTCAGGTTAAATTGGAAAAAATTAACCGCTACTCAGAATTGTCGGCGCAACAAAAGTTCGAACGCGGTAAACGTTGTACGCCCATGCGCTTATTCTTTTACCCGATTTTTTACTTCTTCCGCCAATATTTCATCAAGCGGCAAATCTTTAACGGCGTCGCTGGTGTGGTGAATGCCACCTTAAACAGTTATTACGCTTACCTGAAATACGCCAAACTCTATGAGCTTCAACAGCGCAAAGACTGATTTTAATGTGGCACTGGCCAAATTGTTTTGCCGTTTGCCCTTAAGCTGGCAGATGGCATGTGGTCGAACACTTGGTCGATTATTCTACTGGCTACCCAATCGCCGTAAACGCATCGCCGCCATTAATTTAAAGATATGTTTCCCCGATCATCAAGACCACAAATCATTACTCAAAGCCAACCTGATGGCCACCGGTCAGGGCGTCACCGAAATGCTGGCGGCCTTATGGTATGAACCAAACAATTTATCTGATCAAACCATGGCACGGTTCACTTTTTCCGGCTTTGAACATTTAGAGTGCGTACTTAAACAGGGCAATGGCTGTTTATTGCTCAGTTGCCACACCACCTCGATCGAATGGGGCATCCGCGGTCTCAATAAAAAGCTCAAGGACTTAAACCTACCCGTCGGCCATATGCTGGCCCGCCAACATAATAATAAAGACTTAGAAGCTCATTTAGAACAGGCCCGCCTGGGCTTCGTCGAAAAAGTCATCGATAAGAAAAACGTTCGCTCATTACTGCAATCCATTAAACAAGGCCATCCGGTCTATTACGCCCCGGATCAGAATTTCTCCTACAAAGTCAAATTCGCCGACTTTTTCGACCGCCCCGCCGCCACCACCACCGGCACCCAAAACCTCGCCCAAAAAGGCGTCAAAGTCGTCCCCTGGTTCTGCTTCAGAACCGGCCCTTGCCAATGGCATATCGATATCCTCCCCGAAATGAGTGAACTGGGAAGCCTGGATGAAACCACCGCCGCCACTAAAATCAACCAACTCTTCGAACATCACATCAATCAACACCCCGAACAGTATTTATGGGTGCACCGCCGATTTAAGAACCAGCCTGAGGGCTATGAGAATCCGTATAAATAGATGTCAGAAAACTCGTTACCATGCGCCGCGTGGGAATGTATAACCTGTAGTTTTGTCATGTGATAAAATTATAAATTTAACTCGGGTCATGCTGTTTTAAAGCAGGGTTCGTTACTTAGAGGTGATAACAATGGATAAAGCGCTTAAAACCATGATAGACAATATGCCTGATAAAACAGGGAAAAGTCTTGATGAGTGGATTAAGGTTCTCAAAGTAAAAAATTTTGATAAGCATTCTGAGGCGGTCAAGTTTCTAAAAGACACCCATGGCGTTACCCATGGCTATGCCAACACCATTGTGACGCTCTCAAAAGAAAATCCTGAAGAGCCGGTTGATTTGGTGAGCGCCCAGTACGCCGGAAAGGAATCGCTAAAACCCCTTTACGACCGCTTAATAAGTTTCGTGGAGACACTCGGCAAGGATGTCACCATCGCACCGAAAAAGACCAGCGTCAGTATCATCAGAAAGCATCAGTTTGCGTTAATAAAGCCTGCGACAAAATCACGCATGGACCTGGGTTTAAAACTCAAAGGCATCGAGCCGCAAGGCGTCTTAGAAACATCGGGGCCTTTTGGAACGATGTGTACACATAGAATTCAACTTAAAGATCTGGAAGATATCAACGACGAAGTGACCACCTGGCTGACCAAGGCGTATGATATGTCAGTTTAGGCATGACTTAAAGTTTCACCGATAAACCATTCAACACGTTAATAACACGCTTACCCTAAGTCGCAATTTTTCACACGACAATAAACACCGGTATGTGCTAAAGATAATCCAATGGACTAAATCGATTCTTTTCACTGAGCTCCTTCACCACATGGGTATAAATCATGGTTGTTTCTAAACTTTTATGGCCCATTAATTCTTGAATCGTTCGGATGTCTATACCGGCTTGTAACAAGTGTGTGGCGTATGAGTGACGCAATGTATGCGCTGTGATTTTTTTATGGATGCCAGATTTTTTAACGGCCTTATTGAGGTTTCTGCTGTAGGTACTTTTTAAAACATGATGTCGTCTGATGACACCCGATTTTGGGTCTTTGGATACTTTATTCATCTGGAATAAATATTGCCATTTAAATTCCCTGTCCGCATTGGGATATTTTCTTTTCAGGGCATTGGGCAATTCAACTGAACCATAGCCTTGTGATAGATCAGCCTCATGGATTTGTTTGTTTTTATTAATTAAATCCTGATAAGGCTTTATTAATTGCTGCGGCATGGGCAAAGACCGGTCACTCATGGATTTACTGTCCCAAATAATGATGCGATTGTAATCAAAGTCTAAGTCCTTTATTCTTAAATTCATCACTTCAGAAATTCGCAAGCCACAACCATAAATGGTTTGGGTGATGAGTTTGTAAATGTTGTCGTTAAATTGATCGAGTAAATGTTTCACTTCCCTGGGGCTTAAAACAGTTGGCAGGTGAATCCTTTGTTTGGCACGCAGGGCATTGATGTTTTCGTTTTCCAGCGAAATATCAAGGACCTTGTGATACAAAAATAATATCGCGTTAAACGCTTGATTCTGCGTGGTCGCAGATACCTTCCGATGGGTCGCTAAATACGTTAAGAATTGTTCAATCTCAATTTTACCCATCTCAGCCGGGTGTCTTTTTTGATTAAATAAAATATATTGTTTTATCCAATAACGATAAACTTTGGCGGTTTCATCACTGTATCTAAGGAATTTAATTTTTACGTTGACCTGGTCAAGCAGTTTCATATATGCATTTTAATCTCTATATAATCGAATAATAGCGCATTAATGCAACTTAAACTCGAAATATTCGAATAAAACTGCAATTTATAGGCATAAATAAGCCATTTTAAGTATAAAAACACTAAATTTAAGCGAAAAACAGCCAATTAATAATGCGGTAAAGGTTAAAATGCACATTTAATAAATTGTTATGCCCCTACACAATAAAATCGAGATATATATGAAGTATTTGGGACTACTTGTTATATGGGCTTTCTCAATCAATATACATGCTGCGGAAAAAGAGATAGAAAGCCTTTACAGATCTAACAATATTAATGGGTCAATTCTAATTGAATCTGCCGATGGCAAGATAAAGTTTCAATATAACGTTGACGATGAAGAAAGCTTTGTCCCAGCTTCAACATTTAAAATTCCAAATACTCTAATCATATTAGAGGAGGGTTTGATTAAAGACTCTTCTGAAGTCATCGCTTGGGATGGAGTAGAACGTGAATACGCTCCATGGAACAAAGATCAAACTCTTAAAACAGCCTTTCAGTACTCATGTGTATGGTGTTATCAACGTTATGCAAAAAAGGTGGGTAATATAAAATATCAAGAATACCTTAGAGATTTTAACTACGGAAACCAACTAACAGGTAGTGAGATTACACGGTTTTGGCTCGATGGTGATCTTAGGGTCTCTGTAAAAGATCAAATTAGTTTTTTGCGTAAATTATATGTAGAGAGTCTACCAATTGAGAAGCAACATATTAAAACGCTGAAGAGTATTATGTTGTCAGAGAGTAACAGTCAAATAAAGGTCTGGTCAAAAACAGGTTGGTCTGGCAAAGACGGTTGGTATGTGGGGTATCTTGTTGTTAACGAACAAACATGGTTTTTTGCAAACCACATTGAGATAAATCAAAGTTCGGATTTGGTGCTGAGAAAGAAACTTACAATGGATACATTCAAGGTTCTCAAAATTGTTCAACAATAATTGGCATAACAAGCGCATGTTGTCGGACTGGTTTTCCGCTGCGCTCCAAACCAGCCACAAATGCGGGCGTTATGCAAAAAGAGTACAGGAGTTAACATGAAACTCGGTTACACAATAATCTATGTCCCAAAGGTGGAAGAATCACTTGCCTTTTTCGAAGCGGCATTTGGTTTTAGTCGTCGCTTTTTGCATGAGTCAGGTGATTATGGTGAGCTTGAAACGGGGGAGACGACATTAGCGTTCGCGTCCTATGAGCTTGGGAGTATGAACTTCCCAGACGGTATCGTCGGTGCGAGCGAATCTACCAAGCCCCTTGGGTTTGAAGTTGCTATGGTCACAACAGATGTCGCAGGCTCTCACACCAAAGCACTGTCTAAAGGCGCTACAGAAGTTAAAGCACCAGAATCCAAGCCTTGGGGTCAAACAGTTTCTTATGTCCGTTGTCCAGATGGCATATTGGTTGAAATCTGCTCGCCCGTTTCTGTCTAATTTGGAGTAATATCTTGGCAACTAAGAGTCTTCAAGCATTACTGAGTGATATTCGCCTTCTGGGTGGAGAGCAATATTCGATAGTCGAAGCTGTACGTACTCTCGTCAAAGCCAGCTTTCCCGACATGGTTGAGGAAGTGAAATATGGCGGCATTCTTTTTTCCTCCGGCGTACAGTTCTGCGGTGTGTTTGCCTATAAAGAACATGTGTCCGTTGAGTTAAGTATGGGGGCTAAAATTGCTGATACTTATGGCTTCCTAGAAGGTCGCGGTAAAGGTCGCAGGCATTTGAAGCTTTTTACTGTGGTGGACGTTGAAGAAAAAAGGTTGGCTCACTATCTACCGCTTGCGTTAGAGGCAGCGGAGGAAAATGCATAACAAGGCGCTGCTACGGAAAATTTACTCGCTAGCGCTCCTAAATTTCCGCAGAGCGCGGCGTTAACCCCTAAGGAAGTATC